>JAACZV010000011.1 GCA_009996515.1 Comamonadaceae bacterium
GCGTCCTGCACGAGCGCCGTGAGGTTGGCGCCGATCGCGCCCAGCAGCGCCAGGCCCGCCAGCACGGCGACGAGGGCCGGCGGCAGCGCCAGGAAGAGCGCGATGAGGCTGCCGCCCAGGCTGCCCGCGAGCAGATAGAAGACGCCGTTGGCCACGCCGGCCACGTAGCGCCGCGACGGGTCGGCATGCGCCTCGCGGCCGGTGCACAGCGCCGCCGTGATGGCCGCCAGCACCGTCGTGATGCCACCGAACGGTGCCGTCAGCAGCGCGCCCAGGCTGGTGACCGCCAGGATGGGCCGCGCCGGCGTCGCATAGCCCGCCGTGCGCAGGATGGCCATGCCGGGCAGGAACTGGCCCGACAGGCTGACCAGCACCAGCGGCAGCGCCAGGCTCAGCGTGGACGCCCATGACCAGGCCGGCGTGATGAACTGCGGCACGGTCAGCTGCCAGCTGAGCGCGCGCTCGGGCCATTGCCCCAGCGCCGCCGTCAGCGCCAGCCCCAGGGCCAGCACCGCCACGACGTGATAGCGCGGCCACAGGCGCTTGAAGACGAGATAGCCGGCCAGCATGCCCAGCCCCAGCAGCGGCGCGGCCTCCACGGCCTTGAAGGCCCGCGCGCCGAACTGGAACAGGATGCCGGCCAGCATGCCGCTGGCGATGGCGGGCGGCAGATGCCGCATGAGACGATCGAAGCTGCCCGTCAGGCCGATGAGGCCGATGAGCAGCGCCGCGCTCAGGTAGGCGCCGACGGCCTCGTTCAGCGACAGGCCCGGGAACAAGGTGATCAGCAGCGCCGAGCCGGGCGCCGACCAGGCGGTGATGACGGGCGCCTTCAGCCACAGGCTCAGCACGATGCCGCTCAGCCCCGCGCCGACCGAAATGGCCCAGACCCAGGACGCCGTCATGGCCGGCGACACCTGGGCGGCCTGCGCGGCCTGGAACACGATGACCAGGGGGCCGGCGTAGGAGATCAGCACCGCCAGGAAACCGGCGGCCACGGCCGACAGTGACAGGTCGCGGCGTAGCGCGGCCAGCACGCTCAATCCCGCGGCAGGGTCGTGAGCCAGGCGTCCAGGCAGGCGGCGAAGGCGGCCGGCTGCTCCAGCACGCTCAGGTGCGAGGCGTCCGGCAGCACGACGAGCTGCGCGCCGGGGATGGCGTCGGCGATGCGCCGGGCCATGGCCGGCGGCGTGCCGGCGTCCAGCTCGCCGGCGATCACGAGGGTCGGCACGGCTACGGCCGGCAGCCGCCGGGTGGTGTCGACCTGGCTGATGGCCTCGCAGCAGGCGATGTAGCCGGCCGCGTCACAGGCCAGCACGCGCTCGCGCCACAGCGCCACCGTGCCCTGCTGCGCGGCGCGGAAGCCCTCATGGAACCAGCGCTGCAGCGCGCCGTCCACGATGGCTTCCAGTCCGCCCTGGCGTATGCCTTCGATGCGCTGCGCCCAGCCGGCCTGGGCCTCGGCCGGATAGCCCGAAGTCGTGTTCGCGAGCACCACGGCGCGCACCCGCTGCGGATGGCGCAACGCCAGCTCCTGGCCCACCATGCCGCCCATCGACAGGCCCACCCAGACGACCGGGCCCACGCCCAGCCGCTCGATCAGCGCGGCGGCATCGTCGGCCAGCATCGCCATCGTGTAGGGCCCCGGCGGCGCCGGGCTGCGGCCATGGCCGCGCTGGTCGTAGCGCAGCACGCGGTGGCCCTGCGACAGCAGATGGGCGGTGAGCGCGTCCCACATGCGCAGGTCGCAGCCCAGCGCATGGCTGAGCATCAGCGTGAGGCCCGAGAGGGTGCCGCCGGTGGGCAGCGCGAGCTCGTGGTGCAGGCCGGCCGCGCTCACACGCGCTCCACGATGAGGGCGATGCCCTGGCCGACGCCTATGCACATCGTGCACAGCGCATAGCGGCCGCCGCTGCGGTGCAGTTGGTTCACGGCCGTCATCACCAGCCGGGCGCCGCTGGCGCCCAGTGGATGGCCCAGCGCGATGGCGCCGCCGTTGGGGTTCACGCGCGGGTCGTCGTCGCGCAGGCCGAGCTGGCGCAGCACGGCCAGGCCCTGCGCCGCGAAGGCCTCGTTCAGCTCGATGACGTCCATCTGGTCCAGCGTCAGGCCCGCCTGGGCCAGCACCTTGGTCGAGGCCGGCGCGGGGCCTATGCCCATGATGCGCGGTGCGACGCCGGCGGTGGCCATGGCCACCACGCGGGCGCGCGGCGTGAGGCCTTGGCGTGCGGCGCTCGCTTCATCGGCCAGCAGCAGCGCGCAGGCGCCGTCGTTCACGCCGGAGGCGTTGCCGGCCGTCACCGTGCCGTCTGGCCGCACGACCGGCTTGAGCTTGGCCAGCGCCTCGAGCGAGGTGTCGCGCGGGTGTTCGTCGCGCGCCACGACGAGGGCCTCGCCCTTCTTCTGCGGCACCGTCACGGGCGTGATCTCCGCGTCGAACACACCGGCCTGCTGCGCGGCGACGGCCTTGCGCTGCGAAGCCAGCGCCATCAGGTCCTGGTCCTCGCGGCTGATGCGGAAGTCGGTCGCGACGTTCTCGGCCGTCTCGGGCATGGAGTCCACGCCGTACTGCGCCTTCATCAGCTTGTTGACGAAGCGCCAGCCTATCGTCGTGTCGTAGACGGCGTTGGCGCGGCTGAACGCGCTCTCGGCCTTGGGCATCACGAAGGGCGCGCGGCTCATGCTCTCCACGCCGCCGGCGATCATCAGCCCGGCCTCGCCGGCGCGGATGGCGCGCGCGGCCGTGCCTATCGCATCCATGCCCGAGCCGCACAGCCGGTTGACCGTCGAGCCCGGCACCGCCATCGGCAGGCCGGCGAGCAGCGCGGACATGCGGGCGACGTTGCGGTTGTCCTCACCGGCCTGGTTGGCGCAGCCGTAGAGGACGTCGTCCACGGCTTCCCAGTCCAGCTGCGGGTGGCGCGCCATCAGCGCGCGCAGCGGCACGGCGCCGAGATCGTCGGCACGCACGCTGGACAGGCTGCCGCCATAGCGGCCGAAGGGCGTACGCAACGCGTCGCAGAGATAGGCGTGGCGGGTCATGCGGCGTCCTTCAGGGTGTCGGCGGCGAGCAGGCGCACGCCAGGGGTCAGGGCCTGCAGCGCGGCCAGCGTCAGGCCCGGCGCGAGCTCGACGACGACGGGCCCCTGCGGGGTCAGCTCGATCAGCGCGAGGTCGCTGTAGACGCGGCTGACACAGGCCATGCCGGTCAGCGGGTAGGTGCAGGCGGGCACCAGCTTGGCGTCACCGGCCTTGGTGAGGTAGTCCATCATCACGAAGGTCTTCTTCGCGCCTATGGCCAGGTCCATCGCGCCGCCCACGGCGGGGATCGCGTCGGGCGCGCCGGTGTGCCAGTTGGCCAGGTCGCCGGCGGCCGACACCTGGAAGGCGCCCAGCACGCAGAAGTCCAGGTGACCGCCCCGCATCATCGCGAAGCTGTCGGCATGGTGGAAGAAGCAGCCGCCGGGCAGCAGCGTCACGGGCTGCTTGCCGGCGTTGATGAGGTCGTAGTCCTCCTCGCCCGGCGCGGGCGCGGGGCCCATGCCGATGACGCCGTTCTCGGAGTGCAGCACCACTTCCTTGTCGGCGCCCAGGTGGTTGGCAACCGCCGTGGGCAGGCCGATGCCGAGGTTCACCACGGCGCCGTCGGGGATGTCGGCGGCCACGCGGGCGGCCATCTCGTCGCGCGTCCAGCGGCGCACGCCATTCAGGAGTTCGGTCATGGGGTCTCCTTCAGGCCGCCTGCTTGAAGCCACCGGCGCGGGTGACCGCGCGCGGCACCTGCACCACGCGTTGCACGAAGAGGCCGGGCGTCACGACGGTTTCCGGGTCCAGCGCGCCGAGCTCGACGATCTCGTGGACGCTGGCGATGGTGGTGGTGGCCGCCATGGCCATGATGGGGCCGAAGTTGCGGGCCGTCATGCGGTAGGTCAGGTTGCCCCAGCGGTCGCCGCGCTCGGCCTTGATGAGGGCGAAGTCGGCCTTGATGGGCGACTCCAGCACATACATGCGGCCGTCGATCTCGCGCGTTTCCTTGCCTTCGGCCAGCGCCGTGCCGTAGCCGGTGGGCGTGAAGAAGCCGCCTATGCCCGCCCCCGCGGCGCGGATGCGTTCGGCCAGATTGCCCTGCGGCACCAGCTCCAGCTCGATGCGACCGGCGCGGTACAGCGCGTCGAAATGATAGCTGTCGGCCTGGCGCGGGAAGGAGCAGATGATCTTGCGCACCCGGCCCGCGGCCAGCAGCGCGGCCAGGCCCGTGTCGCCGTTGCCGGCGTTGTTGTTGACGATGACGAGCTCGCGCGCACCGCCGTCGATGAGCGCCTCGGTCAGCTCGTTGGGCAGGCCGGCCGTACCGAAGCCGCCGATCATCACTGTCGCGCCATCGCGCACGTCTGCCAGCGCCTGCGTGGTGGTGGCCACCCGTTTGTCGATCATGGCTTGCCTCGTCTCCTGATGCCCCGTGGTCAGCGTGTCCGGGGCTGCCTACCGACACCCGGCGACGGTCAACACGACCGCCCGGCGATGGTAGGAAGCGGGCCGCCGCCCGTCCAAGACAGCTTGGGACTCGAGCGATACCTATTGAGCATGGACGGCCGAAGCGCTGCCGGTTCGGCGCGGGCGCGCGATGCAGCCCGAGCAGGCCGGGCGGCCGTCAGGGCGGGCGGCCGGCCATGTCGTCAGCCGGCCCGGCTCATTCGCTGACCAGCTCGAACTGCACCGGCATCGCGTCGCGGGTGCGGAACAGCAAGGTGCTGCTGCGTCCGTTGACGCGAACCGTCAGGCCTTCGACCGGCTGGGCGAGCTTCCAGCGCCCCCGCAAGGTCACCACCGTGTCCACCGGCTGGGACGGCTGCTCCATCCAGGGCAGGCCGTAGACGATGCGCTCGCGCCGCGCACCGGAGGCGTCGTACTGCTCCGGATCCCTGCCCTGATAGAGATTCAGATCGGGGTTCACGAACGATCCCGACAGCCGGCCCGGCTCGCCGCGCAGCATCAGCATCGAGGGGCTGGACACCGCCTGCAACAACGCGTCGTTCTCCACGGCCCCCGGTTCGAACAAGGCATAGGCGGTGAGCCCGCTGGCGCGGTCCTTCACGATGTGGGCGCGGTTGGAACGGGCCATGACGGCGTAGGCCGCCTGGGCCGTGCCCAGTTCGCGGCACAGCGTGCGGCCCGCGTCGCCCGGCATGCCGACCAAGACGGCGTATTCATAGCCCGCGTTGGCGGGCGCGACGCCGTGGTCGATGACCAGGCTGGCGAAATCTCCGCGCGTGGCGACACGGCCCGTCTCGTCCACCGAGTCCTGGCTGCCGCGCCTGAAGGCCACCGTCTGGCCCGGCGCCAGGCACCAGCCATTGCCCCGCTCGTCGCGGGCAAAGCGCGAGCCCTCCAGGCGCAGGCGGGTCTCGCTGGCGGTCCAGGGCGTGCCGACGCCGTCCAGGCCCGCGCTGGCTTCGCCCGGCAGCAGCCGGTCCTGGAACAGCGTGGTCTGCACCGGCGACTCGCGGTCGCTGGCGCTGATGCCCGAGCCCAGCGCAACGATGCGCCCGTCGAACATGAAGACCGACTTGCGCGCCACCAGGTCGTCGCCGTACTTCGGGTGGCCTTGCAGCTTCATCGCGAACATCCCCTGCCGGCCGCGGAAGTCCAGCCCGCCGGAGTAGCTTTCCTCCGACAGCAGCATCTCCTCGACGCCCGCCGAGGGCTCGACGTTCAGCACCCTGGCTTGCAGACGCGCCAGCGGCTGCTGGATCGCCGTGGTGCCGGGCCAGCGGTTCCAGTTCCAGCCCGCCACCGCGAAGCCTCGCCGGGCCCCTTCGGCCGGCATGATCTCCAGCGCCCCGTAGTTGATGCTGCGGCCGTAGAGGTTCTTCCGGTCGTACGACTCGTTGCCCGCCAGGTAGCGGCTGTAGCCGCGCGCGGCCGCCAGCCAGCCCTCGCGCCGGTGCAGGGCCATCGACGAATAGTTCATCGTCCAGCTGCCCTGCGGATCGGCCTCGGGCTGGACGCCCTGGGCCTGCAGCTCGCGCGCCAGCTTGCGGTCGATGTCCGTGGGGCCCCAGGCCTTCCTCCCCGCCCAGTCGGCGCGCACCAGCCGCAGATAGGCCGAAGCCAGCTCCGGGTCTGCCGCCCCCCTCGCCTGCGCCAGGGCGCGCAAGGGCGCGATCGCGATGGACTGCAGGCCGTCCGGGTGGCGGCCGGTCAGGCTCATGGGGATCAGGCCGCTGTTGGAGTACAGCCGGGTGCGCAGCACCGCGTCACGGATGCGCGCATAGGCGGCCTCGGTGACGGGGAAGCGGCTCGCCTGCAGATAGCGCACGGTCGCCGTCACGCCCGTCAAGCCGCCGTTGCCATAGGCCACGTAATGCTGGCCGTGGTGGAAGACGCTGCCGTCGGGCTTGATGCCGCCGGCCAGCCCCTGCGACTTCAGCGTCGACGCCGACAGCCAGGCAGAGAGATCGCCCAGCAAGGTATCGCGCCGCCCCGCATCGGTCTCCATCAGGATGGCGTACAGCGCCGGCTGGAGCAGCGTGTTCATCACGTCGACGTTGAACTCGACGATCTCGGCGGTCGGCTCGTAGATGCGGCCCAGGCCCGCGTAATAGGCCAGCGCCTGCATGGCCTGGGCGCGCTGCTCGCCCAGCTCGTCGCGCATCAGGAACAGCGCCTCGGCCCAGTCGCGCAGGATGTAGCCCTGGTGGTGCATCAGCCCCTGGCCGCTGCCGCGCACCAGGCCCTGGTCGGCCAGGTGTGCGTTCAGCCGCAGGAACAGCTCACGCAGCGGCTCGCGCGCGGCCTGGTCCGGGCTGCGGCGGAAGGCCACGGCCAGCGCGCGCATCGCGGCGCCGAACTCCTTCCAGCTGGCGGTGCTAGCGCGCAAGGCCGCCATCGAGGTCTTGTCGACGCCGCTGCTGGCGTACATCTCCCACTGATGCGAGGTTTCTGCCAAGGCCTTGATCGCCCCGTTGGGCAGCAGCAGCTGGCGCCTGGCGGTCTCCAGCGCCTCGGCCGGGCCGGCCTTGCCTTCGAGCAGGTCGGCGTCGATCAGCGCGCTGACGGGTTCGGTCGCCGGGGCGGCCGCCGCGGTGCCCGGGGCCTGGCGGGCTTGCGCCTGCTGCAGCCAGCGGTCGAAATGGATCAGCGCCGTCCAGTGCCGGTTGGCCGAGCGGGGCGCGGTCTTGTTCAGGTCGGGCAGCTGATAGTCGGCGGCCGGGTGGCGCATGTCGATGCGCATGTCCAGCCCCAGCTGGTCTATCCAGGCGCTGCCGCTGGCCACGCCGGCCGGCGGCGTGATGGTCAGGCGGTCCATGCCCGCCAGCGGCCGGCCCTCCATGTCCACCTCGAACGCCACCACCGCGGCCCGCCAGCCCGTGAAGTTCGCGTTCATGACGAACGACGAGGCGGCCTGCTCCCCCTTGTGGAACTGGAAGCGGTACTGCCCTTGGACGGGCCGCGCGCTGTAGATCCACAAGGTGATGCCGTCGCGGCGCTGATCGGCGCCGTTGGCCACGAAGGGCCGGAATGCAAACGGATGCCGGATGACGAGGCTGTCGCCCTCGCGCCAGTCCCACCGCAGCGCGTGGCTGCCGTCCTTGACATGCTCACCGGACAGGCTGAGCCGGCCCTTCAGCGCGGAGAACCCGGCCGGCACGCCGTCCTCGAAACGCTCCAGCCGCGCTGGACGGCGCTCGTCGGCGTGGGCCGCTCGCAGGGGGGCGCTCAGCAGCAGGGCCGCCAGCAGCAACGAAACTTTGGTCACGGCTTCTCCAGGGGTGTTTGTCATCTTGAGTCGGGGCGAGGCTGGGGCGCGGACCTTGGCAACAGCCGGCGGCTGGAGCCGGGCGCCGGGTTCGGTACAAAAAGGGCCCCTGGCAGGCTGCCAGGGGCCATAAGGTCTTCCCCATCCTGCCCTTGCGGCGCACGGACCGGGGACCGACCAGGAGACCCGGTGGCCGGCGCCGTGTCAGCGCTCGGCGCTGGGCGTGGCCTTGGCCCGCGACACCTTGACGGACCGCGAACTCGTGTCGAACTCGGCCGGCCGCCAGGGGTCGCCGGTCTTCTCCAGCCAGGGCAGCAGCTCGCGCTCGATCAGCTGCTTCACGAGGGCCGGCTGCTGTGCCGCCACGTCGCGGGTCTGCAGAGGATCGGCGAGGTTGTCGAACAGCGTGTAGCGCAAGGCCTGCTTGTCGGCCCGCTGCACCACCAGCGTGTGGCTCTCGGTCCTGACCCCGCGCTTGCCGAACGACTGGCCGCCGTAGGGGACGGAAAGGTAGAGCTGCGAGCTGGCGCCGGCGCCCTTGCCCGTCAGCACCCGGGCCGACCAGTCGCTGCCCTCCACGGTGGCCGGGATCTTGTCGGCCAGGCCCAGCAGCCCCAGCACCGTGGGATAGAGGTCGGGCAGCGACATCAGCGCCGCATCCGTGCCGGCGGCGATGCGGCCGGGCAGGCGGAACATCATCGGAATCCGCAGGGACTCCTCGAAGGGGTTGTTCTTGGTGGGCTCGCCATGGGCGCCCAGGCAGCAGCCATGGTCGGAGAAGAACACCACCAGGGTGTCGTCGCGCAGGCCGCATTCGTCCAGGGCATCGAGGATGCGCCCGAACTGCTCGTCCACGCCGCTGACCATCGCGAAATAGGCCTTGGCATGCTCCGGGCCATAGCCTTCCTCGTACTTCTTGGCCCAGTCGACCGTCTCGCGCCGGTTCAGGTCGCGGCTGCTCAGGCCCTGGTAGCGGTCCAGGTATTTCTGGGGCACCTGGTCGTAGGGCGAATGCGGCGGGTTCATGGACACCACCAGCGCAAACGGCTTGGCGGGATCGCGCAGCTTGCCGCCTTCGTTGCGCAGGTAGCGGATGGCGACGTCGGCCTCGTGCTCCGGCCCCCATTGCTTGACGTGGATGGGATGGTCGCGGTCGCCATCGTTGGTCCAGTACATGGGCGTCAGGTGCAGGTCGTAGGTGCCGTAGGCGTGCCAGAACTCGAAGCCGTGGCGACGCTCCGGCGGCGTCCATTCGTTCCACTTCGTGCCGTCGACGGGGTTGTTGTAGCTGGGCACATAGGGCTCGTGCGGCGCGTCCAGATGCCATTTGCCGACATAGCCCATGGCATAGCCCTGGGCCTTCAGCACGTCGGACCAGCAGATCGCATGGCGGGACAGGTCGATGCCGACCAGGGCGCCGTAGTCATGGCAGTTGCCGGTCATGCCGTTGCGTATCGGGTACTGCCCGGTCATCAGCATGCCGCGCGCCGGCGTGCACAGCGGGTAGTTGGAGACGGCCTGCGTCATCACGCGCGACTCCCGCGCGAAGCGGTCGACGCGGGGCGTCAGCACCGGGTCCGCGCGCATGAAGCCCTGGGCCTGGGCCCGCATCTCGTCGGGGAACACCAGCAGCAGGTTCAGCGGCTTGGCCGCGGGCCCTGGCGTCGAGCAGGGCGAAGCGGCCGCGGCCTGCGACGCCTGGCCGGACAGCAGCAGGCCGCCGCCGGTGGCGACCTGCTTGACGAAGTTGCGACGTGAACTGGACATGGAACCTCCAAAAACAATGCGCGTGCGCGACGCTCAGGGCTGGGACTGGGCGGCAGCAAGGATGAACTCGGCCGTGAAGGGGGCGCCGGCCGCGCCGGCGCTGTCCACGCGCAGACGCAGCTTCGGCGCGGTGGCCAGCACCGTCACCGCGGCGCTCACGTCAACGACCGCCGCCACGGGCTGCTCGAACGTCAATTCCACGCTGGCTTCTTTCTGCGTCGGCTCGGCCACGCTCAGTTTCATCCGATCACCGCTGCGCTGCATCAGCAGGGCCACCGGCGCCGAACTCGACACATAGGGCTTGCCGTCCTTGGCCGCGCTGCCCGCCCGCCAGAGATTGGCCGCGTAGACGCCCGCGTCCGGCAGCTGGACCGCTGCCGCCTGTTCGTCATTGGCCTCGATGCGCAGCCCGGGCTGGGCGGCCGCGGCCCGCGTCTCGGCCTCGTCGGCCCCGGGCAGCAGCAGGTAGGCATAGGCCGGGCGGCCATGCGGGATGGACAGCAGCTGGTAGCTGTTCTTCAGCGCTTGCGGGCTGGCGTAGTCATGCAGATCGCGCCAGCGGCCGTGGCGCTCGCTGCGCTCGGTCACGAGCTCGGCGCCCAGCGGGAACACATAGCCGATGCGGCTGCCGGCCTTGTCGTCGCGCAGATGGGCCCAGTGCGCCTCGCTGCGCCGGCCGTTGGGCAGGGCCTGGCCGTCGACCAGCAAGCGGGCGCCGGCCGCGTCGGACAGGCGGCGGTTCTCGACGATGGTCTCCGCCGCGCCGCCCGCCGGCGCGATGCCCGAACCCAGCGCGAGGATGCGGTCGCCGAGCAGGAACCAGGCCTTGCGGCCCTGCAGCGTCGAGCCGGTCACCTCGCGCATCGAGAAGGCCATGCCCAGCGCTGCGTACCGCCCCTGCGCCACCCCGCCCACCCAGGCCTCGGGATTGGCATATTGCTTCCAGTCCCGGGGCCGGCCCGCCCCCGAACGGTCGGTGGTGGTGCCGGGCAGACGCAGGATGTCCACCGTGGGCCAGTAGCCGTCGGCGAACTGCTGCACGTCGGCGTCGTACAGCGCCAGCCTGCCCATGCCGGTCCACCAGCCTCTGAGGTTCTCGCCGTTGCCCATCTCGAAGGCACCGGTGCGCGGCGACGTCAGGCTGAGCACGGCGGCAAAGCCGGTCCCTCGCAGCACGGCGCGGTCCATCGCCGGGTAGATGCGTGCGCCCGGCGCTTGCACGGCGGGCCGGATGCCGGCGTCGGCGGCAATGGCCTGGAGCAGGCCCAGCTCGTGCAAAGGCAGGCTGGCGCCGGCGCCCTCGCCCGACAGCGAGGCCAGCAGCTGGCGGTCCTGGGACAGCCAGCCCTTGATGGCGCTGCGCAGCGCGGCCGCGTCCGCGGGCGGCGCCTGCTCGGCCAGCGACGCCAGCGCGGCGATGACGGCGCGACCGGCGCCGCGGTCGGTATGGCTGGGCTGGGCGAGCTTGCGGCCGCGGAAGGCGTCGGGCATGGCGGCATCGATCAGCAAGGGCACGAAGCTCTGCCGCGCGAACGCGTAGACGTTGGCCAGGCGCGCGTCGGTGACGGGCCAGGCCGAGCCCTGCAGCAGGTACAGCAGCCGCGCATAGTCCTCCAGGGCCACGACGCCGTAGCTGCCGGCATAGGCGAAGTAATGGTGCTGGATGAAGGAGCCGTCGCGGTAGAAGCCGTCGTCCGCGGTCACGTAGTCCAGCGTGCCGCCGATCGCGTCGCGGCCGGACGCGACACGGGCGCCGTCCTGGCCCAGCATGCCGCCGAGGATGGCCACCAGCGCCTTGTCGAGCAGGTTGGCCCCGGTCTCATGCACCAGCGTGCCGTCGGCGCGCGTCTTGGTCCTGGGGTCGGGCACATACCAGCGGATGGCGTCCAGGCAGCGCTGGCGCAGCGGCGCCGGCACGGCGTCTCCCGCCAGCGTCAGCAGGTCGAGCAGATGCAGCGGCGTGCCGATCTGCCAGTGCCACCAGTTGCCCCACTCGGGGCGGCCGGCGCTGTAGTGCTCGCGCAGCAGCCAGTCCAGGCCGGCGGCGATGCCTGCAGCCAGGCGGGCATCGCGATAGGCCGGCGACCCGGGCGTGCCATAGGCCCGCGCCATCGTCAGCAGGCGCAGGGCGTTGCTGGTCACCAGGGCCGAGGCGGCCAGCTTGTCGGGGTTGCGGAAGTCGCCGATGTCGTCCCACAGCGCCTGGGCGCCGGGCTCGCGGTGCATCTGCTGCAAGGCCCGCAGCGCCGCGTCGGACTGGCTGCGCAGCCGGCTCGCCACCAGCGGCTGGCGGCGGTCCAGCGATGCCGGGCCCACCAGCTTCTGCAGCCAGCGCTGGCGCAGGGCCTCGAAGGCCTCGGCGCTGGGCGCCTGCACGGCCGGCGCCGAGGCCGCCGGCGCGGCCGCACGGGCCGAGCTCAGCGCGGCGACCAAGGCCAGCGCGGCAGCGCGCGCCACGAAGGAGGCGATGGCTTTCATGTGGAGGCTCCGGTGTTGATGGCGACCGGGCCCGGCGCCGGCGCGATCTCGCGCCCCTCCACCCAGACGCGCCGCACGCCCAGTTCGGCATCCAGCTCGACCAGGTCGGCCCAGGCACCCGGCTCGATGCGGCCGCGATCGGCGAGGCCCAGATAGTCGGCGGGGAATCGCGACAGGCGGTCGGACGCGTCGGCCAGGTCCAGGCCCAGCGAGACGAAATTCCTCAGCGCCTGGTCCATGGTCAGCGCGCTGCCCGCCAGCGAGTCGCCCAGCACCAGGCGCACGCAGCCCATGCACTTGAAGACGCGCTGGGTGCCCAGCGTGTATTCGCCGTCGGGCATGCCGGTGGCCGGCGTGGCGTCGGTGATGCCATAGGCCTTGGGGATGGCGCGCAGCGCGGCCAGGATGGCGCCCGGCTGCACATGCTGCAGGTCCGGGATGATCTCGGCGAACTCGGCATGAGCCAAGGCGGCGCAGGCGATGCCGGGCTGACGGTGCGACATCTCGCTCATGCCGTTGAACAAATGGGTGAAGCCCGTGGCGCCGGCCTGCAAGGCCTTCACGCCGTCATCGTAGCTGCCGGCCGTGTGCCCCAGCTGCACGCGCACGCCCAGCGCGACCAGCTCCGGGATCAGCGCCAGATGGCCGTCGATCTCGGGTGCGAGGGTCAGCGCGAGGATGGGCGCCAGCGCCTGCCAGCGGCGTATGCGTGCCATGTCGCCGCGCAGGACCGCCGGCGGCTGGGCGCCCAGGCGCTGCTCGCTGATGAACGGGCCTTCCAGGTGCACGCCCAGGATGCGGGCGCCCTCCCCCGCCGGCGCCTCCATGCTGAGGCGCACGCCGCGCAGCGCGCGCTCGATGTCGGCCTCGCAGGCCGTCATCGTCGTGGCGAGCATCGCCGTGGTGCCATGCCGGGCATGGAAACGGGCGACTTCCAGCGCCGCATCGCCGCCCTGCATCACGTCCCGCCCCACGGCACCATGCACATGCAGGTCGATGAAGCCCGGCAGCACGACCGGCAGCTCGGCCGCATCCAGGCCCGCCAGCTCGGTCTGCGACAGCTCGCGGATGGACTCGATGCGCTGGGTCATGCCCACCTCGGCCAGCCGCCAGCCCCCGGGCGTCAACACCCGGCCCCGCACCCGCTTCAACATGGGCGGGCCTCCTCGACCGGCAGCAGGCTCAGGGCCAGCACGGCCGCGCCGCGGGTGCCGCCGGCGTCGCCGAAGGCGGGCGGCAGGATGGGCGGCGCCACCATGCCGCGCACCAGGTGACGCGTCACCTGGTCGGGCAGCTGCTCATACAGATGGCCCAGCTGGGACAGCCCGCCGCCCAGCACGATGGCGCCGGGGTCCAGGTGCAGCACCAGGCTGGCCAGGCTGCTCGCCAGCACGTCCACATGCACCGCCAGCGCCTGCCGCGCCGTCGCGTCGCCGGCGTCGGCCAGCGCCATGATGGCCTGCCCGTCCCGCTGCTCGCCGCTGAGGTGCGTGTAGATCGCCTGCAGCCCCGAGCCCGACACATAGCGCTCCAGGCAGCCGCGCTGGCCGCAGGCGCAGTCGAACAGCGGCAGGCCGTGCCGCTGCAGCACGGCCGCGGAGATGGGCGTGTGCCCGGTCTCGCCTAAAGCGCCGTTGCTGCCCTTCAGCAGCCGGCCGTTCACGCAGTAGCCGCCCGCGGCGCCGGTGCCGATGACCAGCCCGAACATGGAGTCGAAACGCGCCGCCGCGCCGCCATGCGCCTCGGACAGCGCGAAGCAGTGGCAGTCGTTGGCCACCTGGACGGGCCGCTTCAGGCGTGCCTGCAGCATGGGGGGCACCCGCTGGCCGCGCAGGGCCGGGATGTTGGCGCTGACATGGCAGCCGGTGCGCGGATCGACGAAGCCCGGGATGCCCACCCCGATCGCCGCGGCCACGCCGACGCGATCGTCCGCCTCCTGCACCAGGCCCGCAACGGCCTCGATAAAGGCCTGGATGCCCTGGGTCGGCGTGTCGATGCGGCGCCGGTGCAGCGGCCGCAGATCCTCGTCATGGCTGACGAGCTCGATCTTGGTGCCGCCGACGTCGATGCCGTGAATGATCCGGGTCATGCGCAGTGGCCGTCAGGGGACGGGATGGATGGTGACGCCCTTGACGACGCGATTGACCGTGCCGGAGACGCTGGGGCTGTCGGGCGTCAGGCCCAGCGCCAGCGACTGCTGCAGCGCGAACCACTGCGCGAACAGCACGTGCAGCGGCGCCAGCTCGAGGTCGGTCAGGCCTTGGGCGCCGGGCAGGTCCAGCGTGTCGCCGTCTGCCTGCAGGTCCTCGCCCAGCGCGCCGATGGCCAGCACCTGGCCGGCGCGGCCGTCGGCGCGCAGCTCGCGCAGCAGGTCGAGGTCGTACTTGCGGGTGTAGGGATCGGACGACAGCAGGATGACCACCAGCGTCGCGCCATTGACGATGGTCTTGGGGCCATGGCGGAAGCCCAGCGGCGAGTCGAAGAGGCTGACGATGCGGCCGTCGCTCAGCTCCAGCAGCTTGAGCGCGGCCTCGCGCGCCAGGCCCTTGAGCTCGTTGGAGCCGAGGTAGACGACGCGCTCGAAGCGGCCCACCCAGGGCGCGCACAGCCGGGGCACTTGCGGCATCAGGCGATGCGCGGCGGCCACCAGTGCGTCGGCATGCGGGGCGACGCCGAAGCATTGCGCCGCGACCAGCAGCATGGTGGTGAAGCTGGAGGTCATCGCGAAGCCGCGGTCGTGGCTGGCGTCGGGCAGCACCACGGCACGGCAGCGGGCGTCGTCGCGCCGGGCCATCTCGCGCGCCAGTTCGCCGTCGGCATTACAGGTGATGACGAGCTGGCGGCAGTCCCGGACGAAGCGGTCGGCCAGCTGCACGGCGGCCACGCTCTCCGGGCTGTTGCCGGAGCGGGCGAAGGACACCAGCAGCGTCGGCACGCCCTCGGCCAGGCACAGGCCGGGGCCGCTGACGATGTCGGTGGTGGCGATGGCCTCGACGCGCAGGCCGGTGGCGGCGCCGATAGCGGGCGCCAGGCATTCGCCGATGAAGGCCGAGGTGCCGGCGCCGGTCAGCACGATGCGCAGCCCGGGCGTGGCGAGCTGGGCGTCGATGAAACGGCGCAGATCGAGGTCGCCGGCCAGCGCCTGCAGCGCCTCGGCCCAGACGGCCGGTTGCTGCGCGATTTCGCGCACGGTCCAACGGGCGCCGCGCTGTTCGAGCTCGGCATCGGTCATGTCAAGAAGCGGCATGGGTTGCGCCTTCAGTTCAGGTTCATGGGCTTGCATGCGAGGGCGTACTGCTGCAGCACGCGATGCACGCTCGAGTCGAGCAGGGCCGCCGCGCTGTTCTTCAGCCGTCCGGCGCGGATCTGCTCGTACTGCCAGGGCATGCACTGGCTGATCAGCGTCATGGGCAGGCCCGCCGTCGAGGCACGCTCCAGCCGCTCCAGCAGGCGCCGGGCGGCCTCGGCCACGCGCGGGTGGCTCCAGTAGTAGCGGATGCGGTCGCTGAGGCTGTACTGCAAGTCCAGCCGCAGGCGCTCGCCGTCCTGGTAATACTTCTTCCAGTGGCCGGGCTGCTCCTGCATGACCGCGAGCACCGTCTGCCGCAGGTCGGGGGCCTCGTCCGGCCCCAGCCATTCCTGCTCGATGTCGACCAGGGACCAGAGCGCCTCGCGCAGCGCGAAGGTCAGGCCGGGGCCCACCTTCAGGATCGCGAAGTGGTCGCGCACCAGGGCCGAGAGCGCGTCGGGGGTCTGGTAGTCGGTCGAGTGGGCCTCGTAGACCAGGCCGGGATGCGCGGCGATGGCGGCGCTGAGCTCGCGCGCCAGATCGGGCCGGTAGTCGATGACCTTGTCATGGTCGAACTCCACGCCGGGCTGCACCACCAGGCCGATCACGCGCTCCCAGGCGGAGCCGGCTCCGGCCGCGGTGAAGGCCTCCCGGTGCACGGCCAGCGTGCGCTGCGCCGCCGCCGGGCGGGTCACGGCCAGGCTGTCCAGTTCTTCATGGGCGCCGCCGGGCACGGGCACTTCGGTGCCCACCACGTAGACCGGCGCCTCGCCGCCGGCGCGGGCCCAGGCCGCCTCGGCCACGCGGGCCAGCCGCGCCGCGCGCTCGGCCACCACCTCGTCGCTCAGCACGGCCGGGTCTCCGGCGCAGGGCATGGAGCAGTCCAGGTGGATCTTGCGGAAGCCCGCCTCGACGTACTGGGCAATCAGCACTTCGGAGCGGGCCATGGCCTCGTCCGGCGTTTCGGCCTGCCAGCAGTTGGGGCCCAGGTGGTCGCCACCGAGGATGAGCCGCTCGCGGGGCAGGCCCACCGCGTCGGCCAAGCGGTGCACGAAGTCGCGGAAGGCTGCGGGCCGCATGCCGGTGTAGCCGCCGAACTGGTTCACCTGGTTGGAGGTGGCTTCGATCAGCAGCGGCTGGTCGCCCGTCAGGGCATGCGTCATCGCGGCGCGCAGCACGTCCGGGTGGGCCGAGCACACCGAAAAGATGCCCACGGCAGCGCCGCGGCGGTGGCGATCGACGAAGTCGAGCAGGGCTTTCATGAGGTCAACGTGAGAGAGGGAGAGCGCCGGCCGGGCTCGGAGGGGCCCGGCCGGACGAGAGGGCGCCGGCCGCGGGCGGGCGCCCGCGGCCTGGCCCGGTCAGAACTTCTGCGCGTACTCGACGTAGACGTAGCGATCCGGCACACCGAAGGCCGGGTTGAAGCTGCGGTCCGAGTTGACGACGAACGGCGGCTGCTTGTTGAAGACGTTGTTGACGCCCAGCTTGACCCGGCTGCGCGACGTCGGCTGGTAGAAGGCGCTGATGTCGTGCAGCGTGTACGCCCCGATGCGGTTGGCACTGCCGCCCGCCAGGAAGGGCAGGTATTTGGCGGTGGCGGGGTTGCTCGGGTCCGTCTGCGATTGCACCGGGCCCAGGTCGTTGCACAGGCCCACGACGCTGGTGCCGGTCAGCTTGCAGTTCTCCGTCTGGCTGGAGAAATAGCGCGCGCCCCAGCGAGCGCCCCAGGCACCGCGGCTCCAGTTCAGGTTGAAGTTGGAGCGCAGGCGGTAGTGGGCGCCGGAGGACAGCGTGCCGCTGGTCAGCACGCCGACCTTGTCGACGGGCGTGATCGGGGTGTCGATGACCTTCAGGAGGATGGCATTGGTCATGTCGAAGCTGAACTTGCCCCAGCTCGTGGCCTTGGGGGCGTAGCGCCAGTTCAGATCGATGCCCTTGAAGCGCTCGCCGCCGGGGCCGTTCAGCGCACCGACGCGGACGAAGCTGATCGCGCCGCCGGCATCGCGCTTCATCCAGCCTTCCGGGCACAACCGCGGGTCGCCGGGGTTGGACAGGCAGTTCAGCGCCATCTGGTTCATGTTCGGCTTGACGATGCTGTCGCGGAAGATGACGTCCCAGTAGTCGAGGGTCAGCTCCAGCCCGGGCACGAAGTGGGGGCTGTAGACGAAGCCGACGGTGCGGAAGATGTCGCGCTCAGGGCCCAGCTGCGGGTTGGCCGTGTTCAGCTGCGTCGTCGGCGCGGCCAGCCGCGTGTCATAGCCACCGACGGGCACGCCGGCCGCGTGGCACTGCGCCTGCTGCTCGGCCGTGAGCTGGGCGTAGCGGTTGGAGGCGATGCTGCCGTTGGTGTTGGTGGTGAACGAGCAGGGGTCGGTCACGACCACCGTGGAGGTCACGGTGTTCTGAATGATGCCGGAGAGGTCCAGGCGATAGCCCGTGCTGAAGCTGCCGCGCACCGCCAGGTCGTCGATGACCTTCCACTTCAGGCCGAACTTCTTGTTGTTGACATTGATGCCACCGCCGTAGGACGAATGGCGGCCGGCGATGCTGAGGTCCAGCTTCTGGATGCCCGGCAGCCCCTTCAGCAGCGGCACGTAGAACTCGCCGAACACGTCGGTGGAGCCGTAGCCGCCGCCGGTGACGCCGCGCGTGCGCGACAGCGCGTCGTTGTTGTCGAAGGCGATGAAGCGCCCCGTGTCGCCCCACACGGTGTGGCGCTCGATGCCGCCCGCGAAGCCCAGCGGGCCGGCCGGCAGCTTGACCAGGTCCGGGGAGCTGATCTGGGCGAAGTAGTCGTGGTCGTAGAAGTTGTTGGTCCAGCCCACGTCCTTGGGGTCGAGCTGGGCGTACTTCAGCATCTCCGGCGTGATCGTGCCGCTGCCGAGCAGGTTCATGGGCACGCAGCCCGCGATCACGTTGCCGGGCGTGCCGCAGACGATGTTGCCGCTGGCGTCCTTGAAGGACGGGCCCAGCGCGTTGGTCAGCCGGCTGATGCTGAAGTCGTTGTTCAGATGAGTGGTCTGGTGCGTCGAGCCATGCACCGCGCCGACCTCCCAGTCGAAGCTGCGCCCCCACACATCGAAGTCGCCCGACAGCGTCGGCGAGATCGCGCGGGTCTTGGTGCTGGCGTCACGCTGCAGCGGGCCCGCTTCGACAGCCGCGCGCTGCACGCGCCCGACGGCGACGCCGAACGGGTTGTAGTAGCTCTGCGGCGAGATGAAGATGCCGGCGCCGCCCACCGAGCCGCCCGCGCCCAGGTTGAAGTCCTGCGGCGCGTCGGAGGTGGCGGAGGCCTCCATCAACTGCCCGGTGACGCGCAGCTTGATGCGGTCGGTGATCTGGTAGGACATGTCGCCCACCACCGACTTCTGGGTCAGCGGCACGATCAGGCTGCTGACGCCGACGTTGTTGTAGCTGTCGGTGGGCTTGTTGTAGACGCGCCAGTCGCTGCCGGTCTTGCCCGCGTCGTAGGTGAAGAAGTTGGTCTTCACGCCGTTGGGGTCGGCCAGCGTGCCGGCGGCGCAGCCGCCCGTGGGCAGCACCGCGCCCTTGCACAGCTTGAAGCTGCCGGCCGGCGTGAAGTCGGTGTAGTTGAAGCTGCCCGAGCCATAGGGTGCGCGCTGGCGCGTCAGCTCGTAGTCGCTGAAGTGCAGGCCGTCGCCCTGGTTGTACTGGAAGGACAGCAGGCCGGAGAAGCGCTCCGTCGTGTGGCCCACCGTCAGCTCGACCCGCTTCTGGGCGCCCTTGCCCTCCGAGTAGCTGCCGTAGGAGGCGCGCAGGTTGGCGCCGCTGAACCTGTCCTTCAGCACGATGTTGATCAGGCCCACCATGGCGTCCGCGCCATAGAGCACCGAGCCGCCGTCCTTCAGCACGTCGATGCGCTCGACGGAGGCCAGCGGGATGGAGCTGAGGTCGGCCGTGCCGTTGAGGTCGGAGCTGCCGACCCAGCGGTGGCCGTTCACCAGCACCAGCGTGCGGCCGAAGCCGATGCCGCGCAGGTTGGCGTAGGAGATCTGGTCCGCCCCCGTCGTGCGATTGCGGGCGTCGCCGGAGATGGCCATGGACTGCAGCACCTCATCCAGCGTGGTGGCGCTGGTGGCCTCGATCTGGGCGCGCGTGATCGTCTGCACCGGCACCGAGGACTCGGCGTCGACGCCCTTGATCTTGGAACCGGTGATCTCGACGCGGTTGAGCGCCGTCTTCTGCGCTTCGTCCGTGGACTGAGCCTGGGCCATGCAGACCGGCGCCGAAACGGCCAGTGCAACGGCGAATGCCAGAGGGCTCATCCGGGGGCTCGATGGAAATTGAACAGCCTTCACTCTTGTCTCCTCTCAGGGTTTGGTCAATGCGTTTGGGGTGCGGAGTTCTTTGGCGTGACAGCGGGTCGCGGGCCTACCAATGGCCCTGCCAGCCGCGGGTCGCTCGGGCGAGCGCTTCGAGATAGAAGTAGTCGCCCCACAGCGAGGCTTCGTCGATGCCCTTGCCATGCGGCTTGCTGTAGACGCCGTGCAGCAGCAGCGCGTTGGAGCCGGTGCCGGCACCGTTGCAG
Source organism: Comamonadaceae bacterium (assembly GCA_009996515.1). Classification (GTDB taxonomy): domain Bacteria; phylum Pseudomonadota; class Gammaproteobacteria; order Burkholderiales; family Burkholderiaceae_C; genus Pelomonas. Next base: position 19,843 of record JAACZV010000011.1, read on the forward strand.
TGCCGGGCCAGGCCGGCCAGGATGCGCAGCGCCTGCTGGCGGTAGTGCTCGCCCTCGCCCGCCGGCAGGTGGGCGGCCAGCTCCATCAGGCCGCAGGCAGCGATGGCCGAGGCCGAGCTGTCCCAGGGTTCGCCGCTGCCGTCGCCGTAGGCCAGGTCCCAGTAGGCGACGCCGTTGGCGGGCAGGCGGGCCAGGAAATAGTCGGCCTGGCGGCGCGCGACGGGCAGCAGGTCGAGGTCGGGCGCGAAGCGGTGGTTGAGCGCGAAGCCGTAGATGCCCCAGGCCTGGCCGCGCGCCCAGCAGGAATCGTCCGCGGCGCCCTGCGCCGTGCTGCCGCGCAGCGGCGCGCCGGTGGCGACGTCGAAGTGGTAGGTGTGGAAGCTCGACGCGTCCTCGCGCACCAGGAAGTCGCGCGACTTCACCAGGTGGCTGCGCGCAGCCTCGCGATAGGCCTCGTTGCCGCTGACCTTGCTGGCCCAGAACAGCAGGGGCAGGTTCAGCAGGCAGTCGATGATGATGCGGCCGCGCTGCTCCGGGTCGCTCAGGTCGCCCCAGGCCTGGATGATGCCGGCCTGCGGCCAGTAGCGCTGCAGCAGCCAGTCGGCCGCGGCCAGCGCGGCGCCGCGGGCCAACGGGTCTGCCGTCAGCGTCCACGCCGCCACGCAGGACGGCGTGTACAGGAAGCCCATGTCGTGGTGGTCCACGTTGACGCGCTCGCAGATGCGGGTGGCGAAGCTGCTCACATGCTGGGCGGCAGAGGCCTTGCAGGCCGCGTCGTCGCTGAGCTCGTAGGCCAGCCACAGCAGGCCGGTCCAGAAGCCGGTCGTCCAGCCGACGTTGGCGCCGGGCGGGAAGCCGTACAGGTCGCGCGCCAGGTAGCGGTTGTCCTGCGTCCAGCCGTGGGGGAAGCCTTCGGGGAACTCGTCGCGAAGGCGGCGCACCTGGGCCAGGGCTTGCGACAGCGGCGCGTCGAAGCAGGCGGTGGCGGTAGGCGTTTCAGTGGTGGTCAGCATGGTGATAAGGCAACGTTTCCATTTCTTTCCGAAGAAATCGCCTTTGTCGAGGCGAGTCCACGAGTCAATTCCAATCAATACAGGGCAACGTTTCCATCTTGGGCCAAAGATTTCGTCGCGTGCTCAGCGCGCCAGCCAGCCGCCGTCCACGGCCAGCACCTGGCCGTGCACATAGGCCGAGGCGTCGGACGCGAGGAAGACGGCCGCGCCGCCCAGGTCTTGCGCCCGCCCCCAGCGGCCGGCGGGGATGCGCTCCAGGATCTGGCGCTGGCGCTCTTCGTCGGCGCGCAGCGCCGCGGTGTTGGCCGTCTCGATGTAGCCCGGTGCGATCGCGTTGACGTTGACGCCCCGGCTCGCCCATTCGTTGGCGAGCGCGCGGGTCAGGCCCAGCACGGCGTGCTTGCTGGCCGTGTACGACGGCACGCGGATGCCGCCCTGGAAGCTGAGCAGCGAAGCGATGTTGATGATCTTGCCGTGCGCCTGCATGAGCATCTGCCGGCCGGCCTGCTGGGACAGCTGCCAGACCGCGTTCAGGTTGAGGTCCAGCACGTCGTGCCAGTCGGACTCGGCGTGCACCTCGGCATCGGCGCGGCGGATGATGCCGGCGTTGTTGACGAGGATGTCCAGGCCGCCGAAGGCCTCCACCGTCGCGCCGACGACGGCGGCCGCGGCACCCGGCTCGGCCAGGTTGCCCGGCAGGGCCAGGCAGTCGCCGCCCAGGGCCCGCACTTGCGCGATGGTGTCGTCGGCAGGCTGGCGGTTGGCGGTGATGGCGACCCGCGCCCCGGCCTGCGCCAGCGCCACCGCGATCGCCTGGCCGATGCCGCTGGCGCCGCCGGTCACCAATGCGCTGCGGCCTGCCAGTGAGAAGAGGGGTGCTGCCATGGTGTCGCTTGCTTTCGTTGTGGGGTCAGCCCAGCGCCGCTTCGGGCGCGGGGCCGCAGGAGTCGCGGATGACCAGCGTGCTGGGCAACTCGATGGGCGCGTCGTCGGCCTCTTGGGCCGGCGCCTGGCCGCGGATGCGCTGCAGGATCAGTCGCACGGCCTGCTCGCCGATGTCGGACAGCGGCTGACGCACGGTCGTGAGGCGGGGGTAGACATGGTTGGAGGCCGGGCTGTCGTCGAAGCCGACGACCGAGACGTCCCCGGGGATCTGCAGGCCCCGCTCCTTGAGCGCATCCATGGCGCCCATGGCCATCGCGTCGTTGGCAGCAAAGATGGCCGTCGGGCGCTTGGGCTGGGCCAGCAGCTGCTGGGCCGCCTCGAAGCCCCCCGACTGCGTGAAGTCGCCCTGCACCACCAGGCTCTTGACGGGCCGGATGCCGGCCTGCTTGAGGGCGTCCTGGTAGCCGCGCTGGCGTTCCTGGCTCTGGCCCGTGTAGCTGGAGCCGGTGATGAAGGCGATGCGGCTGTGGCCCAGGCCGATCAGGTGCTCGACGGCGGCGCGCGAACCCTCGTAGTTGTCGCCGCGCACGGTGGGCAGCCGGGTCTCGTTGCGCCAGTAGTTGATCAGCACCACCGGCACGCTGCTGGACTCGAACTCGGCCAGCAGGCCTTCCTGGGCCGTGGGCAGCACCAGCAGAATGCCCTCGCACAGCCCGCCCAGCACGCGGTTGATGTCCTGCTGCTTGGGCGCGCCCAGCTCGGTGCTGGCGTTGTAGATGATGAGGTCCAGCCCGGCCTGCTTGGCGGCCAGGCTGACGGCGCTGATGATCTCGTTGATGACGCTGGACTGCAGGTTGCTGACCGCCAGGCCCAGCAGGTTCGGGCGCCCGCCCTTGAGGATCTTGGCCGACAGATTGGGCGAATAGCCCAGCGCCTTCGCCGCCGCGACCACCTTCTTGCGCGTCTCGTCGGAGACGAAGCCGGTGCCGTTCAGCGCTCGCGACGCGGTCACCAGCGCAACGCCCGCCTGCTTGGCGACGTCGATCAGGGTGACGGAGTTCTTGGACATTCGCTTTCCTCTGCTGGCTTGCTGACGGGCGGCATTGTGTTGCCACCCGCACGACCGCGAGCCGACCTTGGCAGTGCTGCGACACCGGCGCCCGCCTTGGCGGCGCCTGCGTCATTCGTTGACGAGATGATAGAAGGATTTCAGGAAACGTTTCCCTACGTGTTTGCCCTAGTCTTTCGGCAGATATCGCACTGAACACTGCTTACAACACCGATGCGCCACTCCGTGTAATCCCGATAGCGATGGCAAATAGGGAAACGTTACCCTATGCAGGCCAGACCAAGACAGCGGCATGCTGCGCAACGCCTGGCGCCACGGCGCGACGCGCCAAGGACCGACGCCATGCAGCCCCAAGCAGTACCCACCACCCCTCTTCCCGCCGACCCCCATCGTCCCAAGCTGTCGGCGCGCCGCTGGCACCACGGCAGCCTGACCTACACCGCGGGCGGCCTGCTCGCGCTCTTCGCCTTCCTGTTGATCGGCGACTTCGCCTGGAGCGTGAAGGAGCGCGCCGCCATCCCCGTCGCGCAGGTGCTGCTCAAGCAGATGGAGGCGAGCAACCTGTTCGTCGCGCTGGTGGTGGGCTCGCTGCCCTGGGGCCTGAGCATGGTGCTGGCGCCGTTCATCGCGGTGCGCTCCGATCGCCACCGCGGCCGCTGGGGCCGGCGCATTCCCTTCCTGCTGGCCCCCACGCCGCTGCTGATGCTGGGGCTGGTGGGCATGGCTTTCGCGCCCGAGGGCGGCGCCTTGCTGCACCAGTTGTTGGGCAGCGCCTCGCCGGGCCTGCGCATCTGCAAGCTGGCCTGGTTCAGCCTGATGTGGGTGGCCTTCGAGGTCGGCTCGGTGATCGCGAATGCCGTCTTCGGCGGCCTGGTGGCCGACGTGGTGCCAGCCAAGCTGACGGGCCGCTTCTACGGCATGTTCCGCGCGGTCAGCCTGCTGGCGGGCATCCTCTTCACCTACCAGATCGTGGGCCAGGCCGAGCGCTACTACGCCGAGATCTTCATCGGCATCGCGCTGGTCTACGGCCTGGGCTTCGCCGCGATGTGCTGGTTTGTGCGCGAAGGCAGCTATCCGCCGCCGCAGGCGCCCGCGCCCGGCGCCGCGGGCACCGAGTCGGAGATACGCCGCTACATGCGCGAATGCTTCAGCCACCGCTTCTACGTCGGCGTCTTCCTGGCGATGATGCTGGGGCTGATCTCCTTCAACCCCGTCAACAGCTTCGGCGTGTTCTACGCCAAGCAGATCGGCCTGGGGCTGGACGGCTACGGCAAGGCGCTGGCCCTGACCTACACCTGCTCGCTGCTGCTGGCCCTGCCCATAGGCTGGCTGGCCGACCGCCTGCACCCCTTGCGCGTCGGGCTGGGCTGCATCGTGCTGTATGCGGCCGCCATGCTGCCGGCCGGCCTGCTGGTGCAGACGGCGGGGCAGTTCCAGCTCGCGTTCGTGCTGCACGGCGTGTTCTCGGGGCTGTTCGTGACCGGCACGGCGGCCATAGGCCAGTACCTGTACCCGCAGGCACGCTTCGCGCAGTTCCAGTCGGCGGCCAACATCCTGGCCGCGCTGGGCTACACGCTGGTGCCGCCGCTGGTGGGCGCCTGGCTGGACCTGACCGGGCAGAACTACCGCCACACCTTCATCGCCAGCGGCCTGCTGGCCGCCGCCTCGGCGCTGATCTTCCTGTGGCTGCTGCGGCCGTTCAAGGCGCTGGGCGGCGCCAGGAACTACCAGGCTCCGGACTGAAGCCCGCGCCCTGCCTGAGGGCGGCCCGAACCGACCGAACTGCAGCCCCGTGGCGGGCCGGCGCACCGGCGCAGCGGCGGCCCCGCCCGTTCCCAGAACCTCCTCCGAAATTCAACGACATGACCGCCCTCCTCCCCTTGAGCCGCCCGTCGGGCCGCCCCTGGCTGGCCAGCCGCCTGCTGGCCTTCGTCGTCATTGCCGCGCTGCACGCCGGCGCCTCGGCGCAGGCGCCCGCGGCCGACGGCTCCCGGGACCGGCAGTACTGGGCCGAGACGCTGTACCGCATTGCGGCGCCGGTGATCCTGAACCTGGCCAACGGCAGCCTGAGGGCCAACATGCCGGTGGAGGTGCCGCCCGGCCACGACGACGCCTTCTTCCGCCGCGTCACCCACCTGGAAGCGGTGGGCCGCACGATGGCGGGCGTGGCGCCCTGGCTGGCCCTGCCCGACGACGACACGGCCGAAGGCCGGCTGCGCCAGCAACTGCGCAGCGCCTTCCTGAAGGGCATCGCCAACGGCGTGAACCCGGCCCATCCGGACTACCTGAACTTCCGAACCGAGAAGCAGCCCATCGTCGACGCCGCCTATCTGGCCCAGGCCTTCATGCGCGCGCCCAAGGCCTTGTGGGAGCCCCTGGACAAGACCACCAAGCGGCGGCTGATCGACGAGTTCAAGGCCTTGCGCAGCCGCACCGGCGCCTACAACAACTGGCTGCTGTTCGCCGGCATCAACGAGGCCTTCCTGCTGTCCGTCGGCGAGCAGGCCGACCCGGTGCGCATCGAGTTTGCCAAGCGCAAGATGGCCGAGTGGTATGTGGGCGACGGCTGGTACAGCGATGGCCCGAAATTCAGCATGGACTACTACAACAGCTACGTCATCCATTCCATGCTGGTCGACTTCCTCGACATCCTGGTGGCCCACGGTATGGCCGAGCGCGCCGAACACCAGGCCGCCGTGCAGCGCCTGGTGCGCTATGCGGAGTTCATCGAAAGGCTGATCGCGCCGGACGGCAGCTATCCCGCGTTCGGGCGCTCCATCACCTACCGCACCGGCGCCTTCCAGGCCCTGGCCCATGCGGCGCTGATGGAGAAGCTGCCAGCCCATGTCGCGCCCGCTCAGGTGCGCGGCGCGCTCACCGCGGTGATGCGCCGCATGTTCGACGGCTGCGCCAACTTCGACGCCAAGGGCTGGCTGGTGCTGGGCTTCTGCGGCCATCAGCCCGGTGTGGCCGACGTCTACACGTCGACGGGCAGCCTGTACATGGCCACCCTCGGCTTCCTGGCGCTGGGCCTGCCCGCCGACAACCGCTTCTGGACCGACCCGCCGGCCGACTGGACCGCCCGCCAGGCCTGGACCGGCCAGCCGCTGCACAAGGACTACAAGGTCGAGTACTGAGCCGGCAGGGCTCTCGAGCCCGCGCCCTCGGCCATCTGCCCCGGGCAGGACGCCGGCGCGCTTCGATGCCGAACCGATCGGCCGCGATGGCCGCGATGGCCGGGCGGCCAAGCTTGCCGACGGGACGGCGGCCGGCGTACGCTTGCTGCGCGCATTCCCGCAGTACCCCCACCGGAGCACACCATGGCAAGCTACAAGGTCGGATATTTCGTCGGCAGCCTCTCCTCGACCTCGATCAACCGCCTGCTGGCCAAGGCCCTGGTGCGGCTCGCGCCGCCGGAGCTGGAGCTCCGCGAGATCGCGATCAAGGACCTGCCGCTGTACAGCCAGGACTACGACGCCGACTACCCGCCGGTGGCACGCGCCTTCAAGCAGGCCATCGCCGATGTCGATGCGCTGCTGTTCGTGACGCCGGAGTTCAACCGCTCCATCCCCGGCGGGTTGAAGAACGCCATCGACTGGGCCAGCCGGCCCTGGGGCAAGAACTCCTTCGCGCGCAAGCCCTCCGCCGTCATCGGCACCTCGCCGGGCGCCATCGGCACGGCCGTGGCGCAGCAGAGCCTGCGCGGCGTGCTGTGCTTCTGCAACTCGCCGCTGATGAACCAGGTCGAGGCCTACATCCAGTTCAAGCCCGGCCTCATCACCGACGATGGCGAGGTCACCGACGACGGCACCCGGCAGTTCCTGCAGAACTACATGACCGAGCTGCACGCCTTCATCGTGCGTGTGCTGACCGTGCTGCCGCGCAGCGCCTGAAGGCCGCCGGCCGCAAGAGACCGGGCAGGCCTGCCGCATGGCGGTTCAAGGCGGCGCGACCATGAGGCAGCGGCTTTCCCGCGAATGGCTGCAGCTGGTGCGCGTCAACAGCAGCAGCCGGCCCTGGGAGATGCCGGTGGCCGCCGCCCTGGCCTCGGGCCTGCCCATCTTCGCCGGCGCGGCGCACGGCCAGCTGGGCCTGGGCCTGGCGGGGTCGCTGGGCGGCCTGGTGTTCCTGCACCTGCCCGCCACCGGCCTGGCCCACCGCATGGCCTGGTTGATGGCCTGCGCCTTCGGCATGACGGCCAGCCATGCGCTGGGCATGCTGGGGCATGACCACCCGGCGCTGATCGTGCCGCTGCTGGTGCTGATCACGCTGCTGGTCACGCTGGTGTGCCGCTTCTACGCCGCACCGCCGCCGGGCAGCCTGTTCTTCGTCATGGCTGCGGCCATCGGCGCCTACAGCCCCGTGCATGGCCGCGATGCGCTGGCCCAGATCGGCGCCGTCACGCTGGGCGCCCTGCTGGCCGTGGTCATCGCCTTCGTCTACAGCCTGCGCGTCGCGGCCCGCCACGGCGTGCCGGCACCCAGCCCGCCCAAGCAGACCGGCTTCGACCCCGTGGTGGTGGAGTCGGTGGTCATCGCCGCCTTCGTGGGCCTGTCGCTGGGGGCGGCGCAGGCGCTGCGGCTGGAGCGGCCCTACTGGGTGCCGGTCAGCTGCCTGGCCATCATCCAGGGCGCCTCGCTGCGCGCCGCCTGGACCAAGCAGCTGCAGCGCAGCCTGGGCACGGCACTGGGGCTGCTGGTCTTTCTCGGCATCGCGCAGCTGCCGCTGAACGACTGGAGCGTGGCGGCCCTGATGACGGGGCTGACGCTGATCATCGAATTCCTGGTCGTGCGCCAGTACGCGGTGGCGGCCGTCTTCATCACGCCGCTGACGCTGCTGCTGGCGGACGCGGGCCAGGGCATGGCGCTGGCCCCCGAACGGCTGATGCAGGCGCGGCTGGTGGACACGGTGCTGGGCGCCCTGCTGGGCCTGGCCGGCGCGGCCTGCCTGCACAGCCCGCGCTTTCGCGCCGCGGCGGGCGCGGGCCTGCGCCGCCTGTGGCCCGGCGAGCCGGGCTCCAGGGCTTAACGCGGCGCCGGCGGCTGGCGCAGCGCAACGTCCAGCCGGTCGACGACCTCGGCCCAGTCCGCGTCCGCGCCCAGCTGCTCCCTCAGCAAGCCCGCCTGGGCCGGGGTCCAGAACGGCGCATCGGCCAGCGCGACATCGGCCGGCAGCGGCCCGTGGCGGGCCAGGAAGGCGGCGATGCCGGCCGTGTCGCCGGGCAGGCCCAGCTGGCTGAACAGCTCGGAGAATCCATGAAACGGCTTGTCCATCGTCGGGCTCCAGCGGGCGGGCCATGGAGTTTAGGCCGCGCCGGCCGCGCCCGCCTCAGGCCCTGAGCCGGTAGCCCACGCCCGCCTCGGTCACCAGCCACTGCGGCCGGTTGGGGTCGGCCTCGATCTTCTTGCGCAGGTTGGCCATGTGCACGCGCACATAGTGCACGTCCTCCGCATGGCCGGGCCCCCACACGGCCTTGAGCAGGTGCTGGTGCGTCAGCACGCGGCCCGGCGCATGGCACAGCTCCTGCAGCAGGCGGTACTCGATGGGCGTCAGGTGCAACTCCGCCCCGCCGCGGCTGACGCTGCGCCGCGCGCGGTCCACCGCGATGTCGCCGAAGCGCAGCACGGGGTCGGCGTCCTGGCCGCCGCCATGCCGGCGCAGCTGCACGCGCACCCGCGCCAGCAGCTCCGGGATGCCGAAGGGCTTGACGAGATAGTCGTCGGCGCCGGCGTCCAGCGCCTGCACCTTGCGCTCCTCGCCGTCGCGGGCCGACAGCACGAGGATGGGCGCACGCGACCAGCCGCGGAACTCGCGGATGAAGTCCAGGCCCTCGCCATCGGGCAGGCCCAGGTCCAGCACGACCAGCTCGGGCCGGCGCGTGGCGGCGTCGATGAGGCCGCGCTGCAGCGTCGCCGCCTCGAACACCTCCAGCCCCTCGCTCTCCAGCGCCAGGCGCACGAAACGCCGGATCTCCGGCTCGTCCTCGATCATCAACACACGCGCGGCGCTCACGGCGGCTGGCTCCCGTTCAGGCCGGCGGCTGCCCCAGCGGCAGCTCGACGCGCACACAGGCGCCGCCGGTGGCCACATTGTGGGCGCTGATCTGCCCGCCATGCGCCTGCACGATGGCCTTGCAGATGGCCAGGCCCAGGCCCACGCCGGGCGTGGCGCTCTCGCGGTCGCCGCGCTCGAACTTGTCGAACAGCCGCGCCTCGCGGCCGGCCGGAAAGCCGGGGCCGGCGTCCCGCACGTCGATCTCGACCCGCGGCCCCGCCACGCGCGCGACGATGCGGATGGGGCCGCCGGCGTACTTCGCCGCGTTCTCCAGCAGGTTGACCAGCACGCGTTCCATCAGCACGGCATCCAGCCGCAGCAGCGGCAGGTCGGCCGGCAGGTCCACGACGACCTCGAGGCCGGCCAGGGTCTCGTCCAGGCTGGCCAGCGCGCTGCCCACCACCTCCTGCAGCGGCAGCCACTGCAGGTTCAGCGGCACGGCGCCCGCCTGCAGCCGCGCCATGTCCAGCAGATTGCCCACCAGCGCGCTCATGCGCAGCGCCGAGCGCCGCATCGCATCGGCCACCTCGACCTGCGGCGGCGTCAGCGGTGTCAGCTTCAGCGCATCCGCCAGGCCCACCAGCGCGGCCAGCGGCGTGCGCAGGTCGTGCGAGACGGCCGTCAGCAAGGAGTTGCGCAGCCGCTCGCCCTCGATCTGCAGGGTGCTCTGCTGGGCCACCTCGATGTAGTGGATGCGCTCCAGCGAGATCGCCAGCAGCGCCGCGCAGGTGTCCAGCAGCTCGCGCTCCTCGGGCGACCAGCGCCGCTCCAGCCCCGCCACGGCCAGCACGCCGCGCAGCCGCATGGGCGCCGCCAGCGGCAGCATCAGGCAGGGGCTGGCGGGCAGGGTGTCGGTGCCCTGCCCGGCCGGCTGGCCGTGATCGAAGGCCCATTGCGCCACGCCCAGATCGGGCCGGGCGCTGGCGCCGGGCAGCAGGGCCAGCACCTCGCGGCCCGGCGCGGCCCCGGGCTCGGGCGCCAGCAGGGCCGACGCGACGCCGAACTCGGCGCGCAGAAAGCGCGCGGCGATCTCGGCCACCTGCCCCGGCACCAGCGCCGCGCCCAGGTCGCGCGACATCGCGTACAGCCCGCGCACGCGGCGCTCGCGCTCCTGCGCGGCCCTGGCCTGGGCCTGCAGGCCGGCGGCCAGCTGGCCGATGACCAGGCCCACCAGCAGCAGCACGGCGAAGGTGACCAGGTACTGGGCATCGCCCACGGCGAACGACCAGCGCGGTTCGACGAAGACGAAGTCGAAGGCCGCCACGCCCAGCAGCGCGGCCAGCGCGGCCGGCGCCCGGCCGAAGCGCAGCGCGACGCCGACGACGTTGAGCAGATACAGCATCGCGATGTTGGTGGGCGCCATGAAGTGCAGCAGCCCCAGGGCCACGCCCGTGGTCAGGCCCACGCCGGCCAGCGCCACGGCGCAGCCGCGCAGCGCCTGCGGCGACGGCAGGCCGCGCGCCGGCGGCCCGGCCGGGCCGCGCTCGCGCGCCGCGGTGGGCAGGGCCACCTGCAACACGTCCATGTCCGCGGCCAGCCGGCTCAGCGACTCCGCCAGCGAGGGCCGGCCCGGCCAGCGCCAGGCCTGCTCGCGCCGCCCCACCACCAGCCGCGACAGGTTGTGCTCGCGCGCATAGCCCACCAGCGCCGCCGCGGCCTCGGGAGCCGACAGCTGGGCCGTGCGCGCGCCCAGCGACTGGGCCAGCTCCAGCGCGCGGCGCACGCGCTCGCGGGCCGCGTCGCCGAGGCTGCGCGTCGTCTCCACATGCACCGCATGCCAGTCCAGGCCCAGCTGCTGGGCCAGGCGGGCGGCGCTGCGCACCACCTTGTCGCTGGCCGGGCCCGGTCCCACGCAGGCCAGCAGCGACTCGCGGTTGGGCCAGACCGCCGCGGCACTGTGCTCGCGGCGGTAGGCCAGCATCTGGTCGTCCACGCGGTCGGCGGTGCGGCGCAGCGCCAGCTCGCGCAGCGCCAGCAGATTGCCCTTGCGGAAGAAGTTGCGCGCCGCCCGCTCGGCCTGCGCCGGCAGATAGACCTTGCCCTCCTTCAAGCGCTGCAGCAGCTCGTCCGGCGGCAGGTCCACGACGACGACCTCGTCGGCCGCGTCGAAGACCTTGTCCGGCAACGTCTCCCAGACGCGGATGCCGGTGATGCCGCCCACCACGTCGTTCAGGCTCTCCAGGTGCTGCACGTTCAGCGTCGTCCAGACTTCCAGGCCCGCCTCGCACAGCTCCTGCGCGTCCTGCCAGCGCCGGGCATGGCGCGAGCCCGGCGCGTTGCTGTGCGCCAGCTCGTCCAGCAGCAGCACGCCGCCGGGCTGTTCGCGGCCCCAGGCCAGCGCGGCGTCCAGGTCGAACTCGCGCAGCGTGCGCCCGCGGTGCACCAGCTCCCGCAGCGCGAGGCGCGGCAGGTCGCGGGCGATGGCTTCCGTGTCGGCCCGGCCATGGGTCTCGATGACGCCTATGCACACCGGCCGCCCCTGCTGCCGCGCCGCATGGGCGGCGGCCAGCATCGCAAACGTCTTGCCGACGCCGGCGTTGGCGCCGAAGAAGATCTTCAGCCGGCCGCGCCGGGCGGCGGCTTCGTCGCGCTGCACCTTGGCCAGCAGCGCATCGGGGTCGGGGCGGTTGTCCGTCACGGCGGGTCAGTTCGCTCGCCGCATCGTCGCATGATCCAGGGCCAGATTCAGCGCCAGCACGTTGACGCGCGGCTCGCCCAGCAGGCCCAGCCAGCGCCCCTCGGCGTGCTGGTCCACCAGCGCCCGCACCGCCGCCACCGGCAGACCGCGCACGCGGGCCACGCGGGCCAGCTGGTAGTCGGCGGCGGCACGGCTGATGTGCGGGTCCAGGCCGCTGGCCGAGGCGGTGACCAGGTCCACCGGCACCGGCGCCGCATTGCCCGGATCGGCCGCGCGCAGCGCGGCGATGCGCGCCTGGACGGCCTCGACCAGGGCCGGCGCCGTCGGCGCCAGATTGGAGCCGCCGGAGTTGGCGGCGTTGTAGGGCGCCGGGGCCGTGGCCGACGGGCGGCCCCAGAAATGGCCGGGGTTGCTGAAGGCCTGGCCGATCAGCGCCGAGCCCACCGGCTGGCCGTCTCGCAGCAGCAGGCTGCCATTGGCCTGGGCCGGGAACAGCGTCTGCGCCAGGCCGGTAACCAGCAGCGGGTAGGCCAGGCCCGTCACCAGGCTGAGTACCAGGAACAGCGTCAAGGCGGGGCGCCACAGCGGCTGTTCGCGGGCGGGGGGCATTGTCGTCATGAGGTTCTCCTTCAGAAGCTCTTCTTCAGGCCGACCACCAGCGTGGTCTTGCCCATGAATTTGCCGTTCACCGGGCTGGCGTAGGCCGTCTTGTCCGCATCGGTGCCGACCACCGCAGCGCTGAGCACCAGGCCGGAGAAGTCCTTGGCCAGCGTCAGCGAGTAGTCGGTATAGGAGGCGGCGCTGTTGTGCTTGACGGTCTGGTGGCCCACATGCGGCGTCAGCGTCAGGCCGTCGCCCAGGTCAAAGTTGGCCGTCACGTCGAAATAGCCCGAGCCCTTGCTGTCGGCGAAGCCGAACAGATTGGTCGTGCTGTGCGAGTACTTGGCCGTCACCGGGCCGTAGCTCAGCGCGCCATAGACCTCCAGCGTGTTGGCGCTGGGGTTGAGCTTGTTGCTGGGATAGGCGTACTGCAGCAGGCCCACGTCCAGCGTCAGGCCCTTGGCGACCTCGGTCTTGTAGCCGCCGTACAGGTCCACCTCGACCGAGGCGTCGCCGCCGGCGTCCTTGATCCACTTGATGGTGGAGGCCCAGGTGCCGATGTAGAAGCCGCTGGGGTCGGCGTAGTCGATGCCGCCCTGCAGGGCCGGCTTCAGCCGGGTCTGGCTGATGCCGCGGTAGCGGTATTCGCTGACGGCGCCGAGGTTGAACGACAGCGGATCCGGCGCCTCGGCGACAGCGGGGACGGCGCTGGCCAGTGCCAGCAGGAAAAGCATTGTTTTCATCGGGGAACGAGGGGTTGTTCGCTGCGCTCAGGCCAGGCCCAGCGCGACGAGGAGGAGGTCGATGAGCTTGATGCCGACGAAGGGCACGAGGACGCCGCCCAGGCCGTAGACCAGCAGGTTGCGGCGCAGCAGCGCCGCGGCGCCGACGGCGCGGTAGCGCACGCCCTTGAGCGCCAGCGGGATCAGCACGACGATGATCAGCGCGTTGAAGATCACCGCGCTGAGGATGGCCGAGCCGGGGCTGGCCAGCCGCATGATGTTCAGCGCGTCCAGCTGCGGATAGGTCGACACGAAGGCCGCCGGCAGCACGGCGAAATACTTGGCCAGGTCGTTGGCGATGGAGAAGGTGGTCAGCGAGCCGCGCGTCATCAGCATCTGCTTGCCGGTCTCGACGACCTCGATGAGCTTGGTGGGGTCGCTGTCCAGGTCCACCATGTTGCCGGCCTCCTTGGCGGCCTGGGTGCCGCTGTTCATCGCCACCGCCACGTCGGCCTGGGCCAGCGCCGGCGCGTCGTTGGTGCCGTCGCCGGCCATGGCCACCAGCCGGCCCTGGGCCTGGTGCTCGCGTATCAGCGCCAGCTTGGCCTCGGGCGTGGCCTCGGCCAGGAAGTCGTCCACGCCCGCCTCGGCCGCGATGGCCGCGGCGGTCAGCGCGTTGTCGCCGGTGACCATGACGGTCTTGATGCCCATGCGGCGCAGCCGGGCGAAGCGCTCGCGGATGCCGGGCTTGACGATGTCCTTCAGCTCCACGACCCCCAGCACCTGGGCGCCGTCGGCCACCACCAGCGGCGTGCTGCCGCGGCGCGCGGCCTCGTCCACCGCGGCCAGCACGGCGGCCGGCCAGCGGCCGCCCAGGCGCTCGACATGGGCGCGCACGGCGCTGCCGGCGCCCTTGCGGAGGCAGCGACCGCCCAGGTCAATGCCGCTCATGCGCGTCTGCGCCGTGAAGGGCACGACATCGCCGCGTGCGGTGGCGGCGGCCGGGCCGAAGCGGCGCTCGGCCAGGGCCACGATGCTGCGGCCCTCGGGCGTCTCGTCGGCCAGCGAGGCCAGGCGGGCGGCCTCGGCCAGCTGCGCCTCGGACGCGCCGTCGACGGGCCAGAAGGCGTCGGCATGGCGGTTGCCCAGCGTGATGGTGCCGGTCTTGTCCAGCAGCAGCACGTCCACGTCGCCGGCGGCCTCCACGGCCCGGCCCGAGGTGGCGATGACGTTGGCCTGCAGCATGCGACTCATGCCGGCCACGCCCACGGCCGACAGCAGGCCGGCAATGGTGGTCGGGATCAGGCACACCAGCAGCGCCACCAGCACCACCAGGCCGACCGGCCGGCCCGCGCCGGCCGCCGCCACGCTGAACTGCGAGAACGGCAGCAGCGTCGCGCAGACGCCCAGGAACACCAGCGTCAGCGCGACCAGCAGGATGGTCAGCGCGATCTCGTTGGGCGTGCGCTGGCGCCGCGCGCCCTCCACCATCGCGATCATGCGGTCGACGAAGGTCTCGCCGGGATTGACGCTGACGCGGGCGATGACCCAGTCGGACAGCACCCGCGTGCCGCCGGTCAGCGCGCTGAAGTCGCCGCCGCTCTCGCGGATGACGGGCGCGGACTCGCCGGTGATGGCGCTCTCGTCCACGGCCGCCACGCCATCGATGACCTCGGCGTCGGCGGGCACGATGTCGTGCGCGTCGATCAGCACCACATCGCCCTTGCGCAGCGTGCCGGCCTCGCGCGGATGCCACTTCAGGCCCTGACGGGGCAGGCCCGGGCTCCAGGCCTCGACGACCTTGGCCCAGGTCTCCTTCTTCAGACCGCGCAGGGCCGCGGCCTGCGCCTTGCTGCGGCCCTCGGCCAGCGCCTCGGCGAAGTTGGCGAACAGCACGGTGATCCACAGCCACACGGTCACCGCGACGACGAAGCCGTCGGGCCGGGCCAGGGCCAATGCCGTGGTCAGCAGGCTGCCCAGGTAGACGACGAACATCACCGGGTTGCGTGCCTGCGTGCGCGGGTGCAGCTTGCGCAGCGCGTCGGCCAGCGCGGCGCGGGTCAGCGCCGGGTCGAACAGCGCCAGGCCGGCGCGGCCTCCGGCGGGGCGGCGGGCCGCGGCCGGGCCTGCCACGGCGGCGGTATGGGGTTTGTGCATCACTTGGCACTCCAGAGCATGAGGTGGTCGACGACGGGCCCCAGGGCCAGCGCCGGCACATAGTTCAAAAAGCCCACCAGCAGCACGGCGCCTATCAGCAGCACGATGAACAGCGGGCCATGCGTGGGCAGCGTGCCCTCGCCCGGCGCGAGGCGCTTCTTCGCGACCAGCGAGCCGGCCATGGCCAGCACCGGCACGATGACGCCGAAGCGGCCCACCCACATCACCAAGCCCAGCAGCAGGTTGTAGAAGGGAGAGTTGGCCGACAGCCCGGCGAAGGCGCTGCCGTTGTTGTTGCCGGCCGACGAGAAGGCGTACAGCACCTCGCTGAAGCCATGGGCGCCCGGCGCCGCGATGCCGGCCCGGCCCGGCTCCACGACGACGGCGATGGCCGTGCCTATCAGCACCGCGAGCGGCGTCAGCAGGATGGCCAGCGACACCATCTTCATCTCATGGGCCTCGATCTTCTTGCCCATGTATTCCGGCGTGCGGCCGATCATCAGCCCGGCGACGAAGACGGCCAGCATCGCGAACACCAGCATGCCGTACAGGCCCGCGCCGACGCCGCCGAACACGACCTCGCCCAGCTGCATCATGACCAGCGGCACCATGCCGCCCAGCGGCGTGAAGCTGTCGTGCATCGCATTGACGGCGCCGCAGCTGGCGGCCGTCGTGACGACGGCGAACAGCGACGAGGCCTGGATGCCGAAGCGCAGCTCCTTGCCCTCCATGTTGCCGCCCGACTGCGTCGCGCTGGCGACGGCGTCGACGCCCAGCGCGGCCAGCCTGGGGTTGCCGGCCTGCTCGGCCGCCGTGGCCACGACGACGGCGACAACGAACATGGCCGTCATCGCGCCCAGCAGCGCCCAGCCCTGGCGCATGTCGCCCACCTGGCGGCCCAGCACGAAGCACAGCGCGGCCGGGATCAGGAAGATGGCCAGCATCTGCAGCGCATTCGTCAGCGCCGTGGGGTTCTCGAAGGGATGGGCCGAGTTGGCGTTGAAGAAGCCGCCGCCGTTGGTGCCCAGCATCTTGATCGCGAGCTGCGAGGCCACCGGGCCTACGGCCAGCGTCTGGCCCTGGCCCTCCAGCGTGACGAGCTGGCGGCTGGCGTCCAGCGTCTGCACGACGCCCAGGCCGGCCAGCGCGAGGGCGAACACCAGCGCCAACGGCAGCAGCACCCACAGCGTCGCGCGGCTCAGGTCGGCCCAGACATTGCCGATGGAGGTGCCGCTGTGGCGGGAGAAGCCGCGCAGCAGCGCGATGACGACGGCGATGCCGGTGGCCGCGGACAGGAAGTTCTGCACCGTCAACGCCAGCATCTGGGTCAGATAGCTCATCGTCGTCTCGCCGCCATAGCCCTGCCAGTTCGTGTTCGTCACGAAGCTGATGGCGGTGTTGAAGGCCGAGTCCGGCGCGACCGCGCCGAAGCCCTGCGGATTCAGCGGCAGCCCCGGCTGCAGGCGCTGCAGCCCATAGACGGCCAGCACACCCAGGACGTTGAAGACCAGCAGGCCCAGCGCATAGCGCAGCCAGCCCTGCTCGACGTCGGCGCCCACACCGGCCAGCCTCAGCAGGCCGCGCTCCACGCGGCGCAGCGCGGCGATGCGCCCCTCCATCACGGCATGTATCCAGCGCGCCAGCGGCCAGGCCAGCGCGAACAGGACCAGCAGGAAGGCGGCGAGCTGAATCCAGGCGGAGGCGTTCATGACAGATCCTCCGGAAACAGCAGCGCCCAGAACAGATAGGCCGCCAGGCCCACGACCAGGCCCGCGGCGGCGAGTTCGAAGCCGCTCATGACTTGTGCCCCGCCAGCCAGTCGCAGCCCCAGGCCGCCAGGCCCGTCAGCAGCGCGAGCACCAGGCTCAACCCCAGAAAAACAGCGTCCATGACACCTCCAACACGATGGAGGTCATTCTGGAAATTGCGCCGTCAAGTCGGGGACAAGAGCGGCACCGCGCGCATCAAGAAATCATCAAGACGCCGGCCTGCCGTCATGGCCCGCGGCGTACCAGCGCCTCCAGGCCGGCGATGTCCGGCTGGCGCAAGTCCTCGGCCATGGGCTCCTCGAACTGGCCCGTGCCGCGCAGCGACAGCATCAGCAGCTGCGGCCGGCTGGGGTGCAGGCGGTCCCAGGGGTGGGCCGGGTCGGGCCGCACCGGCGCCGGTCGGCGGTCTGTGGATGCGGCGCGCCCATCCAGCGGTCGATGGCGGCCCGGGCGGGCGCGCCGGCAGCCAGTGCCAGGGCCAGACCGGCCTTCATGCGCCCGCCCCCGGGGCGCCGGCCAGATGGCGCAGCACATCGGCGCGCGACTGCGCCCATTGCGCGAAGCCGAGCAGGCCGGGATGCAGCGCGCGCGCGAGCTCCGGCGCCCGCGCCGCGCAGTAGCCGGCCTCCTGGGCCTGCTGGTAGGCGAACATGCGCGCCATCTCCGGTGCACCGGGAAAGGGCTGGCGGCCGAAGGCCTCGGGCGCCACGGCCTGGTAATGCACCGGCTCGCCCAGCACGCGCGACAGCAGCAAGGCCATCTGCGGGCCGGTCAGCTGCTCGCCGGCCAGGCCGATGCGCTCGCCGACGACCGCCTCGCCCTGCACGAACAAGGCCGCGACGCAGCCGCCGATGTCCTCGGCCGCGATGCCGCTCAGGCGGGCCTCGCCCAGCGGCAGCGGCCACAGCAGGCGGCCGTCCGGCTCGCGCTGCGGATGCAGGCCCAGGTGGATGAAGTTGTCCCAGTAGAACGAGGCCAGCAGATAGGTGGTGGGCAGCGCGCGGAAGAAGGCGTCGGCCTGCCCCTTGGCGTCCATCTGCGGCACCGCCCAGGGGCCGGCGCCGCCACGCGTGTCCTCCTGGGTGGACCAGACCAGGTGCCGCACGCCCGCGCGCGCCGCCGCGGCGGCCAGCTGGGCGGCCTGCTGCAGCTCGCGCTCGGGGCTGAAATGCTCCCAGAAGTCGGTGACGCCGAACACGCCATGGGCGCCCTCCAGCGCAGCGGCCAACGTGCCGGGGCGGTCCAGGTCGGCCGCCACGACCTCGGCGCCGGCCTGGGCCAGCGCGCGCGCGGCGCGGGCCGCGGGCTGGCGCGTCAGCGCCCGCACGGCGAAGCGCCGCCAGGGGTCGCGCAGCAGCGCGCGGACCAGGCCGCCGCCCTGGGCACCGGTGGCCCCGAAGACGGCGATGACGGGCCGGCCGGGGTGCAGCGCGGCGCTCATTGCGACCGCGCGCCGCGGGCGCGTCCGAAGCGGTGCGGGCCGGCGTGCACGGGCAGAGCGTTGCACGCCGGCGCTGGGAATGGAAGCGGAAACATGGGGCTCCAGGAAGAGGCGGGTGGGCGGCCAGCAGGTGGCCATGAGCTGCATCTTCGGAACCCGCGCTCCGGCCGCCATCGCCCGGTGGAGCCATCGCGACGCGCACGACGGGCCATGGCCCGCCGCTCACTGACGGTGCCAGTAGGCGGCGGCCTGGGTGCGGCTGTCCAGCGCCAGCTTGGTCAGGATGTTGGCGACATGGCGCTTGACCGTGTGGGGGCTGAGGTCCAGCGCGCGCGCGATCAGCTTGTTGCTCCGGCCTTCGGCCAGCAGCGCCAGCACCTCGCGCTCGCGCTCGGACAGCGGGTCGTCCGCGGGCGCGGGCCGGGCCGGCGCCTCGCCGCCCTGCTGCCAGGCGGCCAGCCGCTGGCGCAGCGCGGCCAGCGTGGCCGCCGGCAGCTGCAGCCGGCCCTCGGTGGCCTGCCACAAGGCGCGCAGCCGGGCCGGCGGCTCCAGCAGCAGCAGGCCCCAGCCCTCGTCGCGGGCCGCGTCGGCCAGCGCCTCGTCCAGCCAGGCGGCGGCCTGGTCCGGCTGCTGCTGGGCCACGCAGCAGGCGGCCAGCGCCAGCCGCGCGTCGCCGATGAAGGCCGGCAGGCTGGCCTGGCGCTGCAGCTGCACGGCCCGCTCCAGGTGGGTGCGGGCCGCGGCGAGCTCGTCGCGCAGCAGCGCATGCAGGCCCTGCACCAGCGCGGCGCCGGTGTCCAGCACCGGCCACTCGCGGGCGCTGCGCGGCGCGGCCAGCTCCGGCAGCAGCGCGGCCAGCGCCTCGGCGTCGCCGGCGCGCCAGAGGATGCGGGCCTGCACATGCAGATAGGTGCGCCGCCAGCCGCTGCTGTGGCCGGCGGTCATGGTCTGCTGCACCTGCTCCAGCGCGGCCAGCGCCTCGGCGGTGCGCCCCTGCACGGCCAGGTGCAGGCCGTTCAGGTGCTGGGCGCCTATGGTCAGCATGACGGCGCCCGGCAGGTGGCGCTGCAGCTGCAGCAGCGTCTGCAGCGCCTCGCGGGCCGGCGCGGGTTCGGCATGCCAGAAGGCCAGCCAGGCATCCAGCGCCGGCACCTGCACCTCGCCCGGGCCGGGGCCGGACGCGCGGCTGCGGCACAGCCGCTGCAGCCGCTCCATCAGCGGGCGCGCGCCGGGCACGCCGATGAAGTGGCCATAGCCCATGTCCACGATGTTGGGGTAGCGCGTCTGGGGCGCAAGCGCGGCATTGCCGGCCATCGCGTCCAGCGAGCGCAGCAAGCCGGCGGTGTCGCCGCGGGCCAGGCCATGCCAGGAGCCCAGCGAATCGAAGGCCACCTGCAGCGCCGCGGGCAGGTCGGCGCCGGCGGCCGCCTGCAGCGCGGCCTGGCAGCGCTGCATGTCGCCCATGGCGTTGTGGCAGGCGCCCAGCATGCCCAGCGCCAGGAAGCGGTCATCGCCGCGGCCATCGCGCTCGAAGGCGTCATGGCTGCGCTGGAACTCGTCACGGGCACGCAGCCAGTCCCAGCGCGACCAGGCGCACAGGCCGCGCAGCAGGGCCACCTCGGCATGCTGCTCGCGCCAGTCGGGCGGCAGCTGGTCCATCCAGCGCTCCAGGCGCTGGGTGCCGCCCTCGGCGAGCAGGCTGTCGGCGATGCGGCGCAGGCCGGCCAGCGCCTCGGACCAGCGCCCGGCGGCCAGCCAATGCGGCACGGCGCGGTCGATGCGCCCGGCCTGCGTCTGCGCCGCGGCGGCCCGGGCATGCAGCTCGGGCGCCAGGCCGGGCTGGCGGCGCTCCAGCTCGCCGCGCAGGAAGTCACGGAACAGGTCGTGGAAGCGCAGCACCGGCTGGGTCTCGTCCAGCGCGGTGAGGAAGAGCTGGCGGCCGTAGAGGCCGTCCAGCACGGCGGTCGCGTCGGCACGGCCGGTGACGGCCTGGCACAGCGCGGGGCTGAGCTCGGGCAGCACGCTGCCATGCAGCACGAAGTCCTGCAGCGGCGGCGGCAGGCCGGCCAGCACCTCCTGGGCGAAATAGTCGAACAGGTGGCGGTGGGCCGCAGGCCCGATGGGCAGCGGCGGGGCGCCGCCGTCGCCGCGGGTGCCGCGCGCGCTGCCCAGCACCAGCTGCAGGCCGGCGGCCCAGCCATGGGTGCGGGCCAGCGCCGCGCGCAGCGCGTCGTCGGACAAGGCCTCCAGCCCGCGCAGCCGGCACAGGCTCTGGGCGGCACCGAGGTCGAACTGCAAGTCCTCGAAACCCAGCTCCACCAGCTCGCCGCCGACCCGCCAGCGCGCCAGCGACAGCGGCGGCGTCACGCGGCTGCCGATGAAGACGCACAGCTCGGGCGGCGCCCGGGCGATCAGCGTGTCCAGCAGCTGCAGCGCGGCGGCGTCGGTCACATGGTGGAGGTCGTCCAGCACCAGCGCGATGCGGGCCTGGCGCCGGGCACCCAGCGCGTCGATCAGCGGGCCCAGCGCGGTGCGTGCGGCCGGGCTGGCGTCCTGCAGCTGGGCCAGCACGGTGTCGGGCGGCACGGCCCAGGGCAGCTGCAGCGGCGCCAGCGCACCGAACAGCGCGGCGAACAGGCGGTTGGTGTCGTTGTCCTCCGCGTCCAGCGACACCCAGACGACCTCGCCGCCGGGCGCGGCGGCCAGCGCGGCGCAGAGTTGCACCAGCAGCGTGGTCTTGCCAAAGCCGGCGGGCGCCTGCACCAGCACCAGCCGGGCCTGATCCGCCTGCGCCAGCACGCGCGCGAGCAGCTCCGGCCGGGCCACGACGTCGCGTCGCGCGCGCGGGATGCGGTATTTGCCGGGTGGGGCGGGCGGCGGGCTGGCGTCCATGTGCCGGCGCATTCTAGAAACGCGCCCACCGGGCGGCATCGGCCGAAAGAGCCATGGCCGGCTGCGCAATACTTCACGACCGGGCCAGTCCTTCTGGCCGGCCCACGACTGGCACAATCGACCGACCCCGCTCCCCTTCACGTCGCCGACGCAACCGCCTGTGGAAACCACGCTAGCCGAGCCGCTCCAGTCTGCCCTGTCGGGCGTCGCGCGCATGCTGGTGCACGCCGGCAAGCTGCCGGCCAAGGCCGCCGAGGAGCTGGTCAAGCAGGCGCGCGAGAAGAAGACCAGCTTCGTCAACGCGGTCATCGCCAGCGGCCAGGTCTCGCCCGCCGACCTGGCGCACACGATGTCCAGCGCGCTGGCCCTGCCGCTGCTGGACCTGTCGGCGATGGACCCGCAGCGGCTGCCGCAGAACGTCATCGACGCCAAGCTGATGCAGCAGTACCAGGTGGTGGCGCTGTCGCGGCGCGGCAACCGGCTGTTCGTGGGCGGCGCCGACCCCACCGACCTGGAGGTCATCGAGCGCATCAAGTTCGCCACCCAGCTGCAGCCCGAGTGGGTCATCGTCGAGCATGACAAGCTGGCCAAGCTGCTGAGCGCCGCCGGCGCCAGTGCCAGCGAGACGCTGGAGTCCATCGCCGGCGGCGACTTCGACTTCGACATCGCGGAGGAAGAGGCGCCACAGCAGGAGTCGGCCGAGCTGGCCGATGTCGAGGACGCGCCGGTGGTGCGCTTCCTGCAGAAGATGCTGGTGGACGCGATCAATCTGCGCGCCTCCGACCTGCACTTCGAGCCCTACGAGTTCCACTACCGCGTGCGCTTCCGCGTCGACGGCGAGCTGCGCGAGATCACGCAGCCGCCCATCGCGATCAAGGACAAGCTGTCCTCGCGCATCAAGGTGATCTCGCGGCTGGACATCGCCGAGCGCCGCGTGCCGCAGGACGGGCGCATGAAGCTGAAGTTCGGCGCCAAGTCCATCGACTTCCGCGTCAGCACGCTGCCCACGCTGTTCGGCGAGAAGATCGTCATCCGTATCCTGGACTCGTCCTCGGCCAAGCTGGGCATCGACGCGCTGGGCTACGAGAAGATCGAGAAGGAGCGGCTGCTGGCCGCCATCTACCGCCCCTACGGCATGGTGCTGGTGACCGGCCCCACGGGCTCGGGCAAGACGGTGTCGCTCTACACCTGCCTGAACATCCTGAACCAGCCCGGCGTCAACATCTCCACCGTGGAGGACCCGGCCGAAATCAACCTGCCGGGCATCAACCAGGTCAACGTCAACGACAAGGCCGGCCTGAACTTCTCGGCCGCGCTGAAGTCCTTCCTGCGCCAGGACCCGGACATCATCATGGTGGGCGAGATCCGCGACCTGGAGACGGCCGACATCGCCATCAAGGCCGCGCAGACCGGCCACATGGTCATGTCCACGCTGCACACCAATGACGCGCCCAAGACGCTGACGCGGCTGCTGAACATGGGCGTGGCGCCGTTCAACATCGCGTCCAGCGTGCTGCTGATCACGGCGCAGCGCCTGGTGCGGCGGCTGTGCGAGAACTGCAAGCAGCCGGCGGACTATCCCCGCGAGGCCTTGCTCAAGGCGGGCTTCGTCGAGGAGGACTTCGACGGCAGCTGGAAGCCTTACCGCGCCGTCGGCTGCAGCGGCTGCACCAATGGTTACCGCGGCCGCGTGGGCCTTTACCAAGTGATGCCCATCACCGAAGCCATCCAGCGCATCATCCTGGCCGAGGGAACGGCGATGGACATCGCCGAGCAGGCCAAGAAGGAAGGCGTGCGCGACCTGCGCCAGTCCGGCCTGGTGAAGGTGCGCGCCGGCGTCACGACGCTGGAAGAAGTGCTGTCCGCCACCAACGAATAACCATCGCGAGGAGAGCGCATGGCCACCGCCACCGCTGCAGCAAAAGGCATCAAGGACTTCGTCTACGAATGGGAAGGCAAGGACCGCAACGGCAAGATCGTCAAGGGTGAGCTGCGTGCCGGCGGCGAGGCCATGGTCAGCGCCACGCTGCGCCGCCAGGGCATCCTCGTCAACAAGGTCAAGAAGCGTCGCTCCAGCGGCGGCACCTCGATCAAGCAGAAGGACATCGCCGTCTTCACGCGCCAGCTGGCCACCATGATGCGCGCCGGCGTGCCGCTGCTGCAGGCCTTCGACATCGTCGCGCGCGGCGCGACCAACCCGCGCCTGACCCGGCTGCTGAACGACATCCGCCAGGACGTCGAGACCGGCACCAGCCTGTCCTCGGCCTTCCGCAAGCATCCGATGTATTTCGATGCGCTGTACTGCAACCTGGTCGAGGCCGGCGAGGCCGGCGGCATCCTGGAGGCGCTGCTGGACCGGCTGGCCGTCTACCAGGAGAAGACCGTCGCGATCAAGAACAAGATCAAGTCGGCGCTGACCTACCCCATCGCCGTCATGGTGGTGGCCTTCATCGTCGTGGCCGTCATCATGATCTTCGTCGTGCCGGCCTTCGAGGACGTGTTCAAGTCCTTCGGCGCCGACCTGCCGGCCCCGACGCTGATGATCATCGCGATGTCCAAGTTCTTCGTCAGCTACTGGTGGGCCATCTTCGGCGCCATCGGCGGCGGCGTGTACTTCTTCCTGCAGAGCTGGAAGCGCTCGGAGAAGATGCAAAAGCGCATGGACCGGCTGCTGCTGAAGGTGCCGGTGTTCGGCGACCTGATGTACAAGTCCGCCGTCGCGCGCTGGACGCGCACGCTGTCGACCATGTTCGCCGCCGGCGTGCCGCTGGTGGAGGCGCTGGACTCGGTGGGTGGCGCGTCCGGCAACGCGGTGTTCCAGGAGGCCACCGAGCAGATCCAGCGCGACGTGTCCACGGGCGCCGCGCTGACCACCTCCATGCAGACCACCAACATCTTCCCGACCATGGTGCTGCAGATGGCCTCCATCGGCGAGGAATCCGGTTCGCTGGACCACATGCTGGGCAAGGCCGCCGAGTTCTACGAGGACGAGGTGGACGAGGCCGTGAAGGCCCTGTCCAGCCTGATGGAGCCCTTCATCATCGTCATCCTGGGCGGCATCATCGGCGGCATCGTCGTGTCCATGTACCTGCCCATCTTCAAGCTGGGCCAGGTGGTCTGATGCCGGTGGACTACGGCTTCTGGCTCTCTCCCTGGGTTCTCGGCATCCTCGGCCTGTGCATAGGCAGCTTCCTCAACGTCGTCATCCACCGCATCCCGCTGATGCTGGAGCGGCAGTGGCTGCATGAGTCGGCCGCGCAGCTGACCGACGCGGCCGCGATGGCCCGCGTGGCCGGCGTGCCGGCCGCGGAGGCCGACAAGCTCGCCAAGGCGGTCGACGCCTACGGCAGCAAGATCGAGGCGCTGCCGCCCTTCACGCTGTCCCGGCCGCGCTCGCGCTGCCCGCATTGCGGCCACCAGCTGCGCTGGCACGAGAACCTGCCCCTGGTCGGCTGGCTGCGCCTGGGCGGCAAGTGCGCCGCCTGCAGGGCGCCGATCTCGCCGCGCTACCCGCTGGTCGAGCTGGCGACGGGCCTGGCCTTCGCGGCCCTGTCCTGGCGCTTCGGCGCCCAGCCCACGACGCTGCTGTGGTGCGGCTTCGTCGCTGCGCTGATCGCGCTGGCGATGATCGACTGGGACACGACGCTGCTGCCCGATGCCATCAACCAGCCGCTGCTGTGGGCCGGCCTGGCGGCCGCGCTGCTGGGCTGGACCCTGCCGCTGGACAAGGCGCTGATCGGCGCGCTGGCCGGCTATCTGTCGCTGTGGTCGGTGTACTGGCTGTTCAAGCTGGCCACCGGCAAGGAGGGCATGGGCTATGGCGACTTCAAGCTGCTCGCGGCCCTGGGCGCCTGGCTGGGCTGGCAGATGATCCTGCCCATCGTGCTGGGCGCCTCGGCCATAGGCGCCGTCGTCGGCATCGTCATGAAGATGAACGCCGGCCTGCGCGAGGGCCGCTACGTGCCCTTCGGCCCCTTCCTGGCCGGCGGCGGCCTGGTGGTGCTGTTCGCGGGCCAGGCCAAGGTGCTGGGCTGGCTGGGCTGGGCCTGAGTCCATGAGGGTGGGCCTGACCGGCGGCATCGGCAGCGGCAAGAGCACCGTCGCCGGCCTGCTGCGCGAGGCCGGCGCCGCCCTCGTCGACACCGATGCGATCTCGCGCGGCCTGACCCTGGCCGGCGGCGCGGCCATGCCGGCCATCGCCCAGGCCTTTGGCGCGGACTTCGTCGCCGCCGACGGCGCGCTGGACCGCGACCGCATGCGCGCGCTGGCCTTCTCCGACGCCGGCGCCAAGCGCCGGCTGGAGGCCATCCTGCATCCGCTGATCACGGCCCAGGCCTTGGCCGAGGCCGACGCCGCGACCGCACCGATGATCGTGTTCGACGTGCCGCTGCTGGTCGAATCCGGCCGCTGGCGCTCGCGGGTGGCGCGCGTGCTGGTGGTGGACTGCTCGGTCGAGACCCAGATCGCCCGCGTGCTGCAGCGCCCGGGCTGGACGATGGAGCGGGTGCAGGGCGCCCTCGCCGCCCAGACCAGCCGCCAGGCCCGCCGCGCTGCCGCCGACGCGGTGCTGCTCAACGACGGCCTGTCGCTGGCCGAGCTCGCCACCGAGGTCAGAAGCCTGGCCGCACGCTGGGGCTGTGAAACAATCGCGACGCCCTGACTGAAGTCGACACCGTGGTCCTGTACGAGTACCCGTTCAACGAGAGCATTCGCACGATGCTCCGCCTCGAGCATCTGTTCGACCGTCTCGGCGCCTTGATGGCCCGCGACAGCGCGCTGGACCACCATTTCGCGCTGGTCACGCTGTTCGAGATCCTGGACGTCGCCTCGCGCGCCGACCTGAAGAGCGACCTGCTCAAGGAGCTGGACAAGCACAAGACCCAGTTCAACGCCTACCGCGGCAGCCCGGGCCTGGACGAGACCCGCCTGGACGAGGTCGTGGCCCGCATCGACGGCGCCTTCCAGCGCCTGAACGCGGTGTCCGGCAAGACCGGCGCGGCGCTGACCGGCAACGACTGGCTGATGAGCATACGCAGCCGCATCAGCATCCCCGGCGGCACCTGCGAGTTCGACCTGCCGGCCTACTACAACTGGCAGCAGCTGCTGCCGGTGCGCCGGCGCAAGGACTTGATGGGCTGGACCCAGTCGCTGATGCCGCTGGCCGAAGCCCTGCAGCTGCTGCTGGGCCTGCTGCGCGACTCCGGCACGCCGCACAAGGTCGCGGCCACGGCCGGCCAGTTCCAGCAGAGCCTGCCGGCGGGCCGCGTCTACCAGCTGCTGCGCATGCGCATCGACCCCAGCCTGGGGCTGATCCCCGAGATCTCCGGCCACCGGCTGATGGTGTCCATCCGCCTGATGCGCCAGGACGAGGAAGGCCGGCTCAAGCTGGCCGCTGAGGACGCCGGCTTCGAGCTGGCGCTGTGCCAATGAGCGCCGCGCCGGGCCGCCCCAAGCAAGCTCGCTCCCGCTTGGCGGGAGTGAGCCCGGACACGAGATGCCCTGAGGGCATCTCGTGCCTGGCGAACGCCTGGCTGATCCGTCTGCCAGGCAAGCGCGCAGCGCGAAGGGTGCAGGCATGAAGACGAACGCCCAAGGCGAGCGCCTGGTGCGCTGCCCGCAGTGCGGCGGCGACAGCGTCTTCGCCCCCAGCAACAAATGGCGCCCCTTCTGCAGCGAGCGCTGCCGCCAGATCGACCTGGGCGCCTGGGCCAGCGAGAGCTTCCGCGTGCCGGCGGCACCGCCGCAGGACCCGGACGAGTTCGGGCCCGCCGGCGAGCAGGCCCTGCACTAGGGCCTGTTCGAGCTACGGCAACAGCCGCCGGGACAGCAGCTCGCGCCGCGCGTCGGCGGCATCGGTGAACAGGAAGGACTGCCAGTCCCGCGCCAGGGCCGCCTCGACGTTGACCGGATGGTCGTCGATGAACAGCAGCTCCGAGGGCCGGGCGTCGAAATGCCGCTCGGCCAGCGCGTAAATCTCGGCGCCCGGCTTGCTCTGCTTGACCCGGCCCGAGAACAGGCCCGACTCGAACCACTCGGTCAGCGGGTAGGTCGCGCTCAGGTGGTCGGCATAGGGCTCGGGCATGTTGGACAGGAAGTGCAGACTGTGCCCCGCCGCGCGCAGCTCGCGAATGAGGGCCACGGTCGCCGGAAGCGCCGTCAGCTCGTCCGGCACGGCGCGCACGACCGCCTCGACCTCGTCCAGCGGCCAGCCCATGCGGGCCGAGATGCGCTGCGCGACCTCGTCGGCGCCTATCAGGCCCTGGTCGAACTGGCCCCAATCGCCGCCATAGTTCTGGAAGAACTGTGCCGCCAGCCGGGCGCCCTGCTCCAGCGTCCCGACGCGGTGCGGCCACACGCGGGCCAGCAAGCTGGCCGGCTGCCAGCGGAACACGACGCCGCCGAAGTCGAAGACGATCTTCATGCGGCGGTCACGCGACGGTCAGGCGCGCCAGCAGGCCGGCCGTGGAGCCGTCCAGGCCCTTGGTGTCGCCCGTCTGCAGCCGCGGCAGCAGCTGGTTGCACAGCGCCTTGCCCAGCTCCACGCCCCATTGGTCGAAGCTGTTGATGCCCCATAGCGCGCCGGTCACGAAGACGCGGTGCTCGTACAGCGCGATCAGCGCGCCCAGCGAGCGCGGCGTCAGCGCATCCAGCACCAGCGTCGTGCTGGGCCGGTTGCCGGGGAAGCTGCGGTGGCGGGCCAGCACCTCGCGGTCCAGCGTGGCAGAGGCCGTGGGCGCCTGCTCGGTCAGCGCCTCGGCGGCCGTCTTGCCCTGCATCAGCGCCTGGCTCTGCGCGAGGCAGTTGGCCAGCAGCTTCTGATGCTGGTCGGCGAGCTTCGCGGCGAGCTCGCCCGTCGCATCGTGGTTCGGGCGCTTCACGGCGATGAACTCCACCGGGATCACGTCCGTGCCCTGGTGCAGCATCTGGAAGTAGGCATGCTGGCCATTGGTGCCGGCCTCGCCCCAGACCACCGGCGAGGTGCCGAAGGGCAGCGCCTGGCCGTCCAGGTCCACGCCCTTGCCGTTGCTCTCCATCTCCAGCTGCTGCAGATAGGCGGGCAGTCGGCGCAGGCCCTGGTGATAGGGCGCGACGCTGCGGCTGCTGAAGCCGTGGAAGTTGCGATACCAGAGGTCGACCAGGCCCAGCAGCACCGGCAGGTTGCGCTCCAGCGGCGTGGTCGCGAAGTGCCGGTCCATCGCATGCGCACCGGCCAGCAGCGCGCGGAAGTTCTCGGCGCCCACGGCGATGGCAATGGGCAGGCCGATGACCGACCACAGCGAGTAACGGCCGCCCACCCAGTCCCAGAAGCCGAAGGCGGTGTCGATGCCGAACGCCGCGGCGGCCGCGGTGTTCGAACTGGTCGCGACGAAATGGCGGGCGATGTCGGTGCCGCCCTGGCCCAGGAACCAGGCCCTGGCCGCCTGCGCATTCGCGAGCGTCTCCTGGGTCGTGAAGGTCTTGGACGCGATGACGAACAGCGTGTGCCGCGCGTCCAGGCCCGCCAGCACCGGGGCCAGATCGTGCCCGTCGACATTGGAGACGAAATGCAGCCGCAGGTCGCGCCGGCCATAGGCCTGCAGCGCCTGCACCACCATCGCCGGCCCCAGGTCGCTGCCGCCGATGCCGATGTGGACGACGTCGGTGATCGCGCCACGCTCGCCGCGGCGCACGCCCTCGGCAAAGGCCAGCATCGCGTCCAGCGACGCCTGCACCTCGGCATTGAAGGGCGAGTCGCTGCCGGCCGGCGCGCGCAGCGTCGTGTGCAGCACCGCGCGGCCCTCGGTGGGGTTGACGGGGTCGCCGCGCAACAGCGCGTCGCGCCGGCCCTCCAGGCCGCAGTCCCGTGCCAGCTCGAGCAGCAGGGCCAGCGTGGCCGCGTCGATGCGGTTCTTGGACAGGTCGGCAAACACCTCCGGCGCCTCGAACGACAGCGCGCCGAAGCGGCCCGCGTCGGCTTCGAAGGCCGCGCGGATGTCGAAGCCGCGACCGCTCGCGGCGTAATGGGCTTGCAGTTCAGCCCAGACGGTCGATTGGTCGCAGCGCTTCGTCATGGGTGTCAGGCCGCCTGGATCAGCTGGTCCAGCTTGCCCGCGTCCACCGCGAACAGGCGTATGCCCTCGGCCAGCTTCTCGGTGGCCATGGCGTCCTCGTTGAGCGCGAAGCGGAAGGCTGCCTCGTCCAGATGCACGGCGGGCATGGCCGGCGCCTTGGCCGGGTCCAGCACGCGCTCGAGCGGCGCGTCGCTGGCCTGCAGCTGGGCCAGCAGCTCGGGGCTGATGGTCAGCAGGTCGCAGCCGGCCAGCGCCCGGATCTGACCGATGTTGCGGAAGCTCGCGCCCATCACCTCGGTCTGGATGCCATGCTGCTTGAAGTAGGCGTAGATCTGCGTCACGGACTTCACGCCCGGGTCGTTGACGCCGGCCTGTGCCGCCTCGTCCCAGCTGGCGCCGGCCTGCTTCTTGTACCAGTCGTAGATGCGACCCACGAAGGGCGAGATCAGCTGCACCTTGGCCTCGCCGCAGGCCACGGCCTGGGCGAACGCGAACAGCAGCGTCAGGTTGCAGTGGATGCCCTCGCGCTCCAGCTCGGCGGCGGCCTGGATGCCCTCCCAGGTGGAGGCCAGCTTGATCAGCACGCGGTCACGCTGGACGCCGGCGGCCTCGTACAGCGCAATGAGGCGGCGCGCACGCGCCAGGCTGGCGGCCTTGTCGAAGGACAGGCGCGCATCGACCTCGGTGGACACCCGGCCCGGCACGACCTTGAGGATCTCCAGACCGAAGCGCACCAGCACATGGTCGACGATCTCGTCCAGCGGCCGCCCCCGGTGCGCCTCGACGGTTTCCTTCAGCAGCGGCGCGTAGTCGGGCGATTGCACGGCCTTCAGGATCAGCGACGGGTTGGTGGTCGCGTCACGCGGCGCGAACTGGGCCAGTTGCAGGAAGTTGCCGGTGTCGGCAACGACGGTGGTGAAGGTCTTGAGCTGGTCGAGCTGGTTCATGGTGATGCTGTCCTCGGGCCGATCGGATTGACCCGGAAAAGAAACTGCTGCATAGTATTTCACGAAACTTAGTTACACAACGGTTAGCGCCTCCATGGGAGGAGCTGGCCTGGAGACCCCGCAGATGTCCTTCGATCTCGTGTTCTTTGGCGGTACCGGCGACCTGACCTGGCGCAAGCTCATGCCCGCGCTGTTCCAGGCCTTCCGGCACGGCAAGCTGCCCGAAGGCGGCCGCATTCTCGCCGTCGCGCGCGATGAACAGTCCGACGAGCGCTACCGCGAATGGCTGAAGGAGCGCTTCCGCGAGGTCGAGGCGGGCAAGCGCCCCAACGACGAGGAGTTCCAGCGCTTCGCGGGGCTGATCCACTACCGCCGCATGGACCTGTCCCAGCCAGAGCATTACCAGGGCCTGAAGGACTGGCTGGACGCGCGCAACGCCGACACCGTGGTGCTCTACCTCGCCACCAGCCCGCATCTGTTCACCGGCATCTGCCAGCAGCTGGGCGCCGTGGGCCTGAACCACGACAAGGTGCGCGTCGTGCTGGAGAAGCCGCTGGGCCATGACCTGGCCAGCGCGCAGGAGATCAACCGCACGGTGCGCTCGGTGTTCTCCGAGCGCCAGGCCTTCCGCATCGACCACTACCTCGGCAAGCCCTCGGTGCAGAACCTGATGGCGCTGCGCTTCGGCAACGCCTTGTTCGAGCCGCTGTGGCGGCGCGAGAGCATCGCCAACATCCAGATCACGCTGGCCGAGCAGCTGGGCGTGGGCACGCGCGGCGCCTTCTACGACGGCACCGGCGCGCTGCGCGACATGATCCAGAACCATGCGCTGCAGCTGCTGACGATGATCGCCATGGAGCCGCCGGCCAGCAACGACGCCGACGCAATCCGCGACGAGAAGCTCAAGGTGCTGCGCGCACTCAAGCCCTTCACGCGCGAATCGGTGGGCCGCGACGTGGTGCGCGGCCAGTACCGCGCCGGCATGTGCGGCGGGCAGGCCGTGCCGGGCTATCTGGAAGAGGTCAAGGTGCCGCCGGACAGCGCCTGCGAGACCTTCGTCGCGCTGCGCACCGAGGTGCAGAACTGGCGCTGGGCCGGCGTGCCCTTCTACCTGCGCACCGGCAAGCGCCTGACGGCGCGGGACGCGCAAATCGTCGTGAACTTCCGCCCCGTGCCGCACCAGATCTTCCCCGGCGCCAGCCTGCCCAACCGCCTCGTCATCAAGCTGCAGCCCGAGGACGGCCTGGAGCTGCAGCTGCTCGCGCAGAAGGGCACGGGCCATGGCGAGCAGCTGACGCCGGTGTCGCTGGACCTGGACTTCGACAAGGCCTTCGCCGCGCAGCGCGTGGGCGCCTACGAGCGCCTGCTGCTGGAGGCCATTGCCGGGCGCCTCAACCTCTTCGTGCGCAGCGACGAGCAGGAGCAGGCCTGGCGCTGGGTGGAGCCCATCCTGGACGCCTGGAAGGCCGACGGCAACGGCCCGCGCCCCTATGCCGCCGGCTCCTGGGGGCCCGCCGCCGCGAGCGCGCTGGTGGCGCGCGACGGCTTCAGCTGGGCGGAGGAGCAATGATGGCCGCCGCGCAGTGCCGCCCCAAGCAAGGCCAAACCCTCTCGGAGGGTCGGCCAACGTACTCGTCGGACGGGGAGCTGGCATGAGCATCCTCGAGCGCGTCAAGGCGGCCTTGCCGGCGCTGCCGCCCGCCGAACAGCGCGTCGCCAAGCTGCTGCTGGCCGATGCGCGCAGCTTCGCCAGCCTGCCGGTCAGCGAGCTGGCGGACCGCGCCCATGTGTCCAAGCCCACGGTGGTGCGCTTCTGTCGCAGCGTGGGCTACGACGGCCTGGCCGACTTCAAGCTCAAGCTCGCCGGCAGCGTCAACGAGGGCGTGCCCTTCGTGCACCGCGCCGTGGACGAGGACGACAAGCCGGCCGACATCATCGTGAAGGTGGTCGACAACGCGGTCGCCGCGCTGCTGCACTACCGCAACGACGCCGCCGGCCACGCCTTCGAGCGCGCCATCGACGCGCTGGCCGAGTCGGCCCGCCACGGCCGGCGCATCGAGTTCTACGGCGTCGGCAACTCCGGCATCGTGGCCCAGGACGCGCAGCACAAGTTCTTCCGCCTGGGCGTGAACACGGTGGCCACCAGCGACGGCCATGTGCAGCTGATGAGCGCGACCATGCTGCAGCCGGGCGACTGCGCCGTCATCATCAGCAACTCGGGCCGCAGCCGCGACCTGCTGGACGCGGCGGAGATCGCGCGCAAGAAGGGCGCGACCATCATCATCATCACGGCCAGCGCCTCGCCGCTGGCGCAGCTGGCGCTGGGCCCCAACCAGATCCTGCTGGCGGTGGACCACCCCGAGGACTTCGACCGCTACAGCCCCATGGTGTCGCGGCTGCTGCACCTGATCGCGGTGGACATCCTGACGACGGGCGTCGCGCTCAAGCTGGGCCAGCATCTGCGGCCCATGCTGCAGGAGATCAAGAAGAACCTGCGCGCCAAGCGGTACGCGGGGTAGGCCGCCGGCCCCTCGTCTGGTCGTACCCCGCTGAACGCGGGCGCGCCCAGCCGGTCCCCCGAGGGGACGGCGATGCTCGCCGCATCGAGCGGCGCGCACATCGCCAGACGGGCCGGCTTGGGGCGGCCCGGCGCTCGGCCCGCGAATTCAGCCGCCTGGGATGCCCACCGGCCAGAGCAGTTCGGCCACGCCGTAGACGCGGGCCAGCTCGCGCAGCTTGTCGGGCGTGTCGCCGAGCTTGAGCGTGGCGCCCTGCTCGCTGCACTGGCGCGCGGCCGACAGCAGCAGGCTGAGCGCGGAGGAGTCGAAATCCGTCAGCTCCGCCGCCGACAGCCGCACCTCGCGGCCGGCCGCGGCCAGCACCTGGGCGGCCTCCGCGCGCAGCGCGGGCGACATCTGCGCCCAGGCGGCGCGCGCGCCGTCCATGCGCAGCCGCGCAGGCAGCTTCAGGCCGCTCATGGCCTCAGCCCTTGGCCGGAGCGCCGGCCGCCTTGGCGTTCTTGTCGGCCAGGCTCTTGATCAGGCCGTCGATGCCGTTGGCGCCGATCTCCTGGGCGAAGCTGTTGCGGTACTGGTCCGCCAGCCAGATGCCCAGCACGTTGACGTCATAGATCTTCCACTGGCTGTTGGTCTTCTCCAGGCGGTAGTCCAGCTGGATGGGGTCCCCCTTGCCGCGGATCTCGGTGCGCACGACCACCTCGGTGTCGCCGGGCTGGGCGCGCAGCGGCTTCAGGCCTATGGTCTGGTCCTTGACCTGCGTCAGCGCGCCGGCATAGGTGCGCACCAGCAGGGTCTTGAACTCGGCCTGCAGCCGGTTCTGCTGGTCGGGCGTGGCCTGGCGCCAGAAGCGCCCCACGGCCGAGGCCGTCATGCGCTGGAAGTTGATGTACGGCATCACCTTGGCATCGACCAGGGCGATGATCTTGTTGATGTTGCCGGCCTGGATGTCCTTGTCGGCCTTGACGGCCTCGATGGTCTCCAGCGAGAGCTGGCGGATCAGCTGGTCGGGCGCGCTGGCATCGGCAGCCCGGGCGGCATGCACCAGGCCCAGGCTCAGGGTCGCCAGGGTGGCCAGGGTCAGCGCACGGCGGCGCAGGGAAGTCAGCAAGGTCATGGTGTCGCTTTCTCTGGACGGGGACCGGCACATAACGCACCGGCCCGGCTATCGGTTCACCGCGCCGGCGCGGAAGCGGGTTCGGCGGGCTTCTTCACGGCGGGTTCGGACGCAGGCGCCTGGGGCGCCGAGGCGGCGTCCGCCGGGGCCGAGGCGGCGGCGCCGGGCACCAGCACCTCCACCTCGTCGTCATCATCGAAGCTGCCGCGCCGCTGAAGATAGGCGTCGCGGTAAAAGGTGTATTTATCCAGCGCGATGCCTTCCAGCATCTCGCCGGCACGCAGGAAGTTGGCGCGGGTGTTGATGACGTTCAGCGACGTGATGGCGACCTTCTTTTTGCCGTCGTCGAACAGCATGGCCGGCGAGGCCTGCCAGTCCAGCGGCATCGCCAGCGAGTCGCGCACCGACGAGGGGCCGAACAGCGGCCAGACGATGTAGGCGCCGGTGCCCATGCCCCATTTGCCCAACGTCTTGCCGAAGTCCTGGCTGTTCTTGTCCAGGCCGGCCTCGCTGGCGATGTCCAGCACGCCCGCCAGGCCCAGGGTGGAGTTGACGGCGAAGCGCATGCCCTGCTCGACGCCCGCCTTGAAGCGCCCCTGCAGCAGCAGGTTCACGGCCGACCAGGCGTCGCCGATGTTGCCGAAGAAGTTGTCGATGCCAGTACGCACGGGCGAAGGCACGATCTCGGAATAGGCCGTCGCGACGGGCTTGAGCACCTGCTCGTCGAGCTTCTCGTTGAAGGCGAAGACCTTGCGGTTCCAGGATTCCCAGGGATCCAGCCGCTGGCCCTTGGAGCCCATGACCTTGTCGACGGCGCGCTCGATGCGCGTGCCCACGCCCTGCACGGTCTGGCAGCCCGCCAGCCCCAGCACCAGCGCCGCCAGGGCCAGGGCCCTTAAGGCGCGGCTCATGGCTTACCTCCGGTGGCCGACGCGGTACTGCCCATGTCGGAAGCCTTGCTGTTGATGAACTGCCCGATCAGATTCTCCAGCACCACGGCGCTCTGCGTCTGCCGGATGACGTCGCCCGCGACGAGGTTCTTCTCGTCGGCGCCCGGCTCCAGGCCGATGTACTGCTCGCCCAGCAGGCCGGCGGTCAGGATCTTGGCCGAGCTGTCCTTGGGGAAGAGTGCGCCCTTGTTCAGGTTGATCGTGACCCTGGCCTGGAAGGTCTTGTCGTCGAAGTCGATGGACTCCACGCGGCCAATGACCACGCCGGCGCTCTTCACGGCCGCGCGCGGCTTCAGGCCGCCGATGTTGTCAAAGCGTGCCGTCACCTGATAGGTCTCGTCGAAGTTCAGGCTCAGCAGATTGCCCGCCTTGAGCGCGAGGAACAGCAGGGCCGCGCCGCCGATCAGCACGAACAGTCCCACCCACGCGTCATGTCGAGAGGATTGCATCCTTCGTTCTCCTGGCTCTAGATCAAATCGAAAACATCGTGGCCGTCAGCATGAAGTCCAGCGCCAGCACGGCCAGGGACGACAGCACGACGGTGCGCGTGGTCGCCGCCGACACGCCCTCGGGCGTGGGCTTGCAGGTGTAGCCCTGCAGCAGCGCCACGAAGGTCACCGTCAGGCCGAAGACCAGGCTCTTGATGACGCCGTTGCCGACGTCCGCCCAGACCTCCACGCCGCCCTGCATCTGCGACCAGAATGCGCCGGCGTCGATGCCGATCAGCGGCACCGCCACCAGCCAGCCTCCGATGATGCCGACGGCCGAGAAAACCGCCGCCAGCAAGGGCATCGCGATGAAGCCGCCCAGGAAGCGCGGTGCCAGCACGCGCTGCACCGGGTCGACGGCCATCATCTCCATCGCGGTGAGCTGCTCGCCGGCCTTCATCAGGCCGATCTCCGCGGTCAGCGAGGTGCCGGCACGGCCGGCGAACAGCAGCGCCGTGACGACCGGCCCCAGCTCGCGCACCAGGCTGAGCGCCACCAGCATGCCCACGGCCTCGGCCGAGCCGTAGCGCTGCAGCGTGTAATAGCCCTGCAGCGCCAGCACGAAGCCGACGAACAGGCCCGACACGCCGATGATGGACAGCGAGCGGTTGCCCAGATAGAAGATCTGCTCGCGCACCAGCACGAAGCGCGCCAGCGCCCGGGGCGAACGCGCGAGCAGCGTCAGGAACAGGCGCGTGGCCGCACCGACGTCGACCAGCAGGGTCCGCAGCCCCGCGCCCACGCGCGCCGCCAGGGCCATCATGGCGCCACCCCGAAGTCCTCGGCCACGGGCCGGGCCGGCTGATGGAAGCGCACCGGCCCGTCGGCCTCGGCGCCGACGAACTGGCGCACCAGCGGGTCGTCGCTGTGGCGGAGCTCGTCCGGCGTGCCCTGGGCCACGACGCGGCCATTGGCGATCATGGCCACCTCGTCGGCGATGGCGAAGGTCTCGTGCAGGTCGTGCGACACGATGACGCTGGTCAGACCCAGCGCGTCGTTCAGGTCGCGGATGAGGCGCGCGGCCACACCCAGGGAGATCGGGTCCAGGCCGGCGAAGGGCTCGTCGTAGAGGACCAGGTCGGGGTCCAGCGCGATGGCGCGCGCCAGCGCGACGCGGCGGGCCATGCCGCCGGAGATTTCGCTGGGCATCAGGTCGCGTGCGCCGCGCAGGCCTACCGCATTGAGCTTCATCAGCACCAGGTCACGGATCATGGCTTCGGGCAGGTCGGTGTGCTCGCGCAGCGGGAAGGCGACGTTCTCGAACACGCTGAGGTCGGTGAACAGCGCCCCGAACTGGAACAGCATGCCCATGCGACGCCGCACGGCGTAGAGCTGCGGCAGATTCAGCGGCGCCAGATCCTGGCCATCGAACAGCACCTGCCCCGAGATCGGCCGCAGCTGGCGGCCCAGCAGGCGCAGCACGGTGGTCTTGCCACCGCCCGACGTGCCGATCAGCGCCAGCACCTTGCCGCGCTCCAGCTTCAGGTTCACGCCGTTCAGGATGACGCGTTCACCGTAGCCGCAGCTGACGTTGCGCAGTTCGATCAGAGGGACGGGAGAGTTGGAATTCACGCGGTCAGGCCGCAGCCAGGCGGATGCAAAGGGCGCCATGATAGGGGAAACACCGATTCAACCGGAGGCTACTCCCGAGCGGGCCTGAAATGCCCAAGACCGGCCGCGACGCCACGCCGGCACAAAACCGGGGGGCACCGCCGTAACGTCCACTTGCAGGGAGTGACGCGGGGACACAACCCCGCCGCGCCCGAAGCGTGCGCCAGTTCACGACCCAGGCCCGACGAACGACCAGCGTGCGCCGGGCCGCGATGAGCGGTCGTACGTCGGGACGGCGCGCGACCAAAATACC
This sequence comes from Comamonadaceae bacterium, assembly GCA_009996515.1. Taxonomy (GTDB): domain Bacteria; phylum Pseudomonadota; class Gammaproteobacteria; order Burkholderiales; family Burkholderiaceae_C; genus Pelomonas. Next base: position 57,016 of record JAACZV010000011.1, read on the forward strand.
TTCACCATCAGATGCCATCGCCATGCAACGTCATTCCACTCCGTCCCAAGGCTTCACGCTCATCGAGGTGATGATCACCGTGGTCATCGTCGGCATCCTGGCCGCCGTGGCGCTGCCGCAATACAAGAACTACGTGACCCGGGGCAAGATCCCCGATGCCACGTCGGCGCTGGCCGCCAAGCAGGTGCGGCTGGAGCAGTTCTACCAGGACAACCGCACCTACGTCGGCGCTGCCGACTGCCGCAACGATTCCACGACGAGCCTGTTCTTCACCTTCTCGTGCAGCGCGTCGTCCGCGACCGCCTACACGCTGCAGGCGGTGGGCAAGGACACGATGGCGGGCTTCACCTACACGGTCAACCAGTCGAACGCCAAGACCAGCACCATCGTCAGCCCGGCCTCCAGCAGCTGGATCGCCAGCTCCACCAGCTGCTGGATCACCAAGACGGGCGGCGCATGCTGAAGTCGCGCGTCGGTGGCTTCACGCTGATCGAGGCGGTGGTGGCCATGACCATCATCGCCCTGCTGCTGGCCATGGCCGCCCCGGCGTTCTCCAACTGGATGACCAGCAGCCGCATCCGGCTGACGGCCGAATCCATCCAGTCGGGCCTGCAGTTCGCCCGGTCCGAAGCCACGGCCCGCAACGGCCTGGTGCGCTTCCAGCTCACCGACACGCTGGACAGCGCGTGCGCGCTGAGCAACACGGGCACCAACTGGGTCGTCAACGTCGGCACCGCCAATGTGGCCGGCGGCTGCAACGCGGCGGCCGGCGACGCCGCCGCCGGCATCCTGATGAAGCGCCCTTCGTCGGAAGGCGGCGGCGGCACCGTCGTGGACGGCAGCGGCAATGCCGGATTCGACGGCAGCATCGTCTTCAACGGGCTGGGCCGCCCCACCCCCACCCCGGCCGGCACCCTCAGCATCATGGTGCGCGGCAGCGCCATCGAGCAGTGCGCCGAACAGGGCGGCCCCATCACCTGCCTCTACATCCAGGTGACACCGGGTGGCCAGACCCGCATGTGCAACGCCAATCTCGCCAGCAGTGACCCGCAGTCCTGCGCCTACGCGCCATGAACCCGACTCGCCCTCCCCGCCAACGGCCGCAGCAGGGCTTCATGCTGCTGGAAGTGCTGGCCGCGCTGCTCATCTTCTCGCTGGGCGTGCTGGGCCTGGTCGGCCTGCAGGCCAACGCCGTCAAGCAGGTGGGCGACGCCAAGTACCGCGCCGACGCCGCCATGCTGGCCGACGACCTCGTCGGCCAGATGCAGGTCGCCGACCGCAGCTTCGCGGCGCTCAACGCCGCCTTCAACAGCACCAACGGCACGGCCTACCCGGCCTGGCAGGCGCGCGTCACGGCGGCGCTGCCCGGGGCCGCCGATTACGAACAGACCGTCTCGCTGACCCAGGTCCAGCCCCTGCCCGCGCTGCAGGGTACGAACGCCGCCGGTGCCGTCGTGACCGGCACCGCCACCGACCTCACCAGCAGCACCCAGGTCACCATCACGCTGCGCTGGCTGCCACCCGGCGAACCCGGCGCGGACGGCCCTCGCCAGCTGACGCTGGTCACGCGAATCAAATGAAGCCCCTGCGCATGAAGCCTCACCACCGCCAAGGCCCACGCGGCTTCAGCCTCGTCGAGCTGATGGTCGGCCTCGTCATCGGACTGCTGGCCGTCGTCATCGTCATGCAGGTCTTCCGCCTGTCCGAGGGCATGCGCCGCAGCACCAGCGGCAGCGGCGACGCGCAGACGGCGGGCGCCGTGGCGCTGTCCATGCTGCTGTTCGACCTGCGCCAGGCCGGCCAGGGCCTCGCCACGGCCAACACGCTGGGTTGCAGCCTGTCCCTGCCCGGCGGCCGCAGCCTGAGCAACCTCGGCCCGGTGGTCATCAACTCGGCCAACGTCGCGGCGGGCGACGCCAACACCGACACCCTGCTCGTTGCCTACGGCACCGGCAACGGATCTCCCGAGGGCCAGCGCATCACCGGCCAGACCGGCAGCAACACCTTCAACGTTCCCGCGCCCACGGCCTACAGCCTCAACGACCGCGTCATCGCCACGCCTGAGTCGCGCGCCACCCCCTGCGCGCTGACGCTGGACCGCATCAACGCCGTGCCCACCAGCACCCTCTCGCTGGCCACCGGGGCGACCGGCATGACCAACGGCGTGCTCTACAACCTGGGTCAGGCCGTGCACGTGGCGGCCTACCGCGTCAGCGGCGGCCAGCTCGCCACCTGCAACTACATGACGCAGGACTGCAGCTCCAACGCGGCCGACAACTGGGCCACCATCGCCGAAGGCGTGATCAGCCTGCGTGCCCAGTACACCAAGGACACGTCCGCCACCATGGACGCCATCGTCGACACCGACGGCTACAACCAGACCACGCCCACCGCCTACTGCAGCGGCACGGACGGCTGGAGCCGTGTGCTGGGCCTGCGCCTCGCGCTGGTGGCACGCAGCGGCCAGCTCGAGAAAGACACCGTCACCGCGGCCGCGCCGGACTGGGCGGCGTCTGCCGCCCTGCCCATCAACCTCAGCGGCAACACCAACTGGCAGCGCTACCGCTACAAGACCTTCGAAACCACGTTGCCGCTGCGCAATATGTCCTGGCCGGGAGTCGTCACAGGATGCTGAACGCTCACCCCCCCATGCGCCGCCGCCAGCAGGGCGTTGCGCTGATCCTGGCCATCATCGTGCTGGTGGCCATGTCGCTGGCCGCCATCGGGCTGATGCGCGGCGTGCTCACCGGCAACCGCGTCGCCGCCAACCTGGCCTTCCAGCAATCGGCCCGGCAGTCGTCCGAGACGGGCGCGGAGACCGCCATCGCCTGGCTGGAGCAGAAGAGCCGCGAACTGGTCACGGCGGGCCAAACCGCCCGCGCCAACAAGCTGTTCCAGAACATCACCGCCAGCCCCACGGGGGAGGCCTACAACTACGCCGCCAGCCGCGAAGACCCGGACAGCACCACCAACCAGACCTGGGACGCTTTCTGGAACGACTTCCTCGTGCCCAACGGCAGGGTCAACACGCTGGCCGCCGACAGCGCGGGCAACACCGTGTCCTTCGTCATCCACCGCCTCTGCAACGCCGTGGGCGACCCCAGCACCGGCATCAGCTGCGAGGTCTCGCCCGCCGCACCGCCGTCCAACCAGCCCAACCGCAGCACCGGCCTGGGCGGCGGCGTGAAGCCGGCCAACCCGCAGGTGTACTACCGCATCACCGTCCGCGTCGCCGGGCCGCGCAATGCCACCAGCTTCACCCAGGTCGTCGTCGCGATCTGAGCCCCAGAAGGAACCTGCCATGAAGCGCATCAAGCTCCAACCGATCCCGCTGGCACTGTCGCTGCTGATCTCGCTCGCCGCCACGCGGGCCGGCGCGACCGACCTGGCCAGCTCGCCGCTGATCACCGCCGCCCCCAATGCCATTCCGGCCAACATCTTCTATGTGCTGGACGACTCGGGGTCCATGGCCTGGGACTTCCTGCCCGACCACATCGGCGGCTACTGGGGCGGCAGCGAAACCAGCAGCAGCAAGCAGAACGCCTGCCGCACCACGAGCACGCTGCCCTCGTCGACCAGCAGCGGCAGCGTCGGCGGCAACTGCTGCCAGGGCGCGCCCACCGGCACCAACAGCAACAGCAATGCCTGCTGGACGGGTTCGCCCCCCTTCAGCAAGGCGGGCCACCCCCCCTTCCTGGCCTCCACGTTCAACGGCATGGCCTACAACCCGGCCGTGCGCTACGTGCCGCCGGTCGATGCCAACGGCAACAGCTACCCCAGCCAGACCACCTGGACGGCGGTGCGCAACGACTACTACCAGATCCAGAACAGCAACACGATCAACCTGACGACCCAGTTCCCGGACCTGGCCTGGTGCACCGACACGAGCTACACCGACTGCCTGCGCAACGGCAACTACGTGCTGCCCGGCACCGTCAACGGCAAGAACTACTCGACGCCGTGGGTCACCACCGCCTCCGGCAACGGCTACATCGCCACCGGCAGCCCTGACGCCCCGGTGGTGTCCTCCAGCGCCATGCCGCTGGGCCCGCATTACTACACCATCACCCCAGGCGAGTACTGCACCACCAGCGCGCTGCGCAATTGCCAGACCACCCAGACCGCCGCCTACAACGTGCCGGCCTATGTGCGCTGGTGCAATTCCAGCGCCAACTCGACGGCTGCCGCGCCCGCCGTCGGCGCCTGCCAAGCCACCCGCACCACGGCCTTCCCCTATGCGCGCTACCCGACCCGCTTCTTCACGGCGGGCACGTCGGGGACGCAAGCCCAGGCGGCCACCCCCGCCTCGTTGAGCTTCAACATCAGCATGGGCAGCGGCTGCGGCACCTTCACGACAGGCAAAGGCCAGAACAAGGTCACGACCACCTACAGCGCCAGCGTGAGCCGCCTGACCGTCGGCGGCACCGACCTGTTCGGCGGCATCGCCACGGCCATGGAAACCACCGCGAGCAACCTGGCCCGCGACATCGCGGCCCAGATCAACGCCAAGACCGCCACCAACGGCGGCTATACCGCCTCGTCCAGCAGCAGCACCGTCACCATCACGGCCCCCATCGCGGCGGGCAACCTGACCGCCACCGCGTCGCTGACCCGCGTCTCCTCCGACACCTCGGGCACCTGCACCTTCACCCCGACCACCACCTCGGCCTTCTCCGGCTACGTCGCCGCAACGCCCGCCGTGCCGGGAGTGCCGGGCAGCTTCCCCGGCAGCTTCACGCGCGTGGACATCGTCAGCGGCAACACCTACCCCAAGGCGGACACCCGCACCGACTGCGCCGGCAGCAGCTGCACCTATGCCGAGGAGATGACCAACTTCGCGAACTGGTGGGCCTACTACCACACGCGCATGCAGGCCACCAAGTCGGGCATCCTGCGCGCCTTCGCCAGCGTGGGCGGCAACCGGCGCCTGGGCTACATGAGCATCGACAACAACACGGGCTCGGACTTCCTCAACCTCGCGCCCTTCCTGAACAGCAGCTCGCCCGCCAGCACGCAGCGCACCGACTGGTTCAGCAAGATCACGACCGCCAGGCCCAACAGCGGCACACCGCTGCGCGTGAGCCTGGCCAAGGCCGGGCAGATGTATGCCGGCAAGCTCACGTCGATCAACGGCAGCACGGTGAACGATCCCATGCAGTACGCCTGCCAGCGGAACTACACCATCCTCTCCACCGACGGTTTCTGGAACGACAGCTCCAACCCCAAGCAGCTCAACGGCACGACCGACATCGGCGACCAGGATGGCTCGCTGGCCCGCCCCATGCTCGACGGCAGCGGCACGGCCAACACGCTGGCCGACGTGGCGGCCTACTACTACAACACCGACCTGCGCACCACGGCCGCCAACAACTGCCAGAGCGGCAACAGCAGCGCCGGCGGCCGGGACGTCTGCGGCACCGGCCAGCCCTATGAAAAACAGAACATGGTCACGTTCACGCTGGGTCTGGGCGTCTCGGGATACATGAAGTTCGACCCCAGCTATGCGGTCCAGACCTCGGGCGACTACTTCGCCGTCAAGAACGGCAGCGCCGCCAACCCGTCGGCCGACATCTGCGCCTGGCAGAGCAGCGGCGCCTGCAACTGGCCCGTGCCGCTGGCGGACACGCTGACCGCCGTGGACGATCTCTGGCATGCCGCAGTCAACGGCGGGGGCAGCTACTTCAGCGCCAGCGACCCCAGCACCTTCTCCAGCGGCCTGATCAACGCGCTCAACAAGATCGACGCAGCCGAGGGCGCCGGCGCCGCCGCCGCCACCAGCAATCCCAACGTCACGTCCAGCGACAACGCCATCTACCTGACCGGCTTCATGTCGGGCGAGTGGACGGGCGAGGTCACGGCTCGCAGCATCGACGTGACGACAGGCAACCTGACCAGCGCCGCGCCCGCCTGGACGGCGGCAGGCCAGCTGGACAGCAATACCAGCCGCACCATCTACATGTTCTCGGCGAGCGCCAGCAACAAGCTCAAGGCCTTCAGCTGGAGCAGCATGAGCGAAACCGAGCAGGGCTATTTCTCGCTCGCCGCCCTCAACACCGGCAGCAATGCGCTGAGCCAGTTCTGCAGCTCCAACGACACCAACTGCCTCTCCAGCGCAAACCAGGCCCTGGCGGCTGGCGAGAACCTGGTGAGGTACCTGGCCGGCGACCGCACGAACGAGGGCGGCATCGAGGACATGTCCAAGTACTTCCGTGCCCGCGCCCATGTGCTGGGCGACACGGTCAACGCCGAGTCCGTGTTCGTGGGCAGGGCCTCGGGCTACAACTACCAGGACGCAGGCTACGCCGCCTTCAAGAGCAGCACCGCCATCGCCAGCCGTCCGCGCATGCTCTACGTCGGCGCCAACGACGGCATGCTGCACGCCTTCAATGCCGACACCGGCGCCGAGCTCTGGGCCTATGTGCCCACGGCCGTGCTGCCCAACCTGCCGCAGCTGGCCGACAAGCAGTACGCCAGCAAGCACCGCTACTTCGTCGATGCGACCCCCATCGTGCAGGACGCCTTCATCGGCGGCCAATGGCGCACCATCCTGGTCGGCGGCCTGGGCGGCGGTGGCCGCGCCTACTACGCGCTGGACATCACCGACCCCGCCAACCCCAGTGCGCTGTGGGAGTACACCGACGCCAACCTCGGCTACACCTACGGCACGCCCGAGATCGGCAAACTGGCCGACGGCACCTGGGCCGTGTTCTTCGGTTCGGGCTACAACAACACCTCGCCCGGCGACGGCGTGGGCCGCCTCTATGTGCTGAACGCCGCCACCGGCGTACCGATCCGCATCATCAGCACCGGCACCGGCAGCACCGCCAACCCCTCGGGCCTGGCCCAGGTGCGTGCATGGCTGGCCAACGGCAACCTCGACAACAGCGTGCTGCGTGTCTACGCGGGCGACGCGCTGGGCAATGTCTGGCGCTTCGACGTGAACGGCAACATCGGTGCCCCGGGCTACGACGCCCAGTTGCTGGCCTCGCTGCGCACCGCCGCCGGGGCGGGCGGTGTGGCCCAGCCGATCACGACCCGCCCCGAGCTGTACAGCATCAACGGCGTCGCGATCGTCTACGTCGGCACCGGCCGCTTCCTCGGCCAGTCCGACTACAGCAACACCGATACGCAGTCCATCTACGCGATCAAGGACGACCTGAGCGCCACCGCCAACCTCGGCAACCCGCGCGACACGTCCGCCAACTTCGTGCAGCAGACGCTGGTCGACGGCACCTGCCCCACCGGCAGCACCTTCTGCTCCCAGGGCAGCCTGGTGCGCAACAACGGCAATCCGCTGCCCGTGGACTGGACGGTCAACGGCGGCTGGTACGTGGACCTGCCACGCAGCGCCGAGCGCGTGAACACGGATCCGCAGATCGTGCTGGGCACGCTGGTGGTCACGTCCAACGTGCTCACCAGCAGCGACCCCTGCCAGGTGGGCGGCTTCAGCTTCGTGAACTATTTCGACGCCGCCACGGGCCATGCGGTGAGCAATGCCAACGGGCTGGTCAGCGTCTACCTGGGCAATGCGCTGTCCACGCGCGGGACGGCCTACAGCCTGCCCAACGGCGACGTGGTCGGCGGCTTCCAGCTGGCCAATGGCAGGTTCACGACGGGCAAGATCCCGCTGAACTCGACCGTGCAGAACACCCGCCGGCTGTCCTGGCGCGACCTGAACACGAACTGAGCATGGCAGGCAGCGGGTTCAGCCGCCCGCAAGGCCCGCGGCTGCTGGCCCTCGCCGCCGCGCTGCTGCTGCACGCCGCGCTGCTCTGCCAGGCCTGGCACCCTGCCGGCAGCGTGCCCGCAGGCCAGGCCAGGCGCGGACTGACGGTGGCGCTGCTGCAGCCGCCGCCCGCCACGGCGGCGCAACCGGCCGCGCCGGCACCAGCGCCCGGGCCCGAGACCTCGCTGACGCCGGCGCCCTCGGTCCCCGCCGCGCCGGCCGCGGCCCATGATGCCGCTGCGTGGCTGCTCCCCGAGCAGCTGCAAGCGGCATCCATCGAGCTGAACTATCCCGACACGCTGCTGCCCGGTGGGCAGCTGACGCTGCGCTGGTGGCTGAGCCTGAACCCCGATGGCAGCGTGGCCGCCCTGGAGAGCAATGCGAATGCCAGCAGCCCGGAGAGCTTCGTCAGCGCCGCGGTGCAGGCGCTGCAGGCGGCCCGCTTCAGCGCGGCCATGCTGGGCCTGCCGGCCTTGCCGGCCCAGCTGTGCCTGGAGCTGCGCTACCAGGAAACCGCCGCGCCCGACGAGCATGTGCAGCTGCGGCGGCTGGATGTGAAGCTGAATGGAAAAGGCGGCGCGGCACCCTGTGTGGGTACCGCACCGCCTGGCGTGCCACCGGAGCGTTGAGCCGGCCGCCTCAGCGCGGCAGCGTCGTCGCCCCCATCAGGTACTCGTCCACCGCGCGCGCGGCCTGGCGGCCCTCGCGGATGGCCCAGACGACGAGGCTCTGGCCGCGCCGCATGTCGCCGGCGGCAAACACCTTGTCGACATTGGTCTTGTAGGCGTTCGCGCCTTCGGTCGTCGCCTTGCCATTGCCGCGCGCATCCTTGTCGACGCCGAAGGCCTCGAGGAGGCTCGCCACCGGCGACACGAAACCCATGGCGAGGAAGGCAATGTCGGCCTTCAGCACCTGCTCGCTGCCCTCGACCTCCGTCATCCGGCCGCCTTCCCACTTCAGGCGCACGGTCTTCACGCCGGTCAGCTTGCCCTTCTCGCCGATGAACTCCTTGGTGGCGATGGCGAACTCGCGCTCGCAGCCTTCCTCGTGGCTGGACGAGGTGCGCAGCTTGATGGGCCAGTAGGGCCAGGTCAGCGGCCGGTCCTCCACCTCGGGCGGCTGGGGCAGCAGCTCGAACTGCGTCACGCTCTTGGCGCCATGGCGGTTGCTGGTGCCCACGCAGTCGCTGCCGGTGTCGCCACCGCCGATGACGATGACATGCTTGCCGGCCGCCGTGATCTGGCCCTTGAGCTTGTCGCCGGCGTTGACCTTGTTCTGCTGCGGCAGGAACTCCATCGCGAAGTGCACGCCGGAGAGCTCCCGGCCCGGCACGGGCAGGTCGCGCGACTGCTCGGCGCCGCCGGCCAGCAGCACGGCGTCGAACTGCGCCTTGAGCTCGTCGGCCGAAATGGTTTCCTTGGACCAGTTGGTGACCTTGCTGCCCTCGGGCAGGCTGCCCACCAGCACGCCGGTGCGGAACTCCACGCCCTCGGCCCGCATCTGCTCGACGCGGCGGTCGATGTGGGACTTCTCCATCTTGAAGTCCGGGATGCCGTAGCGCAGCAGGCCGCCGACGCGGTCGTTCTTCTCGAACACGGTCACGCCGTGACCCGCGCGCGCCAGTTGCTGCGCCGCCGCCAGGCCCGCCGGGCCGGAGCCGATGACGGCGACGGTCTTGCCCGTCCTGGCCTTGGGCGGCTGGGGCTGGACCCAGCCCTCGGCCCAGGCACGGTCGATGATGGCGTGCTCGATGGACTTGATGCCCACCGCATCGTCATTGATGTTCAGCGTGCAGGCCGCCTCGCAGGGCGCAGGGCAGATGCGGCCGGTGAACTCGGGGAAGTTGTTGGTGCTGTGCAGCACCGCGATGGCGCTCTTCCAGTCCTCCGGCCGGCCCTTGTAGACCAGGTCGTTGAAGTCGGGAATGACGTTGTTGACCGGGCAGCCGTTGTTGCAGAACGGCGTGCCGCAGTCCATGCAGCGCGCGCCCTGCTGCCTGGCCTGCTCGGCGTTCAGGCCAATGACGAATTCCTTGTAGTTCTTGACGCGAGCCGGCACGGGCTCATAGCCCTCTTCCAGACGCTCGTACTCCATGAAGCCGGTGACCTTGCCCATGCTTTCACTCCAAATTCAGAATCAAACTCGACCACAGAGACGCAGACGAATGCCGCAGAGAACTCCCTGTGGCTCTGTGGTTGCATTTCCTTAGGCCTTCGCCGTTTCAGGCGCCTTGGCCTGGGCGATGGTGGTGGCGGCTTCCCTGGCGGCGTTGATCTCGCCCAGCGCGCGGCGGTACTCGTTCGGGAACACCTTGACGAACTTGGCGCGTGACTCGGCCCAGTGGTCCAGGATGTCGCGGGCGCGCTGGCTGCCGGTCCAGCGGTGGTGGTCTTCCAGCAGCTTCTTCAGGATGGCCTCGTCGGTCTGCGGCTCGCGGTCCTGGCCGTCCACCGCCTTGGTGCGGTGCCAGATGGCCTTGTCCACCGTCGCTTCCTGCTCGTGCGAGGGCAGCAGCTTCTCCAGCGTGACCATGCTGGTGTTGCAGCGCTTGGCGAAGTGGCCGTCCTCGTCGAACACGTAGGCGATGCCGCCGCTCATGCCGGCGGCGAAGTTGCGGCCGGTCTTGCCCAGCACGGCGACGGTGCCGCCGGTCATGTACTCGCAGCCATGGTCGCCCGTGCCCTCGACGACGGCCGTCGCGCCCGACAGCCGCACGGCGAAGCGCTCGCCGGCCACGCCGCGGAAGAAGGCCTCGCCGCGCGTCGCGCCATACAGCGCCGTGTTGCCGACGATGATGTTCTTGGTCGCGTCACCGCGGAAGTCGATGCTGGGGCGCACGACGACGCGGCCGCCGGACAGGCCCTTGCCGGTGTAGTCGTTGGCGTCACCGATCAGGTAGAAGCTGATGCCCTGGGCCAGGAAGGCGCCGAAGCTCTGGCCGCCCGTGCCTTCCATCTGGATGTAGATGGTGTGGTCGGGCAGGCCCTCCGGCCTGCGGCGGATCAGCTCACCGGACAGGCGCGCACCGACCGAGCGGCGCACGTTGCTGACCTCCTGCATGAACTGCACTTTCTCGCCCTTCTCGAAGGCGGGCAGGCATTTCTCGATGAGCTTGACGTCCAGCGCACCGTCCAGGCCGTGGTCCTGCACGTCGTTGTGCAGCCGCGAGACCTCGGCGGGCACCTGGGGACGATGGAAGATGCGGGCGAAGTCCAGGCCCCTGGCCTTCCAGTGGCTGACGGCCTTCTTGGTGTCCAGCCAGTCGCTGCGGCCGATCAGGTCGTCGAACTTGCGCACGCCCAGCTGGGCCATGATCTGGCGCGCTTCCTCGGCGACGAAGAAGAAGTAGTTGACGACATGCTCGGGGCGGCCGGTGAACTTCTTGCGCAGCACCGGGTCTTGCGTGGCCACGCCCACCGGGCAGGTGTTGAGGTGGCACTTGCGCATCATGATGCAGCCCTCGGCGACCAGCGGCGCGGTGGCGAAGCCGAACTCGTCGGCGCCCAGCAGCGCGCCGATGACGACGTCGCGGCCGGTCTTCATCTGGCCGTCGGCCTGCACGCGCACGCGGCCGCGCAGGCGGTTCAGCACCAGCGTCTGCTGCGCCTCGGCCAGGCCCAGCTCCCAGGGCGTGCCGCAATGCTTGATGGACGACCAGGGCGAGGCGCCCGTGCCGCCGTCGTGACCGGCGATGACGATGTGGTCGGCCTTGCACTTGGCCACGCCCGTGGCCACGGTGCCCACGCCCACTTCGGACACCAGCTTGACCGACACGTCGGCCTTGGGGTTGACGTTCTTCAGGTCGTGGATGAGCTGGGCCAGGTCTTCGATGGAGTAGATGTCATGGTGCGGCGGCGGGCTGATGAGGCCCACGCCCGGCACCGAGTGGCGCAGGAAGCCGATGTACTCGCTGACCTTGCCGCCGGGCAGCTGGCCGCCCTCGCCGGGCTTGGCGCCCTGGGCCATCTTGATCTGGATCTGGTCGGCGCTGACCAGGTACTCGGTCGTCACGCCGAAGCGGCCCGAGGCCACCTGCTTGATCCTGGAGCGCAGGGAGTCGCCGTCCTGCAGCTCGTAGTCGGCCTCCATGATCTTGTGGCCCAGCACGTCGCCGACCTTGCTGCCACCGACGATCTTGATGCCCTTGAGCTCGTTGCGATAACGCGCCGGGTCCTCGCCGCCCTCGCCGGTGTTGCTCTTGCCGCCGATGCGGTTCATCGCGACGGCCAGCGTGGCATGGGCTTCGGTGGAGATGGAGCCCAGCGACATCGCCCCGGTGGCAAAGCGCTTGACGATCTCGGCGGCGGGCTCGACCTCATCCAGCGGGATGGCCTTGCTCGGATCGAACTTGAACTCGAACAGGCCCCGCAGCGTCATGTGGCGCTTGCTCTGGTCGTTGATGAGCTGGGCGTAATCCTTGTAGGTCTCGAACTTGCCCGAACGCGCCGCGTGCTGCAGCTTGGCGATGGCGTCGGGCGTCCACATATGCTCCTCGCCTCGGCTGCGCCAGGCGTACTCGCCACCGGCGTCCAGCATGTTCTCCAGCAGTGGGTCGTCACTGAAGGCGGCCTCGTGCATGCGGATGGCTTCCTCGGCCACCTCGAACACGCCGATGCCGCCCACCTGCGTGGCGGTGCCGCGGAAGTACTTCTCGACGAAGTCCGCCTTCAGGCCTATGGCCTCGAAGATCTGCGCGCCGCAGTAGGACATATAGGTCGAGATGCCCATCTTGGACATGATCTTGGACAGGCCCTTGCCGACCGCCTTGATGTAGTTGTAGCGGGCCTGCTCGGCGCTCAGCTTCGCCGGCAGTTCGTCGCCCATGGCCTCGAGCGTTTCCAGCGCGAGGTAGGGGTGGACGGCTTCGGCGCCATAGCCGGCCAGCACGGCGAAGTGGTGCACCTCGCGGGCGGTGCCGGTCTCGACAACCAGGCCGGCCGTCGTGCGCAGGCCTTCACGCACCAGGTGGTGGTGGACGGCGGACAGGGCCAGCAGCGCGGGAATCGCGATGCGGTCGCGGCTGAGGTGGCGGTCCGTGATGATGAGGATGTTGTGGCCGGTCTTGATCGCGTCCACGGCCGAGGCGCACAGCGAGGCCAGTTGCGCCTCGACACCGGCGCGGCCCCAGTCGCGCGGGTAGGTGATGTCCAGCTCGCTGGGCTTGAACTTGCCGTGGGTGGGCGCCTCGATGCCGCGCAGGCGCGCCATGTCGTCGAAGTCCAGGATGGGCTGGCTGACTTCCAGCCGCATCGGCGGGTTGATCGCGTTGATGTCCAGCAGGTTGGGCTTGGGGCCGATGAAGCTGTTCAGCGACATCACGATGTTCTCGCGGATCGGATCGATCGGCGGGTTCGTGACCTGGGCGAACAACTGCTTGAAGTAGTTGTAGAGCGGCTTGTTCTTGCCCGACAGCACGGCCAGAGGCGAGTCGTTGCCCATGGAGCCTATGCCTTCCTCGCCGTTGGCGGCCATGGGCGCGAGCAGGAACTTGATGTCTTCCTGCGTCGTGCCGAAGGCCTGCTGGCGGTCCAGCAGCGTGGTCGTGAAGCCGGGGCGCGATCCTTCCGGCACGGCGATGTCGTCCAGCTTGACGCGGACGTTCTCGATCCACTGGCGGTAGGGGCGGGCGTTGGCGAACTGGTTCTTCAGTTCCTCGTCGTCGACGATGCGGCCCTGCTCCAGGTCGATGAGGAACATCTTGCCGGGCTGCAGCCGCCACTTCTTGACGATCTTGCTCTCGGGGATGGGCAGCACGCCGCTCTCCGATGCCATGACCACCAGGTCGTCGTCGGTCACGCAGTAGCGCGCCGGGCGCAGGCCGTTGCGGTCCAGCGCGGCGCAGACCTGGCGGCCGTCCGTGAAGGCCATGGCGGCGGGGCCGTCCCAGGGCTCCATCATCGCGGCGTGGTATTCGTAGAACGCGCGGCGGCGCTCGTCCATGCCCTCGTGCTGCTCCCAGGCCTCGGGGATCATCATCATCGCGGCATGGGCCAGCGGATAGCCGGCCATGGTCAGCAGCTCGATCGCGTTGTCGAAGGTGGCCGTGTCGGACTGGTGCTCGAAGCTGATGGGGTAGAGCTTCTTCAGGTCGTCGCCCAGCACCGGCGACTTCATGACGCCCTCGCGGGCGCGCATCCAGTTGAAGTTGCCCTTGACCGTGTTGATCTCGCCGTTGTGGCAGACCATGCGGTAGGGGTGGGCCAGCGGCCACTCGGGGAAGGTGTTGGTGGAGAAGCGCTGGTGCACTAGCGCGATGGCCGAGGTGACGCGCGGATCGGCCAGGTCCTTGTAGTACTTGCCGACCTGGTCGGCCAGCAGCAGGCCCTTGTAGATGACGGTGCGGCAGCTCATGCTGGGCACGTAGTACTCGCGGCTGTGCGTGAGCTTGAGCGCCTGGATGGCGCTGGAGGCCGTCTTGCGGATGACGTAGAGCTTTCGCTCCAGCGCATCGGGCACGATGATGTCCGGGCCGCGGCCGATGAAGATCTGGCGGATCACCGGCTCCTTCTCGCGCACGGTGGGCGACATGGGCATGTCGCGGTCCACCGGCACGTCGCGCCAGCCCAGCAAGACCTGGCCTTCGGCCTTGATCGCGCGGGCCAGTTCCTGTTCGCAGGCCAGGCGGGAGGCATGCTCCTTGGGCAGGAAAATCATGCCCACGCCGTATTCGCCGGGCGGCGGCAGCTCGACGCCCTGCTTGGCCATCTCCTCGCGGTAGTACTCGTCCGGGATCTGGATCAGGATGCCCGCACCGTCGCCCATCAGCTTGTCGGCGCCCACCGCGCCGCGGTGATCCAGGTTCTCGAGGATCTTCAGACCCTGCTGGACGATGTGGTGCGCCTTGTGGCCCTTGATGTGGGCGACGAAGCCCAGACCGCAGGCGTCTTTTTCATTCGTCGGCCGGTAGAGCCCATGCTCGGCCAGGTCTTGGATCTCGGACTGAATCTGCGCGGCGTGGCTCATGGCGCCCTCCTGGAACACAACAGAGCGCGAGCGTACTGCAGTGCAGCACGGGCAGCAACACCATTAAAATGGGGTCGGAGTCAAAATAATTAGTCTGTCAATTGAGTTTGATATTTAATGGGGCCATAGTTAAGACATCCCAACTACTCCGACGACTCCGGCCCGGCTTTGCGCGGGCGCCCCCTTGGCCGCCTGACCACCACGCTCTCATGCTCAGCCGCCAGCGGCTTCAGAAAGGCCTCGCTGGCGACGGGCCGACCACGCAGCACGGCGCCGGTGAACTGCTGCTGCTCGCTGGCGGTCACGCCCTGGCCCAGGAATTCGCGATAGGCATGCTCGCGCTCGAAGGGTGTGTTGCCCATCGACCAATACAGCGGGTGCTCGGTGATCAACGCCTGCCGCGTCAGCCCGAGGTGATGCGCGGCGCTGGACCAGGCCCATTGCGCCGGCTCCGCGCACAGGCCGGCACGCACGGGGTTGAACTCGATGTAGCGCATGCAGGCCAGCAGATGGCGCTCGCCCTCGATCAGGCCGGCCCTGAAACGCCCCTCCCACAGCGTGCCGCTGCGCTGGTGGCGGGCGTTGAACCAGCCCACGTAGCGCCGGCCCAGCGCCTGCATCATGCGGCTGAGCGCCGGCGCCTCCGGCGGCGTCAGCAGCAGGTGGATATGGTTGTCCATCAGCACATAGGCGTGGATGGCGACGCCGTACTGCAGGGCGACCTCCCTGAGGACCTCCAACAGCTGCTGGCGGTCGAGGTCGCTGTAGAAGATGGCCTGGCGGTTGTTGCCGCGCAGGATGACGTGGTGGGCCTGACCCGGCAGGATCAGGCGGGGGAGTCTGGCCATGAGAGGCCCTTTCGGCTATGCCCGAGGCGATGCGCTCAGGATAATCGACTCCGACCCCAATTTGTCATCGACCTCAGAACAGGCTTTTCCCGGTGAGCCGCTGATGCTCGCGAATCGCGAACCTATCCGTCATGCCGGCAATGTAGTCGGCGCAGGCGCGCTCACGGTCCTCGCGGCCCGCGAAGTCGGCGGGCATCTGGGTTGGGTCGGCTGAATAGGCCTCGAACAGATCCCGCAGCACCTGTTCGGCCCGCGCCCGCGTGGACTGCACCTGGGCATGCCGGTACAGGTTGGCAAACAGGAAGCGCTTGAGCGCCGTGCTCTTGGCCCGCATGTCGGCGCTGAAGCGCAGCAAGGGCTGGTCGGCGCGGCGCACCGCCTCGGCGTCAGCCGGGGCGGCCGCGGCGAGCGACAGGCGCGTCGCGTCGATGATGTCGTAGACCTGCGCCGACAGCATGCGCCGGATGGTCTCGAACAACAGGCGCTTGCCCGTCAGGCCGGGATGGGCGTCCAGCGCGGACCGCCAATGCTCGCGGACCAGCTCCACCTCCAGCAGCTGCTCCAGCTCGATCAGGCCGGAGCGCACGCCATCGTCGACGTCATGGGCGTTGTAGGCCACCTCGTCGGCCAGGTTGCAGAGCTGGGCCTCCAGGCTGGGTTGTCCGCCGTGCAGGAAGCGCGTCGCGATGCCCCCCGGCTCCGCCGCCTCGATGGCCTGGGCGTTGCGCCGCGAGCAATGCTTGAGGATGCCCTCGCGGGTCTCGAAGCAGAGGTTGAGGCCATCGAAATCCGGGTAGCGCTGCTCCAGGTGGTCCACGACGCGCAGCGACTGCAGGTTGTGCTCGAAGCCGCCATGCGCGCGCATGCAGTCGTCCAGCACATCCTGGCCGGCATGGCCGAACGGCGTGTGGCCCAGGTCGTGCGCCAGGGCCACGGCCTCCACCAGGTCCTCGTCCAGGCCCAGGCTGCGCGCGATGGAGCGGCCCAGCTGGGCCACCTCCAGCGAGTGCGTCAGCCGCGTGCGGAACAGGTCGCCCTCGTGATTGAGGAAGACCTGGGTCTTGTAGACCAGGCGGCGAAAGGCCGTGCTGTGGATGATGCGGTCGCGGTCGCGCTGGAACTCGCTGCGCGTCGGCGCGGCCGGCTCGGGCAGGCGCCGGCCACGGCTGCGCGCCGGGTCGGCGGCATAGGCCGGGCGTGCAGCGGCCATGTCAGACGGCCCCGTGCGCGGCCAGGGTCTCGACGATGCGTTCGTCTGGCACGGCGTGCAGGCCGGCCCGGCCCAGCGTCTCGATGAGGACGAAACGGATACCCCCTGCCTCGGCCTTCTTGTCCACCCGCATCAGCGACAGATAGCGTTCGGCACCCAGCCGGGGCGGCTGCACCGGCAGCCCGGCACGCTCGATCAGCGACCGCAACCGCTGGGTGAATCCGGCCGGCATCAGGCCCATGCGCTGCGACAGGTCGGCCGCCAGCACCATGCCGCAGGCCACCGCCTCGCCATGCAGCCATTGCCCGTAGCCCAGGCCAGCCTCGATGGCATGGCCTATGGTGTGGCCGAAGTTCAGGATGGCGCGCAGGCCCTGCTCCCGCTCGTCCTGCCCCACCACGTCGGCCTTGATCTCGCAGCTGCGCCGCACCGCATGGGCGAGTGCGGCCTTGTCGCGGGCCAGCAGCGCGTCGAGGTTGCCCTCGATCCAGTCCAGGAAGGCCGCATCGGCGATCGGCCCGTACTTGATGACCTCGGCCAGGCCGGCGCGCAGCTCGCGGTCGGGCAGGCTGTCCAGCGTGTCCAGGTCGGCAATGACGCGCTCGGGCTGGTAAAAGGCGCCCAGCATGTTCTTGCCCAGCGGATGGTTGATGGCCGTCTTGCCGCCCACCGACGAGTCCACCTGGGCCAGCAGCGTCGTGGGCACCTGCACGAAGGGCACGCCGCGCATGTAGATGGCCGCCGCAAAGCCGGTCATGTCGCCGATGACGCCGCCGCCCAGCGCGAACAGCACGGTCTTGCGGTCCAGTGCCTGGCCGAGCAGGTGGTCGCAGATGCGGTTCAGGCTGGCCCAGTCCTTGTGCTGCTCACCATCGGGCAGCACGACCAGGTCGACCCGCGCATAGACGGCCAGCAGCCGCTCGCGCAGGCGCTCGGCGTAGAGCGGCGCCACTTTGTCGTTGCTGACGATGACCGCCGCTGCCGCCTTGGGCAGCCCCTGCCAGCTCCGGGCCTCGCCCAGCAGGCCGGAGCCGATGCGGATCTCGTAGTCGCGGTCGTCGGGAAGCTGGATGCGGACGGTGTCGGTGGCTGGCATGCGGGCCAGTGTAAGAGGCGGCCTTCGCGCCCGCCTCCGCGTCCTGTCAAGCCCGCATCAAAGCGGGTCGGCACCGACGGTCGCCGCCACCCGGGCCGGGTCCAGCAGGCCGGCCAGCTCCAGCTGCATCAGCGCCATGTTCACGAGGCCATGCACCGAAGGCCGCGCGCTCTCCAGCACGTAGTGGGCGCAGCGCCGGTAGAGCGGATCGCGCTGCTGGTGCAGCTCGCGCAGCCGGGCCAGGGGGTCGCGCACCTGCAGCAGCGGGCGGGTGGTGTCGTGCTTCAGGCGGCGAAAAAGATCCTCGGGCGTGGAGCGCAGGTACAGCACCGTCGCGCCCTCGCGCAGCAGCTCGCGGTTGCGTTCGCGCAGCACGGCGCCGCCGCCGGTGGCCAGCACCCTATCCCCGGGGCGGGCGAGCAGCTCGGCGATGACCTCGGTCTCGAGATCGCGGAAGCGCTCTTCACCCTGCTGCTCGAAGAACTGCCGAATGCTGCCACCGATGCGCTGCTCGATCTCATGGTCCGAATCGACAAAAGGCACGCCGATCTGGCGTGCCAATTGTTTGCCGACGGTGGACTTGCCACCGCCGGGCATGCCCACCAGGGCGATGATCAACTCACCTGGGGTCCGTGCAACTGGAGGCGCTGCCATAGGGACTGGACTGGAATGCAGGCGGCGGGGTCTGCGTCGTGAGCGCATCCGCGGGAACCGTCAGCCAGGCATAGGTGGACAGGTAGTCGGAGATGTTGGCCGGGGCGGCCTGCGATGGCAGCGCCACCGGCACGCCCAGCGGGTAGTAGGCCGGCGGGCTCAGAACGCCGGCCGCAGTGACGGTGATCTTGTACTTGACCCAGCTCCCCAGGTCTTTCGTGTACTCCAGCTGCAGCACCGCCACGCCGTTGGCATCGGTCTTGGTGGAGCCGACCAGCGTGATGGACACGTCGGACTTGCGCGGGTCCAGTTGCTGGTTGCCGTTGATGTCCTCGCCCGCATCGATGACGCCGTTGCGGTTCAGGTCTTCGTTGGCGCAGGTGGCAGCCAGCAGCCCGAGCGCCCCGTTGCCGGGCGACCGCTCCCAGGCCTTGGTCGCGTCGTTCCAGGCCCAGTAGCCCTTGCCGTAGCCGCCCAGGTCCACGGAAGGCGTGATCTGCACATCGGCCTTGGGGTTGCCGGCGGAGTCGACGACCAGCACCGCGTACTTCTTCACATAGGTCAGGCCGGACGCGCCGGTGCCGATGGTGTTGTCCGTACCGATGGAGATGGACACCGGGTTGGAGACGATGGTCAGCGTGGTGCTCAGCAGATTGCCGGCCGGGCAGTTGGCGACGGTCTCGCCTGGCAGGAAATCGCTGGCCTTCCAGCAGGCCCGTATCGTCACGCCATTCGTCGGGCTGCTGACCGCGCCGGGCTTGTACGTGGTGGATGCCGTGCCCGAAGCATCGGACAGCACCGTGTTGCCGCCCGAACCTATGCTGCCGGTGCCGTTGTCGCCCGCGGCGTCGAACAGCACGCGGACGTTGTTGATGGGCGCGTTGCTGCCATCACGGAAGATGGCGTAGATAGACACCTGGTTGCTGGACGTCGCCGTGTTGACCGACACCACATTGGCGGACAGGTTCAGCGTCTTGGATACCGGCGCCGAGGCGTTCGGCACCGTCGTCGAACCGCCCGCGATGGTCACGCTCACGGTGGACTGCACCCCGCCAGCCGTGGCGACGAACTGCAGGCTACCGCCGGGCGTGTTGGGCGCCGTGTAGCTGAAGGTGTAGCCGCCGTTCACGTCGGTGGATCCCGACTGGCCGGCGACGCCGTTGCCCGTCACGCTGATGGGGATGCCCCGCATGGGATTGCCGTTCACGTCCGACAGCGTGTACTGCACCTTGCCCGCGGCGCCGGCGTTCACCACCGACGGCACGGGGCTGGCCTGCGTGAACTGGCTACCGGTGACCTGGAAGGCCGCCGTGCTGGTCAGGGCGCCACTGGTGGCCGTCACCGTCACCGTGCGGTTGGAATGGTCCGATCCGATGTTGACGGTGCCGCTGACCTGCCCGTTGGCGCCCGTCAGATTCGAGGAGGCGATGACAAACGAACTGGGGGCCGCGGCCGCCAGAGGCGGCCCGTCGGTCACCGACAGCTGGACGGGGATGCCCGACAACGCATTCTGATTGGCGTCTATGGCGGTGGCCGTGGCGACCACCTCCTTGCTGCCGGAGTTGTCGACGCTGAATGCGCTCAGGCTCAGCGTCAGGCGCGCCGCCTGCGGGTTGCCCGGCGACGAGTTCTGCACGATGTTGAAGGTCACCGTCTGCGAGACCGCTCCCGAAGTCACCGTCAGCCTGACCGGCCGCACCGCGGAACTGCTGCCCTGCGTCAGCACTGCGGTCAGCACCCCCGTCTTGCTGTCGGTCGCCGTGCCGGCCGGCGTCACCACGGCGCCGGCATCGACGCTGAAGCTGACCGGCACACCACCGATGGCGGCACGGTTGGCATCCACGGACGTGACCGAGGCAGTGATGGAGTCGCTGCCGGAGTTCGTCATCGTGGCCTTGCTCAGCACGACGACCAGGTCCGCGGCCACGGCGCTCGCGGCCCCGGACGGCCCGGAAGCACCGCTACCCGGCCCAACGACGGGCGTACCCGCACCGCCACCACCACCGCCGCAGGCCGTCAGCGCCGCGGCCAGCACGCCGCCCAGCAGCAGCCGCGTCGCGCGCCAACTCCAGACATCAAACTTCATCATCTCAGTTCGCTCCCATGCGCCGCTCCAACCGGGACGGCACATCGTCAATAAAGGGTTGCTCAGCGCACCGTCGCCCGCTCGTTGACGACCTTGGGCGTCAGGAAGATCAGCAGTTCGGTCTTGGACGTCGTGCGCGTCTTGTTCTTGAACAGGTTGCCCAGCACCGGCACATCGCCCAGCAGAGGCACCTTGTTGATGGTCTCGCCCTCGTCCTGCGTGTAGATGCCGCCGATGACGACGGTGCCGCCGTTCTCCACCAGCACCTGGGTCTGGGCATGCTTGGTGTTGATGGCATAGCCCTGGGGCGTCAGCGTGCCGCGGCTGTCCTTGTTGACGTCCACGTTCAGAATGACGCTGCCCTCGGGCGTGATCTGCGGCGTCACCTCCAGCTTGAGGTTGGCCTTGCGGAAGGCGATGGAGGTTGCGCCGCTGGCCGTGGCCACCTGGTAGGGCAGCTCCTCGCCCTGCTCGATGATGGCCTTGACCTGGTCGGCCGTGATGATGCGCGGGCTGGAAACGATCTTGCCCTTGCCGTCGGACTCCAGCGCCGACAGCTCCAGGTTCAGGAAGCGGTTGGCCGTGGCGCTGAACAGCGACACCGCGAAGGTCTGCGCCACCGCGCCGGCGAAACTGTCCGAGGAGACGTTGGCGCCGAGGTTGACGAAGTTGGAGTTGTTGTAGGCGCCGGGGTTGACGCTGTTCGACGGCAGCGTCGCGCCGGGCTGGTTGGTCTGGTAGGTGACGCCGTTGTAGTTGTTGCCGAAGGTGACGTAGTTGCCGCCGCCGACGCTGTAGCCCGGGATGCCGCCCTGCTGGCCGCGCAGATCGTTGGCGCCCAGCTTGACGCCCAGGGCGCGCCCGAAGCGGTCGTTGGCCTCGACGATGCGGGCCTCGATCAACACCTGGCGCACCGGGATGTCGATCTTGGCGATCATGGCCTGGATCTCTTCGAGCTTGCTCGGGATGTCGGACACGAACAGCTGGTTGGTGCGCGTCTCGAAGATGACGCTGCCGCGGGTCGACAGGATGCGGGTGCCCGAACCCTGGCCGCCGCTGCCACCACCACCGCTGCCGCTGCTGCCGCCTATCGACTGCCCGGTCAGGCCCTTGGCGATTTCCTCGGCCTTCACATAGTTCAGCTGGAAGGACTGGTTGCGCAGCGGCTCGAGCTGGGCGATGGCCGCCTTGGACTCGAGATCCAGCTTCTCCTTGGCTGCGAGCTCGTCCTTGGGCGCGATCCACAGCACGTTGCCGGACTTCTTCAGGCCCAGGCCCTTGGCCTGCATGATGATGTCCAGTGCCTGGTCCCAGGGCACGTCTTTCAGTCGCAGCGTGACGTTGCCCGCGACGGTGTCGCTGGTGACGACGTTGAAGTTGGTGAAGTCGGCAATGACCTGCAGCAGCGCGCGGACTTCGATGTTCTGGAAGTTCAGCGACAGCTTGTCGCCGGCAAAGCCGGGGCCTTGCGTCAGCTTGTTCGGGTCGACCTTCTGGGTCCGGACCTCCAGCACGAACTGGTTGTCGCTCTGGTAGGCGCTGTGCTCCCAGTTGCCACGGGGTTCGACCACCATGCGCACGCGGTCGCCGGTCTGCGTCGTCGTGATCATCTGCACCGGCGTGCCGAAGTCGACCACGTCGATCTTGCGGCGCAGGTTCTCCGGCAGGCTGGAGCGCAGGAATTCGACCACCAGGTTCTGGCCCTGCTGCTGGATGTCGACGCCCACCTGGGTGCTGGGCAGGTTGACGATGACACGGCCGGCGCCATCGGGGCCGCGGCGGAAGTCGATGTCGCGCAAGGCCTGCGGCGCGCTGTTCAGGCTCTGCGCGAAATGCACGGGCTCGCCCTGGGCCTGGGCCGCCACCGGGGCCGCCTCCAGCACCACGACCAGCGCGTTGCCCTCCAGCTTGGCGTGGTAGCCCGAGGCGTTGCGCAGGTTCAGCACGACGCGCGAGCGGTCCCCTGCCTGGGCGACATTGGCCGAGCGCAGGTTGCCCTGGTTGATGTCGACCTGGTTGCGGCCGATGCCGTTCACGACGCCGGGCAGGTCCAGCGCGATGCGCGGTGGCGCCTGGACGGTGAACCCCGTCGGCAGGGCCGGCAGCGCTTCGCTCAGTTCGATGCGCACGACGTCGACACCGGCCTGCTGGCTGGCGTTGATCGCGCGTATCTGCGTCTGCGCCCAGGCTGCCGGCGTGGCCAGCAGCGCGAGTGCGAATCCCAGCAACCAGCCACGGCCCATCGACTTGCTCTCCTGCGTTGTCCTCTTCATCGTCCCTTCTCCTGTAGCTGGAGGGTACTGGTGCGCTCGATCCACTCGCCCGCAGCGTCCTGGACGACTTCTCGCAACGTGATCTCGGTCTCGCTGATCTTGGTGACGCGGCCGAAGTTCTGGCCGAGATAGTCCCCAGCCTTGACTTGATACAAGAGGTTGTCCACACGCAACAGCGCATAGCGCCGGTTGTCGCGCGTCAGGCTGCCCACCATGGACATGTTGTCCAACGGATAGGCCTCCAGCGGCTCCTTGCGGCGGCTGATCTCGGCCGTCAGCAGCGAATTGGGCTGGGCCGCCTCCTGCTTGATGGCGACGCTGAGCTTCTGCGGGCTGAACGGGTCCACGCCGACGGCGGCCTCGTAGGGCTGGGGCAGGAATTTCTTGGGCGGCAGCAGCGGCGTCACGGTGGGCTTGGCCTCCTTGCGCTGCTGCTCCATCCACTGGCGCAGCTCGTCGATGTCGCTGCCGCAGCCGGCCAGCAGCAGGGCGCCCAGGAGCGGGGTCAGCAGGCGCTTCATTTCTTGCCTCCGGCCTTGGTGGCGGCCTTGCGCTGCTCGGCCACCTCCGCGGAATCGAGGTAGCGGTAGGTGCGCGCCGTCGCCTCCATGGTGAGGGGGCCGTTGGCATCGCGCGCCCCGGTGGGCGCGACGACGATGAGGTTGTGCAGCGTGACGATGCGCGACAGGTTGGACACGTCGGCCGCGAAGGCGCCGATGTCGTGATAGCGGCCCGACACCTTGACGGCAATCGGCAGCTCCGCGTAGTAGTCCTTGATCACCACCTGGCCCGGGCGGAACAGCTCGAACTGCAGGCCTCGCCCCACGCCAGCGCTGCTGATGTCCGACAGCAGCGAGTCGATCTCGGCCTTGCCGGGCAGCTGCTTCTCCAGCTGGGTCACGTATTCCTCGACCTGGCTCTTCTGCTTGCGCAGCTCGGGCAGGTTGACGGCCTGGGCCAGCTTGGCCTGGTAGTCCTGGCGCAGCTGGGGCTCGCGGTTGCGCTCGGCATCCAGGCCGGCCTCGACGTCGGACAGCAGGAACACATAGCCCAGGGCGACGGCGGCCAGCATCACGGCCAGCCCGGATGCCAGCTTGGGTGCCAGCGGCCACTGGCCTGGCTCCTTGGGGTTGAGCCCCTGGAACTGGCCCGAGAACTCGGCGAACCAGGCGTTCAGGTCGAACTTGGATGGGGAGGTGGCCATGGTCGGTCAGCTCTTCTTCGGCGCGGAAGCGCCCTGGGCGGCTTCGCGCAGCGGCGCCTTGATCGACACCTTCATGGAGAAGTCGAGCAGGCGGCGCACGTCACGCGTGTTGGTGCTGACATTGGCCAGCTTGACTTCGATGAGGTCGGGCTTGTCCAGCCATTCGGAGCTGCGCGAGATGTTGCGCAGGAACTCCGACACCCGCTCGTTCGTCTGCGCGATGCCGTTGACGGTGACCAGCTTGCTGTCCTGGCGTATGGCCGTCAGGTAGACGCCTTCGGGAGCCAGGCGGGCCAGGTCGTTGAGCAGCTGCACCGGCGTGTTGCGGTCGGTCTGCAGATCCTCCACGGCGCGCTGGCGCGACTTCAGCGACTCGATCTCCGTCTTCAGCTCGGCGATGTCCTTGATCTGCGCCTCCAGCCGGGTGATCTCGTTCTGGATGTACTGGTTGCGCGCCTGCTGTTCCGTCGTCAGGAACTGCAGCAGCAGGAAGGCCGCGCCGACGATGCCCGCCCCTGCCAGGGCTGCCGCGCCCAGGCCGGCGAAGAAGGCCGTCTTGCGCCGCTTGCGCCGCTCTTCGCGGTAGGGCAGCAGGTTGATCAGGATCACTGGAAGAACCTCCGCATCGCGAGGCCGCAGGCGGTCAGATAGGACGGCGCCTCGCGGCGCAGCTTGGACTCGCGCACCGCCGAGCCCAGGGCCATGTTCTCGAAGGGGTTGACCACCATGCAGGCGAAGCCGGTCAGGTCGGTCACGCGCTCCTTCAGGCCCGGCAGCGTCGCGGTGCCGCCGGCCAGCATCACGTAATGCACCTTGTGATGCGGCGTGCTGGTGAAGAAGTACTGCAGCGCCCGGCCGATTTCCTGCGACAGGCTGTCGACGAAGGGGTTGAGCACGCTGACCTCGTAGTCCTCGGGCAGCTCGTTGGCGAGCTTCTTCTGCTCCGCCTCCTCGAAGGAGAAACCGTACTGGCGCGAGATCAGCTGCGTCAGCTGCGAACCGCCGAAGGACTGGTCGCGGTCGTAGAGCAGCTCATCATCGCGCAGCACCTTGAGGCTGGTCGTGTCGGCGCCGATCTCGAACAGCGCGACCAGCGCGTCCTTGCCCTCGTTGGGCAAGGCGGCAATCAGCCGGCCCATGGCCATGCGCGAGGCATGCGACTCGATGTCCAGGATGACGGGGCGCAGGCCGGCCGCCTCGGCCAGGCCCTGGCGGTCCTGCACGCGGTCCTTGCGCGACGCGGCGATCAGCACCTCCACGTCGCCCACCGAGGTGGGGCTGGGGCCGATGACGCAGAAGTCCAGGCTGACCTCGTCCAGCGAGAACGGGATGTACTGGTTGGCCTCGGCCTCGACCTGCAGCTCGAGCTCCTCCTCGCGCAGGCCGGCGGGCAGCATGATCTTCTTGGTGATGACGGCCGACTGGGGCATGGCCAGCGCAGCGTCGCGGGTCCTGCTGCCGCTGCGCGCGACGACGCGGCGCACGGCATCGGCCACCTCGTCGAACTTCTCGATCTGGCCGTCGGCAATCCAGCCCTTCTCAAAGGGCTCGCTGGCGAAGCGCTCGAGCACGAACTCGCCGCTCTTGGTCTGACTCAGCTCCACCAACTTGACGCTGGAAGAACTGATATCCAGGCCAATCAGCGCGGGGTGCTTGCGACCCAAAAGTGCGTCAAGTATTCCCATGCCCTTTGTTCCCGACACGCGAGTTACGTTTCGGACTATTAATAAGTTACTTGAATGCTAGCAGCAAAGCCGTTGACAGCGAACGGAAATCCGGCGCGAGCTCGTAACGCCACGTTGCTAAACATACACGAACCAACGAACTTGCAAGCTCCTGCAAAACACATGGGATGCGGTCGTTTGCCACACCATTTGAGCCCAGGCTTCGTATACGGGGGCGAACAAAGCGCGCTTCCTATAATCCCCTGCCTCCTCCCCACGCGCCCCTGGGTGCGCCCCGCCGGCTCATGAATGACAAGCCCCGATCCGCAGCCCCCAGTCCTTCGCCCGCCGGCCCACCGTCCGCTCCAAACCGTTCCTCGCGCATGAGCCAGCGCCTGGGCCGCTGGGCGCTGCGCGGCCTGGGCCTGATGGCCGGCGGCACCGTGGCCGTGCTGCTGCTGGTGGCCCTGGCCCTGTCGCTGGCCTATCCCAACCTGCCCGACATCAGCGGACTGACCGACTACCGCCCCAAGCTGCCCATGCGGGTGCTGTCCAGCGACGGCGTGCTGCTGGGCGAGTTCGGCGAGGAGCGGCGCAGCTACCTGCCCATCCAGCAGATTCCCAAGGTGATGCAGGAGGCCGTGCTGGCCATCGAGGACGCGCGCTTCTATCAGCATGGCGGCGTGGACTACCTGGGCATCATCCGTGCGGGCCTGGCCAACGTCGGTGAATCGCGCAGCCAGGGCGCCTCGACGATCACGATGCAGGTGGCGCGCAACTTCTACCTGTCCACGGAGAAGACCTTCACGCGCAAGATCTACGAGATCCTGCTGGCACTGAAGATCGAGTCGGCGCTGTCCAAGGAAAAGATCCTCGAGATCTACATGAACCAGATCTTCCTGGGTCACCGGGCGCACGGCTTCGCGGCGGCCAGCGAGATCTACTTCGGCAAGACGCTGGACAAGATCAGCGTGGCCGAGGCCGCCATGCTGGCCGGCCTGCCCAAGGCACCCTCGGCCTACAACCCCATCAACAATCCCAAGCGCGCGACGATCCGGCAGCAGTACATCATCGAGCGCATGTACGAGACGGGCTACATCACCGAGGAGCAGCGCGACGCGGCCAAGCTGGAGAAGCTGCGCATCAAGCCGGTGGTGGAGTCGGCCTCTCACGCCGAATTCGTCGCCGAGGCCGCGCGCCAGCTGATCTACAGCCAGTACGGCGACGAGGCCTATTCGCGCGGCCTGGACGTCTACCTGACGCTCAACAGCGCCGAGCAGAACAGCGCCTACCGCGCGCTGCGCCGCGGCATCCTGGACTACGAGAAGCGCCAGGTCTACCGCGGCCCCGAGGCCTATGCCGACCTGCCCCGGGACAGCCAGGAGCTGGATGCACGCATCGCTGAGGCCTTGAGCGACCACCCGGCCAACGACGAGCTGCTGGCCGCCGTCGTGCTGGAGGCCGACCCCAAGAAGGTCACGGCCGTGCTGCAAAGCGGTGAAGCCATCACCATCACGGGGGACGGCCTGCGGCCTGCCACCTCGGGCCTGTCCGAGAAGGGCAATCCCAAGACCCGCATCCGCCGCGGCGCCGTCATCCGCGTCGTCAAGGGGCCGAAGCAGAAGGACGGCGGCGAGTGGACCATCACGCAGCTGCCCGAGGTCGAAGGCGCTTTCGTGTCGCTGGACCCCAAGACGGGCCAGGTGCGCGCCATGGTGGGCGGCTTCGACTATGCCAAGAACAAGTTCAACCACGTGACGCAGGCCTGGCGCCAGCCAGGCTCCGCCTTCAAGCCCTTCATCTACTCGGCCGCGCTGGAGAAGGGCTTC
Source organism: Comamonadaceae bacterium (assembly GCA_009996515.1). Taxonomy (GTDB): domain Bacteria; phylum Pseudomonadota; class Gammaproteobacteria; order Burkholderiales; family Burkholderiaceae_C; genus Pelomonas. The sequence continues at coordinate 84,569 of JAACZV010000011.1, forward strand.
ACGCCGGCCACCATCGTCAACGACGCACCGCTGTTCTTCGACGCCGGCACCACGGGCAGCCAGCCCTGGGAGCCCAAGAACTACGACGGCAAGTTCGAGGGCCCCATACCGCTGCGCACGGCGCTGGCCAAGTCCAAGAACATGGTGTCCATCCGCGTGCTGCACTCCATCGGTGTGAAGTATGCGCAGGACTGGCTCACACGCTTCGGCTTCGAGGCCGAGAAGCATCCCGCCTACCTGACCATGGCGCTGGGCGCGGGCTCGGTGACGCCCATGCAGATGGCCCAGGGCTTCGCGGTGTTCGCCAACGGCGGCTACCGCGTCAGCCCGCAGCTGATCGCCAAGATCACCGACAACAAGGGCCGGCTGCTCTACGAGGCCCAGCCCGTCACGCTGACGGACGACGCCCGCGCCATCGAGCCGCGCAACGCCTTCCTGATGAGCAGCCTGCTGCAGGAGGTCACGCGCAGCGGCACGGCGGCGCGCGCCCAGGCCACGCTCAAGCGCCCCGACATCTACGGCAAGACCGGCACCACCAACGACTCCATGGACGCCTGGTTCGCCGGCTATCAGAAGGATCTGGTCGCCGTCGTCTGGATAGGCTACGACCAGCCGCGCAAGCTGGGCGACCGCGAGACCGGCGGGGGCCTGAGCCTGCCGGTCTGGATCGAATACATGGGCTTCGCGCTCAAGGGCAAGCCGGTCGACGAGATCGGGCCGCCGCCGGAGGGCGTCGTCAACGTCAACGGCGAGTGGTTCTACGAGGAGTACACCGCCGGCAGCAGCGTGCGCGAACTCTCCAACGAGCCCAACGTGCCCGCCACCACCAGCGAGGACGAGAAGAAGTCCATCCTGGACCTCTTCAAGCGCTAGCGGATCAGGCGCTGAAGCTCAGCGCCTGGCCGGCCTGCTCGCTCGCGCTTCGCGACAGGCGGGCGCAGAACTCCTGGCCCTCGCGGTCCACCCATTGCGTACCGTCCCACTTGAAGTGGTAGCCGCCCGAGCGCGCCGCCAGCCAGATCTCTTGCAGCGGCGGCTGGGTGTTGATGACGATCTTGCTGCCGCCCGGCAGGCTCAGCTCCAGCAGGCCGCCGGTGCGGTGGCTGTCGATGTCGACGACGTCCTCGTCGAGCCAGGCATCGATCTGCGCCTCGATGCGGGCCAGCAGCGCATGGGCCTTGGCGTGGTATTCGGCGTCGGACAGGGACATAAACTGGGCGAATGAAGAAGACTGCCGCCAGTGTAGGTGGGTGCATCGCCACCCTGCTGATCACCCTTACCGCGCTCGCGGGTTGTGGCCAGAAGGGCCCGCTGACGCTGCCCAAGCCGGCCGGCGCGGCCTCCGCCCCCGCCTCGGCGCCGGCGCGCTGATCAACCCGCCCTGCCCTCTTCCACCGCGTGGCAGGCCACGCGCACGCCGCGGATTTCCAGCAACGCCGGCCGCTGGCCCCTGCAGCGCGCATCGGCCAGCGGGCAGCGCGGGTGGAAGCTGCAGCCGCTGGGGGGCTGCAGCGGATTGGGCACTTCGCCCTGCACCGGCGTGCGGGCGCGGCCCGTCATGTGGATGTCGGGGATCGCATCCAGCAGCATGCGCGTGTACGGATGCCGCGGCCGCGCGAACAGCTGGGCCTTGTCGGCCACCTCGACGAGGCGGCCCAGGTACATGACGCCCACCTGGTCGGCCACATGGCGCACGACGGCGAGGTTGTGCGAGATGAAGAGATAGGTCAGGCCGCGTTCACGCTGCAAGTCCTTCATGATGTTGAGGACCTGGGCCTGCACGGACACGTCCAGCGCCGAGGTGGGCTCGTCGCAGACCAGGAACTCGGGCTGGGTGGCCAGCGCGCGGGCGATGGAAATGCGCTGGCGCTGGCCGCCGGAGAACTGGTGCGGGAACTTCTCGGCGTCGGCCGGGCTCAGGCCCACCGAGCCGAGCAGCTCGCCCACGCGCTGCCTCGCGTCGGCATCACGCTTCACGAGACCATGTTCGCGCAGCGGCTCGGCCACGATGTCCAGCACCTTCCAGCGCGGGTTCAGCGATGCATAGGGATCCTGGAAGATCATCTGCATGCGCCGGCGCAGTTGGAGCGCATTCGGGCCGGCCAGCGTCTGGGCGATGTCTTCGCCATCGAAGCGCACCGCACCACGCGTCGCGCCGTAGAGGCCCACGAGCAGACGCGCGACCGTGCTCTTGCCGCAGCCGCTTTCGCCGACCAGAGCCAGCGTCTGGCCGCGCTGGATCTCGAACGACACGCCGTCGACCGCATGCACAAAGGCCTTGGGCTTGCGCTCGACGACACGGTTCAGCCAGGGCGGCGACACGTCGAAGATCTTGGCGAGGTCGCGCACCTCGACGAGGGGGGCGCTCATCACGGGGCCTCCAGGGTGACGGGTCGCCAGCAGGCCGCGCTGGTGGCACCGACACGGGCCAGCTCGGGCCGCTCGGCCCGGCAGCGCTCGACGACGCGCGGGCAACGCGGGTTGAAGGCACAGCCCGGCGGGATGGCATTGAGGCGCGGCATGGCGCCGTCGATCTGCAGCAGGCGCTCGCGGTCTTCGTCCATGGCGGGGATGGAGCCCATCAGGCCGACGGTGTACGGATGGGCCGGGCGGTGGATGACGTCGGCGACCGGGCCGATCTCGGCGATGCGGCCGGCATACATGACGGCCACGCGGTCGCAGGTCTCGGCGATGACGCCCATGTCGTGCGTGACCAGCATGACCGCCGCGCCCTGCTCGCGGCAGACCTGCTTCAGCAGCGCAATGATCTGCGCCTGGATGGACACGTCCAGCGCCGTCGTCGGCTCGTCAGCCACGATGAGCTTGGGGTTGGCCGCCAGCGCCAGCGCGATGACGACGCGCTGACGCATGCCGCCGGAGAACTGGTGCGGGAAATGGTCCACGCGCGCCTCGGGCGCCGGGATGCCGGTGGCGGCCAGCAGCTCGATGGCGCGGGCGCGGGCCTGTGCGGCCGTCAGGTCGAGGTGGGTGGTGATGGTCTCGACGAGCTGCCGGCCCACCGTGTAGAGCGGGTTCAGCGAGGTCAGCGGGTCCTGGAAGACGGCGCCGATCTCGCGGCCGCGGATGCGGCGCAGTTGCTCGTAGGGCAGGTTGTCGATGCGACGGCCCGCGAGCTTGATCTCACCGGCGGCAATGCGGCCGGGCGGGTCCAGCAGGCCGATGATGGCCGCACCGGTCAGCGACTTGCCGGCCCCGGACTCGCCGACGACGCCGAGGATCTCGCCCGGCGCGATGGAGAAGGAGATGTCGTCCAGCGCCAGCAGCGTGCCGTGGCGGGTCGGGAACTCCACCCGCAGGTGGCTGACTTCAAGAAGGGGGGCAGTCATCGCAATCAACGCAACCTAGGGTTGAGCGCATCGCGCAGCCAGTCGCCCAGCAGGTTCACGCTGAGCGTGATGAGGATCAGCGTCAGGCTGGGCCAGGCCGTGATCCACCACTCGCCCGAGAACAGATAGTCGTTGCCGTTGCGGATCAGCGTGCCCAGCGAGGGGCTGGTGGCCGGCACGCCCACACCCAGGAAGGACAGCGTGGCCTCCGTGATGATGGCCGACGCGACCTGGATGGTGGCCAGCACCAGCACGGGACCCAGCACATTGGGCAGCACATGGCGGCGCATGATGCGAAATCCGCTGACGCCGATGACGCGGGCCGCCTGCACGTATTCCTTGTTGCGCTCCACCAGCGTAGAGCCGCGCACGGTGCGCGCGTACTGCACCCAGCCCGTCAGCGCGATGGCCAGCACGAGGACGACGAAGGCCAGCATGTCGGGCGCGTGCGGAAACAGGCTGCGGCCGACGCCGCTGATCATCAGAGCGACGAGGATGGACGGGAAGGACAGCATCACGTCGCAGATGCGCATGATGAAGGCGTCCGTGCGACCGCCGACGAAGCCGGCCAGCAGGCCCAGGCCGACGCCGATCAGGATGGACAGCAGCACCGAGGCGATGCCCACCAGCAGCGAGATGCGGGCGCCGTACATCAGCGCCGACAGGATGTCGCGGCCCTGGCCGTCGGTGCCGAGGAAATACCTGGGCTCGCCGCCGGCCACCCATGCGGGCGGCTTCAGCGAATCCATCAACTCCAGCGTCGCCAGGTCGAAGGGGTTGTGCGGCGCGACGACTTCCGCGAACAGCGCGCAGACGAAGCAGATCAACGCCATCGCCGCGGCCAGCATCGCAACCGGCGAACTGCGGAAGGAATGCCAGACGTCGCCGTCGAAGAAGCGCCGCAGCGCCGAGGCCGGCGCGGGAGGCTGAGGGGTGGCGTCAACAGCCATGGTCAATGCGCCTTGCCCTCGACGCGCAGGCGCGGGTCGACGGCGAAATAGAGCAGATCCACGCCGAGGTTGATGACGACGAAGATCAGCGAAATCAGGCAGAGGTAGGCCGCCATGACGGGAATGTCGGCGAACTGCACCGCCTGGATGAAGAGCAGCCCCATGCCGGGCCACTGGAAGACCTGCTCCGTGATGATGGCGAAGGCGATCAGCGACCCCAGTTGCAGCCCGGTGATGGTGATGACGGGCACCAGCGTGTTCTTCAGCGCATGGCCGAAATAGACGCTGCGGTCCGTCAGGCCGCGGGCGCGGGCGAAGCGGATGTAGTCGGTGCGCAGCACCTCCAGCATCTCGGCACGCACCAGCCGCATGATCAGCGTCAGCTGGAAGGCAGACAGCGTGAAGGCCGGCAGGATGAGATGCAACAGCCCATCGCGCGTCAGCAAGCCCGTGGTCCATGCGCCGAGCGCGACGACCTCGCCGCGGCCGAAGCTGGGCAGCCATTTGAGTTCGACGGCGAAGACCCAGATCAGCACGATGCCGATGACGAAGTTGGGCAGGCTGACGCCGAACAGCGTGCCCGTCATCAGCAGCTGGGCGCTCGCCTTGCCGCGCCGCAGCGCCGCATAGACGCCCAGTGGAATGCCCAGGCCCAGGGCGATCAGGCCGGCCACCAGGGCCAGTTCCAGCGTCGCCGGGAAGCGCTCGGCGATCAGGGCGGACACTTTGCGCCCCTGCCTCAGGCTGATGCCGAACTCGCCCTGGACCGCATTCGCGACGAAGCGCGCGAACTGCACCGGGAAGGGCTGGTCCAGGCCCAGGTCCTTGCGCAGCGCGATGCGCTGCTCCTCGGTCGCATCCTGACCCAGCAGGTTGTTGACCGGGTCGCCGACATACTGGAACAGCATGAAGGCGATGAAGGCCACCGACAGCATGACGATCAAGGCCTGGACCAGGCGGCGAAAAATGAAAACCAGCATGGAAACTCTGAAGCGGGCGCATTTTCGCGCCGGGCGAAGGCGGGATCATGGCGAAGCCCCGCCCCCCGGGGCTCCCGTGAAAGCCCTAGCCGGACATCAAAAGAAACGGGCCGCTTGCGCGGCCCGTCCCATTCATCAACCGCGGGGCCTCAAGCCCCGCGCGTCACATCAGAAGCGGTGACGCACACCCACCATGGTGCCGCCGCGCTTGGTCGCGCCGTTGGAGAAGGCGACCGCACCCTTGTGCTTGGTGTAGTCGGCTTCCAGGTAGGCGTCGGTACGCTTGGAGAACGCGTAGTCGGCCACGAAGGCGAAGTAGTCACCCTTGCTCTTGGTGTTGGCCAGAGCCGGCGAGTAATGCGTCTGCTGGGCATGCCAGTACTGGCCACCCAGGTTCAGTTGCGGGGTCAGCTGGTACGTGAAGCCGGCCATGATCATGTCGCGCTTCTTGACGTCGTTGGCGGCGGCATTCAGCACCGGCAGGCCGTTGTAGCCCTTGATCAGGGCGCCCGTGAAGGCACCGCCCAGTTGGCCACCCGCGTCGAACTTGTTCTGGCCCCAGGACAGGTTCACGTACAGCGGGCCGCTGGTGTAGGAGCCGCCGATGGTGGTCGCCTTGACCTTCTTGCCCAGCAGGTCGGTGACCTGCAGGTAGGCGCCGCCGAAGCCGTAGGTGCCGTCGTTGTAGCGCAGCAGACCGCCAATGGACTTGTCAGCCGGCGACGTGCCTTCGCCCGCCGACACCTGCACTTCGCCGTAGATGTTGCCGGCCTGAGCCAGGTACTTGACCATGTTGCTCTGGCGAGCGCCCAACGACAGGCCGATCTCGGGCTTGAATTGCTCGATGTAGGGCGAGTAGCGGAAGGACGCGTAGGTCGACGTGTAGAGGTCGAACAGCACGTTGTACTGGCGGCCCAGGCGAACCTGGCCGAAGTCGTTGGACTGCACGCCCACCCAGGCCTGGCGCCAGAAGTCGCCGGCAGCCACGGTGCCGTTGTCCGAATTCAGGCGGTGCTCCATGTTCGCCAGGGCCTTGAGGCCGCCACCCATGTCCTCGGTGACGTTGATACCCAGACGGCTCTCGGACATACCACCCGGGACCATCTGCTTTTGGGACCCGTTGTTGTTGGTCGTGTAGCGCACTGCGGCATCAAGGATGCCGTACAGAGTCACGCTGGACTGCGCCCAGGCGGCAGAGGTGCTGGCGGCCAGAACGGCAACAGCCAAAGTGGCTTTTTTCATCAAGGTTGTCTCCTGCGAAGAAAGGTGAACCGTTTGATTCTCAGCGATGCGCTTCGCCATAACGCGAGGACTGTTGTTGATTGCCAACAGCAGAATCCCTGTCGCGCAGGGGACAAAAGAAAGGCCGCCCGAAGGCGGCCTGGCTGATTCAGCAGCGGCCCGAGGGCCGCGTGCGATCAGAAGCTGTGCTTAACGCCGACGTCGAAGCCGCTGGACTTCAGGCCACCGGCCGTCGCGGCGGGAGCGCCGGCGACCAGGAACTTGGCAGCGCCCTTGTTGTCGATCTGCGAGTACGTCGTGTACAGCGCGGTGCGCTTGGACAGGTTGTAGACGTAGCCCAGCGCCAGCAGCTTGGCGTCGCCGATCGGCGTGTAGCCGGTGGCGGCCGTCTCGGCAGCGGTGTTGGCCTTGGCGTCCGTGTACGCGGCCACGAACTGGCCCTGGCCCAGCGGCACCGTGACGGAGGCCGTCAGGATCTGCTGCTTGCGCGCCATGAACTTGTTCTCGCTGTACGACAGCGAGGGACGAGCCACGCCGAAGTCGTAGGCAGCGCCGATGGAGGTCAGCTTGAACTTGTCGTTGTCAGCCGCGTTGGACGTGCTGGCATAGGCGCCCGACACATGCAGGGGACCGTTCTTGTAGCCCACACGGACCGACTGGCCCTTGTTGGTGCCCGTGCCTTCGCCGGCCGAGATGTCCACGCCGCCGTAGAAGCCGCTCAGACCGCCGGGCAGGGAGTAGGAGACCAGGTTGTCGGCGCGGCCGTAGGCCGTGCCGTTGCCGCTGCCCAGGTTGCTGTAGATAGCGCCGACGCTGCCCAGACCGGTGAAGGTGAAGGGGTCGAAGTCTTCGAGGTGCAGGCGCGAAACGGTCTTGTTGCGGCCCAGGCGCACTTCACCGAAATCGCCCGACAGGCTCACGGTGGCGCGACGGCCCCAGAAACGGGTCGAATCAGCGGCGCCGGTGTCCGCAAACACTTCGGACTCCAGCCAGAAGCCGGCCTTCAGGCCGCCGCCGAGGTCTTCCGTGCCGCGCACACCGATGCGGCTGGTGTTCAGGCCGCTGGAGTCCAGCTTCTTCAGCTTGACATCACCGGTCTTGACGTACTTCATGTCGGCGTCGATGACGCCGAACAGGGTGACCGAAGATTGCGCGACGGCAGCGCCGCCGGTCAGACCGAGGACGGCCAGGGCAATCAGAGCTTTCTTCATTCGATACTCCTAGGTATTCATCAGAGCCGGGGCCAAGCAGCGCAACGACTCACCTCCTGTGAGGAAGTACCCGTATTCCACCAGAGCCCGGGGGAGCTCGGGAATTCACGGATATGAAAATATGCGTTTACGTTGCTGGGTCACAACGTCACGACAGCTTCATGTTTTCTTCATCGAAACATTGATTAACTGAATGCAATCCGACGCAAGCAATTCCCAACGCCGCCACGTCAATCTGCGTGACCGACTGATCGTCGCGCTGGATGCGGGCCTGCGCACGGTGTTCGTCCCGACCCGTGCCGCGCGGCCATCGCCCGCGGCCGCCCTGGCCACGGCCGAACTCCCAGCCGCGGACAGGCAACTGGCCGCTGCGCTGATGCGCGTCAACCATGTCGGCGAGATCTGCGCCCAGGCCTTGTACGAATCCCAGGCCTTGTTCAGCCGCAGCGAGACGCTGCGGCAGCACTTCGAGCAGGCCGCGCAGGAGGAACTGGACCATCTGGCCTGGACGGCCGAGCGCGTCGCCGAGCTGGGCGGCCACACCAGCCATCTCGCGCCGGTCTGGTGGGCCGGCGCCTTCGCCTTCGGGAGCCTGGCCGGCCTGGCCGGCGATGCCTGGAGCCTGGGCTTCGTCGTCGAGACGGAGCGCCAGGTCGAAGCCCATCTGGCCTCGCACCTGCAGCGGCTGCCCGAGGCAGATGCCCCGTCCCGCGCCATCGTCGACCAGATGCGCCGCGAGGAGGCCGAGCATGCCGACGCGGCGCTGGCCGCCGGCGCACGGCTGCTGCCGGCGCCGATTCCCGGATTGATGCGCGCGGCGGCCAAGGTCATGACGACCGTGGCGCACCGCGTCTGATCAGGCCTCGACCACCTCGAAGGAGGTGCTGATGGCCGAGGTCTTGGCCAGCATGGCCGTCGCCGAGCAGTATTTTTCGTGCGACAGCGCGACCGCGCGCTCGACGATCTCCGGCTTCAGCGCCCTGCCACTGACGACGAAATGGAAGTGGATGGCGGTGAACACCTTGGGATCGCTGGTGGCACGCTCGGCCTTCAGCGTGACCTTGCAGCCCCGCACATCGTGGCGGCCGCGCTTGAGGATGAGCACGACGTCATAGGCGGTGCAGCCGCCGGTGCCGGCCAGCACGGTCTCCATCGGGCGCGGCGCCAGGTTGCGGCCGCCGCCGTCGGGCGCGCCGTCCATGTTCAGCACATGGCCGCTCCCGGTCTCCGCGACGAAGCTCATGCCGCTGGGTCCGTCGGATCCCAGCCAATTGACGGTGCATTCCATGGTCATCTAGGGGCAGCCCCCCAATTCGTTCACAGAAAAATATTGCAGCGCAGCATAACCGGGCGCTACACTCCAACCCAAGCGAAAACGCTTTCGCACCGATTGTCTCCTCCACCGCCTCCATGGTGGATTCAACCCGAGCTTGCAAGAGCTCGGGTTTTTTTTCGCCGAAGGCTGGCGCCGCCGCCCGCCAAGGGTCTACCCCTATCATGCGGCGCTGCAACACAGCCCCCCCGGAGACCCGATGAGCGCTCCCTCGCGCCGCCGTTCCACCGCGCCCAAGGCCACGACGCCGCCCGCGATGCTGCCGCCCGGCAGCAGCTATCTGCAGCGCATCCTGAACGCCCGGGTCTACGAAGTCGCCCGCGAAACCTCGCTCAGCCCCGCCACCAAGCTGTCCAAGCGGCTGGCCAACAAGGTCTGGCTCAAGCGCGAGGACGAGCAGGACGTCTTCAGCTTCAAGCTGCGTGGCGCCTACAACAAGATGGCCCACCTCAGCGCCGAGCAGCGTGCCGCAGGCGTCATCTGCGCCTCGGCCGGCAACCATGCCCAGGGCGTGGCGCTGTCGGCCAAGAAGCTGGGCTGCCGCGCCGTCATCGTGATGCCGGTGACCACGCCCCAGGTCAAGATCGACGCCGTCAAGGCGCTGGGCGGCGAGGTGGTGCTGTTCGGCGAGAGCTTCACGGATGCCTACGGGCACGCCAAGGAGCTCGAGGCGGCCCAGGGCCTGACCTTCGTCCACCCCTTCGACGACCCCGACGTCATCGCCGGCCAGGGCACCATCGCGATGGAGCTGCTGCGCCAGCATCCCGGCCCCATCGACGCCATCTTCGTGGCCATAGGCGGCGGCGGCCTGATCTCCGGCATCGCCGCCTACGTCAAGGCGCTGCGGCCCGAGATCAAGATCATCGGCGTGCAGACCACCGACTCCGACGCCATGCTGCGCTCCGTCAGGGCCGGCCGGCGCGTCACGCTCAATGACGTGGGCCTGTTCGCCGACGGCACGGCCGTCAAGCTGGTCGGCGAAGAGACCTTCCGCATCGCCCGCGAGCTGGTGGACGACTACATCGTCGTCGACACCGACGCCGTCTGCGCCGCCATCAAGGACGTCTTCGAGGACACCCGCTCCATCCTGGAACCCTCGGGCGCGATGAGCGTCGCCGCCGTCAAGCAATACGTCGCCAAGACCGGCGCCAAGGGTCAGAGCCTGGTAGCCATCACCTGCGGCGCCAACATGAACTTCGACCGCCTGCGCTTCGTCGCCGAGCGCGCCGAGGTCGGCGAGCAGCGCGAGGCCTTGTTCGCCGTCACCATTCCCGAGGCGCGCGGCAGCTTCAAGCGCTTCTGCGAGCTGCTGGGCCCGCGCAGCGTCACCGAGTTCAACTACCGCATCGCCGACTCCCGGGTGGCCCACATCTTCGTCGGCATCGCCATCTCCAAGCCCGATGAAGCCGCCCGGCTGGCCCGCACCTTCAGCAAGGCCGGCTTCGAGACGCTGGACCTGACCGACAACGAGATGGCCAAGCAGCACATCCGCCACATGGTGGGCGGGCGCAGCGAACTGGCCCGCCATGAGCGGCTCTACCGCTTCGTGTTCCCCGAACGGCCGGGCGCGCTGATGCGCTTCCTGTCCAGCATGCATCCGGACTGGAACATCAGCCTGTTCCACTACCGCAACCAGGGCGCGGACTACGGCCGCATCCTGGTCGGCATCCAGGTGCCCAAGGGCGACGCCGGCGCGCTGCGCGAATTCCTCAGCGGGCTGAACTATCCCTTCGAGGACGAAACCGCCAACCCGGCCTACCGCTTGTTCCTGGGTTGAGTTGAAATGCGGGGTCTGACCACGCCCCCGCCATGACCGTCGCCCAACAGTCGCTGATCTCCCCTACCGCCAACCCGGAGCTGGAAAAAGCCCTGCGCGACCGCGTCGACCGCCGCTCGGCCATTGCCGGCGGCCTCGGCGAGCTGGAGCCGCTGGCCGTGCGACTGGGGCTGGCGCAGAACAGCCTCACGCCGCGCTTCCGCGACCCGGTGCTGGGATTGTTCGCTGCCGACCACGGCCTCGTCGTCGACAACGCCGGCGCCCAGTGGGGCCGCCCCACCCGCGACCTGGTGCAGATGGCCTTGCACGCCCAGCTGCCGGTGTCGGTGTTCGCGCGGCTGCAAGGACTGCACCTGACGGTGGTGGACTGCGGCGTCGCCGAGAACCTGCCGCCCCACGCCCGGCTGCTCGCGCGCAAGGTCGCCCACGGCACGCGCAATGCGCGCACGGCGCTGGCGATGAGCCTGGAGCAGGCCCATGCCGGCGTGCGCGTGGGCATGGAGATCGCCGACAACCTGCCCGGCAACGTGCTGGCCTGCGCCGGCATGGGCCAGGGCTCGCCCGAATGCGCCGCGCTGGTGCTGTCGCGCCTGTCCGATCAGCCGGTGCGCGACTTCGTCGTCTCCGGCCCCACCATGCGCCAGGATGAGCTCGTGCAGCTGCTGGACGTGCTGCACGGCGCGCTGGCCCGCCACCGCGACGCGCGCGAGCCCATGGACGTGCTGGCCGCTTTCGGCGGCCACGAGATCGCCGTCATGGTGGGCGCCATGCTGGTGGCGGCCAGCAAGCGCAGCCTCATCATCGTGGACGGCATCGCCGCCTGCGCGGCGCTGAAGCTGGCCTCGCTGATCTGTGCGCCGGTCACCGACTATGCGGTGTTCTGCCGCAGCCATGTGCACCGCGGCCTGGACGAGGCGCTGGCGCTGTTCCACGCCTCGGCCCTGCTGGAGCTGGGCATGGACAGCACCGACGGTACCGGCGCCGCGCTGGCCTGGCCCATGATCCGCGCGGCCGCGGCGCTGCTGACCGATCTGCACGAGGTGGCCGAGGCTCGCGTCGCGCCACGGCCCGGGTCGGGCGCGCAGTTGCCGACGCTGGGCGCTTGAGCAGCCTCGGCGGCCTCAGCGCTGCTGTTCGCCGGCCCTGACCGCCGAAGCCGGCAGCGCCGGCGGCGCGCCGTAGACCGAAGGCATGGTGGCCGGCACGGGTGCGCCCGGCTGGCCCGCGCGCAGCGGCAGGCCGGCCGCATTCGGGTCGCCCCCCAGCACCACGGGCGACGGCGTGGCCGGCGGCAGCGAGCCCGTGGCCGGCGCCGCCGGCGGGCTGATCTCCAGCACCTGGATGGGCGCCTGGCCGGCCAGCCCCAGGCTGGCGCTGCGGGCCTCAACGCGCAGCAGGCGCAGCTCGCCGTCGACGACGGCGCCCACGCGCACCGTGCGCGGCACGCCATCCACCTCGATCAGCGCCACGCCCTCGCCGGCGTCGGCCGCCCGCGCGCTCTTGGGCGCCACGACGCCCAGCAGGCGCAGCCGCGTCGAGGCGGCGACCTGCGGCGTCGCGGCCTCGGTGGGCGTCGCGCCCAGCAGCCGGCTCAGGTCCACCGGGGCGGAACGCGACTCGCCGGCCGGCAGCACCGAGGCCGGCATGGCCAGCGGCCGCGCAAACAGCTGCAGGCCCCAATAGGCCACCGAGCCGCCCAGCAGCAGCCAGGTCGTGAACGCGAACAATCGAGCAACCATGGCCCATTATGATGGCCCGCTCACTGCAGCTTCCGCGCTCCATGCGCCCTGACATGCGCCGCTTTCCTCCCGCCCGCGCCCTCGCGCGCGGCTTCACGCTGATCGAACTGCTGGTGGTGCTGGTCATCATCGGCGTGCTGGCGGCCCTGGTCGTGCCCAATGTGCTGGACCGCGCCGAGGAGGCCCGCGTCACCGCGGCCCGCACCGACGTCAACAACCTGATGCAGGCGCTGAAGATGTACAAGCTCGACAACCAGCGCTACCCCAGCGCCGAGCAGGGCCTGGACGCGCTGGTGCACAAGCCCACCACCGGCACGCCGCCGCCGAACTGGAAGCCCTACCTCGACAAGCTGCCCAACGACCCCTGGGGCCATCCCTATCAGTACGCCAACCCCGGCGTGAAGGGCGATGTCGATGTCTACAGCTTTGGCGCCGACGGTCGCGCCGGCGGCGAGGGCCGTGACGCGGACATCGGCTCCTGGCAGTAAGCCGCGTGGCTTCACGCTGATTGAACTGCTGGTCGTGGTGGCGCTGATCGCCATCACCAGCGCCACGATCTCGCTGGCCTTGCGCGACCCCGCCGAGCTGCAGCTGCAGCGCGAGGCCCAGCGCCTGGCCGCGCTGCTGGAGGCGGCGCGCGCCGAGAGCCGCGCCTCGGGCCTGACCGTGCGCTGGATCCCCAAGGGCCTGAAGAGCGGCGACGACTTCCGCTTCGAAGGCCTGCCGCGCAGCATCCAGCTGCCCACGCGCTGGCTGGGCGAACCGGTGGCCGTGACCATAGACAACGCCAGCGCCGCCAACCCCGGCCTCATCCTGGGCCCCGAGCCCGTCATCCCGGCCCAGCGGCTGCGCCTGCAGCTGGGCGACCAGAGCCTGGTGCTGGGCAGCGACGGGCTCGCCGCCTTCGACGTCGTCACGCCATGAACAGGCAGCGCGGCTTCACGCTGATCGAGGTGCTGGTCGCGCTGGTCATCGTCGCCATCGCGCTGGGCGCCGGCATCAAGGCCGCGGGCGCGCTGACCGGCAACGCCGAGCGCCTGACCCAGGTCAGCGCCGCCCAGTGGTGCGCCGAGAACCAGCTGACCGAGCTGCGCCTGACGCAGCAGTTCCCCGACATCGGCGAATCCCCCTTCGGCTGCGAGCAGCTGGGCCGCAGCTATGCCGGCAAGCTGCGGGTCAGCCCCACGCCCAACCCGCTGTTCCGCCGCGTCGACGCCGACGTCGCCGACGACCAGGGCCAGCCGCTGCTGACGCTGTCGACCATCATGGGGAAATTCCGGTGAAGACGCGCGGCTTCACGCTGGTGGAGGTGCTCGTCGCGCTGCTCGTCATGGCGACGATGGCGGCCATGGCCTGGCGCGGCATCGACGCCCTCGTGCGCAGCCGCGAGATCGCCCAAGCGCGGCTGGCCCAGACCGCGCGGCTGCAGACCGTGCTGGCGCAATGGGAGGTCGACCTGCGCGCGCTGCAGGACAGCCATGGCAGCGTGCCGCCGCTGGCCTTCGACGGCGGCAACCTGGTGCTGACCCGCCAGGCCGCGGTAGGCCTGCAAGTGGTCGTCTGGAGTCTGCGCGAGGGCAGCCTGTGGCGCTGGGAAAGCCCGGCCCAGCGCACGCTGCAGGACCTGGAAGACCAGCGCCAGCGCGGCCTGCAGCAGCTCAACCAGCGCAACCCGGCGCTGCGCGCCCTCGACGGCGTGACCGGCTGGCAGTTCAACTGCTTCTGGGGCAATGCCTGGAGCAACTGCCAGTCCACCGGCAGCGCCAGCGGCGGCGCCGTCGGCCCGGTCAACCCCAACAAGCCCACCCAGCCGCCCGCCGGCCTGCGCATCGTGCTGCAGTTCGCCGACGGCAGCGGCCTGGCCGGCACGCTGACGCGCGAGCTGGAGGTCACCGTCCGATGAGCCCTCTTGCCCGCCAGCGCGGCGCAGCGCTGCTGACCGCGATGATCATCGTCACGCTGATCGCCAGCCTGGCCGCCGGCATGGTCTGGCAGCAATACCGCGCCGTGCAGATCGAGGCCGCCGACCGCGCCCGCGCACAGAGCGCCTGGATCCTGCAGGGCGCGCTGGAATGGGCCAAGCTGATCCTGCTGGAGGACGCCAGGCAGAACCGCAGCAAGCCGGTCGACCACCTGGGCGAACCCTGGGCCGTGCCGCTGGCCGAGGCGAGGCTGTCCACCTTCCTGGCCGCCGACAAGACGGCCGCCAGCGACGATGGCCCCGAGGCCTTCCTGTCTGGCAGCATCGAGGATGCGCAGAGCCGCTACAACCTGCGCGCGCTGCTGGGCGGCGCCCAGGTGCCCGAGCTGGAGCAGCGCGTGCTGGAGCGGCTGTGCAGCCAGGTCAATGCGCCGCCCGGCACGGCCGCCGTCATCATCGCCGGCCTGCGCGAGGCCTTCCCGGCGCCGGCCAGCGGCGCCAGCGCGCCCAGCGGCGAGAACGGCCCGCTGCAGCCCGCCGGCCTGGACCAGCTGTCCTGGCTGGGCCTGGACGCCGACACGCTGCAGCGCCTGCAGCCCTATCTGGTGCTGCTGCCCAAGCCCACGCCGGTCAACCTCAACACCGCGCCGCGCGAGGTCATCGCGGCGCTGTTCGACGGCGTGGACCTGGCCACGGCGGAACGCCTGGTGCAGGGCCGCAAGACCAACCCGCTGCAGGACGTGAGCCGCGACGCCGCCGCCTACCTGCCGGCCGCGGCCCTGACCCAGGCCACGGACGCCCGCGCCTCGGTGGCGTCGTCCTTCTTCGTCGTCACCGGCCGGCTGCGCCTGGACGAGCGCCAACTCGAGCAGCGCTCGCTGATCGAGCGCCAGGAGCTCAACATGGTCGTGCTGGCGCGCGAGCGCATCAACCAGCTGCCGGGCCGCTGAGCCGCCACGCCGCCTCCTAGAATGCGCCGCGCCCACGCCCTCCCCCCATGAGCACCCTGCTGCTGTTCCTGCCCCCACGGACGCGCCTGCGCGCACCGGGCCGGGCCCTGCCCGACACGCCGCGCCCCGATGCGCCACACGAGTACGACTATGTGCTGAGCGCCGACGGCCGCGCCATCACGGCCCAAGGTCGCGCGGCGGCCGCCGCGCTGCCGGCGGCGGACAGCGTCATCGCCGTCGTCGCCGAGTCCGACGTCGGCTGGCGCCGCGTCGAGCTGCCGCGCGCCGGCCGCCAGATGCGCGCCGCGCTGGCCGGCAAGCTGGAGGAGGCCTTGCTCGACGAGCCCGACGCGCTGCATTTCGCGCTGGAGCCCGATGCGCTGGGTGGCGACACGGCCTGGGTGGCCGTCACGTCCCGGCCCTGGCTGGCCGAGCATCTGGCCCAGCTGGAGGCCGCCCAGGTCTTCATCGACCGCGTCGCGCCGCTGTCCTGGCCGGACGAGCCGGCGCGCGGCCATTTCTTCGAGGCCCAGCCCGGGCGCGACGATGCCGGCATCACGCTGCACTGCAGCCATGCCGAGGGCGTCGCCACGCTGCCCCTGGACGGCGGCCTGGCACGGCAGCTGCTCACGCCCGGCCTGGTTCAGGCCGCGCACTGGACGGCTACGCCCGCCGCCGCCCCCGCCGCCGAGCGCTGGCTGGGCCGCGCCGTCACGGTGCAGACGCCGGCCCAGCGTGCGCTGGCCGTCATCGACAACTCCTGGAACCTGCGCCAGTTCGACCTCGCGCCGCGTGCCCGCGGCGTGCGCGCGCTGCGCCTGGTCGGCCGCACGCTGATGCGCAAGCCCTGGCGGCCGGTGCGCTACGGCCTGGCCGGCCTGGTGCTGGTGCAGCTGCTGGGCCTGAACCTGTGGGCCTGGCAGCAGCAGCGCGAGCTGGCGGCGCGCCGCGCCGCCGTCACGGCGACGCTGACCGAGGCCTTCCCCCAGGTGCGCGCCATCCTCGACGCGCCGGTGCAGATGCGCAAGCAGCTGGACCTGCTGCGCGCCAGCGCCGGTAGCGTCGGCGAACAAGACCTCGAGGCCTTGCTGGGCGCCGCCGCCCAGGCCTGGCCCGGCGACCGCCCGCCCACCGACGCGCTGGCCTTCGAACCCGGCCGGCTGACCCTGTCGGCCCAGGGCTGGGCGCCGGCCCAGGTCGACAACTTCCGCACCCAGCTGCGCAGCGAAGGCTGGCAGCTGGACGCCGGCGAGGGCAAGCTGACCATCAGCCGCGCCAGCGCCCAAGGAGGCCGCTGATGGCCGCTTCACGCAACACCCCCGCAAGCGACGGCCTCGCCGCGCAGTGGCGCCAGGCCAGGGCCCAGGCGCTGACGCAATGGCAGGCCCTGGGCGAACGCGAGCGCCTGGCGCTGGGCGGCGTCGGCCTGCTGCTGGGCCTGCTGCTGGCCTGGAGCCTGCTGCTGGCGCCGGCCCTGCGCACGCTGAGGTCGGCGCCCGCCGAGCTGGAGCAGCTGGAGCTGCAGCTGCAGCAGATGCAGGCCCAGGCCCAGGAGGCCCGCGCGCTGCGCGCTGCGCCCGCCGTGCCGCCGGCCCAGGCCCAGGCCGCGCTGACGGCCTCGGTCGAACACCTGGGCCCGGCGGCCCGGCTGAACCTGAGCGGCGACCGCGCGGTCGTCACGCTGAACGGCGTCGCGCCCGAGGCCTTGCAGGCCTGGCTGGGCACGGTGCGCTCGGCGGCCCGCGCCCGCCCCGTCGAGGCCCAGCTGACCCGCGGCCCCCAGGGCTATGCCGGCACGCTGGTGCTGACGCTGGGGAGCAGCTGATGGCCTGGTTCAGGAGCCATGCCCCCGCGCCGGCCGGTGACTCCGTGCTGGCCGCGCAGCAGGCCGGCGGCCGCGCGGTGCGCCATCGCACGCCGCGGCGCTGGAGCCTGCTGGGCGGGCTGGTGGGCGTCATCGGCGCGCTGATCGCCTTCGCGCCAGCGAGCTGGCTGGCCCGCGCGCTGGCCACGGCGACCGACCAGCACCTGCTCATCGTCGACACGCGCGGCAGCGTCTGGAACGGCTCCGGCGTGCTGGTGCTGACCGGCGGCGCCGGCAGTCGCGACGCCGCCGCCCTGCCCGGCCGCCTGCACTGGCGCATGGGCCTCAAGGGCCGCGGCCTGCAGCTGGCCGCGCGGCAGGACTGCTGCATCAACGGCGACCTGCTGCTGGGCATCCAGCCCGGGCTGGGCCGCATGGCGGTCAGCGTGGACAACCAGGCCGACTGGCTGGCGCGGCTGCCGGCCGACCTGCTGGCGGGCCTGGGCACGCCCTGGAACACCTTGCAACTGGGCGGCTCGCTGCGGCTGTCGGCCCGCGAGCTGAGGCTGGAATCGGTGCAGGGGCGCTGGCGCCAGTTCGGCGAGCTGCAGCTGGAGCTGCTCAACATGTCCTCGCGCCTGTCCACCCTCGCGCCGCTGGGCAGCTATCGCCTCAGCCTGACGGGCGACAGCGCCAACCCGGGCGTCAGCACGCTGCAGCTGTCCACGCTGGAGGGCGCGCTGCAGCTCTCGGGCGTGGGCACGCTGAACGCGGGCGGCAAGAGCCGCTTCACCGGCGAGGCCGGCGCCGCGCCGGGCCGCGAGGAAGCGCTGAACAACCTGCTGAACATCATCGGGCGCCGCCAGGGGGCGCGCTCCGTCTTGACGATCGGATGATCATGAATCTCCAACGCACCGCCACGGCCTGCGCCGCCCTGCTGCTGGCGACGCACAGCGCGTTCGCCCAACCCGAAGCCGGCGCGCCGCAGCGCGCCAGGCCGGCCGGCCCGGCCGTCAAGGCCAGCTCGCCGGTCACCTTGAACTTCGTCAACGCCGACATCGAGGCGGTGACGCGCGCCATCGGCGTGATGCTGAACCGCCAGATCATCATCGACCCGCGCGTGAAGGGCCAGATCACGGTCTACAGTGAGCAGCCGGTGTCGGTGGCCGAGGCCTACCGCAACTATCTGGCCGCGCTGCGCGGCCTGGGCTTCACGGTGGTGGAGGTGGCGGGCTTCCTGAAGGTGCTGCCCGAGCCCGATGCCAAGCTGCAGGCCGGCTCGGTGGCCGTCGAGACCAGCAATGCGCGCGGCGACCAGATCCTGACGCAGATCTTCCGCATCCAGCACGAGAACGCCAACAACCTGGTGGCCGTGCTGCGCCCGCTGATCAGCCCCAACAACACCATCAACGCCAACCCGGGCAACAACAGCCTGGTCATCACCGACTACGCCGACAACCTGAACCGCATCGCCAAGATCATCGCGGCCATGGACACGCCGGGCAGCAGCGACATCGAGGTGGTGCCGCTGAAGCATGCCGTCGCGGCCGACCTCGCGCCGCTGGTGCAGCGCCTGGCCGACGGCAGCGCGGGCGCCGCAGCCGTTCCCGGCCAGGGTGGCGGCGCCGTCAACGTGCTGGTGGACCCGCGCTCCAACGGCCTGATCCTGCGCGCCAGCAGCCCGGCCCGCCTGGCCGCCGTGCGCGCCATGGTGGACAAGCTGGACCAGCCCGGCACCGACGCCGGCAACAACATCCGCGTCGTCTACCTGAAGAACGCCGACGCGGTGAAGCTGGCCACCGTGCTGCGCGCCGCCTTCGGCGCGGCCGCGGCGGGCGGCAGCGGCGGCGGCAGCAGCGCGCCCGGCAGTTCCGGCCAGGCCGCTGGCAGCCTGCTGAGCGCGGCCGGGCAGTCCCCGACCGGCACGACGGCGAACGCCGGCAACAACGCGGGCGGCATGAACTCGGCCGCCGCGACCTCGCCGCTGGCGCCGTCCGCCAGCCCGTCCACGGGCGGCTTCGTGCAGGCCGACCCGTCGACCAACTCGCTGATCATCACCGCGCCCGAGCCGCTGTACCGCCAGGTGCGGGCCGTCATCGAGCAGCTGGACTCGCGCCGTGCCCAGGTCTATGTCGAGTCGCTGATCGTCAAGATCGACAACACCAAGGCCGCCCAGTTCGGCGTGCAGTGGCAGAACCTGTTCGGCAGCAAGGGCGACAGCAGCATCACCGGCGCCGGCACCAACTTCGGCACCGGCCTGGCCAACATCATCAACGCCACCGGCGCCGTGGCCGGCGGCACGACCGGCGTGACGACCGCGCTGACCACCGGCTCCGCGCCCAGCGGCCTGAACATCGGCGTGCTGAAGAAGTTCGGCAGCGTCTACACGCTGGGCGCCGTCGCCAACTTCTTCGAGAGCCAGAGCGGCGCCAACGTGCTGTCCACGCCCAACCTGGTGTCGCTGGACAACGAGGAGGCCCGCATCGTCATCGGCCAGAACGTGCCCTTCGTGACCGGCTCCTATGCCGGCGCCACCACCACCGGCGGCACCGTCAACCCCTTCACGACGGTGGACCGCAAGGACGTAGGCCTGACGCTCAAGGTCAAGAGCCAGATCGGCGAGGGCGGCGCGGTGCGCATGGTGGTCTACCAGGAGAACTCGGCCGTCGTGCCGGGCTCCAACGGCACCACCGGCCCGACGCTGGACAAGAGCGCCATCGAGACCAGCGTCGTCGTCGACGACGGCGACGTCATCGTGCTCGGCGGCCTGCTCAAGGACGAGTACACCGACGGCGACGACGGCGTGCCGGGCCTGTCCAAGATCCCGCTGATCGGCAACCTGTTCAGCAGCAAGAACCGCAAGCGCGTGAAGACCAACCTGATGGTCTTCCTGCGCCCCGTCGTGATGCGCAATGCCGACAGCGCCAACCAGCTGACGCTGGACCGCTACCAGAGCATCCGCGCCGTGCAGGAGGGCGCCCAGCCGCAGAAGAGCCTGATCCTGCCCGACACCGGTGCGCCGGTGCTGCCCGACGCCAAGGCCGCGTCGCCCAACAAGGCGCTGCCGCAGCAATAAGGCGCCGCACCCGACCATGGCCGCGACCCGTCACCCCCTGCCCTATGCCTTCGCCAAGTCCAACCGCGTGCTGCTGGAGGACGACGGCGGCACGCTGACGCTGTGGGCGCCGCCCGAGGTCGATTGGGCCACGCTGTCCGAGGTGCAGCGCCTGTACGCGGTGGACAGGCTCGAGTCCGAGTCCGCGAACTCGCTGATCGAGCGCATCAACGCGGCCTATGCGGGCAGCGAGAGCAGCGCAGCCGTCGTCGTCGGCGAGGTGGAGAGCGCGGTGGACCTGAGCCGCATGATGCAGGACCTGCCCGCCGTGGAAGACCTGCTGGAGGCCGCCAACGACGCGCCCATCATCCGCATGCTCAACGCGCTGCTGACGCAGGCGGCCAAGGACGGCGCCAGCGACATCCACATCGAGCCCTACGAGCGCAGCAGCTCGGTGCGCTTCCGCGTCGACGGCACGCTGCGCGAGGTGGTGCAGCCCAACCGGGCCTTGCACGCGGCGCTGATCTCGCGACTCAAGATCATGGCCGAGCTGGACATCGCCGAGAAGCGCCTGCCGCAGGACGGCCGCATCTCGCTGCGCATCGGCGGCCGCGCCATCGACGTGCGCGTCTCCACGCTGCCCAGCGCCCATGGCGAGCGTGCCGTGCTGCGCCTGCTGGACAAGAGCGAATCCAAGTTCACGCTGGAAGGCCTGGGCATGGACGGCCAGGTGCTGTCCGCGTTCAAGAAGCTGGTGCAGCAGCCGCACGGCATCGTGCTGGTCACCGGCCCCACCGGCTCGGGCAAGACGACCTCGCTGTACGCGTCGCTGCAGACCGTGGACACCAGCACCACCAACGTGCTGACGGTGGAAGACCCCATCGAGTACGAGCTGCCCGGCATCGGCCAGACCCAGGTCAATGCCAAGATCGACCTGACGTTCGCCAAGGCGCTGCGCGCGATCCTGCGCCAGGACCCGGACGTCATCATGATCGGCGAGATCCGCGACTACGAGACCGCGCAGATCGCCATCCAGGCGTCCCTCACGGGCCACCTGGTGCTGGCCACGCTGCACACCAACGACGCGCCCAGCGCCGTCACGCGGCTGACCGACATGGGCGTGGAGCCCTTCCTGCTGTCGTCATCGCTGTTGGGCGTGCTGGCCCAGCGCCTGGTGCGCCGCCTGTGCCCGGCGTGCAAGCGCCAGGACGAGCAGGGCCACTGGCACCCCGTGGGCTGCGAGGCCTGCGGCCACAGCGGCTACAAGGGCCGCACGGGCGTCTACGAGCTGATGGTGGCCGACGACGCCGTGCGCGGCCTCATCCACAGCCGCGCGCCCGAGAGCCAGCTGCAGGCCGCGGCCGTCGCCAACGGCCTGCGCTCCATGCGCGAGGACGGCGAACGGCTGATTGCCTCCGGCGTCACCTCGCTGGAAGAGGTTCTGCGCGTGACTCGAGAGTGATATGAAGCCCCTCGTCCAACGAGTACGTTGGCCTCTCCCCCAAGAGGACGGCGATGCTCGCGGCGTCGAGCCGCAAGCACATCGCCAGCGCGGGCCGGCTTGGGAACGGCCCGGCGCTCGGCCCGCAAAGATCCTCTGACATGCCCGCCTACAAGTACGAAGCCCTCACGGACGCCGGCCGCCAGAGCGACGGCCTGATCGAGGCCGACAACCCGCGTGCCGCCCGCGCCGCCGTGCGCGCGCTGGGCCTGACGCCGCTGTCCATCGAACTGGTGCAGCAGCATGGCGCGCAGGAGGGCAGCCGCTTCACGCGCCGCGTCTTCGGCCCCACGGCCCTGGCCGTGTGGACGCGCCAGCTGGCCGGCCTGGTGGGCTCGGGCCTGCCCATCGAGCGCGCGCTCACCGCGCTGGCCGACGAGAGCGAGGACGGCCGCCAGCGCGAGCTCATCAGCCAGCTCAAGGCCGAGGTCAACGCCGGCTCGCCGTTCGCCCGCGCGCTGGCCTCGGCGCCGCGCGAGTTCGACGAGGTCTACCGCGGCGTCGTCGCCGCCGGCGAGCAGAGCGGCGCGCTGGGCCAGGTGCTGGAGAAGCTGGCCGACGACCTGGAGGAGCGCCAGGACCTGAAGGCCAAGCTGGTCGGCGCCATGGCCTACCCGGCCATCGTGTCGCTGATCTCGGTGTTCATCGTCATCTTCCTCGTCACCTATGTCGTGCCGCAGATCGCTACCGTCTTCACCAGCTCCAAGCGCACGCTGCCCGCGCTGACCATCGCGATGCTGGCCATCAGCGACTTCGTGCGCGCCTGGGGCTGGGCCCTGCTGGCCGCGCTGGTGGCCGGCGGCGTGGCGCTGCGTTTCGCGCTGCAGGCGCCCGCCTTCCGGCTGCGTTTCGACGCCGCCCTGCTGGGCCTGCCGCTGGTCGGGCGGCTGGCGCGCGGCTACAACGCCGCGCGCTTCGCCGGCACGCTGGCCATGCTGGCCGGCGCCGGCGTGCCCATCCTGAAGGCGCTGCAGGCGGCGGCCGAGACGCTGTCCAACCGCGCCATGCAGGCCGATGCGCTGGACGCGCTGGTGC
Organism: Comamonadaceae bacterium; assembly: GCA_009996515.1. Classification (GTDB taxonomy): domain Bacteria; phylum Pseudomonadota; class Gammaproteobacteria; order Burkholderiales; family Burkholderiaceae_C; genus Pelomonas. Next base: position 107,414 of record JAACZV010000011.1, read on the forward strand.
AGGTGCGCGAGGGCGCACCGCTGGGCTCGGCACTGGCCGGCAAGAAGCGCTTCCCCGGCATCCTGGCCATGTTCGCCCGCCTGGGCGAGCAGACCGGCCGGCTGCCCGAGATGCTGGGCCGGGCCGCACGCCAGCTGGGCGTGGAGGTGCAGCGCCGCTCCATGGCCGCGGCCACGCTGCTGGAGCCTCTGCTCATCGTCGCGATGGGCGCGGTGGTGCTGCTCATCGTGCTGGCGGTGCTGCTGCCCATCATTCAGCTCAACACCTGGGTCAAGTAGACCACCCCCTACCGCAGCGAAGCTGCGGCCCCCTCAAGGGGGCGCCCCCGGCTGACCGGCGAAGCCGGATCAGCGGGAGCCGCTGGAGGGGATGCGGCGCTGCGCGCGCCGCGGGCATTTCGGGCAATTCGGGCCGAGCGCCGGGCCGCTCCCAAGCCGGCCCGCGTGGGCGATGTGCTTGCGGCTCGATGCCGCAAGCATCGCCACCCCCTCGGGGGGTGGGCCAAGGTACGCCTTGGCCCGGGGGCTTCAGTCACGCCCGGGAGCGTCAGTTCAATCGGAACGTCGCGACGACGCTGCTGAGGCGGCTGGCCTGTTCCTTCAGGCTCTCGGCGGCGGCGGTGGATTCCTCGACGAGGGCGGCGTTCTGCTGCGTCATCTTGTCCAGCTCGGCCACGGCCTGGTTGATCTGGCCTATGCCCTGGCTCTGCTCGCCGGCCGCCGTGCTGATCTCGCCGACGATGTCGGTCACGCGCAGCACGCTGTCGACGATCTCGCTCATGGTCTGGCCCGCATCGCCGACCAGGCGCGTGCCGGCCTCGACGCGCTCCACGCTGGCGCCTATCAGCGTCTTGATCTCCTTGGCCGCCTCGGCGCTGCGCTGAGCCAGCGTGCGCACCTCGCCGGCCACGACCGCAAAGCCCCGGCCCTGCTCGCCGGCACGCGCGGCCTCCACGGCCGCGTTCAGCGCCAGGATGTTGGTCTGGAACGCGATGCCATCGATGGTGCCGATGATGTCGGCGATCTTCTGGCTGGACTGATGGATCTCGGTCATCGTGCTGACGACACCGGCCACCACGCTGCCGCCACGCCGCGCCACATCGGCCGCGGAGCCGGTCAGCTGGTTGGCCTGGGCGGCCGAGTCGGCACTCTGGCGCACGGTGCCGGTCAGCTCCTCCATCGCGCTGGCCGTCTCCTCCAGGCTGGAAGCCGTCTGCTCGGTGCGGGCGCTGAGGTCCAGGTTGCCGGTCGCGATCTGCGTGCTGGCCGTGGAGATGTTGTCCACCACCACGCGCACCTGCTGCAGCGCGCCGCGCAAGGCCTCGCGCATCGCGTCGATGGCGCGCAGCAGCTGGCCGGTCTCGTCGTTGCGGTAGTGGCGCTGCGGCTCGCCGGTCAGGTCCATGTCGGCGATGGCGCGGGCGGCGCGCTCGGCCTCGCGCAGCGGGCCGGTGATGCCGCGCGTCAGCACGATGCTCAGCGCGATGCCCACCGCCAGCGCCAGCGCCGTGCAGCCCACCAGCAGCCACATGGTGCGCGAGCGCAAGGCCTCCACCTGCAGCGCCGACGCGTCGAGCTGGCTGCGCTGGTTCCTGGCCAGCGTCGTCACCGCGTCGAGATAGGCCTTGGAATCGGGCTCGAAGCGCTCCGCGAACAGCCGGGCCGCGCCTTCCGCGTCGCCGGCCTTCTTGGCCTTGCTGACCGCCTCGCGGGCCGCCAGATAGGCCTTGCGCAGCTCGGCGATGCGGCCGAACAGCGCGCGGTCCTCGTCGGACTGCAGCGTCGCCTCGATCTGCTTCTGCAGCTCGTTGGTCTCGCTGATGGCCGCGGCCGTGGCCGGCGCGAAATACTCGATCAGCGAGGCATCGCTGCTCCTGGCGATGGCCGCGGCGCGCTGCACGCCGGAGCTGGTGTTGCGCATCCAGTCCACCGCCGCGCGCTCGACCTTCAGGTTGCGGTTCAGCATCTCCTCGACCTCCGCGCCCAGCTCGCGCAGCTGCCAGACGGCCATGACGCTGGCGAACAGGGACAGGCCCAGGATGCAGGACAGCACCAGCGCGAGCCGGCGACCTATGGAGCCCTGGCGGGCGATGGCGGAGGAGGACATGACGGGCTCTCGGGACGCGGCCGCGACGGGCCGCCGATTGCAAAACCCCGCATCTTGGCGGCAGGAGCGCCGGTTTTTCAATCCAAACCCAGGGTTAACCCTTGATTTGCGCGGATTGCTTCACGCAATACGCGCCGGCGCGGGTGCGGCGCGGCGCCCGACAATGCGCCCATGCCGGCCACCCTGAAAGACCAGCTCGTCGTCGCGATCTCCTCGCGCGCCCTCTTCGATTTCGAGGCCGAGAACCAGGTCTTCGAGGCCGAGGACGACCGGGCCTACATGGCGCTGCAGCAGCGCCTGCTCGACGAACCCGCCCGGCCCGGCGTGGCCTTCTCGCTGGTCAGGAAGCTGCTGGCCTTCAACGCCGGCGGCACGCCGCGCGTGGAGGTGGTGGTGCTGTCGCGCAACGACCCCATCTCGGGCCTGCGCGTGTTCCGCTCGGCGGCTCATTACGGCCTCACGGTGGAGCGCGGCGTGTTCACGCGCGGCGCGGCACCCTGGCGCTATCTGCGGCCACTGTCGGCCCAGCTGTTCCTGTCGGCCAACGACGCCGACGTGCGCCGAGCACTGGCGGCCGGAGTCGCCGCGGCGCGCGTGATGCCGTTCTCTGCCCAAGCCTCGGCCGAGCATCCCGACGAGCTGCGCATCGCCTTCGACGGCGACGCCGTGCTGTTCTCGGACGAGGCCGAGCAGGTCTACCAGCGCGACGGCCTGGCCGCCTTCCGCGAACACGAGAGCGAGCGCGCCCGCCAGCCGCTGCCGGCCGGCCCGTTCAAGCCGGTGCTCGAAGCCTTGCACCGGCTGCAGCAGGCGCCGGGCCTGCGCATCCGCACGGCCCTGGTCACGGCGCGCAGCGCGCCGGCCCATGAGCGCGCCATCCGCACGCTGATGGACTGGCAGATCGAGGTCGACGAGGCCATGTTCCTCGGCGGCCTGGCCAAGGGCGAGTTCCTGCGCGAGTTCGAGCCGGACTTCTTCTTCGACGACCAGGCCGGCCATGTCGAGAGCGCGGCGGCCCATGTGCCGGCCGGCCAGGTCGCGGCCGGCATCGCGGCCTGAAAAAGCCGACGGCCCCGCGCGGGGCCGTCGAGCTGCACGGGGCGGGAGGGCCGCTCAGCCGCGGCGGCGGCGCGCGATGAAGCCCACGGCGCCCAGGCCGGCCAGCAGCATCGCGTAGCTGCCGGGTTCGGGCACGGCGGCCGTGACGCTCAGGCTGACGTTGTCTATGGCCAGGCCGTGGTCGTTGCCGGCATCGTTGACGTCGTTCCAGCGTATCCACAGCGTGTCGCCGGCGGCCCAGTTCGTGCTGATCGTGCCGCCCAGGTTGGCGCTCAGGCCGGCCACATTGCCGTTCACCGCGGCCGCGGTGGCGGTGTTGACGAGGGACTTCACGTCGAAGGCCGCGCCGGCGTTGATCCAGGTCGTCACGCCGGTGAAGCTGCTGCCGAAGCCGTATTGCACGGTCAGTTGCTGCACGGCAGTGTTGCCGCCGTTGCGCCACTGCTCGCCGTCGAAACGCAGCGTGAAGCTGTCCAGCGCAAAACCGGTGTTGTTGGTCAGGGCCAGGGCCAGCGTCGGGCTGGCCAGGCTGCCGCTGGCGATGCTGCCCAGCGCGCGGTCGGCCGCCAGGCCGAAGCTGTAGGCCGCGCCGGTGGTGTCCGTGCCGGTGCTGGCGCGGTAGGAGGTCAGCGCGGCCGTCCCGTTGAACAGGCTCCAGCCCTGCAGCGTCGAGTCATTGACCCAGGGATTGGCGGTGCCGCTGGCGGCCAGGCTGTCGAAGCTCTGCGTGTAGGTGAAGGTCGGGCCGGTCACCGACACCGCGGCTTGGGCCGACAGCGCGGCCAGCAGGCCGGCCGAAGCGATCAGGAACTTGGGGGACATGGGCGCGTTCTCCGCAGCGGGTTGGGGGGCAGAAGTCACTGTGACTATCGCGTCAGCATGCGGCAATACGATGAATCCTGCCCCACGAATCGGGGGGTGGTGCGCCGCACCGCCGCGCCGGCGCCATGACGAATCTCCGCCCCGTCCGGCCACCGGACAATGACGCCTCCTAGAGGAGACTCCGAATGTCACGCTTCCGTCTGGCCGTCCTGTCGGCCACGACCACTCTGCTCGCGTCGGCCGCCCTGGCCGCGCCGGCCGGCAGCACCGGCTTCTACCGCCAGCCCGCGCTGCACGGCGAGCAGGTCTATCTCGTCGCCGAGGGCGATCTCTGGCGCGTGGGCGCGCAGGGCGGCCAGGCCCAGCGCCTGACCACCCACCCGGGCCAGGAAACCCAGCCCGCCGTGTCGCCCGATGGCCGCTGGCTGGCCTTCACGGCCCAGTACGACGGCGGCACCGAGATCTATCTGATGCCGGCCGCCGGCGGCGTGCCCAAGCGCCTGACGTGGGAAGGCGGCGGCATGCGCGTCTGGGGCTTCACGGCCGCGGGCGAGATCCTCTACACCAGCCTGGACGCCCGCCCCGGCTCGCAGCTGTTCGCCATCGACGCCAAGACCGGCCAGCGCCGCCAGCTGCCCGTGGGCCAGGCCAGCGACGCCGCGCTGAGCGCCGACGGCAAGACGCTGTACTTCACCCGCAGCGGCCTGCGCGGCGACAACGCGCGCCAGTACCGCGGCGGCGCCATCGCGCGGCTGTGGGCGCTGGACCTGGGCGGCAATGCCGAGGCCCGGCCGCTGCTGGCCGAAGGCAACAACGACCGCCGCCCGCTGCCCTACCGCGCGGGTGCTCAGGAGCGCATCGCCTTCCTGTCCGACCGCGACGGCACGGTCAACCTGTGGTCGGTCGACGCCCGCGGCGGCGACCTGCGCCAACACACCACGCACAAGGGCTGGGACATCCGCCACGCCTCCATCGACGGCAGCCGCGTCGTCTACGCGCTGGGCGCCGATCTCTACCTCGTCGACCTGGCCCAGTCCGCCGCGCCGACCAAGCTGGACCTCAGCCTGGGCGGCGACTTCGACCAGCAGCGCGAACGCTGGGTCAAGCGGCCGCAGGACTTCCTGACCGACATCGCTTTCGCCCCCAATGGCGAGCGCGTGCTGCTGTCGGCCCGCGGCCACCTGGCCACGCAGGGCGTGCAGCAGCTGCGCCGCGCCGAGCTGCCGCAGCCGGCCGACGGCCGCTGCAAGCAGGCCGAGTTCACGAGCGACAGCAAGAGCGTGCTGGCCTTCTGCGACTTCAGCGGCGAGCAGGAGGTCTGGCGCTTCGCGGCCAACGGCAGCGGCCAGCCCGAGCGCCTCACCAGCGGCGGCGCGATGCAGCGCCGCGCGCTGCTGCCGTCGCCGGACGGCAAATGGCTGGCCCACACGGACAAGGAAGGCCGCATCTGGCTGACCGACCTGAAGGCCCCCGCCGGCAAGGGCGCGACGCGCGAGATCGGCCGCAGCCAGCTGCCCGGCGTGCCCGACCTGCAGGCCTGGAGCCCGGACGGCCAGACGCTGGCCTGGACGCTGCCGCTGCGCAACGCCAACCGCGAGCAGCTGCAGCTGTACCACCTGCCCGACGGCCGCACGCACACGCTGACCAGCGACCGCTACGAGAGCGGCAGCGCCGCGTTCAGCCCCGACGGCCAGTGGCTCTACCTGGCCTCGGCGCGCAACTTCCAGACCACCGGCAACGGCTCGCCCTGGGGCGACCGCAACACCGGCCCGTTCTTCGGCTTCCGCACCAAGCTCTACGCGCTGGCGCTGCAGCCGGGCCTGCGCTCGCCGTTCGCGGCCAAGGACGAGCTGGAGTCGGCCACCGAGAAGAAGGCCGAGGAGCAGCGCGCCCAGGACCGCAAGGCGACCGACAAGGAGCCGACCGAGCGCAAGCCCGACGACAAGAAGGCCGAGGACAAGAAGCCGGCCAAGCCGGCCATCGTCTTCGAGGGCCTGGCCGAGCGCCTCTACGAGCTGCCCGTGCCGGCCGGCAACTACCGCGGCCTGCGCGCCGACGGCAAGCGTCTGTGGTTCCTGGACCGCGACCTGGACGGCAAGAGCCAGCTCAAGTCCATCGCCATCGACAACCAGGGCGGCGCGGCCGAGACCCTGGCCGGCGACGTGCGCGCCTATGAGCTCAGCGCCGACGGCAAGAAGCTGATGGTGGTGCGCAACGCCAGCGGCGGCGCCGCGCCCGAGGTGCTCATCGTCGACGCCGCGCCCAAGCTGCCGGCGGACCTGTCCAAGTCCCAGGTGCGCTGGAGCGACTGGCAGATCGCCACGCAGCCGCGCGCCGAGTGGAAGCAGATGTTCGCCGACGCCTGGCGCATGCACCGCGACCACTTCTACGACAAGGACATGCACGGCGTGGACTGGACGGCCGTGCGCGCCAAGTACGAGCCGCTGGTGGACCGCGTGACCGACCGCTTCGAGCTGGCCGAGCTGATGGCGCAGATGGTGGGCGAGATCAGCGCGCTGCACAGCCAGGTGGCTCCCGGCGACACCCGCGCCGCGCCGGACGAGCCCGGCCTGGCCGGCCTGGGCGGCCGCTTCTCCAAGGTGGCCGGCGGCTGGCGCATCGACGCCATCTACGGCCATGAGGCCGAGCTGCCGTCCGAGGCGCCGCCGCTGGCCGCGGCCAGCGTCAGGCTGAAGGTGGGTGACGTCATCACGGCCATCAACGGCCGCGCCACCGCCGACGCGCAGCACCTCCTGGAGCTGCTGCGCGGCCAGGCCGGCCGCCAGGTGCTGCTGGACGTGAAGCAGGCCGACGGCAAGGCGGTGCAGCGCATCGTCACGCCGGTGACCCAGCTGCGCGAGAACCAGCTGCGCTACAACGACTGGCGCGTCAGCCGTGCCCGCGCCGTCGAGCAGGCCGGCCAGGGCCGCATCGGCTATGTGCATCTGCGCGCCATGGGCCCCAACGACATCGCCGACTTCGTGCGCGAGTTCTACGCCGCCAGCGACCGCGACGGCCTCATCATCGACGTGCGCTACAACAACGGCGGCAACATCGACAGCTGGATCCTGGAGAAGCTGCTGCGCCGGGCCTGGGCCTTCTGGCAGCCGCGCTCGCCCGCCGGCACGCCGGTCAACCCCAACATGCAGAACGTCTACCGCGGCCACACCGTGGTGCTGATGAACGAGGACACCTACAGCGACGGCGAGACCTTCGCCGAGGGCTTCAAGCGCCTCAAGCTGGGCCCCGTCATCGGCAAGCGCAGCTCGGGCGCGGGCGTGTGGCTGTCGGACCAGAACCGCCTCATCGACAACGGCATCATGCGCGCCGCCGAGACGGGCCAGATCGACGCCCAGGGCCGCTTCCTCATCGAGGGCGTGGGCGTGACGCCGGACATCGAGGTCGACAACCCGCCGCGCGCCACCTTCCTGGGCCAGGACGCGCAGCTGGACGCGGCCATCGCCGAGCTGAAGAAGCGCATCGCCGAGCAGCCCGTGCCGCTCGTGAAGCCCGGGCCCTATCCGAGGCCGGTGAAGCCGTGATCCAACAAGGGAGGCCTGGTCCTCCCTTTTTTCATGGCCGCGTTCAGGGGCCCAGCAGCTCGCCCAGGGGCTTCAAGTCGTCCACGTGGTCGCACACGGACTTGGCGACCAGCAGCATGGGCACGCCCAGCAGCAGCCCCCACACGCCCCACAGCCAGCCGAACACCAGCACCGCGATGAACACCGCCACCGGGCTCATCTTGCTGGCACGCCCGGTCCACCAGGGCGTCAGCACGTTGCCGGCCACGGCATGGATGAGCAGCGAGACGCCGCCGACCGCCAGCGCCATCTCCAGCGTGCCGAACTGCACCAGCGCAACGACGGCGGCGCCGCCGCTCAACACCGCGGCGCCCACGTAAGGCACGAGGTTGGTGAGCCCTGCGGCCAGCCCCCAGGCGCCGGCGTTGGACAGGCCCAGCAGCATGAACGCCAGCCCCGTGCCCACGCCCACGACGACGCTCACGCCCAGCTGCACCAGCAGGTAGCGCTGGATCTGGCAGGTGATCTCGTCCAGCGTCTCCACCGTCAGCTTCTTCTGCGCAAAGCTCCTGCCGGCCAGCCTCACCAGCTTGCGCCGAAAGCTGCTGCCGGAGGCGAGGATGAACAGCGCCGTCATCAGCACGATGGACAGCTTGGTGAGGAAGGACATGACACCCAGCGTGCCGGTCACGAGGTAGCTGCGCACGTCGATGGCATGCTCCGGCGTGGCGGCCGGCACCACCGCCCGGGCCGCCTGGCGCGGCGCGACGGCCCGCCGGGCCGAAGGTGCGCTGGCGGGCACGCTGGTGGCCGCCGCCACGCTGGCGGCGGCCGTCAGGTCATCCGCCGCCATGCGCACGCGCTCCAGCGTGGACTCGCGGCCCGCGATGCGCTGCGAGATCTCCCGCACCCGCTGCGTGACGGCCGGCACCGTGTCGATCAGCGCGTCCACCTGGCCGCCCAGTGCCGACGCGCCCCAGGCCAGCAGGGCCACGATGGCGCACAGCACCGCCGATGCCCCCAGCGCCCGCGGCACGCGCAGCCGCCGCAGCCGCGACACCAGCGGCGCCAGCGCGTAGCTGAGGATGACGCCCGACAGGATGGGCGCCATCACGTCGCGCGACCACTGCAGCGCATACAAGCCCAGGATGGCCGCGATGACGGCCAGCGACAGGCCGCGCAGGTCCACCGGCATGTGCAGCGTCACGCGCCGCTGGCCAGCCGGCGCCGGCGGCGGGACGGACGCCGCACCGTCCGGGGGGCCGGGCGGACGCTCCATCACCAACTGGGGGTCAGACATCGCCACTCCCATGATCGAGGTCGAATCATTGTGGGAGCGGGGCCGTCGCCATGCTCAGCAGCGGCATGAAATCGGAATCGGCTGACAAGGCCGCGTCCTGCCCGCCTTCAAGCCCCGGGGGCCGCCGCTGGCGCCGGCAGACAATCCGGCGCATGCCGCGCCGACGCTCCCGCGATCACCACCACGTCTACGTCGTGCTGCTGTCGGAACGCGTCTGGAACGAGCCGGCCTTCCGCCGCGCCAACCCGCAGCACGACATCGTCAAGCCCTGCCTCTACGTGGGCATGACCGGCCTGGACCCCGACCTGCGCTTCGACCGCCACATGGCCGGCGTGCAGGCCAACCGCTTCGTGCTGAAGTACGGCGTGCGCCTGCTGCCGGAGCTGTACGAGTGCTACAACCCCATGCCTTACGACGCCGCCTGCGAGCTGGAGGTGGAACTGGCCATCGGCCTGCGCGAGGCGGGCTATGCGGTGTGGCAGGCCTGAGGCCCCCTCACCAGCGGTAGCCCAGCTTGGCGAAGTACTGCCGCCCGTTGAAGCCGAACGGCGAGAAGCTGCTGTAGCTCAGGATGCCGCCCACCGCGTTGGCCGCGATGACGCGGTCGGGATAGCGGTTGCCGAGGTTGTCGACGCCGGCGTCCACCCGCCACGGGCCCTGGCTCCAGGCCAGCGACGCGTCGACCAGCCAGGCCGGCGAGAAGACCTGGTCGTTGGCCGCGCTGGCCTGCCTGACCTCGTAGCCGCCATAGCGCGTGGCGGCCAGGCGGCCGCTCCACGCGCCCCAGCGGTGCTCCGCGCTCAGCAGCAGCTTGTCGTCCGGCGCGCTGACGGTGGCGCGGGCCAGCGTCACGCGGTCGATGAGCTGCAGGTTGTTGGCGCTCAGCAGCGCCGGGTTGTCTGCCAGCCGGCGCACGCTGTGGTGGCTGTAGCCGTAGGCCAGCGTGAAGTCGCTGCGGCCCGCCGCGCCCCAGTCGTGGCGCAGCGTGCTGACGAGGTCGGCACCGCGCGTTCGGGTGTCCAGCGCATTCGTGAAATAGCGGCCGGTGCTGACGTTCAGGCCCTGCGCCGCGAGCTGGCCACGCAGCGCCGCCGGCAGCGCCAGGTTAGCGGACAGCAGGATGCGGTGGTCAATGTCGACCTGGTAGATGTCCAGCGTGGTCTGCCAGTCGCGCGTGGGCGTCAGCTGCAGGCCCAGGCTGGCGTTGCGCGAGGTCTCGGCGCGCAGCGGCGTGGCCCCCAACGCCTGCGCGGCCGGCGACGTGACGGTGAAGGTGCCGGCCTCCACCAGCGCGCCGTTGATGAGGTTGGTGGACGTGGTGGCGAAGTACTGCTGCGCCAGCGACGGCGCCCGGAAGCCCGTGGACAGCGTGCCGCGCAGGGCCAGCGCCGGGCTCACGACGTAGCGGCCCGACAGCTTGGCGGCCGTCGCGCGGCCGAAATCGCTGTAGTCCTCCAGGCGCAGCGCCGCCGTGGCGCTGAAGCGGGCGCTCAACTGGCTCTCGACGTTGGCGTAGACGGCCACGTCATGGCGGCCGTGGCGGCCCGCGTCGCCGGGCCGGAAGCCCGGGAAGCCCGACGCGCCGCCGCCGCTGTACGAGTTGGGCTCGCCAGCGACGACCTCGTAGCGCTCCTGGCGCCACTCGGCACCCGCGCTCAGCGCGACGGGGTGGGCCAGCCCCCAGTCCAGCTCGCGCGAGGCATCGAGGTTCAGCAGCGTCTGCCGGTTGCGCAGGCCGCCGGCCTGGAATCGGGTGGGGCTGGCTGCGCCCAGCGAGTAGTTGGCCGTGTTGGCCACGGCGATGTCGAAGCGGTTCTCGCCATGGTTGAGGCTCGCATCCCATTGCCAGCCGGCCGCCTGGCCGCGCAGGCCCAGCACCAGGCCCAGGTCGCGGGTGCGGCTGTGCTCCAGCGGCAGGAAGCCTTCGGGGTAGAGCGCCGCCACGCCGTTGGCGGCGGCGGTGGCCTGGGTGCGCCAGAACGCCGCGCTGGTGGTGTCGCGCCGGTTGAAGCTGGCGTGGCCGTAGAGCTGCGCGCCGCCGGCCAGTTCGAGCTGGCCGTTGAGCAGCAGCGACCGCTTGCTGCTGTCCGGGTCGCCCAGGCGGTTGTTGACCTGGCCGCGGCGCGGCTCGGTGATCGCGTCGCGCGTGTCGACGCCGGCGCGGTTGCTGCGCTGCTGGTGGCCGGCCTCGGCGGCCAGCCGCAGCCAGCCCGCATCGCCCAGCGCCAGGCCCAGGCTGGCGCCCAGCTGGCCGCGCCGGCCGTCGCCGCGATCGGTGGCGCCGGCCTCGGCGCCGAGGCTGCCGCCGCGGGCGCCCTGCTTCAGCACGATGTTGATGACGCCGGCGATGGCGTCCGAGCCGTACTGCGCCGCGGCGCCGTCGCGCAACACCTCCACGCGGTCCACGGCCGAGATGGGGATGGCGTTCAGGTCCACCGGCGCCGAGCCGCGGCCCTGGCTGCCGTTGATGTTGACGACGGCGCCGGTGTGGCGGCGCTTGCCGTCCACCAGCACCAGCACCTGGTCGGGCGACAGGCCACGCAGCTGGGCCGGGCGCACGGCGTCGGACGCGTCGGTCAGCGACGGCCGGGGGAAGTTCAGCGACGGCAGCAGCTGCGCCAGCGCCGTGGCCAGTTCGGTCGTGCCGGCGCGCTGCAGCTCGGCGGCGCCGATGACGTCCACCGGCGACTCGGACTGGGCCAGCGTGCGGTCCGCGCGGCGCGTGCCGGTCACGACGACCTGCTGCAGCGCGACGGGCTCGGGGGTCTGCGCGGCGGCGGGCAGGGCCGCGGCGGCCGCGGCCAGCGCCAGCAAGTGGGGAGCGAAGGGGTGGGAACGGGTGTTGAGGGGCATGAGGGGCAAGCAGACGCGATATGAGGCGTCAGCTTGCGTCCCCGCCCCGGCCCGGACAACGAAGCAAATCGTCGCCGGTCATGCGGGATTCGGATATCAGCTCAGCAGCACGCGCGCGAACTTGCGCCTGCCCACCTGCAGCACATGCTCGCCGGCGTCCAGCTTGACGCCCTTGTCCGAGATCAGCTCGCCCGACCGGCGTACGCCGCCCTGCTCGATCATGCGCAGGCCTTCGCTGGTGGACGCCACCAGGCCGGCCGCCTTCAGCAGCTGGGCGATGCCCATGGGCGCACCGCTGAGCTGCACCTCGGGGATGTCGTCCGGAATGCCGCCCTTGGCGCGGTTGTTGAAATCGGCCTCGGCCGCGTCCGCCGCCGCCGCGCTGTGGAAGCGCGCCGTGATCTCCTTGGCCAGCGCGACCTTGGCGTCCTTGGGGTTGCGCCCGCCCGCCACCTCGGCCTTCAGCGCGGCGATCTCGGCCAGCGACTTGAACGACAGCAGCTCGTACCACTTCCACATCTGCACGTCGCTGATGGACAGGATCTTGGCGAACATGCTGTTGGCCGGCTCGGTGATGCCCACGTAGTTGTTCTTGGACTTGGACATCTTCTCGACGCCGTCCAGCCCCTCCAGCAGCGGCATGGTCAGGATGCACTGCGGCTCCTGGCCGTATTCCTGCTGCAGATGGCGGCCCATCAGCAGGTTGAACTTCTGGTCGGTGCCGCCCAGCTCCAGGTCGCTCTTCAGCGCCACCGAGTCGTAGCCCTGCATCAGCGGGTAGAGGAACTCGTGCACCGAGATCGGCGTGCCGGCGGCGAAGCGCTTCGTGAAGTCGTCGCGCTCCATCATGCGGGCCACCGTGTACTTGGCCGCGAGCTGGATCATGCCCACCGCGCCCAGCGGCTCGCACCACTCGGAGTTGTAGCGGATCTCGGTGCGCTCGGGGTCCAGCACCAGCTTGGCCTGGGCGTAGTAGGTCTCGGCGTTGGCGAGGATCTGCTCCTTGGTCAGCGGCGGGCGCGTCGCGTTGCGGCCGGAGGGGTCGCCGATCAGCGAGGTGAAGTCGCCGATCAGGAAGATGACCTGGTGGCCCAGGTCCTGCAGCTGGCGCATCTTGTTCAGCACCACCGTGTGGCCCACGTGGATGTCGGGCGCCGTCGGGTCCAGGCCCAGCTTGATGCGCAGCGGCACGCCGGTCGCGGCCGAACGCGCCAGCTTGCGGGTCCATTCGGCCTCGGGCAGCAACTCGTCCACGCCACGGCGAGTGATGGCCAGGGCCTCGAGGACGGCGTCGGTGACGGGGTATTGGGGGGCGTCGGACATGGCGCAGCGCGTCCGGCAACAAGCCGGACGAAAGTGTTAAGTTATTGATCCATCGGGGTAAACCGGCATGCCGGGTAGGACATAGCCGTTAGAATTCACACCTTCGAATCGGGGGTGTTGCTTCAACACAACCGTCAAGGATTTTAAGGCCAGCCTCGAGGCTGGCCTTTCGCGTGGAACCGGCCCGGCCGGGATTGCCCAGCGACAACCCCGGATGCCGAGCGTGACCGCTGCCCAGAAACGTCTCCATCAGCTTCAAACAGCGCTGAAAAGCGCCGAAACCTTCGCCGCCAGGCACCCCCGCGCGCTGACCGCCAGCGTCGTGGGACTGCTGAGCTGCTTTGCCGTGACCGCTTTCGGCATCGCGCCGCTGGCCCCGGATGCGGCCGAACTGCCGCGCCGCACCCTGGTCGAGACGGTGGCGACGACCGACATCTCGGCCCAGCTGGACGAACTCGCCAACCACGCCATCGGCCTGGTGCGCGCCGAGGCCACCCGCTCCAGCGACACGCCCGACAGCCTGCTCAAGCGCGCCGGCGCCTTCGACCCGGCAGCGGCCGCCTTCCTGCGCTCCGACCCGCTGGCGCGCCGCATCTTCCAGGGCCGTGCCGGCAAGATGGTGCACCTGACGGCCGACGCCTCCGGCCAGGTGCAGAAGATCGTCGTGCGCTTCCCGGCCGAGAAGGTCGAGCAGCAGAGCAGCCATTTCACCCGCCTGACCATAGACCGCGACGGCGAGCGTTTCAGCGCCCGCACCGAGACCGCGCCGCTGCAGGCCCAGGTGGCCCTGGGCAGCGGCACCATCCGCAGCTCGCTGTTCGCCGCCACCGACGACGCCAACATCCCCGACGCCATCGCCTCGCAGATGGCCGACATGTTCTCCGGCGACATCGACTTCCATCGCGAGCTGCGCAAGGGCGACCGCTTCAGCATCGTCTACGAGGTGCTGACCGCCGACGGCGAACCCATCCACTGGGACGGCGGCGTGGGCCGGCTGCTGGCCGGCGAGTTCACGAACAACGGCAAAACCTATTCGGCCGTCTATTTCAAGGACAGCGTCAGCGGCAAGGCCAGCTTCTACGGCTTCGACGGCCAGAGCAAGCGCCGCGCCTTCCTGTCCAGCCCCATGGAGTTCTCGCGCATCACCTCCGGCTTCGCGATGCGCTTCCACCCCATCCTGCAGACCTGGCGCCAGCACAACGGCGTGGACTATGGCGCGCCCACCGGCACGGCGGTGCGCACCGTGGGTGACGGCACGGTCGAGATGGCCGGCTGGCAGAACGGCTTCGGCAACGTCGTCAAGATCCGCCACGGCGGCGACCGCCAGACCGTCTACGCCCACCTCAGCCGCATCGACGTGAAGAAGGGCCAGCGCGTGGAGCAGGGTCAGAAGGTCGGCGCCGTGGGCATGACCGGCTGGGCCACCGGCCCGCACCTGCACTTCGAGTTCCGCGTCGGCGGCCGCCTGACGGACCCGCGCAGCATCGCCCGCGCGTCCGAGGCCGTCACGCTGCCCGGCTACGCCAGGGCGCAGTTCCAGCAGACCGTTGCCAGCGTCAAGACCCAGCTGGCCGTCGCAGAAACCATCACGGATGGCGTCTCTGCTGCCGACTGACCCCCGCCGCCTCTACATCGGGCTGATGTCGGGCACCTCGCTCGACGGCGTCGATGGCGTGCTGTTCGATGCCGACGCGCTGGCCGTCCGCGGCCATGTGCATGCGGCGTTTGCCCCCGCGCTGCGCGACGAGCTGCTGGCGCTGAATGCGCCCGGCGACAACGAGCTGCACCGCGCCGCGCTGGCCGCCAACGCGGTGGCGCGGGCCTATGCCGACGTCGTCGCCCAGCTGCTGGAGGCGACGGGCACGCCCCGCGACCGGATCGCCGCGCTGGGCGCCCATGGCCAGACCGTGCGCCACCAGCCCGGCGGCTTCGACGCCTACACGACGCAGCTGCTCAACGGCGCACTGCTGGCCGAGCAGGCCGGCATAGACGTGGTCTGCGACCTGCGCAGCCGCGACGTCGCAGCCGGCGGCCAGGGCGCGCCGCTGGTGCCGGCCTTCCATCGCGCCGTGTTCGGCGCCGAGGGCGAGGACGCCGCCGCGCTGAACCTGGGCGGCATCAGCAACCTCAGCCTGCTGTTCGCCGACGGCCGCACCGGCGGCTTCGACTGCGGCCCCGCCAACTGCCTGATGGACGGCTGGATCGCCCGCCACCGCGGCCAGGCCTACGACGCCGACGGCACCTGGGCCGCCAGCGGCCGCGTGCTGCCGGAGCTGCTGGCCACGCTGCTGGCCGAACCCTATTTCAAGCTGCCGCCACCCAAGAGCACCGGCCGCGACCTCTTCCACCTGGCCTGGCTGGACGCCAGGCTCTCGCCCGGGCTGGCCCCCGAGGACGTGCAGGCCACGCTGCTGGAGCTCAGCGCCCGCTGCGTGGTCGACGACCTGCGGGCCCACATGCCCGCGGCCCGCACGCTGATCGCCTGCGGCGGCGGCGCGCTGAACGGCCGGCTGATGCAGCGCCTGGCCGAGCTGCTGCCCGGCGTGACGGTGCAGAGCAGCGCGCAGCGCGGCCTGCCGGTGGACCAGGTCGAAGCGGCCGCCTTTGCCTGGCTGGCGCAGCGCTTCGTCGAGCGGCTGCCCGGCAACCTGCCGGCCGTCACCGGCGCCGCCGGGCCGCGCATCCTGGGCGCGCTGCACCCCGCCTAACCCACCTCCACGTCCTGCTCACGACCGGCCGCCGCCGCGGCGCTGTCGCGCGCGTCCAGCTGCCAGAAGATGCCAGCCGACGCGATGGTGATCAGCGCCATGGTCGCGAAGGTGGCGCGGAAGGCGGCCAGCGTCTGCACGCCCTCGCCGCCGAAGAAGGCCGTGAACGCCGCCAGCACGGCGCCCGCCGCGGCCACCCCCATGCCCATGGCCAGCATCTGCACCATGGACAGCAGGCTGTTGCCGCTGCTGGCCGTCGCGGGGCTCAGGTCCTTCAGCGTCAGCGTGTTCATGGCGGTGAACTGCAGCGAGTTCACCGCGCCGAAGACCGCCAGCTGCGCGATGCGCAGGGTCAGCGGCTGTTCCGGTGACGCGAACGCAAAGCTGGCCATCGTCAGCCCCACCAGCAGCGTGTTGACGACCAGCACGCGGCGGTAGCCATGGCGCGTGATCAGCGGCGTCGTCAGCTTCTTCATCGACATGCTGGCGATGGCGACCGGCAGCATCATCATGCCGGCCTGCGCGGGCGAGTAGCCCATGGTCACCTGCAGCAGCAGCGGAATCAGGAAGGGCATGCAGGAGCTGCCCAGCCGCGAGAACAGGTTGCCCAGCAGACCGATGCGCAACGAGCCGACCCGAAAGAGCGTGGGCGAGAACAGCGGGTCGGGCCGGCGCAGCGCATGCAGCCAGTAGGCCGTCAGGCTGGCCAGGCCGAAGATCATCAGCACCAGCACGGACGCCTGGCGCAGGCCCAGGCCCGAGAGCCCGTCCAGCGCCAGCGACAGCGAGACCATGCCGAAGGCCAGCAGCAGATAGCCCGCGAGATCGAAACGCCCCGCCGGCACGCCCGCCGGTGCCGGCATGTGGCGCAGCGTCGCCAGCGCGCCAACGATGCCCACCGGCACGTTGATCAGGAAGATCCAGTGCCAGGACGCCGCCTCGACCAGCCAGCCGCCCAGCGTCGGGCCCACCAGCGGCCCCACGAGGCCGGGAATGGCGACGAAGCTCATGGCCTGCAGGAAGCGCTCGCGGGGAAAGGTGCGCAGCACGACCAGCCGCCCCACCGGCAGCAGCAGCGCGCCGCCCAGGCCCTGCACGACGCGCGCCGTCACCAGCATGGCCAGGCTGTGCGACAGCGCGCACAGCACCGAGCCCAGCACGAAGAGCAGGATCGCGGCCACATAGATGCGCCGCATGCCGAAGCGGTCGGCCATCCAGCCCGAGGCCGGGATCAGCATGGCCATGGTCAGCGAGTAGGCCACGACGACGGACTGCATGCGCAGCGGGCTCTCGCCCAGGCTGGCCGCCATCGCCGGCAGCGCCGTGTTGACGATGGTGGCGTCCAGCGTCTGCATGAAGAAGCCGACGGCCACCAGCCACAGCAGCAGCTTCAGCGAGCGCTCCTGCCGGGGATCCGGAGAAGGGGAAGAGGACGCCATGGTTCAAGAACGAAAAAAGCCGCCCCGAAGGCGGCTTTGCAGCGCGGGTCAGCGCACGCTCAGACCGAGAAGCTGGAGCCGCAGCCGCAGGTGGTCGTCGCGTTGGGGTTCTTGATGACGAACTGGGCGCCCTGCAGGTCTTCCTTGTAGTCGATCTCGGCACCCATCAGGTACTGCAGGCTCATAGAGTCGATCAGCAGCGTCACGCCGTTCTTCTGCATCTGCGTGTCGTCGTCGTTGACGGCCTCGTCGAAGGTGAAGCCGTACTGGAAGCCCGAGCAGCCCCCGCCCTGCACGAAGACGCGCAGCTTCAGGTCCGGGTTGCCCTCCTCGGCCACCAGGTCGCGCACCTTGTCGGCGGCGCTGTCGGTGAAGACCAGGGGCACGGGGATGTCGGTGGGGGTATCAAGCACGGCGCTCATCGCGGGCTCCTCTTGGAATCTGTCCAGAAACGAATATGGGGATTGTCGGCCCAAAAACAAAAGGCCGCATGCAGCGGCCTTTTGATGTCGAAGCGCAGAAATTAACGCTTGCTGAACTGCTTGCGGCGACGGGCGCCATGCAGACCGACCTTCTTACGCTCGACTTCACGCGCGTCGCGCGTGACGAAGCCGGCGCGGCTCAGTTCGGGCTTCAGCGTCGCGTCGTAGTCGATCAGCGCGCGGGTGATGCCCAGGCGCAGCGCGCCGGCCTGGCCGGACTCGCCGCCACCGTGCACGTTGACCTTGATGTCGAAGGCCTCGCCATTGTTCGTCAGCAGCAGGGGCTGCTTGGCGATCATGATGGAGGTCTGACGGCCGAAGTAGGTCTCGATGGACTTGCCGTTGACGATGATCTGGCCCGTGCCCTTCTTGATGAAGACGCGAGCGACCGACGACTTGCGGCGACCAGTACCGTAATTCCAATTTCCGATCATGGCCGTTCCTTAGATCTCGAGAGCCTTGGGCTGCTGAGCGGTGTGCGGGTGCGTGGGACCTGCATAGACCTTCAGCTTCTTGACCATGGCGTAACCCAGCGGGCCCTTGGGCAGCATGCCCTTGACGGCCTTCTCCAGCGCGCGGCCGGGGTGCTTGGCTTGCATGTCCTTGAACTTCGTGGCGTAGATGCCGCCGGGGAAGCCGCTGTGACGGTAGTACACCTTGTCGGTGGCCTTGTTGCCGGTCACACGGAGCTTGTCGGCATTGACGATGACGATGAAATCACCGGTGTCGACGTGAGGCGTGTAGATGGCCTTGTGCTTGCCGCGCAAACGGAGTGCCACTTCGCTGGCAACACGTCCGAGCACCTTGTCGGTGGCGTCAATCACAAACCACTCGTGCGTCACTTCGGCCGGCTTGGCGCTGAAGGTCTTCATGAGAGTAGCTTTCGCTGTGCCGGCCCCTGAAAAAGAAGCCAGCGATGGATGGCTGATTTGCTGACCGGCCTCGGTGCTGTGTCTTGAACGCACAACCTCTCGGCACGGCCTCTTTCCCGCAGCCTTTTGACGGAAAAGCCCACGAGTGTAGCAGCCCGGGTGGTGGATGCAAAGCGCCCGGCGCGCTACCCTTGCCGCACCGCCCGGCCACGCCATGCCCCGCCAACCGCCCGCCCCCAACGTCCAACCCGCCTCGCCGGCCGGGGGGCACGAACCGCCGGCCCCGGCCGCGCTGCCTGCCACGCCCGAGCCGGCTGGCCCGCTGGCCCAGGCCCGGGCCGCGCTGGAGCGGCTGTCCACCTGGGTGCCCATCCGCGCCCTGGCGCGCCGCCACCGCCGCCGCATCGCCGAGCACCTGCTGGCACTGGACGCCCAGGATCGCTATCTGCGCTTCGGCTACCCGGCCTCGGACGAGCAGATCCACAAATACGCCCTCGGCATCGACTTCGGCCGCGACGAGGTGCTGGGCATCTTCAACCGCCATCTGCAGCTGATCGCGCTGGCCCACCTGGCCCATGACCAGCCGCTGCCGGGCCAGCCCGGCCGCACGATGGCCGAGTTCGGCGTCTCGGTGCTGCCGCAGTCGCGTGGCCGCGGCCTGGGCCGGCGCCTGTTCGACACCGCCGCCCTGCATGCCCGCAACCGCGGCGTCGACACGCTGTTCATCCACGCCCTCAGCGAGAACCGGCCCATGCTGCGCATCGCCCTGGCCGCCGGCGCCATCGTCGAGCGCGACGGCGACGAGTCCGCTGCCTGGCTGCGCCTGCCGCCGGACTCGTTCGGCTCCCAGGTCGAACAGGCGCTGGAGCGGCATCTGGGCGAGCTGGACTTCCAGCTCAAGCGCCAGGCCCGGGTGCTGAGCGGCATCGTCGACGGCGTGGTCGAGGTCAAGACCCATTTCGACGCCACGGGGCGCGCGGCCAAGGAATAAATGACGCCGCCGCGGCCGCCCTGCCGGGAGCACGCCCCCCCCAGGACCGGGGGAATCGGGAGTTGCGAGTAATGTTTTTCGGGGACGCTGGGCTACATTGCCCGACCAATGCGCCGAGGATCGGCGTCGCCGCCGAACTCTTCGAGGGACATGCCGTACGCCATCTATTGGATCGCCGCCCTGGCTGTTTGCGTCCTCGGTCTGGCCATCGGCCTGATCTGGGCCTTGCGGCGGCCGGCCTACGCCAATAAAGGCCTTCCGGCGGAGTGGTCGCTCACGGCACGGCCCGTGTTCACGGCCGATGAGCGGCGCGTCTTCCGCCTGCTGCGCGAGGCCCTGCCCCACCACGTCGTGCTGTCCAAGCTGCCGCTGGTGCGCTTCTGCCAACCCACCGAGGCCAAGGAAGTGCGCTACTGGTTCGACCTGCTGGGCGCCTCGCACGTCACTTTTGCCATCTGCAGCCCCAACGGCCGCGTGCTGGCCGCCATCGACCTGGAAGGCGAGCGCGGCGTCACGCCGCGCAGCCTGCAGATCAAGCATGCCGTGCTGTCGGCCTGCCGCGTGCGTTATCTGCGCTGCGCGCTGGATCAGCTGCCCAGCATCGCCGAGCTGCAGCTGCTGGTGCCGCAGAGCAGCAACGCGCGCGGCCCGCTGCCGGCGCCCGCCGCGATGCCGGGCCTGTCGCGCCGCCGCTCCGGTATGGGCGAGGAGGAATTCGGCAGCGACTGGGGCCAGTTCTCCCAGCCCCTGCCGCTGTGGCAGGACGCCAGCGTCTTCGGCGGCGTGGAGGGCTATGGCGAACGCTATCCGCGGACACCGGCCCAGGCCATGCAGCCGCGCCGCCTGTCCCAGCGCGAGCTCGACGCGCCGCGCTACCACCCGCGCAGCCTGCCCGTGCTGGATGACGCCGACGACGAGGCCATGATGGACGACATCGTGGGTGTCGTCGTCGACGCGCCGCGCTACGCCACCCAGCGTCCGCGCCGGGTCTGAGCCGATCCGGCGACACTCGCCGGATGCATCACGCCACCCCTGACCTCAGCTTCGGCGACCTGACGCCGGAGTTCATGCTCGACGCCCTGGACGCCGCCGGCCTGCGCGCCGACGGCCGGCTGCTGCAGCTCAACTCCTTCGAGAACCGCGTGCTGATGCTGCACCTGGAGGACGGCCGCGCCGCCGTCGCCAAGTTCTATCGCCCGGGCCGCTGGAGCGATGCACAGATCCTCGAGGAGCACGGCTTCGCCGCCGAGCTGGCCGCCGCCGAGGTGCCGGTCGCGGCGCCCTGGCCCCTGGCCGGCGGCTCCACGCTGTTCCATTACCAGGGCCAGCGCCTGGCCGTCACGCCGCGCCAGGGCGGGCGGGGCCCCGAGCTGGAAGACCCCGAGGTGCTGCGCTGGATAGGCCGGCTGCTGGCGCGGCTGCATGGCGTGGGCCGGCAGCGCCCGTTCCAGCACCGCCTGGCCTGGGCCAGCGCCGCACCGGCCCGGACCGCGCGCGACTGGCTGATGGCCAGCGACGCCATCCCGCCCGAGATCGCGCCCGCCTGGGACGACGCGGCGCAGCGCTGCATAGACGCCATCCAGGCCGCCTTCGACGGCCTGCCCGACCTGCAGCTCACCCGCCTGCACGGCGACTGCCACCCCGGCAACATCCTGTGGACGCCCGACCGCGGCCCGCATTTCGTGGACCTGGACGACGCCGTCACCGGCCCGGTCGTGCAGGATCTGTGGATGCTGCTGCCAAGCTCAAGTGAAGAGCCGGACGCGGCCCGCCAGTTGCTCAACGCCGTGCTGGACGGCTACGAGCAGATCGCCGAGTTCGACGACCGCGAGCTGCGCCTCATCGAGCCGCTGCGCACCCTGCGCATGATCCACCACAGCGCCTGGCTGGCGCGCCGCTGGGGCGACCCGGCCTTCCCGCTGGCCTTCCCCTGGTTCGGCACGCCCAACTACTGGCTGGACCAGGTCGCCAAGCTGCGCGAGCAGCTGGAGGCGATGAAACCCAAGGACTCGGCCCCGACGCTCGTGCGGGACGAGGACGCCGTGGACTTCGACGGCGACGGTTTCGCCTAAGAACCTGTTCACGGCCTCCCCATAGCGCCCGCAAGGCCTCACAGGGCCGCAATCTAGGCGCGGCCCGCCGCCCGCACTCGTGTGCGGGCAAGGGTCGCAACGACGAGTGCGGCCCTGTGAGGCCTTGCCCTTCGGGTTGCCCCGCAAAGCCAGCGTCTGCGGCGTTGCAAATCCTCGCCGGGCAGACAGCCCGTCTGCGGTTTACGCCTTGCAGCCACTGCCTTTGCGGGGCAACGGGCGCTATGGGGAGGCCGTGAACAGGTTCTAGCGCCAGCTGGCCGGCGTCTCGTTGGTCGCCACCGTCACATGGGCGCGGCTGGCGTCCAGCGGGCGGATCTCCAGCGTCAGGCCGAACTGCAGGCAGGGGTTCTCGGCAGCAATCGCCGCGGCCTGCTCCAGCGTCTCCGCGACGATGAACCAGTAGCCGCCCACCCATTCCTTGGTCTCGGCAAACGGGCCGTCGGTGACCAGGCCCTGGGCGACGATGCGGCAGCCCGGCTCCAGGCGGCTGCCGGGCTTGAGCCGGCCCTGGGCCAGGCCCTGCTCGTACCAGACGTAGAAGGCGTCGATGGCGCCCTGCACGGCCTGGAGGCTGGCATCTGCATGCCACTGGCCGCGGGACAGCACCAGATAGTCGTTCATCGGCATGAGGCAGGCTCCTGAAAAGACGGTCCTCGGCGGGACGTGAGGCCCGGGATGCTAGCCGCCCGACGGGTCGATCGGCAGAAAATACTGGATATATATACAGTCTTGTGGTCTCATCCAGACTCCGGTTCCTTCCCTCCGACACGCCCGCCGCCCGGCCATGCCGTCCGTTTCCGCCCCCCTTCCAGCCACCGTCACGCCGCCCGGCCCGCTGCCGCTGGACGACGCCCGGCTGCAGGGCCGGCTGTGGCGCGGCAGCAGCCTGGGGCAGGCGGCCGATCCCGCCCTGACCAGCGGCTTCCCCGCGCTGGACGCCGAGCTGCCCGGCGGCGGCTGGCCGCTGTGCGCCGTCACCGAAGTGCTGACGCCCCAGCCCGGCGTGCTGGAGTGGCGGCTGCTGGCTCCCGGCCTGCGCCGCTGGTGGGCGGCCCAGGCCCTGGCGGTGCCCATGCCCGGCCGCCGCCAGCGCGCTGCCGCATCCGGCCTGCGCTCGCTGCTGCTCGTCAACCCGCCGCAGATGCCTCACCTGCCCGGCCTGCAGGCCCTGGGCCTGCCGCCGTCGGCGTTCATCTGGGTGTCGGCCGCCACGCCGGCTGAAGCGCTCTGGGCCGCCGAGCAGGCCATCAAGTCCCGCGTGGCCGTGCTGGCCTGGCTGCCCGAGGCCAGGCCCGAGCAGATCCGGCGCCTGCAGGTCAGCGCCCTGGGCTCGGACGCCCCCGTCTTCCTGCTGCGGCCCGAACGCGTCGGCCGGCAGTCCTCGGCCGCGCCGCTGCGCCTCGTCGTGCAGCCGGGCGAAGGCTGGGATCTGGCCGTGCACCTGCTCAAGCGCCGCGGGCCGGCCTTCGAGGGCTGGTTGAACCTGCCCGCCGTGCCGGGCGCGGTCGAGCCGCTGCTGACGGCCGCCCGACGCCAGCCTCTGCCCACCCCGATGCCGGTGCCCGCGCCGGCCGCCCCGCCGACGGAGCGCCCCCATGCGCTGGCTCGCCCTGTGCTACACGCCTGATGCGCCCGCCGGTGATGCCGACGCCCTGGCCTGGCTCGCATTGAGCTTCACGCCGCGCGTCGCGCGCCTGGAGGAGGCCGTCGTGGCCGAGGTGTCGGGCAGCCTGCGGCTGTTCCGCGGCGCACGCGCGCTGCGCCAGCGGCTGCAGGTGCAGGCGACCGCAGCCGGCCTGGCCCTGGGCCCCATGGCCTGGGCGCCGACCGGCCTCGGTGCGCTGGCGCTGGCACGCTGCGCCGACATGAATCCGGGGCGCTTCAGCGATAGGCTAGACGCCCTGCCGCTGTCAGCCCTCAGCGCGGCCCAGGCCCATCACGCCATGCTGGCCCGCTTGGGCTGCACCCGCCTGGGCGAACTGCGCCGGCTGCCGCGCCCGGCCCTGGCGCGACGCTTCGGCCCTGGCCTGCTGACGGCCCTCGATCAGGCCTATGGCGACCTCCCGGAGGCGCACGAGTGGCTGACCCTGCCCGAACGCTTCGATGCACGGCTGGAGCTGCCCTGGCGCGTCGAACACGCGCCGGTGCTGCTGCATTTCGCCGAGGTGCTGCTGCGCCAGCTCTGCACCTTTCTCGCCGCCCGCCATGCCGGCATCCGCGCGCTGCGCCTGGCCTGGCAGTACGACGCCATGCGCGCGCGCGACGTGGCCGACAGCGGCGAGCTGACCGTCGCCACCGCCGACACGACACGCGACCTGACGCGCCTGACGCGGCTGCTCGGCGAGCACCTGGCCCGCACGACGCTGGCGGCACCGGCGGGCGAGATCCGCCTCAGCGCCGACAGCGTGCTGGCACTGGAGGAAGGCAGCGCCAGCCTGCTGCCCGGGCCCAGCGACCCGGCCGAGCGCACGACGACGAATGCGCTGCTGGAGCGGCTGTCCGTGCGCCTGGGCGCCGACCACGTCAGGGAAGGCCGGCTGCACGAAGACCATCGCCTGGACCGCATGCAGAGCTGGCAGGCCTGGCCGGCCCCGCCGGCCGTCGCCGTGCGCCGCCCTTCCGGCCCTCAGCCCACCTGGTTGCTGCAGACGCCCTTGCCGCTGCGCTGCGACGCCCGCGAGCAGCCGCTGTACTGCGGCCCCTTGACGCTGATCAGCGGGCCGCACCGCATCGAGACCGGCTGGTGGGAGGGCCTCCGCGGCCTGCAGACTCGCGACTACTTCGTCTATCGCAGCGCCACGCGCGGCCTGCTGTGGGTCTATCACGACCGACCGTCCTCCACCCCATCCGCCTCGCCGGGCTGGTTTCTTCATGGCGTGTTTGCATGACGCCTCCGCTGTCCGACCGCGACGAGAGACTGGCGATGCTGCGCGAGCAGGGCCTCCACTCGGACGCCCAACTGCGGCGACGGGCCGATGGCGGGCGTCCGCCGTCCATGGCGCCCCAGCGGGGCGACATCTCCCGCTATGCCGAGCTGCACTGCCTGTCGGCCTTCAGCTTCCTGCGCGGCGCGTCCGAGCCGGCCGAGCTGGTGGAGCGCGCGGTCGAGCTGGGCTACGACGCCCTGGCCATCACCGACGAATGCTCGCTGGCCGGCGTGGTGCGCGCCCACAAGCAGTTGCGCGAGATGCGCGAGGCGGCTCACCACCAGCTGAAGCAGGCCGCGCAGGAAGCGGGCCGGCCCGATGACGACATCGAGCCGCCCCGCCTGATGCAGCTGCTGATCGGCAGCGAGTTCCTCGTCCGCGACGACGCCGGCGCGCCGCGCTTCAAGCTGGTGCTGATCGCGCAGAACCTCAACGGCTACGGCAACCTGAGCCAGTTCATCACGCGGCTGCGCCGCGCCAGCCCGGTCAAGGGCGAGTACACGCTGCACTGGCGCCAGATCGAGCCCGATAGGCTCGCCGACTGCCTGGCCCTGCTGGTGCTGCCGCGCGAGGCCGGCGACGCCGAGCTCGCGCCGCCGGCCCACTGGCTGCTGCGCCATTTCGCCGGCCGCGCCTGGATCGCCGCGGAGCTGCTGCGCGAGGCCGGCGACGCGCTGTGGCTGCAGCGCCTGCAGACGCTCTCCGAGGAGACCGCCCTGCCCCTGGTGGCCGCCGGCGACGTGCACTTCCATGTGCGCTCGCGCAAGGCCTTGCAGGACGTGATGACCGCCACCCGCCTGGGCCGCCCGGTGGCCGAGTGCGGCTTCGACCTGCAGCCCAATGCCGAGCGGCATCTGCGCAGCCGCTACCGGATCTCGCGCATCTACCCGGAGGCGCTGATGCGCGAGACGCTGCAGGTGGCGGCGCGCTGCGATTTCAGCCTCAACGAGATCAGCTACCGCTACCCCAGCGAAGTCGTCCCCCCGCACACGACCCCACGCAAGCACCTGCGCGCCCTCACCTACGAGGGTGCGGAAAAGCGCTGGCCCTGGTCCAAGGGCGGCATCCCCGACAAATGGAAGTACCGCATCGAGTACGAGCTCGAACTGATCGAAGCCCTGGGCTACGAGCACTACTTCCTGACGGTCGCCGACACCGTGCGTTTCGCGCGCAGCATCGACATCCTCTGCCAGGGCCGCGGCTCGGCGGCCAACAGCATCGTCTGCTACTGCCTGCATGTCACCTCGGTCGACCCGGACCGCAGCACCTTGCTGTTCGAGCGCTTCATCAGCCGCGAGCGCAACGAGCCGCCCGACATCGATGTCGACTTCGAGCACGAGCGCCGCGAGGAGGTCATCCAGTACCTCTACGAAAAATACGGCCGCGAGCGTGCCGCGCTGACGGCCGTCGTCATCTGCTACCGGCCCAAGAGCGCCATCCGCGACGTCGGCAAGGCCCTGGGCTTCAGCGAGGAGCAGCTCGACGTGATGAGCCGGGACCACAGCGGCTGGTCCACCCAGGTGCTGCCCGAGGAGCACCGCGCCGCGCTGCTGCAAAAGCTGAACCTGCCCGGGGACGACCCGCGCCTGCAGCAGCTCATCACGCTGAGCCGCCAGCTCAACGGCCTGCCGCGCCACCTCAGCCAGCACGTCGGCGGCTTCGTGCTGACCGAGGGCCCGCTGGAGCGCCTCGTGCCCATCGAAAACGCGACGATGAAGGATCGCAGCGTCATCGAATGGGACAAGGACGACATCGACGAGTTGCGCATGATGAAGGTGGACGTGCTGGCGCTGGGCATGCTCACGGCGATCAAGAAGTGCTTCGACCTCGTCAACCCGATGCGCGGTACGGCCATCGACCTGACCATCCCGGACAACGACACCGCCACCTACGACATGATCTGCAAGGCCGACACCGTCGGCGTGTTCCAGATCGAGAGCCGGGCACAGATGTCCATGCTGCCGCGGCTGCGGCCCCGCACCTACTACGACCTCGTCATCGAGGTCGCCATCGTGCGGCCCGGCCCCATCGAGGGCGGCATGGTGCATCCGTATCTGAAGAACCGGCTCCTGCCCAAGGACCAGATCAAGTACCCCAAGGACGAGTTGAGGGCGGCCCTCGGCCGAACCTGCGGCGTGCCCATCTTCCAGGAGCAGGTGATGCAGATCGCGATGATCGCGGCCGGCTTCTCCGCGGGCGAGGCCGACGAACTGCGCCGAGCGATGGCCGCCTGGAAGCGCCCCGGTGTGCTCGACAAGTACTACGACAAGGTCGTCAGCGGCATGCGCAGGAACGGCTACGAAGACGCCTTCGCCGAAAGCATCTTCCGCCAGATCAAGGGCTTCTCCAGCTACGGCTTCCCCGAGAGCCACGCCGCCAGCTTTGCGCTGCTGACCTACGTCAGCTCCTGGCTCAAATGCCACGAGCCCGCGGCCTTTCTGTGCGCGCTGCTGAACTCGCAGCCGCTGGGCTTCTACTCGCCAGGTCAGCTCATCCAGGACGCGCGCCGGCACGACGTCGAAGTCCGCCCCATCGACGTCAACCACAGCGACCGGGACAGCACGCTGGAGCCGCGCGAGGGCCTGCACCAGCCCGCGGTGCGCCTGGGCCTGCGCCTGGTCGGCGGGCTGGGCGACGAGGCGGCCCGGCGCATCGAGGGCGCGCGCCGGCAACGCCAGTTCGAGCATCCGCAAGACCTGGCCCACCGCGCCCGCCTCACGCAGCAGGACATGCAGCAGCTCGCCGCGGCCGACGCGCTCACGTCGCTCGCCGGCCACCGCCGCCAGCAGGTCTGGCAGGCCTCGGCCCTGCATGCCGTGCCGGAACTGCTGCAAGGCAGCCTGCTGCCCGAGGACGAGCTGGCACTGCCCGCCGCCGCCGAAGGCGAGGAGGTGCTGTGGGACTACGCCGCCACCGGCCTCACGCTGCGCCGCCACCCGCTGGCGCTGCTGCGCCCGCGCCTGGCGCGCGACGGCTGGCTGACCGCCCGCCAGCTCGACGACTTGAAGAGCGGCCGCCGCGCCAAGGCCTGCGGCCTCGTCACCGGCCGCCAGAAGCCGCAGACCGCCAAGGGCACCCTCTTCGTCACGCTGGAAGACGAGACCGGCAACGTGCAGGTCATCGTCTGGCCGGCCGTCTACGAGGAACACCGCGGCACCATCCTGGGTGCGCGGCTGCTGGCGGTGGAAGGCGTGTGGCAGCGCGGGGATGGCGATGTGCGGCACCTGCTGGCCAAAAGCTTCACCAACCTCAACCCGCTGCTGGGGAGGTTGCCGACGGAGAGTCGGGATTTCAGGTGAGCCAGACCGCCAAGGCCCATCAAGCCGAAACGCGTCTCGCGGAGAGGCCCGCTTGCAGGACGGTGCCGTCGTGCGGGGCTGGAAAGCGGCGCCCAGGTGGCGGGATCTTGAGCTGCTTGTCAGCGTTTGCGGTCGGTGGCGTCGAGGTGGCAGGAATCGGCCAGGAGCGGTCGCAGACGACAGGCCGCTTTGGGGCGATCCGTCGGGCACCCATCGAACAGGCCGGCGTCCGTCGCTTGATCCGGTACGTCTGCGCCTTAAGGCTGATTTCGACCATCGTCAGAGTTTGAACTCGGTCGGTTGCCATATCGCCCTCGCCCACCAGACCGCACCGAGCAAGCCCGACGGCGAGTCAAAGCCCGTCTAAACCCGGTAAGCCGCGTCGCCCCTTGAAACGGCCCGCCAGGCCGCTCCAGGCTTTACGCTGGCTCTTGCCGGCAGTGCCGTCAAAAGCGGCCTATCTATAGAGCACGGGCGGGGCGGGGTCCCGAGCGCGCGCCGACGGCTAGGGTGGTCTTCAAGGGCATGCGGCGCACCTGGGTTGCGGGGGCGCACCGTGCTTGTGGGTCGCGCGCGCTGCCGCCGCTCTGGTTCTCTGTGCGTGTCACTCGACGAGCTGGAAGTGGTCATGTTTGACGACCCCGTTGTGACGGCGTTTGCCACGCTTGAGGATATGCCGTATCGCCGCCTGGATGACGGGCGCCTCCTCCGCGGCGGCTCTTCGGACCCGACAATGACGACGGCTTTCCAGCTCTCGGTCTTCAAACGACCCTGGGCGCCTCTTGAGCGCGATGCAGCCGGCCGCGAGGGCTATTTCTACAGAGCCCGCTTCTATGCCAAGGGAGGTCGCTACGTCCAGTTTCCTGAGGTCCTGCGCCAGACGCGGCGGCTTCACGATGACGTGCTGTTCGTTGCGCACGACGGCAATGCCAGCAGCGTGACGCTGCTAATTCCCGCTGTGATCGGTTTGCCCCACGTCAGCGATGCGATCAGCGGCTTCCATGACGCCTGCCTGAGTGCAACGCGCCATGGCCCGCCTCCGTACACGTCAGAGGCCATCGACGCCTTCGCACTTTCACAGCCGGAGTTCGTGCTGATCGGCTTCGATCCGCTCTTGAACACTTCTCGAGACATGCCGTTCACGATCTTTGGCGCCTGACGCTACCGATACCCCGCTGCGGGCGTTGCGCAGGTCGGAGAATCGGCGAATCAGCTCGCAACTGGGATGGACTGCAACCCATGACTTCGCCGGAAGAGCCACCCGTTTCGCCAGACCGACGAGTTCGGCTGAGGAACAACACCTGCCCTTACTGCCGGACGCGCTTGGCCGCAGGCGCACGAGAAATCGAGCATGTGATCGGCAGAAGATTCGTGCCCAGGGGAACGCTGCAAGCTGCATGGAACCTGCACGTCTGGTCATGCAGGCCGTGCAACTTTGAGAAGTCCCAACTCGAAGACGACATTTCAGCGATCACCCTTCTCGGCCGAGTGTCGGCAGCCGGCCAAGTCAGCGACTCAGGCCTTCTGAAGGAAGCCAGCCGCAAGGCGATGGGGAGCATCAGCCGCAAGACGGGGCGATCCGTAGCGAATAGCGATGAGGCGATCACCATTCGAGGCAAGCTAGGCCCAGCACAGGCCTCGATCACTATGCGAGCGCCAGCCCAGCTCGACCGGGACCGCGCGCACCGCCTAGCGCTCTTCCAGTTGAAGGCGCTGTTCTACTGGCTGACCTACAACCGTGAGACGGAGCTGGGGGGCTTCTGGTCTGGCGCCATGTTCCCGGTCGATGGCACCAACAAATCGGACTTCGGAAACGTGGTCCAGCGAGCCTTCGCGGATCGAGTGATCGGCTGGGACTACCGCCTGGTGGTCACGACCGCCGCAACCAATTTTCAGGCCGCAATACGGAAGCATCCAACGGCTGCTGCATGGTCGTTTGCCTTGGAGTGGAACGGCAATTTCCGGCTGATCGGCTTTTTCGGCGACGAGGCCACCTGCGAGGCGGAACGTGAGGCGTTGCCTAAGCTCGAACCCGACTTTCTGCATGAGGACGGGCCTCACATATACGCCATACGGGCCAACAAGGTCCTGGCCGAGGAAGAGGACTTGCTGTTCATCGTGCCAGATGAGGCGGCGCCCGATGGCAACGGCACCCCGCAGGCCGACAGTCGGGCCGCCTCGGTGCTCTGACCTGCATCGATCACGCACGGAACAAACTTCACCACTTCTTCCCCCATCTCGAGGTACTCACGCGGTCAGGGCGGGCGCTCGTTCATGGTCTGCAGCACCTGCGCGCAGAGTTCGGCTCCTAACCCTGCGCTGGCACCGACGCCTGACGGCGTGGCTGAACGCAATCGCTGAACGACCGCTACCAGGCACGGAATCACGTGGCCGCTAGGACCGCAGTGGGTCGACAGCGGCCCGTGCTTTGCAGCACTCCTGCGCCCACTCCCACCTGAAGCAGACCTACCGCAGATCCCTGTCGTGATCGGCGCCCACCGCATCCCGCATGCACCGCCGCCGCGCCATTCAAGCCCTTCCACTTTCTCGCCGCACGCTGCACTGCGCGACGGCACATCTGCAAAAGAAGAAAAGCCCCTGATCGTTGCCGTTCAGGGGCTCCATTCGATGCAGGCCTCGCGCATCGAATTGCGGATCCGGGCTCGGCGCCCGGTGATGCCGGCCGCCGAATTCCTGTCGCAACAGACGCTGCGGCCTAGCGAAGCGGCGTCACGTTGACGCGATAGACCGTCGTGGTGCCGCTGACCTCATTGCCGACGATCAGCCGCGGCATGTTGTCGGGGCTGTCGGCCGCGCTCACAAACGTCAGGCCCTCGGGGCCGAGGTCCGAGCCGGCCGCCACGGCCGCGGCGTTGGGTGCGACGTTGACGTCCCGGTTGTTCAGGTACTGCACGAACGACGGGGCATTCGGATTCGAGACGTCGTAGACCATGACGCCGCCCATGCGCTCCAGGCCGATGAAGGCATAGGTGCGGCCGTTGATCTGGCCGAGGGTGAGGCCTTCCGGCTCCGGCCCCTTGCTGTTGCTGCGGCGATCGCCGGTCAGTGCGCCGTTGTGGTCCTGATTGAACAGGTTGCCGTAGCGGTTGGCCGTGATGCGTTCGAAGTCGCTGGCCGAGTCGAACACCCGCTCGCCCGTCTGCATGTCCCAGATGGCGAACGAGCGGCCGCCGTAGGCATACAGGCGCGTCACGGTGGCGCCGTTCTTCTGCTTGGTGGCGCTGTAGGAGAAGGTCATGCGGCCCAGCGTGGCGTCCGAGCTCGCCGAGTAGGCGGCGAGCTCGCCGCTCAGCGTGGCGGCGAACGCCGGGGCCATCGTGACGGCGTCGCGCAGCGTGATCTCGTCGCGGCATTGGCCGGAGAAGTAGTAGCCGGCCGCCTCGCACGCGGCCTGGCCCACGCCGGCCAGCCAGTCCTCGCGACTGTCGCCTTCGTTCGCCGTCACGACATAGGTGCGGCCGTTCACGGTGTAGGCCGCGATGGCGTCGGGCTGGTACATGCCCATCACCGGCCAGGTCTTCAGGTTCACGCCGTCGTTGCGGCTGACGTCCAGCTCGTTGCCAGGGATGGAGAAGTCCTTGAACCCCATGCCGACGATCTTCTTGACCGTGTGGCTCGTCAGGTCCAGCACCGCGATGGCACTCGCTTCCTGCAGCGACACATAGGCCTCCCGGCTGTCCGCGCGGACGGCGATGTACTCGGGCTCGAGATCCTGGGCCACGGAGGCGCCGACACCCGAGAGCACCATCTTCGACAGCGGCAGCTCGGCATGGCGGGGGCCGCCGGCGTTGAAGTCCGTGAACCGGATCGTCGCCACCGAGTAGTCGGACACGGTGATGACCGACACCGAGCCCTCCGGGTCGACCGTGTAGCCCACGTTCGGCTCCCCCTCGTTGGCGACCAGCACCTTGGTGCCGTCCGGCGTGAAGGTCAGCATGTCGGGCAGCGCGCCCACCGGAACGGCGCGCAGGAAGCCCAGCGTCGACGCGCTCAGGAACACCACCCAGCCGTTGTCCGTCTTGGGATTGGCCTCGACCGCCACGGCCACCAGGTTGCCGCGGGTGGCCACGCTGTTGGCCGCGCCCACCACCGCGGCGCTGCCCACCACGCCGTTGGCGACCATCAGGGCCCGCAGGTCGATGCTGCCCGCGGGATTGCCGAGTGCCGCGATCTTGGCGGCCGACGAGGCATCGAAGTAGTCGATCTTTCCGCTCTGCGCATTGACCGTGAAGATGCGGCCGGTCGTCTTCTCGAAGGCCACGATTTCCGCCGCGCTCACGTTGTAGCCCTGGGACTGGCTGCGCCCCTCGACGCTGATCGAGACCAGCTGGCTGACCGCATCCACGCCCGGCGCCCCCTGTGCCCCCGGCGCTCCGGGTGCGCCAGGCTGACCGTCATCACCGCCGCCGCAGGCGGCCAGCACTGCCGCGCTCAGCGCGCCTAGGAACCAGGTTTTTGTTTTTGCAAGCATCGTCTCGATCACTGGGATGGAAAACCGCGGAATCTCCACGAAGCCCGTGTCGAGCTGATGACAGCCTGTTGCACGCAAGACCGGCCGATGCTGCGCGAGGGCTGCACGCTCCCGTGCGGCGAAGGCGCCTTCCTTCTGCAGGTGCAGAACCCGCCGGCTGCGTGCCTTTGCGGCCTATCCGCGTGAGAATCGAACGCCCCACCGAGGAGTCGCCATGCCCAAGGTCAGCCCGATCGCAGCGCGTTTGGAGAACCTCGCCGCGCCGCTTGAACATGAATCGCAGCTGCGCGCCATCGCCGCGGCGCGCGTCGGCACCGTGCTCATCACGGGCGCATCGGGCACGGAGCGGGCACGTACCGCCCAGGCCCTGGCCCGGCTCGCGGGCGGCGCTCTGATGCGCGTCGACCTCTCGCAGGTGGTGAGCCGGTATATCGGCGAGACCGAGAAGAACCTGGACCGCCTGCTCACGGCGGCCGCGGCGAGCGGCAGCGTGCTGTTCTTCGACGAGGCCGATGCCTTGCTCGGCAGGCGCAGCGGCGTCAAGGACAGCCATGACCGCTACGCCAACATCGAGGTCAGCCACCTGCTCCAGCGGGTCGAGAGCTACGGTGGATGGGTCGTGCTGGCCACCAGCGGCCGGCAGAACCTGGATGCCGCCTTTCTGCGGCGGCTGCGCCACGTCGTCGACCTGCCCGGGCCGCCCGACGGCGGCTGAAGCGGGCGGCAGGCTGCCCGGCCACCGCGGACGCCGGCCCTGCCGAACCCAAGCAGCGCATGACGCGGGTCGCGCCCGTTCATCTCCGCCATGCCCAGGTCGGGAATTCGCATGACCTCGGGCAGCCCCCGGTGCCAGGGTGTAAGTTCCGGCCACCGCCAGCCGACCCACCGGCACTGGCCATTGCCGACACCCTGCTCATCCATGCTGATCAAAACGCCTGCCCCCCACGACCCGCTCCCGAGCGAGATCACGCCCCAGTCGATCTATCTCGACCGCCGCAGCGCACTCGCCGCACTCGGGCTCGCCGCCGCCTCGCCGCTGGCCCTGGCCCAGTCCGTCCCTGGCGGCGGCAAGCTGCCCAAGCTGCCGGGCGCGCGCTCCGCGGTGGCCGGCGCGATGGTGCTGGACAAGCCGACGAGCTACGCCGACGCGAGCTCGTACAACAACTTCTACGAGTTCGGCACCGACAAGTCCGACCCCGCCGAACACGCCCATACGCTGAAGACGCGGCCGTGGACGGTCAGCGTGGAGGGCGAGTGCGCCAAGCCGGGCCGTTATGACATCGACGCGCTGCTGAAGCTCGCACCCATGGAGGAGCGCATCTACCGGCTGCGCTGCGTGGAGGGCTGGAGCATGGTGATCCCGTGGGTCGGCTATTCGCTCGGCACGCTGCTGAAGCTGGCCGAGCCCACGGCCAAGGCCAAGTACGTGGAGTTCACGACGCTGGCCGACCGCGCGCAGATGCCCGGCGTGCGCTCGGGCGTGCTGGACTGGCCCTATGTGGAGGGGCTGCGCATCGACGAAGCGATGCACCCGCTGACGCTGCTTGCGTTCGGCATGTACGGCGAGGTGCTGCCGAACCAGAACGGCGCGCCGCTGCGGCTGGTCGTGCCGTGGAAGTACGGCTTCAAGTCGGCCAAGAGCCTCGTGAAGATCCGCTTCGTCGAGAAGCAGCCGACGTCGAGCTGGACCAAGGCGGCGCAGCAGGAATACGGCTTCTATTCCAACGTGAACCCGAACGTGCCGCACCCGCGCTGGAGCCAGGCCACCGAGCGCCGCATCGGCGAGGACGGGCTGTTCTCGAGGAAGCGCCCCACGCTGATGTTCAACGGCTACGAGGCCCAGGTCGGGCAGCTCTATGCCGGCATGGACCTGAAGAAGAACTACTGAGGCGATGAGGCCAGACCTGACGACGGCGCTGCCGGACGAGCGCCGGGCCGCCCCCAGCCTGTCCAGGCCGCCTGGCAAGCGGACGGCGCGAAGCCTCATCCAGCAGGCCTTGCTGCATGGCGCCGCCAAGCCGCTGCTGTTCATCGCCTGCCTGCTGCCGCTGGCCTGGCTGGTCTACGGCGCCGCCGCCGGTCAGTTGGGCGCCAACCCTGCCGAGGCCTTGATACGCCGCCTGGGCGACTGGACGCTGCGCGGCCTGTGGCTGACGCTGACCGTCACGCCGCTGCGCGAGCTGACCGGCCTGGCCGCGCTGGCGCGCTTTCGGCGCATGCTGGGCCTGTTCACCTTCGGCTATGCCTGCCTGCACCTGCTGGCCTATGGCTGGCTGGACATGGGGCTGGACTTCGGCGACATCGCGCGCGACATCGCCAAGCGGCCCTTCATCCTGATGGGCTTCACGGCCTGGGCGCTGCTGCTGCCGCTGGCCGCCACCAGCTTCAACCAGGCCATACGGCGGCTGGGCGCGCGGCGCTGGCAGCTGTTGCACCGGGCGGTCTATGCGATCGCCATCGTCGCGCTGCTGCACTTCATCTGGATGCGCGCCGGCAAGCACAACTTCGCCGAGCCGGCCGTCTATGGCGCACTGCTGGCCGTGCTGCTGGGCTGGCGGCTGGCCAAGCGCCTGGCCAGCAGGCTGCGCCGATAATTTCCGGCTTTCTGCCAGGCCCGATCGCTCCCATGTCCAGCCCCATCCCCATCGATGTCGCCATCCTCGGCGGCGGCCCCGCCGGCTGCAGCGCCGCCTCCTGGCTGGGCCAGATGGGCATGACGACGCTGTTGGTGGAGCGCGAGCCCCGCCTGTGCGCGACGCTGGCCGGCCTGGACTTCGCCCAGGACTGGGTGCTGGGCGAGCCCGCCGCCCACCTGGCCGCCCTGGGCGAGCATTACGCCGCCCAGGCCCGCGCCACGCCGGGCCTGACGCTGCGCCTGGGCACGCGGGCCGAGTCCGCCCGCCACACGCCCGAGGGCTGGATGCTGCAGCTGGCCACCGGCGAGCATGTGCAGGCCCGCGCGCTGCTCGTCGCCACGGGTCTGCGCCTGCTGCGCCCGGCGCGCTATTTCGCCGTGCCTCACGACCGCGTGCTGGACGCGGCCCAGCTGACCGCCCGCCGCGAGGCCCTGCCGCCGGGGCGCGTGCTGCTGCTGGGCGCGGGCGACAACGCGGCCGAGAACGCCCTGTTCCTGGCCGAGCGCGGCCACCAGGTCACCGTCCGGTCGCGCGGCAGCTGGCGGGCCCAGGTGCATCTGGCCGGGCAGGCCGAGGCCCATCCACGCATCCGGGTGCAGCTGGCCACGCCGCTGCCCGAGGCCTTGCTGCCCGACGACGACGGCGTCACGGTCGGCGCCGAGCGCTTCGATTTCGTCGCCGCGCTCTTGGGCTTCGAGCCCGAGCCCTCGGCCTTCGCGCTGCTGGACGAGGCCTCGCGCCAGCACGCCTTCGTCGCCGGCGACGCCAGCCGCCGCTGGCACCCCTGCGTGCAGACGGCGCTGGCCGACGGCGTGCAGGCGGCCAAGCAGATCGAGCTGGCGCTGCGCCCGCAGGCCGCCGCCGCGCCGCAGCGCTACAACAACCGCCAAGTCATCCATCTGCAAGGGCTGCGCTTCCGGGCCAACCTGGGCGTGCTGGACTTCGAGCGCACCGGGCCCCAGCCCATCCAGGTCGATGCCGAGGTCAACCTCGGCGCGCTGCCGGTCGTCGCGCGCGACGCCGACATCGGCCATGTGCTGGACTACCGGCGCGTGCGCGCGGCCATCATCGACGAGTGCACCGCCGAGCACACCGACCTCGTCGAGGCGCTGCTGGGCAAGCTCTGCAACCGCCTGATGAGCCTGCCGGGCGTCGTGGGCGTGCGCCTGAAGCTGACCAAGCTGGAGATCTTCCCCGACTGCGAGGTCTCGATCAGCACCGAGCTGGGCGCCTGGTGAGGGCGCGCGGGGCCGCCCGCGCAAGTCTTGACGCAGGTTAAGGACGATTCCGGCCGCCGCGCGGAGCATGGGGGCCGCCCATGCTTCAACCGCACTCCCACGCCAGCTGCTGCGCCAGCCTGCGCCAGGCCCTGTTGCAGGGCTGGCAGCAGACGTTTCCGCTGCACGCCTCGCCGTTCCGGCAGATGGCGGCCCGCAGCGGCGCGACGCCGCGCGAGTTGCTGAGCCTGTGCCAGGAACTGCAGCGCAGCGGCGCGCTGCAGGCCATACAGCCCTGCTGGGGCGACGGGTTGCGCCGCGAGCGCTGGCGCTTCGCGTTCGAGCCGGGCGGGCATGACGCCGCCCTGGCCACCGCGCTGGCCGCGCTGCCGGGCTGCTTCCACCTCGAGCGCGCCGCGCCCCAGCCGGACCTGCCGCCGCTGTGGGCCGAGATCGAGGCGCTGGACGAGGCCGCCCTGGCCCGCCAGCTGCAGCGGCTGCCGGCGCCCCCCCTGGCCCGGCTGCGCCTGCCGGCCGCGTCCGCGCAGGCGCAGCCCTGCGACGACCCCGAGACGGCGGGCCTGCTCGAGGAGGGGCTGGCGCTGTGCTCCCGGCCTTTTGCCCGCTGCGCCAGGCGGCTGGGCTGCAGCGAGTCCCGGCTGCTGGCGCGGCTGCAGGCCTGGCGCCGCTCGGGCCTACTGGCCGGCCTGGCCCTGAAGCCGCCGCCCACGCCGGTGCCGCAACCGGGCCTGCTGGCGCTGTGGCGGGACGCTTCGCCCACGACCGACGGCCTGGCCCGGCTGCAGGCCCATGGCGGCGTGGAGCGCGTCGTCCAGGGCCCCGGCACGCCGGCCTGGCCTTGGCGGCTCAGCCTGGTGCTGCGCACCGCGCCGCAGCTGGCACTGGACCAGCTGCGCGAGATCGTCGCGCACGCCGGCCTGAGCGCACCCGACACCAGCGCCCGCCTGCTGATCGAGCAGCCGCGCGACCAGGCCCTGCTGTTCCGCACCGCGGCCTGAGGCGCCGGGGCGGACGTCAGGCCCGGCTCAGGCCGGCGTGCCGACCGGAACGCCCGGCGTCATCAGGCGCTCCAGCAGCTGACGCACGCTGGTGATCTGGTTGCCGAACGGCAGGCCGCCGCGGCCGCGGAAGAACAGGCCCTTGGCCGTCTCGCCGCGCAGCGCCGCGGCCAGGCGCTGGTCGATGCAGAACTGGCCCCAGCCCTTGAGGCCGTCGCGCAGGCCGCACTGGCTCAGGCAGTCGAAGGCCATGGTGCAGCGCTGCTTGAGCTGGGCCACGGCCTGCAGGCGCTCCTCGGCCTTCAGGTATTTCCGCAGCCACGGCGTCATCACGGCGCGGGCCGGCAGGCCGGCCACGCTGGTGAACTCGACGAGATCCTCGTCGCGCGCCTCGGCCAGCACCTGCTTGAAGCCCGGGTGGGCATCGCATTCCTCGGTGACGACGAAGGCCGTGCCCAGCTGGGCCGCGTCGGCGCCCAGCGACTGCAGGCGCTGGATGTCCTCGCAGCGGCGCACGCCGCCGGCCGCGATCAGCGGCACCCGGCCCTCCACGCCGGCGTCGCGCAGGTGTTGGCGCACGGCGGGCAGCACGGTCTCGAACTCGAAGCGCGCCTCGCCCAGGTCGGCCACGCGGGCCGCGCCCAGATGGCCGGCGGCATGGCCCGGGTGCTCGATGACGATGGCGGCCGGAATGCGCCCGCGGCGCTCCCATTTCTTCCACAGCAGGGCCACGCCGCGGGCATCGCTGAGGATGGGCACCAGGGCGGTGTCGGGATGGTCCTGGGCCAGCTCGGGCAGGTCCAGCGGCAGGCCGGCGCCGACGACCAGCGCATCCACGCCCTGCTGCAGCGCCGTGCGCACGGAAGCCGCGTAGTCGCTTACCGCCCGCATCACGTTGACGGCCAGCAGGCCGCGGCCGCCGGACAGCGCGCGCGCCTGGCGGATCTCGCGCGTCAGGGCCTCCTGGTTGGCCTGCTCGATGACGGCCTTCTTGCCCGCGTCGCCATCGCTCATGCCGGCGCTGCGGGCCATCAGGTCGGGGTGGTGGCGGCGCAGGTCCACCGAGGCGATGGTGCCCCAGGCGCCCTGGGCGGCGACGCTGCCGGCCAGCCGGTGGGCCGAGATGCCCACGCCCATGCCGCCCTGCACGATGGGCAGCAACTGGCGGCCGCCGAGGGTGAGCGGCCGCAGGCCTGCGGACTCGACGCGATCCAGGAGCGAGGGCAGGGTCATGGCGCAGGCGGGGCGGGAGTGGAGGAAGGCGGCGATGCTGACGCGTCCGGCGACGCCGGGCTTTGATGTGATGCAAGGTTTGGCGAATTGGCCGCATCCAGCCCCCAGGTCTGCCAGTCGTCGCCGAACAGATCGCTGGGGTGGGGCGTGGCCACCGAGCCGTTGCCGCACTGCAGCGCGTCGGCCGCGCAGTAGCGGTCGCAACCCCAGCAGACGCGCTCCGGGTGGGCGGGCTTGATCGGGAACTTCTTGCTCATGGTTCAGCCCGGCTTGCCATCCACGCGCGGCCGCGACAGCACCGGCCAGTAGCGCAGCGCATACAGCCCGAAGCCGGCCGACCACAGCAGCGCAGACACCAACGCGGCCTGCACGGTCTGGGCCGGCGCCAGCAGCGGCAGGCCCACGCGCACCACCGCGGCCGCAGCCACC
This sequence comes from Comamonadaceae bacterium, assembly GCA_009996515.1. Taxonomy (GTDB): domain Bacteria; phylum Pseudomonadota; class Gammaproteobacteria; order Burkholderiales; family Burkholderiaceae_C; genus Pelomonas. Next base: position 146,235 of record JAACZV010000011.1, read on the forward strand.
AGCGCGTAGCCAGCCACCTCCCAGCGGTCGGCGCGCAGCGGCCGGCCCGTGTGGCCGCGGGCGGTGCGCGTCATCATGCCGATCACCAGGCCGCCCACCGCCCCCACCGTGAGCGCATGCGTGGCCAGCGAGGGCATGACCCAGCCCAGCTCCGCCAGCGCGCGCAGCAGCAGGTGCAGCGGCAGCCACAGATAGGCCAGGTGCAGCACCCACACCAGCGGTACGCGCCGCGTGCGCCAGGGCCGCCACAGCGCCCAGCGCCAGGCATGGGCGGCGCCGGCCGCGGCCGCGAGCCCGGCCAGCGGCCCGCCGCGCAGACCGAGCGCGTCGGCCAGCAGCAGCGCCAGCACGCCGCCCAGCGCCAGCTGCTCCACGCGGGGATGGCGCTCAGCGCCGGCGCCGGGCACGCCGTTGTTGGTGAACATCGGGATCACGCGCCCGCCCATCACGGCCAGGATGAACAGCACCATGTCCAGCGCCAGCGTGATGCCCGCCGTGCCCGGCTGGTGCACCAGGCCCAGCTGCGCCAGATGCACCCAGCCCGCCGCCACCGCGAACAGCAGCAGCAGGCCGACGAAGAAGTAGTTGCGGCGATTCCTGGCCTTCCAGAACGGCAGGGCCAGCCCCACGGCGGCGGCCAGCGGGAAGGCCACGTTGGCCACCGCCGCCGCGACGGCATAGGGCGTGAGCACCAGCACGCGCGCGGCCACCCACAGCACCGCCAGCGCGGCCAGCGGCGTGCCGGTGGGCGTGGGCAGGCCGGTCCAGTTGCGCCCGGCCGTGAACAGAAAGCCCACGATGACGGCCAGGGTGAAGCCGAACAGCATCTCGTGGGCGTGCCAGACCGGCCCGGCCAGATAGGCATGGCCCAGCAGGCCCGAGAACTGCAGCGCCCACAGCGGCACCGACAGCGCCGCGAACAGGCTGGCCAGCAGATAGAAGGGCCGGAAGCCCAGCGCGAACAACGCAAACCCGGACGGCGCCGGGCGCGGCGGTTCTTCAATGCGAAGCAAAGACGTCATGACGAGGATTCCGTGAAGAAGGCGGGTGGCGGGCGCGCCAGACCCAGGCCGACGCCAGCAGCGTGAGCAGGAAGGCCGCGATGGCCAGCGCATGGCCCGCGGCCCCCAGCGCCAGCAGCCGCGGCGACACGGCCCCGCCCACCAGCCGCAGCGCCAGCGAGGCCTGCAGCAACAGCAGCGGCAGGTAGAAGACCGCGCCGAACGCCACCTTGACGCGGGCGACGGCGGGCAGGATGACCGGCGCATGGCCCAGCACCATGGCGAAGACGAAGCCCAGCGCCAGCGCATGCAGGGCCGCGTCGCGCCAGGGCAGGCCCAGGGCCCAGCCCATCCAGCCCAGGCCGGCCAGGGCCAGCCAGGCATAGCCGCTGAGCAGGCACAGCGCCATGTAGCGGCTCAGGCCGGCCGCGCGCACGGTGCGGCGGGCGATGTCGAACAGCACCAACCAAGCGGCCAATGCCAGCAGCGACATGCCGTAGAGCAGGCCACCCCAGCCGGGCGCGAAGCCGGACAGCAGCGCACCGCAGGCCGCCGCGGCCAGGATGGCCAGCAGCGCCGGGCCGGCCGCGGCATGGCGGCGCAACAGCCGCGTCATCTCCAGCCGCTCGGCCGCGATGGTGAAGAGCAGGAAGCCGAACCACAGCGGCAGCACCGCGCCGGCCAGCGCCCCCAGCACATGCAGCAGGCTGCCGCCGGCCCAGGCCAAGGACCCGGCGAGCAGCAGCCAGGTGTGAGCGGCCCGCTGGCGCCGCACCAGCACGACATTGACGCCGACGAAGGCCAGCGACGCCGCCGCGGCCAGCCAGGCGGCGGCCCGTGGCGCGCCGGCCAGCAGCAGCACGCCCGCCGCGCCCGAGGCCAGCGGCCCGACGAAGGCCGCCGCATGCCTGACGGCCACGGCGCGCTCGATGGCGATGACGCTGCCCATGAAGGCGCAGATCATCAGGAAGGCATGGCCGGCCACGGCCGCGCCCGCCACGGGCAGGGCAACGCCCGCGCGCACCAGGCCGCCCGCGATGCCGGCCACCAGCGACGCCGCGACCAGCCCCGCAAAGACCAGCCGCCCCGCCACGCGCCGCATCGCCCGCCCCTACCAGCCCATGAAGGCCTTGGCCCGGTCGCTCATGCGGTCGCTCGTCCAGGCGGGCTCCCACACCAGCTCGACGTTGACGGGCAGGTCTTGCGGCACGACCCGGTCGAGCTCCGTGCAGGCGTCGTCGACGATGACGTCCGCCACCGGACAGGCGGCCGACGTCATGGTCAGGCGCAGGTCCACGCGGTCCGGCAGCACACTCACGCCGACCACCAGGCCCACGTCGACGATGGACAGCGCCAGCTCCGGATCCACCACGCGGCGCAGCGCCGCGAGGATGGGCGCCCGCAGCTCGTCGGGGCCTTCGTAGGGATAGGGCGAGTCGGTCATTCCACGGCCTCCGCCGGGGCCATGAAGCGCAGCAGCTGCACCAGCTGCTGCCGGTTGGCCGTGATGTCGGCCAGCGTGTAGCGGTCCAGCACGGCGTGGAAGGCCTCCACCGCCTCGCCCAGCACGCCCTTGAGCCGGCACTGGCTGACGATGGCGCAGCGGCTGGCCTGCGGCGAGAAGCACTCGGCCGGCAAGGCCTGGCCCTCGGTGTCGCGCACCACCTCGCCGACGCGGATCTGTTCGGCCGGCAGCGCCAGCGTCAGCCCGCCGCCCTTGCCGCGCACCGTGGCCACCCAGCCGCGTCTGGCCAGGTGGTGCACGACCTTGGTCAGGTGGTTGGCCTTGATGTCGTAGGCCGCGCAGATCTCGGCCACCGTGGCCCGCCGATCGGGCTCGGCGGCCAGGTACATCAGCACACGCAGGCTGTAGTCGGTGAAGGCGGTGAGGCGCATGCTGAGTCTTCCTTGGGTTTCAACGGCCGCGGGCGGGTGCCGCGCCTGCCGCAGGCAGGCGATCCGCCGCGCGGCGGCGCAGCAGGAACAGCGCATACACGGCCAGGAACACGCTGCCGGCGGCGAACACGATGTCGCCCGGCACGCGCAGCCACACCAGAGTCTCCATCACCGGGGAATGGATGATGGCCGGCGAGCGGGCGAACCACAGGCCCGTGGTGATGCTGTGATAGGCCTGGTAGATGCCGGCCGGCAGCAGCGACAGGAACACCATCATGGCCAGGCCCGCGTTCAGGCCCCAGAAGGCAGGCTTGAGGAAGCGGTCGGCGTGCAGCGAGCGATCGAACAGCCCGCGCAGGCAGAACAGCATCAGGCCTATGCCCAGCATGCCGTAGACGCCGAACAGCGCCGCATGGCCATGGGCCGCCGTCATGTTCAGGCCTTGCACGTAGTACAGCGAGGCCGGCGGGTTGATCGCGAAGCCCAGCAGGCCGGCGCCGACGGTGTTCCAGAAGCCCACGGCGACGAAGCTCAGGATGACCCACTTGTAGGCGGCCAGCCAGGCGACGTTCTTGGCCCGGCGCCAGGTCTGCAGCGCCTCCAGGCCGATCAGCGTCAGCGGCACCACTTCCAGCGCCGAGAACACGGCGCCGACGGCGATCACCGAGGTGGGCGTGCCAGTCCAGTACAGGTGGTGCAGCGTGCCCAGGATGCCGCCGAACAGGAAGACGATGGTCTCGGCGACGATGGCACGGTTGGCCGAGGCCGCGCGGATGAGGCCCAGGTTGGTGAAGATCAGCGCGACGACCGCGGTGGCGAAGACCTCGAAGAAGCCCTCCACCCACAGGTGCACCAGCCACCAGCGCCAGTACTCGACCATGGAGTAGTGCGTGTGCTGGCCCCAGGTCAGCGAGGTGGCGTAGAAGCCGCCGATGCAGGTGGCCGACAGGAACACCATGGCGATGAGGCCGCGGGTTTCCGACGGCTTCTTCAGCGCCGGCCACAGCGCGCGGCCCAGCAGGAACACCCAGAACAGCAGGCCCACGAACAGCAGGATCTGCCAGAACCGGCCCATGCTGGTGAACTCCAGGCCCTGGTTGCCAAACCAGAAGCTGAAGTCCATGCCGCGATGCTGCAGCGTGCCCAGCCAGCCGGTGATGGTCGAGCCGAGCACGACGACGATGAGGGCCCAGAACAGCGCGTCCACGCCCAGCTTCTGCAGCCTGGGCTCGCGGCCCGACAGCAGCGGCGCGACGTAGAGGCCCGTTGCCAGCCAGGCGGTCGCGATCCAGAAGATGCCGATCTGCGTGTGGATGGTGCGGCTGATGGTGTACGGCAGCACCTGTGCCAGCGGGATGCCGAAGAAGGCCTGGCCCTCCACCGCGTAGTGCGCGGTGATGGCGCCCATGGCGATCTGCAGCAGCATCAGGCCGATGACGACGAAGAAGTATTTGCGCGTCGCCTGCATCGACGGGGTTGCCTTGGCGCCCAGCAGTGGGTCGGCCGCGGGCACTTTCGCATCGCCTTCATGGGCGTCGCCCTTGTGCAGCCACAGCATCGCGGCGATGCCGGCCAGCAGCAGCACGACGCTGACCATGGACCACATCGCGGCCGAGGTGCTCATCACGTTGCCCACCAGCGGCTCATGCGGCCAGTTGCTGGTGTAGGACAGGCCGGTCTCGCCCGGGCGGTCCGTCGCGGCGGCCCAGGCCGACCAGAAGAAGAAGGCCGCCAGCGCCTGGCGATGCTGGGCCTCGGGCAGCGCGTCGGCCGTCATCGCGTACTGGTCGCGCAGCGTCTCCAGCGCGGGGTCGCTGCCGAACAGGCCGTCGTAATGCGAGGCGACCTCGCGGATGGCGTCGGCGCGGGCGGCCGTGATGCGCAGGTCGCCGCTGGCCTCGTCATAGCTGTTGCGGCGCATCTCCTCGCGCACGGACTGGTCCACGGCGGCGCGCTGCGCATCGCCGACGGCCAGGCCGCCCTGCTGCTGCTCGGCCATGCGCCGGGCCTTCAGCGCCAGCGCCTCGCGGTGCAGCCAGTCGGCGGACCAGTCGGGCGCGACGTAGGCGCCATGGCCCCAGACCGTGCCCAGCTGCTGGCCGCCGCCCGACATCCAGGCCTGCTGGCCCAGCTGGATCTGCTCGCCGGTGAACAACACCCCGCCGTCCGCGCTGACCACCCGGTTCGGGATGGGCGGGGCGGAGAGATAGATCTGCCAGCCCAGGTAGCCCAGGGCCCCGAACGACAGGACGAAGATCAGGCCCAGCCAGCGCCAGAGCCTCTTGGTGGATTTCATGATGTGTCCTTCTCGAAGGTGCTTGGCGTGCGGATCAGGATCCGCCGCAGGCGCCGCAGCAGCGCCCCTCGCTACGTCCCGCCGGCAGCCGGGCCAGCCGCACCCGCCACAGGCCCGTGCCTGCCGCGCCGACGTCCGACGTGAACTGCCCCGGCATCACCTTGCGCAGCCCGGCCAGCAGCGAGGTGGGATCGGCGTCGTCGATCAGGTCCGTCGACTCGCCGGGGCCCAGCGCCTGCAGGATCTCGCTCACCCGGCCCGGCCGGGTTTCGCGGGCGAATTCGCGCAGGTCGATCGGGGAGGAACAGGGGTTGGGTGCCATGGCGTTTTAAATATGCATTTGCGATGCATGAATATTAGAAGCCGCCCGGAGCGCACCATTTGACGTACATCAAAGTGCCGGAAACAGCCCGCGCCGACGCCCATGCCGCGCGGTTTGGGACAATGCGGGCCGTCCCACCCCGACTGCGAAGTCGCCATCCGCCCCGAACGGGGCCTGCGTTGAGCCCCATGTCCGAAGTCCTCGCCCCCACCTCCACCGCCACGCCCAGCGCCGAAGAGCTCGCGGCCAAGAAGGCCGCGCACGAGATCAACAAGCTCTCCAAGCGCCTGCACCGCCAGGTGGGCCAGGCCATCACCGACTTCAACATGATCGAGGACGGCGACAAGGTCATGGTCTGCCTGTCGGGCGGCAAGGACAGCTACGCGATGCTGGACATCCTGCTCAACCTGCAGCAGCGCGCGCCTGTTCGGTTCAGCCTCGTTGCCGTCAACCTCGACCAGAAGCAGCCCGGCTTCCCCGAGGAGGTGCTGCCGGCCTATCTGCGCTCGCGCGGCGTGGACTTCCACATCGAGAACCAGGACACCTACAGCATCGTCAAGAAGCTGGTCCCCGAGGGCAAGACGACCTGCAGCCTGTGCTCGCGCCTGCGCCGCGGCATCCTGTATCGCGTGGCCGGCGAACTGGGCGCCACCAAGATCGCGCTGGGCCACCACCGCGACGACATGGTCACGACGCTGTTCCTGAACATGTTCTTCGGCAGCCGCATGAAGGGCATGCCGCCCAAGCTGGTCAGCGACGACGGCAAGAACGTCGTCATCCGCCCGCTGGCCTACGTGAAGGAGCCCGACCTCGTGCGCTGGGCCGAGCACCGCGAGTTCCCCATCATCCCGTGCAACCTCTGCGGCAGCCAGGAGAACCTGCAGCGCGTGCAGGTCAAGGCCATGATCAACGAGTGGGAGAAGCGCTACCCGGGCCGCATCGACAACATCTTCACGGCCATGGGCAACATCGTGCCCTCGCACATGATGGACAAGAAGCTGTTCCCGTTCGAGACCGCGCGGGCGACGGGCCGGGCCGAGCCCGATGGCGACATCGCCTTCGACGACGATGAAAGCTGCGCGACACCTGCGCCGGCCTCCATCATCACGCTGCAACGCTGATTTACACGGGGGCAATCTGGGCGGGTCAGAATCTACCCGTCACCATGATGGAGGTGTTTCATGAATCGCCGCCTGCTCCTCACCACCTTCGCCGCTGCCTCGGCGGTCGTGCTGGCCGGCTGCGCCGGCCCCTACACCGTCTCTGCCGACGTTTCCAGCTACGGCAGCTGGCCGGCCGACCGCAAGCCCGGCAGCTATGCCTTCGACCGCCTGCCCTCGCAGCAGCAGAGCGAGGAGGCCGCCAAGCGCCAGGCCTCGCTGGAAGACGCCGCCCGTGGCGCGCTGGAGAAGGCCGGCTTCAAGCCCGCGGCCGACGCCAAGAGCGCCGACGTGCTCGTCACGCTGGGCGCGCGCATCACCGCCTACGACCCCGTGCCCTGGGATGACCCGCTGTGGTGGCGCTGGCGCGGCCGCCTGTTCTACCCGCGCTACGGCTATGCGCCCGGCTGGGGCGGCTGGGGCTGGCGCCAGGACCCCTTCTTCGACCGCCGCTACGACCGCGCCGTGGCCGTGCTGGTGCGCGACCGCGCCAGCGGCGAGGCCTTGTTCGAGACGCATGCCAGCAACGAGGGCATGACCATGGGCAGCGATGCCGTCATCGGCAGCCTGTTCGACGCCGCGCTGGCCGAGTTCCCCAAGGTCGAGCCCAAGTCGCACCGCGTCAGCGTCCAGGTCGCGCGTTAAGGGAAAGCCCCCGACGTGGGCCGGCCCCAAGCCGGCCGCAACCTCCCTAGAGTCGGCCCTGGGGCTCGCCACCCGGCGAGCCCCAGGGCCTGCGGGCCACAGGGAGAGAACATGAACAACGGATTCGGCAGGCGCCTTGCGGGCGCCTTGGTTTCGGCCTGCCTCGGCGCCGCGATGCTGACGGCTTGTGGCGGCGGTGGCGGCTCTGCCAGCGGTCCGACAACGCAGCCCGCGGAGCCGAGCAGCGGCTTGCTGCCCGCCGCGTCCGCGGTGGGCGCCCTCCTTGCCGAGGACGCGAGCGCCTGGCGACCGCTGATCGACAAGGCCGTCTACCGCTACCGCGGCAGGCAAAGCGTCTCCGGCGGCACCCAGCGCGACAGTTTCTACGACAACGTCGTCACCCAGTTGGCCCAGGGCGGCGGCGTGGTAGAGAACGCCAGCAACGCCTACAACGAAGGTCCGGACACGGACTCACCACCCGTCAGGCTGCAAGCGGGAACCATCTCCCAGCAACTGCCCTTGCTGCTGGCTCCCGGCGCCGCGCTGACGCTGGAGTTCGTCGAGCTGCGCTCACCGCTGCGGAGCAACGATCGCTACGTCATCGCAGACCGCCGCGTGGCCGACATCGGCTCCGACGTCGACGGCGACAAGAAGAACGACGGCATGGACCTGGCCATCTGGGTGCAGGTGGTCGGCGAGGAAGTCATCGACCTGCCCTATCGCAAGGGGGTCCGCGCGATCCGCACCGACGCCACGATACGGATGCGCTTGGTCCCCAGCAGCAGCAGCAGCACGGTCTCCGAAGCGGTCGATGCACGGCTGTCCGTCTGGTATGCGGCCGGGCTGGGGCCGGTCAGGGTGCGCCGCGACATCCCCCATCCAAACGTCCCATCGCTGCGGCAAGTCGATGAGCAAACACTGGTCGCCTACGAGACCGCGACGACCGGACTGGGCAGCAGCGCCGCGGCGCAGATGCTACGCAGTGCCTCGGGTAGCGCCATTCCTCTGGCGAACGACGCAGTGGCCTTCGACAACCATGTGGTCACCTTCTCTAGCCTCCCCAACACGCCCTCCGCACTGGGGTTCACGCTCACGCAGATCGACGTTCGCGGTGCGTTGATGGCCAGCACGGCCTACCCCGCCGAGATGCTGGCCGAGCGGGCCTACAACGGGCGGCTGCTGCGGCTTGGCGACGAACTGCGGCTTGTCTATGTGGGTGGCGATGGCATCAGCATGCTGCGCTTCTCTGGGGACGGCCGGAGCTTGCTGAGCAAGACGCCCACACTGCTGGTCCCGCGCCCGCTGGGCTCGGTCCCGTACGCCGCCTCCCCCTCGGCGCCGTTCCTGGCCGCCAGCAGCCAGAACACGCTGTGGCTCGTCACCCAGCCCTACATCGACTCTGCCGGCCTCGACAGCGCGCGCCTGGAACTGCGCCGCTTCAACGCCGACGGCAACCCGGTCGGCATGGTGCAGGTTCTCGAGTCGGGCGCAACGGCCTATGGCGTGCGATCCGTCAACCTGGCCGCCTCGGGCCGACAGCTCTTCCTGACCTGGTATCGAGGCCTCCCGGCGGCCGGGCCACGCCATCTCGTGGTGGATGCGGCCACCGGACAGACGCTGCCGGACGCAGCCCCTCCCGGAACCTCGGACCTGGGCGACGCCTGCCAGACGCAAGGCATGCCGCTGCTGCGCGATGCGGCCAATCTGCTCGCCTGCGGCTACGGCGCCGAACGGCTGGTGACCCTGGGCAGCGACGGCCTGGCGCTGAGAACGGCGGCCGGCGCCGTCCGGGACACCAACCCGTTGCCCCCGGAATGGATCACCAGCCAGGGCGGCCTGAGCTGGGTCAGCGACGCTCAGCGGCTGGGCTTCTATGGCCGGCGCTACGCCAAGTTCTGGCCTGAGGACAATCTGGAGAGCAGCTTCATCCAGTTCGGTGAAGTCGTGCTGGGCAGCACCGGGCCGGACGCGAGCAGCTATCGCACGCTGGCCCGCATCGAGCACCGCATCCTGCAGCCGCAATACGCCTTCAGCTTCGGCAATCGCATCCTGGTCATCGGCACCGACTGCTGGTGCCAGGGCGGCAACCTCGGCACCCTGACCGTGTGGCGCTGACCCCAGGCGGCCACACCGGCAGCGCGGCGGCCTGCAGATAATCGCGGCTTCGTCAAAACGCAGTCGCAAGGGCAGGCATGGCGCTCAACATCGTGATCATGGCGGCGGGCAAGGGCACCCGCATGAAGTCCGCAACGCCCAAGGTGTTGCACAAGCTCGCCGGCCGCTCGCTGCTGGCCCATGTGCTGAAGAGCTGCGAACCGCTCGCGGCCCAGGCCCGCATCGTCATCACCGGCCATGGCGCCGAGCAGGTCGAGGCCGCGGTCGCCGCCGATGGCATTTCCTTCGTGCGCCAGATGCCCCAGCTGGGCACCGGCCACGCCATCCAGCAGGCCGTGCCCGCGCTGCAGGGCGAGGGCACGACGCTGATCCTGAACGGTGACGTGCCCCTCATCGAGACCGCCACCGCCAAGGCCCTGATCGACGCCTGCGCCGGCCATGCGCTGGTGCTGCTGACGGTGGACCTGTTCGACCCCACCGGCTACGGCCGCATCATCCGCGACCCCGACGACGGCGGCGTGCTCGCCATCGTCGAGCACAAGGACGCCACGCCCGAGCAGCGCCTCATCCACGAGGGCTACAGCGGCATGATGGCCGCCCCCACCGGGGCCCTGAAGCGCTGGGTCGGCCAGCTGAAGAACGACAACGCCCAGGGCGAGTACTACCTGACCGACATCGTCGCGATGGCCGTCGCCGAGGGCCTGCCGGTGCTGGGCATCAAGGCCCACAGCGAGACCGAGGTGCTGGGCGTCAACGACCCGGTGCAGCTGGCTCAGCTGGAGCGTGCCTTCCAGGCCGCCCAGGCCGAAACCCTGATGCGCGCCGGCGTGCGCTTGGCCGACCCCGCACGCTTCGACCTGCGCGGCACGCTGACCCATGGCCAGGACGTCGAGATCGACGTGAACTGCGTGTTCGAAGGCCAGGTGGAACTGGGCGACGGCGTGCGCATCGGCGCCAACTGCGTCATCCGTAACGCCAAGATTGCTGCGGGCGCGCGCATCCACGAGTTCACCCACATCGATGGCGAGGCGACAGGCGCCAGCGTCGGCGAGGGCGCGCTGATCGGCCCCTTCGCCCGCCTGCGCCCCGGCGCGCAACTGGGCGCCGAGGTGCACATCGGCAACTTCGTGGAGGTCAAGAACTCCACGCTGGCCAAGGGCGCCAAGGCCAACCACCTGGCCTACCTGGGCGACGCCACGGTGGGCGAACGCGTCAACTACGGTGCCGGCGCCATCACGGCCAACTACGACGGCGCCAACAAGCACCGCACCACCATTGGCGACGACGTGCACGTGGGCTCCAACTGCGTGCTGGTCGCCCCGGTCACGCTGGGCGCGGGCGCCACCATAGGCGGTGGATCGACGATCACCAAGGATGTCAAGCCCGGCGAGCTGGCCGTGGCGCGCGGCAAACAGGTGGCGCTGGCCGGCTGGGTGCGCCCGACCAAGAAACGCTGAAGAAGTACCGCAGAAACGTCGAATTGGGCCGTGAGCGTGAATTTGTTCCTGAGGTCACCCCGTCTCGCCGTTAGGATGCACCCGGTCCTAATGCCGCAGTACCCATGTCTCACGAACTCGACTTCGCCGCGCTCTCGCTTGACGATGCCGTCCCGGCCGATCTGGGTGCGTTCGAGATCGCCCAGGCCCGCAGCGACGCCGACGCCCGCCAGCGCGCGCTGGAGCTGAAGGCCCAGGCCTGCGACAACGCCGCCGATGCCTGCTGGTACCTGGCCCGCAGCCTGGGCGCCGCCCGCGACCTGCCGCAGAACGGTGAGGCCAGCATGGAGCTGCTGTTCCAGCTCATCGGCGCGCTGGCCGACCTGCCGACCGACATCGCCACCGCCCCGCTGCCCGACGTCGTCGGCGGCCGCGACGATGGCATCACCGAACTCTGCCTGCAGCTCGAGGCTGCCCGCGAGCTGACCCAGGACGCGCTGATCGCCGCCGAGCTGGCCCCGGCCCGCACGCAGCACTGCCACTGAGCCGCGACACCGGCAGCACAAGGCGCCCCGCGGGGCGCCTTTTTCATGCCGCTGCGGCGCGTCCTCAACCGCCGTTGCCGGCGGCCTGGTGCGCGGCCAGCGGCGGCAGCGTCAGCCGGTTGTCCACCGCCTTGACGCCCGTCGTGGCCGCTGCCACCAGCGTGGCGCGCTCGCGCACCTGGGCGTCGGGGGCCTGCCCCTCCAGCCTGACGACGCCATGCTCGGTGCTGACGGCGATGGGCACCGCGGCCAGCGTCGCATCGGCGGCCAGCGCCAGGCGCACCTGGACGGTGATGCCGCCGTCCTCGGCGTCGGGTGCGGCCGGCGGTGTCTGCTGCGCCACCGGCGGCACCACCGGCGCGGCCTGGGGTGGTGCCTGCTCCGGCGTCACGACGGGCGGCGCCAGGGGCTGCAGGGCCGGCTCGCGCGGCCGGGCCTGGGCCAGCGCCTCGGGGCCGGGCGTCGGCGCCTTGACCGCAGGCGTGGGCGCCTCGCGCACGACGGGCAGCGGCGGCT
>JAACZV010000012.1 GCA_009996515.1 Comamonadaceae bacterium
CACCACCGCCGCCGCCGCCCGGGCGGCCGCCACGGCCGGCATGCTGCGGCGGGTTGGGGTTGCGGCCCCGGCTGCCATTGGGGTTGAGCACGGTGCGGCCCAGCACGATGGGCTCGGCCTTCTCGTTGGGATCGGGGGCGAAGCCGGGCACGATTTCCTTGGGGATCTCGCGCTTGATGAGCTTCTCGATGTCGCGCAGGAAGCCGTTCTCGTCCACGCAGACCAGGCTCACCGCTTCGCCCTGGGCGCCGGCGCGGCCGGTGCGGCCGATGCGGTGGACGTAGTCCTCCGGCACGTTGGGCAGCTCGAAGTTGACGACGTGCGGCAACTGGTCGATGTCGATGCCTCGGGCGGCGATGTCGGTGGCCACCAGGCAGGTCAGGTCGCCCGACTTGAAGTCGGCCAGCGCCTTGGTGCGGGCGCTCTGGCTCTTGTTGCCGTGGATGGCCATCGCACTGATGCCCTGGTCGTTCAGGTAGTCGGTCAGGCGGTTGGCGCCATGCTTCATGCGCGTGAAGACCAGCACCTGGTGCCAGTCACCCGACTTGATCAGGTGGACCAGCAGTTCCTTCTTGCGCTCGCGGCCCACCGGATGGACCTTCTGCGCGATCTGGTCGTTGGTCTGGTTGCGGCGGGCCACCTCGATCAGCGCCGGCTGGTTCAGCAGGCGGTCGGCCAGGGCCTTGATGTCGTCGCTGAAGGTGGCGCTGAACAGCAGGCTCTGCTTCTGCGCCGGCAGCAGGGCCAGCACCTTCTTGATGTCGTGGATGAAGCCCATGTCCAGCATGCGGTCGGCTTCGTCCAGCACCAGGATCTCGACCTTGCTCAGGTCCAGATTGCCCAGGCCGGCGTGGTCCAGCAGGCGGCCCGGCGTGGCGACGAGGATGTCCACGCCGTCACGCAGCTTGTTGATCTGGGGCTGCATGCCGACGCCGCCGAACATGACCATGCTCTTGAGCTGGGGCAGGTATTTGCCGTAGGTCTGCACGCTCTCCTCGACCTGCGCGGCGAGTTCGCGGGTGGGCGTCAGCACCAGCGCGCGCACGGCCGGGCGGCCACGCTTGTCCAGCGTGCGCTGGCCGGCGTGCAGGCGGTGCAGCATGGGCAGCGTGAAGCCGGCGGTCTTGCCGGTGCCGGTCTGGGCGCCGGCCATCAGGTCGCCGCCCTTCAACACGGCGGGAATGGCCTGGGCCTGGATGGGGGTGGGGGAGGTGTAGCCGGCGTCGGCGATGGCCTTGAGCAGCGGCGCTGCCAGGCCTAGGGTGTCGAAACTCATCGAATCCAAGTTGGGGAGCACGCCAACAATCACCGGGGCTTGCCGTGACGCCGGGGCGACGTCACCAGTCTTCGGGCAAGCCAGGCCGCGTGCGGGGCTGCAGAAAAGTGAAACGCCGCGCAAGACTGAGAGGCGCGGCGTTGGGGCCATTCTAGCGGCTGCGGCCGCGTCGCTTTATTTCAGCACCGTGACCCAGTCCATGTTGGCCCAGTTGTTGGGCGAGTGCGGGATGCTGACCTCGCGCTTCATGGCCCAGGGGATGACCTGCCGGTGCAGCGGGATGATGTTGACCTGCGCGCGGAAGGCCTGCAGCGCGGCCTTGACCAGGGCCTCGCGCTTCTTCGGGTCGGTCTCGACGGTGGAGGCGGCCGCCAGCGCGTCGGCCTCGGGGTTGAGGGAGCCGCCGTAGTTGGCCACGCCCACGCCTTGTTCGCCGCGGTTGCGCAGCACGGGCGTCAGCATGACCTCGGCGTCCGTCGAGCCGCCGCCCCAGCCGGCGAGGTACAGGCTGGTGTCGAACTTCTCGATCTTGGGAAAGAAGAGGGCGCGCGGCATCGCGTTGACCTTGACCCGGACCTTGACCTGGGCCCACATGCTGGCCAGCGCGATGCAGATGCGCTCGTCATTGACGTAGCGGTTGTTGGGGCAGTCCATCGTGACGTCGAAGCCGTCCGCATAGCCGGCCTCGGCGAGCAGCCTGCGCGCCAGCGCGGGGTCGTAGGGCAGGCGGGTCTCCAGCTTGGCGTCGCCGTAGGCGCCGCGCGGCGACGGGGTCTGGCCACCGGTGGGCAGGGCGTAGCCGTTCATCAGCTTGGCCTTGATGGCCTCGATGTCGATGGCGTGATACAGAGCCTTGCGCACGCGCAAGTCCTTGAACGGGTTCCTGCCGTCGGGCGAGCGGCCGTGGAGCAGCTGGTCGCGCGTCTGGTCCATGCCGATGTAGATGAGGCGGTTCTCCTCGCCGTCCAGCACCTTGAGGCCGGGCAGCGTGCGCAGCCGGGCCACGTCGCGCGGCGGCGGGTCGAGCACGAAGTCCACCTCGCCCGAGATCAGCGCCGCGGTGCGCGTCGCGTCGTTGGAGATCGGCAGGTAGACGAAGCCCTGCAGATTGCCCTCGAACCGGTTCCACCAGGCCGGGTTGCGCCTGAAGACCGTCTGCACGCCGGGCTGGCGGCTGACCAGCATGAAGGGGCCGGTGCCGTTGGCGTTGCGGCTGGCGTGGGACTCCTCCTGCTGCTTGAAGTTCAGCGGCCGCGTGACGCGGTGCTGCTCGCACCAGCGCCGGCTCATCACATAGAGGTTGCCCAGCAGCTCGGGCAGGATGGGGTTGGGCCTGTCCAGCGTGAACTCCACGGTCAGCGTATCCACCGCCTTGGGGCTACCCACCGCGTTGGCGTAGACGCGCTGCGGCGAGTTGGGGTCGCGCAGCCGCTGCATGGAGAACACCACGTCATCGGCCGTGAACGGCGTGCCGTCATGGAACTTCACGCCCGGGCGCAGCTTGAAGCGCCACAGCAGCGGCGACAGCTGCGTCCATTCGGTGGCCAGCGCCGGACCCATGCGCATGTCCTGCATGCGCCGGGTCAGCGTCTCGTAGACCTGGCTGTTCAGGATGTTGGTCAGCAGCTCGTTCTGCGAATGTGGATCGGTGGTCTGCATGTCGCCCTGGCTGGACCAGCGCAGCGTCTGGGCCTGGGCCAGGCCGACGGCGAAAACGAGCAGGGCGGTGGCGACGCGACGCATCAAAGCTCCAGCAAATCCGGGCTGGGCGACAATAGCAGGCAACGCAGGCCCTTCCGGGGCCTGCCGCCATTTCAGCCTCACAGGATTTGCCCATGGCCCAGTACGTCTTCTCGATGAACCGCGTCAACAAGACGGTTCCCCCCAAGCGCCACATCCTCAAGGACATCTCGCTGTCTTTCTTCCCCGGTGCCAAGATCGGCGTGCTGGGCCTGAACGGCTCCGGCAAGTCCACGCTGCTGAAGATCATGGCCGGCGTCGACAAGGAGTACGAAGGTGAGGCCGTGCCCATGCCGGGCATCAAGATCGGCTATCTGGAGCAGGAGCCCAAGCTCAACCCGGACCAGACCGTGCGCGAGGCCGTGGAAGAGGGCATAGGCGGCGTGCTGGCCGCCAAGAAGCGCCTGGACGAGGTCTATGCCGCCTATGCCGAGCCGGACGCCGACTTCGACGCGCTGGCCGCCGAGCAGGGCGAGCTGGAGGCCATCATCGCGGCCGCCGGCTCCGAGAACACCGACCTGCAGCTGGAGCTGGCCGCCGACGCGCTGAACCTGCCGCCCTGGGACGCCCAGATCGGCGTGCTGTCCGGCGGCGAGAAGCGCCGCGTCGCGCTGTGCCGTCTGCTGCTGTCCAAGCCCGACATGCTGCTGCTGGACGAGCCCACCAACCACCTGGACGCCGAGAGCGTGGAGTGGCTGGAGCAGTTCCTGCAGCGCTTCCCCGGCACCGTGGTGGCCATCACCCACGATCGCTACTTCCTGGACAACGCCGCCGAGTGGATCCTGGAACTGGACCGCGGCCACGGCATCCCGTGGAAGGGCAACTACTCCGACTGGCTGGACCAGAAGGAGCGCCGCCTGGAGCAGGAGCAGAAGTCCGAGGACGCCCGCGCCAAGGCGATGAAGGAAGAACTGAAGTGGGTGCGCTCCAACGCCAAGGGCCGCCAGGCCAAGAGCAAGGCGCGTCTGGCCCGCTTCGAGGAGCTGAGCGACGTCGAATACCAGAAGCGCAACGAGACCAACGAGATCTTCATCCCCGTGGCCGAGCGCCTGGGCAACGAGGTCATCGAGTTCGAGAACGTCTCCAAGAGCTTCGGCGACCGCATGCTCATCGACAACCTGAGCTTCAAGGTGCCGGCCGGCGCCATCGTCGGCATCATCGGCCCCAACGGCGCCGGCAAGTCGACGCTGTTCCGCATGATCCAGGGTGTGGAGCAGCCGGATTCGGGCACGGTCAAGATCGGCAAGACGGCCAAGCTGGCCTTCGTGGACCAGAGCCGTGCCAGCCTCGCCGCCGACAAGACGGTCTGGGAGGACATCTCGGGCGGCCTGGACAACATCGTCGTCGGCAAGTTCGTCATGCCCAGCCGCGCCTATCTCGGCCGCTTCAACTTCAAGGGAAACGATCAGCAGAAGCTGGTGGGCGCGCTGTCCGGCGGCGAGCGCGGCCGTCTGCACCTGGCCAAGACGCTGGCCCAGGGCGGCAACGTGCTGATGCTGGACGAGCCGTCCAACGACCTGGACGTCGAAACGCTGCGCGCGCTGGAAGAAGCGCTGCTGGAGTTTGCCGGCTCGGCCATGGTCATCAGCCATGACCGCTGGTTCCTGGACCGCATCTGCACGCACATCCTGGCCTGCGAGGGCGACTCGCAGTGGTTCTTCTTCGACGGCAACTTCCACGAGTACGAGGCCGACAAGAAGAAGCGCCTGGGCGAGGAGGGCGCGCGCCCGAAGCGCATGCGCTTCAAGCCCATCAAGTAAGCCGGCAGCCCCGGGTGGGGTGGTTCAACAAAAGCAAAACAGACCCTGTTTGCTTTCACAGTTCTTTACCCCACCCCCAAAGACTCCTCACAGGCCGCTCGGAAGATGAGTCCACATCCTCTTCTTCCAGGAGACCTCTGATGAAAGCCTTGCAGATCCGGAACCTGATGCGCGTCGCCACCGTGGCGGCGGCCCTGGCCGTGGGGGGTGTTGCCGCCCAGGCCCAGCCTGGCCCCGGCCATCGCGGCGGCCATGGTGGCCCGGCCATGATGATGCCCGGCGGCCTGTTCGGCGGCCACATGGAACATCTGCTCGATGCGGTCAACGCGACGGACGCCCAGCGCAGCCAGATCGACGCCATCTTCAAGGCCGCGCGCCAGGACCTCGCCGGTCAGCGCGATGCCGGCATGAAGCTGCACCAGCAGATGGCCACGCTGTACACGGCCACCAACATCGACGCCGCCGCCATCGAGGCCGTGCGCCAGCAGATGAGCGCGCTGCACGAGACCGCTTCCAAGCGCCTCAGCCAGGCCAGCATCGACGCGGCCCGCGTGCTGACGCCCGAGCAGCGTGCCAAGATCGGCGAGCTGATGAAGAAGCGCCAGGCCCGCATGGCCCAGCGCAAGGCGGGCTGATTGGCCGTCGGCGAGGAGTTCTGCGATGCTTGAGCCCCGTTCCGCCGGCGCCGAGACGCGCCGGCCTCCTTCTCCCTCCACTGGCCCGGTGATGAGTAGCGCAAGACTTCTGCTGATCGATGACGACGTTCGCCTGACCGGCATGGTGGGCGACTATCTGCGTGCCGCCGGCTTCGAGGTCAGCACGGCCGGCAGCCTGGCTGCGGCCCGCGAGGCCCTGGCCCATGGCCGCTTCGAGCTCATCGTGCTGGACCTGATGCTGCCCGACGGCGACGGCCTGGACTTCTGCCGCTGGCTGCGCGGCGACGCGCGCTGGCGCCACCAGCCGGTGCTGATGCTGTCGGCCCGTGGCGAGCCCATGGATCGCATCCTGGGCCTGGAGCTGGGCGCCGACGACTACCTCGCCAAGCCCTTCGAGCCGCGCGAGCTGCAGGCCCGCATCAAGGCGCTGCTGCGCCGGCTGGAGCCCAAGCTCGATGGCGACGAGGTGCTGCGCTTCGGCCGCCTGGAGATCGACCTGGCAGCCCGCGTGGCGCGGCTGGACGCCAAGATCTGCGACCTGACCAGCCACCAGTTCGACCTGCTGGTCGTACTGGCGCAGAGCCCGGGCCGGGTCCTCTCACGCGACCAGATCATGGACGCGCTCAAGGGCCATCCGCTGGAGGCCTTCGACCGTTCCATCGACGTGCACATCTCGCGCATACGGGCCGTCATCGAGGACGACCCCAAGAACCCCCGCCGCGTGCTGACCGTGCGCGGAGCCGGCTATGTCTTCGCCCGCAAGCAGGACGCCGACTCGGACGCTGCCTGAACGCCCCGGCTTGAAATCCCTCTACGTCCGCATCTACCTGACGCTGGTGGCGCTGCTGCTGGCCTTTGCCTTCGGCTCCGCCTGGCTGTTCCAGCGCCACATCGAGCAGGAGCGTGGCAATGTGGAGCTGGCGGCCGGGGAGCGCCTGAACGCGATGGCCGGGCTGCTCAAGCTCGCGCTGCCGCCCGCCGCCGCGCCGCGCGAAGAGCAGGCCGAGGCCTTCGTCGACTGGGGCACGCGGCTGCGCATGCCGCTCGCGCTGGAGGACGGCGACGGCAAGCGCATCGCGACGACGCAGATGTTCGAGCGCCGCGCCGACGACCCCGGCGCCATCATCGTCAGCGCCGCGCTGGGCGATGGCCGCAGCCTGGAGATGGTGCGTACCATCCGCCCGCCCGGCCCGCAGGGCGCGGCTTCCGGCCCGGCGGCCGCCTCCACGCGCCTGGGGGGCGGCGCAGGCACCGGTGCAGCCGCGCCGCGTCCGCCGCGGCTGGACGAAGGCCCCTGGACCGGCCCCTGGCTGCACCGCCCCGTGTCGCCGGGCGCGCCGGCCGTGTCGACGTTGGCCGTCGTGCTGGTGCTGCTGTTTGTCGGCGTGGCCGCGGGCGCCTACCCGGTGGTGCGCCGGCTGACGCGCCGGCTGGAGGCGCTCAAGCGCGGCGTCGAGCAGTTCGGCGCCGGCCAGCTGCACCATCGCGTGGACGATGGCGGCCGCGACGAGGTGGCGGCGGTGGCCGCCAGCTTCAACCAGGCGGCCGAACGCATCGAGACGCTGCTGCGCTCGCACCAGACCCTGCTGGCCAATGCCAGCCACGAGCTGCGCTCGCCGCTGGCGCGGCTGAAGATGGCCTTCGCGATGCTGGACGATGCGGCGCCGGCCCAGCGCCAGCGCCTGGTTCAGGAGATCGACGTCAACATCGCCGAGCTGGATGCCCTCGTCGAGGAGGTGTTGCTGGCCAGCCGCCTGGAGGCCGGCAGCGCGGTGGGCGAGACCCATGCCGTCGAGCTGCTGGCGCTGGGTGCGGAGGAGGCGGCCCGCGCGGAGGCCCCGTTCGAGCCCGAATGCGAGTCCGCCCGGGTGCAAGGCCAGGAGCGCCTGTTGCGCCGCGCGCTGCGCAACCTGCTGGACAACGCCCGCCGTTATGGCGGCCCCGAGGTGGAGCTGGGCTTGCGCCCGGTGGCCGGCGGGTTTGAATTCGTCGTCGCCGACCGCGGCCCCGGCGTGCCGGCCGAGCTGCGCGAACGCATCTTCGAGCCCTTCTACCGCCTGCCCGGCCATGCCGAGATGGCCGGCGGCGTGGGCCTGGGCCTGAGCCTGGTCAAGCAGATCGCCGAGCGCCATGGCGGCAGCGTGCGCTGCCTGCCGCGCGACGGCGGCGGCAGCCGCTTCGTGCTATTCCTGCCTGCGGCGAAGCACTGACGCGAGGCAATAGACGGGCATTGCGGGCCGAACGCCGGGCCTGCCATTGGCCGGAGGCCAGTAGCCTTTCGTAGGCACAAGCAGTCCGCAGGGACTGCTCGTGTCCGACTCCAGTTCCCAAGTCGGCCCGCGTTGGCGATCTGCTCGCGGTTCGAGGCCGCGAGCATCGCCGTCCCCTCGGGGGACCGACCGGACTCGCTCGCGTTCAGCGATGCGAGGTTGGGCGAGGGGCGCTATGACCTAGCGGTTCTCGTCGAAGACGCGCTTGAGCAGCAGGCTGAGCAGCAGGCCGGCCATCAGCAGCCCGGCGGTCGCCGCCTGCCAGAAGCCCACCGCGCCGCCGGCCCGGCCGAAGGCGAGGAAGTAGCCGCCGCCTATGCCCAGGCCCCACAGCGCGACGACGTAGATGACCATGGGCAGCGTGGCGACCTGGTAGGCGCGCAGCACATAGGCGGCCACCGTCTGCAGTGCGTCGCCGAGGTGGAAGAACCACACCCACACCAGCAGCGGCAGCGCCGCGGCGGCCGTGGCCGTGCTGTCGGTGTAGAGGGCCACGATGGGCTCGCGCGCCAGCGCCACGACGGCGCCGACGGCCGCCGCGGCCAGCGCCGCCAGCGTCAGCGCATGCCGGCCCACGGTGCGCGCCTCGCGCTTTTCATCGGCGCCCAGATGCTGGGCCACCAGCGTGCCGGCCGCCGTGGCCAGCGCCAGCGCGATCATGAACATCATCGCGACGAGGTTGACGGCGATCTGGTGGCCGGCCACCGGCGTCGCGCCCAGGCGGGCGATGAAGAAGGCCATGAAGGTGAAGCCCGTCACCTCGACGAGGATGGAGCCGCCCATGGGCAGGCCCAGCTTCACCAGCGCGGCCAGCTCGGCCCAGCGCGGCCGGGTCTGCCACAGCGGCGGGATGTTGAACGGGCGATAGAAGGCGTCGCGCCTGAGCAGCAGCAGCGCGGCAAGGGCCTGGCCGATCAGCGCGATGGCCGTCGCCCAGCCGCAGCCCGCCACGCCCATGGCCGGGATGGGGCCCCAGCCGAACACGAGGACGGCGTTCAGCGGCACCTTGGCGAGCAGGCCGGTCAGCTGCATGGCCATGACGGCCTTGGGCCGGCTGACGGCCGTGGAGAAGCCGCGGAAGGCCGTGAACAGCAGGGCCGCCGGCAGTGCGAAGGCCTCCGGCCGCGTGTAGGCGCGCACCTTGGCGGCCTGGGTCGCGTCCAGCTGGGCCAGCGCCGTGAAGGGGTCGGGGAACCACAGCGCCAGGCAGCCCGGGACGCACAGCAGCACGGCCAGCCACTGCGCCTGCACGAAGCTGCTGCCGGCGCCGGCCAGGTTCTGGGCGCCGAACTGCCGGCCCGCGATGGGGCCGACGGCGAGGATGACGCCCATCAGGCCCACGAAGATGGTCACGTAGGCGGCCGAGCCGACGGCCAGCGCCGCCAGGTCCTCGGGGCTGACGCGGCCCATCATCAGCGTGTCTATGGTGCTGAACATCATCACCGCGATCTGGCCCACGAGCACGGGCCAGGCCAGCGGCACGAGGCGGCGGGCGCTGTCGATGAAGCGGATGCGTGTCATGTCTGCCCCTCGTCCGACGAGCGCGTCGTCCGGGCGCCCCGGTGCTCGGTCCGCGGCATCACTTGGCACGCTCCGCGTAGCGGTTGAAGCGCCAGGCCGTGCCTTCGTGCGTGATGCGCTGCCAGACGATGCGCTTCTCGAATGCATCCAGGGCCGGCCATTGCTGCACCTCGTCGAACGTGCGGCCGCAGCCCTTGCAGACCGGGTCGCCCTGGGCCGTGGAGCAGATGGCGATGCAGGGTGAATCGGGCGTGGTCTCGTACCAGGCCAGCCAGGCGGCCAGCGCCTGGTCGCTCAGCGCATCGACGTCCAGCTCGCTGGCGCGCTGCCAGGCCAGCAGCGCGTAGGCCTCGGCCAGGGCGCCCACCTCGGGCGCGGCGCTGATGCCGTCGGGCGACGGCGAGCGTTCGCGCCACCAGTTGATGGCGGCCTCCAGGTCGGTCACGTGGAGGGTGACGGCGTCGTCCCGGCTCAAGCGACCAGCCCCATCACGCTGCGCACCTCGCGCAGCGTCTTGCGCGCGACGGCGCGGGCGCGTTCGGTGCCGACCTCCAGCGTCCACTGCACCTGCTGCGGGTCCAGCGCCGCGGCGCGTTCGCGCCAGGGTGCCTGCTCGCGCTGTATGGCCTCGATCAGCGGCTGCTTGCAGTCCAGGCAGCCGATGCTGGCCGTCTTGCAGCCGGCCTCGCAGGCGGCGCGCGTCGCGGCGTCGCTGTAGATCCGGTGCAGCGGCCAGACGGGGCAGCGCGCCGGGTCGCCGGCGTCCGTGCGGCGCACGCGCTGCGGGTCGGTGGGCATGGTGCGGATCTTGGCGGCCGTGACCTCGGGCGCGTCGCGCATCGCGATCGCGTTGTCCAGGCTCTTGCTCATCTTCTGCCCGTCCAGGCCGGGGACGCGGGCGGTCTCGGTCAGCAGGGCCTGGGGCTCGATGAACACCGGCGCGGCCTCGGCATACAGGCGGTTGAAGCGGCGTGCGACCTCGCGGGTCACCTCCACGTGGGCGGCCTGGTCCTCGCCCACCGGCACGCTGGCGGGCTTGTAGAGCAGGATGTCGGCCGCCTGCAGCAGCGGGTAGCCGAGGAAGCCGTAGGTGGCCAGCTCGGGGTCGGCGGCGACCTGGTCCCGGTAGCTGGGCATGCGCGCCAGCCAGCTGGACGGCGTGCACATGGCCAGCAGCGTGAACAGTTCGGCATGCTCGGGCATGCGGCTCTGCAGGAACAGCGTGCAGCGCTCGGGATCGATGCCGGCCACCAGCCAGTCGGTGACCATCTCGTAGACATGATGGGCCAGCGTCGCGCCGCTGGGGCGTTGGGTGGTCAGCGCATGCCAGTCGGCGACGAAGAAGAAGCCCTCGTGCGTGTCCTGCAGCTGTACCCAGTTCTTGAGGGCGCCGTGGTAGTGGCCGAGGTGCAGGGCGCCGGTCGGGCGCATGCCGGAGAGCACGCGCGGGCGGAGGGGGGCGGGGGTGGACATGGGGCGCGGATTGTCGTTCAAGCCCAGGGGACCTGGCTGCCGGCATGGAGGACAGCCCTAAACTGCCGGCCCATGACATATGACCCCCACGCGCCCACACTTGGTGTGGCCACGGCCCCCCGAGGGGGCGTTTTTCATCTTGGGGCGGCCCGGCCATGAAAAGGCTGGTGATTCTGATTTCGGGGCGCGGCTCCAACATGGAGGCCATCGTGAAGGCCTGCAAGGCCGAGGGCTGGCCGGCCGAGGTGGCCGCCGTCATCAGCAACCGGCCGGACGCGGGCGGCCTGCAGTTCGCCGCCCGGCAGGGCATCGCCACGGCCGTGGTGGACCACAAGGCCTACGCCAGCCGCGAGGACTTCGATGCCGAGCTGGCCCGCGTCATCGACGGCTTCGCGCCCGACCTGGTCGTGCTGGCCGGCTTCATGCGCATCCTGACGCCCGCGTTCACGGCCCGCTACGCGCGCCGCATGCTGAACATCCACCCCTCGCTGCTGCCGGCCTTCACGGGCCTGCACACGCATGAGCGCGCCATCGCGATGGGCTGCAAGATCGCCGGCGTGACGGTGCATTTCGTCACCGCCGAGCTGGACCATGGCGCCATCGTCATGCAGGCTGCCGTGCCGGTGCTGCCGGGCGACGACGCCCAGGCGCTGTCCGCCCGCGTGCTGACGGCCGAGCACCGCATCTATCCGCAGTCGGTGCGCTGGTGCATCGAGGATGCGCTGGTCTGGGACGGCGAATGCGTCCGCCACCGCGACGGCGCGCCGCAACAGCTGCTGCTCAGCTGATCAAGCCGGCCAGGATGTTGATGACCAGCGCCAGCACGCCCGTGTTGAAGGCGAAGGCCAGCAGGGTCTGCAGCAGCACGAGCCGGCGCATCGGCCGGGAGCTGACGCCGACATCGGAGGTCTGTGCCGTGGCGGCCAGCGTGATCGAGAAATAGAGGAAGTCGCCGTAGTCGGGCGGGCCGTCGTCGCCCGGGAACTGCAGGCCCAGCGTCGCCTGGCCGGGTCGGTGGTAGAGGCTGGCATAGGCCAGCGCGAATTCCACCGGCAGCAGCAGCCAGGAGCCGCAGACGGTGGCCAGCACCAGCAGCAGGTAGGCGGGCTGGTGTGATTGTTTGGCGGCCTGCAGCTCCAGCGTGATGGCCGCCAGGCTGGCGAGCGCGCCCAGCACGGCCAGCATCAGCACCACCGGAACGCCTTCGGCCAGACGGCGGGCGCGCTGCTGCACATGGTTGGCGCCGTCGCGCGCCAGCATCATCCAGACGACCAGCGGCAGATAGATCCAGACCGACAGGTTCCAGCCGATCAGCAAGCGCGTCTGCCAGGCCAGCATGCCGGGCCAGACCGCGGCCAGCAGGCTGCCGGTCAGGATGGCCGCGAGCAGGCGTGGGCGCAGGCGCAACTGGGTCCAGAGATTCATGCGGGGCGGCTTGGGATAATGGCGCGATGCATCCTAATGCCCTGCTGGAGCTGTGCGCCGAGCTGATCGCCGCCGTCAACAAGCTCGACGCGCCCGCCGACGCCACCGTCTCGGCCTTCTTCCGTCAACACAAGAACCTCGGCCAGCGCGAGCGCGCCTGCTTGGCCGAAACCGTCTACGCGATGCTGCGCGAGCGGCTCAAGTTCCAGAACCTGGCCCAGAGCGGCAGCGGGCCGCTGAACCGCCGGCTCGCCATGCTGGCCTGGCGCGGCAGCGACAGCTTCCTGCGCGGCGCGCTCAGCCCGGCCGAGCAGCAGTGGCTGGCGCAGGTCCAGGCCATCGCGCCCGACAGCCTGGCGCCCAAGCTGCGCCACAACCTGCCCGACTGGCTGGCCGAGCCGCTGCTGGCGCGCCTGGGCGAGGCCGAGTTCTGGCGGCTGGCCGCTGCGCTGAACGAAGCCGCGCCGCTGGACCTGCGCGTCAACACGCTCAAGCTCAAGCGCGAGGAAGCGCAGCAGCAGCTGCGGGCCGCGGGCATCGAGGCCGAGCCGACGCCTTATTCGCCCCTGGGGCTGCGCATAGACGGCAAGCCGGCGCTGAACAAGCTGGCGCTGTTCACCAGCGGCGGCGTCGAGGTGCAGGACGAAGGCAGCCAGCTGCTGGCCCTGCTGCTCGCGCCCAAGCGCGGCGAGATGGTGGTGGACTTCTGCGCCGGTGCCGGCGGCAAGACGCTGGCGCTGGGCGCGGTCATGCGCAACACCGGCCGGCTGTATGCCTTCGACGTGTCGGGCCACCGGCTGGATGCGCTCAAGCCGCGCCTGGCCCGCAGCGGCCTGTCTAACGTCTACCCGGCGCAGATCGCCCATGAGCGCGACGAGCGCATCAAGCGCCTGGCCGGCAAGATCGACCGCGTGCTGGTGGATGCCCCCTGCTCGGGCCTGGGCACACTGCGCCGCAACCCCGACCTGAAATGGCGCCAGTCGCCGCAAGGCGTGGCCGAACTGCAGGCCAAGCAGCGCGCCATCCTGGCCAGTGCGGCGCGGCTGGTGAAGCCCGGTGGCCGGCTGGTCTATGCCACTTGCAGCCTGCTGGACGCCGAGAACGAGCTCATCGCGGCCGAGTTTGCCGCGGCCCATCCCGATTTCCGGCCGCTGGACGCCGCCGAGGTGCTGGCCAAGGCCCAGGTCGAGCGCGCCGGCGAACTGGTGGAGGGCGGCGCGCTGCGGCTGTGGCCGCACCGTCACGCGACGGACGGGTTTTTCGCGGTCGCCTGGGAGCGGGCCGCCTGAAGCCGGCTTGATGACGATCAAGGAACGCGCCGATTCGCACGCGGCGGCCTGGGCATGGGGGTGCCCACCCCTTGAATTTGGGGCCGTTCCTCTACAATTGGCGTCTCTACGCATGGCCATGGTGGCCGAGGTCCTGGACGCATGAATGACTTCCTGAACGCGCTGCTGAACTGGATGGCCAACGGCCTTGCAGACCTCAGCGCCTGGCAATTGGTGATCTACACGCTGGTTGTCACCCACATCACGATCGCTTCGGTCACGATCTTCCTGCATCGTTCCCAGGCTCACCGTGCGCTGGACCTTGGCCCCATCCCGTCCCATTTCTTCCGTTTCTGGCTGTGGCTGACCACGGGCATGGTCACCCGCGAGTGGGTCGCCATCCACCGCAAGCACCACGCCAAGTGCGAGACCGAGGAAGACCCGCACAGCCCGCAGACCCGCGGCCTGAAGAAGGTGTTGGCCGAGGGCGCCGAGCTCTATCGTGCCGAGGCCAAGAACGCCGAGACCATCGCCAAGTACAGCCGCGGCACGCCCGACGACTGGATGGAGCGCAACGTCTACACCAAGCACAGCGCGCTCGGCGTGTCGCTGATGCTGATCATCAACGTGACCCTGTTCGGTGCCATCGGCGCGACGATCTGGGCCATCCAGATGGCGTGGATCCCGATCTGGGCGGCCGGCGTCGTCAACGGCATCGGCCATTACTGGGGCTACCGCAATTTCGAGGCGCCCGACGCGTCGACCAACCTGACGCCCTGGACGCTGATCATCGGCGGCGAGGAACTGCACAACAACCACCACACCTACCCGACGTCGGCCAAGTTCTCGGTCAAGCCCTACGAGTTCGACATCGGCTGGATGTACATCCGTGCCCTGGAGATGCTGGGCTGGGCCAAGGTCCGCAAGACGGCGCCCAAGCTGAGCCTGGGCGAGGTCAAGCCGGCCGATGCACGCACGCTGGAGGCGCTGATCGCCAACCGCTACGAGGTCATGGCCAGCTACGCCCGCGGCCTGAAGGCCGCCTGCTCGGCCGAGTTGGCCAAGATCCAGGCCGAGGGTGGCAAGCACACCGAGCGTTTCGCCCAGTTCAAGCTGGCCCAGCGCTGGCTGCATCGCGACGAAGAGCGCATTCCCGCGGCCGTGCAGGGCGACCTGGCCCATGCCCGCGCCGCCAGCCCGGTGATCGACAAGCTGGTGACCATGCGCGAGGAACTGCGCCAGATGTGGACCCGCACCAACGTGTCGGCCGAGCAGCTGGTGGCCGATCTGCAGGCCTGGTGCCGCCGTGCCGAGGAAAGCGGCATCGCCGAGTTGCAGGCCTTCTCGATGCGCCTGCGCGCCGCTCACGCCTGAGCTGCGTTTCCCCGCGTAAAGGGCGCCCCCGCGGGGCGCCCTTTTTCTTGTGCTGGCCTAGACTTGAGCCATGCAGATGCTGTTGACAGGAGGTTAGCCATGAAGATCCGCTGGATCGCCCTGGCCGTGATGGCCGTGGCCTGCGCCGCCGCGCGTGCGGACGTGCAGGTCAGTTTCGTCCACCCCGAGAAGTTCTCGGACATCAAGGACAACAACGGCTTCCGCGAACCGGAGGTGCTGAACGAGCTGAAGGCCCATCTGGTCGAGCAGTTCGAGAAGCGCTTGCCCGGGCGGGATGTCCGTGTCGATGTGACGGACGTGGATCTTGCCGGCGAGGTGGAGCCTTTCGCGCGGCGTGGCCAGTGGCTGCGGGTCATGCGCAGCGTGACGTCGCCCGCCATCGAGCTGAACTACGAGGTTCGCGAGGGCGACAAGGTCGTCCAGCAGGGCAAG
Source organism: Comamonadaceae bacterium (assembly GCA_009996515.1). Taxonomy (GTDB): domain Bacteria; phylum Pseudomonadota; class Gammaproteobacteria; order Burkholderiales; family Burkholderiaceae_C; genus Pelomonas. Next base: position 15,217 of record JAACZV010000012.1, read on the forward strand.
GCGCGCCTGCGCGACCTGAACTACCAGGACGGCTTCAACGCCTATTACAGCGGTGATCCGCTGCGCTACGAGAAGCGCATGATCGACCGCTGGGTGCAGCGCGAGTTCAGCCCGGCCGTGGCGAGCGCGCCGGCACGCTGAGCCCGGCGCCAAAGAAAAAACCCGCCAGCGTTGCCGCTTGGCGGGTTTCTTCTTGGCCGGCGAGGGCGGGGCGGCTGGGCCGCCCGGCGCATCACTTCAGCTTGATTTCCTTGTACAGGACGTGCTTGCGCGCCTTGGGGTCGAACTTCATGAATTCGAGCTTTTCGGGCGTGGTCTTCTTGTTCTTGTTCGTCGTGTAGAAGTGGCCGGTGCCCGCGGTGGACTCCAGCTTGATCTTTTCGCGTCCGCCTTTGGATGCCATGGTCGTGTTCCTTTATTGGGTCAGATGACGATCAGAGCTCGCCCTTGGCGCGCAGATCGGCGACGACTTGGTCGATGCCGACCTTGTCGATCAAACGCAGAGCGGCGTTGCTGATGCGCAGACGCACCCAGCGGTTCTCCGATTCCACGAAGAAACGACGGTATTGCAGGTTCGGCAGGAACCGACGCTTGGTTTTGTTGTTGGCGTGGGAAACATTGTTCCCGACCATGGGCTTCTTGCCCGTGACTTGACAGACGCGTGCCATGACGCTTCTCCGGTTTGATATCTCTGACCAGTTGCCTGGCCGCCCTGGGGCCGCCTTGCAACCATTTGACCGCATATGCCTGCTAAATCCGTCGCTGGGTGCTCAGGACGCGGTCCATCCGGCAGGCAAGCCCGCGAGTATAGCGGTAAACCCGGGAGCCTGGAAGGGCCTTGGCGGCCCCGCCAGGATCAGCCGTGCTGCTGCTCCAGGAAGCGCTGGGCGTCCAGGGCGGCCATGCAGCCGGTGCCGGCGCTGGTGATGGCCTGGCGATAGACATGGTCCTGCACGTCGCCGGCAGCGAACACGCCCGGCACGCTGGTCATGGTCGCGAAGCCGTTCAGGCCGCTCTTGGTGATGATGTAGCCGTCCTTCATCTCCAGCTGGCCCTTGAAGATGTCGGTGTTGGGCTGGTGGCCGATGGCGATGAAGCAGCCGTGCACGGGGATCTCGGCCTTGCTGTCGTCCTGCAGGTTGTGCGTACGAACGCCGGTCACGCCGGAGGCGTCGCCCAGCACCTCGTCGAGCTGCTGGAACAGGTGCAGCTTGATCTTGCCGCTCGCCACCTTGTCCATCAGCTTGTCCACCAGGATGGGCTCGGCGCGGAACTTGTCGCGGCGGTGGATCAGGTGCACGGTGCTGGCGATGTTGGACAGGTACAGCGCCTCCTCGACGGCCGTGTTGCCGCCGCCGACGACGCAGACTTCCTGGTCGCGGTAGAAGAAGCCGTCACAGGTCGCGCAACCGCTGACCCCGCGGCCCATGAAGGCCTGCTCGGAGTCCAGGCCCAGGTACTTGGCCGAGGCGCCGGTGGCGATGATCAGCGCGTCGCAGGTGTAGACGCCGCTGTCGCCGGTCAGCGTGAACGGGCGCTTGGAGAAGTCGACCGCGTTGATGTGGTCGAAGACGATCTGGGTCTGGAAACGCTCGGCGTGCTGCTGGAAGCGCTGCATCAGTTCCGGGCCTTGCACGCCCATCACGTCGGCCGGCCAGTTGTCGACTTCGGTGGTCGTCATCAGCTGCCCGCCCTGGGCCATGCCGGTGATCAACGTGGGCTTGAGATTGGCGCGGGCGGCGTAGATGGCGGCGGTGTAGCCGGCGGGCCCGGAGCCGAGGATGAGCAGGCCGTGATGTTGGGTCGATGCGGTCATGGGCGAGGAAATAAGGGCAGTGGACGAAATCGCAAGGTAGTGCCGAGGTGAAAACCCCAGGATCAACCTGACGAGCAAACGTCGCCATGTGTGCAAAATGCACGCCATTTTAGGCAGGGGGGCTTTGTGCCCGGCTGCCTGTGCGTCAAACCTGGAGTGTGCACATGGCGATGATTTCCAACCTGGACCTGATCCGCCGGGTTCCTCTGTTCTCGATGCTGACCACCGATCAGGCCCAGTCCATCGCCGACAGCGTCGTCAAGCGCCGCTTCAAGCGTGGCGAGCTCATCGTCGAGCAGGGCACCAAGTCCAATGCGCTGTTCATCCTGCTGAACGGTCGCGCCCGCGTGCTGACGGCCGACCACCGTGGCCGCGAGGTCATCCTCGCGGTGCTGCAGTCGGGCGACTATGTCGGCGAGATGAGCCTGATCGACAACGAACCCCATTCCGCCACCGTGCGTGCCGAGGTGCAGACCGACATGCTGGTGCTGGGGCGCCTGGAGTTTGCGCGCTGCCTGCCGGAGGGCAGCAGCCTGGCCTACGGCATCCTGCGCGGCCTGGTCGCGCGGCTGCGCAATGCCGACCGCCAGATCGAGTCGCTGGCGCTGCTGGACGTCTATGGTCGCGTCGCGCGCACGCTGCTGGACATGTCCGAGGACGAGAAAGGCATCAAGCTGATCCGCGGCAAGGTGTCGCGCCAGGACATGGCCAAGGTGGTCGGCGCGTCGCGCGAGATGGTCAGCCGCGTCATGAAGGACCTGGAAGAGCGCGGCGTCATTGAAACGCTTGAGAACGGTTCGGTGGTCATCAAGGAACGCCTGACTCACGACTGAGCGGCACAATGCGGGGATGAGTTTTCCCCTCGGTTCCCTGCTGGGCGGTGATGCTGCCGCCGGCGAACCTGCCGCCCCCGTCAAGCCCGCCCGCCGCCAGCCCCCCAGGCGCGAAGCGGCACCGCCGTCCGCCGCATCTCGGCTGTTGCGCACGCCGCTGTGGCTGGCGCTGACGGCGCTGGCGCTGGCTTTGCTGCTGCTGGCCCTGGCCACCCATGACCTGCGCGACGCCGCGTTCAGCACCAGCGGCCAGCACGCCGTCACCGCCAACCGCGTCGGCGGCCTGGGTGCCTGGGTGTCGGACGGCCTGCTGTTCCTGTTCGGCTTCTCCGCCTGGTGGCTGCCGCTGCTGGCGCTGCGGGCCTGGCTGCGCGGCCTCGCGGGGCTGCTGCGCCACGACACGCCGGAGCCGGTGCGCTGGGGCCGCCGCCTGCGCTGGTGCTGCGGCGTGCTGCTGCTGATGGGCGCCAGCTGCGCGCTGGAATGGAGCCGGCTCTATGCCGTCGAGCCGCGCCTGCCGGGGCATGCGGGCGGCCTGCTGGGCTATGCGCTGGGGCCGCTGGGCATGAAGGGCCTGGGCTTTGCCGGTTCGGGCGTCGTCTGGATCGTGCTGCTGTTGACGGGCCTGGCCTGGGCCTTCCGCTTCTCCTGGGGCCAGGTGGCCGAGCGCATCGGCGAGCGCCTGGAGCAGCTGCGCGAGCAGCGCATCGAGCGCCGCGAGATCAAGGCCGACCAGAAGGCCGGCGAGCAGGCCGTGAAGGAGCGCGAGCAGGAGGTCGAGGTCGAGCGCCAGATCGAGCGCCAGGTGGAGGCGGAGCATGCGCCGCTGGTCATCGAGCCGCCGGTCGTGGAAGTGCCTCAGTCCACCCGCGTCGCCAAGGAGCGCCAGCAGACGCTGTTCGTCGACGCCGGCGACGCCAGGCTGCCGCAGGTGGATCTGCTGGACGCCGCGCCGGGCCGCCAGGAGACGGTGACGCCCGAGTCGCTGGAGATGACCAGCCGCCTCATCGAGAAGAAGCTGCGCGACTTCGGCGTCGAGGTGCATGTCGTCGCCGCGTCGCCGGGGCCCGTCATCACGCGCTACGAGATCGAACCGGCCACCGGCGTGAAGGGCTCGCAGGTCGTCAACCTCGCCAAGGACCTGGCGCGCTCGCTGAGCCTGGTGTCCATCCGCGTCGTCGAGACCATTCCCGGCAAGAACTACATGGCGCTGGAGCTGCCCAATGCGCGGCGCCAGACCATACGCCTGTCCGAGATCCTCGGCTCGCAGGTCTACGCCGACGCCGCCTCGCAGCTGACCATGGGCCTGGGCAAGGACATCGTGGGCCTGCCGGTCGTGGCCGACCTGGCCAAGATGCCGCACTGCCTGGTGGCCGGCACCACCGGTTCGGGCAAGTCGGTGGGCATCAACGCGATGATCCTCAGCCTGCTCTACAAGGCCGAGGCCCGCGACGTGCGCCTCATTCTCATCGACCCCAAGATGCTGGAGATGAGCGTCTACGAAGGCATCCCGCACCTACTGGCGCCCGTCGTCACCGACATGAAGCAGGCCGGCAATGCGCTGAACTGGTGTGTCGGCGAGATGGAGCGGCGCTACAAGCTGATGTCCAAGATGGGCGTGCGCAACCTGGCCGGCTACAACAAGAAGATCGATGAAGCCAAGGCCAACGGCGTCAGCATCCCCAATCCCTTCGCGCTGAACAACGACGACCCCGAGCCGCTCGAGCGCCTGCCCTTCATCGTCGTCGTCATCGACGAACTGGCCGACCTGATGATGGTCGTCGGCAAGAAGATCGAGGAGCTGATCGCCCGCCTGGCGCAGAAGGCCCGCGCGGCCGGCATCCACCTGATTCTGGCCACGCAGCGGCCGTCGGTGGACGTCATCACCGGCCTCATCAAGGCCAACATCCCGACCCGCCTGTCCTTCCAGGTCAGCTCCAAGATCGACAGCCGCACCATCCTCGACCAGATGGGCGCCGAGGCGCTCTTGGGCATGGGCGACATGCTCTACATGCCGTCGGGCACCGGCCTGCCCATCCGCGTGCACGGCGCGTTTGTCAGCGACGACGAGGTGCACCGCGTTGTGGAGTACATCAAGTCGCAAGGCGAACCGAATTACATCGAAGGCATCCTCGAAGGCGGCGTGCTCGACGACATGGGCGGCGAGGCGCCGGCGCCGGGCGAATCCGCCGGAGAAGCCGACCCCATGTACGACCAGGCCGTGGCCATCGTGCTGCAGCACCGCAAGGCCTCCATCTCGCTGGTGCAGCGCCATCTGCGCATCGGCTACAACCGCGCCGCGCGGCTGCTGGAGCAGATGGAGAAATCGGGCCTGGTGGGTGCGCTGGCCTCCAATGGCAGCCGTGAATTGATCGTTCCAAAGCGCGACGAATGAAGAAGCTCCTCCTCACCCTGTTCCTGTGCGCCGCCGGCCTGGCCCGCGCCGATGCCGTCGACGCGCTGCGCGACTTCGCCCGCGACGTGAAGAGCGGCAAGGCCAGCTTCACGCAGACCGTGACCTCGCCGGACGGCAAGCGCAAGAAGGTCTCCAGCGGCAGCTTCGAGTTCCAGCGCCCCAACCAGTTCCGCTTTGCCTATGCCAAGCCCTTCGAGCAGGTCATCGTGGCCGACGGCCGCAAGGTCTGGATCTATGACGCCGACCTGAACCAGGCCAGCTCGCGCAAGCTGGCCGACGCGCTGGGCGCCACGCCCGCGGCGCTGCTGGCCGGCAGCAACCTGGAGCGCGACTTCACGCTGAAGGCCCAGCCGGCCGAGGGCGGCCTGGACTGGGTGCAGGCCAGCCCGAAGCAGGCCGAGTCGACCATCCAGTCGCTCAAGCTGGGCTTCAAGGGCCGCGAGCTGGCGGCGATGGAAATCGTCGACGGCTTCGGCCAGCGCTCGCGGCTGGACTTCAGCGCCGTGCAGGCCAACGTGCCCATCGCAGCCGAGCGCTTCCAGTTCAAGCTGCCGGCCGGGGCCGACCTGATCGAGCAGTGAGCGGCTCGCTGTTCGACGACGACGCGCCGCCGTCGGCCGCGCCGGCCGGGGTGGCGCCGCCGGTGGTGCCGCTGCCGGAGCTGCTGCGGCCGCGCCGGCTGGACGAGGTCATAGGCCAGAGCCATCTGCTGGGCGAGGGCAAGCCGCTGCAGCTGGCGTTCAAGTCCGGCAAGCCGCATTCGATGATCTTCTGGGGGCCGCCCGGCGTCGGCAAGACGACGCTGGCGCGGCTGACGGCCAGCGCCTTCGGCTGCGAATTCGTCGCGCTGTCGGCCGTGCTGTCCGGCGTGAAAGACATCCGCGAGGCCGTCGAGCGGGCGCAGCAGTACGCGGCGCAGCGCAAGCGCACCATCCTGTTCGTCGACGAGATCCACCGCTTCAACAAGGCGCAGCAGGACGCGCTGCTGCCGCATGTCGAGTCGGGCCTGTTCACCTTCATCGGCGCGACCACCGAGAACCCGTCGTTCGAGGTCAACTCGGCGCTGCTGTCGCGCGCCCAGGTCTATGTGCTGAAGAGTCTCAGCGAGGACGAGCTGCGCCAGCTCGCCGCGCGCGCGCTCCGCGAGGCGCTGCAGCCCATGACGCTGGACGAGGCCGCGCTGACCACGCTGGTCGGCTATGCCGATGGCGACGCGCGCCGGCTGCTGCACCTGCTGGAGCAATGCCACACGGCGGCGCTGGCGGCCGGCATCACGGCCGTGGACGCCGCCTTCATCACGCGCTCGCTGAGCCTGAACGTGCGCCGCTTTGACAAGGGCGGCGACAACTTCTACGACCAGATCTCGGCGCTGCACAAGTCGGTGCGCGGCTCCAGTCCCGACGGCGCGCTGTACTGGCTGTGCCGCATGCTGGACGGCGGCGCCGACGCGCGCTATCTGTCGCGGCGCATCGTGCGCATGGCCTGGGAAGACATCGGCCTGGCCGACCCGCGCGCGCTGCAGATCGCCAACGACGCGGCCGCCACCTTCGAGCGGCTGGGCAGCCCCGAGGGCGAGCTGGCGCTGGCGCAGGCCGTGCTGTACCTGGCCTGCGCGCCCAAGAGCAACGCCGGCTACAACGCCTACAACGCGGCGCGCGCCTTCGTGAAGCAGGACGGCAGCCGCGAGGTGCCGGTGCACCTGCGCAACGCGCCCACGCGGCTGATGAAGGAGCTGGGCTACGGGCATGAATACCGCTATGCCCACGACGAGCCGCATGCCTACGCGGCCGGCGAGACCTATCTGCCCGACGGCATGCCCGAGCCCGGCTGGTACCAGCCGGTGCCGCGCGGGCTGGAGCTGAAGATCGCCGAGAAGCTGGCCTTTCTGCGCCGGCTGGACGACGAGGCCGGCAAGCCCTGAGCGCCGGCCCCGGGGCGACGGTGCCGGGCCGCTTCGCGGAACCGCCCTTGGGTGTGACGGCGTGGAAGAATGCGCCGCTGGATGACCGCGAGGTGTGCCCGATGATGTGCTGCAAGAGCTGTGTGCGCTGGCTGGCCGCGCTGTGCGGGCTGCTGTCCGCCGTCGTGGCGCTGGCGGCCGACGGCCCCACGCTGACGCGGGTGCGCGAGACCGGCGTCATCGTCATCGGCTACCGGCCGGCCTCGCTGCCGTTCTCCTACCTGGACGCGCAGCTGCGGCCCACGGGCTATTCGGTGGAGCTGTGCGAGCGCGTCATCGCGGCGGTGCGCGAGCGGCTGGACCTGCCCGACCTGGAGGTGCGCCGCGTCGAGGTGGCCTCGGCCACGCGCATGCCGCTGGTCATCAACGGCACGCTGGACATGGAGTGCGGCATCACCACGCACACGGCCGAGCGCGCGCGCAACCAGGCCTTCTCGCTGACCATCTTCGTCGCCGAGACGCGGCTGCTGGCGCGCGCCGCCGACCGCATCCAGAGCCTGGCCGACCTGCGCGGCCGGCCCGTGGCGTCCACCATAGGCACGACCAGCATCCAGCACCTGGCCAAGGTCAACGAGCAGCAGAACCTGGGCATACGCATCCTGGGCGGTCTGGACGACCCCGAGGGCTTCCAGCTGCTGAAGAGCGGCCGCGCGGCGGCCTTCCTGATGGACGACGTGGTGTTGCGCAGCCTGCTGGCCCAGCAGGGGCCGGGCGCCGACGACTACCGCCTCTCCGACCAGGCGCTGACCATCGAGCCCTATGCCATCGGCCTGCGCCGTGGCGACCCGCAGTTCAAGGCGCTGGTGGACGAGGTGCTGGCCGGGCTGTACCGCAGCGGCGAGATCCATGCGATCTACCGTCGCTGGTTCGAGTCGCCGCTGCCGTCGCAGGGGTTGAACCTGAAGCTGCCGATGAGCGCGGCCTTCCGCCGCGTGATCGCCAACCCGACGGATTCGCCGGATCCCGAGCGCTATCGCTGAAGTAGAAAACCAAATGCAACCACGGAGGCACTGAGGCACAGAGAGAAGCAGGCTTGTCGGCTGTTCTCCGTGTCTCTGTGCCTCTGTGGTTGCATCTCCTGCCTTCAGCGAAACGCATCCAGCTGGATGCCATGCCGGTGCAGCTTGTCGTACAGCGTCTTGCGCGGCGTGCCCAGCAACTCCATCGCCGCCGGCACCTTGCCCTGGGTGCGGCGCAGCGCCTGCTCGATGAGGGCTTTCTCGACCACGTCCATCTGCCGCGCCAGGTTCAGCGCCGGCACGGCCTGCAGCGCGGCCTGCGGGTCCAGGTCGTCCAGCGCCAGCACGAAGCGGTCGGCCGCGTTGCGGATCTCGCGCACGTTGCCGGGCCAGTCATGGGCCATCAGCTCGCGCAGCTTCTCGGGCGTCAATTCGGGCGCGGCGCGCTCGTAGCGGGCACAGGCCTGGGCCACGAAATGCTGGAACAGCAGCGGCACGTCCTCGCGGCGCTCGCGCAGTGGCGGGATGTGCAGCGTGGCGATGTTGAGGCGGTAGTAGAGGTCGCTGCGGAACTCGCCGCGCTGGGCCTGCTCGCGCAGGTCGCTCTTGCTGGCGGCGATGAAGCGCACGTTGACGGGCAGCTCCTCGTTGGAGCCCAGCCGCTCGATGCGCCGCTCCTGCAGCACGCGCAGCAGCTTGATCTGCAGCGCGATGGGCATGGTCTCGATCTCGTCCAGCAGCAGCGTGCCGCCGTTGGCATGCTCGATCTTGCCGATGCGCCGCTTGGCCGCGCTCGTGAACGAGCCGGGCTCGTGGCCGAACAGCTCGCTCTCGAACAGCGCCTCGGGCAGGCCGCCGCAGTTGATGGCGACGAAATGGCGGTCGCGGCGCGGGCTCTGGTCATGCAGGCAGCGCGCCACCAGCTCCTTGCCGGTGCCGGTCTCGCCGACGATGAGCACGTCGGCCGAGGTGCCGGCCAGGTTCAGCACCTGGCGGCGCAGCTGCTGCATGGCCGGCGACTGGCCCAGCAGCGCGGCCTCGATGCCGCTGGCGCGCTGCAGCTGGGTACGCAGCTCGTCGGCCGAGTGGCGCAGCGTGCGCAGGTCCAGCGCGCGGCGGGTCACGTCCAGCAGCCGCTCGGGCGCGAACGGCTTCTCGATGAAGTCGTAGGCACCGGCGCGCATGGACTGCACGGCCATGGCCACGTCGCCATGGGCCGTGATGAGGATGACCGGGATGGCCGGGTCGGTGGCCTGCACATGGGCCAGCAGCGCGCGGCCGTCCATGCCGGGCAGGCGCACGTCGGTGATGACGATGAGCTGCGCGCCGGGCTGGATATGGGGCAGGGCTTCCTCGGCGCTGCGGCAGGGCAGGACGGCCAGGCCCTCCAGCTCCAGCGTCTGCGTGAGGCTGACCCGCACCGGCAGGTCGTCCTCGACGAACACGACCTTGTAGCCCTCAAACATTGGCATCCTCCTGGGAAAGCGCCGGGCCGCTCCGGGTGTTCCCCTGCGCTGCGGCGGCTGGCGCGCCGTCGACGCCCCAGCCATCGACGGCGAGGTCGAACGCGAAACTCATGCCCCGCGGCAGCCGGTCGGCACGCAGCGTGCCGCCGAACTCGTGCACGATCTTGGCCGAGATGACCAGGCCCAGGCCCAGGCCCTCGCCGGCCGGCTTGGTCGTGAAGAAGGGTTCGAACAGATGGGGCAGGCGCTCGGCGTCGACGCCGGCGCCGCTGTCCTGCACCTGCACCAGCACGCGCTGCCCGCCGTCCAGCGCGATGGCGCGCACGCGCAGCCGGCGCTCGGGCTGCTGCTGCATCGCGTCGATGGCATTGCCGAACAGGTTGACCAGTACCTGCTCCAGCCGGTTGGCCTCGGCGCGCACGCGCAGCCCCTGAGGGATATCGATGTCGGTCTGCAGGTCCAGCGCGCGGCTGCGGTGCTCCAGCAGCAGCAGTGCGTTGCGCACGCAGTCCAGCAGCACGACGGCGCCGGCCACCTGCTCGTCGGCCTTGCGCGCGAAGCTCTTGAGCTGGCTGGTGATGCGGCTCATGCGCTCCACCATGTCGTCCATGATCTGCAGGTTGGCGCTGACGGCGTCGTGGCGGCCGCTGTCCAGCAGGCGGATGGAATTGCGCGCCAGCGCGCGCAGCGCCGTCAGCGGCTGGTTGACCTCGTGCGACAGCCCGGCCGACATCTGGCCCAGCACGGCCAGCTTGCTGGCCTGCAGCAGCTCGCCCTCGGTCTTCAGGCGCTGCGCGATCTGGGTCTTGAGCGCCTCGTTGGTCTGGCGCAGCTCCTTGGTGCGGCTGTCCACCAGCTGCTCCAGCTGGGCATGGGTCTGGCGCAGCGCGGCCTGGGCCTGGGTCAACTGGCGCAGGGCCCGCCGGCGCGAGGCCAGGTACAGCACCAGCAGCCCGGCGCTGGCGCCGAAGGCCGCGCCGCCCCAGGCCGCGTACTGGGCGCGCTGCCTGACCTCGCTCAGGTCGGACAGCGCCACCAGCCGCAGCCCCAGCGGCACGATCTGGCGCTGCTGGGCCAGCATGGGCTTGGCGCCCGGCAGCGGCAGCCTCACCTGCTGGCCCTGCTGCACCTCCAGCGAGGCCGGCAGCTCCAGGTCCGGGCCTATGGCCTGGGGGTAGCGCGCGCTGGCCTGCAGCGCGCGGCGGCGCGACGGGTCGGCATGGTCCAGCACCGCGTACTTCCAGGCTTGCACGGAGCTCATGATGACGACGTCCTGATCGTCGGCGACGAGGATGCGCTCGCCCTGGGAGCGCAGGCCCAGGTCCACCCAGGTCGCCTCCAGCGGCGCGAGGTTGAAGCGCACGACGATGACGCCGGCCGGCTGGCCGGCCTGGCGCACCGGGTGCAGCAGGTAGAAGTCGGTGCTGCCGGTGCCGGGGTCGGCGGCGAAGAAATGCACGCGGCCCTGGGCCAGCGCCTCGGCGAGGCGGGCCGGGGGGCTGAGCGCCTCGCTGGCGGCCAGCACCTCGCCCTGCGGCGTGGCGAGGAAGATCTGGTGGGTGCCGGCGCGCACGTTGACGCGGGCCAGCATGCGGCTGGCGGCGCGGCGGGCGGCCTCGTCGTCGGGCGCCTGCAGCAGCGCCTGCAGCGTCGGGTCTATGGCCAGCAGGCTGGGCAGCGAGGCATGCCGACCCAGCTCCGCGGCCAGGTTGCTGGCATACAGCTCCAGCCGCTCCGTGCTGAGCGCCGACAGCTGCTCGCGGCCGCTGCGTTCACTGAGGCGGTGCGCGAGCACGAAGCCGAGCACCATGAGGATGCCGGTCAGGAACAGATGGAAGCCCGGGCGGCCCAGCAGCCGCAGCGCGCGCAGCGCACGCGGGCGTAGGCGGGTGAGGAAAGAGGGCACATCCATGGCGAGCGGCCGTGTAGTGTGCCCATGCGCAGGGGGTGATGACAGGGGCTCAGCGGGTTTTTTAGCGCTTGGCGGCAAACCGCCCGCCGCGCGTGCGGTTTGTGCGGATTTCCGCCCGGTTTCAGCTGCTCCACACTCGTGAAATCTGACCGGCACCCTTCCGGCGGGACGGAGCCGACGGTTGGCGGTTTCAACCCGTCGGTGAATACCCTTGAAACCCAGAGATTGGCACGAGGGTTGCGATTTACGACGGGTCGCCGGGCGCATGCTGTGCCCCAACAAAATGCAGGAGCCCTCATGGAGACTCTGATTCAACAGATCATCAACGGCCTGGTGCTGGGCAGCATGTATGCCCTCGTCGCGCTGGGCTACACGATGGTCTACGGCATCATCAACCTCATCAACTTCGCGCATGGCGAGATCCTGATGGTCGGCGCCATGGTCAGCTGGACGGTGATCACGGCGCTGGGCGACTCGGGCCTGCCCGGGTGGCTGCTGATGCTGATCGGCCTGGCCTGCGCCATCGTCGTCTGCGCGGTGCTGAACTTCTCGGTCGAGAAGATCGCCTACCGGCCGCTGCGCAACGCGCCGCGGCTGGCGCCGCTGATCACGGCCATGGGCATGTCGCTGCTGCTGCAGGTGCTGGCGATGATCATCTGGAAGCCCAATCCCAAGCCCTTCCCGCTGCTGCTGCCGACGACGCCGTTCGACCTGGGCGGCCCCGTCATCACCGTCACGCAATGCCTGATCCTGGGCCTGACGGTGTGCATCCTGGCCGGGCTGATGTATCTCGTGAACTTCACCAAGCTGGGCCGTGCGATGCGCGCCACCGCCGAGAACCCGCGCGTGGCCGGGCTGATGGGCGTGAAGCCCGACTTCATCATCTCCACCACCTTCGTCATCGGCGCCGCGCTGGCCGCCGTGGCCGGCCTGATGTGGGCGGCCAACTACGGCACGGTGCAGCACACCATGGGCTTCATGCCGGGGCTGAAGGCCTTCACGGCCGCGGTGCTGGGCGGCATCGGCAACCTCGCCGGCGCCGTGGTGGGTGGCGTGCTGCTGGGCCTCATCGAGGCCATAGGCGCCGGGTATCTGGGCGACCTGACCGGCGGCGTGCTGGGCAGCCACTACGCCGACATCTTTGCCTTCATCGCCCTCATCCTCGTGCTGACGCTGCGCCCCTCGGGCCTGCTGGGCGAGCGTGTGGCCGACCGCGCCTGACCGGAGCCCGGACATGCAATCCAAGAAACTCGTCGTCTTCATCCTGGCCGCCATCGGCCTGCTGGTCGTGCCGCTGTTCGCGCAGCAGTTCGGCAACGGCCCGGTGCGCATCATCGACCTGGCCCTGCTCTATGTGCTGCTGGCCCTGGGCCTGAACATCGTGGTCGGCTATGCCGGCCTGCTGGACCTCGGCTACGTCGCCTTCTATGCGGTGGGCGCCTACCTGTTCGCGCTGCTGGCCAGCCCGCATCTGAGCGAGAACTTCGAGGCCTTCCAGGCCGCCTTCCCGCAGGGGCTGCATTCGCCGCTGTGGATCGTCATTCCGCTGGCTGCCGGCGTCGCGGCCTTGTTCGGCGCCGTGCTGGGCGCGCCGACGCTGAAGCTGCGCGGCGACTACCTGGCCATCGTCACGCTGGGCTTCGGCGAGATCATCCGCGTCTTCCTGAACAACCTCGAGTACCCGCTCAACATCACCAACGGCCCGCGCGGCATCGGCCAGATCGACTCCTTCCACCTGTTCGGCGTCAGCCTGGGCAGGTCGCTGCAGATCGGCGACTACACGCTGCCCTCGGTGACGCTGTACTACTACCTGTTCCTGGCCCTGGTCGTCGGCAGCGTCATCATCTGCTACCGGCTGGAGCAGTCGCGCATCGGCCGCGCCTGGATGGCCATCCGCGAGGACGAGATCGCCGCCAAGGCCATGGGCATCAACACCCGCAACCTCAAGCTGCTGGCCTTCGGCATGGGCGCCACCTTCGGCGGTGTGGCCGGTGCGATGTTCGCGAGCTTCCAGGGCTTCGTGTCGCCCGAGTCCTTCAGCCTGCAGGAGTCCATCATGATCGTTGCGATGGTGGTGCTGGGGGGCATAGGCCACATCCCCGGCGTCATCCTCGGCGCGCTGATGCTGGCGGCGCTGCCCGAGGTGCTGCGCTACGTGGCCGGCGACATCCAGAACATGACCGGCGGCCGCATCGACGCCTCCATCCTGCGCCAGCTGCTGGTGGCCTCGGCCATGATCATCATCATGCTGGTGCGTCCGCGCGGCCTGTGGCCGGCGCCGGAGCATGGCAAGTCGGCCCCTGCCGCCAGCAAGTGAGAAGGGACCGAGCATGAGCACCCACGACAACATCGTTCTCCACGTCAGCGGCGCGTCCAAGCGCTTCGGCGGCGTGCAGGCCCTGTCCGACGTCGGCATCCAGATCCAGCGCGGCCAGGTCTACGGCCTGATCGGGCCCAACGGCGCCGGCAAGACCACCTTCTTCAACGTCATCACGGGCCTGTACACGCCCGACGGCGGCAGCTTCTCGCTGGGCGGCAAGCCCTACACGCCGCAGGCCGTGCACCAGGTCGCCAAGGCCGGCATCGCGCGCACCTTCCAGAACATCCGCCTCTTTGCCGACATGACGGCCATCGAGAACGTCATGGTGGGCCGCCACATCCGCACCAACTCCGGCCTGTTCGGCGCCGTGTTCCGCACGCCCGGGTTCAAGGCCGAGGAGGCCGCCATCAAGGCCCGGGCCCAGGAGCTGCTGGACTACGTCGGCATCGGCAAGTACGCCGACTTCAAGGCCCGCACGCTGAGCTACGGCGACCAGCGCCGCCTGGAGATCGCCCGTGCGCTGGCCACCGACCCGCAGCTGATCGCGCTGGACGAGCCGGCCGCCGGCATGAACGCCACCGAGAAGGTGGTGCTGCGCGAGCTGATCGACCGCATCCGCCACGATGGCCGCACCATCCTGCTCATCGAGCACGACGTGAAGCTGGTCATGGGCTTGTGCGACCGCGTGACGGTGCTGGACTACGGCAAGCAGATCGCCGAGGGCACGCCGGCCGAGGTGCAGAACAACGAGAAGGTGATCGAGGCCTACCTGGGCGCCGGTCACAAGGCTCACTGAGCGGGGCGGACAGGAACATGGCAGACGCAAAGCAAACCTTGCTGAAGGTCAGCGGCCTGAAGGTGGCCTACGGCGGCATCCAGGCCGTCAAGGGCGTCAGCTTCGAGGTGCGCGAGGGGGAGTTGGTGTCGTTGATCGGCGCCAACGGCGCCGGCAAGACGACCACGCTGAAGGCCGTCACGGGGCTGCAACCGGTGGCCGCCGGCGACGTCAGCTACCTCGGCGAATCCATCAAGGGCCGCGGCTCCTGGGACCTGGCCAAGAAGGGCCTGGTGATGGTGCCGGAGGGCCGCGGCACCTTCACGCGCATGACCATCATCGAGAACCTGCAGATGGGCGCCTACAACCGCAACGACGGCGAGATCGAGTCCGACATGGACAAGGTCTTCGGCCTGTTCCCGCGGCTGAAGGAGCGCGCCAAGCAGCTGGCCGGCACCATGTCCGGCGGCGAGCAGCAGATGCTGGCCATGGGTCGGGCGCTGATGGCCCGCCCCAAGGTGCTGCTGCTGGACGAGCCCTCCATGGGCCTGTCGCCCATCATGGTGGACAAGATCTTCGAGGTCGTGAACGACATCCACCGGCAGGGCGTGACCATCCTGCTGGTCGAGCAGAACGCCAGCCGCGCGCTGCAGCTGGCCAACCGCGGCTATGTGATGGAGTCGGGCGAGGTGACCATGGACGGCGAGGGGCAGGCGCTGCTGAACGACCCCAAGGTGCGCGCGGCCTACCTCGGCGAATAGGCGCACGGCACCACCAAGAAAAAACGCCCGGCACTGCCGGGCGTTTTGTTTTGGAGAGCTTGCCTGATCAGCCGACCACGGTCACGTCCGTCACGCCGGCCACAACGCGGGCGGTCTTGGTGCTGGCCACCGGCGTGGTGGGCGCCGTGCCGCCGACCTGGCGTGCCATCTTCTTGAAGGTGCAGGTCAGGTCCGTCTTGGTCAGCGACACGACGGCATAGCCCTGGGCGTCGCTGTCGACATGCTTGATCCAGGGGTTGTTGACCGGCGGCGCGGCACCCGTCGCCGGGTTGGCGAAGGGGTTCAGGCGCTTGACGATCTCGGCGGCCGGTACGAGGTTGGCCGGGATGCCCAGCGCCGCGGCCAGCGACTGCTTGATCAGGCCGTAGAGCGTCATCGCGGCAGCGGAGCGGCCGCTGCCGGCCAGGCCGGCGATCAGGCCGGCCAGCAGCGTGCCCATGGCGCCGTTCTGCGTCTCGTCGAAGGTGTTGACGATGCTGCGGGACAGCGAGGCCGTCGGCGCGAAGGCCGCGGCCGGCACCTTGCCGGCGAGGATGGCCGCCTGCACCGCGGCCTGGATGGCGGCCGTGTTGCCCAGGTCGGTCACGCCGGCCGCCTGCGCGATGGCGGCGCTCAGCATCTGGATGGCGATGCCCTCGGCCTCGGCCTCGCTGGTTGCGACCAGCGGCTTCAGCGCCGCGAAGCTGGGTTGCGTGGCCGCGTTGTAGAAATAGCTGAAGTTGGAGTTGCTGGACACGCCGGCCGTGACCAGGTCCACCATGGCCGGCACCGGCGTGGCGGCGTCGTAGTCGGCCATCACCACGCCGGCATAGAAGGCGTGGATGTCGCCGGTGACGGCCACCACGTTCTTCACGCCCTTGGCCAGCAGCTGGCCCATCAGATACTTGCGCTCCGCGTTGAAGCCGTCCCACTGGTCGGCGTTCAGCACGAACTTGGCCTTGAAGGCGGCCGGCGCGGTGGGAATCTGGCTGCCGTCCATGCCCATGCGCAGCAGCGACACCTCGTTGCCCCAGACCTTCCACTGCGCGGTGGACGTGGTCATGGTCTGCACCCACCACTGGCGCTGCGCGGCGCCCAGCACGCTGACCAGGGCCAGTGGGTCGGGCAGCGTCGTGCCGGCCTGCAGCTTGGCGGCCTCGACCTGCTGCAGCGTGGCCTGCGGCACCATGTAGCGCGCACCGATGGAGCCCAGCGGCTGCCCGGTCAGCGGGTTGGGCGCGGCCTCGGGGATCAGGTGGTCGGCGCGGTACAGGCGCTGGTCGGTCATGACCAGGTGCATCAGCTTGCCGAACTTCAGGTCGCGGTAGATGCGGATGCCAGTGATGCCCTGGCCGGGGTCCAGCGTGAAGCTGATGTCGGCCGGCATGGCCTCGAACCAGGCCTGGTTGGCGGCCAGGCGGCGCGGCGTCTGGGCCGTGTTGTCGCCCACGCCGGTGGCGGCGTTGAACGTGCCGTTGTCGTAGGTCTCGCGATCCTGCCAGCAGTCGTCGCTGAACTCGTGGTCGTCCCAGATGGCCACGAAGGCGAAGCGCTCGTGCAGGTTCTGCAGCCGGCGGTCGGTGCGGTAGCGCTTGTAGAGGTAGCGGTAGTCGGCCAGCGTCGTCGCGTACTTGCCGCCGGTGGGGAGCGTGGTGCCGTTGGGCAGGGCCAGCGCCGCGTGGGCGCTCTCGACGCCGCCGGCCTGGTAGTCGGCACCCACGGCCTCGTAGATGTAGTCGCCCAGATGGACGACGAAGTCGATGTTCTCCGCGGCCAGCGCGTCCAGGCCGGCCCAGTGGTTCACGCTCCAGTCCTGGCAGGAGATGAAGGCGAAGTTCAGCGCCGCGATATCGGCGTCGGCGGCCGGCGCGGTCTTGAAGCGGCCGATGCGCGAGACGCTGCTGCCGGCCGTGAACTGGTAGTAGTAGACGGTGGCCGGCTGTAGGCCGCCGATGCGATGGCGCAGCGTGTGGTCGTAGAACTCGTAGACCGGCACCTCGGCGCTGGCGTCGGTGCTGCCCGTCAGCGCTGCCGTCGTGCCCAGCAGCGCGGCATTGCCGGCGGCGCTGCTGATCTTCAGCGTCACGTTGTAGCTGCCGGCGCCGGTGGCGCTGGCCACGTCGTCGGCCGTGCTCGGCACGACGCGGGCCCACAGCACGGCGCCGTCGGGCTTGGGGTCGCCCGAGGCGACGGACTGCGGGAACTTGAACGTGCCGCTGGCGGCGCTGGTGCCGGGCAGCGGCGTGCTGCTGCCGGGGAAGGTGGCGGGCAGCGGGCCGACGGGGCTGCCGGCGTCGCCGCCGCCGCAGCCGACGAGGCTGGACAGGGCGGTGGAGGCGGTGATCAGGGCGCCCGCTTGGGCGGCGCTGCGGCTCAGGAAACTGCGGCGATCCATGGGAGGCCTCCTCAGAACTTGTAGTTGAACTGGGCCCCGATGATGGTGGCCTTGGTGGTGTAGTTGCCGCGCGCGGTGGAGAAGGCGCAGTTGCAGGGCGTGACACCGTCGCCGTCGTCGGTGGCCTGCATCGAGGCGTCCTTCAGCTTGACGTGCCCGAAGGAGAAGTCCACGCTGGCGCTGTCGGTCAGCGCCCAGTTGGCGCCCAGCGCGTACCAGGTGCGGTGGGCGTCGGGCAGGGCCGGGCTGCGGGTGGCCGAGGGCACGGGCGAGCGGTCCTGGCTGTAGCCGGTGCGCAGCAGCAGCGCCGGCAGTACCCGCCATTGCGCGCCGATGGAGACCTTGGCGCTGTCCTTCCAGTGCTCGGCGGTGATGGAGTCGGCCGTGCTGTTGTCGAAGTCGATGCGCAGCTGCTTCAGGCGCGAGTCGCGCGTCCAGGTGACGTCGGCCATCACGGCGATGGTGGGCGTCAGCTGGTGGAAGCCGTGCAGCGACAGCGACTCGGGCGTGTGCACCGCGAGGCTGGCGCCGGAGTCGTTGTGGTCCAGCGCCGACACGCCGTTGTAGGGCGAGGCCGTGATGGCGGCCAGCACGTTGGCGGGCAGGTTGCCGGGCTGCGTCCAGTCCGCGCTGCCCTTGAGCTTGTGGCTGACGCCGCTGCGGTAGGCCGCGCCCAGGCGGGTGCCGGCCATGGGTTCCCACAGCAGCGCGAGGTTGAAGCCCAGGCCCCAGTCCTTGCCCTTGATGGCGATGGAGCCGTCGTAGCTGGGGTCGCCGAAGACCTGGGCCGCCTGCTGCTGCAGCTGCAGCGCCAGGCCCGGCGCACCACCCGCGGCCGCCTGGTGGGCGGCGTTGAGCAGGCCGGCCGCGTAGACCGAGGCATAGGGCACGGCGCGCCTGAGCTTGCCGTCCATGTACTGCAGGTTCAGGCCGGCCGCCAGCGACAGCTCGGGGCTGGGCTTGAAGGCGATGTTGGGGTTGATGGACAGCGACTGCAGCTCGACCTGCTGCAGGTTGTAGCGGCCGCCCCAGTCGGGCCGGTAGTTCAGCTTGGTGCCCCAGGGCACGAACACGCCCAGGCCATAGGCCAGCGTGTCGGAGGCCTTGTAGCTCAGATAGGCATGGGGCACGACGGCGGGCTTGGTGAAGTCCACCGTGTCGCCTGCCGTGCTGATGGCGCGCGGGGCGAGGCCGGAGCCGGGCAGCGCGATGGTGGAGCCCGCGTCGGTGAAGCGGGCCTTGGCGTCCAGGTAGTCCAGCACGCCGGAGAAGTTCCAGCCCGGCGACAGCCGCGTGATGCCGGCGGGGTTGGCGAACAGCGTGCTCGCGTCGGCGGCCTCGGCGGCATTGGCATTGGCCGTGCCTTCGGCGGCAGCGCTCTGCGTGCCGAAACGGTAGCCGGCGGCCTGGACCGATAGGGCCAGCGGCAGCAGCGCGATGGCGGCCAGCAGCTTGCGCGAGGGGCTAGGGGGTCGGGTCATGCGTCTGTCTCCGTAATCTGGCGTAACCGCCGCGATTGTGAGCAGCGCCTGTGACGTCCGCGGGACATGACAAACCCTGGGCTGGAGAGGCCTCTCTAGAACCCGTTCACGCGATGGCAGCAGGGCCTGCCGCCGCTGCGCGAACAGGCCCTGCGGCGACCGGGCGAGGGGGCGCCCGGCCTGGCCGGCGCTCAGAGGGCGCGCACGAGCTTGGAGCGGGCCCAGTCGTCGGCGACGCGGGCGGGCGTGGAGTCGGCCGACTGCACGCGCTGCAGCAGCTCCTCGACGCGCTCGGCGATGCGGCTCACCTCGGCCATCACGGCGCTCTCCTCGCCCTCGTTGCGGTACTCGCGGGCGACGCTGATGATGCCGCCGGCGTTCACCAGGTAGTCGGGCAGGTAGCAGATGCCGCGGCGCTGCAGCGCGTCGCCGTCGGCCGGCGTGGCGAGCTGATTGTTGGCGGCGCCGGCGACCAGCTTGGCGCGCAGCGTCGGCACGGTCTGCTCGTTCAGCGCGGCACCCAGCGCGCAGGGCGACAGCACGTCCACGTCGGCGGCCAGGATCTCGCCCACGTTCACGGCCGTGGCGCCGAACTGCGCGACGGCGCGCTCCACCTTGGCCGCATCCACGTCGGCGACCACCAGCTTGGCGCCCGCGCGGTGCAGGAACTCGGCCAGGTGCCAGCCCACGGCGCCCAGGCCTTGCAGGGCGACGCGCACGCCTTCCAGCGAATCGCGGCCCAGCACGATGCGGGCGCCGGCCTGGATGGAGACGAACACGCCCCAGGCCGTCTTGGGGCTGGGGTCGCCGCCGAAGGCGCCCTCGCGCGGGATGCCGCTCACATAGGGCGTCTGGGCCTGCATGCCGCGCATGTCGGCCGTGGTGGTGCCGACGTCCTCGGCCGTGATGTAGGCGCCGTTCAGCGACTGCACGGCGCGGCCGAAGGCGGCGAACAGCGCGGGGCGGTCGAACTGGCCCTCGGGCTTCAGGATGACGGCCTTGCCGCCGCCGAAGGGCAGGTCGGCCAGCGCGTTCTTCAGGCTCATGCCCTGGGACAGGCGCAGCGCGTCGTTCAGCGCGGCCAGTTCGGTGTCGTAATGCCACAGCCGGCAGCCGCCGAAGGCGGGGCCGCGGGCGGTGCTGTGCACGGCGAGGATGGCCTTGAGGCCGGTGGCCGGGTCGGTGGCGAGCAGCACGCGCTCGTGGGGGGCTTGCTCGGGCAGGCCGAAGATCGAGGTCGGAGTCATGCGGTGGACGCTGGGTAAGCGTGGCAGTGATGAAAAAGCGGCCGCGCTTGTGGCGCGGCCGTCGGCCAGTTTATCGGGCCGTGTCAGGGCCCCTGGAAGCCGCCGCTTCGCAAGGTGATGACCAGGGTGTCGCGCCAGCCGCGCTCGCCCGGCACCAGCGGCTGTATGGGCGTGGTCTCGTGGATGACGCGGGCGTCGTCCAGCAGCAGCGTGGTCCAGGGCTGGGTCATCGTGAAGCGCTGGCCGGCCGGGCCGTCGGCCTCGAACACGCGCGACTCGCCGCCCTTGATGCCGTGGCGGCCGACCAGCAGCACGACGACGAAGTCCACGCCGTCGCGGTGCGCGCCCTCGGGCGTGGGCCGGCCTATGCCGTCGCTGGTGTCGATGCGAAACGGGTGGGCCTCGATGAACCAGGGCTGCTCGCCCTTCATCGCCGAGGCCAGCCGGGCCAGGCCCAGCAGCAGCGCGCGCCAGGCGGGCGAGGCCGTCATCTGCTGGGCCAGCGGCACATACCAGCGCTGGATGCCGCCGTGCAGCGCGTTGTAGTCCAGCGGCTGCCAGTGGGCACGGTGCGGCTCCAGCGTCAGCGTGTCGCCGTCGGCGACGAAGCAGCCGTGGCGGCGGAAGCGGTAGCGGCCACCATCGCGCAGATAGCCGTCGGGGGGCAGGTCGTCCCAGCAGGGCCTGAGCTCGTCGAGTTCGGCCGCCGAGACGCCCAGCACGTCCAGCGCGCCGGGCGCGAGCACGGCCTCGCCGATTCTGTGCAGCGCGCCGACGAGGTCGGCGGGATCGGTCCACGGCGGCTCGAACATCTGTTTGCCCTCCTGATGCGGATGGTTGCGGCGGGTGCGGGCTGCCGGGCAGCCCGGGCGGCCTCAGGCCTGGCCGTGCTTGTCGGCCTCGGACGTGAAGGCGTCGGCGTAGAACTCTTCGTCCGGCAGCTGGCACTGCGCGACGAAGTCGCGGTGCGCCGACTCGACCATGATGGGCGCGCCGCAGGCATAGACCTGGTGGCCCGACAGGTCCGGCAGGTCGGTCATGACGGCCTGGTGCACGAAGCCGGTGCGGCCCGTCCAGCCGGCGTCGGGCTCGGACAGCACGGGCACATAGCGCAGCATGGGCCAGTCGGCCGCGGCCTGCGCGGCCCAGTCGTTCAGATACAGGTCGGCGGCCTTGCGCGCGCCCCAGTACAGCACCATGGGGCGCGTGGAGCCGATGTGGCGGGCCCGCTCGATGATGGCCTTGATGGGCGCGAAGCCGGTGCCGCTGGCCAGCAGCACGATGGGCTTGGCGCTGTCCTCGCGCAGGAAGAAGCTGCCGAAAGGCCCCTCCATGCGCAGGATGTCCTTCTCCTTCAGCGCGCCGAACACATGGTCGGTGAACTTGCCGCCGGGCATGTGGCGGATGTGCAGCTCGATCTGGCCCGGCAGCGAGTGCGGCGCATTGGCCATGGAGTAGCTGCGGCGCGCGCCGTCGCGCAGGATGAACTCGACGTACTGGCCGGCGCGGAACTGGAAGTTCTGGTTGGCGGCCAGCTGCATGGTCAGCACGGCCACGTCGGGCGCGGGCCGGCTCATCGCGGCCACGCGGGTGGGCAGCTTCAGCACCGGGAACTCGCCGGCGCCGGGCACGGTGCGGGCCTCGACGACGCAGTCGGTCTGCGGCCGGGCGCAGCAGGTCAGCACGAAGCCGGCGGCCTCTTCCTCGGCCGACAAGGCCTTGGGCTGGTGGTTGCCATGCACGACGCTGCCCTGCAGCAGCCGGCTCTTGCAGGAGCCGCAGGCGCCGTCCTTGCAGCCATAGGGCAGGCCGACGCCGTTGCGGATGGCGGCGGCAAGAATCGTGTCGTCGCCCTCGGTCTGGTAGACGCGGCCGGCGGGCTGGATGGTGATCTGGTGGGACATGGGCTCAAAAAAGCAAGCGGCCCCGCATCGGATCCCGGGGCCGTAGACTGCCCGCCATTTTGCCGTACCCCCGAATGACCCCTAGGCTTCTGATCATCGGCTGTGGCGATGTCGGCCTGCGCGTGCTGAAGCTGCTGGCCGGCCGCTGGCGCGTGTTCGCGCTGACGTCCTCGCCGCATCGCGCGGCCGCCCTGCGCGCGGCGGGCGCCGTGCCGCTGCCGGGCAATCTCGACGAGCCGGCCACGCTGGCGCGGCTGGCGGGCCTGGCGGACTGGGTGCTGCACCTGGCCCCGCCGGCGCGCGATGGCGATGTGGATGCGCGCACCCGGAATCTTCTCGCCGCGCTGGCGCGCCGGCCGCCGGCCGCGCTGGTCTATGCGAGCACCACCGGTGTCTACGGCGACTGTGGCGGGGCGTTCATCGACGAGACCCGCGCGAGCAACCCGGCCACGGACCGCGCGCGCCGCCGCGTCGACGCCGAGGGGCAGCTGCGCGCCTTCGGCCGCCGCCATGGCACGCGGGTGAGCCTGCTGCGCATCCCGGGCATCTACGCCCGCGACCGCGAGGGCGGCCATCCGCGCGAGCGGCTGGCGCGCGGCACGCCGGTGCTGCGGCGCGAGGACGACGTCTTCACCAACCACATCCAGGCCGACGACCTGGCCCGTGCCTGCCTGCTGGCCTTGCTGCGCGGCCTGCCGCAGCGCGCCGTCAATGTCTGCGACGACAGCCAGCTGCTGATGGGCGACTACTTCGACCTGGCGGCCGACCTGGCCGGGCTGGCGCGGCCGGCGCGCATCACGCGCGCCGAGGCCGCCGAGGCCATGAGCCCGATGCAGCTGAGCTTCTGGAGCGAGTCACGGCGCCTGCGCAACGACAGGCTCAAGCGCGAACTGCGCCTGGCGCTGCGCTACCCGACGCCGCGCGACGGGCTTTAGCGGCGGCGCCGCGGCGAGCGCCAGTGGCGGATCAGCAGCCAGGCGCCCAGCATGCCGCCCAGGTGGGCGAAGTGGGCGATGCCGCTGGAGCGGCTGAAGCCGAGGATCAACTCCAGCCCGCCGAAGATCGCGACGAAGTACTTGGCCTTCATCGGGATGGGCGGGATCAGCGGCACGATGATGCGGTTGGGGAACAGCATGCCGAAGGACAGCAGCAGGCCGAAGATGGCGCCCGAGGCGCCCACGGTCGGCGAGCCCGAGCCTATGGCCCAGGTGAAGATGAGCTGCACGACGGCCGCGCTGAGCGTGCTGGCGACCAGCATCTGCAGATAGCGCCGTGGCCCCCAGACGCGCTCCAGCTCGCCGCCGAACATCCACAGGCCCAGCATGTTGAACAGCAGGTGGGTGAAGTCGCCGTGCAGGAAGGCGTAGCTGACCACCTGCCAGGGCATGAAGGCACCCGTCGCCAGCGGCCAGAGTTCGAACCAGAACGCGAGGCCGGGCAGGATCTCGAAGAAGCAGAAGAAACCAACGCAGGCCAGCAGAAAGGCCTTGGTGACCGGAGGCAGCGGAGGCATGGGGTCGCGCAAGTAAGCCTGGGAGGCGTTCGAGGAGGGGAGGGGCCGTTTCGCCTGGTGCCCGGGGCCGGACTCGAACCGGCACACCTTGCGGCGGGGGATTTTGAGTCCCCTGCGTCTACCGATTTCGCCACCCGGGCCCGTCGGAAACGGCTGCTCGCTTGTGAAGCGAGGGGCGGATTATGCACTCGCCGGGCGCCGGGTTTGGCGGCCGCTGCCACAATTGCCGCCATGAGCTACCCGACCCTGGAAGATGTCATAGGCGCCACGCCCCTGGTGCGCCTGCAGCGGCTGCTTGGCGACGACGCGCGCGGCAACGTGGTGCTGGCCAAGCTGGAGGGCAACAACCCGGCCGGCTCCGTGAAGGACCGGCCCGCCATCAGCATGATCAAGCGCGCCGAGGAGCGCGGCGAGATCAAGCCCGGCGACACGCTGATCGAGGCCACCTCTGGCAACACCGGCATCGCGCTGGCGATGGCGGCCGCGATCCGCGGCTACCGCATGGTGCTCATCATGCCGGAGGACCTGTCCATCGAGCGCGCCCAGACCATGAAGGCCTTTGGCGCCGAGCTCATCCTGACGCCCAGGACCGGCGGCATGGAGTACGCCCGCGACCTGGCCGAGCAGATGGCCCGCGAGGGCAAGGGCCGGGTGCTGGACCAGTTCGCCAACGCCGACAACCCGCGCGTGCACTACGAGACGACGGGCCCGGAGCTTTGGAAGGATACGAACGGGCAGATCACCCACTTCGTCAGCGCCATGGGCACGACGGGCACCATCACCGGCGTGTCGCGCTTCCTGAAGGAGCAGAACCCGGCCGTGCGCATCATCGGCGCCCAGCCGGCCGAGGGCTCGCGCATCCCCGGCATCCGCAAATGGCCCGAGGCCTATCTGCCCAAGATCTACGACCCCAGCGGCGTGGACGAGCTGGTGCTGGTCAGCCAGAGCGATGCCGAGGACATGGCGCGCCGCCTGGCCCGCGAGGAGGGCTTGTTTGCCGGCATCTCCGCGGCCGGGGCCTGCTGGGTGGCGCTGCAGATCGCCCGCCATGTCGAGAACGCCACCATCGCCTTCATCGTCTGCGACCGCGGTGACCGCTACCTGTCCACGGGCGTGTTTCCTGCATGACGGCCTACAGGTTCTGCCCGCTCTGCGCGAGCGAACTGGCCTTCATCACCCAGGCCGAGGACGGCGGCGACAAGCAGCGCCTGCGTTGCCCGGCCTGCGACTTCACGCACTGGAACAACCCGACGCCGGTGCTGGCCGCCGTCATCGAATGCACGGACCGTGACGGCCAGGTGCTGCTGGCCCGCAACGCCGCCTGGCCGGGGCGCTTCTTCGGGCTGATCACGGGCTTCATGGAGGCCGGCGAGACGCCGGAGGACGGCATACGCCGCGAGATCGCCGAGGAGACGGCGCTGCAGGTGCAGCAGTTAAGCCTGCTGGGCGTCTGGGATTTCCAGCGCATGAACCAGATCATCATTGCCTACCATGCGGCGGCGAGCGGCGAGATCCGGCTGTCACCCGAGCTGTCCGAATACAAGCTGATCGCGCCCGAGGCGGTGCGCTGCTGGCCTCAGGGCACGGGCCAGGCGCTGGCGACCTGGCTGCGCCGCAAGGGCCTGGAGCCGCAATGGCTGGACCCGGCGGACATCAAGCGAGAATGAGGCCATGGACGTCCAACGCGAGATCGACACCCGAGGGCTGAACTGCCCGCTGCCCATCCTGAAGGCCAAGAAGGCCTTGGCCGACATGCTCAGCGGCGAGTTGCTGCGCGTCGTCGCGACCGACCCGGGCTCGATGCGCGACTTCCAGGCCTTTGCGCGTCAGACCGGCAACGAGCTGGTGGAGCAGAACGCGTCGGGCGACGAGTTCATCCACATCCTCAGGCGCCGTTGACGGCCCACCCCCTGCCCGCTGACGCGGGCCCCCTCAAGGGGCGCTGCCAGCAGCCCGGCAAAGCCGGTGCTGCGGCAGCCGCGCGGCAAGGCACTCTTGCGTGCGCGGCAGGTTTTCGCAATTACAACGCCAGCTCTTTCAGGAATTCGCGGAAGCCCGGGCCGAGCTGCGGATGGGCCAGGGCCAGTTCCACATTGGCCTGCAGGAAACCTTCCTTGCTGCCGCAGTCATAGCGCTTGCCCTCATAGCGGTAGGCGAACACCTTCTCGCGGCGCAGCAGGCCGGCAATGCCGTCGGTGAGCTGGATCTCGCCGCCCACGCCGCGTGGCTGGTTGGCGATCTCGTGGAAGACGCCCGGCGTCAGGATGTAGCGGCCGGCCACGCCCAGGCGTGACGGCGCGACCTCGGGGGCGGGCTTCTCGACGATGCGGTTCACGTCCATCAGGTGGTCGTTGACCTGGGTGCCGGCGACGATGCCGTAGCGCCGCGTGTGCTCGGCCGGCACTTCCTGCACGGCGAGTATCGAGGCGCGCCATTCGCGGAACTGCTCCACCATCTGCGCCAGGATGGGCGTCTCTCCCACCATCAGGTCGTCCGCCAGCAGCACGGCAAAGGGCTCGTTGCCCACCAGGCGCTGGCCGCACAGCACGGCATGGCCCAGCCCCAGGGCCTGGGCCTGGCGCACATAGATGCACTCCATGTCGTCGGGCTTGACCGAGCGCACCACGTCCAGCAGCTCCTGCTTGCCGGCCTGCTCCAGCGCCACCTCCAGCTCGAAGGTCATGTCGAAATGGTCCTCGATGGGGCGCTTGTGGCGGCCCGTCACGAAGATCATCTCGCGCACGCCGGCCGCATAGGCCTCCTCGACGGCGTACTGGATCAGCGGCTTGTCGACCACCGGCAGCATCTCCTTGGGCTGGGCCTTGGTGGCCGGCAGGAAGCGCGTGCCGAGGCCGGCAACCGGGAAGATGGCTTTGGTGATGGGCGACTTGGGCGATAAGGCCATGGGCATACACTGGGTTGGCGGGGTCGCGAAGATTGTGTCACGGGGGTGTGACGGGTCGACCCTGGAGTCGGGCAAGCACAAACAATGACGGTCCTGATCCTGGAACCTTTGGATGCCGAGGTGGTGCAGTGGCTGGCCGAACGCCACGACGCCCGCTTCGCGCCCGAGCTCGTCGGCGACACGGCCGGCCTGCTGACGGCGCTGCAGGACTCGCGCGCCCTCATCGCGCCGCCCGAGGTGCGTGTCGATGCCGAGCTGCTGCAGGGCGCGCCGCTGCTGCGGGCCATAGGCCGCGCCAGCGGCGGGGCCGAGAACATCGATGTGGAGGCCTGCCGCAAGGCGGGCGTGGAGGTGGTGCGCTCGCAGCGCTCGACGGCCAGCGCCGAGGCGGAGTTCGTCATCGGCGCGCTGCTGGGCCTGCTCAGGCGGGTGCCGGTGGAGGGCAGCGACGGCCTCAAGGTGGGCCGCGAGCTGGGCTGCTCCACGATAGGCCTGCTGGGCCTGACGCCGGCGGCCCAGGTGCTGGCCCAGCTGCTGCAGACCTTCGGTGCCCGCGTCGTCGGCTACGACCCCGGCCTGCATCCCAGCGACGCGACCTGGGCGCGCTGGGGCATAGAGCCGCTGGGCCTGGGCGAGCTGGTGGAGCACAGCGACGGCCTGGTGCTGCTGCTGCCGTATTTCGAGCGCTTCCGGGGCCTGCTCGGCGAGCGCCAGCTGGCGCATGCGCGTGCCGACCAGGTGCTGGTGGGCCTGAGCCAGTCCGGCCTCGTCGACGAGGCGGCGCTGGGCCGGGCCTTGCGCAGCGGCCGGCTGCGCGCCGCCTGGCTGGACTGCCTGGAGCCGGGCTGGCTGGAGGCCGGGCGGCCGCTGCACGGCATCGCGACGCTGCAGGTCACGCCGCGCCTGGCCGGCACCACGCGCGAATCGCGCGTGCGCGCGGCCTGGGCGGTGGCGCGTGGCCTGGACGAGCTGCTGACCCGGCTGCCCAGCGGCAAGCAGAAGGCCGCGGAGCAGGCCGCGCAGCGCGCCGCGGTCCAGGCGGCCGGCTATTACTGAGCCGGCAGGCGGGCCAGCTGCTCGCGCAGCCGGGCCACCGTCTCCTTGAAGCCGGCCACGCGGGCGCGCTCCTGCTCGACGACGGCGGCCGGCGCACGGGCCACGAAGCTCTCGTTGGAGAGCTTGGCCTCGGCCTTGGCGATCTCGCCCTCCAGGCGCGTCGCCTCCTTGGTCAGGCGGGCGCGCTCGGCCTCGACGTCGATCTCCACCTTCAGCGCCAGCTTGGCCGCGCCATGCACCAGCACGGGTGCCGTCGCGCTCTGCCTCGCGAACTCGGCCTCGTCGGCAATCAGCTCGACGGCGCTGAGCTTGGCCAGCACCTTGAGCACGGCGGCGGCTTCGCTGAGGAAGGACAGGTCGCCGCCCACCAGCAGCGGCACGCGGTCGCTGGGGCTTAGGGCCATCTCGCCGCGCAGGCTGCGCGTGATGCCGACGACCTCCTTGAGCTGGGCCATCCAGGCGTCGGCGCCGGCGTCGATGCGCTCGGGCTGGGCCACGGGGTAGGGCGCCTGGCCGATGTAGTCCACCGCCTTGCGGCCGGCGATGGGCGCCACCGCCTGCCACAGCTCCTCGGTGATGAAGGGCGCGATGGGGTGCAGCAGACGCAGCGTGGTCTCCAGCACGCGGATCAGCGTGCGGCGCGTGGCGCGCTGCTGGCTCTCGTTGCCGGCCTGGATCTGCACCTTGGCGATTTCCAGGTACCAGTCGCAGTACTCGTCCCAGACGAAGCTGTAGATGGCGTTGGCGACGTTGTCGAGGCGGTATTCGGCAAAGCCCTGGGCCACGGCGGCTTCCACGCGCTGCAGTTCGCTGCTGATCCAGCGGTCGGCCTGGCTGAACTGGTTGTAGCCGGGCGGGCAGGCGCCCTGCTCATGCGCTAGGCCGCAGTCCTGACCCTCGCAGTTCATCAGCACGAAGCGGGTCGCGTTCCAGAGCTTGTTGCAGAAGTTGCGGTAGCCCTCGCAGCGCTTGGTGTCGAAGTTGATGTTGCGGCCCAGCGTGGCGTAGCTGGCCATCGTGAAGCGCAGCGCGTCGGCGCCGTAGGCCGGCATGCCTTCGGGGAACTCCTTCTTCACGCGGGCGGCCACCTTGGGCGCCGTCTCGGGCTTGCGCAGGCCGACCGTCGACTTGGCGGTCAGCGTCTCCAGGTCGCAGCCCTGGATCAGGTCCACCGGGTCCAGCACATTGCCCTCGGACTTGCTCATCTTCTGGCCCTGCGAGTCGCGCACCAGGCCGTGGATGTAGACGTCCTTGAACGGCACCTTGCCGGTGAAGTGCGTCGTCATCATGATCATCCGGGCGACCCAGAAGAAGATGATGTCGTAGCCGGTTACCAGCACCGAGGAAGGCAGGAACAGCTGCTGCTCCAGCGTCTGCTCGGGCCAGCCCAGCGTGGAGAAGGGCACCAGCGCCGAGGAGTACCAGGTGTCCAGCACGTCGGGGTCGCGGGTCAGCTCGCCCAGATACCCGGCCGCCTTGGCGCGGGCCTGGGCCTCTTCCTCGCTGCGCGCGACGAACAGCTCGCCGCCCGTGCCGTACCAGGCCGGGATCTGGTGGCCCCACCAGAGCTGGCGCGAGATGCACCAGTCCTGCAGGTTGTTCATCCAGTGGTTGTAGGTGTTGACCCACTGCTCGGGATGGAACTTGACCGCGCCGCTGTCCACGGCGGCGATGGCCTTGTCGGCGATGCTCTTGCCGTCCGCGCCGGGCTTGGTGGTGGCGACGAACCACTGGTCGGTCAGCATGGGCTCGATGACCTGGCCGGTGCGCTCGCAGCGCGGCACCTGCAGCTTGTGCTTCTTGACCTCGACCAGCAGGCCCAGCGCCTCCAGGTCGGCCACGATGCGCTTGCGGGCGACGAAGCGGTCCAGGCCGCGGTAGGTCGCGGGGGCCTGATCGTTGATCCTGGCCTGCAGGTCCAGCACCGAGATCATCGGCAGGCCGTGGCGCTGGCCCACCGCGTAGTCGTTGGTGTCGTGAGCCGGCGTGACCTTGACGACGCCGGTGCCGAACTCGCGGTCCACATAGTCGTCGGCGATGACCGGGATCTCGCGGTCCGTCAGCGGCAGCTTCACGAGCTTGCCGATCAGCGCGGTGTAGCGCTCGTCCTCGGGATGCACCATGACGGCCACGTCGCCCAGCATGGTCTCGGGGCGGGTCGTGGCGACCACCACCGAGCCCGAGCCGTCCGCCAGCGGATAGCGGATATGCCACAGCGAGCCGTCTTCCTCCTCCGACGACACCTCCAGGTCCGACACGGCGGACTGCAGCACCGGATCCCAGCTGACCAGGCGCTTGCCGCGGTAGATCAGGCCTTCCTCGTAGAGGCGCACGAAGGTCTCGACGACCACCTTCGAGAGCTTCTCGTCCATCGTGAAGTATTCATGGCCCCAGCTCACCGAGTCGCCCAGGCGGCGCATCTGGCTGGTGATGGTGTTGCCGCTCTCCTGCTTCCAGTCCCACACGCGGGCGACGAAGTTCTTGCGGCCCAGGTCGTGGCGGTTCTGGCCGGCGGCCTGCAGCTGGCGCTCGACGACGATCTGCGTGGCGATGCCGGCGTGGTCGGTGCCCGGCACCCACAGCGTGTTGTGGCCCAGCATGCGGTGGTAGCGCGTCAGCGAGTCCATCACCGTCTGGTTGAAGGCATGGCCCATGTGCAGCGTGCCGGTCACGTTGGGCGGCGGCAGCTGGATGGAAAACGAGGGCTTGGCCGGGTCCAGCGTCGGCGCGTACAGGCCGGCGGCCTCCCAGGTCGGGCCCCAGTGGGCTTCCAGGGCGGCGGGTTCGAAGGACTTGGCGAGTTCGGTCACGGGAAGGTCTCGGCTGGCGCCCCGTGGGCAGGGCTCCACGGGGCTTGTCGACAGGGCAGGGGAGGGCCGATTTTACGGGTGGCCCCGATGTCCGCCGGCGGGCATTCGCGCCGGGTCAGCGGGGCTGTGGCGGCAGCCGGTCGAACCAGGGCTGGGCGGCCTCCAGCTCGGCGGCCAGTTGCAGCAGCAGGCCGTCCTGGCCCGCGGCGGCGCTGAGCTGCACGCCCAGCGGCAACCCGTCGCTGGTCCAGTGCAGCGGCACGGAGATGGCCGGCGTGCCGGTCAGGTTGGCGAGCTGGGTGAAGGGCACGTGGCGCAGGTTGTCGGCGGCCATCTGCTGCACGATGCCGTCCAGCAGGCCGGCGCGCTTGAGCAGGCCCAGCAGGCCCGAGGCACGCAGCGCGTTGAACACGGCCATCTGCAGTGGCGGCGGGTCGCCGGTGCCATGCGGCACGGGGGGCGAGGCCAGGGTGGGCGTCAGGTAGACGTCGTAGCGCGCATGCAGCGCAGCCAGGCTGCGCGAATACTCGTTCCAGCGCAGCAGCTCCTGTGTCAGCCGCTCGGCGCTGGTGGCGCGGCCCAGCGTCGCGAGCAGCCGGGTCAGCGGTTCGAAGTCCGCCTCGCGCCCGCCTGCGGCGACGGCCTGGCGCAGCATGGCCGGCACCTGGCCGAAGTAGACGTGCAGATAGCTGTTGGCCAGCGCGCGGCCGTCGATGTCGGGGCGCGCCGGCTCCACGGCATGGCCCAGGCCGCGCAGCAGCGCCACCGTGCGCTCGACGGCCAGCCTGGCCTCGTCATGCACCGGCTCGGCGATGGGCGAATCGGCGCACCAGGCGATGCGCAGCCGGCGCAGCGGCGCGCGCAGCTGGGTGGTGAAGGGCATGTCCGGCGCGGGCAGCGCCACCGGGTCGCCGGGCTCGGGGCCGCTCATCACGCCCAGCGCCAGCGCGGTGTCGCGCACGCTGCGCGAGATGACACCCTCGCTGCAGGCGCCGAACCAGACGTCACCGGCAGCGGGCCCCGACGAGATGCGCCCCCGGGACGGCTTGAGGCCCACCAGGCCGCAGCAGGCCGCCGGGATGCGGATGGAGCCGCCACCGTCGCTGGCCGCTGCCATGGGCACGACGCCCGCCGCGACGGCCGCCGCCGATCCGCCGCTGCTGCCGCCCGGCGTGCGACCCATGTCCCAGGGGTTGCTGCTGCGGCCGAAGGCCTGCGGGTCCGTGACGCCCTTGAGCCCCAGCTCGGGCGCGTTGGTCTTGCCGAAGATGACCAGGCCCGCGTCCAGCAGCCGCCGCACCACATGGGCATGCTCGCGCGGCGGCGGCAGCCGGGTATAGGCACGGCTGCCCCAGCTCGTGGGCACGCCGGCGTAGTCCTGCGCCACGTCCTTGATGAGCAGGGGCACACCGGCCAGCGGGCCGCTGCCTATGCCCCGCGCCAGCTGGGCGCGGGCCTCGGCCTCCATGAGCCGGCAGACCGGCCGCAGCTGCGGCTGCACGGCGGCCAGGCGGGCCAGGGCCAGGTCTAGCAGCGCCTCGGGGCGCACGCGGCCCGCGGCCACTTCGGCGGCCAGGGCGGTGGCATCGTGCTGGCGGTAGGCGGTGAAATCCATGCGGGCTCCGGTCGGGCGCTGGCCGGCATTCTGGCCGCGCGGCGCGGCTACATTGCGGGCGCTGATTCCGCCCCACAGTCATGACAAACACCTACTTGCGCCCGCCGGCCTGGATGTTGGCCACCCTTGCCGCCCTGGCCTGCCTGGGCTCCCCGACGGCCCGGGCCGATTTCGCCATCCCCGGCTATGAGCTGGTCTACACCGCACCCGTCGAGACCCGCCTGGCGGCACCCGACCTGCGGGAGCCGGTGCAGGTCTGGCGCGAGATGTTCGACGCGGCCCGCGATGAAATCGTCATCGGCCAGTTTTACGTCGCCGGCCGCGACGGCGAGGCGCTGGACCTGCTGATTGCCAGCCTGGAGGCCGCCGTGGCCCGCGGCGTGAAGGTGCGCTTCCTGATGGAGGCCAAGGGCCAGCGCCTGTCCGAGCCGGCGACGCTGGCGCGGTTGCAGCGCATCCCCGGCCTGGAGTTCCGCCTGCTGGACTACAGCAAGCTCAGCGGCAACGGCATCATCCACGCCAAGTATTTCGTCGTCGACCGGCGCGCGGCCTATGTGGGCAGCCAGAACTTCGACTGGCGCTCGCTCAAGCACATCCAGGAGACCGGCCTGCGCATCACGGACCCGGCGCTGGTGGCCCAGCTGCAGGCGGTGTTCGAGCAGGACTGGCAGGCCCAGGCCCTGGTGGCGGCCGGCCAGCCCGTGCCGGCGCTGGCCCAGCCGGCAGCGCCCTTCGACATCGCGCGCCAGGCCATGCTGCTGTCCAGCCCGCGGGCCTGGAACCCGCCCGGCGTGGGCGACTCGGAAGAGGTGCTGCCGCGCCTGCTGGCCCAGGCGCGCAGCGAGGTGAGGGTGCAGTTGCTGGACTACGCGCCGCTGTCCTACGCGGCCGGGCAGCGGCCGTTCTATCCGGTCATCGACAACGCGCTGCGCGCCGCTGCGGCGCGCGGCGTGAAGGTCAAGCTGATGGTGTCGAGCTGGAACACCGAGCAGCCGGCCCTGCAGCACCTGAAGAGCCTGGCGCTGCTGCCGGGCGTCGAGATCCGCATCGTCACGCTGCCGCGTGCCAGCACCGGCTTCATCCCCTTCGCCCGGGTCATCCACAGCAAGACGATGAGCATAGACGGCGAGCTGGCCTGGGTGGGCACCAGCAACTGGGCCGGTGGCTATCTGGACAAGTCGCGCAACCTGGAGGTGGTGCTGCGCGACGCGGCCATGGCCGCCCGGCTGGCGGCGCTGCACGAGCAGACCTGGAGCTCGCCCTATGCGGAGCCGCTGGACGTCAACCGCGCCTACCCCAAGCCGTCCAAGGGCGAGCCCTGAACATCGTCACATGAACAGGTGCTCGCCCTCGGCGATCACATGAACAAGTGTTCTCCGGCGTTTTGGCTGTGCCGAAACGCGGGCTTCGCGCTCCGCGCTCGGTGCTCGCCTGCGGCGATCACATGAACAAATGTTCTCCCGCGTTTTCTCCGCCCAGCACCACGTAGTTGACCTTCTTCAGGTCCGCCAGCTGGGTGC
Organism: Comamonadaceae bacterium; assembly: GCA_009996515.1. Taxonomy (GTDB): domain Bacteria; phylum Pseudomonadota; class Gammaproteobacteria; order Burkholderiales; family Burkholderiaceae_C; genus Pelomonas. Next base: position 48,881 of record JAACZV010000012.1, read on the forward strand.
CGCCGGCATAGGAGATGGAGCTCTGCAGGTCTTCCTGCATCTCGCGCAGCGTGTCGCCCAGCCGGCCCTTGACCGGCTCCAGGATGCGCTTGCCCTCCACATGCCGGTACTCGCCCTTGTTGAAGTCGGACGCCGAGCCGTAGTACTCCTTGTAGAGCTTGCCGTCCACCTCCACCGTGGTGCCGGGCGATTCCTCATGGCCGGCGAACAGCGAACCGATCATGACCATGGCGGCGCCGAAGCGCACGCTCTTGGCGATGTCGCCGTGGTGGCGGATGCCGCCGTCGGCCACGATGGGCTTGGTGGCCACGCGGGCGCACCACTTCAGCGCCGACAGCTGCCAGCCGCCGGTGCCGAAGCCGGTCTTGAGCCGCGTGATGCAGACCTTGCCCGGCCCCACGCCCACCTTGGTCGCGTCCGCGCCCCAGTTCTCCAGGTCGATGACGCCCTCGGGCGTGCCGACGTTGCCGGCGATGACGAAGGCGTCCGGCAGCTTCTGCTTGATGTGGGCAATCATGCGCTGCACGCTCTCGGCATGGCCGTGGGCGATGTCTATGGTCAGGTAGTCGGCGCCCACGCCTTCGGCGGCGAGCCGGTCGACCAGTTCATGGTCCGCCGGCTTCACGCCCACGCTCAAGCTGACCAGCAGCCCCTTGTCGCGCATGCTCTTGGCATAGGCCAGGCTGTCCAGGTCGAAGCGGTGCATCACGTAGAAGTAGCCCTCGCGGGCCAGCATCTCGGTGATGGGCTCGTCCACCACGGTCTTCATGTTGGCCGGCACCACCGGCAGCTTGAAGCGGTGCGGGCCGAACTGCACGGAGGTGTCGCAGTCCGAGCGGCTGTCCACCCGGCACTTGCGCGGCAGCAGCAGGATGTTGTCGTAGTCGAAGATTTCCATCGTTCAAGTTCACAGTTGCGGCGCGCGTTTGGCAGTGCGCGACCTGGGCTGCGAGCGCTTGACTTGCTTCGGCATGAGGGCAGGGCGCCCTCGACGGCCGGACCGGCCGTCGCGTCGCAGGCTAACTTCGCTTGTGAAGTTAAGGCGCGACGCGCCGGGCCGAAGACAAAATTTGGGCCCGGTGATTGATTCTACGCGGCTGGTTCAATGCCCCAGGAAGCGGCGATGAATGCGCCGAGTCGTCCACCAGACGCCGGCGAGCACCAGCGGGATGGCGACGCCTGCGGCCAACTCCGGTGCGACCGGCAGCCAGCCCTCGGCCTTCAGCGCCTTGAAGCCGTACAGCAGCAGGCTGACGACGTAATAGGTGATGGCCGCCAGCGACAGGCCTTCCACGGTCGCCTGCATGCGCAGCTGTGTCTGCTGGCCGTGGCCCAGTTGCGTCAGCAGCTGCTGGTTCTGCGCCTCGGTCGCGATGTCCACGCGCGTGCGCAGCAGCGCGCTGGCCCGCTCGATGCGGCGCGACAGCGCGTCCAGCCGCTGGGCCGTCGCGGCGACGGTGGCGATGGCCGGCGACAGCCGGCGCTGCATGAACTCGCCCAGCGTCTGCGTGCCCGCCACCTTGCCCTCGTGCAACTCGTCGATGCGGGCCTGGACGATGGCGTGGTAGGCCTGGGTCGCCGCGAAGCGGTACTGGTGCTCGGCCGTCGCATGCTCCACGCGGGCGGCGGTGGAAATCAGGTCGTCCAGCAACGCGGCCTCCGACGCGCTGCGCCGCTCCAGCCGCGCGGTGATGTCGGCCAGGTCGGCCTCCACCTCGGACAGCGTCGTGCCCAGCGCCTTCGCGGCCGGCAGGCCGCGCAAGGCCATCAGCCGGTAGGTCTCCAGCTCCAGCAGGCGCTGGCAGATGCGGCCGGCGCGGGTCTCGGGCGTGCCGGGCTCGGCCAGCACGACGATGTGCTCGAAGCCGGTGGCGCGCAGGCAGAAGTCGGTGACGACCAGCGAATGACCGCCCATGGTGGAAGCGACGACGGCATGGGCGCCGAACCAGGCCTGGGCCTCGGCCAGTGCGTTGGGGGCCAAGCTCAGCGGCCGCTCGAGCATCAGGAGCTTGAGGGCCGCGATGGTGCGGCCCGGGATGCGGCCCAGCCAGTCCGGCGCCGTGCGCAGGGGCAGGGCGTCCAGCGTCTGCGCGCCGGCTTCGGCGTCGGCCGGCAGCGGCTGCACCACGGCGTAACGCGTGAACTCGGCGTGGCGCTCCCATTTCAGAGAGAAGTCGCCGCAGCGCAGGCGCAGGAAGTTGGCGTTGAGCGCAGCCAGCGGGAGTTCGTGCTGGCCCGGCAACTGGCGCAGGTGGGCATGTTCGTCGGCGCGGCTGATGCCGTCGTTCAGCACGGCGACGTGGACGATGACGGCGGGCAGGCGTATGCGCGGCGGCGGGCGGGCATGCACCTCGTTGTGCAGCGTCAGGCGCAGCGCATCGTCGGGCGGGAGCAGGCGGTCTTCGTGCATGTCGTGGTGCATGGCCCCAGGCTAGTGCTTAGACGGTGCCGTCCCACGCCTCGATAAACTTTCAGGCTTCGTACCTCAGCAGCGGCGGCTTCCGTCTACTTTATGCAAGCTTCATACCCAGGCGTGGTCATCAGCGGCACCGGCCTGTATCGGCCGCCGCACGTCATCACCAATGCCGAGCTGGTGGAGGCCTTCAACGCCTACGCCGACCGCCAGAACGCGCTGCATGCCGACGCCATCGCCCGCGGCGAGCGCGCCGCGCTGACGCATTCCAGCGTCGAGTTCATCGAGAAGGCCTCGGGCATCAAGCAGCGCTACGTCATCGAGAAGGACGGCGTGCTGGACCCGGCCCGCATGTACCCGCGTTTCCAGCCCCGGCCGGACGACCAGCTGTCGCTGATGGCCGAGATCGCCGTCGATGCGGCCCGCCAGGCCCTGGCCCAGGCCGGCAAGAGCGGCGCGGACATCGATGCCGTGCTCTGTTCCAGCGCCAACATGCAGCGCGCCTATCCGGCCATGGCCGTGGAGATCCAGCAGGCACTGGGCGCCGGCGGCTACGGCTTCGACATGAACGTGGCCTGCTCCTCGGCCACTTTCGCGCTGGAGCAGGCGGTCAACGCGGTGCGCTCTGGCGCTTCGAGGTGCGTGCTGGTCGTGAATCCCGAGATCACCTCGGCCCACCTGGAATGGCGCGACCGCGACTGCCACTTCATCTTCGGCGACGTCTGCACGGCCCTCATCGTCGAGCGCGCCGACACCGCGACCGGGCCCGACCAGTGGGAGATCCTGGGCACGCGGCTGGCCACGCAGTTCAGCAGCAACATCCGCAACAACTTCGGCTTCATGAACCGCGCCGAGGACCGCGACCCCAACGACCGCGACCTGACCTTCTATCAGGAGGGCCGCAAGGTCTTCAAGGAAGTGGTGCCCATGGCCGCGGCCCACATCGAGGCCCACCTGGGCCAACTGGGCCTGGAGCCCACGCAGGTCAGCCGCTACTGGCTGCACCAGGCCAACCAGGGCATGAACCAGCTGGTCATCAAGAAGCTGGTGGGGGCCGATGCCGGCAGCGACGTGGCGCCGCTGATCCTGAACGAGTACGCCAACACCGCCTCGGCCGGCTCCATCATTGCCTTCCACCACCACCGGGCCGATCTGAAGGCCGGCGATGCGGGCGTCATCTGCTCGTTCGGCGCCGGCTATTCCATCGGCAGCGTGGTGGTCCGCAAGCGCTGATCAGAACCTGAGCGACAGCCCGACGGTGCAAGCCCAGTCGGGCGTGCTGCGGTTCAGGCCGCGGAAGGCGGCCGCATCCAGCTGGGCGTCGTCCGTGAGCTGCCAGGCCAGGCCGGTGCCCAGCGTGACGACGTTGCCGCCGTTGCGCGCCGAGGCCAGCCGCTGGCCGGCGAGCTCGGCAAAGCCGCGCAGCCTGTCGTTGACCGGAATGCCCAGGCTGGCCGACAGCACGCCGGCGGTGTAGCGCTGATCGGCGTCATTGCGGTCCACCAGCAGGCCGGCCATGGTGCCCAGCGAGTAGCCCGCCGGCAGCTGCCACTGCGCCAGGAAGTTCAGCGACGGCCTGAGGCCGTGGCCCTTGAACGGCCCGCTGCCCGTGGGCGTCTGCAGGTCGAACAGCCAGCCCAGGCCGGGCTGGTTCGCGTCGCCCTCCTGCAGCTGCCATTTGAAACCCAGTCCCAGGTCGCCGCGGCCGCTGGCGTGCGGCCCGCTCTGGCGCAGCGCACCCGCGCTGTCCAGCCTCAGCTCCAGGCTGTGGCCCAGGCCCAGGCGCAGCAGGGTGGGCGTCGAGCGCAGCCTTGTCGTGAGGCCGTCCGCGCTGTCACGCTGCCAGGCGCCGCTGGTCTCGATCTGCAAGCGCCCCGCGGCCAGCACGTCGGGGCCGTTGGTGAAGTCGGGCCGGTCGGGCGAGATGGCGTCATCGGCCCGGGCGGCCGCGCCGGCCGCGAGCAGCAGGAGCAGGGCAAATCTCATGCGGTTCACTCTAGCGGCTGCGCTATCGTGCCGGCCATGTCTTCCCTTTCATTTTTCTGGCACGACTACGAGACCTTCGGCCGCGTGCCGCGCCGCGACCGGCCGGCCCAGTTCGCTGGCCTGCGCACCGATGCCGAGCTGAACGAGATCGGCGAGCCGCTGATGCTGTACTGCCAGCCGGCGCCCGACTACCTGCCCGATCCCGAGTCCTGCCTGCTGACCGGCATCCTGCCCCAGCACTGCCTGGAGCGCGGCGTGCCCGAGCATGAGTTCGCTGCGGCCATCGAGACCGTGCTGGCCCTGCCGGGCACCGTGGGCGTGGGCTACAACAGCATCCGCTTCGACGACGAGGTGACGCGCCACCTGTTCTGGCGCAACCTCATCGACCCCTATGCCCGCGAATGGCAGAACGGCTGCGGCCGCTGGGACCTGCTGGACGTGGTGCGCTGCGCCTATGCGCTGCGGCCCGACGGCCTGGAATGGCCCCGGCACGAGGACGGTCGCCCCAGCTTCAAGCTGGAGCACCTGACCCTGGCCAACGGCGTGGCCCACGAGGCCGCGCACGATGCGCTGTCCGACGTGCGCGCCACCGTGGCGCTGGCGCGCAAGCTGCGCCAGGCCCAGCCCAAGCTGTGGGACTTCTGCGTCAAGCTGCGCAGCAAGCAGGCGGTGTGGGACGAGATCGGCGTGGGCAAGCCCTTCCTGCATGTCTCGGGCATGTACGGGCCCGAGCGCGGCTGCATCGCCATGGTCTGGCCGCTGGCGCCGCACCCGACCAACAAGAACGAGCTCATCGTCTGGGACTGCAGCGTCTCGCCGCAGGAGCTGCTGACGCTGGACGCCGCCGCCATCCGTCAGCGCATGTTCACCAAGCAGGACGAGCTGCCCGAGGGCGTCACGCGCCTGCCCATCAAGACCATCCACGTCAACAAGAGCCCCATCGTCATCGGCAATCTGAAGACGCTCAGCCCGGCCATGGCCCAGCGCTGGGGCCATGACGTCGAGGCCCAGCTCGCCCACGCGAAGCTGCTGGCCGAGCAGGGCCGGCTGCTGGACGGGCTGTGGGGCGATGTGTTCCAGCGCGAGCCGTTCGAGGCGGCCGATGTGGACGAGGATCTCTACGGCGGTTTCATCGGTAACGAGGACCGCCGTGCGCTGAACCGCGTGCGCAGCACGCCGCCCGAGCAGCTCGCCGAGCGTGCCGCCCAGGGCAAGCTGGCCTTCCAGGACGGCCGGCTGGACGAGCTGGTGTTCCGCTGGCGGGCGCGCAACTTCCCCGCCAGCCTGACGGCCGACGAGGCCGAGCGCTGGCAGGCCCACTGCGGTGCGCGGCTGCACGAAGGCGAGGGCGGCGCGCTGACGCTGGCGGCCTTCATGGAGCGCATCGACCAGCTGGGCGAGGCGGCGGACGAGCGCGGCGAGGAGATCCTGGCGGCGCTGTACGACTACGCCGAGCAGATCGCGCCCTGAGAGCCGCCCTCCGTGACGGGCTGCATGGTCGAAAGCCGGCAGTCCTGCGATAGTCGGGTTTGCAGATCCGCCCGGAGACACCTACCCATGAGCAGTGCCGCCCCCGCCCGCAACGAGGACACCACCGCCGCCCGGCTGCGCGCGCTGCTGGTGCGCGCGCCGACGGCCGTGGCCTTCGTGCGCGGCCAGTGCTTCGAGCTCGTCAGCGACGAGTTCAACCACCTCTTCGGCTTCGGCGACGACAGCGACCTGGCCGGCCAGGGCACGCGCGTGGTCCACACCACCGATCTGGCCCACACGGCGCTGAACGAGCGTGCCGCCGCGGCCTTTGCGCTGGGCCGGCCGCTGGACGAGGAGATCGAGTACGTGAGGCGCGACGGCCACCGCTTCTGGGGCCGGCTGCAGGCCACGCCCCTGCATTGGGAGGCTCCGGCCGGCGAGGTGTTGTGGATCGTGGAGGACGTGACGGCCGCCCGGGCGCAGCGGCTGCAGCCGACCTGGACGGCCAAGCACGACAGCGTCACGGAACTGGCCAACCGGCGCGAGTTCGAGCGCCGCCTGGCCGAGCATGTCGGCAGCCGCCGGGGCGAGCCGGTGTCGGTGCTGTGGCTGGACGTCGACAAGTTCGGTGCGGTCATCCAGGAAATGGGCGCCGAGGTGGGCGACCATTTCCTCTATGGCCTGGGCCAGATGCTGATCTCCAAGGTGCGCGCCTCCGACCTCGTCGCGCGGCTGGAGGAAGACCATTTCGCCATCCTGCTGCCCGACTGCGACCAGCACTATGCGCAGATCATTGCCGAGAAGGTGCGCGCCGCCGTGGCCGGCTACCGGCTGCGCTGGGGCATGCACCGCACGCGGGTGAAGGCCTCGCTGGGTGTGGTGCAGATCCAGCCGACGCTGACCAGCGTGGACGCCGTGCTGGGCGCCGGCGCGCTGGCCTGCACCGAGGCCAAGGCGGCCGGCGGCGACAGCGTGCGGGTGTTCGTGTCCGCCGGTGGTTTCGAGGAATTGGCGGGCTGATGTCACGCGCCGCGGCGGTGCGATCCGCGGAAATGCGCCTTTTTTCGCCCGTTGCTCTAAAGTTCGCGGCAGCGCTGCCGATAGAGGCGGCAGCAGGCCTTCAAGCTGAACCCCACCACCATGAACGTCGCCCTCTCCACCGCCATGTCCGGCATCTCGGCCGCGGAAGAGCGCCTGCGTGCGTCGGCGTCCAACATCGCGAACCTGGCGGCCGGCAATCAGTCCCGCCCCAGCGCCGAGCCCAACAACGTGGACAAGCGCCCCGAGCGCGAGATCAACCTGCCCAATGAGGTGGTGGAGCAGCAGTCGGCGTCCTATGCCTTCGTCGCCAACCTGAAGGTGTTGCAGACCCAGCTCAACACCACCGGCGCCCTGCTGGACATCAAGGCCTGACCGCCAGCCACCCGACGCGCAAGCGGCCCTGAGGAGACTCGGGCCGCTTTTTCTTGGCCCCCGCCGGCCCTTTGTGGGCGGCTGCGGGCCGCTGCGCCTTGTTCTGGTGCGAACCCGGGGTTGGCAACCCAAGATGGTGCATGGAGTCATGTCTTTTTAACATGACGGACTGCGGTGGCGCTCCGATGCCACCCTCTGTCCCGAGAGCTGCCATCCATGAAATACGCGTCCCTAGGTCAATTCCTCGAGCAAGTCGCCCAGCGCAACCCCGGCCAGCCGGAGTATCTGCAGGCCGTGACCGAGGTCATGGAAAGCCTGTGGCCCTTCATCGAGACGCATCCGCGCTACGCGGAGCAAGGCCTGCTGGAGCGCCTGGTGGAGCCCGAGCGCATCGTGATGTTCCGCGTCTCCTGGCTCGACGACCGCGGCGAGGTGCAGGTCAACCGCGGCTACCGCATCCAGCACAGCATGGCCATAGGCCCCTACAAGGGCGGTCTGCGCTTCCATCCGTCGGTGAATCTGTCGGTGCTGAAGTTCCTGGCCTTCGAGCAGACCTTCAAGAACGCGCTGACCACGCTGCCCATGGGCGGCGGCAAGGGCGGCTCGGACTTCGACCCCAAGGGCAAGAGCCCGGCCGAGATCATGCGCTTCTGCCAGGCCTTCGCGACGGAGCTGTTCCGTCACGTCGGCCCCGACACCGACGTGCCGGCCGGCGACATCGGCGTGGGCGGCCGCGAGGTGGGCTATATGGCCGGCATGGTCAAGAAGCTGGCCAACAGCGCCGCCTGCGTGTTCACCGGCAAGGGCCTGTCCTTCGGCGGCTCGCTGATCCGCCCCGAGGCGACGGGCTACGGCACCGTCTACTTCGCGCAGGAGATGCTGAAGACCCGCGGCCGCTCGTTCGAGGGCCTGCGCGTGTCGGTGTCCGGCTCGGGCAATGTCGCGCAGTACGCCGTCGAGAAGGCGATGCAGCTGGGCGCCAGGGTGGTGACGGTGTCCGACTCCAGCGGCACCGTCATCGACGATGCCGGCTTCACGCCCGAGAAGCTGGCCGTGCTGATGGACGTGAAGAACCACCACTACGGCCGCGTCAGCGACTATGCGCAGCGCACCGGCGCCCATTTCGAGGCCGGCATGCGTCCCTGGCATGTGCCGGTGGACGTGGCGCTGCCCTGCGCCACGCAGAACGAGCTGGATGGGCAGGATGCCGCCACGCTGATCCGCAACGGCGTGCTGTGCGTCGCCGAGGGCGCCAACATGCCGTCCACCATCGAGGCGGCCAAGGCCTTCGAGGCGGCGGGCGTGCTCTATGCGCCCGGCAAGGCCAGCAATGCCGGCGGCGTGGCCACCTCGGGCCTGGAGATGAGCCAGAACGCGATGCGCCTGTCGTGGACGCGCGAGGAGGTGGACGCCCGGCTGCTGCAGATCATGCAGGGCATCCATGCCGCCTGCCTGAAGCACGGTGCGCGCGCCGATGGCAGCGTCAGCTACATCGACGGTGCCAATGTGGCCGGCTTCGTCAAAGTGGCTGACGCGATGCTGGCGCAGGGCGTGGTCTGAACCCCCGCCCAGGCGCGGAAAAAAGCCCCCGCCGGCTGTGCGCCGGCGGGGGCTTTTTCTTGGGGGCCGTCGGGCGTCAGGCGCAGGCGGGTGCCGTGGCCTTGGCGGCCTCGGCGTACTCCTCGATCTGGTCGAAGTTCATGTAGCGGTAGACGCTGGCCTTGTCGGCGTCGATGACGCCCATCTCCTTCAGGTACTCCTCCTTGGTCGGCAGGCGGCCCAGGCGCGAGGCGATGGCCGCCAGCTCGGCCGAGCCCAGGAACACGTTGGTGTTCTTGCCCAGGCGGTTCGGGAAGTTGCGGGTGGAGGTGGAGATGACGGTGGCGCCTTCACGCACCTGAGCCTGGTTGCCCATGCACAGGCTGCAGCCCGGCATTTCGGTGCGCGCACCGGCCGTGCCGAAGGCGGCGTAATGGCCTTCCTTGATCAGCTCGCTCTGGTCCATCTTGGTCGGCGGGGCCACCCACAGCTTGACCGGGATGTCGCGCTGGCCGCCCAGCAGCTTGGCCGCGGCGCGGAAGTGGCCGATGTTGGTCATGCAGGAGCCGATGAAGGCCTCGTCGATCTGGGTGCCGGCGACTTCGGACAGGAACTTGGCGTCGTCCGGGTCGTTGGGGCAGCAGACGATGGGTTCCTTGATGTCGGCCAGGTCGATCTCGATGACGGCAGCGTACTCGGCGTCCTTGTCGGCCTCGAGCAGTTCGGGCTTGGCCAGCCAGGCCTCGACCTTCTCGATGCGGCGCTGCAGCGTCTTCGCGTCCTGGTAGCCATCGGCGATCATGTTCTTCATCAGCACGACGTTGCTGGTGAGGTATTCCTTGATCGGCTCGGGGTTGAGCTTGATGGTGCAGCCGGCGGCCGAGCGCTCGGCGGAGGCGTCCGACAGTTCAAACGCTTGCTCGACCTTCAGGTCCGGCAGGCCTTCGATCTCCAGGATGCGGCCCGAGAAGACGTTCTTCTTGCCGGCCTTGGCGACGGTCAGCAGGCCGGCCTTGATCGCGTACAGCGGGATGGCGTGCACGAGGTCGCGCAGCGTCACGCCGGGCTGCATCTCGCCCTTGAAGCGCACCAGCACCGATTCGGGCATGTCCAGCGGCATCACGCCGGTGGCGGCGCCGAAGGCCACCAGGCCGGAGCCGGCCGGGAAGGAGATGCCGATGGGGAAGCGGGTGTGCGAGTCGCCACCGGTGCCCACCGTGTCGGGCAGCAGCAGGCGGTTCAGCCAGCTGTGGATGACGCCGTCGCCCGGGCGCAGCGCGACGCCGCCGCGGTTGCTGATGAAGGCGGGCAGCTCGCGGTGGGTCTTCACGTCCACGGGCTTGGGGTAGGCGGCCGTGTGGCAGAAGCTCTGCATGACCAGGTCGGCCGAGAAGCCCAGGCAGGCCAGGTCCTTCAGCTCGTCGCGGGTCATCGGGCCGGTGGTGTCCTGCGAGCCGACGGTGGTCATCTTGGGCTCGCAATAGGTGCCCGGACGCACGCCCTGGCCTTCCGGCAGGCCCACGGCGCGGCCGACCATCTTCTGAGCCAGCGTGAAGCCGGCCTTGGACTCGGCCGGCGCCTGCGGCAGGCGGAACAGCGTGGAAGCGGGCAGGCCCAGGAACTCGCGCGCCTTGGCGGTCAGCGAGCGGCCGATGATCAGGTTGATGCGGCCGCCGGCCCGCACTTCGTCGAACAGCACGTCGCTCTTGAGCTTGAACTCGGCCACGGTCTCGCCGTTCTTCACCAGCTTGCCGTCATAGGGCAGCACGTCGATGACGTCGCCCATCTCCAGCTTGGACACGTCCACCTCGATGGGCAGCGAGCCGGAGTCTTCCTGGGTGTTGAAGAAGATCGGGGCGATCTTGCCGCCCAGCGTCACGCCGCCGAAGCGCTTGTTCGGCACGAAGGGGATGTCCTGGCCAGTGGCCCAGATCACCGAGTTGGTGGCGGACTTGCGGCTGGAGCCGGTGCCCACCACGTCGCCCACGTAGGCGACCAGGTGGCCCTTCTTCTTCAGGTCCTCGATGAACTGCATCGGGCCGCGCTTGCCGTCTTCCTCGGGCTTGAAGGCCGCGTCGGGGCGGGTGTTCTTCAGCATCGCGAGGTAGTGCAGCGGGATGTCCGGGCGGCTCCAGGCGTCGGGGGCGGGCGAGAGGTCGTCGGTGTTGGTCTCGCCGGGCACCTTGAAGACGGTGACGGTGATCTTCTTCTCGACTTCCGGGCGGCTCGTGAACCACTCGGCGTCGGCCCAGGACTGCATGACTTCCTTGGCCTTGGCGTTGCCGGCCTTGGCCTTGGTGGCCACGTCGTTGAAGTAGTCGAACATCAGCAGGGTCTTCTTCAGCCCTGCAGCCGCGACGCCGGCCACTTCGGCGTCGTCCAGCAGCTCGATCAGCGGATGGACGTTGTAGCCGCCCACCATGGTGCCCAGCAGCTCGGTGGCCTTGGCGCGGGAGATCAGGCCGACCTTCAGGTCACCGTGCGCGACAGCGGCCAGGAACGAGGCCTTGACCTTGGCCGCATCGTCCACGCCCGGCGGCACGCGATGCGTCAGCAGGTCCAGCAGGAAGGCGTCTTCACCGGCGGGCGGGTTCTTGATCAGCTCGATCAGCTCGGCCACCTGCTTGGCATCCAGCGGCAGCGGCGGGATGCCGAGTGCGGCACGTTCGGCGGTGTGTTGACGGTAGGCTTGAAGCATCATGGTTCTCCGGTGAAACAGGCAATCAGGCCGAGGTCGGGATGACCAGCCTCAGTCCCTTGAAATAGTCTCTGTAGAAGCCAGCGTCGCGGGTGATCAGCGCATCGCACTGCATCATCGCGTGCGAGCCGATCAGGAAGTCCGCGACGGTGCGGGTGCGGTTGCCGCCGCGCTGGCGGTAGCGGCGCTGCATCTCGCCGGCGCGCAGCGCCGACTTGGCCTCCATCGCGTCGAAGCGAATGCCCAGCTCCTCCAGGAACTGCAGCACGTCGGTGCCGCCGCGAAAGGCGGTGCAGACCTCGGCCAGCGCCACCTCGCACAGCACCACCGGGCCGACGTTGAGCGCCTGGCGCACCGCTTCGGCCGCGCTGGCACTCGCCTCGTCGTCGCCGGCGATGAGGTCGATGAGGATGGAGGAGTCGGTGGCGATCAAGGCGTGGCGTCCCCGCTCTCCGGCTCGGGCGGCAGATAGGGGTCGCCGGGCGCATGGCCGCGGATGGCGCGCATGGCCTCGTTGGTGTCGGCGAAGCCGTCGAGCTTGAAGCGTCCGCGCAGGCGCGAGATCGCGTCATCGACGTTCTTGCGCAGGATGATGCGGCCGCCGTCCAGCTCGACCTTGAGCGTGGTGCCCTTGGTCAGGCCGAGGGCGTCTCGGACGGCTTTGGGCAGCGTGATCTGCCCGCGTTCGGCAACGGTGGCTTCCATGGGGCCTCCAGCGGCGCGGCCGCCGGCAGGCCGGCAGCTCAGGTATGCATCGAAAAGTATGTATTCATTCTACATACCCGAGCCCAGGGTTTCAACGGAGGCGCCTCACTTGCCGGCCGTGGGCGTGATGCCCAGGCCGTTGCGCGCCTGGGCGGCGGCCTCGGCCTCGGGGTCGGCGATTCGGGCGGCCTTGGCGGCCTCCATCAGTCTGGCCTGCTCGGGATGCACGCAGTCGTCCAGCAGGCGCTGACCGATCTTGGTGTCCAGCAGCATGGACTTGTTGGCGATCTGGATCATCAGCGTGCGGCCAGTCACGTCCTCCAGACGCAACGCGCCGGTGGACGACAGCACGGGCTTCATCGTGATGAGCTGCTTCTTCCAGGCGACGTTGATGTAGCCGGCCACCTTGGGATGCTTGTCGATGTGCACGCTTTCCTTGAACTCGCAGGCGTAGTCGCCGAGGTAGGTGCGCTCGGCGGCGGCCAGTTGCGGCTCGTCGGCGGTGGCCAGCACGGGTTCGGGCGGCGGGGCGGGCGTCTTCTTGGCGGAGGCCGCCTTGGCGATGGGCTTGGCGACGTGTTTGGCGCTGGTCTTGGCCGGCGGGGTCTGCGCCAGGGCGGGCAGCGTGGCGCAGAGGAGGAGGGCGGCGGCGGCGCGTAGCGGGAGGGGCAGCATCGGAGTGGTGCGGAGAGAGGGGAGGGAAGGGAGGCGGCGCATCATGGCCAGGAGCGGGCGGGCCAGGTGTGAGCAGGTGTGAGTATGGAGATTGTCCGGTGCCACGCCCAGGCCCCTCGCCCGTGCTTTACCCGATGGAGGCGGGGAAGAACGCCTGGCGGGCCTCGGTCGGCAGTGGTCGGCCGGTGCGCTCGGCGCGCTCGAGCACGGCCCAGAAGTAGCGGTAGCTGGCGCGGTCGTGCAGGCGGTTCTGAAAAGACGTCGGCCCCCACTGGGCGGCCTGCGCGGCCAGCAGCAGTTCGGCGGCCTCGGCGACCTCTTCGGCGGCGGGCGCGAACGCCTCGACGATGGGGCGGATCTGGTCCGGATGGATGCTCCACATGCGGGTGTAGCCGAACTCCCGTGCGGCACGTTGCGCTGCGGCGGCCAGCGCGGCCGCATCCCTGAACTCGGTGACGACGCAATGCGAGGGCGTCTTGCCGAAGGCATGGGCGGCCGCGGCGATCTCCAGCTTGGCGCGCACCACCAGCGGGTGCTGGAACTGGCCGGGCAACTCCATCGCGGCCTTGGGAATGGCGCCGCCATGGGCGGAAACGAAGTCCATCAGGCCGAAGGACAGCGACTCGATGCGGGGGTGAGCGGCGATGCGGAACACGTCGCGCAGCGCGCCGTGGGTTTCGATCAGCACCTGCAGCGGCAGCCGGGGCTGGCCGTGGCGCGCGCAGGCGGCGTCGATGGCGGCCACGGCGAGCTCCACGTCGTCGGCGCTCTCGGGCTTGGGAATCATCAGGTAGGCCAGGCGGCTGCCGGCCTTGGCCACCAGCGTTTCGACATCGGCCTCGAAAGCCGCGTGGCCCCACGGGTGCACCCGCGCGCCGACACGGCCGAAGCGGTTGGCGCTGCCGGTCGCGAGCTCGGCGATCAGCAGCGCATGCTCGGCCTCGCCGCCGACGGGAGCCCCGTCCTCGGCGTCCAGCGTGATGTCGAAAACAGGCCCCAGTTCTGCCTGCAGGGCCAGGCTCTTTCTCATGCGGGCCTCGACGCCGCAGTAGTGGTCGACGACGGGCAGGGCGGGGCGGGCGGCCTCCTGGCCGAACAGCGCCTGGCGAGGGTGGAGAGCAGTGTTCATCGGCAATGAAAAAGGGTCGGCAGCGCCGACCCTTGCTGAGCGTTGTCCCGTTGCGATTACAGCAGGTGCTTGACGCCGTCCTGCTCGTCCGTCAGTTCCTTCAGGGTCTTGTTGATGCACTCCTGAGAGAACTCGTCGATCGCGATGCCTTCGACGATCTTGTACTCACCGCCTTCGCAGGTCACCGGGTAGCCGAACATGACTTCCTTGGGGATGCCGTATTCGCCGTTGGACGGCACGCCCATCGTGACCCACTTGCCGTTGGTGCCCAGGGCCCAGTCGCGCATGTGGTCGATGGCGGCGTTGGCGGCCGAGGCGGCCGAGGACAGGCCGCGCGCGGCGATGATGGCCGCGCCGCGCTTGCCCACGGTCGGCAGGAAGACCTCGCGGTTCCAGGTCTCGTCGTTGATCAGGGCCTTGACCGACTGGCCGTCGATGGTCGCGTTGCGGTAGTCGGCGTACATGGTCGGCGAGTGGTTGCCCCACACGGCCAGCTTCTCGATGGAGGCCACGGGCTTGCCGGTCTTGGCGGCCAGCTGGCTGGCGGCACGGTTGTGGTCCAGGCGCAGCATGGCGGTGAAGTTCTTGGCCGGCAGGTCCGGGGCGGACTTCATCGCGATGTAAGCGTTGGTGTTGGCCGGATTGCCGACCACCAGCACCTTGACGTTGCGCGAAGCGACGGCGTTGAGCGCCTTGCCCTGGGTGGTGAAGATGGCGCCGTTGATGGACAGCAACTCGGCGCGCTCCATGCCGGGGCCGCGCGGGCGCGAGCCCACGAGCAGCGCGTAGTCGGTGTCCTTGAAGGCGGTCATCGGGTCGCTGTGGGCCTCGATGCCGGCCAGCAGCGGGAAGGCGCAGTCTTCGAGTTCCATGATCACGCCCTTCAGCGCGTTCTGAGCCTTCTCGTCGGGAATCTCCAACAGTTGCAGGATGACGGGCTGGTCCTTGCCCAGCATTTCGCCGGAGGCGATGCGGAACAGCAGGGCGTAGCCGATCTGGCCGGCAGCGCCGGTAACGGCGACGCGAACGGGTTTCTTGCTCATGGAGATCTCCGAAGGACAGTTGAAAGAACCGGAACGAATCCGACCAGTGTACGGGCATACCCTGTGCTGCAATGCGGCCCATGCCCAAGAGTCCCGCACCCTTGTACGAGCAAATCCGCCAACTCCTGGTGGCGGCCCTGGCCGCCGGCGAGTGGCGGCCAGGTGACGTCCTGCCCAGCGAGGCCGCGCTGGCGGAACGCTTCGGCGCCAGCGCCGGCACCGTGCGTCGCGCGCTGGACGAGTTGGCCGCCCAGCATCTGGTGGAACGCCGCCAGGGCAGCGGCACCTTCGTGTCCACGCATGCGGCGCCGCGCCAGCCGTTCCGCTTCCTGCGCCTGGTGGCCGACGACGAGGTCCAGGGCTTCGCGCGCGAACTGCTGGGATGCCGGCGCATGCGGGCGTCCGCGGAGATCGCCCGGGCGCTGGGCCTGCGCACGGCCGAGCCCGTCATTGAGGTCCGCCGGCTGCTGCTGCGGCGCGGGCGGCCGGTCGTGCTGGATGAGCTGTGGCTGCCGCAGCGGCATTTCCAGGGCCTGACGGCGGAGGTCATCGAGGCCCATCCGGGCGCGCTGTACGCGCTCTTCGAGACGCGCTTCGGCGTGCACATGGTGAGGGCGCAGGAGAAGCTGCGCGCCGTGGCCGCCACGGCCGAGGCCGCGCGCCTGCTGCAGCTGCCGGAGGGTGCGCCGCTGCTCAGCGTGGAGCGCCTGGCCTTCACCTATGGCGACCGGCCCATGGAGCTCAGGCGAGGCCTTTACCACACCGCGGCCGACCACTACCGCAACGACTTGAATTGAGGCTGACGATGGCGCACCGCAGCATGGCGCCGGGCTCGGGTTAATACTTGGGCCTAGAATCGTTTGGTTTCACCCCGCACGCAGGCTTGACCATGACGGATAGCGCCAAAACAAGACCCGTATACCGAAATATTCACATCACGCAGATCGTCGGTTACCGGCTGCCCCCGGCCGGCATCGTCTCCATCCTGCATCGCATCAGCGGCGTAGTGATGTTCGTACTGCTGCCCTTCGTCGTCTGGATGCTGGATGCCAGCCTGGGCTCCGAGATCTCCTACGACGGCTTCACCAACGTGTTCGTCGCCGGTGCGGCGGGCCTGCCGGCTTGGGTTATCAAGCTGGTCGTGCTGGGCCTGATCTGGGCCTATCTGCACCACTTCATCGCCGGCGTGCGCCACCTGTGGATGGACGCCACGCACAGCGTCAGCAAGGCCCAGGGCCACAGCACGGCGGTCTTCACGCTGGTGCTGAGCCTGGCGCTGACCGCGCTGCTGGGCGCCAAGCTGTTCGGCCTGTACTGAGCAACCTGCAAGGACAACAACAATGAGCACTTTCGGCTCCAAGCGCCTCGTCGTCGGCGCGCATTACGGCCTGCGCGACTGGCTTGCCCAGCGCGTCACTGCCGTGCTGATGGCCCTGTTCACCGTCGCGGTGCTGGCCCGCTTCCTGATGCCCGGCGAGCTGGGCTACGACCACTGGTACGGCGTCTTCGCGCCGCAGTGGATGAAGGTCCTGACCTTCGTCGCCATCCTCTCGCTGGCCTACCACGCCTGGGTGGGCGTGCGTGACATCTGGATGGACTATGTGAAGCCGGTCGGCCTGCGGCTGGCCCTGCAAGTGTTTTCTATCGTGTGGCTGCTCGGCTGTGCCGGCTGGGCAATCCAGGTGCTTTGGAGGCTGTGATGACGGCAAAGATTTCGACCCGCAAGTTCGACGTGGTCATCGTCGGGGCCGGTGGCTCCGGCATGCGGGCCTCGCTGCAGCTGTCGCTGGCCGGCCTGAACGTGGCCGTGCTGTCCAAGGTCTTCCCGACCCGCTCGCACACGGTGGCCGCCCAGGGCGGCATCGGCGCGTCGCTGGGCAACATGTCCGAGGACAACTGGCACTACCACTTCTACGACACCATCAAGGGGTCGGACTGGCTGGGTGACCAGGACGCCATCGAGTTCATGTGCCGCGAGGCGCCCAAGGTCGTCTACGAGCTGGAGCACTTCGGCATGCCGTTCGACCGCAATGCGGACGGCACCATCTACCAGCGCCCCTTCGGCGGCCATACCGCCAACTATGGCGAGAAGCCGGTGCAGCGCGCCTGCGCCGCGGCCGACCGCACGGGCCATGCGCTGCTGCACACGCTCTACCAGCAGAACGTCCGCGCGCGCACCAACTTCTTCGTCGAGTGGATGGCGCTGGACATCATCCGCGACGCCGAAGGCGATGCCGTCGGCGTGACGGCGCTGGAGATGGAGACCGGCGAGGTCCACATCCTGCAGGCCAAGACCGTGCTGCTGGCCACCGGCGGCGCCGGCCGCATCTTCGCGGCCTCCACCAACGCCTTCATCAACACCGGTGACGGCCTGGGCATGGCGGCGCGCGCCGGCATCCCGCTGGAAGACATGGAGTTCTGGCAGTTCCACCCCACCGGCGTGGCCGGCGCGGGCGTGCTGCTGACCGAGGGCTGCCGCGGCGAGGGCGCGATCCTGCGCAACAGCAACGGCGAGCGCTTCATGGAGCGCTATGCCCCCACGCTGAAGGACCTGGCGCCGCGCGACTTCGTGTCGCGTTCCATGGACCAGGAGATCAAGGAAGGTCGCGGCTGCGGTCCCAACAAGGACTATGTGCTGCTGGACATGACCCACCTGGGTGCCGACACCATCGCCAAGCGCCTGCCCTCGGTGCTGGAGATCGGCCACAACTTCGCCAACGTCGACATCACGAAGGAGCCCATCCCCGTGGTGCCCACCATCCACTACCAGATGGGTGGCATTCCGACGAATGTGCACGGCCAGGTCGTCATCCCCAAGAACGGCAAGCACAACGACGTCATCAACGGCCTCTACGCCGTGGGCGAGTGCTCCTGCGTGTCGGTGCACGGCGCCAACCGCCTGGGCACCAACTCGCTGCTGGACCTGATCGTGTTCGGCCGCGCCGCGGGCAACCACATCGTCGACTTCAACCTCAAGACCAAGGCGCACAAGGACTTGCCCAAGGATGCTGCGGACAAGACCCTGGCCCGCCTGGCGCGCCTGGAGTCGTCCACCAGCGGCGAGTATGCGCAGAACGTCGCCAACGACATCCGCGCGACCATGCAGAAGCATGCCGGCGTGTTCCGCACGCAGGCCTCGATGGACGAGGGCGTCACCAAGATCAAGGAAATCGCCCAGCGTGTTGGCGGCATCGGCCTGAAGGACAAGTCCAAGGTCTTCAACACCGAGCGCGTCGAGGCGCTGGAAGTCGAGAACCTCATCGAGGCCGCGCAGGCGACGATGGTCTCGGCCGCCGCCCGCCCCGAGAGCCGTGGCGCCCATGCGCACAACGACTACCCGAACCGTGACGACGCGAACTGGATGAAGCACACGCTGTGGTACTCCGAAGGCAACCGCCTGGACTACAAGCCTGTGAACCTCCAGCCCCTGACCGTTGAATCTGTGCCGCCGAAGGTTCGGACGTTCTGAGGACTTTGCGGGACAGGCCGCCCGAGCCAAGCGAGCCGCTCTGTCCCCAACCGATTAGGAAACTGATTCATGAAGCGCACCTTCCAGATCTACCGCTACGACCCCGACAAGGACGCCAAGCCCTACATGCAGACCCTCGAGGTCGAGCTGGACGGGCATGAGCGCATGCTGCTCGACGCCCTGGTCAAGCTCAAGGCCGTGGACCCCAGCCTGTCCTTCCGCCGCAGCTGCCGCGAAGGCGTCTGCGGCTCGGACGCGATGAACATCAACGGCAAGAACGGCCTGGCCTGCCTGACGAACATGCGCACGCTGCCGGGCACCATCGTGCTCAAGCCGCTGCCGGGCCTGCCCGTCGTGCGCGACCTCATCGTCGACATGACGCAGTTCTTCAAGCAGTACCACTCGATCAAGCCCTACCTCGTCAACGACAACCCGCCGCCCGAGAAGGAGCGTCTGCAGTCGCCCGTCGAGCGCGAGGAGCTGGACGGCCTGTACGAGTGCATCCTGTGCGCGAGCTGCTCGACGAGCTGCCCCAGCTTCTGGTGGAACCCCGACAAGTTCGTCGGCCCGGCCGGCCTGCTGCAGGCCTACCGCTTCATCGCCGACAGCCGCGACGAGGCGACCAACGAGCGCCTGGACAACCTCGAGGATCCGTACCGCCTGTTCCGCTGCCACACCATCATGAACTGCGTGGACGTCTGCCCCAAGGGCCTGAACCCCACGAAGGCGATTGGCAAGATCAAGGAACTGATGGTCCGCCGCGCGGTCTGACGATGGAGAGCGACGTGTCCACGGGCCTGATCGACGAGCGCGCGCTGTCCAAGCTGCGCTGGCGCTGCCGTCGCGGGCTGCTGGAGAACGACCTCTTCATCGAACGATTCTTTACGCGCCATGCCGGCACGGGCATCAGCGTCACGCAAGCCGAAGGCCTGACGATGCTGATGGACCTGGCCGACAACGACTTGCTCGACCTGCTGCTGCGCCGCAAAGAGCCCAGCGGCGAGGTCGACACCGCCGCGGTGCGCGAGGTTCTCGCCGATCTGCGCACCTGATGCTTCCCAAGAACCAAAGGACCGAACCATGACCCCGTCCGATGTCAAAGCCACCCTGTCGTTCTCCGACGGCAGCCCTTCCATGGACCTGCCCCTGTACAAGGGCAGCATCGGTCCGGATGTCATCGACATCCGCAAGCTGTACGGCCAGACCGGCAAGTTCACCTACGACCCGGGCTTCCTGTCGACGGCGTCGTGCAACTCCACCATCACCTACATCGATGGCGACAAGGGCGAGCTGCTGTACCGCGGCTACCCCATCGAGCAGCTCGCGGTGAACTGCGACTACCTCGAGACCTGCTACCTGCTGCTGTACGGAGAGCTGCCCAATCCGCAGCAGAAGGCCAATTTCGAAGACCGTGTGATGCACCACACCATGGTCAACGAGCAGATGCAGTTCTTCCTGCGCGGTTTCCGCCGTGACGCCCACCCGATGGCCGTCATGACGGGCCTGGTGGGCGCGCTGTCGGCCTTCTATCACGACAGCACCGACATCAATAACCCCGAGCACCGCGAGATCGCGGCGATCCGCCTGATCGCCAAGATGCCCACGCTGGTGGCCATGGCCTACAAGTACACCATCGGCCAGCCCTACATCTACCCGAAGAACGACCTCTCGTACGCCGGCAACTTCATGCGCATGATGTTCGCCACGCCCTGCGAGGAGTACAAGCCCAACGACGTGCTGGTGCGCGCGATGGACCGCATCTTCACGCTGCACGCCGACCACGAGCAGAACGCCTCCACGTCGACCGTGCGCCTGTGCGGCTCGTCGGGCACCAACCCGTTCGCGGCCATCGCGGCCGGCGTGGCCTGCCTGTGGGGCCCCGCTCACGGTGGCGCCAACGAGGCCTGCCTGAACATGCTGGGCGACATCCAGAAGGCCGGTGGCGTGGCCCGCATCGGCGACTTCATCAGCAAGGTCAAGGACAAGAACTCCGGCGTCAAGCTGATGGGCTTCGGTCACCGGGTCTACAAGAACTACGACCCGCGCGCCAAGCTGATGCGCGAGACCTGCCACGAGGTGCTCAACGAGCTGGGCCTGCAGAACGACCCGCTGTTCGAGCTGGCCATGAAGCTGGAGAAGATCGCGCTGGAAGACGAGTACTTCGTCGCCCGCAAGCTCTACCCGAACGTCGACTTCTACTCGGGCATCGTGCAGCGCGCCATCGGCATCCCCGTGCCGCTGTTCACGGCCATCTTCGCGCTGGCCCGCACGGTGGGCTGGATCGCCCAGCTCAATGAGATGATCGGCGACCCCGAGTACAAGATCGGCCGCCCGCGCCAGCTCTTCGTCGGCGCCACCCAGCGCGACGTGAAGCCCATCGCCCAACGTTGATGGCCGGCTGATCGCCTCTCGCCTCACGCGAACCCCTCGGGACTCCCGAGGGGTTTTTCATTTGGAGCCTTGATGACCGTTCCCGAGATCCTCGTGCTAGGCAGCGTCAACCGCGACCTCATCGTGCATGCGCCGCGCCTGCCGCTGCCGGGCGAGACGCTGCGCGGCCAGCGCTTCGGCTCCTGCCTGGGCGGCAAGGGCGCGAACCAGGCCGTGGCCGCGGCGCGCCTGGGCGCGCGCGTCGCGCTGGCCGCGCGCGTGGGCCTGCTGGAGAACGGCGCGGCCATGGTCCAGCAGCTGAAGGCGGAGGGCGTCGACACGCGCGCCATCGCCCAGCCGGCCGACGAGGTGCCCGGCGTGGCGCTGATCGTCGTCGGCGCCGAGGACGCGGAGAACCAGATCGTCACCGTGGCCGGCTCCAACGGCACGCTGCCGCTGGAGCAGGTCGAGGCTCTGGAGCTGGCCGGCCTGCGCTGGCTGGTGGCGCAGCAGGAATTGCCGCTGCCCAGCGTGGCCCGCGCCTTCGAGCGCGCCCATGCGGCCGGCGTGAGGACCTTGCTGAACGCGGCACCCTTCCGGCCTGGCTGCGAAGCCTTGCTGCCGCATGTGGACCTGCTGGTCGTCAACGCGCTGGAGGCCCAGGCCCTGGTGACGACGCTGGGCGGCGGCGCGGCCCACCCCGAGGCGCTGGCCCAGGCCTTGCTCGCCAAGGGGCCGGCGGCCGTCCTCGTGTCGCTGGGCGCCGAAGGCCTGTGCTGGGTCGATGGCCAGGGCACGCGCCGCGTGCCCGCCCGGGCCGTCAAGGCCGTCGATACCGTTGGCGCCGGCGACACCCTGGTCGGCGCCCTCGTCACCGCACTGGCCGAAGGCCAGCCCATAGACCACGCGCTGGCCTTCGCCCAGGCCGCGGCGGCGCTGGCCGTCTCCCGCGCCGGCGTGCAGGATGCGATGCCGCGCCGTACCGAAGTCGAGCAACTGCTCAACCCGAACTGAATCCCACAAGGAGAACAAGATGTCCCAGACCCTGCTGCTGCCCCGCTGGATCCTGACCATGAAGGCCGGTGAAGACACGCTGGAGCACCATGCGCTGCTGATCGACGGCGAGCGCATTGCCGCCATCGGCCCGCGCGAGACGCTGCTGGCCCAGTATCCGCAGGCCCAGCGCGTGGAGCTGCCCGAGCAGATCCTCATCCCCGGCCTCATCAACGGCCACGCGCACTCGGCCATGACGCTGCTGCGCGGCGTTGCCGACGACGTGCCGCTGATGGACTGGCTGCAGAACCACATCTGGCCGCTGGAGAAGCAGTGGGTCAGCGAGGCCTGGACCTATCTGGGCTCCAAGCTGGCCGCGGCCGAAGGCCTGCGCAGCGGCACGACCTACATCAACGACATGTACTTCTTCCCGACCGCGATGGCCCGCGCGGCCGTGGACACGGGGGTGCGCGCCGCCGTGTCGATGAACGTCATCGACTTCCCCACCGGCTATGCCTCGGGCCCGGACGACTACATCGCCAAGGGCGTGGCCGCCTACGAGCAGTACAAGGGCGAGAAGCTGCTGGACTGGACCAGTGCGCCGCACGCGCCCTACACGGTGTCGGATGAGACCTTCATCAAGCTGCGCGACCTGGCCGAGAAGCTGGACATCCAGATGCACTGCCACATCCACGAGACGGCGGGCGAGGTGGCCGACGGCCTCAAGGCCCACGGCGTGCGCCCCATCGCGCGGCTGGACAAGCTGGGCCTGTTCAACGAGCGCATGATCGCCGTGCACATGGTCCACCTCGACGAGACCGAGATCGAGCTGATGGCGAAGAAGGGTGTGCATCTGGTGCACAACCCCAACTCCAACCTCAAGCTGGCCTCGGGCGTCATGCCGTTGAAGGCGCTGGAAGCGGCGGGCGTCAACACCATCCTGGGCACCGACGGCGCGGCCTCCAACAACCGCCTGGACATGTTCGGCGAGATCCGCTCGGCGGCGCTGCTGGCCAAGGGCATCACGGGCGACCCGACGGTGGCCTCGGCCCGCACCGCGCTGGAGATGGCCACCATCCGCGCCGCCAAGGCCATGGGCCGGGCCGACGACCTGGGCTCGCTGGAAGTGGGCAAGCTGGCCGACGTGGTGGCCGTGTCGCTGGACAGCCTGGAGTGCCAGCCGGTCTACAACGCCGCCGCTCAGCTGGTCTACGTGGCCGGCCGCGAACAGGTCAGCAACGTCTGGGTGGGTGGCCGCCAGCTGCTGCGCGAGCGCCAGCCCACCACCATCGACGTGCCGGCGCTGCTGGCCGAGGTGCGTGAGGTCGTCGGCCGCATGCAGGCCGGCTGACGGCGGCCGCGGGCCGGCCTAGGCTCGGCCCAGCCAGTGGCAGACCCGGGTCTCCAGCTCGCGCAGCGGCAGCCGCGCGTCCAGGTGCAGCACGCCGGGTTCGTCCCGCGGCGGCTCCAGCGTCTGGAACTGGCTGTCGACCAGGCTGGCGGCAAAGAAATGCGACGAGCGAGCCGCCACCCGTCGCCGCGCCTCGGCGCGGTCGAGGTCGAGGAAGGCGAAGCGCAGGCCGGGCGAGGCCGCACGGAGCCGGTCGCGGTAGCTTCGCTTCAGGGCCGAGCAGGTCAGCAGCAGTCCAGGATGCAGCCGCAGCTGTTCGGCCAGCTGGTCCAGCCAGCCGGCCCGGTCCTGGTCCGTCAGCGGTTCGCCGCGCGCCATCTTGTGGCGGCTGGCCTCGCTGTGCAGCCCATCTCCCTCCAACCAGTCGCGGCTCAGGCGCGCCGCGACGGCTGCCGCCAGCGTGGACTTGCCGCAACCGGCAACGCCCATGAACACCACCGATGCGGTGGCGGGCAGGGTGGCGGCTGGGCTGTTCGACATCGGAGGGCTGGGATGGCGCATCCTAGTGGCGCATGCCGGGCGTCGGCCCCGACTTCTCGCGCCCTCCGGGCGCCTCAGTAGAATCCCGTGCTTCCGCACGCTGCCCCTTGCCGTTGGGTGGCTGCCTTCCGAGACCCGCGCGCCCGCCCGCGCCCAGCCTCCCCGGATCCCATGGCCCTGACCCCGCATCTGACCTGTTTCGAGGGCGGCAACGCTCTTTCCGATTTCCGTGCCCAGGCCTTGCTGGCCAGGCTGCAAGAGGTCAGTGGCCGCATCACCGGCATCAGCGCCCGCGCGGTGCATTGGGTCTGGACGCAGGCGCCGCTGGAAGCGGCCGAGCGCGAGCGCTTTGCCGCGCTGCTGGCTTACGGCGAGCCGGCGGCCGCCGGCGCCGAAGGGGATCTGGTCGTCGTGACGCCGCGCTTCGGCACGGTCAGCCCCTGGGCCTCCAAGGCCACCGACATCGCCCGCAACTGCGGCCTGGACCTGCGCCGCGTGGAGCGCGTCGTCGAGTACCGCATCGCGACCAAGGCCGGGCTTCTGGGCGGCGCCAAGCCGCTGAGCCCCGACGAGCTGAACGCCTGTGCCGCGCTGCTGCATGACCGCATGACCGAGTCGGCCTGCTTCAGCCGCGAGGACACCCGGCACCTCTTCGACGAGCGCACCGCCGAGCCGCTGGCCCATGTGGACGTGCTGGGGCAGGGCCGCGCCGCGCTGGAGCAGGCCAACGTCGAGTTCGGCCTGGCGCTGTCGGCCGACGAGATCGACTACCTGGAAACCAACTTCAGGAAGCTGGGGCGCAACCCCAGCGACGTGGAGCTGATGATGTTCGCCCAGGCCAACAGCGAGCATTGCCGGCACAAGATCTTCAACGCGAGCTTCACGGTGGACGGCGAGGCCCAGCCGCTGTCGCTGTTCGGCATGATCCGCAACACCGAGAAGCTGAACCCGCAGCACACGGTCATCGCCTACTCGGACAACGCGGCCGTCATGCAAGGCCATGCCATCGAGCGCTGGATGCCCGCGCCCCAGCCGGGCGCGGCCTATGTGGCCCGCCCCGAGCAGGCCCAGGTGCTGATGAAGGTGGAGACGCACAACCACCCGACGGCCATCTCGCCGCATCCGGGCGCGTCCACGGGCGCGGGCGGCGAGATCCGCGACGAGGGTGCCACCGGCCGCGGCTCCCGCCCCAAGGCGGGCCTGACGGGCTTCTCGGTGTCCAACCTGCACCTGCCGGGCCTGGCCGAGCCCTGGGAACAGAACCCGGTCGGCAAGCCGGCGCACATCGCCAGCGCGCTGCAGATCATGATCGACGGCCCGCTGGGCGGTGCGGCCTTCAACAACGAGTTCGGCCGGCCGAATCTGGCGGGCTATTTCCGCGTCTTCGAGCAGACCGTGGCCGGCGTGCGCCGCGGCTACCACAAGCCCATCATGATCGCGGGCGGCCTGGGCACCATACGCTCGGACCTGACGAGGAAGATCGAGTTCCCCGCCGGCACGCTGCTGATCCAGTTGGGTGGCCCGGGCATGCGCATCGGCATGGGGGGCGGCGCGGCGTCGTCGATGGCGGCGGGCACCAACACGGCCGATCTGGACTTCGACTCCGTGCAGCGCGGCAACCCCGAGATCGAGCGCCGCGCGCAGGAGGTCATCAACCATTGCTGGGGCCTGGGTGCCGAGAACCCGGTGCTGGCCATCCACGACGTCGGCGCGGGCGGCATCTCCAACGCCTTCCCCGAGTTGGTCAACGATGCCGGCCGCGGCGCGCGCTTCGACCTGCGCAAGGTGCCGCTGGAGGAGTCGGGCCTGGCGCCTAAGGAGATCTGGTGCAACGAGAGCCAGGAGCGCTATGTGCTGGCCATCGCGCCCGAGAGCCTGGAACAGTTCAAGGCCTTCTGCGAGCGCGAGCGCTGCCCCTTCGCCGTCATCGGCGTGGCCACCGAGGAGCGCGAGCTGAAGCTGGTGGATGGCGAGGACTTCCCCATCGACATGCCCATGGACGTGCTGCTGGGCAAGCCGCCCAAGACCCACCGCGACGTGGCCCGCGTGGCCCGCGACGGCGGCACGCTGGACCTGACCGGCGTCAAGCTGGAGCAGGCCGCCTTCGACGTGCTGCGCCACCCCACGGTGGCCAGCAAGCGCTTCCTCGTCACCATCGGCGACCGCACCGTGGGCGGCCTGAACCACCGCGACCAGATGGTGGGCCCCTGGCAGCTGCCGGTGGCCGACTGCGCCGTCACGCTGGCCGACTTCAAGGGCTTTGCCGGCGAGGCCATGAGCATGGGCGAGCGCACGCCGCTGGCGGCTGTCAACGCGCCCGCCTCGGGCCGCATGGCCGTGGCCGAGGCCATCACCAACCTGCTGGCCGCGCCCATCGAGCTCTCCCGCGTGAAGCTCAGCGCCAACTGGATGGCCGCCTGCGGCGAGGCCGGTGAAGATGCCGCGCTGTTCGACACCGTGAAGGCCGTCGGCATGGAGCTGTGCCCGGCGCTGGGCATATCGATCCCGGTCGGCAAGGACTCCCTGTCGATGCGAACGAAGTGGGACGACAAGCAGGTCACCGCGCCGGTGTCGCTGATCGTCAGCGCCTTCGCCAGCATCGCCGACGTGCGCGGCACGCTGACGCCCGAGTGGCAGCGCGAGGATTCGGCGCTGATCCTGATCGATCTGGGGCAGGGCCGCCACCGCATGGGTGGCTCCATCCTGGCGCAGACGCTGAACCAGTTCGGTAACGAGGTGCCGGACCTGGACGAGCCGCAGCTGCTGGTCTCGCTGGTCAATGCCATCAACGAACTGCGTGCCGCCGGCCAGCTGCTGGCCTATCACGACCGCTCCGACGGCGGCCTGTGGGCGGCGGCCTGCGAGATGGCCTTCGCCGGCCAGACCGGCCTGAGCCTGAACGTGGACATGCTGGTCACCGAGGGCGACGGCATTGTCGACAGCCGCGCCGACGCGGGCGACTCCAAGAACTGGGCCGCCCAGGTCAGCGGCCGCCGCGAGGAGCTGACGCTGCGCGCGCTGTTCAGCGAGGAGCTGGGTGCGCTGATCCAGGTGCGCGCGGCCGACCGCGACGCCGTCATGCAGCTGCTGCGTGCGCACGGCCTGTCCAAGCACTCGCATGTGGTCGCCAAGCCGAACACGACGCGGCAGATGGAAGTCTGGCGCGACGCGAAGAAGGTGTTCGGCGCCGACCTCACCAGCCTGCAGCAGACCTGGGACGAAGTGAGCTGGCGCATCGCGAAGCTGCGCGACAACCCGGCCTGCGCCGATGCCGAACACGCGGCCGCCGGCCAGGCCGACGACCCCGGCCTGCATGTGCACCTGACGTTCACGCCCGAGGCGCCGTTCATCTCCACCGGCGCCAAGCCGAAGGTGGCCATCCTGCGCGAGCAGGGCGTCAACTCCCATGTCGAGATGGCCTATGCGATGTCGCTGGGCGGCTTCGACAGCTTCGACGTGCACATGAGCGACCTGCAGTCGGGCGCGGTGAAGCTGGACGGCTTCTCGGCCTTCGTCGCTTGCGGTGGTTTCAGCTATGGCGACACGCTGGGCGCCGGCGAGGGCTGGGCGCGTTCCATCATGTTCAACCCGGTGCTGACCGAGCAGTTCCGCGCCTTCTTCGCCCGCCCCGACACGCTGGCCCTGGGCGTCTGCAACGGCTGCCAGATGCTGGCCGCGCTGGCGCCCATCATTCCGGGCGCCGAGGCCTGGCCGCGCTTCACGCGCAACCAGAGCGAGCAGTACGAGGCCCGCCTGTCGCTGGTGGAGGTGCTGGATTCGCCCAGCGTCTTCTTCAAGGGCATGGCCGGCAGCCGCCTGCCCATCGCCGTGGCCCACGGCGAGGGCTTTGCGAACTTCGCGCGCCAGGGCGACGCGTCCCGGGTCATCGCGGCCATGCGCTTCGTCGACCACCATGGCCAGGCCACCGAGGCCTATCCGTTCAACCCCAACGGCAGCCCGGACGGCCTGACCTCGGTGACGACGGCCGACGGCCGCTTCACGGCGCTGATGCCGCATCCGGAGCGCGTGTTCCGCAACGTGCAGATGAGCTGGACCTCGGGCGACCGCAGCCAGCACAGCCCCTGGCTGCGCATGTTCCAGAACGCGCGCAAGGCGCTCGGCTAGACCGCGTCGACCTCGAGCAGCAGCCGGTCCAGGCCCTCCTCGGTGCCGCGCCGGCGCTGCTCGATGTCCATGTGACCGTCGAGGTAGGCCAGCTGCTCGGTGAGCTTCAGCGTCGAGCCACCCGGGGTGTCCGCGAGTTCCACGGTGACGAGCGAGGCGGACAGGGCCTGGCCGCCGACCGCCATCGAGTACGCGAACACGATGCGCGCGTCGGCCACGATGTCCAGGAACACCTTGTCCACGGCCAGTGGCCGGCCGTCGTCCAGGCGGCTGCGGTAGGTCTCGTGGCCGCCGGGACGGAAGTCCATGCGGAACTCGGGAGCCTGCGTTTGCGCATGGCAGTCGTTCCAGCGCAGCTTGGTGGCCGGATCGGCCCAGGCCGCGAACACGCGGGCGGCCGAGGCCTTGAAGCGGCGTTCCAGCACGAAGCTGGTGTGGGCGGCGGCGGTCGTCATGGCTTGTCCTGGGCTTCGAGAAGGGCGTCGAGGGCGTCGAACTGACGGTGCCATTGCGCCTTGCGCTGGGCCACCCAGTCCTCCAGCCCGGCGAAGGCGTCCGGCGCGATGCGGTAGGTGCGCACGCGGCCGACCTTGTCGGATTCGACCAGGCCGCCGGCCTCCAGCAGCGCCAGGTGTTTGAGCGCCGAGGGCAGCGCGATGTCCAGCGGCCTGGCGAGGTCGGACACCGAGGCCGGCCCGCGCGCCAGCCTGTCGACCATCGCACGGCGGTTGCCGTCGGCCAGCGCGGCGAACAGGCGGTCCAGCCGCTCAGGCGGCGGCGAGGAAACGAGCGGGGAGGGCATGGCGCAGCGGGTAGTAGGCGAAGAAGGGGCGGGCCTCGACGATGCAGCGCCACACCGACGGCCGGGCCAGCAGACGCTCGAAGTAGGCGGCCAGCCGCGGGTGCTCCGGGCCCAAGGGGCGGATGACCGTCGCATAGAACAGCGACGGCGCGGCGGCGCAGTCGGCCAGGGAGAAGTCCGCGCCGGCTGCCCAGGCCTGCTCGCCCATGCGGCTTTCGATGAGCCCATAGGCCAGGCCCAGGTCGTCGACGACGCCGTTCAGCGCGGCGGCGTCGCGCAGGGCCTCGGGGCGCAGCATCTGGGCCACGTAGCGCTGCGCCGGCGTCATCACATAGCAGTCAAACAGCCGGTCCCACAGGCGCACCTGCAGCCGGGCGTCGAAGTCGTCGGGCAGCAGGCGCACCGGCCCCGGGTGGTGGTGGTCCAGGTATTCGATCTGGATCGAGGTCTCGGGCACCACCCGTTCGCCGTCCACCAGCAAAGGGATCTTGGCCGTGGGCCACAGGTCGGCATAGGCCGCGCGCTCGGCCGGGTCGCCGAGGTTGACTTGGCGGGCCTCGAAGGGCGTGCCGTTCTCGTACAGCGCGATCAAGACCTTCCAGCAGTAGGAGGACAGCGGGTGGTAGTGAAGCGTCAGCGACATGGTGGCCTCAAGGTTGCCCGGATGGCTAAGTGTATTGAAGCTTTCCGAAAATGGAAACTGTCGGGCCGAAAGAAAGGCGGGCCGGGGCCCGCCTGGTTGGGCGCAGAACCGCGGCGGTCGCTCAGTCCTGCACCACCGCGCCGGCCTGCAGGCGCTTGTTCACGCGCAGCGCCAGCAGCGTGCAGGCCACGCCGGACAGCAGGTAGACGCTGACCGAACCGAGGCCGAAGCGCGACGACAGGAACAGCACGGCCACCGGCGCGAAAGCCGCGCCCAGCAGCCAGGCCATGTCGGCCGTCAGCGCAGCGCCGGTGTAGCGGAAGTGGGGCAGGAAGTTGGAGGTCACCGAGCCCGCCGCCTGACCGTAGGACAGGCCCAGCAGCACGAAGCCGATCAGGATGAAGCTGGCCTGGCCCGGCTTGCCGCCACCCAGCATGAAGGGGGCGAACAGCGCGAACACGCCGATGGCCACGGCCAGCGTGCCCAGGAAGCTGCGCCGGCCTATGCGGTCGGCGATGAGGCCGGACATGGGCATGGCCGCGGCCGCGAAGGCGGCGCCCAGCAGCTCCATCTTCATGAAGTCTTCCACGTCCCGGTCGGCGAACAAGGCCACCCAGGACAGCGGGAACACCGTCACCAGGTGGAACAGCGCATAGCTGGCCAGCGCGGCGAAGGCGCCGATGACGATGTGGTGGCCCTGGGCCGGCAGCAGCTCGCGGAGGTAGGCCGGGTCCAGCTCATGCTCCTCCATGCGCTTCTCGTACTCGTGCGTGACCACCAGGCGCAGGCGCGCGAACAGCGCGACGACGTTGATCGCGAAGGCCGTGAAGAAGGGGAAGCGCCAGCCCCAGGAGAGGAAGTCCTTGGACTCCAGGCTGCCGTAGACATAGAGGAACACGCCCGAGGCGACGAAGAAGCCCAGCGGCGCACCCAGCTGGCCCAGCATGGCGTACCAGCCGCGGCGGTGCGGCGGCGCGTTCAGCGCCAGCAGCGAGGGCAGGCCGTCCCAGGAGCCGCCCAGCGCGAGGCCCTGGCCCACCCGGGCCAGCGTCAGCAGCACGATGGCCGTGCTGCCGGCCTCGGCGTAGCTGGGCAGCAGGCCCATACCCACCGTGGAGCAGCCGAGCAGGAAGAGGGCGGCGGTCAGCTTGGCCGAGCGGCCGAAATGGCGCTGGATGGACATGCCGACCAGCGTGCCGACCGGCCGCACGACGAAGGCCAGTGCAAAGACCAGGAAGGCGTACAGCGTGCCGGTCAGGCGGTCGGCGAACGGGAAGAAGAGCTGGGGAAAGACCAGCACCGAGGCGATGCCGAAGACGAAGAAGTCGAAGTACTCGGAGGCCCGGCCGATGATGACGCCCACGGCGATGTCGCCAGGGGCCAGATCCTCGTCCGTGCGGGGGGTGGCGGGGCCCGATTGGGAGGGGTGGAAGGTACTGCTTGCGATTGCCATGGCGGCTTGTCTCCGTCTGTGCCTAGGACAAAATGTCCAATCGTTGATTTGGCTCAATCAACTTACATTCCGTCGTTGCATGCAAGATCGTTAACCCTTGCGCGCCTCTCAGGATGTACCCCTACAAGACTCTCCTCTGCCGTGCCCCGGTCCTGATGGCCGGCTTGCTGCTCGCCGGCTGCAATGCTGTCGTGATGAAGCCCCATGGCGACATCGCCCAACAGCAGGCCAACCTCATCGTCGTCGCGACACTGCTGATGCTGATCATCATCGTCCCGGTGATCGCGTTGACGCTGTTCTTTGCATATCGTTACCGTCAGTCCAATGCCGACGCGACGTACACGCCGGACTGGGACCATTCCACCCGGCTGGAGCTGATCATCTGGGGCGGGCCGCTGCTGATCATCATCGCGCTGGGGGCCATCACCTGGATCAGCACCCACAAGCTGGACCCCTTCCGCCCGCTGGATCGCATCTCGGCGGAAAAGCCGCTGCCGGCCGACGTCAAGCCGCTGGAGGTCCATGTGGTGTCCATGGACTGGAAGTGGCTGTTCATCTATCCGGAGCAGGGCATCGCCACGGTCAATGAGCTGGCCGCGCCGGTGGACCGCCCCATCCACTTCCGCCTCACGTCCACGTCGGTGATGAACACCTTCTACGTGCCGGCACTGGCCGGCATGATCTACACGATGCCGGGCATGGAGACGCAGCTGCACGCCGTCATCAACAGGGCCGGCGTCTACGACGGCCTGTCGGCCAACTACAGCGGCGCCGGCTTCTCCGGCATGCGCTTCAAGTTCCACGGCCTGTCGGACGAAGACTTCGCGCGCTGGGTCGCCAGCAACCAGGCCGGCGGCAACATGCTGACCCGCGCCGAGTACCTGCAGCTCGAGCAGCCCAGCACCGGCGAGCCGGTGCGCCGCTTCGCCAGCGTGGAGCCGGGCCTGTGGGGCGCCATCATCGACCGCTGCGTCGACGGCAAGCAGATGTGCGCCAGCCAGATGATGGCCATCGACGCCGCCGGCGGTGCCGGCAAGGGCGGCGTGGCCAGCACCATGCGCAGCCCCTGGCGCGACCTCGACGGCGTGCAGCGCGAGCGCACCGTCGTTGCCGGCCTGTGCACGCCCACCAACCCGCTGGGGCTGCCCATCGAGACGGTCTCGGCCGTCACGCAGAAGAACTGAGTCCGCGATGTCCACTGCACAACACCAGGCTGCCGCCGAGCAGCTCCACCCCATCCTCGGCCGTCTCGGCTGGGAGGCCATTCCCTACCACGAGCCCATCCTTATCGGCACCTTTGCCGCCGTGGCGCTGGGCGGCCTCCTCGTGCTGGCCCTGCTGACCAAATACCGTCTCTGGGGCACGCTGTGGCGCGACTGGATCACCAGCATCGACCACAAGAAGATCGGCATCATGTATATCGTGCTGGGCGTCGTGATGCTGCTGCGCGGCTTCGCCGACGCCATCATGATGCGCGCCCACCAGGCCATGGCCTTCGGTGACAACGCCGGCTTCCTGCCGCCGCACCACTACGACCAGATCTTCACGGCGCACGGCGTCATCATGATCTTCTTCGTCGCCATGCCGCTGGTGACGGGCTTCATGAACTACGTCGTGCCGCTGCAGATCGGCGCGCGCGACGTGGCCTTCCCGTTCCTGAACAACTTCAGCTTCTGGATGACGGCCGGCGGCGCCATCCTGGTCATGATCTCGCTGTTCATCGGCGAGTTCGCCAAGACCGGTTGGCTGGCCTATCCGCCGCTGTCCGGCATTCTCGCGAGCCCCGACGTGGGGGTGGACTACTACCTGTGGGCGCTGCAGGTCGCGGGCGTGGGCACGACGCTGTCGGGCATCAACCTGGTCGCGACCATCATCAAGATGCGCGCCCCCGGCATGACCATGATGAAGATGCCCGTCTTCACCTGGACCTCGCTGTGCACCAACGTGCTGATCGTCGCCACCTTCCCGGTGCTGGCCGCCACGCTGGCGCTGCTGACCGCCGACCGCTACCTGGGCACCAACTTCTTCACGAACGACCTGGGCGGCAACGCCATGCTGTACGTGAACCTGATCTGGATCTGGGGCCACCCCGAGGTCTACATCCTGATCCTGCCCGTGTTCGGCATCTTCTCGGAAGTGGTGTCCACGTTCAGCCGCAAGAAGCTGTTCGGCTACGCCTCCATGGTCTACGCGACGGTGGTCATCACCATCCTGTCCTACCTGGTGTGGCTGCACCACTTCTTCACGATGGGCTCGGGCGCCAGCGTGAACTCGTTCTTCGGCATCACGACGATGATCATCTCGATCCCGACGGGCGCGAAGATCTTCAACTGGCTGTTCACGATGTACCGTGGCCGCATCAAGTTCGAGGTGCCCATGCTGTGGACCGTGGGCTTCATGGTCACCTTCGTCATCGGCGGCATGACCGGCGTGCTGCTGGCCGTGCCCGCGGCGGACTTCGTGCTGCACAACAGCCTGTTCCTGATCGCCCACTTCCACAACGTCATCATCGGCGGCGTGGTGTTCGGCGTGTTCGCCGGCATCAACTACTGGTTCCCCAAGGCCTTCGGCTTCCGTCTGGATGCCTTCTGGGGCAAGGTCTCGTTCTGGTGCTGGCTGATCGGCTTCTGGGTCGCGTTTGCGCCGCTGTACGTGCTGGGCCTGATGGGCGTCACGCGCCGCGTCAGCCACTTCGAAGACCCGTCGCTGCAGATCTGGTTCGTCGTCGCCGCCGTCGGTGCCGCCATCATCGCGGTGGGCATCCTGGCCTTCCTGATCCAGATCGGCGTCAGCATCCTGCGCCGCAAGGAGCTGGCCGACACGACGGGCGACATCTGGGGCGGCCGCACGCTGGAGTGGTCCACGTCCTCGCCGCCGCCGGACTACAACTTCGCCTTCACGCCCGTGGCCCACGAGATGGACGCCTGGCACGACATGAAGCAGCGCGGCGCCCAGCGTCCGCTCAAGGGCTTCCTGTCCATCCACATGCCCAGGAACACCGGCGCCGGCTTCGTCATCGCCATGCTGGCCACGGCCATGGGCTTCGCGCTGGTCTGGCATATGTACTGGATCGCGGCGGCGAGCTTCGCGGCCACCGTCATCGCCGCCATCGTGCACACCTTCAACTACAACCGCGACTACCACATCCCGGCCGACGTGGTGACCCGCACCGAAGACGAGCGCACCCGTGCCCTCGGCGCGGCGGCCTGACCGGGAGACCCTGATATGTCTGCAACCATCGCCACCCACGTGAACGGCGCGCCGGTCTTCTACGACCACAGCGGCGAATACCACCCGCCCAACAGCACCATGCTGGGCTTCTGGCTCTACCTGATGAGCGACTGCCTCATCTTCGCGGTGCTGTTCGCCGTCTACGCCGTGCTGGGCCGCTCCTACGCGGCCGGCCCGTCGGGCGCCGACCTGTTCGACCTGCAGCTGGTGGCCGCCAACACCGGGCTGCTGCTGCTCTCGTCCATCACCTACGGCTTCGCGATGATCGCGATGCAGGCGCGCAAGAAGGGCCAGCTGCTGGTCTGGCTGGCCGTCACGGGGCTGCTGGGCCTGGGCTTCCTGGGCATCGAGCTGTACGAGTTCGCGCACCTCATCCATGAAGGGGCCGGCCCGGGCCGCAGCGCCTTCCTGTCCAGCTTCTTCCTGCTGGTCGCCACGCACGGCCTGCACGTCACCTTCGGCTGCATCTGGCTGGTCACGCTGATGCTGCAGGTGCGCAAGCTGGGCCTGACGGCTGCCAACCGCCGCCGCCTGATGTGCCTGTCAATGTTCTGGCACTTTCTGGACGTTGTCTGGATCGGCGTCTTCACCTTCGTCTACCTGATGGGAGTGCTGTGATGGCCGCCAACCACAACCACGCTCACCATGGTGATGACCATTTCGACGGCGAGCAGGACTTTCACGTCAGCTACAAGGGCTACGCCACGGGCTTCATCCTGTCGGTCATCCTGACCGCCATCCCGTTCTGGCTGGTCATGGCCAAGGTGCTGCCCAGCCCCAAGACGACGGGCTTCGTCATCCTCGGCTTCGCGGCCGTGCAGATGGTGGTGCACATGGTGTACTTCCTGCACATGAACCCCAAGGTCGAGGGCGGCTGGTCGCTGCTCGCGCTGCTGTTCACGGTGGCCCTGGTCGTCATCATGCTGGCCGGCTCGGTCTGGGTCATGTATCACATGAACACCAACATGATGCCCATGCCGGATCCGGCCGCGATGCGCCACATGCCTTGACGGACGAACATGGGCCGCGCCGCACGCATCACGCTGACCGTCGGCGCGGCGCTGGCCAGCCTGGGCTTTCTCGTGCTGTGCTTCTGGCAGGTCCAGCGCCTGTCCTGGAAGCAGGACCTGATCGCCCGCATCGAGCGCCAGGTCCAGGCCGAGCCCGTCGCACCGCCGCCGGCTTCCGCTGAAGTCTCCAAGGCCGACGAGTACCGCCGCCTGCGCCTGCACGGCCGCTTCGAGCCGGGCGAGGCGCTGGTGCAGGCCACCACCGAGCTCGGTGGCGGCTACTGGGTCATCGCGCCGCTGCGGCTGCAGGACGGCAGCGTGGTGCTGGTCAACCGCGGCTTCGTGCCGCCCGAGCAGCGCGCGCCCGAGCAGCATGCCGCGCCGGTGGGCCCGGTGGAGCTGGTGGGCCTGCTGCGACTGACCGAGACCGGCGGCGGTCCGCTGCGCCGCAACGCACCGGCCGAGGGGCGCTGGTATTCGCGCGACGTGGCCGGCATCTCGGCCCGGCTGGGCCTGGCGGGTCCGGTGGCGCCTTTCTTCGTCGACGAGTCCGCCGACCCGGCGCAGCCGCAGCGCTGGCCACGTCCCGGCCTGACGGTGCTGCGGTTCACGAATAATCACGCGGTCTACGCCATCACCTGGCTGGCACTCGCGGTCATGGCCGCCGCCGCGGCCGCCTACCTGGTGCGCGAAGAGCGCCGGCGCGCGCCGCCTTGAACCCCATTCCCGCCCCATCGCCGCCCGAAGCCGTCGCCCCCGAGCGCCGCGCCGGCCGCGCCAATCTGCGCCAGCTCATCGAGCTGCGCTGGCTGGCCGTCGGTGGCCAGCTGGCCACGGTGCTGGTGGTGCATGCCGGCCTGGGCATCACGCTGCCCTGGGCCGAGATGTTCAGCCTGCTGGGCATCCTGGTCGTGTTCAACCTGTTCAGCCTGTGGCGCAGCCAGCTCGCGCAGCCGGTGTCGCAGATCGAGCTGTGCGTGGCGCTGCTGGTGGACGTGGGCGTGCTGACCGGCCAGCTCTACCTCGCCGGCGGCAGCGGCAACCCCTTCATCTACCTCTACCTGCTGCAGGTGGCCGTCGCCTCGGTGCTGCTGCAGCCGGCCTATCTGCTGGCCGTCATCCTCAGCGCGGTGTCGGGTTTCGTGCTGCTGATGCAGTGGCATCGGCCGCTGCTGCTGGACGCCAGCGCGCCGACCATGCTGTCGCCCAACTACCTGGGCGGCCTGCTGCTGTGCTTCCTGCTCAACGTGGGCCTGCTCAGCGTCTTCATCGTGCGCATCAACCGCAACCTGCGCCAGCGCGACGCCGAGCTGGCCGACGCGCAGCAGCGTGCGGCCGAGGAGGTGCACATCCTGCGCATGGGGCTGCTCGCCAGCGGTGCGGCGCATGAGCTGGGCACGCCGCTGGCCACGCTCAGCGTCATCCTGGGCGACTGGGCGCACATGGCGCACTTCGCCGCCGAGCCCGAGCTGCGCGAGGAGATCGAGGAGATGCAGCGCCAGATCCTGCGCTGCAAGGCCATCGTGACCGGCATCCTGATGTCGGCTGGCGAGATGCGCGGCGAGGCGCCGCGGCTGACGGCGCTGCAGGCCTTCATCGACGAGCTGGCGCAAGCCTGGCGCGCCGCCCATCCGCAGGCCGAGCTGGCGCTGCGCTGCGAGCGGCTGCCCGAGCTGCAGATCATCTCGGACAGCGCGCTGCAGCAGGTGGTGGGCAACCTGCTGGACAACGCCGCCGAGGCCGCCCCGGGCACGCCGCTGACGCTGCTGGCCGCCTGCCCGGACGACGAGACGCTGACGCTGAGCGTGCTGGACGAAGGCCCCGGCTTCGACGAGGCCCGCCTCAAGCATTTCGGCGACCCCTACCAGAGCAGCAAGGGCCAGCCCGGCCGTGGCCTGGGCCTGTTCCTGTCGGTCAACGTGGCGCGCACGCTGGGTGGCCGGCTGCAGGCGCGCAACCGTGCCGGCGGCGGCGCCGAGGTCGTCCTCACGCTGCCGCTGGCTTCGCTGCTGCCGCGACAATCCGCTTCCGATGATTCCCGCCGCTGAAGAAGACCGCTTCCTGCTGATCGTCGAGGACGACGACAGCTTCGCCCGCACCTTGAGCCGCTCCTTCGAGCGCCGTGGCTGGCGCGTCGTGCGGGCCACCGGCCTGGACGACATGAAGGCCTTGCTGGACACGCTGCCCGAGGACGAGGAGCTGGGCCATGCGGTCGTGGACCTCAAGCTCGCCGGCGGCGCCTCGGGCCTGGCCTGCGTGCAGGCCCTGCACGCCTGGGACCCCGAGGTGCTCATCGTCGTGCTGACCGGCTACGCCAGCATCGCCACCGCCGTGGAGGCCATCAAGCTGGGCGCCTGCCACTACCTGGCCAAGCCGGCCAACACCGACGACATCGAGGCCGCCTTCGCGCGCCGCCAGGGCGATGCCGACGTGGAGGTGACCGAGCGTCAGACCGCGTCCATCAAGACGTTGGAGTGGGAGCGCATCCACGAGGTGCTGGCCGAGACCGGCTTCAACATCAGCGAGACCGCACGCCGCCTGGGCATGCACCGCCGCACGCTGGCGCGCAAGCTGGAGAAGCAGCGCGTCAAATAGGCCCTCAACGGAGACCGTCCATGCAGCGCCACGACCCCTTGCCCCATGTGCGGCGTGAGTTGTCGGACTGGCGCCTGTGGCTCACGAGGGCGCTGGTCATCGCGTTCGCGGCGCTGGCCGGGCTGAGCGTCGTGTTCTTCAGCTGGCTGGGCGACTGGGCGTTGCGGCTGTTCCACCAGGGCCGGGAGGCCTGGCGCTGGCTGCCCTTGCTGTGGACGCCGCTGTGCACCGTGCTGGTCGTGGCCGCCACGCGGCGCTGGTGGCCCGGCGCTGCGGGCTCGGGCATTCCGCAGGTCATGGCAGCGCTGGATCCGGCCGTGGCGCCGGCGCAGCGCGGGCTCTTCGTGTCCCTGCGCCTGGCCTGGGCCAAGCTGCTGCTGACCTCGGCCGGCCTGGCCGGTGGCCTGTCGCTGGGGCGCGAGGGACCGTCTGTGCAGGTGGCCGCCGGCGTCATGCATGCGGCCCGCCACTGGCTGCCGGCGCGGGCCACGGTCACTGCGCAGGGGCTGCTGGCGGCCGGGGGCGCGGCCGGCATCGCCGCAGCGTTCAACACACCGCTGGGCGGCGTCATGTTCGCGATCGAGGAGCTGACGCGCCGGCCCGAGCAGCGCAGCTCGGGGCTGTTGATCGCCGGCATCGTGCTGGCGGGTCTGGTGGGCGTGTCCTTGCACGGCAACGGCACCTATTTCGGCGTCATCCGCGTGGCCGAGCTGAGCGCGGCGCTGTGGTGGCCCGCGCTGCTGCTGGCGCTGGGCTGCGGCGTGCTGGGCGGCCTGTTCTCGCGTCTGCTGCTGCTCAGCCTGGCGGGCCCGTCGCAGGGCCGGCTGGCGCGCTGGCGGCAGCAGCGGCCGCTGTGGTTCGCGGCGGCCTGCGGGCTGGCGGTGGCGGTCATCGGCCTGGTCAGCGACGGCGCCGTGTTTGGCGGTGGCTATGAGCACACCCAGGCGCTGCTGGGCGGCACGCTGGCCGGCGAGAGCGGCGCACAGGCCTGGCTGTTCGCGCCGCTGAAACTGGTGGCGACCTGGCTGACCACCTGGGCCGGCGTGCCGGCCGGCATCTTTGCGCCGTCGCTGTCCATAGGCGCGGCCTGGGGCGCGGACGTGGCCCAGTTCAGCGGGCTGGCGCGCGAGCAGGCGCCGGCGCTGATCGCACTGGGCATGGCCGGCTTTCTCGCGGCAACGACACAGGCGCCGCTGACCTCGTTCATCATCGTCATGGAGATGGTGGACGGCCACACCATGGTGCTGAGCCTGATGGCGTGCGCGCTGGTCGCCAGCGGCGTGTCGCGACTGCTGTCGCCGCCGCTGTACGCGACGCTGGCCCACGCGCAGCTGCGGCGGCTGCCGCCCGATCAGAGCCCGGCGAGCAGTTCGTAGGAGCGCCGGCGCAGCGCGTGGTCGTGAACCGCGCAGGCGACGATGAACTCGTCGGCCTGCGTGCGCTCTGCGGTTGCGGCCAGGCCGGCGCGCACCGTCTCGGGCGAGCCGACGACGGACTCCGACAGCATGCGCTGCACCTGCAGCTGCTCGGCGGGCGACCACAGCGCCTCCATGCTGCCCACCGGCGGCGGCAGCTTGCCGCGCTGGCCACGCACCATGCCCAGGAAGCGCTGCTGGGCCGAGGTGAACAGGAAGCGGGCCTCCTCGTCGGTCGGCGCGACGACGACGTTCAGCCCCACCATCGCATGCGGCCTGGGGTGGCGGGCGCTGGGCTTGTAGGTGGCGCGGTAGATCTGCAGCGCCTGCATCAGCAGGTCCGGCGCGAAGTGCGACGCGAACGCGAACGGCAGGCCCAGGTAGGCGGCCAGCTGCGCGCCGTACAGGCTGGAGCCCAGCAGCCAGATCGGCACCTCGGTGCCCTGGCCCGGCACCGCGCGCACCGGCGCATCGGCGGCGGCGGGCGCCAGATAGCCCTGCAGCTCCAGCACGTCGTTGGGAAAGCCGTCCTCGCCCGTGCTCTCCAGGCTGCGGCGCAGCGCGCGCATGGTCGGCCGGTCGGTGCCCGGCGCGCGGCCCAGGCCCAGGTCGATGCGGCCGGGGAAAAGCTCGGCCAGCGTGCCGAACTGCTCGGCAATGGTCAGCGGCGCATGGTTGGGCAGCATGATGCCGCCCGCACCGACGCGGATGCGGCGCGACGCGGCCGCCAGCTGCCCGATCAGCACGGCGGTGGCCGAGCTGGCCACGCCCTCCATGTTGTGGTGCTCGGCGACCCAGTAGCGCGTGTAGCCCAGTTCGTCGGCCAGGCGCACGAGGTCCAGGCTGTTCAGCAGCGCGTCGCGGGTGGTGGCGCCTTCGACGACGGGTGCCAGGTCGAGGATGGAGAGCGGGGGCAGGGCAGACATGCCGGCATCTTGCCGCCTGGCCCGCAACCCTGTCAGCCCGGGGCCTTGCGAAGCTGTGCTTGCAGCCAGGGCAGCAGGCGGGCCTCGTAGGCGGCCGGGTCGAAGCGGTGCAGGTCCACATGCGCCGCGCCGGCCACGCGCCACAGCGTCTTGGGCGACGGCGCGGCGGCGAAGAGTGCTTCGGTCTCGGGCCAGCGCGTGTGCAGGTCGGCGCTGCCGGAGGCGATCAGCAGCGGCGCGCGGACCGTGGTGATGGCGTCCACCGGCCGCAACTGTGCGGCGCTCAGGTCCAGCAGCAGCGGCAGCTGCACCAGCAGCAGCGGCGTCAGCAGCCGGCCGGGCAGCGGCCCCAGGCGCATCGCGAGGCGGTCCTGCACGGCGTCATCGATGCGGGGGTAGACCGACTCCAGCACCAGCGCATCCAGCTCGGGCCGACGTGCGGCGAACAGCAGCGCCGCGCCGCCCAGCGACACGCCGATGGCGCCGACCTTCTCGCCCGGCAGCCGCGCGCGCAGCCAGGCCAGCGCTGCGTCGGCGCCCGGCGCCTCGAGGCGGCCAAAGCCGATGCGCTCACCACTGCTCTCACCGTGCGCGGGCTGGTCGATCAGCAGGCTGGCAATGCCCTCGCGCTGCAGCCAGCGGGCGCGCGCCAGCATCTGCAGTCGGTTGCCGCGCACGCCGTGCAGCAGCAGCACGGCGCCTTGGCCGGGGCGGCCGGGCAGGAACCAGCCGGCCACCTGCCGGCCGTCGCCGCAGGCGATGCGGACGGCCTCGGCGGCCAGGCCCGCCGGCACCGGGCCGATGGCCGCGCGGGCCGGGCGCGTCAGGATCTCGCCGGCCGCCAGGCTCAGCGCCAGTAGGGCGGCCAGCAGCAGGCCGCCGCCGATGAGGAGTCGTCGCATGCCGGCATGATCGACGATGGCGCGGGGGCCAGGTCCAGCACGGCACGCACCAGCTGCGGCCCGTCGGGGTGGGGCGTGAGCCGGGCGCCCTGGTCGCGCATCAGCGCCAGCATGCGCCGGTGCTCGGCCAGCACGTCGCCGTACAGCGCCTGCACGCCTTGTTGCCGCGCATGCGCGGCCAGGTGGGCGATGAGGCGCCGGCCCAGGCCAAGGCCCTGCCAGTCGTCCGCCACGGCGACGGCGAACTCGGCCCGCTCGGGGGCGTGGGCGTCGCGCACATAGCGTGCGTCGGCCACCACGGGCCGGCCGGGCTGCAGCGACTCGGCCACCCAGGCCCGGTGCAGGCGCTGGTCCACGTCCGTGAGCAGCGCCAGCAGGGCCGGGCTGAGTTCGCGCAGGCCGACATGGAAGCGCTTGTGGCGCGAGTCCAGCGACAGGCCGCGGAAGAAGGCCTGCTCGGCGCCGGCATCCGCCGCGGTGAGGGGGCGCAGCCGGACTCCGCGCCCGCCGGGCAGCGCCCAGGTCTCGCCGGCCGGCTGGGCCAGCCGCGCCGGCCGCCCGACCGCCGTGCTCATGCCCGCGCTCCGGCCGCCGCGGGCCGCAGGTCCAGCACGGCGGGGCCGCTGAGCGCGCTGACCGTGACGGCCTCGCGGCTTCGCACCGTGAAGCACTGGCCGGGCTCCAGCACGATGTCGCGGCTGTCGTGGTCGATGGTGATCCACAGCGTGCCGGCGGCGCTGCACAGATGGGTGGCGCTGGCCTCGGGCAGGCGCGAGGTCTGGCCGCGTTGCAGCAGCAGCCGGGCGTGGGGGGCGTCGATCAGCATGATGGGCTCCTCGGGCGGCCCCGTGCGCCATTGACATGCCGGGTTGGCATGCTTGCGCCTTGGCCGCCTGGCGCGGATAGTGGCGGCTGGCCCCCAAGCCGACAAACGATGTTTGGGAAGGCTTCGCATTCCTCCAGCTCATGTCAACCAAGCCACTGGACCGCCTCCCACCGCTGCAGCTGCTGGCCGCCTTCGAGGCGGCGGCGCGGCATCTGAGCTTCACGCAGGCGGCCGCGGAGCGCTTTGTCACCCAGTCCGCCATGAGCCGGCAGATGCGCGCGCTGGAGCAGGAGCTGGGCGTGACGCTGTTCGAGCGCCGCCACCGCGCGCTGGTGCTGACCGAGGACGGCCAGCGCCTGCATGCGGCCTGCTCGGCCGCGCTGAACACGCTGCGCGTGGCCGTGCGCACGGTGCGCGAGCCGCACCAGCGCCAGCTGCTGGCGCTGACGACGACGCCGGGCTTCGCCGCGCTGTGGCTGATCCCGCGGCTGACGGCGTTCACGCGTGCCCACCCGGGCATCGACGTGCGGCTGGACGCGGGCCTGGGCAACCGCAACCTGGCCAGCGAGGGCTTCGACCTCGCCATCCGCTACAGCCCGGTGGGGGCGGCGCAGGGGCGGCAGCTGTTCGCCGAGTCCATGCTGCCCGTCTGCAGCCCGCGCCTGGTGGGCGAGCTGGGCCTGCCGCTGCGCGAGCCGGCCGACCTGGCCAGGCACACGCTGCTGCATCTGGCCATGGACGGCGACAGCGCCGGCATGCCGGCCGAATGGGAGGCCTGGCTGGGCGCCTGGGGGCTGAGCGACCTGCGGCCGGTGGCGCGGCTGAGCTTCTCCAGCTACGCCGAGGCGATTGCCGCCGCGGTGGCGGGGCAGGGCGTGGCGCTGGGGCGGCGCCCGCTGGTGGACGCGCTGCTGGCCAGCGGCCAGCTCGTCACGCCCTTCGGCGCCGGCATCGCGTCGGCCCGGGCCTACCGGCTCATCGTCGACCCGGCGGCCAGGTCACGGCCGGCGGTGAAGGCCTTCGAGCGCTGGCTGCTGGCGCAGTGCGCCGCCGGGCCCTAGCCCGCCAATCCGGCGTAGACGTTCTGCACGTCGTCGTTCTCGTCCATCGCGGCCAGAAAGCTCTCCACCTCCTCCAGTTGCTCGGCGCTCAGCGTCGCGGCGTCTACGGGGTTCCTGGGCCGGTAGCCCAGCTTGGCGCTCAGCACCGTGAAGCCCTGCGCCGGCAGCGCGCGGCAGACCAGGTCGAGGTCGGCCGGGTCGGTCAGGAACACGGTGACGCCGTCCTCGTCGGCCGGCAGCAGATCCTGCGCGCCTGCCTCGATGGCGGCCATGTCGGCATCTGCGCCGGGGGCGGCCGGCTCCGCCTCGATCATGCCGAGGTGGTCGAAGTCCCAGCTCACCGAGCCGCTGGTGCCCTGCTGGCCCTTGCGGAACAGCACGCGCATGTCCGACGCGGCGCGGTTCAGGTTGTCGGTCAGCACCTCCACCATCACCGGCACGCGGTGCG
The DNA here is from genome assembly GCA_009996515.1 of Comamonadaceae bacterium. Lineage (GTDB taxonomy): Bacteria > Pseudomonadota > Gammaproteobacteria > Burkholderiales > Burkholderiaceae_C > Pelomonas. The sequence continues at coordinate 92,112 of JAACZV010000012.1, forward strand.
GCGCAAAGCCCTCGTAGATGGCCTGCTCGAAGTGCACCGACTCACCGGTCAGGCCGGCACCCTTCTTGATGGCGCGGTCCAGCGTGTCCTTGGGCATGGAGACCTTGCGGGCGGCCTCGACGGCCATGCGCAGCTTGGCGTTGTCCTTGGGGTCGGCGCCATGGCGCGCCGCGATCATGATGTCCTTGGCCAGCTTGCCGAACAGCCGGCCCTTGGCATTGGCGGCGATGTCTTTGTGCTTGGCTTTCCATTGCGCGCCCATGGCGAGGTGTCCTGTCTGTCGGTTGGGTCTGGCCGGGCGCCACGATGCGCCGGCGGGGCAGCTACTTTACGGCGCCGCGGTCCAGCACCGACAGCAGCGCGTCGGCCGCGGCGAACTGCAGCTCGCTGAACACCTGCACGCCCGCCTCGCGCAGCAGCGCGGCCGTGACGCCCTGGCCCGCGATGCGCGTGCCGGTGAACGTGCCGTCATGGACGGTGCTGGCGCCGCAGGACGGGCTGCCGTCCTTCAGCACGGCCACGCGGATGCCGTGCGCCTGCACCAGCGCGAGCGCCTGCCGGGCGCCGGCGATGAAGGCGTCCGAGACGTCGTCGCCGGCCCGCGTCAGCACGCGGGCGCCGCCGGCCAGCACCTGGGCGCCACCCGCGCCGCGCGCAATCTCGGCGGCCGGCCGTGGCACCGGCAGGCCGCCGGCCACCTCGGGACAGAGCGGCACGACGCGCCCCTGGTCCAGCCAGCGCTGCAGTACCGGATCGGCGGACTGCTGGTGTGCGCCGTCGAAGCGGACGGGGCGGCCGAGCAGGCAGGCGCTGAGGAGGACGGGGTGCATGGCCGGGACAAGCTGGCCGGGCAGCCGCCCGGCGGAAGCGGCGCGTCTCAATCCGAGCTGCCCAGCGTTGCCACCACTTTCCTCGTCTGCCCGCTGCGCCACACGCTCAGCGTCACCTTCTCGCCGATCTGCCGTGTCTCGATCAGCGACAGCAGGTCGTCCAGGTCCGCCACCGCCTGGCCGTCGACGGCCGTGATGACGTCGCCCGGCACGATGCGGCCGGCGCGGTCGTAGCTGTAGGGCCGCAGGCCCGCGGCGGCGGCCGGGCCCTTGCCCGCCACGTTGACGAGCAGCACGCCCTTGGGCGCGCCCAGCGCCTGAGCGAGCTGGGCCGGGCCGGCCGTGACGCCCAGCGCCGGCCGGATGAAGCGGCCGTCGCGGATCAGCCGCGGCACGATGCGGTTCACCTCGTCCACCGGAATGGCGAAGCCAATGCCGGCGCTGGCGCCGCTGGGGCTGTAGATGGCCGTGTTGACGCCGATCAGCCGCCCCGAGGAGTCCAGCAGCGGGCCGCCCGAGTTGCCCGGGTTGATGGCCGCATCGGTCTGGATGGCGCCCTTGATGCTGCGCCGCGTGACCGACTCGATCTCGCGGTTGAGCGCCGAGACGATGCCGGTGGTCAGTGTCTGGTCCAGGCCGAAGGGGTTGCCGATGGCGTAGACCTTCTGGCCCACCTGCAGCTCGCGGCTGCTGCCCAGCTGTATGGCCGGCAGCTTGTCGCGCGGCGCCTCGATGCGCAGCACGGCGAGGTCGCGGTCGGGGAAGGCGCCGACCAGCCGGGCCGGGTAGCTGCTCTGGTCGGCCAGCGTGACGGTGGCGCGGTCACCGTCCTGGATGACGTGGAAGTTGGTGACGATATGGCCTTTGTCGTCCCAGACGAAGCCGGTACCGGTGCCGCGTGGCTGCTCGCTGGTGCGCAGCGAGAAGAAGTCGCGCTGCACGCTCAGCGTCGTGATGTGCACCACCGACGGGCTGACGCGCTTGAAGACGCCGATGTTGTTCAACTCCTCGGCGTCCAGCGCGCCGCGGGCGCTGACGGCACGGGACTGGGCCGGGGCAGGGCCGGCCGCCAGCCCCATCAGGAGGGCGAGGATCAGCAGATGCTTGGGCATGAACTGAACGGGGAGCGGTTGCGATGAGGTCTATTTTGGTGGCTGGCGCGGGCGGCCCCTGCCAAGGGCCGAGGTGGCGCCGCAACCGGCGGCCGCTGCGCAGGCGCCAGAATCCCGCGTCCACGCCCAGCCCTTGAGCCATGCCCCTGTCCTTCCCTCGCTCCGACCGCCTCGACGCGCTGCGCGGCCTGGCCATCGTCTGGATGGCGGCCTTCCACTTCGGTTTCGACCTGAACCACTTCGGTTGGATACGCCAGGACTTCTACCGCGATCCGCTCTGGACCTGGCAGCGCACCGCCATCGTCAGCCTGTTCCTGTTCTGCGCCGGCGGTGGCCAGGCTTTTGCGGTGCTGGCGGGGCAGGGCGCCGGGCGCTTCTGGCGGCGCTGGGTCCAGGTCGCCGGCTGCGCGCTGCTGGTGTCGGCGGGTTCGTGGCTCATGTTCCCGAACAGCTGGATCAGCTTTGGCGTGCTGCACGGCATCGCCGTGATGCTGCTGCTGCTGCGCCTGGGCCTGAGCCGGCTGCCCAATGCCGCGCTGCTGGCGTTGGCGGCGCTGGCCATCGCGGCGCCGCGGCTGCTGCAGCTGCCCTTCTTCGACACCCGCTGGAGCAACTGGGTGGGCCTGGTCACGCACAAGCCCGTCACCGAGGACTATGTGCCGGTGCTGCCCTGGCTGGGCGTCATGCTGGCGGGTTTTGTCGTCACGCGCATGCGGCCGCAGCTGTGGGCCGGCAGCGCGCCGCGGCCGCTGGCCGTGCTGGGGCGCTGGTCGCTGAGCTTCTACATGCTCCACCAGCCCGTGTTGATAGGCGCGCTGATGGCGCTGCAGTTGCTGCGTTGAGGAGACCCGATGCGAAAGATGCTCGTGGCCATGCTGGGCCTGTTGGTGGCGGCGGCGGCCCCGGCCGCGCCCTTGGTCTGGCCGGGTGGCGCGCGCGCCGCCGTCAGCCTGGGCTATGACGACGGCCTGGACAGCCAGCTCGACCATGTGGTCCCGGCGCTGAACCGGCGCGGCCTGCGGGCCAGCTTCTACGTGCCCATCAACGGCCCCACGTTGCCGGGTCGGCAGGACGAATGGAAGGCCGCCGCCGCGGCCGGCCACGAGCTCGGCAACCACAGCCTGTTCCACGGCTGTTCCGCCAAGGGGCCAGGGCGCGAATGGGTGCTGCCGCAGCGCGACCTGGACCGGCAGACGGCCGCACAGGTGCAGGAGCAGGTGCTCGCCGCCAACACCTGGCTGCAGGCGCTGGACGGGCGCACGCGCCGCACTTTCACGCCGCCCTGCCTGGACCTGCAGGCTGGTGGCCAGGATTTCGCGACGGCGCTGCGGCCGCAGTTCGTCGCCTACCGGGCGGCCGGCCCGGGCCTGGTCAGCGACACGGCCCGGCTGGACCCCTATGCGATGCCGGTCTACTTCGTCGAGGGCTGGAGCGGCGAGCAGCTGATCGCGCTGGTGGAGCAGGCGGCCGAGCAAGGGGCCATCGTGTCGCTGCTCTTCCACGGCGTGGGAGCCGAGCACCTGAGCGTCACGCGCGAGGCCCATGAGCAGTTGCTGGACCATCTGGCTCGCAACAAGGCGCGCTTCTGGACCGACAGCTTCGTGAACATCATGGAGAACGCGCGCCGGCAGGCAGGTCGCTGACAATCCGGCCATGAGTTCCCCCAAGTCCGTCCTGTTCGGCTTCCACGCCGTCACCGTCCGCCTCAAGACCCATCCCGGCTCCGTCGCCGAGGTGCATTTCGATCCCGCGCGGCGCGACCAGCGCATGCGCGCCTTCATCGAACGTGCCAAGGAGGCGGGCGCCAAGCTGGTGGAGAGCAGCGACGAGCGCCTGACCCAGCTGGCCGGCAGCCCTCGCCACCAGGGCGTCGTGGCCCGCGTGTCCACCCTCGCGCAGCCGCATTCGCTGGACGACGTGCTCGACGCGGTGCAAGGCCCGCCGTTGGTGCTGGTGCTGGACGGCGTGACCGATCCGCACAACCTGGGCGCCTGCCTGCGCGTGGCCGATGGCGCGGGGGCGCATGCCGTCGTCGCGCCCAAGGACCGGGCCGTGGGCCTGAACGCGACGGTGGCCAAGGTGGCCAGCGGCGCCGCCGAGACCGTGCCCTATCTGATGGTGACCAACCTGGCCCGCACGCTGGGCGAGCTGAAGGAGCGCGACATCTGGGTGGTCGGCACCTCCGATCAGGCCGAGCGCTCCCTCTACGACCTGGACTTCACGCGCCCCACCGCCTTCGTGCTGGGCGCGGAAGGCGAGGGCATGCGCCAGCTCACCGCCAAGACCTGCGACGAGCTGGTGCGCATCCCCATGGCCGGCGCCGTCGAGAGCCTGAACGTGTCGGTCGCCTCGGGCGTCTGCCTGTACGAGGCGCTGCGCCAGCGCTCGGCCGCCGGCAATCCAGCGGGCAGTCGATAATTCTGACTATCCAGAAAAACTAGGAAGTCCGCCATGGCCGTCATCGAAGTCAAGCATCCCCTCGTCAAGCACAAGATCGGGCTGATGCGCGAGGCCGAGATCTCGACGAAGAAGTTCCGCGAGCTGACCGGCGAGATTGCCCGACTGCTGGCCTACGAGGCGACGGCCGACTTCGCGACCGAGAAGGTCACCATCGAGTGCTGGAGCGGCCCGGCCGAGGTGGACCAGATCGCCGGCAAGAAGGTCACCGTCGTGCCCATCCTGCGCGCCGGCCTGGGCATGCTAGACGGCGTGCTGGACATCCTGCCCAACGCCAAGGTCTCGGTGGTGGGCCTGGCGCGCGACCACGAAACGCTGAAACCGGTGAACTACTTCGAGAAGTTCGTCGGCAACCTCGAGGCGCGCACGGCCCTCATCATCGACCCCATGCTGGCCACGGCCGGCAGCATGATCGCGACCGTCGACCTGCTGAAGCAGCGCGGCTGCAAGGACGTGCGTGCGCTGGTGCTGGTGGCCGCGCCCGAGGGCGTGAAGGCGCTGGAGACGGCCCACCCCGACGTGCGCTGCTGGACGGCCGCCGTCGACAGCCACCTGAACGACATCGGCTACATCATCCCGGGCCTGGGTGATGCGGGCGACAAGATCTTTGGGACGAACTGAGGCCCCCCGCCCAGCTTCGCCGCGTTGAACGCGGGCGAAGCTGATCGGCCCCCCGAGGGGGCGGCGATGCTCGCGGGGCTGCCCCGCTCGCACATCGCCATGGCGGGCCGGCTTGGGAGCGGCCCGGCGCTCGGCCCGCGGAGTTGGTCAGTCGAGTACGGTGGTGAGCGCGCGGCGCAGCAGGGCCAGACCTTCATCGACTTCTGCCGCGCTGATGTTCAGCGCCGGCATCAGCCGGATCAGATGAGGGCGCGGCGCGTTCAGCAGCAGGCCCACCGGTTCCAGCGCCCGCGCGGCCGTGACGACCTGATCGGCCACCGGCAGCGGCAGCTCCAGCGCGCGCAGCAGGCCCAGGCCGCGTTCTTCCACGAGGCCCAGCTCGCGCACGAGGGCCTGCAGGCCCGCCGACAGCTGTGCCGCACGGGCCTGCACGCCGGCCAGGAATTCCGCGCGGCAGACTTCGTCCACCACCGCCAGGCCCACCGCCGCCATCAGCGGGTTGCCGCAGAAGGTGCCGCCCTGGTCGCCGGGCTCGAAGCAGTTGAATGCCTCCTTGCACAGCAGCGCCGAGATCGGCACGCCGCCGCCCAGGCCCTTGGCCAGCGTCATCACGTCGGGCTCGATGCCGAACTGCTCGTACGCGAACGCGGTGCCGCAGCGGCCCACGCCGGTCTGCACCTCGTCGGCGATCAGCAGCAGGCCGCGTTCGGCCGTCAGCGCGCGCAGCTCGCGCACGAAGCCGCGGTCGGCGACGATGACGCCGGCCTCGCCCTGCACGAACTCGATCATCACGGCCACCGTGTCGGCCGAAATCGCCTGCTCGACCGACGCGATGTCGTTCAGTTTCGCCTTCGCGAAGCCCGGCGGCATGGGCGCGTAGAGGCGGTCCCAGCCGGGCTTGCCGGACGCGCTCATCATCGCCAGCGTGCGGCCATGAAAGCCCTGCTCGAATCCGACGATGCCGTAGGCGCCGCCGCGGTGGCGGCTGCCCCAGCGCCGCGCCAGCTTGACGGCGCCCTCGTTGGCCTCCGCGCCGGAATTGGCGAGGAACACGCGGTCGAAGCAGCTGATGGCCGTCAGACGTGCCGCCAGGTCCAGCAGCGGCCGGTTGTAGTAGGCCGGGCTGGGGTTCAGCAGCCGCTGCGACTGGGCCAGCAGGGCCTGCGTGATCAGCGCCGGGCTGTGGCCCAGGCTGTTCACGGCCCAGCCCTGGATGAGGTCGAGGTGTCGCTTGCCGTTCTCGTCGCTGAGCCAGGCGCCCTGGCCGGTGCTGAACACCGTGTCGGGGCGCTGTGTGATGGTGATGAGATCCTGCCCGAGGCTCACGGCGTTTCCTTCCAGTCGTAGTCCATCTGACGCGCGGTGCGCAGTGCCAGTTCGCGGCCATGCAGGCGCTGCACCAGATGCAGGCTCATGTCCATGCCCGCCGAGATGCCGGCCGACGTGACGACCGAGCCCTCGTCCACCCAGCGCGGGCCCTCGCGCACCTGCACCGCCGGCCGCAGCGCACGCAGCGCATCCAGGTCTTCCCAATGCGTGGTGGCGGCCAGGTCGTCCAGCACACCGGCGTCGGCCAGCAGCAGCGCGCCGGTGCACACGGACGCGAGCACCCGCGCGTCGCGCCGCTGGGCGGCGATCCAGGCGCGCAGCTCGGGCCGGCCCAGCTCGGCATCGACCACGCCGCCCGGCACGATGGCGCAGGCCAGCGGCGGGTGCCCCTGCAGCGTGGCGTCGGGCCGCAGCTGCAGGCCGGCGCGGGCCCGCACCGGCGCGAGGCGGCGCGCGATGGTCGTCACCGTGAACAGCGGCGCCGCGCCCGCGGGCTGGCTGCGCCCATGCACCCGGGCCGCGGTGGTGAACACCTCGTAGGGGCCGGCCATGTCCAGCAGTTCCATGCCGTCAAAGACCAGGATGCCAATGTTCATCTTGTCGCGGCCTCCTGCCGCCGTTGTTTGCCGATGCCGGGCAGTTTGCGGCCGGGTGTCCATGGCGGCAATGACGCAGTTCCCACCTTTTCTGCCATATCCTAGGAGCGCTCATGACCTGCCGCATCGCCTTCGTTCTCTTCCCTGGCTTCCAGCAGCTGGACCTGGCGGGGCCCATGGCGGTGTTCGAGGTGGCCCGCCTGGCGCGGCCCGGCAGCTATGACTGGCGCCTGGTGGCCAGCGCGCCGCCCGCCGTGCGCAGCTCGGCCGGCATCGCCTGGCCGGTGCAGGCCTTGCCGCGCCGGCTGGGCGATTTGGACCTGGTCATGGTCATCGGTGGCGACGGCGTGGATGCGGCCTGCCGCGATGCCCGCCTCATCGCCTGGCTGCGGCGGGCGGCGCTGTCCGGGGCGCGCATCGCCAGCATCTGCAGCGGCAGCCTGGTGCTGGCCGCGGCGGGCCTGCTGGACCACCGCACGGCCACGACGCATTGGTCGCGCAGCCGGCAGTTCGCGACCGACTTTCCCGCCGTGCGGCTGCAGCCCGACCGCATCTACGTGCGCGAGCCGGCCCTGCGCGGCCGGCAGCGGCCCGAGCTCTGGACCAGCGCCGGCATGACGGCCGGCATCGACCTCTGCCTGGCGCTGCTGGCACGCGACCATGGCGAGGAGCTGGCGCGCGAGGCGGCGCGCCAGCTGGTCGTGGAGCGGCGCCGCCCCGGCGGGCAGTCGCAGTTCTCGCCGTTGCTGGAGCTGCAGCGGCCCGAGGGCCGCTTCGGCGCGCTGCTGGACGAGGTGCGCGCCGACCTGCGGCTGGACCACGGCGTGGAGGCGCTGGCGGAGCGGGCCTGCATGAGCCCGCGGCATTTCGCGCGCTGCTTCCGCGCCGAGACCGGGGCCACGCCGGCGCAGGCGGTGGAGCGCCTGCGCGTGGAGGCGGCCCGCGCCGCGTTGGAGAACGGCGCGAGCTCGGTGCTGCGGGTGGCCGAAGACGCGGGCTTTGGCAGCACGGAGCGCATGCGGCGAGCCTTCCAGCGCCTGCTGGGCCGCCCGCCCGCGGCCTTCAGGCCGGGCGGCAGCGCGGCGCGGCCGGCCTGAAGCGGCGCGTCAGACCAGGCCCAGCGCGCCCAGCACGCCGCCGGCCAGCACCATCCAGACCAGGCCCAGCCGCGTCTTCAGCACCAGCGCGACCGTGGCGGCCATCAGGGCCAGCGTGCCCCAGCGGTGCTCGTCGACCCGCAGAAAGGGCAGGGCCAGCAGCCAGCCCGTCGCCAGCATCAGCCCCAGCGTCAGCGGCGTCATGCCGGCCGCGAAGGCGCGCAGGCCGATGTGCTCGCGGTTGCGGCGCGCCCAGCGGGTGGCGGTCAGCGTCAGCACGCTGGACGGCAGCATGATGCCGGCCATGGACGCCGCGGCCCCCGGCAGGCCGGCCACGTTGTAGCCCAGCACGGCCACGAACAGGATGTTGGGCCCCGGCGCCGCCTGGGCCAGCGCGATGGAGGCGGTGAACGAGGTGTCCGTCAGCCAGCCCGTGCGGTCGACCAGATAGCGGTGCATCTCCGGCACCGTCGTGATCGCGCCGCCTATGGCCAGCAGCGACAGCGTCAGGAAATGCAGGAACAGGCCGAGGAGATCGACCGGAGCCGTCATGGCGTCCTCAGCCGCCACCAGGCGATCAGCATGCCCAAGCCGCCCAGCAGGGCCAGCGCCAGCAGCAGCGGCCAGCGCAGCAGGCCTATGGCCACGAAGGCCAGCAGCGCCAGGCCCAGCGCCAGCGGCCGGCCCAGCGGGCTGGACTTCAGCGCCGGCAGCAGCTTGAGGCCGGTGGCCAGGATCAGCCCCGCGGCGACGGCGCCCATGCCGCGCAGCGCGTCCACCGCCAGCGGATGCCGGGCGAGCTCGCCGTAGACGGCCGCCAGCCCCAGCACGACAGCGGCCGGCGCGACCAGCATGCCGGCCAGCGCGACGACGGCACCGCGCAGGCCGAAGAAGCGGTCGCCGATCATCATCGACAGGTTGACGACGTTGGGGCCCGGCAGCACCTGGGCGATGGCCAGCGTCTCGACGAACTCCTCCTTGCTGAGCCAGCCCAGGCGCTCGACCAGCTCGCGCTGGGCCACCGCCAGCACGCCGCCGAAGCCCTGCAGCGCCAGGCGCGTGAACGCGAGGAAGAGCTGGGTCAGCGACTGCGGGCGGGCGGGCACGGCGGCTTCAGCGGTGGACCTTGAGCGCCTCGGGGTTGACGATGTTCGTCGGCTGGGACTTCATGAAGTTCAGCACGTTGTCGAAGGCGGCGTCGAAATAGATCTCGTAGCTGTCCTGCTCCACATAGCCGATGTGGGGCGTGCAGACGGCGTTCTCCAGCCGCAGCAGCGGATGGCCTTGCAGGATGGGTTCGCTCTCGAACACGTCGATGGCCGCCATGCCGGGGCGGCCGCGGTTCAGCGCCGACACCAGCGCGCTCTCGACGACCAGCTCGGCGCGCGAGGTGTTCACGAACAGCGCCGTCGGCTTCATCTGGGCCAGGTCCTCGGCCGTGACGATGCCGCGCGTGGCCTCGCACAGCCGCAGGTGTACGGACAGCACGTCGGCCTCGGCGAAGAAGGCCTCGCGGCTGGGCGCGGCCCGGTAACCGTCGGCCTCGGCCTTCAGGCGCGAGTCCTCGCTGCCCCAGACCATGACCTGCATGCCGAAGGCCCGGCCATAGCCGGCGACCAGCTGGCCTATCTTGCCGTAGCCCCAGACACCCAGCGTCTTGCCGCGCAACACCATGCCGATGCCGAAGTTGGCCGGCATGGACGCCGCCTTCAGCCCGGCCTGCTGCCAGGCGCCATGCTTGAGGTTGCCGATGTACTGCGGCAGCCGGCGCATGGAGGCCATGATCAGCGCCCAGGTCAGTTCGGCCGGCGCCACCGGGCTGCCTATGCCTTCGGCGACCGCGATGCCCAGCCGCGTGCAGGCCTGGATGTCGATATGGCTGCCGACGCGGCCGGTCTGGGAGATCAGCCTGAGCTTGGGCAGCTTCTCCAGCAGCTGGCGCGGGAAGGCGGTGCGCTCGCGGATCAGCACCAGCACCTCGGCGTCGCGCAGCCGTACGGACAGCTGGCCTATGCCCTTGACCGTGTTCGTGAATACCTTGGCGTTCAGCGGTTCCAGCTTCGCTGCGCAGCGCAGTTTGCGAACTGCGTCCTGGTAGTCATCGAGAATGATCACGTTCATAGACGGGGAGACATTGTGCCGCGCTGGCGTGTCGGGGCCGACGAGATCGCTACCATCGGTTTCCCTCAAAGGAGAGCGCGATGACACAGATTTCCATGCACGCCGCCAGTGCGCCGGTGTTCGCCCGCATGCTGGACAACATGCTGAACTGGCTGGACGCCGCCCGGGCCCATGCCGAGGCCAGGAAGTTCTCGCCCGACGCCTATCTGGCGCTGCGCCTGGCCCCCGACATGCTGCCCTTCACCAAGCAGATCCAGATCGCCAGCGACGCCGCCAAGGCCTGCGTGGCCCGGCTGGCCGGCCAGGACATCCCCAGGTACGAGGACAACGAGGCGACGCTGGACGAACTGGCCCAACGCATCCGCAAGACCCGCGACTATGTGCTGTCCGTGCCGGCCCAGGCCTTCGAGGGCAGCGAGGACCGCGAGATCAGCGTCCCGCGCCGCTCGGGCGAGCCGCTGCGGTTCGACGGTCTGAGCTATCTGCGCCACTACGCCACGCCCAACTTCTATTTCCACGCGACGACCGCCTACGCGCTGCTGCGCCAGGCCGGCGTGCCGCTGGGCAAGGCCGACTACCTCGGCTGAGCGGGCCGCCGCCCGCGCCCCTCAGGCGCCGCGGGCGGGAATTGCTGCGCAAACCGCAGTCTTTTCGCCCCGCCCAACCGTGGGCGCGCACCGAAAATCGGCGGACGATCCGCTTCGTGCCGCCGTAAGCAACATGGACATGTCGACGCCCACCCCTGCCCAGTCCCAAGCCCTTGCACAGATCGAGCAATGGCTGGCGGCCGCGCGTGGTGGCCAGATGGAGCTGCCGACGCTGCTGGACGCGGCGGGCCGGTTGCAGGCCGCCGGCGTGGGCACGGCCGCCGCGCTGCTGTACCAGAACTGGATCGCCGCCACGCCGTCGCCCTTGCGCCATGTCGCCTGCTTCAACTGGGGCGCCATCCTGGGCGACCTGGGCCGCCATGCCGAGGCCGAGGCGGCCTATCTGCTGGCGCTGCAGCTGGCCCCCAATTTCGCGCAGGCGCGCCTGAACCTGGGCCACCAGGTCGAGCACCAGGGCCGTCCGGCCGAGGCGCTGGCGCACTGGCGCAGCGTCTACGAAGACCCCGAGCCGGGCAGCCTGGGCGCGGACCCGCTCAGCCTGCACCTGCATGCACTGAACAACGCCGCGCGGCTGCTGGAGACGCTGAAGCGCTATGACGAGTCCGAAGCGCTGATGCGCCGCTCGCTGGCACTGAGCCCGCGCCAGAGCGACGTGGCCCAGCACTATGTGCACATCCGCCAGAAGCAATGCGCCTGGCCGGTGTACGACACCTTTGGCGACGTCACTCACAACCATTTGCTGATGAGCACCTCGCTGCTGGGCATGCTGGACGAGAGCGACGACCCCGCGCTGCAGCTGCTGACCGCCCAGCGCTTCGTGCACGAGAAGGTGGCCAAGGTCACGACGCCGCCGCTGCACCAGGCCCACCGGCGCGAGGGCAAGATCAAGATCGGCTACCTGTCGGGCGACCTGTGCATGCACGCGGTGGGCCTGCTGACGGCCGAGATGTTCGAGTTGCACGACCGCGAGAAGTTCGAGGTCCATGCCTTCTGCTGGAGCAAAGAGGACGGCACGCCGCTGCGCGCCCGCATCAAGGCCGCGATGGACAGCCTCACGCCCATTGGCGGCATGGGCGACCGCCAGGCCGCCGAGCTGATCGCCGCCGCCGGCATCGACGTGCTGGTGGACCTGCAGGGCCTCACCAATGGCGCCCGGCCGGGCATCCTGGCCCAGCGCCCCGCGCCGGTGCAGGTCAGCTACCTGGGGCTGCCGGCCACGTCGGCGCTGCCGGGCGTGGACTGGATCATCGCGGACCGCTTCGTGATGACGCCCGAAGTGCTGCCCTACCACACCGAAAAGCCCATCTACCTGCCTCACTGCTACCAGGTCAGCGACCGCCAGCGCGTCGCCAACCCGCCGCCCACGCGCGCCGAGGCCGGGCTGCCGGAACAGGGCTTCGTCTTCTGTGCGTTCAACAACAACCACAAGATGAGCGAAGAGGTCTGGCGCTGCTGGATGCGCATTCTGCGCCAGGTGCAGGGCAGCGTGCTGTGGCTGCTGGCGGACAACCCCTTCGCCCAGGCCAACCTGACCCGGGTCGCGGGCGAGGAGGGCATCGCGGCCGAGCGCCTGGTGTTCGCGCCGCGCGCGCTGCCGGCCGACTACCTGGCCCGCTTCCAGCTGGCCGACCTGTTCCTGGACACCTTCCCCTACAACGCCGGCACGACCGCCAGCGACTGCCTGTGGATGGGCACGCCCATCCTGACGCGCTCGGGCAAGACCTACATCTCCCGCATGGCCGGCAGCCTGCTGACGGCCGTGGGCCTGCCCGACCTGATCACGACGACCCTCGACGAGTACGAGCAGCGCGCCGTGCAGATCGGCAACCAGCCGGCCCGTGCCGCTTCCTACAAGCGTTATCTGGCGGAGCATGGCCGCAGCTCGGCGCTGTTTGACATCCCGGCCACGGTGCGCGATATAGAGCGCGAATTCGAGCGACTGGCGCTCGATGCCAGGCACAAGGCCTAAATGCCGCGTCAGCACGACCCCTTCTTCGACGGCCAGCCCCAGGCGCCGGGCCTGCGCCTGGCCGCCAACGGCGAGCCGCCGCCGCCGGCAGACCCGCTGGAGGACCTGGCCAGCCAGCCCCTGGGCGACCCGCTGCTGCAGGCGCTGGCCTGGCTGACCCGCCACCATGGCAAGCCGCGCTCGCCCGAGTCGCTGCGCGCCGGCGCGCCGGTGGAGGGGCCGCTGGCACCGGACGGCGCCATCCGCATCATGCGCGAGGCCGGCTACAACGCCGGGCTGCTGCGCAAGCCCATCGCCGACATCCACGACCTGCTGCTGCCGGCGGTGCTGCTGCTCAACGGCGGCGACGCCTGCGTGCTGGTGCGCCGGCTGGACGACGGCGGGCGCTACGAGGTGGTCTTCCCCGGCCCCGAGGCGGCGGCCGTGCCGGCCAGCGTCGCCGAGCTGGAGCCCGAGTACAGCGGCTTCATGCTGGCCGTGTCGCCGGTGCAGGAGTCGCAGGCTCACACCCGCAACCCGGCGGACGGGCAGATCCTGCGCCCGGCCGGCGAGCACTGGCTGTGGGGCACGCTGAAACGCTTCGTGCCCTACTACCGTTCGGCCATGATCGCCGCGCTGCTCAGCAACGTGCTGATGCTGGTGTCGGGCGTGGTCACGTCGGTCATCTACGACAAGGTCATCCCGCACCAGGCCATCGTCACGCTGTGGGCGCTGGCCGTGGGCGCCGGCATCGCGCTGCTGTTCGACCTGTTCTCGCGCCAGCTGCGCGCCCACCTGATCGACCTGGCCGGCCGCAAGGCCGACATGATCATCGGCGCCAAGCTGTTCCGCCAGACGCTGGGCGTGCGCATGGAGCACAAGCCCGGCTCGGCCGGCTCCTACGCCCACCACCTGGCGCAGATCGAGATCGTGCGCGAGTTCTTCGCGTCGGCCACGATGTCGGTGCTGACCGATCTGCCCTTCGTGCTGCTGTTCGTCGCGATGACCTTCATCATCGGCGGGCCGCTGGGCTGGGTGCTGGTCATCGCCATCCCCATCATCCTGGTCATGACCTACGCCATCCAGGGCTATCTGCGCCGCGCCATGCGCACCAACATGGCCGAGATGGCCGACCTGCAGGGCACGCTGGTGGAGGCCATCGAGGGCCTGGAAGACCTGAAGACCTCCGGCGCCGAAGGCCGCTTTCTGCGCCGCTACGAAACCAGCACGGCCATCGCCGCCGAGTCGGCGCTGCGGGCCCGCAACATGTCCAGCTGGAGCTCCAACATCTCGATGACGATGCAGCAGAGCATCAACCTCGTGATGCTGGTCTGGGGCGTCCACCTGATCCGCGACGGCCAGATCACGGCCGGCGCGCTGATCGGCTCGGTGATGTTCGCCAGCCGCGCGCTGATGCCGCTGGGCAGCCTGGTCAGCCTGGCGACGCGCTACCAGGGCGCGCGCGCCGCGATGCTGTCGCTGGACCGCATGATGCAGGCGCCCACCGAGCGCGAGAGCCACCGCAACTACGTGCCGCTGAACCAGTTCAGCGGCCGCCTGGGCCTGCACGACGTGGGCTTCAGCTACCCCATCGTTGGCGACGCGGCCGCGCCCAAGGTGTTGAAGAACGTCAACCTGAAGCTGGAGCCGGGTGAGCGGGTCGCCATCCTGGGCCGCATCGGCAGCGGCAAGTCGACCATCCTGCGGCTGCTCGCCGGCCTGTACCAGCCCAGCGAGGGCATGGTGGACGTCGACGGCATCGACCTGCGCCAGCTCGACCCGGCCGAGTTCCGCTCGCACATCGGCTTCGTGTCGCAGGAGCCGCGGCTGTTCCACGGCACGCTGCGCGACAACGTGCTGATGGGGCGTGCCCACATCGACGCGGCGCGCCTGGTCGAAGTGGCGCGGCTGACGGGGCTGGACCGGGTCATCGCGTCGCACCCGCAGGGCTGGGACCTGCCGGTGGGCGAGATGGGCGGGCTGCTGTCCGGCGGCCAGCGTCAGCTCGTCGCGCTGGCGCGCAGCCTGGTGACCAAGCCGCAGATCCTGTTGATGGACGAGCCCACCAGCTCGATGGACGCGCAAAGCGAAATGGCCTTCCTGCGCCAGCTGCGCGACGCCGCGGGCGCCTGCACGCTGGTGGTCGTCACGCACCGGCCGGCCGTGCTGGAGCTGGTGTCGCGCATCATCGTCGTCGACAGCGGCCGCATGGTGCTGGACGGCCCGCGCGACCAGGTGCTGGCCGCGCTGTCCGGTGTGCGCCCCGCGCAGCCGCCGGCCGAGGCCGCTGCCGCCGAGGGCGGCAACCTGCGCATGCATCCGTCGGCCCAGCCCGTGCAGCGTTCCGCCTCGGTCTGATCCATGGCGGCGAACGACAAGACCAGCCTCAGCCGGCAGGAGAGCCTGTTCGTCACCGGCGTCAACAGCGCCCATCTGGACGAGCCGCTGCCGCGGGCGACCTGGGCGCTTTACCTGCTGCTGGCCGTCGTCGTGACGGCCATCGTCTGGGCCTCGCTGGCCCATGTGGACGAGGTCACGCGCAGCGACGCGCGCATCGTGCCCGATGGCCGCGAGCAGGTCATCGCCAGCCTGGACAGCGGCATCCTGCGCGAGCTGTTCGTGCGCGAGGGCCAGGAGGTGCAGGCCGGCCAGGAGCTGGCCCAGCTGGACCCGACGCGCGTGGAGGCCTCGCAGAACGAGGGCCAGGCCAAGCGGCTGGCGCTGAAGGCCCAGGTCGCGCGGCTGCAGGCCGAGGCCAATGGCCGCACGCCCAGGTTCCCGCCCGAGGTGCTGGCGGTACCGCGCATTGCCCAGGCCGAGACCGAGGCCTTCGAGGCGCGTCGCCGCGTGCTGGACGAGGCGGTCGGCGCCATCGGCCGCAGCGCCGGCCTGCTCGCCAAGGAGCAGCGCATCGCCCAGGACATGGCGGCCAAGGGCCTGATGTCCGACGTCGAGGTGATGCGGCTGAACCGCCAGGTCAACGAGCTGCAGCAGCAGCGCAGCGAGCGCATCAGCCGCTTCCGCCAGGAGGCCAGCAGCGAGCTGGTGCGCGTGCAGACCGAGATGGCCCAGCTGGACGAGCAGATGGTGGTGCGCCAGGACGCGATGCAGCGCACGGTGCTGAAGTCGCCGGTGCACGGCGTCGTCAAGAACATCCGCGTCAACACGGTGGGCGGCGTCGTCACGACCGGCGCGCCCATCATGGAGATCTCGCCCATAGGCCCGCGCGTGCTGGTGGAGGCGCGCATCAAGCCCAAGGACATCGGCTTCCTGCGCGTGGGCCAGACGGCCGAGATCAAGCTCAACGGCTACGACTTCAACGTCTACGGCGGGCTGGAGGGCAAGATCGAGTACATCAGCCCCGACGCGATGGGCGAGACCGAGAAGAACAACGACAGCACCTATTACCGCGTCGTCATCTCCGCCGAGCGCAACAACACCCACTTCAAGGGCAAGCCGCTGCCGGTGATTCCCGGCATGCAGGCCATGGTGGACATCCGCACCGGCGACCGCTCGGTGCTCAGCTACCTGCTGCGACCCATGATGAAGTCGCGCGAGGCGCTGCGCGAGCGGTAAAGCCGCCGCGAGGCCCCGCTTTTCCGGGCTTTGGCCGGGGCGGGTGGGTGGTCTAGTGACGGGGCCATGCTGTCCCCCGTCCGTCATCTCCTCATCCACGGCCTCGTTGCCGCGCTGCTCGTCCAGAGCCCTGTCGTGCAGGCGCAGGCGCGCCCGCCCAAGGCCAAGCCGCCCGTCGTGCCGGCCGCCGAGGCGCCGCCCTCGCAGGGCCGCTGCCAGGAAGAGGAGGCCGGCGTGTCGCGCAGCGGCCGCGACGCCAGCATGATCGACACCAGCGACGCCGACCCCCGCATGCAGCTGCAGGAGCTGGTGCAGATGGCGCTGCAGCGCAGCCGCCCCATCGGCGTGGCCCGGCTGCTCGCGCTGGCGGCCGAGGCCGATCTCGAGGAGGCCCGCGCCTCGCGGCTGCCGCAGGTCTCGCTGTCCGGCACGGCGGGCCATGTGGGCAGCATCGTGGGTGGCATCGACCAGCCGCGCGGCCTGCAGGGCCGCGCCAGCATCAACGTCAGCGCGCCGCTCTACGACTCCGGGCGCATTGCCAAGCTGACCGAATGGCGCAGCCAGCTCGCCGAGGCGGCCAAGTTCGGCCAGAGCAGCGCCGAGGAGCAGCTGTCGCTGCAGACCGTATCGCTGGCGCTGGACCGCAGCCGCTACGTGCTGCAGGCCCAGGTCTACACGCAGTACGTGCGCAAGATGGCCTGCCTGGTGGACGCGCTGGAGATCATCACCAAGTCCGACCGCGGCCGTGCCAGCGAGCTGGTGCAGGCGCAGAAGAGCCTGCAGCAGGCCGACCTGGCCTATGAGCAGACGCTGACCGCGCTGCGCCAGACCGAGGTGCGCATGCGCCGCCTGGTCGGTGACGCGCTGCCGCCGGCCGCCAGCATGAGCTCGGTGCTGGCCCAGGTGCCTGACCTGGAGCAGATGCAGAGCGACATCCTGCTGGCGCCCGACGTGTCCCAGGCCACGGCCCAGGCCAAGGCGCAGCGCAGCTACGCCGAGTCCGTGCTGGCCGGGCAGAAGCCCTCGGTGAGCCTGCTGATGAACGGCTCGTCCACGATAGGCACGGGCAAGGCGACGGAATGGATAGGCGGCGTGGCCATCAACATCCCGCTCTACCAGCCCGGCGCCGACGCGTCGCTGACGGCCGCCGCGCGCCGCTCCCAGGCCGCGGCGCTGCAGCGCGACGAGACCATCGACGCCAAGCGCTACCGCCTGCTGGAGATGTACGAGACGGCCAACTCCTCGCTGGACCGTGCACGCCGCGTCGTCGACATCCTGCGCAACAGCGACCGCGTGCGCGCGTCCACGCTGCAGCAATGGCAGCAGCTGGGCCGGCGCTCGCTGTTCGACGTGATGGGCGCCGAGAGCGACTACTACTCGATGCGCATCGCCCATGTGAACGCGCTGTTCGACGCGCAGCAGGTGGTGGCGATGATGTGGTCCATGGGCCGCGGCGTCACGACGCCGCTGCGCTGACCCGGCCGCAGGGCATACTGAAATCGTTCGCAGCCGAGGAGATTTGCCGATGACGATTCGAGGGTGGGCGTGACACAGGCTGCCGACCTGGAGCGCAGCATGCGCCGCATGGATGCGCAGCGCACGCTGTTTGCGCCGCTGCCCAGCCGGCTGGAGCTGCTGGGCATGGCCCTGGATGCCGCCGAAGGCCCGCCGCGCCGCGTCAATGTCTGGCGCAACCAGGCGGTCGAGACGCTGCTGACGCTGGCGAAGCCCTACCTGGATTGGGCGGGGCTGGCCCTGGACCCCTGGCTGTCGGGCTACGACGACAGCCTGTCCTTCGCCGAGCATGCGCCGGCGGCGCTGGAACTGCTGTGGCTGGATGCCGCCCGCCTGCCCGCCGATCCGGGCTGGCTGGAAGGCCGCATCGCCGCGCTGCGCGAACTGAGCCGGGCGCCCATCCTCGTGCTGGCCTCCGCCCCCGTGGCGGCGTCCGGCCCGGACGTGCATGTGGCCGACCTGGGTGGCGTCTGCAGCGCCGCCGGCGTGCCGCTGCTGGATCCGCGGCTGGCCAAGGTGACGGGCTCGCCGCTGTCGGCGGCGGCGCAGTCGCTGATCGCGCGCGAGCTGGCCTGCCGCTGGCTGCCCGCGCTGCTGTGCCCGCCGCTGAAGGCCGTGGCGGTGGACCTGGACCACACGCTCTACGCCGGCGTGCTGGGCGAGGACGGCGCGCAGGGCGTGCGCCTGGAGCCGGGCCATGAGCTGCTGCAGCAGCGGCTCAAGGCTTTGCGGGAGCGGGGCATCTTCCTGGCGCTGGTGTCGCGCAACGAGCGTGCCGACGTGCAGGCCTTGTTCGACGAACGCACCGACTTCCCGCTGCGCTGGGAGGATTTCTCGGTCACCGAGATTTCCTGGGGCGACAAGGCCGATGCGCTGCAACGCGTCGCCCAGGCGCTCAACATCGACGTCTCGGCCATTGCCTTCCTCGATGACAACCCCGGCGAGCTCGCCCAGGTCGGCCTGCGCCTGCCGACGCTGCGCTGTGCGCTGGCCCATGCGGACGCCGCGCTGACCACCCGCGTGCTGGAACACCTGCCGGCCCTGTGGCGCTGGCGGGTCAGCGCCGAGGACGCCCGCCGCGTGGCCGACCAGCAGGCCAACGCGCAGCGCGCGGCGCTGTCGGCGGCCGACCCCGAGGCCTATTTCAGGTCGCTGGGCGTGCGGCTGCGCTTCTCGCTGAACGACGCCGGCCAGCTGGCCCGCATGGCCGAGATGAGCGGCAAGACCAACCAGTTCAACCTGGCGCTCGCGCGCCTGAGCGAGACCGACTACGCGGCGCGGCTGGCCGACCCGGCGGGCGCCGTCGTGACCGTCGAGCTGGCCGACCGCTTCTCCGACAGCGGCGTCGTCGGCCTGCTGGCGGCGCGGGTGGCCGACGATCTCATCGAGGTCGACGAACTGTTGATATCCTGCCGCGCCATGGGCCGCCGCCTGGAGGACAGCATCGTCATCGGCGCGCTGCAATGCCTGCCGGCGCGGCCGGTGCAGTTCCGCGTCACCGAGGGGCCGCGCAACCAGCCGGCGCGCCACTGGCTGGGCCAGTCCGCCACCTGGCCGGCCGAGCGCGTGCTGTCCTTCACGCCGCCCGACGGCGTCCAAACCGAGAGGAATCTTCCGTGATCGAGACCGTCCTCGACGCCTTGCGCGTCGTGCTCAAGACCGAGGTGAACGCCGACACGTCGGTGCACAACACGCCGCAGTGGGATTCGCTGCGCCACATCGAGGTCATCTTCGCGGTCGAGGACGCCACCGGCGTGCAGTTCGACGAAGCCGAGCTGGGTGAACTCGACAGCGTGGCGCGCATCGTCGCGGCCATCCAGGCCAAGCATGCGGCATGAGCTGAGCCTGCGCGGCGAGGCCTTCGGCCTGCGCCCGGTGGCCGACGACGACGCTGGCTTCATCGTGGCCTTGCGCAGCGATCCCGAGCTGGGGCGCTGGCTGCATGCCACCTCGGCCCGGGTCGAGGACCAGCTCGCCTGGCTGGCGCGTTACTACGAGCGCGCCGGCGACTACTACTTCGTCATCGAGCGGCTGGGCAGCGGGGAGCGCGAAGGCCTGATCAGCGTGTACGACGTCGCCGACGGCCAGGCCGAGTGGGGACGCTGGCTGCTGCGCCCGGGGTCGCTGGCGGCCGTCGAGAGCGCGGCGCTGATCTACCAGTGCGCCTTCGACGTGCTGGGCCTGGATGCCGTCTGCTGCCGCACGCTGGCGGCCAACGAACGGGTGGTGTCCTTCCACGACTCCTGCGGCATTGCCGAGCGCCGGCCGCTGCCGGCCTATGTGTCGCAGCGCGGGCAGGACTGGGACGCCGTCGAGCACCGCCTGACGCGCGCGGCCTGGCCGAACGTGGACGCGCGCCTGCGCCAGCTGGCCCGGCTCACCGCGAGGAGGCTGCAGCGTGGCGCTTGAGAGCCTGCCGCCCGGCTCCGCCTTCCATCACCTGGGCTATGCCTGCGCGGCGCTGGACAGGGACCGCGCCCAGTTCGAGCGCATGGGCTATGCCGCCGAGACTGAGGGCTTCGAAGACCCGGTGCAAGGCATACGCGGGCTGTTCATGACCGGCGCGGGGCCGCGCATCGAGTTGCTGGAGAACCTGCCCGGCAGCGCGACGCTGAACCCCTGGCTGGCGCAGGGGACCCGGATCTACCACTTCGCCTACGAGGTGCCCGACCTCGCCGCCGCGCTGGCCTGGGCGCGCGCGCAACGAGCGGTCACGACGGTCCAGCCCGTGGCGGCCGTGGCCTTCGACGGGCGCCGCATCGCCTTCGTGATGCTGCGCACCGGATTCATGCTGGAGTTCATCGAGACATGACGCAGCCCGATCTCAACGACATCGCCCGCAAGGCCTATCTGGCCGACTCCACCGGCGAGGGCTTCATCGAGCCGCTGGTGCATGCGACCCAGCTGCCCAGCCTGCTGGCGCGCATCGGCGCCGCGCCGCGCCGCGTGCTGGAGATGGGCTTCGGCGAAGGCACCATCACGGGCCCGCTGCTGGCGGCAGGCCATGAGGTGGAGCTGGTCGAGGGCTCATCGGACCTGTGCGCGGACGCCAGTGAGCGCTTCGGCGACCGGCTGGCGGTGCATTGCAGCTACTTCGAGGACTTCCGCCCGGCGCGGCGCTACGACACGGTGCTGGCGCTGCACGTGCTGGAGCATGTACTGCAGCCCGAGGCCGTCGTGCGGCAGATGCATGAATGGCTGGCACCCGGCGGCCAGGTGATCGCCGTCGTGCCGAATGCCGAGTCGCTGCATCGCCAGCTGGCCGTCATGATGGGGCTGCAGCCCCGGCTGGACTCGCTGTCGCCGCGCGACCACCTCGTGGGCCACCAGCGCGTGTACGACCTGGCGCAGTTCGCCGCGCTGTTCCGCGGCGCGGGCTTCGAGGTCGCCGAGGAGTTCGGCTACTTCGTCAAGATCGTGCCCAACGGCATGATGACGGGCTGGAAGCCCGAGCTGATCCAGAGCCTGACGACCATCTCGGACCGGTTGCCGCCGGCGCTGCTCGCCAACATCGGCCTGGTGCTGCGGCCGCGCTGACCGGCGCGGTGGCGAAATGCGCCGCTGAACCTGCGTTAATCCCGACGGGGGAGGGGGCGGTCCACCGCACAATCGGCGCCGTATCAAGGATGCCCCATGTCCATCGACAGCTGCCAGCTCATCGACCTGCCCAAGATCCAAGACCCGCGCGGGAACCTGACCTTCATCGAAGGCGGCGTCCATGTCCCGTTCGACATCCAGCGCGTCTACTACCTCTATGACGTGCCCGGCGGCTCCGAGCGTGGCGGCCATGCGCACAAGGAGCTGCACCAGTACATCGTCGCGATGTCGGGCAGCTTCGACGTGGTGCTGGACGACGGCAAGGACAAGAAGCGCGTGCACCTGAACCGCTCCTACCATGGCCTGTACGTGTGCCCCATGATCTGGCGCGAGCTGGACAACTTCTCGTCGGGCGCCGTCTGCATGGTGCTGGCGTCCAACCGCTACAGCGAGGACGACTACTACCGCGACTACGCCGAGTTCATGCGCGCGAGGTGGAGCCGGTGAGCGAGCCGATGGCCATCCCCTTCCTGGACCTCAAGCGCGTCAATGCCGCCCACGACGAGGCCATACGCGCCGGCATCGCCCGCGTCATCGATTCCGGCTGGTACGTGCTGGGCGAAGAGGTCGCGGCCTTCGAGCGCGAGTTCGCGGCGTATTGCGAGGCCAGGCACTGCATCGGTGTGGCCGACGGCCTGGACGCGCTGGCGCTGATCCTCAAGGCCTACGGCATCACGTCGGGAGACGAGGTGCTGGTGCCCTCCAACACCTTCATCGCCACCTGGCTGGCCGTCAGCCAGGCCGGCGCGACGCCGGTGCCGGTGGAGCCCGACCCGCGCACGCACAACATCGATCCGGCCCGCCTTGAAGCCGCGATCACGCCGCGCACCCGGGCCATCATGCCGGTGCACCTGTACGGCCAGCCGGCCGACATGGCGCCCTTGCTGGAGGTGGCGCGCCGCCATGGCTTGAAGGTCATCGAGGACGCGGCACAGGCCCATGGCGCGCGCTACCGGGGCCGGCGCGCCGGCAGCCTGGGCGATGCGGCGGGCTTCAGCTTCTACCCGGGCAAGAACCTCGGCGCGCTGGGCGATGGCGGCGCCATCACGACCAACGACGACGCGCTGGCCGCGAAGCTGCGCCTGCTGCGCAACTACGGCTCCACCGTCAAGTACAGGCATGAGCTGGCCGGCGTGAACTCGCGGCTGGACGAGATGCAGGCCGCCGTGCTGCGCGCCAAGCTGCCGGCGCTGGACGCGGAGAACGAGGCGCGCCGCCGCGTCGCCGCGGCCTACCTCGAAGCGCTGCAAGGCCTGCCGCTGCGACTGCCCGAGGTGGTCGAAGGTGCCGAACCGGTCTGGCATCTGATGGTCGTCGCCACGGACCGGCGTGCCGCCGTGCAGGCCGCGCTCACCGAGGCCGGCATCGGCCACCTGGTCCATTACCCCATCGCCTGCCACCAGCAGCAGGCCTATGCCGGCCACAGCTGGCCGCCGCTGCCCATCGCCGAGGCCTTGCAGCACCAGGTGCTGAGCCTGCCCATCGCGCCCTACATGACGGGCGAGGACGTGCGGCGCGTGGCCGGCGTCATCCGCAAGGCGCTGGCCTGAGCATGCAGTTCACGACGCTGATCCCGGCCTACAAGCCCAAGTACCTGGTCGAGCTGCTGGCGTCGCTGCGCCACCAGACCGTCAAGCCGGCCAGGATCATCATTTCCGACGACAGCCCGGACCAGGCCTTCGTCGCCGCGCTGGCCGCGGGCACGCCGCTGCGCCAGGCCGTGCCGGACCTGAACATCGAGGTCGTGCCCGGCCCGCGCACGGGGGCCTACGACAATTTCCGCGCGCTGCTGCGGCGTTTCGGCGGCCAGACCGAGCTCTTCCATTTCCTGCTGGACGACGACATCGCCTACCCGGCCTTCTACGAGCGCCATCTGGCGGCGCACCAGCAAGGTCGGCCGCAATGCGTCATCAGCCGGCGCTGGACGGCACTGGAGTCCGGCCAGCCGGTGCGCGACCTGCCGGTGCCCGCGGCCGTGGCCACACATCCGCAGCGCATGCTGGCGCTGGACGTCAAGCTCTTGTTCGCGCACACGGCCGGCGTCAGTGCCAACTGGCTGGGCGAGCTGTCGAACGCGAGCTTCCATGCCGACATGGCGCCGCTGCTGGACGACCCTCAGCTGGACGGCATCTCCTTCGCCGGCCTGGAAGACCTGGGCGCCTTCCTGAACGCGGCCCTGCGCGCGCCGCTGGGCTATATCAACGAGCACCTGGGCTACTTCCGCACCAGCGCGAGCCAGAACTCGGCCGACCCCATGGGGCGGCCCATGAAGCTGGCCCACCTGGCCTATGTCGCGCTGACGATGGCGGGCCGCCGCCTGGGCCAGCTGGAGCCGGCCGCGGCCCAGGCGAACCTGGCGCGGCTGTGCCCCCTGATCGCCGAACGCTACGGCGCCCAGGCCGACATGGCCGAGCTGTGCGCCGTGATGCCCGGGCTGGCCGCGGGCAGCGCGGAGGCCGAGGCGCAGTTCCTGGCGCTCTGGCATGTCTACAGCGGGGCCGCGGCGCGCCGGCCGCTGCCGCTTCAGCCATGAGCATGGACGAGGGCAACCTGCGGCTGGACGAGTTCCTGCGGGCCGAGCGCGCGCTGGCCGAGGCCAACCATCAGCGCCTGGCGGCGCTGTACGACCGGCCGTTCGAAACGCTGTCCCGCGACCAGGTGGCCATCACCGGCGCCGACGGCTGGCAGTTCATCAGCAACGGCAGCAACCACTGGGAGCAGCAGTACCTGGGCCAGTTGCGGCTGGCGCCGCCGGCCATCAAAGAGTGGCAGCAGGTGTTCGAGCGGCGGCTGGCCGCGTCCGCCGCCATCGGTGCGCGCTTTGCCCACCTGGTGGTGCCGGAGAAGCAGTCCATCTTCCCCGAGGCGCGTTGGCCCGATGGTGCGCCCGTGGTCGGCCAGCGGCCGGTACAGCAGCTGCTGGCCGCCGTGCCGCAGGGTCTGGTCTACCCACTGGCACAGCTGCGCGCCGAGTCGTGGCGCGCCGAACTGGCCTTCCGCGGCAACAGCCACTGGTGTGCCAGCGGCAACTGGTTCGGCTTCGTCGCGCTGATGCAGACCGTCTGGCCCGAGCGCCGCTTCGACTTCTCGCGGGTGCCGCTGGGCCGTGCCTGGTGGCGCCACGACCTGCTGCTGAAGTATGTCGACGAGGTCTGCCACGAGAGCGTCATCGCGATCACGCGGCGCACGCCGCCGGTCTATGACAACCGGCTGCTGGCGACGACCGGCGCTCATGTCGGCAACCACTACGTGCTGCAGAACCCGGCCGCGCCCTATCAGGAGGCGGTGGTCGTGTTCGGCGACAGCTATTCCTTCGACATCGGCTTCTCCGACCTGCTGGCGGCCTTCTTCGGCCAGGTGCATTTCGTCTGGAACACGATGATCGACTTCCGCTACTGCCAGAGCATGAAGGCCAGCCTCGTGCTGGTGCAGAGCGCCGAACGCTATCTGGTGCGGCCGCATCCGCTGGACCAGTTGCCCCTCTGAACAGCCCATGAAGATCTGCCTGGTCCAGTACAACCCCTTCCATCCCAAGGTCGGCATCCTCGACGCCTACAACGAGGTGGTCGAGTCCTATCACTGGGGCTTTGCCGCTTTGGGCCACCAGGTCGAGCGCCGCATCAACTTCTTCGACCCCGAAGCGCTGAACCTCGTGTTCGGCTTCCAGATCCCGCTGCAGCTGGGGCTGATCGACAGCTTCCCGCCCGACACCATCTTCTTCAACATGGAGCGCTACGCGCACCGCGACCTCGCCGGCACGGCCGCCGAGCATGTCGCGAGGAAGTACCGCGTCTGGGACTACAGCGCCTCCAACGTCGCGGCCTGGAACGCGCTGCACCCGCGCGTGCCGGCCTACCACGCGTTGACGGCCTATGCGCCCAACCTGGAGAAGGTGCCCAAGGGCGTGGCGCAGGACATCGACGTGCTGTACTACGGCAACATCACGGCCGACCGCTTCGAGGCGCTGCACCAGGTCGCCGGCTTGCGGCCGGACCTGACGGGGCTGTCGGTCATGACGGTCTGCAACGTCTGGGGCCAGCAGCGCGACGAGCTGATCGCGCGCGCCAAGGTGGTCGTGAACTTCTCGCGCGGCACCATCTTCGAGATCGTGCGGGTGTCCTACCTGATGGCCAACGCCAAGGCCGTCGTCTGTGACTACAACGACGGGCTGGAGATCGAGGACGACCTGCGCGCCGCGCTGAACTTCGTCAAGACGAGCGAGATCCGCGCCGCCTGCGAGGCCCTGGTGGCCGACGACGCGGCGCGCACCGCCTACGCCCAGCGCGGCTACGACCTGATCCGCCAGCGCGACATCCGCGACGTGATCCAGCGCGGCCTCGGCTGACGCGGCCCGCCCCCAAGCAAAGAGGCTCCGAGGAGCCTCTTTGCTTTTGCCCGTCGCGGCCGTGTTGCCGCACAAAAGGGAGAGCCAGCCGTCTCTTGCAAGACGAGCTGGCTGCTCAGGGGCGGCCCCGCCGGGCCGCGGCAGATGCCGGGATCAGATCAACGGGAACTTGTTCTCGTCGTCGTCGCTGATGGGCTTGAGGCGGTGATGCAGCAGCTCCGGCGTCGTCGTCGACGGCTGGGCCGCCGGCGTAGCACCGGCCGCGTGGCCGCCGAGCAGCGGCGCTTCCGGCTGGGCCAGCAGGTCACCGAGCTTGACGTCGCTGGCGGGCGTGCCGTCCTTGTTCTTCGCGAACCACACGTCGCCGATCTGGTGCACCACGCCGTCCGCCGTCGTGTAGCTGGACAGCAGGCCCACCACGTTGCCGTTGTTCAGCTCGTGGGTCTTGCTGATGTCCAGGCCGAACTCGACGATGCCCAGGTCGGCCAGGCTCTTCAGCTCGCCCGCGTCGGTCTTGCCGTCGTGGTTGGCGTCCACCCACACGCGCAGCTGGTTGAACTGCGCGTCGCTGGCGTTGATCTTGTGGTCGTGGTTGCTGTCCAGGCTGGCCAGCGCCGCGAAACCGTCGGCGGCGCGCTTGCCGTCGGCCATCAAGAAGCCCGAGCCGAACAGCTCGGAGCCGTTGTTGATGATGCCGTCGCCGTTGCGGTCCAGCGCCAGCAAGCCATCACCGCCGCCCACCCAGCCCCATTGCTGGGCGTTGCCGGTGCCGTTCAGGTCGAACAGCACGCCGCTGGCGGCCTTCAGCGTCTCGATGCCGTTGCCGTTCAGGTCCAGCACCAGCGGCGTGGACAGGAACATCGCATCCCGCTGGGCATTGCTCATTCCGCCCAGCTGCTCGCTGGTGATGGCCAGCGTCTGGCTCATGTTCATTGCCGCCAGATCCTGGGTCTCGAAGCCCTGCATCTGCTGCGACGTGAAGGCCTGGATGTGCTCGGTCGTCAACCCGGCGATCGCTGCGGTCGTGAAGGCCGCGATGTCCTGCGTGTCTATGGCCTGGATCTGCGCCGTCGTGAACGCGCTGACCTGGGCCGAGGTGAGGGCGGCGAAGTGCTGGGTGTCCAGCGCCTGGATGCTCTCGGTGCTCAGCGCGTGCAGCTGGGCCGAGTTCAGCGAGCCCAGCTGCGCCGTCGTCAGCACGTGGACGTCGGCCGTCTCCAGCGTCGAGACCTGGCCGGTCGTCAGCGCCGCGATCTGGCCGGTCGTCAGCGCGCGGAACTGCGAGCTGTCGAGGGCGTTCAGGTCTTCACTGACCAGGCCGCTGATCTGCTGCGTGGTCAGGGCGGCCACCTGCTGCGTGCTCAGCGCACCGATCTGCTCGGAGTCCAGCGCCTCCAGCTGGGCCGTGTTCAGCGCGCGCAGCGCCGAGGTGTTCATCGCACGCAGGTCCTGCGTCTCGATGGCGGCCATCTGGTCGGTCGTCAGGCCGGCCACCTGGCGCGAGTTCAGCACCGCGAACTGGCTGGTGTCCAGCGCGGCGAGGTTGTCGGTGGACAGGGCGCCCAGCTGCGAGGACGCGAAGGCCGACAGCTGGCCGGTGCTCAGCGCGACGACGTCGGCACTCTCCATCGTCGAGATCTGGCCCGTGGACAGCGCAGCGATCTGTGCGGTGTTGAGCGCGCGGATCTGGGCGCTGCCGAAGGCGTTCAGGTCCTCGCTGACCAGGCCGTTGACCTGGACGGTCGTCAGAGAAGCCACCTGCTGGGTGCTCAGCGCGCCGATCTGGTCGGAGCCCAGGGCTTCGAGCTGGGCGGTGCTCAGTGCACGCAGCGACGCCGTGTTCATCGCCCGCAGATCCTGCGTCTCGAGTGCGGCGACCTGGTCGGTGCCCAGGCCGGCGATCTGGCGCGAGTTCAGCGCGGCGACCTGGTGGGTTTCCAGCGCGGCGATGTTGGCCGTGCTCAGCGCACCCAGTTGGGCGGAATTCAGCGACGCGACCTGGCCGGTGGACAGCGCGGCGACGTCGGCGCTCTCCAGCGTGGAGACCTGACCCGTGGACAGCGCGGCGATCTGCGCGGTGTTGAGTGCGCGGATCTGGCTGCTGTCGAGGGCATTGAGGTCTTCGCTGACCAGGCCGGCCACCTGCGCGGTGGTCAGCGCGGCGACCTGGCCGGTGGACAGCGCACCGATCTGGGCCGAGCCCAGGGCTTCGAGCTGAGCCGTGCTCAGCGCGCGCAGCGCGCCGGTGTTGAGGGCCCGCAGGTCCTGCGTCTCGAGCGCGGCGATCTGGTCGGTGCCCAGCGCCGTGACCTGGCGCGAGCTCAGCGCCGCGACCTGGTTGGTCTCCAGCGCGGCGACGTTGGCGGTGGACAGCGCACCCAGCTGGGCGGAGCCCAGTGCGGCGATCTGACCGGTGGACAGCGCGNAGGTCCTGCGTCTCGAGCGCGGCGATCTGGTCGGTGCCCAGCGCCGTGACCTGGCGCGAGCTCAGCGCCGCGACCTGGTTGGTCTCCAGCGCGGCGACGTTGGCGGTGGACAGCGCACCCAGCTGGGCGGAGCCCAGTGCGGCGATCTGACCGGTGGACAGCGCGGCGACGCCAGCGCTTTGCATGGTCGAGATCTGGTCGGTCGACAGCGCAGCGATCTGTGCCGTGTTCAGCGCGCGGATCTGCGCGCTACCCAGCGCGTTCAGGTCTTCGCTGACCATGCCACCGATCTGCGGCTGGCCGCTCAACGCGGCGACCTGCTGCGTGCTCAGCGCGCCGATCTGGGCCGAGCCCAGCGCCTCGATCTGGGCGGTGGTCAGCGCACGCAGGGCGGCGGTGCCCAGCGCACGCAGGTCTTGCGTCTCGATGGCGGCGATCTGGTCGGTGCCCAGGCCGGCGACCTGACGCGAGGTCAGGGCGGCGAACTGGTTGGTTTCCAGCGCGGCGATGTTGGCGGTGGACAGCGCGCCCAGCTGGGCCGAGCCCAGCGCGCCGAACTGGCCGGTGCTCAGCGCCAGCACGTCGGCGCTTTCCATGGAAGAGACCTGGTCGGTGGACAGGGCCGCGATCTGGGCCGTGCCCAGCGCGCGGATCTGGTCGGTGCCCAGCGCGTTGAGGTCTTCGCTGGCGAGACCGGCGACCTGTTGGGTGGTCAGCGCGGCCACCTGGCTGGTGGACAGCGCACCGATCTGGGCCGAGCCCAGGGCCTCGAGCTGCGCGGTGCTGAGTGCGCGCAGCGCACCGGTGTTCATGGCGCGCAGGTCTTGCGTCTCGAGCGCGGCGATCTGGTCGGTGCCCAGCGACGTGACCTGGCGCGAGGAGAGGGCCGCGACCTGGTTGGTTTCCAGCGCCGCGATGTTGGCGGTGGACAGGGCGCCCAGTGCGCCCGAGCTCAGCGAGGCGATCTGGCCGGTGGACAAGGCGGCGACGTCGGCGCTCTCCATCGTCGACACCTGGTCGGTCGTCAGCGCGGCGATCTGCGCGGTGTTCAGCGCACGGATCTGGCTGCTGTCGAGGGCATTCAGGTCTTCGCTGACCAGGCCGGCCACCTGCGCGGTCGTCAGCGCGGCCACCTGGCCGGTGGACAGTGCACCGATCTGGGCCGAGCCCAGGGCTTCGAGCTGCGCAGTCGACAGACTGCGCAGCGCGCCGGTGTTCAGCGCGCGCAGGTCCTGGGTCTCGATGGCGGCGATCTGGTCGGTGCCCAGGCCGGCGATCTGGCGGGTGTTCAGCGCGGCGAACTGGTTGGTTTCCAGCGCGGCGATGTTGGCGGTGCTCAGCGCGCCGAGCTGCGCGGAGGTCAGGGCGCCGATCTGGCCGGTGCTCAGGCCGGCGACGCTGGCCGTGTCCATGCCGGCGATCTGGTCCGTCGACAGGGCGGCGATCTGGGCGCTGCCCAGCGCGCGGATCTGGGCGCTGCTGAAGGCGGAGAAGTCTTCGGTGGTGAGCCCGGCGATCTGGGCGGTCGACAGCGCAGCCACCTGGTTGGTGGACAGCGCGCCGATCTGGGCCGAGCCCAGCGCCTCGATCTGCGCCGTGCTCAGCGCGCGCAGGGCGGCCGTGCCCATCGCGCGCAGGTCCTGCGTCTCGATGGCGGCGACCTGGTCGGTGCCCAGGCCGGCGATCTGGCGCGTGTTCAGCGCCGCGAACTGGTTGGTCTCAAAGGCGGCGATGCTGGCCGTGCTCAGCGCGCCGAGCTGGGCCGAACCCAGCGCGCCCACCTGGCCGGTGCTCAGCGCGGCCACGTCGGCCGTCTCCATCGTCGACACCTGGGCGCTGGACAGTGCGGCGACCTGTGCCGTGCCCAGCGCGCGGATCTGGTCGGTACCCAGCGCGTTGAGGTCTTCGCTGGTCAGGCCGGCAACCTGCTGCGTGGTCAGCGAGGCGACTTGGGCGCTGCTCAGCGCGCCGATCTGGGCCGAGCCCAGCGCCTCGACCTGGGCGGTCGACAGCGCGCGGATGGCCGCGGTGCTCAGCGCACGCAGGTCCTGGGTTTCGAGGGCGGCGACCTGGTCGGTGCCCAGGCCGGCGACCTGGCGCGAGTTCAGTGCCGCGAGCTGGTTGGTTTCCAGCGCGGCGATGTTGGCGGTGGACAGCGCGCCCAACTGGGCCGAGCCCATCGCGGCGAGCTGGCTGGTGCTGAATGCGGCGACGTCGGCGCTCTCCATCGCGGCGACCTGCGCCGTGGACAGGGCCGCGATCTGGGCGGTGTTCAGCGCGCGGATCTGGCTGCTGTCCAGTGCATTGAGGTCTTCGCTGGCCAGACCTGCCACCTGGGCGGTGGTCAGTGCCGCCACCTGGCCGGTGGACAGCGCGCCGATCTGGGCCGAGCCCAGCGCTTCGAGCTGGGCCGTGCTCAGTGCGCGCAGCGCGCCGGTGTTGAGCGCGCGCAGGTCTTGCGTCTCCAGGGCGGCGATCTGGTCGGTGCCCAGGGCAGTCACCTGGCGGGAGCTCAGCGCGGCGACTTGCTGGGTTTCCAGCGCCGCGATGTTGGCGCTGCTCAGCGCGCCCAGCTGGGAGGCGTTGAGGCTGCTGATCTGCGCACTGCTCAGTGCGGCGATGTCGGCGCTCTCCAGGCCGGCGACCTGGCTGGTCGACAGGGCCGCGATGTGGGCGGTGGACAGCGCGCGGAACTGCGCGGTGTCGAGCGCGTTCAGGTCTTCGCTGGTCAAGCCGGCCACCTGGGCCGTGCTCAGCGAGGCGACCTGGTTGGTGGCCAGGCCGCCGATCTGGTCCGAACCCAGGGCTTCAAGCTGGGCGGTGCTCAGGCCGCGGATGGCGCTGGTGGTCAGCACGCGCAGATCCTGGCTCTCGATGACGCCCATCTGCTCGGTCGTGAAATTTGTCACGGCGCGTGTCGTCAGTGACGAGAACTGCGACGTCGTCAGCGCCTGGAACTGCTCCGTGGAGAAGGCGAGCCAATCTTCGCTGGTCAACCTCGACAGCGTGCTGGTCGAGAGGGCGGCGATCTGTGCCGTGGTCAGATTGGTGATCAGTGAAGCCATCGTCCGCTCCTGCAGCGAAATTCATTGGTGTCGAGTGCCGCGGGCGATCCAAGGCATGTATCAGCAAGCCCGCAGGACGAGAACGTCATGCGGGCAGCCTATGCACTCAAATGGCTCCTTAGCCTCAGTCGATTTTCGGACGCGTTTTTGCAAACTTAAGCAAATTGATACGCGACGGCCTCGACAGTTCGTGGCGAATGCTAGGAAAACGCCGAGTTTGTGATCGGCGCATAAGCGAGGTCATTGGCCCCGTCATCGCCGCCGGTGGCGGCGCGCGCTCCCGCGGCGCTCAGGCGGCGGCCGATCCGGGCGGCGCGGCGGCGGCCAGCCCGTTCTGGAAATGCATGCGCAGCTGGGTGGCTGCCGCTTCGGGCCGGCGCTGCAGCAAGGCCTGCATCAGCGCCCGGTGCTCGTCCAGCGATTCGGCCAGCCGCCCCTGCTTGAACAGCGAGTGGTGGCGGTTGAGCTTCATCACGCGGCGCAGGTCGGTGACGATCTGCAGCCGCCAGCGGTTGCCCTCGATCTCCAGCAGCCGCATGTGGAAGCGCTCGTTGGCCGCGAAGAACGCGTCGCGCTGCCCCACCTGCGACTCCAGTTGCTCGTGCAGCTGCTGCAGTTCCTGCAAGTCCTTATCGGTGGCATGCGCCGCGACTTGAGCGGCCGCGTCGCTCTCCAGCAGCGCCAGCAGCTGATAGGCCTCGCGCACGTCGCGCTCCGACATCTCGGTCACATAGGCGCCGCGCCTCACCTTCATCGTCACCAGGCCTTCGGCGGCCAGCACCTTCAGTGCCTCGCGCAGCGGCGTGCGGCTGATGCCGAACTCGGTGCAGAGCCGCAGCTCGTCGATCCAGCTGCCCGGCTCCAGCACGCGCGCGAAGATCTGCTGGCGCAGGCGCTCGGCCACCTCTTGATACAGCGCGCGCGGCGCGAGCGAGGGAAGGGAACTCATGGGCGGCAGTGTATCTGCAATCTGAATTTATAATTATGAATGACGAAGCCGCTATGATGCGGGGCAGTTACAGGAGAGTTTCGATGTCGGAAGCCAGCCGTGCCGGAGATGCCCCGGAGTTCAAGACCGCCACCCTGGAGCAGTGGCACAAGGCCGCCGCCAAGTCCGCCCCCGGTGGTGACGTGGCGGCGCTGAACTGGGTCACGCCCGAGGGCTTGACGGTCAAGCCGCTCTACACCGCGGCCGACACGGCCGGCCTGCCGCATGCCGACACGCTGCCCGGCTTCGAGCCCTTCCTGCGCGGCCCGCAGGCCACGATGTACGCCGCCCGGCCCTGGACCATCCGCCAGTACGCGGGCTTCTCCACCGCCG
The DNA here is from genome assembly GCA_009996515.1 of Comamonadaceae bacterium. Classification (GTDB taxonomy): domain Bacteria; phylum Pseudomonadota; class Gammaproteobacteria; order Burkholderiales; family Burkholderiaceae_C; genus Pelomonas. The sequence continues at coordinate 124,676 of JAACZV010000012.1, forward strand.
AGGAGAGCAACGCCTTCTACCGCAAGGCGCTGGCAGCCGGCGGGCAGGGCGTGTCGGTGGCCTTCGACCTGGCCACCCACCGCGGCTATGACAGCGACCATCCGCGCGTGACCGGGGACGTCGGCAAGGCCGGCGTGGCCATCGACTCGGTGGAGGACATGAAGATCCTGTTCGACGGCATCCCGCTGGACAAGGTGTCGGTCTCCATGACCATGAACGGCGCCGTGCTGCCGGTGCTGGCCGGCTACGTCGTGGCGGCGGAGGAGCAGGGCGTGGGCCAGCAACAACTGGCCGGGACCATACAGAACGACATCCTCAAGGAGTTCATGGTCCGCAACACCTACATCTACCCGCCGGAGCCGTCGATGCGCATCGTCGGCGACATCATCGAATACACGGCGCGGGAGATGCCCAAGTTCAACTCCATCTCCATCTCCGGCTATCACATGCAGGAGGCGGGCGCCACGCAGGCGCTGGAGCTGGCCTTCACGCTGGCAGACGGCCAGGAGTATGTGAAGACGGCGCTGGCCAAGGGCCTGAGCGTGGACGACTTCGCGCCACGGCTGTCGTTCTTCTGGGCCATCGGGATGAACTTCTATCTCGAGATCGCCAAGATGCGTGCCGCCCGCCTGCTGTGGTGCCGCATCATGAAGGGCTTCGGCGCCACCAACCCCAAGAGCCTGATGCTGCGCACTCATTGCCAGACCTCGGGCTGGAGCCTGACCGAGCAGGACCCCTACAACAACGTCGTGCGCACCACCATCGAGGCCATGGCCGCGGTGTTCGGCGGCACGCAGAGCCTGCACACCAATTCGCTGGACGAGGCCATCGCCCTGCCCACCGAGTTCAGCAGCCGCATCGCGCGCAACACCCAGCTCATCATCCAGGAAGAGACCCACATCACCAGCGTCGTCGACCCCTGGGCCGGCAGCTACATGATGGAGAAGCTGACCCAGGACATGGCCGACAAGGCCTGGTCCATCATCGAGGAGGTCAATGCCCAGGGCGGCATGATCAAGGCGGTGGATTCCGGCTGGGCCAAGCTCAAGATCGAGGCCAGCGCGGCCGAGAAGCAGGCGCGCATCGACTCCGGCGCGGACGTCATCGTGGGCGTCAACAAGTACAAGCTCGCCAAGGAAGACCCGGTCGAGATCCTGGAGGTGGACAACGTGAAGGTCCGCGAGGCGCAGATCGCGCGGCTGCAGAAGATCAAGGCCACGCGCGACACGGCCGCCGTGCAGGCGGCGCTGGGCGCGCTGACGCGCGCCGCCGAGAACGGCGAGGGCAATCTGCTGGACCTCAGCATCCAGGCCATGCGGCTGCGTGCGACGGTGGGCGAGGTGTCCGACGCGCTGGAGTCCGCCTTCGGCCGCCATCGTGCCGACACGCACAAGGTCAGCGGCGTCTACGCGGCTGCCTACGACTCCGCCGAGGGCTGGGCCAAGCTGCAGGGCGAGATCGCCGCCTTCGGCGAGGCGCAGGGCCGCCGCCCGCGCGTGATGATCGCCAAGCTGGGCCAGGACGGCCACGACCGCGGCGCCAAGGTGGTGGCCACCGCGTTCGCCGACCTGGGCTTCGATGTGGACATCGGCCCGCTGTTCCAGACCCCCGAGGAATGCGCCCGCCAGGCCATAGAGAACGACGTGCACGCGGTGGGTGTGTCGACGCTGGCCGCCGGCCACAAGACGCTGGTGCCGGCCATCATTGCCGAACTCAAGAAGCAGGGCGCCGACGACATCATCGTCTTCGTCGGCGGCGTCATCCCGGCCCAGGACTACGACTTCCTGTATGCCGCCGGCGTGAAGGGCATCTACGGCCCGGGCACACCCATCCCGGCCAGTGCCAAGGGCGTGCTGGAGGCGATCAAGGCGCAGCTGGCGGGAGCCGCCGCTTGAACCTCGCCGAGGCCTTGCTGGCCGGTCAGCGCCGCGCGCTGGCCAAGGCCATCACGCTGATCGAATCCACCCGGGCCGACCACCGCGAGCAGGCCGACGCGCTGCTGACCGGGCTGATGCCGGCCACCGGCCGGGCACTGCGGCTGGGCATTTCCGGCGTGCCGGGCGTGGGCAAGAGCACCTTCATCGAGGCCCTGGGCGTGTTCCTGCTGGAGCAGGGGCGGCGCGTCGCGGTGCTGACCATAGACCCGTCCAGCAGCGTCTCGGGTGGCGCCATCCTGGGCGACAAGACGCGCATGGAGAAGCTGTCCATGGACCCGCGCGCCTTCATCCGCCCCAGCCCCAGCGGTGGCACGCTGGGCGGCGTGGCCGAGAAGACGCGCGAGGCCCTGCTGCTGTGCGAGGCCGCGGGCTATGACGTCGTCATCGTCGAGACCGTGGGCGTGGGCCAGAGCGAGACGGCCGTGGCCGGCATGACCGACCTCTACCTGCTGCTGCAACTGCCCAATGCGGGCGACGACCTGCAGGCCATCAAGAAGGGCGTCATGGAGCTGGCCGACCTGGTGGTCATCAACAAGGCCGACCTGGATTCCGCCGCCGCCACGCGCGCGCAGGCGCAGATCACGTCCGCGCTGCGGCTGATGCCGGCCCATGCCCATGCGACGCAGCGCGTGATGAAGGTCAGTGCGCTGAAGTCCGACGGCATCGCGCCCGTGTGGGAGGCGCTGATGGCGCTGCGCGGCGAGCGTGAGGCCAGCGGCGCCTGGGCCGCCAAGCGGCGCGAGCAGTCGCTGGCCTGGATGTGGGAGCGCATCCAGGCCGGGCTGAGGCAGGCCTTCGTCGCCCACCCGGCCGTCCACGCCCAGCTCGACGCCACGACGTCGGCCGTGCGCGAGGGCCGCACGCCGGCGTCCACCGCGGCGCGCCAGCTGCTCGCCACCTTCCGGAGCCCCGCTTGATCACCGGCCTGCACCACATCAACCTGCGCGCGCCGGCGCCGCTGCTGGCCACGCTGCGCGACTTCTACCGCGACGTGCTGGGGCTGCAGCAAGGTCCGCGGCCGGCCTTCGCCAGCGACGGCTTCTGGCTCTATGCCGGCGGCCAGGCCATCGTGCACCTGAGCGCCCAGCGCGCGGACGAGCCGCCGCGCGGCCCCGTCGACCCGGCGGCGCCGACCACCCACGACCACACGGCCTTCGCCGGCAGCGACGCCCAGGCCATGGCCGAGCGGCTGCGCGCGCACGGCGTGGCCTTTCGCGAGTCCCGCTCGGCCGTCACCGGCCAGCACCAGTTCTTCCTCCAAGACCCCGCCGGCAACGGCGTGGAGATCAATTTCCCGTTCTGACGAAAGCCCGACACCATGCACGACATCCTGCAAGCACTGGAAGCCAAGCGCGCCCTCGCGCGCCTGGGCGGGGGCGAGAAGCGCATCGCCGCCCAGCATGCCAAGGGCAAGCTCACCGCCCGCGAGCGGCTGGAGCTGCTGTTCGACGAGGGCAGCTTCGAGGAATGGGACATGTTCGTCGAGCACCGCTGCGTGGACTTCGGCATGGCCGACAACAAGATCCCCGGCGACGGCGTCGTGACCGGCTACGGCATGATCAACGGCCGTCTGGCCTTCGCCTTCAGCCAGGACTTCACCGTTTTCGGCGGCGCGTTGAGCGAAGCCCATGCCGAGAAGATCTGCAAGGTGATGGACCAGGCCATGAAGGTCGGCGCCCCGGTCATCGGCCTGAACGACTCGGGCGGCGCGCGCATCCAGGAGGGTGTCGCCTCGCTGGGCGGTTATGCCGACGTGTTCCAGAAGAACGTGCTGGCCTCGGGCGTGATCCCGCAGATCAGCATGATCATGGGGCCTTGCGCGGGCGGCGCGGTGTACTCGCCGGCCATGACCGACTTCATCTTCATGGTGAAGGACAGCAGCTATATGTTCGTCACCGGCCCCGAGGTCGTGAAAACCGTGACACACGAGGAAGTGACGGCCGAGGAGCTGGGCGGCGCGATGACGCACAACACGCGCAGCGGTGTCGCTGACCTGGCTTTCGAGAACGACGTCGAGGCGCTGCTGATGCTGCGCCGCTTCTTCAACTACCTGCCGCTGTCCAACCGCGAGAAGGCGCCGGTGCGTCCCAGCGGCGACCCGGCCAACCGGCTGGACATGTCGCTGGACACGCTGGTGCCCGACAACCCCAACAAGCCCTATGACATCAAGGAGCTGATCCTGAAGGTCGTGGACGACGGCGACTTCTTCGAGCTGCAGCCCGACTACGCCAAGAACATCGTCACCGGCTTTGCGCGCATGGAAGGGCAGACGGTGGGCATCGTCGCCAACCAGCCGCTGGTGCTGGCAGGCTGCTTGGACATCAAGAGCAGCATCAAGGCGGCGCGCTTCGTGCGCTTCTGCGATGCCTTCCACATCCCCGTCATCACCTTCGTCGACGTGCCCGGCTTCATGCCCGGCACGTCTCAAGAGTACGGCGGCATCATCAAGCACGGTGCCAAGCTGCTCTACGCCTATGCCGAGGCCACGGTGCCCAAGATCACCGTCATCACGCGCAAGGCCTATGGCGGCGCCTACGACGTGATGGCCTCCAAGCACCTGCGCGGCGACGTCAACTTCGCCTGGCCCAACGCCGAGATCGCCGTGATGGGCGCCAAGGGCGCGGTGGAGATCATCTTCCGCGAGGACAAGAAGGACCCGGCCAAGCTGGCCGAGCGCGAGGCCGAGTACAAGGCCCGCTTCGCCAACCCGTTTGTCGCTGGCGCGCGCGGCTTCATCGACGACGTCATCCAGCCGCACGAGACGAGGAAGCGCATCTGCCGCAGCCTGGCCATGCTCAAGGACAAGAAGCTGGACAACCCGTGGCGCAAGCACGGCAACATCCCGCTGTAACCGGGAGCGACCATGACCCTCCGCCTGTATTACCACCCGTACTCCCGCGCCGCCGGCACGCTCTGGGCGCTCGAGGAAGCGGGCGCGCCCTACGAGCTGCAAGTCATCGACATCCTGAAGGGCGAGCAGAAGGCTCCCGAGCTGCTGGCGAAGAACGCCATGGGCAAGCTGCCGACGCTGGTCGATGGCGAGGTGGTGGTGACCGAGTCTGCCGCCATCTGTTTGTACCTGGCCGACCGCTATGCCGCCGGCCGCCTGGCCCCGGCGCTGGATGACCCGCGGCGCGGCCCCTATCTGCGCTGGTCATTCTTCGCGCCCAGCGTCATCGAGCCGGCCGTCATGGCCCACAGCGGCAAATGGGAAGTGCGCGAGGTCGCGGCGGGCTGGGGCAATTACGCGTCCATGCTGGCCGCCGCGCAGAGCGCCATTGCCGACGGCCCCTATCTGCTGGGCGACGCGTTCTCCATGGCGGATGTGGTGTTCGGCGGCACGCTGCGCTTCATGCTGGAGTTCAAGCAGATCGAGCCGACGCCGCTGTTCCAGGGCTATGTGGATCGCTTGAACGCGCGCCCCGCCTACCAGCGCGCCCATGAGCGCAATCTGGCCATGCGCAAGCAGCTGGGGCTGCAGTGAACAGGCCCAAGGCAAGCTCGGCCGGCCAGGCGCGCGAGCTCACCGACATCCCCAACATCGGCAAGGCCATGGCCGCCGACCTGATGGGTCTGGGCATCACGACGCCGGCCGACGTGAAGCGCATGGACCCCTTCGAGACCTACGACCGGTTGCGCGACCCCATGGGCCGGCGCCACGACCCTTGCGTGCTGGACACCTTCATGGCCGCGCACGACTTCATGAACGGCGGGCCTGCCCAGCCGTGGTGGAACTTCACCGAGCAGCGCAAGCGGCTGCTGGGCAAGACGACATAACGAGGTAGCTCATGTTCACCAAGATCCTCATTGCAAACCGGGGTGAAATCGCCTGCCGGGTCATCGCCACCGCCCGCAAGATGGGCATCAAGACCGTGGCCGTCTACTCCGAGGCCGACAAGGACGCCCGCCACGTGGAGCTGGCCGACGAGGCCGTGCTGCTGGGCCCGGCGCCTTCGCGCGAGAGCTATCTCGTGGCCGACAAGATCATTGCCGCCTGCAAGGCCACCGGCGCCGAGGCCCTGCACCCGGGCTATGGCTTCCTGTCCGAGAACGAGGACTTCGCGCGCCGCTGCGAGGAGGAGGGCATTGTCTTCATCGGCCCCAAGCATCACAGCATCGCGGCCATGGGCGACAAGATCGCCTCCAAGAAGCTGGCGGGCGAGGCCAAGGTCAGCACCATCCCCGGCCACAACGAGCCCATCCTGTCGCCCGAGGAGGCGGTGGAGATCGCCCAGCGCATCGGCTACCCGGTCATGATCAAGGCCAGCGCCGGCGGCGGCGGCAAGGGCCTGCGCGTGGCCTTCAACGACAAGGAATGCTTCGAGGGCTTCACGTCCTGCCGCAACGAGGCGCGCAACAGCTTCGGCGACGACCGCGTCTTCATGGAGAAGTTCGTCGAGCAGCCGCGCCACATCGAGATCCAGGTGCTGGGCGACTCCCAGGGCAACGTGGTCTACCTGTGGGAGCGCGAGTGCTCTATCCAGCGCCGCCACCAGAAGGTCATCGAGGAGGCGCCGTCGCCCTTCATCAGCGAAGCGACGCGCCGCGCGATGGGCGAGCAGGCCGTGGCGCTGGCCAAGGCCGTCAAGTACCAGAGCGCCGGCACGGTGGAGTTCGTCGTCGGCAAGGACCAGGACTTCTACTTCCTGGAGATGAACACGCGGCTGCAGGTGGAGCACCCGGTCACGGAGTGCATCACGGGGCTGGACCTGGTCGAGCAGATGATCCGCGTCGCCGCCGGCGAGCCGCTGCCCTTCAAGCAGGAAGACATCCAACGCGACGGCTGGGCCATCGAATGCCGCATCAACGCGGAAGACCCCTTCCGCAACTTCCTGCCGTCCACCGGCCGCCTGGTGCGCTACCAGCCGCCGGAGACCAGCATGGTGCAGGCCGAGCCGACGCGCTTCGGCGTGCGCGTGGACACCGGCGTCTACGAGGGCGGCGAGATTCCGATGTTCTACGACTCGATGATCGCCAAGCTCATCGTGCACGGGAAAGACCGCGCCGAGGCGATTGCCAAGATGCGCGAGGCGCTCAACGGTTTCGTCATCCGCGGCGTCTCCAGCAACATCCCCTTCCAGGCGGCGCTGCTGGCGCATCCGGACTTCGGCAGCGGCAACTTCAACACCGGCTTCATCGCCCAGCACTATGCGGGCGGCTTCAAGGCCGAGGACGTGCCGCATGACGACCCGCTGTTCCTGGTCGCGCTGGCCGGCTTCATCCGCCGCAAGGCGCGTGAGCGCGAGGCCGGCATCAGCGGCCAGCTGCCCGGCCATGAGGTGCAGATCGAGCATGACTACGTCGCCGTCGTGAACCTCGGCGGCGGCCGCAGCGAGCAACATGCGCTGCACATCAGCGAGTTCGCCGGCGCGCTGGGCGAGGCGCGCGTGCAGGTGGGCGGCAGGGACTTTCGGATCGTCTCCCGCTCGCGCCTGAACGACGTGCGCATCAGCGGCACCGTCAACGGCCTGGCCTTCACGGCCCAGGCCGAGCGCGGCACCGCGAAGAACCCGCTGGCCTACCGCATCCAGCATGGCGGCCGCTCGATGGAGCTGACGGTGCTGAGCCCGCGCGCGGCCGAGTTGCAGGCGCTGATGCCCTACAAGGCACCGCCCGACACCTCCAAGCTGCTGCTGTCGCCCATGCCGGGCCTGCTGGTGCATCTGGCCGCGCAGGTGGGCCAGACGGTGCAGGCCGGCGAGCGGCTGGCCGTCATCGAGGCGATGAAGATGGAGAACATCCTCACCGCCCAGCAGGATGTGACGGTCGCCGAGATCCTGGCCAAGCCGGGCGAGAGCCTGGCCGTGGACCAGCCCATCCTGCGTTTTGCCTGACGCGTCGGTCGCCATCGTCGGCGCCGGTGTGGCCGGCGCCGCGGCGGCCATCCAGCTGGCCGGGCGGGGCATCGAGGTCGACCTCTACGAGGCCGTGCCCCAGCCGCGCCCCATCGGTGCCGGCCTGCTGCTGCAGCCCACCGGCCAGCGCGTGCTGGCGGCCATGGGCCTGCTGGACGAGGCGCTGGCGCTGGGCACGCGCGTGGACCGGCTGTTCGGCGACACGCCCGCGGGCCGCGCCGTGCTGGACATGAGCTACCGCCGCTTCCATCCCGAGGCCTTTGGCCTGGGCATCCAGCGCGGCGCGCTGATGGACCTGCTGTGGGGGCGCCTGCGCGGGCTGGGCGTTCGCTGGCATTGCGGTGCGGCGGTGGAGAGTTTCGAACAGGATCCCCGTGGCGTGACGCTGAGCCGGGCCGATGGCGGCACGGCCCGCCACGCCGCGCTGATCCTGGCCAACGGCAGCTTCTCCAAGCTGCGCCAGCGCATGAAGGTCGGCCAGCATGCGCGCCTCTTTCCCTGGGGCGCCGTCTGGACCGTGCTGCCCGCGCCCGCAGACTTCCCGCAGATCGAGCTGCGCCAGCGCTTTCGCGCGGCCTCGCAGATGCTGGGCCTGATGCCCGTCGGCCGTGCCACCCACGCCGACACGCAGCGTGGCATCAACCTGTTCTGGAGCCTGCCGTTGGCCGAGCTGGACGGCTGGTCCACGCGCATCGGCCTGGACCGGCTCAAGCAGCAGATGGCCGGGTTGTTCCCCGACGTGGTGCCGCTGATCGCCGGCCTGACCGACCCGGCCCAGCTGCGCGAGGCGCGCTATGCCGACGTCTGGATGCGGCACTGGCATGACGGCCGCGTGCTGGCCATTGGCGACTGCGCCCATGGCATGAGCCCGCAGCTGGGGCAGGGCGCCAACATGGCCCTCATCGACGCGCACGAACTCGCCGCGGAAGCCGGCGGCGACTGGCCCCGGGTCTTCGAGCGCTACACCCGCCGCCGCCGCGCCCATCTGCGCTTCTACGGCCAGGCCAGCCGAGGCCTGACGCCCATGTTCCAGTCCCACGCCGTCGTGGCACCCTGGCTGCGCGACCGCTTCTTCGGCTGGGGTGGCCGGCTGCCCTACATCCATCAACAATCCATCGCCACCCTGGCCGGCTACAAGACCGGCTGGCTGTGGGGGCGAATGAAGCTGTGAGCCCCTCGTCCAGCCGCACACCGCTGAACGCGGTGCGCCGTCAGGCGGGCCGGCTCGGGAGCGGCCCAGCGCTCGGCCCGGAATACCCTGAAACAAACTGAGATGACGACGACCATGAGCAACACCCGACCCTTCCGAATCCTGGGCCTGCAGCAGATCGCCATCGGCGGCCTGGACAAGGCCAGGCTGCGCCACCTGTGGGTGGACCTGCTGGGCGTGCCCGTGACGGGCAACTTCAGCAGCGAGCGCGAGAACGTCGACGAGGACATCTGCACGCTGGGGCAGGGCGCGCACGCGGTGGAGGTGGACCTGATGCAGCCGCTGGACCCGGAGAAGAAGCCCGCCGTTCACGCCACGCCGCTGAACCACATCGGCCTGTGGGTGGACGACCTGCCCCTGGCCGTGCAGTGGCTGGAGTCTCAGGGCCTGCGTTTCGCGCCGGGCGGCATCCGTCGTGGTGCGGCCGGCCACGACATCTGCTTCGTCCACCCCAAGGGCAACGAGCAGTTCCCGTTCGGCGGCGAGGGCGTGCTGATCGAGCTGGTGCAGGCGCCGCCGGAGGTGGTGACGGCCCTCGGTTGAGCCGGGCTGCCGTCGCTCGCAGGGCTGGCTCGTCGTCCGGGGCGCGCGCTCGTCGCGCGGCGCCCCGCGCCGTGCGCTGCCATCGCACAGTGTCGACGTCACTCACTTCCTGGAGAGCATCCATGGACTGGAAAATCCTCGCCGCCGCACCGCTCACGGCCGTTCTGTTGGCGGCCACTGCGGCGCCGCTGTCGCCGCTCAATGGCTGGTCGTCGGCCTCGACCGGCATCTCGTCCAAGGCCTACCTGATGGGCATAGACAACGGCGTGCAGTTCCAGGGGCAGCGCAGCGTGTCGGTGCAGTCGCAAGAGGGGCTGGTCAAGCCCGACTCCCATGGCGCCGTCATCCAGAACGCCTTCGGCTACCAGGGGCGGCGCGTGCGCTTCAGCGCGTGGATGCGCAGTGCCGACGTCAAGCAGTGGGCAGGCGCGTTCCTGCGCGTGGACGCGGAGGGGACCGAGCGCTTCTTCGGCTCTGGCCGCTCCGACCTCAAGCCCGAGGACCTGCCTTTCGGCGCCGGCAGCAGCGCCGCCCAGGACCGCTGGAGCGAGGTCAGCATCGTGGCCGACGTGCCCAACACGCCGATGGCCATGGCGTCCATGGGCGCCATGGTGGTGGGCGAGGGCAAGGTGTGGCTGAGCGCCATGAAGTTCGAGGAAGTGGGGCTGGATGTGCCGCTGACGCCCGCCCGCATCGACATGCCGCTGCCGACCGCCGCGCAGCGTGAGGCCGAGTCCCGGCGCCGGGCCGAAAAGGCGTCGCGCCGCATCCCGCCCAACCTGACGCTGGAATGAACCCGGCCGCCGAACTGTTGCCGGAGTACCGGCCGCGCCTGGCGCTGCTGCTGCCCGTGGGGCTGTTCTGGCTGGCCTGGGCGCTGCTGCGCTGGCAGCTGGCGCCCGGCATGGGGCAGCGCGCGCTGGGCCTGGCGGCCCAGTTCTGGCTGACTTATGCGGCGGTCTGGTGGGCGCTGGCGGGGCTGGCCGTCGGCCGGCGGGCCTGGCCTGGCGCGCTGGCCCTCGCCTGGGTGTTGCTGGCCGCCGCACTGGGGGCCCTGCTGGGCCTGCCGTCGAGGGCCGACTTCGCCTGGCACCGTTTCGCCGCGGACCTGGCGCTGTTGCAGCAACTGCTGCCGGCCATCAGCCTCGCGCTGATCTTGCATCTGCTGCCGCTGGCCGCCCGCTGGCGCGAGCAGCGCAAGCACGCCGCCGAGGCCGCGCGGCTGCGCCAGGCCGCGGCGGTGGCCGACCTGTCCCGCCAGGTCACGCTGGCCGAGCTGAAGACGTTGCAGGCCCAGGTGGAGCCGCATTTCCTCTACAACACGCTGGCCGGCATCCAGTACCTGGTGCGGCACAACGCCCAGCTCGCCGACCGCATGCTGGGCCGGCTGCACGACTATCTGCGCCTGGCCCTGCCGGCGATGCGCTCGCCGATGTCCACGCTGGCCAACGAGTTCGCGCTGGCCGATGCCTATCTCGCGCTGATGCAGATGCGCCTGGGCGAGCGCCTGCGCGTCACGCTGGACCTGCCCGAAGCGCTGGCCGGCGAGGCCTTCCCACCGCTGATGCTGGGCAGCCTGATCGAGAACGCGGTCCAGCACGGCATCGAGCCCAAGCGCGGTGGCGGCGAGCTGCGCGTCGTGGCGCGCGTGCTGGACGGCGGGCTGGTGCTGGAGGTCAGCGACACGGGCATCGGCCTGCAGGCCTCCGCGGCCGGGCAGACGGGGGGCAGCGGGCTCGGCCTGACCAGCCTGCGCGAGCGGCTGCTGCTGCTCTACGGCCAGGCCGCCCGCCTGGACGTGACGGCCAATGCCCAGGGCGGCGTCACCGCGGTCATCCGGCTGCCGCACCGGCATCATTGACCCATGCCCACCGCCGTCCTGATCGAAGACGAAGCCCTGCCGCGCGCCGACCTGCGCGAGCAGCTGACCCGGCTCTGGCCCGAGCTGGACATCGTCGGCGAGGCCGGGGACGGCCTGCAGGGCCTGGCCCTGGTGAATGCCCGGCGGCCCGACATCGCCTTCGTGGACATCCGCCTGCCCGGCATGAGCGGCATCGAGCTGGCCCAGGCCATCGGCCGCCAGGTGCACCTGGTCTTCGTCACGGCGCTCGACGAGCATGCGTTGAAGGCCTTCGAGCAGGGCGCGGTCGACTACCTGCTCAAGCCCTTGCAGCCGGCCCGCCTGGCGCAGACGGTGCAGCGGCTGCAGCAGCGCCTGATGCTGGCGCCGCCGGACCTCAGCGGCCTGCTGCGGTCGCTGCAGAGCGGCGCCGACACGCGGCCGGCGCAGCCGCTTCGCTGGCTGCAGGTGGGGCAGGGCGAGCAGCTGCGGCTGATCACCGTGGGCGATGTGCTGTTCTTCCGCGCCGAGACCAAGCTCACCCAGGTGGTCACGCGCGCGGGCTGCTGGTGGGTGAGGCTGTCGTTGAAAGAACTGGGCGCGCAGCTGGATGACCAGCAGTTCTGGCAGGTGCATCGCAACGCCATCGTCAACCTGGCGCATGTCGACTGGGTGGAGCGCAATGCGCTGGGGCATATGCGCATCCATCTGAAGCAGCATGCGCAAACGCTCAGCGTCAGCCAGAGCTTCCAGGCGCGGTTCAGGCAGATGTAGCCAGCGGCCCGGTGTTCTCCCAATGGCGAAGCCGCAGTTGCGCGATGGCGTCTTCCGCGTGCGGGGGCTTCGCGCCTAACCTGCGGCCTGCAAAACTTGCGCGTGCCTCGCTGGGCTGACCGGCCCCTGGCACACCGGGAGGCGGGGCGGTCACAAGCGGCTCCGTGGATTCGGTCGCAAGGCTTTGCAAGGGCCAGAATCACGCGCCTCCGATCTTCGAGCCGCCCATGCGCCTTGCCCTCGCCCTGTCCGCCCTGTTGCTGCCCGCCTTCGCGCAGGCCTGGGGCAACCACACACCCATGTGCTACCGCGCCTTCGAGCGCATGCCCGAGGTGGCCAACGCGGCGCCGGCCAAGGCCGAGCCGCTGGTGGATTTCCTGCGCGACCAGGAGCCCGCCATCGCCCGCACGCTGGACGCGCAGGAGGCCTGGGCCCGCGAGCACGTGAAGGGTCATGCGCCGCGCCCCGAGGCCCTGCGCTTCGTGCCCGATGCCGGCCGCAGCGACGCCGACCGGCGCGCCGCGTTCCTGCGTGCGTTGAGGCTGTCCCCGCAGTCCCGCCTGGCCCTCTACCTGCAACCCGACCCGCGCGAGGCCGCGTCGACGCGGCCGGCCATGGACGCGAGCCTCGTCACCGCCACGAAGCCGGGGGCCGGCGCCACGCAGCGCTTCGTCGCGCTGCAGCCGGGCGAGGCGGTGGCGGCCCTGGCCGTGCTGGCCTCGGCCTGCGACGAGCCCGACTACGGGCTGGACCTCAACCTCTTCGACGACAACCCGGGTCACCCGGCGAACCCGTCCTATGGCTTCGGCAAGCAGCCCTTCGGCAATCCGGCCGTAGCCATAGGCTCGCAAGCGCCGTTCCACATGGGTTTCTTCCACCAGGGCGCCATCTTCGACACGCTGGCGCCCAGCTTCGCGCGCACCTTCACCGAGCTGCGTGTGCAGCAGTACGGCGGCCTGGCGGCGCTGGCCTGGCAGACCGGCCATGCCTACTGGGGCTGGCGCTTCGCCGGCATGGCGCTGCACCATGTCGAGGATCTGACCCAGCCCTATCACGCCAGCGCCGCGCCGGGCGCCACGCTGGGTCGCATGATGTGGGTCAACCTCAAGGCCCAGCTGGGCATGCCGGCGGACCGGCAGGGGCTGGTGGTGCTGCAGGGCAACCGCCACTTCGTGCTGGAGCAATTCCAGACGCGCTGGATCATGGACGGCGCCCGCCAGCGCCGCGACGGGCCGCTGGAGCTGGCGCTGCGCGATGCGGCCCGCGATGCGCGCTACCCACCCTGGAGCGCCGGCTATGTGCGCGACACCGTGGCCGCCGAGGCTTTCAAGGCCGGCCCGGCGACGGACGCGGCCATCGTCGTCGGCGCACCGGCAAAATTCGTCACCGACCCCAATTTCGACTTCGCCGCCAACGAGGACCGCTTCGGCCCCGAACTCGCCCGCGACCTGCAGGGGCGGCGCGACGGCCTGCATGGGGCCGTCGCGGAGCTGCTGGGGCATTTCGGCGCCCACAGCCGCAACGCCTTGCGCGGGCTGTTGAAGCAGGCCGGCCAGACCTCGCAATGAATTCGTGAGCGACGAAACAAAAGTCGCTTTCTGGCGCAGAATCGCGTGATCCGCGAAGGCTATGCTGGAGTCCGATTCATCATGCGACACGACCTCACCACCCTCAACCTCGTGCTGGCCATCGAGCAGACCCGCTCGATCACGCGCGGCGCCGCCCAGGAGCACCTGGCGCTGGCGGCCGCCAGCAAGCGACTCTCGGACCTGGAAAGCCGCCTGGGCGTGCAGCTCTTCGAGCGGCGCGCCCGCGGTGTCGAGCCGACCGAGGCGGGGCGGGCGCTGGTGCGTCACATCCGTTCGCTGCACGCGTCGCTGTATGCCCTCGAGACTGAGGTCATGGAGTTCTCGCGCGGCATCAAAGGCCATCTGCGCATCGCCGCCAACAGCAGCGCCATCACCGAGGCGCTGCCGCCGCATCTGGTGGGCTTCTCGCAGGCGCATTCGCAGATCCGCATCAGCCTGGAAGACCTGACCAGCGCCGAGGCCCAGGCCGCGGTCGCCGAGGGGCGGGCCGACGTGGGCGTCTTCTCGCCGCCGCTGCTGGACAACCGGCTGCAGACCTGGGTCTTCGCCCATGGCCGGCTGGCCGCGCTGGTGCCGCTCAAGCATCCGCTCAGTTCGCGCGAGGAGGTGGGCTTCGACGACCTGCTGGCCTATGACCTCATCGGCCTGCATGCCGGCGCCAGCGCCCAGGAGCTGATGCGCGAACAGGCCGCCGCGCGCGGCAAGACGCTGAACGCGCGCTGGCAGGTGCGCGGCTTCGACGCCATCGCCCAGCTCGTCGAGGCGGGCCTGGGCGTGGCCGTGCTGCCCGAACAGCCGGCCGAGCGCTTCACGCGCGTCTTCGGCGTGCGCTGCCTGCGCCTGGAAGAACCCTGGGCCGAGCGCGAATATGTATTGGGCGTGTTGCGCCAGCAGCGGCTGCCGACGGTGGTGCAGCGCTTCGTCGACACGCTGATTCCAAGAGATAAGCAATGACCTCCAGAACCCTCTACGACAAGCTATGGGATGAGCATGTCGTGCACACCGAGCCGGACGGCACGGCGCTGCTCTACATCGACCGCCACCTCGTTCACGAGGTGACCAGCCCGCAGGCCTTCGAAGGCCTGGATCTGGCCGGCCGCAAGGTCTGGCGCCTGTCGGCCAACCTGGCCGTCAGCGACCACAACGTGCCGACCACGGACCGCAGCGCCGGCATTGCCGACCCGGTCTCCAGGTTGCAGGTGGACACGCTGGACGCCAACTGCGACCGCTTCGGCATCACGCAGTTCAAGATGAGCGACAAGCGCCAGGGCATCGTGCACGTCATCGGCCCCGAGCAGGGCGCGACGCTGCCCGGCATGACGGTGGTCTGCGGCGACAGCCACACGTCCACCCACGGCGCCTTCGGCGCGCTGGCGCATGGCATAGGCACCAGCGAGGTCGAGCATGTGCTGGCCACGCAGACGCTGTCGGCCAAGAAGGCCAAGAACCTGCTCGTCAAGGTCGAGGGCCAATGCCCCAAGGGCGTCGGCGCCAAGGACATCGTGCTGGCCATCATCGGCCGCATCGGCACGGCCGGCGGCACGGGCTACACCATCGAGTTCGCCGGCTCGGCCATCCGGGCGCTGTCCATGGAAGGCCGCATGACGGTCTGCAACATGGCCATCGAAGCCGGCGCGCGCGCGGGCCTGATCGCGGTGGACGACACGACGATCAACTACGTCAAGGGCCGCCCCTTCTCGCCGCAGGGCGTGGAATGGGAGCAGGCCGTCGCCTACTGGCGCACGCTGCACTCCGACCCCGGCGCGCATTTCGACAAGGTCGTCGAGATCGACGCCGCCCAGATCCGCCCGCAGGTCACCTGGGGAACCTCGCCCGAGATGGTGCTGGCCATCGACGACCGCGTGCCCGACCCCGACAAGGAGCGCGATGCCGTCAAGCGCGGTGCCATCGAGCGCGCGCTGACCTATATGGCCCTGGAACCCAACAAGGCCATCGCCGACATCCATGTCGACAAGGTCTTCATCGGCTCCTGCACCAACAGCCGCATCGAGGACATGCGCGAAGCCGCGGCCGTCGTGCGCCGCCTGGGGGGGCGCGTGGCCCAGAACATCAAGCTGGCCCTGGTCGTGCCGGGCTCGGGCCTCGTCAAGGCCCAGGCCGAGGCCGAAGGCCTGGACCAGGTCTTCAAGGCCGCCGGTTTCGAATGGCGCGAGCCGGGCTGCTCCATGTGCCTGGCCATGAACGCCGACCGGCTGGAGCCGGGCGAGCGCTGCGCATCGACGAGCAACCGCAATTTCGAGGGCCGCCAGGGTGCTGGTGGTCGTACCCATCTCGTCAGCCCGGCCATGGCGGCCGCGGCCGCGATGACGGGGCATTTCGTCGACGTCAGAACCCTGGCCTGAGACCTATGGACAAGTTCACCCTCCACAAGGGCCTGGTCGCGCCCATGGACCGCGAGAACGTCGATACCGACGCGATCATCCCGAAGCAGTTCCTGAAGTCGATCAAGCGCACGGGCTTCGGCCCCAACCTGTTCGACGAATGGCGCTACCTGGACCATGGCGAACCCGGCCAGGACCCGGCCAGCCGCAGGCCCAACCCCGACTTCGTGCTGAACCAGCCGCGCTACCAGGGCGCCAGCGTGCTGATCGCGCGCCAGAACTTTGGCTGCGGCTCCAGCCGCGAGCACGCGCCCTGGGCGCTGCAGCAATACGGCTTCCGCGCCATCCTGGCGCCCAGCTTCGCGGACATCTTCTTCAACAACTGCTTCAAGAACGGCCTGCTGCCGATTCAGCTGCCCGAGTCGGCGATGAATCAGCTGTTCGACGAGGTCAAGGCCTTCCCCGGCTACCAGCTGGTCGTCGATCTGCCGCGCCAGGTGGTCGTCAAGCCCGATGGTGCGGAGATCCCGTTTGACATCGAGCCCTTCCGCAAGGAATGCCTGCTGGGCGGCCTGGACGAGATCGGCCTGACGCTGCAGCACAGCGACAAGATCCGCGCCTACGAGGCGGCCCGCATCGCCGCCAAGCCCTGGCTCAACAATCGAGTGATTTAGACCACCCCCTACGCGCTGACGCGCGCCCCTCGAGGGGGCACTGCCAGTGGCCCGGCCAAGCCGGCTTCACTGCAGTTGTTGGGTTTGAAGTGGGTGAGTGGAGAGATTGAGATGACAAAGAAAATTGCAGTGTTGCCGGGCGACGGCATCGGCCCCGAGATCATGGCCGAGGCGGTCAAGGTGCTGAAGGCGCTGGACCTGCCGCTTGAACTCGAATGGGCCGACGTGGGCGGCAAGGCCTACGAGACCAGCGGCCATCCGCTGCCGCCCGCCACGCTGAAGCTCGCGCAGGAGGCCGACGCCGTGCTGTTCGGCGCCGTGGGCGACTGGAAGTACGACAAGCTGGAGCGCGCGCTGCGCCCCGAGCAGGCCATCCTGGGCCTGCGCAAGGCGCTGGGCCTGTTCGCCAATTTCCGCCCGGCCATCTGCTACGAGCAGCTGACGCATGCCTCCTCGCTGAAGCCCGAGCTGGTCGCGGGTCTGGACATCCTCATCATCCGCGAGCTCACCGGCGACATCTACTTCGGTCAGCCGCGCGGCCGCCGCACGGCCGTGGACGGCCACTTCCCCGGCGCCGACGAGGCCTTCGACACCATGCGCTACTCGCGCCCCGAGGTCGAGCGCATCGCCCATGTCGCCTTCCAGGCCGCGCGCAAGCGGAACAAGCGCCTCACGAGCGTCGACAAGGCCAACGTGCTGGAGACCTCGCAGTTCTGGAAGGACGTCGTCACCGAAGTCCACGCCCAGTACCCCGACGTGGAACTGGACCACATGTATGTGGACAACGCGGCGATGCAGCTGGTCAAGGCGCCCAAGAAGTTCGACGTGGTCGTGACCGGCAATATGTTCGGCGACATCCTGTCCGACGAGGCCGCGATGCTGACCGGCTCCATCGGCATGCTGCCGTCGGCATCGCTGGACGCCAACAACAAAGGCCTCTACGAGCCCAGCCACGGCAGCGCGCCGGACATCGCCGGCAAGGGGATTGCGAACCCGCTGGCTACAATTCTGTCCGCCGCCATGATGCTCAAGTTCTCGCTCAACATGCCCGAAGCCGCCGCCCGTATCGAGGCCGCGGTTCAGCATGTGCTGGCCCAGGGCTTGCGCACCGCCGACATCTGGAGTGAAGGCACCTCGAAGGTCACGACCCTCGAGATGGGCGACGCCGTCGTCAAAGCCATCACGACCACCAAAACCATCAAGAGCTGAAGCTCCGTCTCGTCTCGCCCTTCCAAACCCGGCGAACGAGCCGGGGCCCGAAGTGGATGGGGTTTGGTGACAGTACAGACGAAAGGATTTGAAGATGACGACCCTGGTAGGCCTCGTAGGCTGGCGCGGCATGGTGGGCTCGGTGCTCATGGAGCGCATGACCGCTGAACGCGATTTCGACCTGATCGAGCCGCTGTTCTTCTCGACCTCCAACGCCGGTGGCGCCGCCCCGGCCCAGGCCAAGAACGAGAAGTCGCTGCAGAACGCGTTCGACATCGAGCAGCTCAAGCGCTGCGACATCATCATCACCGCCCAGGGTGGCGACTACACGACCGAGGTCTTCCCCAAGCTGCGCGCCGCCGGCTGGGCCGGCCACTGGATCGACGCCGCCTCCACGCTGCGCATGGCGGACGACGCCGTCATCATCCTGGACCCCGTCAACCGCCCCGTCATCGACCAGGCGCTGAGCCAAGGCGGCAAGAACTGGATAGGCGGCAACTGCACGGTCAGCTGCATGCTGATGGGCGTGGGCGCGCTGTACAAGGCCGGCCTGGTGGAATGGATGTCCACGCAGACCTACCAGGCCGCTTCCGGCGGCGGCGCCCAGCACATGCGCGAACTGCTGACGCAGTACGGCACGCTGAACGCCGCGGTCAAGCCGCTGCTGGACGACCCCAAGAGCGCCATCCTCGAGATCGACCGCCAGGTCATCGCCAAGCAGCGTTCCCTCTCCGCCGACGAGACGGCCAACTTCGGCGTGCCGCTGGGCGGCTCGCTGATCCCCTGGATCGACAAGGACCTGGGCAACGGCATGTCCAAGGAAGAGTGGAAGGGCATGGCCGAGACCAACAAGATCCTCGGCTCGGGCGCCATCCCCGTCGACGGCTTCTGCGTGCGCGTGGGTGCCATGCGCTGCCACAGCCAGGCCCTGACCTTCAAGCTCAAGAAGGACGTGCCGCTGGCCGACATCGAGGCCATGATCGCCGCCGACAACGAATGGGTGAAGGTCGTGCCGAATACACGCGAGGCGACGATTCGTGACCTCACGCCGGTGGCTGTCACGGGCACCATGACCATCCCCGTCGGCCGGCTGCGCAAGCTGGCCATGGGGCCGGAGTACCTGGGCGCCTTCACCATTGGCGACCAGCTGCTTTGGGGTGCGGCCGAGCCGCTGCGCCGCATGCTGCGCATCCTGCTGGAACGCTAACTCGCTTACGGTCTTTTACGCTTTGACCTAGGGTTCACCCGGGCGTCGATATTGAAACCAAACTACACATGAGGTATCGCGTGAGCATTTCAGCGTATATGCTTGATACCGTTGTGTTTTTGATTCCAAACTCGACGCAGGTCACACCGTGCAGATTAGCTTCGTGCAGCGCGTGCTGAAGATCGAGACAGGCGGGGCCCTCAACAGCCCCGCCTTGTTGCTTTGGGGAATGCCTTGAAAGACCATATTCGCGACGCATTCGAGGGAGTTCGACCCATGGGCTTTGCTCGCCACCACATCGCGCTTGCTGCGCTGCTCCTGGCCAGCGGCGGCGTGCAGGCCCTGGGCCTGGGCAAGCTCAACGTGCAGTCGGCCCTCGGCGAAACCATGCGCGCCGAGATCGACGTCACCAGCCTGACGGCCGAGGAGGCCGCCACGCTGAAGGCGCGCATCGCGCCGCCCGATGCCTACCGTGCCTCCGGCGTCGAATACAACCCGGTGCTGACCTCGACCCAGGTCCAGGTCGTGCGCAACAACGGCCGCACCTTGCTGCGCGTCAGCAGCGACCGCTCGGTGCAGGAGCCTTTTGTCGACGTCATCCTCGAGCTGAGCTGGTCCAGCGGCCGCCTGGTGCGCGAATACACGCTGCTGTTCGACCCGCCGGGCCTGTCCAAGCCGGCGCCCGTCATCACCGCGCCGCCGGCCATCGCCGCCGCGCCCGCGCCCGCCATGGCCACCTCCAGCGAGGCCGTGCCTGCGCCGGCACCGGCCGTCTCGGCGGCGCTGCCGCGCAACGCCCCGGCCCCGGTCGCCGCTGCGCGTGCCCCGGCCCCGGCTTCGGCCCCGACGCCCGCGCCCGTGCGCCCGCCCGTCACCGCGGCTTCCGAGTACGCGGTGCGCCCGGGCGATTCGCTGTCCCGGGTGGCCGCGCGCACCCAGGTCAGCGGCATCTCGCTGGACCAGATGCTGGTGGGCCTGTTCCGCAACAACCCCGACGCCTTCATCGACGGCAACATGAACCGGCTCAAGGCCGGCGCGACGCTGCAGGTGCCGGGCAGCGACACGCTGGCCGCCATCCCCCGCAGCGAGGCGCGTCAGGTCATCCAGGCCCAGAGTGCCGACTTCTCGGCCTATCGCCAGCGCCTGGCCTCCGCCGCCCCGACGCTGCAGAACAGCGAGGGCGAGCGCCAGTCCAAGGGCCAGGTGCAGGCCGCCGTGGAAGACCGCAAGCCCGCCGTGGCGCCCACGCCGGACAAGCTCACGCTGAGCAAGGCCGGCAGCGCTGCCGAGGCCAAGCTGTCCAAGGACAGCGAGAAGAAGGACGCCGCCGCGCGCGTGGCCGAGCTGACGCGCAACGTCGAGGAGCTGAAGAAGCTCTCCAGCGCCGCCCAGCCCGCGCTGGCCGCGGCCCCCGCGGCGTCGGGTGCGGCGCTGCCGGCCCCGGTGATCGCCGCCGAGGCCGCCTCGGCCGCGAACCCGGTCGTCGCCGCGGCCAGTGCCGCC
>JAACZV010000013.1 GCA_009996515.1 Comamonadaceae bacterium
AGTTGGTTAGAATACCGGCCTGTCACGCCGGGGGTCGCGGGTTCGAGCCCCGTCCACTCCGCCAAAATAGCAATGCGCCGAATCCCTTCCGGGTTCGGCGCATTTTCTTTTGGCTTGCGAATTTCGAAGGCGCGCTCAGGAAACCCCGCGCGAGGGGGCGGGAGCCGTGCCGGCCTCGTCATTGCCGCCGTCGCTGCCATGGGCTTGCGGGCCGGGGCCGGCGGGGCGCGATTCTGCAGGCGTGGAGCGTGGGGCGTCGCTGGCGCTGCGCTTGCCGCTGACGACCAGGCGTGCCAATTTGACGACCTCGCTGGCTTGGGCCGGCAAGCCACCAGCCACCAGGCCCAGTGCCAGGCACAAGCTCATCCACCCCTTCAGCTGTCGCGTCATCTCCACCTCCCGCCTCGCAGACGGCGAGGCACGCGCTGCAGTGTTCAGCAACCAGGCCTGGCAAGCCAGCGCCGCGCGACGAATTGCGCTTTCCAGGGGGTGAATTGCAGTTGGGCGTTGTGCAATCAGTTGGCGCAAAAAGCAAAACGGGCCCTGAAGGGCCCGTTGATGCTTGTGACTTGGCGGAGAGGGCGGGATTCGAACCCGCGGTGGGCTATTAACCCACACACGCTTTCCAGGCGTGCGACTTAAACCGCTCATCCACCTCTCCTGCAAGCCCGCCATCATAGCGCATTACGAGGGTCATGCCGCCAAACTCAGTGCCTGTTTTTTGTGATGTCGGCTCAGCGCGGCGCGCCAGTCGAGCTGATGGATGGCGTTGTTCAGGTGCAGCATGTGCCGTGAACGTGCCAGCGCGTGCCCCTGGCCATCGATCAACGCGACGTTGCACAGGATGTTCATGGGGTCGAACAGCGCAACGACATCGGGCTGGATCTCGGTCCACTCCCAGGCGATGCGAATGGGGGCTCCTTGCTCCGGTGTGGCCCAGACCTCCTGTCCTGAGCGCAGGCCGGAGCGTGCGTCGTGCACCGTCACGCTGCTTCCCACTTGTCGCAGCTCATGGGTTGCCAATTCGAACTCGTTTACAGTCTTGATGACCGTCTCGCAGGTCATCAGTTGCCAAGCTGCCATCTGCATCCGGTACTCCCGTCATTTGGATGGCAGGCAGTTTGCGTTCAGCCCTTTGGGGCTGCTCCTACCAACCCTAGTAGCGCATGAACCTGCAGCGGTACGAACAGGTCAGTCAAGCGGCAGATTTCGCGTCCTTCAGGCAAGGGCTGATCGACTTCGCTCACGACCTCGACTTTGGGTTGATTGCGGGGGTTCTCGCCTTCCAGCATCGAGGGCCAGGGGCGAAGACGGAGTACGTGACGGTCAGCAACACGCCATCGGCGTTCCTCGAGGCGTTCAACGACGCATCGAATGCGAAGCGGGATCCGGTCCATCAGCACGTGATGCGAAATGCGGCGCCGCTGATCTACGACCAGAGCCTCTATGTCAAGGCGGACGCAGGCGATTTGTGGGAAATGCAGGCGCCATTCGGATACAGAACGGGGCTTGCGGTCAGCGTTCACATGCCGGGCTATCGGCGATTCCTGCTGGGTGTTGACCGCGAAAAGGCCCTTCCCAAGGATGCCGTCAGGCTCAATCGGATGATTGCAGACCTGCAGCTTTTGGCGGTCCATGCGCAGGACGCGGCAGCTAGGCTGCTGTTGTCATCCAAAGGCATGGACAACCGGCCTAAGCTGTCTGCGAGGCAGCTTGAGATTCTGAAGCTGACCATGGAGGGCAAGAGTGCCTGGGTCGTCGGCAGCATCCTCGGCATCAGCGAGAACACGGTCAACTACCACATGAAGCAGCTCTTCAAAGAGCTGGACGTTTCGAGCAAACCTCATGCCGTTCTGAAGGTCATGGAGCTCGGCTTGCTCTAGCCGCGCCCTACCAGGGTTTGTAGTTCCCCGCTCCAAGGTCGTCCGACAAACTGCCCCCATCTGAGTACGGCCAGTAGGCCAGTTGGGAGCAAGTTATGTGGTCTTTGATTGCTGAATTGTTGGGCCTGCCTTACGGCGGTGGTAACTGAGCCTGCGGCCAGTCGCCCAAACAGGAAAAGCGACACCTCCATCGCTTTCGTTCGGCGCCCCCCGAACGTCTTCTACCCGCGACCGCCCTCAGGCCTTCGCGGGTTTTTTTATGGCCAGCGCTCAGGGCTTGGCGCCGGACTTCAGTAGCGCCATCGCCGTACCTATCAGGCCGGCAACCTCTGTCATGTTGCCCGGCACGATCATGGTGTTGTTCTTCTGCGCCAGCTGGGCATAGGCGTCGACGGCCTTCTCGGCGACCTTGAGCTGAACGGCCTGCCCGCCACCCGGCTGTTCGATGGCCGCGGCGATCTTGCGGATCGCGTCGGACGTCGCCTCGGCCACCGCCGTGATGGCCGCCGCCTCGCCCTGGGCCTTGTTGATCTCGGCCTGCTTCTGGCCCTCGGACTTGGCAATCGCCGCCTCGCGCTCGCCGGTGGCGATGTTGATCTGCTCCTGGCGCCGGCCCTCCGACGCAGCGATCAGCGCACGCTTCTCGCGCTCGGCGGTGATCTGTGCCTGCATGGAGTGCAGGATGGCCGGCGGCGGCGTCAGGTCCTTGATCTCGTAGCGCAGCACCTTGACGCCCCAGTTCAGCGCTGCTTCGTCTAGGGCCTCCACCACCGAGGTGTTGATCAGGGCGCGCTCCTCGAAGGTGCGGTCCAGTTCCATGCGGCCGATGACGGATCGCAGCGTGGTCTGCGCCAGCTGCGTGATGGCCACCACGTAATTGCTGGCGCCGTAGCTGGCACGCATGGGGTCGGTGACCTGGAAGTAGAGGATGCCGTCGACGGTCAGCTGGGTGTTGTCCTTGGTGATGCAGACCTGGCTGGGCACGTCGAGGGGAATTTCCTTCAGCGAATGCCTGTAGGCCAGGCGGTCGACGAAGGGCACCAGGAAGTTCAGGCCCGGGGTCAGCGTCGCGTGATAGCGGCCCAGGCGCTCGACCACCCAGGCGTGCTGCTGGGGAACGACCTTGATCGAGCGGACCACGAAGATGGCGGCGATGACGAGGATGACGAGTGCGATTTCCATGAGCTCTCTCGAATGGGTTCGGCGGGGAGGGGGTCAGCGGTCCAGCAGCAGCTGGCTGCCTTCGATGGCGCGGATCACATGCCGGCCGCTCTGGGCCGGCGCTTGGCCGATGTAGCGGGCCGCCCAGGCCGCGCCACGGTACTGCACCTGGGCCGTGCCCTCGGTCGACCAGGCGTCGACATGCACGGCCTGGCCGATGTCCAGGTTCACGTCGGGATTGCTGGCCGCCGGTGTGGGTTGGCCCCTGCTGCTGCGGCGCAGATGCCAGGCGACCGTCGCCGCGCCACCCACGATGGCGGCCACCAGCATCTGCCCGGTGGCGTCCAGCCCCAGATGGGCGGCCAAGGCGCCTGCGGTGGCGCCCAGGGCCAGCATCAGCAGGTAGAAGCTGCCGCTGGCCAGCTCGGCGGCGACCAGCACGCCCGCGGCGATCCACCAGTAGGTGCTCCAACTCCAGTCCATGCCGGTCCCCCCTGTTGTCGTTGTTGAAATGAAAGGGCAGTGTAGGCCGATGCGGAGGCCTGGAGGACATGGCCGGGACACGCGGCGGCCCTACACTTCGCCGCTTCGTTTTTTGAAGCCCGCCCGCTGGAGGCCGCGATGATCCGTTTTCACTTTCCCATCGTCATCATTGACGAGGACTACCGCTCCGAGAACACCTCGGGTCTGGGCATTCGCGCGCTGGCCGAAGCCATCCAGAAGGAGGGCATGGAGGTGCTGGGCGTGACGAGCTATGGCGACCTGTCGCAGTTCGCCCAGCAGCAAAGCCGCGCGTCGGCCTTCATCCTCTCCATCGACGACGAGGAGTTCACCAACACCGGCCCCGACCTCGATCCGGCCGTGCTGAATCTGCGCAAGTTCATCGGCGAGATCCGCTTCCGCAACCCGGACATCCCGATCTACGTCTACGGCGAGACGCGCACCAGCCAGCACCTGCCCAACGACGTGTTGCGCGAGCTGCATGGCTTCATCCACATGTTCGAGGACACGCCGGAGTTCGTGGCCCGCCACATCATCCGCGAGGCCAAGAGCTACCTGGACGGCCTGGCGCCGCCGTTCTTCAAGGCGCTGATGGACTATGCGGCCGATGGCTCCTACTCCTGGCACTGCCCGGGCCACTCCGGTGGCGTGGCCTTCCTGAAGAGCCCGGTGGGCCAGATGTTCCACCAGTTCTTCGGCGAGAACATGCTGCGCGCCGACGTCTGCAACGCGGTGGAAGAGCTGGGCCAGCTGCTGGACCACACGGGCCCCGTGGCCGCCAGCGAGAAGAATGCCGCGCGCATCTTCAACGCCGACCACTGCTTCTTCGTCACCAACGGCACCTCCACGTCCAACAAGATGGTGTGGCACCACACGGTGGCGCCGGGCGACGTGGTGGTCATCGACCGCAACTGCCACAAGAGCAACCTGCACGCCATCATCATGTGCGGGGCCATCCCGGTGTTCCTGCCGCCCACGCGCAACCACTACGGCATCATCGGCCCCATCCCCGAGAGCGAGTTCAGCCCCGAGGCCATACGCGCCAAGATCGCGGCCAATCCGCTGCTGGCCGGCGTGGACCCGGACAAGGTCAAGCCCGCCATCCTGACGTTGACGCAGAGCACCTACGACGGTGTGCTCTACAACACCGAGACCATCAAGAAGAACCTCGACGGCTACATCCCGACGCTGCATTTCGACGAGGCCTGGCTGCCGCACGCGGCCTTCCATGACTTCTACGGCCAGTTCCACGCGATGGGCAAGAACCGCCTGCGTCCCAAGGAGGCCATGGTCTATGCGACGCAGTCCACGCACAAGCTGCTGGCCGGCATCTCGCAGGCCTCGCAGGTGCTGGTGCAGGACTCGCAGACGGTGAAGCTGGACAAGCACCTCTTCAACGAGGCCTATCTGATGCACACCAGCACCAGCCCGCAGTACTCCATCATCGCCAGCTGCGACGTGGCCGCCGCGATGATGGAGCCGCCCGGCGGCACCGCGCTGGTGGAAGAGAGCATCCGCGAGTCGCTGGACTTCCGCCGCGCGATGCGCAAGGTGGAGGGCGACTACGGCGACGACTGGTGGTTCAAGGTTTGGGGGCCGGACTTCCTGCGCGCGGAGGAGGGCGGCGAGCCGGTGTCGGCCGACTGGATGCTGCACGCCGACGAGGACTGGCACGGCTTCGGCGCGCTGGCCGAAGGCTTCAACATGCTGGACCCGATCAAGTCCACCATCATCACGCCCGGGCTGGACATGGAAGGCCGCTTCGCGGCCACCGGCATCCCGGCGTCGGTGGTCACCAAGTTCCTCGTCGAGCACGGCGTGGTGGTCGAGAAGACGGGCCTGTACTCGTTCTTCATCATGTTCACCATCGGCATCACCAAGGGTCGCTGGAACACGCTGCTGACCGCGCTGCAGCAGTTCAAGGACGACTACGACAAGAACGCGCCGCTGTGGCGCATCCTGCCGGAGTTCTGCGCCAAGTTCCCCAAGTACGAGCGCATGGGCCTGCGCGACCTCTGCCAGGCCATCCACCAGGCCTATGCCGAGGGCGACATCGCGCGACTGACGACGGACATGTATCTGTCCAACCTGCAGCCGGCCATGACGCCCACCGACGCCTATGCCCACATCGCGCAGCGCAAGACCGAGCGCGTGGGCATCGACGAGCTCGAGGGCCGCATCACGACCTCCCTGCTGACGCCTTACCCGCCCGGCATCCCGCTGCTGATTCCGGGCGAGCGCTTCAACAAGAAGATCGTCGACTACCTGAAGTTCACGCGCAGCTTCAACGCCAAGTTCCCGGGCTTTGCGACCGACGTGCACGGCCTCGTGCATGAGTTGGACGAGGAGACCGGCCGCGGCCACTACTACGTGGACTGCGTGAAGCAGTAAAAAAACAAGGGCTCCGAAAGGAGCCCTTGTTCATGGGGGGGGGGGTCGCGAGGCGGGCTTACTCGCCCGCGAGCGCGACGTGGCTGAAGCCACCGTCCACGTAGAGGATCTCGGCGCTCACGCCACCGGCCAGGTCCGACAGCAGGAAGGCCGCCGCGTTGCCCACGTCGTCGATGGTCACGTTGCGGCGGATGGGGGCGGCGGCGGCGAACTGGCCCAGCAGCTTGCCGAAATCCTTGATGCCCGAGGCCGCCAGCGTCTTGATGGGACCGGCCGAGATGCCGTTCACGCGCACGCCCTTGTCGCCCAGCGAATGGGCCAGATAGCGCACGCTGGCCTCCAGGCTGGCCTTGGCCAGGCCCATGGTGTTGTAGTTGGGCACGAAGCGCTCGGCGCCCAGATAGCTCAGCGTCAGCAATGCCGAGCCCGCGCGCAGCCGCGGCGCAGCCAGCTTGGCCATGGCCGGGAAGCTGTAGGCCGAGATGTCGTGGGCGATGCGGAAGTTCTCGCGCGTCATGCCGTCGAGGAAGTCGCCGGCAATGGCGTCGCGCGGCGCGAAGCCGATGGAGTGGACGAAGCCGTCGAACTCCGGCCAGGCCTCGCCCAGCTGGTCGAACAAGGCCTGCATCTGCTCATCGCTGGTGACGTCGCAGTCGAAGACCAGGCTGGAGCCGAACTCCGCGGCGAACTCGCTGATGCGCTCCTTGAAGCGCTCGCCCTGGTAGCTGAAGGCCAGCTCAGCGCCTTCGCGGTGGCAGGCGCGGGCGATGCCGTAGGCGATGGAGCGGTTGGACAGCACGCCCGTGATCAGCAGCCGCTTGCCGGCGAGAAAGCCCATTCATGTCTCCTGTGAGGTCTCAAACAGCCCGTGATTCTGGCACGCGCCGTGGCCGCCAGCTTGCCGGCACGGGACTTGCACAGTACAATTCGCGCTTCACCAGAAACGAGAGGCCTGCTTCAGGGCTCTCGGCGGGCGCCGGACGACATCCCCCGGTACGCGATATCCGGTGAACGAGTGGGCGGATTCATCCTGCCCATTTTTTTTGGTTTTTCGATTTCTCCTTCTCGACGCCCAGGCCCAGTACCGAATGAGTTGGCAAACCGCTGTGGAAACGACCGTGACCGGACTCGGTTACGAACTCGTGGACTGCGAACGCAGTGCCGGTGGGCTGCTGCGCGTGACGATAGACAAGCTGGCGCCCGAGGCGGCGGCCGGCGAGCTGATCACGGTGGACGATTGCGAGAAGGTGACGCGGCAGCTGCAGTATGTGCTGGAGGTCGAGGCATTCGACTATGCCCGGCTCGAGGTTTCCTCGCCGGGCCTGGACAGGCCGTTAAAAAATGCCGCTCATTACGCGCGGTTTGCCGGCCAGGAAATCGACATCACGCTGAAAGCTCCCTTCCAGGGGCGCAAGAAATACCGCGGCATCGTCAGCGCGCAGCCCGAGGCGGCGAGCGACCAGGCCTGGCGCCTGGTGTTTGACGACGGTGCCGCCGAGCAGGCGCTGGACTTCACGCTGGACGAGGTTCGGGAGGCGCGCCTGGTACCTGCATTCAGTTTCAAGGGGCGTGGCGGGGAGCCCGCGCCCGATCGCAAGCCCGGCCAGCGGGGCGTGATCAAGCCGAAAAAAACGGCCAAGGAAGCGCCGGCTAAGAAACAAGCGGGCGAGCCCACGGCAGCGCCCGGCCAAGACAAGGTTGACGGAGGTCTGAAGCAATGAACCGCGAAATGTTGATGCTGGTGGACGCGATCTCGCGCGAAAAGAGCGTGGAGCGAGATGTTGTGTTCGGTGCGGTGGAAGCCGCACTGGCCTCGGCCACCAAGAAGATTTACGGCGGTGAGGCCGACATCCGCGTGAGCGTCGATCGCGAGTCGGGCGAGTACGAGACCTTCCGTCGCTGGCATGTCGTGCCCAACGAGGCCGGTCTGCAGAACCCCGATGCCGAGATCCTGCTGTTCGAAGCCCAGGAGCAGATTCCCGACATCGAGGTGGACGACCACATCGAGGAGCCCGTCGAGTCGCTGACCATCGGACGCATCGGCGCGCAAGCCGCCAAGCAGGTCATCCTGCAGAAGATCCGTGACGCCGAGCGCGAGCAACTGCTGAACGACTTCATGTCGCGCGGCGAGAAGATCTTCGTCGGCACCGTCAAGCGCCTGGACAAGGGTGACATCATCGTCGAGAGCGGCCGCGTGGAAGGCCGCCTCAAGCGCAGCGAGATGATCTCGAAGGAGAACCTGCGCACCGGCGACCGTGTTCGCGCCGTCATCCTCGGCGTGGACCCGACGCAGCGCGGCCCGCAGATCATGCTGTCGCGTTCCAGCCCCGAGTTCATGAAGGAGCTCTTCGCGCAGGAGGTGCCGGAGATCGAGCAAGGCCTGCTGGAGATCAAGAGCTGCGCCCGCGACAGCGGCTCGCGCGCCAAGATCGCCGTCGTCAGCCATGACCGTCGCGTCGACCCCATCGGCACCTGCGTGGGTGTGCGCGGTTCGCGCGTCAACGGCGTGACGACCGAGCTCGCCGGCGAGCGCGTGGACATCGTGCTGTGGAGCGAAGACCCGGCCCAGTTCGTCATCGGTGCGCTGGCCCCGGCCAACGTGCAGTCCATCGTCGTCGATGAAGAGCGCCACGCCATGGACGTCGTCGTGGACGAGGAAAACCTCGCCATCGCCATCGGCCGCGGCGGCCAGAACGTGCGCCTCGCCTCCGAGCTGACCGGCTGGCGCATCAACATCATGTCGGCCGAGGAGTCCGCCGCCAAGCATGAGCAGGAGACCGAGAGCGTGCGCAAGCTCTTCGTCGAGAAGCTCGACGTGGACGCCGAGGTTGCCGACATCCTGATCGCCGAGGGCTTCACCAGCCTGGAAGAAGTCGCCTACGTGCCGATGCAGGAAATGCTCGAGATCGAGGCCTTCGACGAGGACACCGTCACCGAGCTGCGCACCCGTGCCAAGGATGCGCTGCTGACGATGGAAATCGCCAAGGAAGAGAAGGTCGAGGAAGTGTCGCAAGACCTGCGCGACCTGGAAGGCGTGACGCCCGAGCTGCTGAGCAAGCTCGCCGAGGGCGGCATCAACACCCGCGATGACCTGGCCGACCTGGCCGTGGACGAATTGGTCGACCTGTCCGGCATGGACGAGGCCGCCGCGCGCGCGCTGATCATGAAGGCCCGCGAACACTGGTTCAACGCCTGATCGATAACGAACGCTGCGCCGCACCGAAAGCAATTTGAAGGATTCCCACATGGCCGTGACTACCGTCGCCCAATTCGCCGCCGAGCTGAGCAAGCCGGCGGGCACGCTGCTGGAGCAGCTGCAAGCCGCGGGCGTCAAAAAGTCTTCCGTCGATGACTCGCTCTCCGAGTCCGACAAGGAACGCCTGCTCGACCACCTGCGCTCCGCCCATGGCACCGCCGGCACCGAGCGCAAGAAGATCACGCTGGTCAAGAAGTCGACCACCGAGATCAAGCAGGCCGATGCCTCCGGCAAGGCCCGCACCATCCAGGTCGAAGTGCGCAAGAAGCGCACCTTCGTCAAGCGTGACGACGCCACCGAGGAGGCCGGCGCCGGTCCCGACGAGGCCGATCTGATGCGTCGCGAGGAAGAGGCCCAGGCCCAGGCCGCCGCGCTGCGCGCGCAGGAGGAAGAGCTGGCCGCCAAGGTCAAGGCCCGCGAGGAGGCCGAGCGTGCCGCGCGTGAAGCCGCCGCGGCCAAGGCCGCCGCTGCCGCCGCCGAAGCCGCGGCCGCCGAAGCCGCCGCCAAGGCCGCTGCGGAAGCCGCCGCGGCCGCCAAGGCCGAAGCGAAGGTCGAGGACAAGGCCGACGACCAAGCCGAGGCTCGCGCCCGCAGCGCCGCTGCTGCCGCCGCCGAGGCTGCCGCCATCAACAAGGCTGCGGCCGCCAAGCGCAGCTCCCGGGCCGCGCCGGCCCCTGCGGCCGCGGCCGTGGTGGCCCCGCCGCCGCCGGCCCCCGAGGCTGCTGCGGCACCCGCCCCGGCGCCCGAGGTTGCCGCCAAGCCGGCGCTGCGCGTCGTCAAGGCCGTCGACGCCGCTGCCGAAGAGAAGCAGCGGCAGGACGACCTGGCCCGCCGCCGCAAGGCAGCCGAGGACGAGGCGGCCAAGATCCGCGCGATGATGAACGCACCCAAGAAGGTGCTCATCGCGAAGAAGGAAGAGCCCAAGCCCGTCGAGGGCGCAGGCATCAAGGGCACCATCCACAAGAAGGCGGGCGCTCCGGCGCCGGCCGGCGCCGCCGCGGGTGCGGGCACCGGCAAGCCGGGCGACAAGAAGTCGGTCAAGTCCGAGAAGCTGTCGTCCAGCTGGGCCGATGACGCCGCCAAGAAGCGCGGTCTCAAGACCATCGGTGCCGGCCCCGCCGGCGCCGGCCGCCCGGGTGGCGGTGGCAACTGGCGCGCTCCGGCCCGCGGTGCCGCCGGTCGCCGTGGCGACCGTGGTGGCAACGGCCCCTCCAGCTTCCAGGCGCCTGTCGAGCAGCAGATCCAGGAGGTCCACGTCCCCGAGACCATCTCGGTGGCCGACCTCGCTCACAAGATGTCGGTCAAGGCCGCCGAGGTCATCAAGCAGTTGATGAAGCTGGGCCAGATGGTCACCATCAACCAGCAGCTGGACCAGGAAACGGCCATGATCGTGGTCGAGGAAATGGGCCACAAGGCCTTCGCCGCCAAGCTGGACGACCCGGATGCCTTCCTGGAAGAAGAGGGCACGTCGGCCGAGCAGCAGCACGAAGCGCTGCCGCGTGCGCCGGTCGTCACCGTCATGGGTCACGTCGACCACGGCAAGACCTCGCTGCTGGACTACATCCGCCGCTCGCGCGTCGCGGCCGGCGAGGCCGGTGGCATCACGCAGCACATCGGCGCCTATCACGTCGACACGCCGCGAGGCTCCATCACCTTCCTGGACACCCCGGGTCACGCGGCCTTCACGGCCATGCGGGCGCGTGGCGCCAAGGCGACCGACATCGTCATCCTGGTCTGTGCGGCCGATGACGGCGTCATGCCCCAGACCAAGGAAGCCATCCACCATGCGAAGGCGGCCGGCGTGCCCATCGTGGTCGCGATGACCAAGATCGACAAGCCGGAAGCCAATGCCGAGCGCGTGAAGAGCGAGCTGGTGGGCGAAGAGGTCGTGCCGGAAGAGTTCGGTGGCGATTCGCCGTTCGTGGGCGTGTCGTCCAAGACCGGCCAGGGCATGGACGAGCTGCTGGAGCAGGTGCTGCTGCAGGCCGAAGTGCTGGAACTGAAGGCGCCGGTGGAATCCATGGCCAAGGGCCTGGTCATCGAAGCCAAGCTGGACAAGGGCCGCGGCCCGGTCGCCACGGTGCTGGTGCAGAGCGGCACGCTCAAGCGCGGCGATGTGGTGCTGGCCGGTTCCACCTACGGCCGCGTGCGCGCCATGCTGGACGAGGACGGCAAGGCTGCCACCGAGGCCGGCCCCTCCATCCCGGTGGAGATCCAGGGCCTGACCGAGGTGCCGCAGGCCGGCGACGAGTTCATGGTGCTGGCCGACGAGCGCCGCGCCCGCGAGATCGCGACCTTCCGTTCGGGCAAGTACCGCGACGTCAAGCTGGCCAAGCAGCAGGCCGCCAAGCTGGAGAACATGTTCAGCGAGATGGGCGCCGGCGACGTGCAGACGCTGCCGCTGATCATCAAGAGCGACGTGCAGGGCTCGCAGGAGGCGCTGGCCGCCTCGCTGCTCAAGCTCAGCAACGCCGAGGTCAAGGTGCAGATCGTCCACGCGGCGGTCGGTGGCATCAGCGAGAGCGACGTCAACCTGGCCATCGCGTCCAAGGCCGTCATCATCGGCTTCAACGTGCGGGCCGATGCCGGTGCGCGCAAGCTGGCCGAGAGCAATGCGGTGGACCTGCGCTACTACGGCATCATCTACGACGCCGTGGACGATGTGACCAAGGCCATGTCCGGCATGCTGGCGCCCGAGCAGCGCGAGGAAGCCCTGGGCACGGCCGAGATCCGCGTCGTGTTCGTCGCCTCCAAGATCGGCACGGTGGCGGGTTCCATGGTCACCAGCGGCCTGGTTCGCCGCGGCGCCAAGTTCCGCCTGCTGCGCGACAACACCGTCGTCTACACGGGCGAGGTGGAGTCGGTGCGCCGCGAGAAGGACGACGTGCGCGAGGTCAAGGAAGGCTTCGAGTGCGGTATCAAGCTCAAGAACTACAGCGACATCAAGGAAGGCGATCAGCTGGAGTTCTTCGAAATCAAGGAAGTGGCCCGCACGCTCTAAACCGATCGCAACGCTCAGCGGCGGGCGTGCGCTGCCGCTGAGTCAAGGCCCACCACAGAGGCACAGAGCCGCAGAGACTAGGGTTTTCTCTGCGCCTCTGTGCCTCTGTGGTTGCAATTCGGATTTCCGACATGAGACATAAACGAGCCATCCCCAACCGAGCGTTCCGCGTCGCCGACCAGATCCAGCGCGATCTGGCCGAGCTGATCCGCGAGCTCAAGGATCCGCGCATCGGCATGGCCACCATCAGTGCGGTGGAGGTCACGCCCGACTACGCCCATGCCAAGGTGTTCTTCTCCGTGCTGGTCGGCGATGCCGCCGAGACGCAGGCGGCGCTGAACGAGGCGGCCGGCTGGCTGCGCAACGGCTTGTTCAAGCGCCTGCAGATCCACACGGTGCCGACGCTGCACTTCCAGTTCGACCGCACCACCGAGCGCGCCGCCGAGATGACGGCGCTGATCAACAAGGCCAATGCCACGCGTGCCCAGGAGGACGATGAGCACAACGACTGAGCCGCAGCAGCGCGCGCCGCGTGACGCGGGCGCGGAGCGCCCGCCGCGCGTGCGGGTGCAGCGCCGCGCCCTGCACGGCGTGTTGTTGCTCGACAAGCCGCTGGGCCTGTCGAGCAACGACGCACTGCAGAAGGCCAAATGGCTGCTGCGTGCCGAGAAGGCCGGTCACACCGGCACGCTGGACCCGCTGGCCACCGGCCTGCTGCCGCTGTGCTTTGGCGCTGCGACCAAGTTCAGCCAGGCCAGCCTGGACGCCGACAAGCGCTACCTGGCCACGCTGGCGCTGGGCATACGCACGACCACCGGCGACGCCGAGGGCGAGGTGCTGGAGCGCCAGGAGGCCGGCCACATCACGCGCGAGCAGATCGAGGCGGCCTGCCGCGCCTTCACCGGCGAGATCGACCAGATGCCGCCCATGTACTCGGCGCTCAAGCACGAGGGCCGGGCGCTGTACGAATACGCCCGCGAGGGCGTGGAGATCGAGCGCAAGAGCCGCCGCGTGACCCTTCACGCCATCGACATCGTCGCGTTGCAGGCTGGCACCGTGACCCTGGACGTTCGCTGCAGCAAAGGCACCTACATCCGCACGCTGGCCGAAGACATCGGCGCGGCGCTGGGCGTGGGCGCGTCTCTTGCGGCGCTGCGCCGCACGGCTTCGGGCGGCCTGACGCTGGACGGCGCCGTCACGCTGGCGCAGCTGGAAGCCCTGCCCGACGAGCAGCGCGCCGCGCTGCTGACCTCGCCCGACCGTCTGCTGGCCGATGCGCCCGAGCTGCGCCTGAACCTGGCCGACGCCACCCGTTTCCTGTCCGGCCTGCGTCGCCGCGTCGACGCGCCGGATGCCCAGCGCGTGCGCGTCTACGGCCCGGAGCCCAAGGCCTTCCTGGGCAGCGCCCACATCATTTCCGGCGAACTGATCGCCGACCGTCTGTTGACCCCGCCGGAGGTCCAGGCGCTGCTCTCCGCCTGAACCCGGTTTCCATCCAAGCACGCAGTCATGACCACCCCGATCCGCAACATCGCCATCATCGCCCACGTCGACCATGGCAAGACCACCATGGTCGACCAACTGCTGCGCCAGAGCGGCACCTTCGCCGACCATGAGAAGGTCGTCGACACCGTGATGGACAGCAACGCCATCGAACGCGAGCGTGGCATCACCATCCTGGCCAAGAACTGCGCGGTGTCGTGGGGCGGCACCCACATCAACATCGTCGACACGCCCGGCCACGCGGACTTCGGCGGCGAGGTGGAGCGCGCGCTGTCCATGGTGGACGGCGTGGTGCTGCTGATCGACGCCCAGGAAGGCCCGATGCCGCAGACCCGCTTCGTCACGAAGAAGGCGCTGGCCCTGGGCCTGAAGCCCATCGTCGTCGTCAACAAGGTCGACAAGCCGGGCGCCAAGCCCGACGCCGTCATCAACGCCGCCTTCGACCTGTTCGACAAGCTGGGCGCCACCGACGAGCAGCTGGACTTCCCCGTCGTCTACGCCTCCGGCATTAATGGCTGGACCTCGCTGGAGGAGGGCGCGCCCGGTGAACAGTGGGGCCCCGACATGTCGGCCCTGTTCGAGACCATCCTCAAGCATGTGCCGTCGCAGAAGGGCGATCCCAACGCGCCGCTGCAGCTGCAGATCTCGGCACTGGACTACTCCAGCTTCGTCGGCCGCATCGGCGTGGGCCGCATCAGCCAGGGCACCATCAAGCCCGGCATGGACGTGCTCGTGATGGAAGGTCCGGATGGCAAGACCACCAAGGGCCGCATCAACCAGGTGCTGACCTTCCAGGGGCTGGACCGCATGCAGACCCCCCAGGCCGGCCCGGGCGACATCGTGCTGATCAACGGCATCGACGAGATCGGCATCGGCGTCACGGTGACCAGCATTGCCGACCCGCAGCCCCTGCCCATGCTGAAGGTCGACGAACCCACGCTGACGATGAACTTCTGCGTCAACACCAGCCCGCTGGCCGGCCGCGAAGGCAAGTACGTCACCAGCCGCCAGATCTGGGACCGCCTGCAGAAGGAGTTGCAGAGCAACGTGGCGCTGCGCGTGTCGGAAACCAGCGAGGACGGCGTCTTCGAGGTCATGGGCCGCGGCGAGCTGCACCTGACGATTCTTCTCGAGAACATGCGCCGCGAGGGCTATGAGCTGGCCGTCTCCAAGCCGCGCGTGGTGTTCAAGGAGATCGACGGCGTGAAGTGCGAGCCCATCGAGCTCGTCACCGCCGACGTCGAGGAAGCCCACCAGGGCGGCGTCATGCAGGCCCTGGGCGAGCGCAAGGGCGAGCTGGTGAACATGGAGCCGGACGGCCGTGGCCGCGTGCGCCTGGAGTACCGCATTCCGGCGCGCGGCCTGATCGGCTTCAGCAACGAGTTCCTGAACCTGACCCGTGGCTCGGGCCTGATCAGCAACATCTTCGACGGCTACGAGCCCCACAAGGGCGAGATCGCCAGCCGCAAGAACGGCGTGCTGATCTCCATGGACGCCGGCGAGATCTTCACCTACGCGCTGGGCAAGCTGGACGACCGCGGCCGCATGTTCGTCAAGCCCAACGACCCGGTGTACGAGGGCATGATCGTCGGCATCCACAGCCGCGACAACGACCTGGTCGTCAACGCCACGCGCACCAAGCAGCTGACGAACTTCCGCGTCTCCGGCAAGGAAGACGCGATCAAGATCACGCCGCCCATCGAGCTGACGCTGGAGTACGGCGTCGAGTTCATCGAGGACGACGAGCTGGTCGAGATCACGCCCAAGAGCGTGCGCCTGCGCAAGCGCCATCTCTCGGAAAACGACCGGAAGCGCGCGGCCCGCGCTTGAGCGCAGGCCGCCCACTCCCGGTCGCTTTCCGCGCGTGCCGCGGCTGAGCGTTGGGCTCCCCCCAGCCCCCCTCCGAGAGGGGGCTCTAGCTAGAGAATTGCCCGCGCCCCGTTTGACGGGGCGCTCTTGCATGAGTCACCGGTCTGCCGTCCTGCTGATGCTGCTGGTCACGCTGATGTGGAGTTCGGCGGGCGTCGTCACGCGGCATCTGGACGCGGCGCGCGGCTTCGAGATCACGTTCTGGCGCGCGCTGTTCAACGCGGCGGCGCTGCTGCTCATCCTGGGCTTCATGCGCGGCCGGGCGTTGCTGGCGGCGCTGCGCGGCGGCGTCGTCTGGGCCTCGGGCCTGTGCTGGGCCGTCATGTTCACGAGCTTCATGATGGCGCTGTCGCTGACGACGGTGGCCAACGTGCTGGTCACGATGTCGCTGTCGCCGCTGTTCACGGCGGTGTTCGCGCGCGTCTTCCTGCGCCAGCCGGTTCCGGCCCACACCTGGTGGTCCATCGCGCTGGCCGGCGCGGGCATCGCGTGGATGTTCGGTGGCCAGCTGGGCGGGCCGCTGCTGGGTGTCTGGGTCGCGCTGGGCGTGCCGCTCGCTGCCGCCGCGAACTGGTGTCTGCTGCAGAAGGTGGGGCAGGGCGGCAAGGAGGAGAGCAAGCGCGTCGATGAGGACGGCGGCCCGCCCGACATGCTGCCCGCCGTCCTCATCGGCGCGCTGATCGCGATGGCCGTGACGCTGCCGCTGGCATGGCCGCTGCGGGCCGGCGCCCATGATCTGGGCCTGCTGGCCTTCCTCGGTGTGTTCCAGCTCGCCATCCCCTGCCTGCTGGCCGTGCGCCTCGCGCGCGAGCTGCCCAGCCACGAGATCGCGCTGCTGGGCCAGGCCGAGACGCTGCTGGGCGTGCTGTGGGCCTGGCTGTTTGCGGGCGAACACCCTGGCAGCGCGGCCCTGATAGGCGGTAGCCTCGTACTGGCCGCCTTGGTTGCCAACGAGGCGCTGGCCGCTTCCTCCGACAAATCCGCATTGAAGAACGCATGAGTGACCTGATCCCGACCCTGGTATCCGATGGCCAGATCCTGGCCGACGTCAATGGCTGCCTCGGCCTCATCACGCTGAACCGCCCGCAGGCGCTGAATGCGCTGTCGCTGGGCATGGTGCGCGACATGACGACGCTGCTGCGGCACTGGGCGGCCCGCCCGGAGATCCAGGCCGTGGCCGTCATCGGCGCGGGCCGCGAGGGCAAGGCGCCGGCCTTCTGCGCCGGCGGCGACATCCGCTTCTTCCACCAGGCCGCCCATGCAGGCGACCCGGCGCTGGACGACTTCTTCACCGAGGAATACCGCCTCAACCACCTGATCCACCACTACCCCAAGCCCTATGTCGCGCTGATGGACGGCGTCGTCATGGGCGGCGGCATGGGCATCAGCCAGGGCGCCAAGCTGCGCGTGCTGTCGGAGCGCTCCAAGCTGGCCATGCCCGAGACCGGCATCGGCCTGTTCCCGGACGTGGGCGGCGGCTACTTCCTGGCCCAATGCCCGGGCCATGTGGGCGAGTGGCTGGCGCTGACCGGCCAGACCATCGCGGCCGGCGACGCCATCGAATGGGGGCTGGGCGACGTCTATGTGCCGGCCGCGCAGTGGGACGACCTGGTGCAGGCGCTGCGCACCGGCGCCCAGCCCAGCGCCGAGCATGTGGTCGCCACCGTCATGGAGCGCGCCGACCTCGCGCCCGCCGCCGATCCCAAGGCCGCGGCCGAGCGCATCGACCGTCATTTCGGCGAGGCCACGCTGGGCGGCATCCTGGACTCGCTGGCCGCGGCCGGTGACGACTGGGCCCAGCAGACCCACGCGACGCTGCTGAAGCGCTCGCCGCTGATGTTGGCCGTCACGCTGGAGCTGGTGCGCCGCGGCCGCCGGCTCAGCCTGGCCGACGACCTGCGCCTGGAGCGCGACCTCGTGCACCACAGCTTCCACCTGCGCGGCGCGGCGCGCAGCGAGACGGTGGAGGGCATACGCGCGCTGGCCGTCGACAAAGACCATGCGCCGCGCTGGTCGCCCGCCCGCGTGGCCGACATCGACCCGGCCGAGGTGGCAGCCTTCTTCGTCAGCCCCTGGACGCCGG
The DNA here is from genome assembly GCA_009996515.1 of Comamonadaceae bacterium. Taxonomy (GTDB): domain Bacteria; phylum Pseudomonadota; class Gammaproteobacteria; order Burkholderiales; family Burkholderiaceae_C; genus Pelomonas. The sequence goes on from JAACZV010000013.1 coordinate 17,649, forward strand.
AGCAGCATCCGCTGCGAGACCTCGAATGACCCCGACCGCCGCCGCCCACAGCCCCTGGCGCCTGTCCGTCGCGCCCATGATGGACTGGACGGACCGCCATTGCCGCTATCTGCACCGGCTCATCACGCGCCATACCTTGCTGTACACCGAGATGGTGACCACCGGCGCGCTGATCCATGGCGACCAGGGCCGGCACCTGGACTACAACGCCGAGGAGCATCCGGTGGCGCTGCAGCTGGGCGGCAGCGAGCCGGCCGACCTGGCCGCCTGCGCCAGGCTGGCCCAGCGCTGGGGCTATGACGAGGTCAACCTGAACTGCGGCTGCCCCAGCGAGCGCGTGCAGAAGGGCGCTTTCGGCGCCTGCCTGATGGCCGAGCCGCAGCTGGTGGCCGACTGCGTGAAGGCCATGCGCGACGCGACGACGCTGCCGGTCACCGTCAAGCACCGCATCGGCATCGACAGGATAGAGAGCTACGACTTCGTGCGCGACTTCGTCGCCACCGTGGCCGAGGCCGGCTGCGAGGTTTTCATCGTCCATGCCCGCAATGCCTGGCTGCAAGGCCTGAGCCCGAGGGAGAACCGCGAGATTCCGCCGCTGCGCTATGAGCTGGTGGCGCGGCTCAAGCGCGAGTTCCCGCGCCTCACCATCGCCATCAACGGCGGCCTGAAGACGGCCGACGAGATCGAAGCGCAGCTGCAGCAGGTCGACGGCGTCATGGTCGGCCGCGAGGCCTACCACGAGCCCTGGAGCATGGCGCGGTGGGACTCGCGCTTCTTCGGCGCCGCCGACCCCGCCGCCAGCCGCGAGCAGGTCGAGGAGCAATGGCTGGCCTATCTGGAGCGCCTGCATGCCGCCGGCCGCTCCTGGCCGCATGCGATGCGCCACGCGCTGGGGCTGTGGAACGGCACGCCCGGCGCGCGCCGCTGGCGCCAGGTCTGGAGCGACCACCGCCTCAAGACCCTGGCGCCGCGCGAGGTGGCCAGTCAGGCCACCGCGGCCCGGCTGTCGGGCCTGGCCGTCGCGGCCTGACCTGGGAGCGCGCCGTGGACCGCCTCGGCCTCGGCCCCCTGCTGCCGCCCGACGAGCCGCTGGGCTGCCACAGCTTCGACACGGCGCTGGGCCGCTGCGGCATCGTCTGGAGCGAGCTCGGCATCGTCGCCTCGCTGCTGCCCGATGCCGGCCCGGAGCGGCTGCAGCGGCGCCATCCGACGGCCCGGCCGGTCACGGTGCTGCCGGCCCACATCGCCCGGGCCGTCGACGGCATATGCGCGTTGCTGGCCGGCGAGGTGCGCGACCTGCGCGACATCGTCCTCGACGAGCGCGGCATTCCCGAGTTCCGCCGCCAGGTCCATGCGCTGACCCGCGCCATCCCGCCCGGCCAGACCCGCACCTATGGCGAGATCGCCGCGGCGCTGGGGCAGCCCGGCGCCGCGCGCGCCGTGGGCCGCGCCGAAGGCGACAACCCCTTCCCGCCCATCGTGCCCTGCCATCGGGTCATGGGTGCGGGCGGCGCGCCCACCGGCTTCTCGGCGCCCGGCGGCATCGAGACCAAGCGGCGCCTGCTGCTCATCGAGGCGCGCGCGGTGGGGCAACTGGCGGGCGACCAGCAGCCGCTGTTCTGACGCAGCGTCGCGAGACAATCGCGGCATGTCTTTTGCCTCCCTGGGCCTCTCGCCCGCCCTGCTGCGCGCCGTGCGCGACCAGGGCTACCACGCCCCCACTGCCGTGCAGGCGGCCGCGCTCCCACCCATCCTGGCCGGTGCCGACGTGCTGGCCCTGGCGCAGACCGGCTCCGGCAAGACCGCCGCCTTCGCGCTGCCGCTGCTGCAGCGGCTGGTGGCGGCACCGCCGCGGCCGGGGCCGCGCGCGCTGGTGCTGGCGCCCACCCGCGAGCTGGCCGCGCAGACGGCCCAGCTGCTGCGCGAGCTGGCGGCGCTGCTGCTGCACCGCCCGCGGGTGGCACTGGCCTTCGGCGGCGTGTCCATCAATCCGCAGCTGATGGCGCTGCGCGGCGGCTGCGACGTGATGGTGGCCACGCCGGGGCGGCTGCTGGACCTGCTGGACCACAACGGCCTGACGCTTGCCGGCGTCGACTGCCTGGTGCTGGACGAGGCCGACCGGCTGCTCGCCGCCGGCTTTGCCGACGAGTTGCAGCGCGTGCTGGCGCTGCTGCCGGCGCGGCGCCAGTCGCTGCTGTTCTCCGCCACCTTGCCGCCGGCCGTGCAGGCGCTGGCCGACGCGCTGCTGCGCGAGCCGGTGCGCATCACGATCGAGGAGGCGCCGCCGCAGATCACGCAGCGCGCCATCCAGCTCGACCGCGCGCAGCGCCTGCCCGCGCTGCGCCAGCTGCTGCGCGACGCGGGCTGGGCGCGCGTGCTCGTGTTCGTCGCCAGCCGCTACACGGCCGAGCTGGTGTCGGACAAGCTGTTCGCCCACGGCTTCAAGGCCGGCGTGCTGCACGGCGAGCTCAGCCAGGGCGCGCGGCGCGACGTGCTGGCGGCGCTGAAGGACGGCCGCGTGCAGGTGCTGGTGGCCACCGACGTGGCCGCGCGCGGGCTGCACATCGAGCAGCTGGACGCCGTCGTCAACTACGAGCTGCCGCGCTCGGCGGCCGACTACACGCACCGCATCGGCCGCACCGGCCGTGCCGGCGCCAGCGGCGAGGCCGTCAGCTTCATCTGCGCGGACAGCGCGGAGAATGCCGAAAGCCATTTCCGCCTCATCGAGAAACGCCAGGGCCAGCGCGTGCCGCGCGAGCGGCTGGAAGGCTTCGAGCCCCAGACCGTCGCGACCGAGGCGCAGGCCACGGGCGGCATCAAGAGCGCCACGCGCAAGAGCAAGAAGGACAAGCTGCGCGAGGCCGCCGCCCGCGCCGCGGAGGGCAGCCACGATGGGCATTGAGATCGAGCGCAAGTTCCTCGTCGCCGGCGACGGCTGGCGCCAGCCGCCCGAGCGCCAGACGCGCTACTGCCAGGGCTACCTGAGCCGCGACCCGGCGCGCACGGTGCGTGTGCGCCTGGCCGGTGATCACGCCTTTCTGACCATCAAGGGCGCGACGACGGGCGCCACGCGCGCCGAGTTCGAGTATGAGATTCCCACGGCCGACGCGCAGGCGCTGCTGGCGCTGTGCGACGATCCGGTGGTCGAGAAGATCCGCCACCTGTGCGTGGTGGACGGCATGACCTGGGAGGTGGACGAGTTCCTCGGCACGAATGCCGGGCTCGTCGTCGCCGAGATCGAGCTGCAGGCCGAGGACCAGCCCTTCACGCGCCCGGCCTGGCTGGGTGCCGAGGTGACGGGCGATGCGCGCTATGTGAACGCCAATCTGGCGGTGCGGCCGTTCACCCGCTGGTGAACGGCGCGGGGCTTACCAGGGCGGCGACTCTTCGCTGACGGCCTCGGTCGGCTCCGGCAGAGCGGCCGGGACCGATGCCGGCGCGGGCGCCGCGCCGGCCGCGAAGTCGTGCTCGCCGCCCAGGCCCTCGATCAGGGCCGGAATCAGCCGGCTCAGCTCGCCGGTGGCGAGCGCGAAGTCGGCGTCGAAGGCCTCGTCGCCGCTGACGTCGGGCCGGCCCTCGAAGGCCAGCTCCAAGAAGCTGACCTTCTTGATCGCCAGGCCCTCGGTCAGAGTGAACGCGACGCGGTCGCGCCAGCTCAGTGCCAGCCGCGTCGGCATCTTGCCGCTGGTCAGGTGGGCGCGCACCTCGTCGATGTCGAGGGCGTGGCGCGCGTAGCGCACGACGGACTTCTCCTCGTCGCTGGCCTTCAGCTCGCACTCGCGCTCGATCTGGAAGCCCTCGGGCGTGACGCCGTCCATCAGCCAGGCGGCCATCACGGCGGCGGGGCTCTCGGCCGTCTGCACCAGCTGCAGCGACAGCCCGGGGCTGGCCTGGATCAGCAGCGTGACGACCTCGTCCGCGCGGCTGCTCGAGCCGGCATCGACGAACAGCAGGCCCTGGGCGGGCGCGATCCACACCTGCGTGGACGAGGTCTTGGTGAACGCGCGCGGCAGCAGCTCGTGCTCGGCCTGCTCCTTCAGCTCCTTCTTGGCCTTCTTGCCGGGCTTGCGGCCGGTCGTCTCCTCGATGTGCTCGGCCAGTTCCTCGACGCGCTCCTGCACCACGGAGGAGGGCAGCAGGCGCTGTTCGCGCTTGAGCTTGACGAGCCAGTGGCCGTCGATGACCTCGACCAGCGGTGCATGCTCGACGCCGCGCGGCGGCGCCCAGCCCACGGCCAGCGGCTGGGTGGGGGCGCAGGCGAGAAAGGGCTCCTTGGCGAGCTGTTCGGCGAGCTGGGCGGCGTCGGTCTGCCAGCCTTCGCCGATGCGGTAGGTGATCAGGTTCTTGAACATGGGCTCTGGAGAAACGAGAAGCCCGCCAGCGGCGGGCTTCGGGAAGGGGATGGCCTGATTGTCTCAGGTCCGGCCACGGGCCGAGCGCCGGGCCGCCCCAAGCCGGCCCTCTGGGGCGATGTGCTTGCGGCTCGATGCCGCGAGCATCGCCGTCCCCTCGGGGGACCGTCCAAGGCAGGCCTTGGACGAGGGGCGCTTCAGGCCTCGGCCATGATCTGCCGCAGCGCCTGCTCGAACACCTCCACCGGCTGCCCGCCCTGGATCAGGTGGCGCTGGTTCACGATGATGGCCGGCACGCTGCTGATGCCCTGGGCCTGCACCTGCCGCTCGGCCGCCTGCACCTCGGCGGCGTAGCGGTCGCCGGCCAGCAGCTCGCGGGCATCGCCCTCGGGCAGGCCGGCGGCGGTGGCCAGCTCCAGCAGTACGGCGGCATCCGACACGTTGCGGCCATCGGTGAAATAGGCCTTCAGCAGCGCCAGCTTCAGCGTGCGCTGCACGTCGCCGCCGAGTTCGCCCGCCCAGTGCAGCAGGCGGTGGGCGTCGCGCGTGTTGTAGATGCGGCTCCGCGCCTCCATGCTGAAGGTGAAGCCCAGCGCCGCGCCGCGCTCGCGGATGGCCTGGCGCGAGCCGGCCAGCTGGGCCGGGCTGGCGCCGTACTTCTGCGCCAGGTGTTCCTCGATGTCCTGGCCCTCGGGCCCCAGGTCGGGGTTGAGCTCGAAGGGGTGGAAGTGCAGCTCCAGCGCCAGGCCCTGGATGCGCGCCGCGGCGGCCTCCAGCGAATACAGGCCGATGGCGCACCAGGGGCAGACGACGTCGGAGATGAAATCGATACGCATGGCCGGCATTGTCCGCGCAGCCGCCAAGGCCCGCGCGAGACAGGTCCATGCGGTCTGCGGGTACAAGCATGACCTGCCGACTTCATGGAGATCCCGGATGACCGATGCCGCCGCCTACACCCCGCCCAAGGTCTGGACCTGGAACCGCGCCAGCGGCGGCCGCTTCGCCAGCATCAACCGCCCGGTGGCCGGCGCCACGCATGAGCAGGCGCTGCCGGTGGGGCGGCATCCGCTGCAGCTGTACTCGCTGGGCACGCCCAACGGCGTCAAGGTCACCGTGATGCTGGAGGAGCTGCTGGCCCTGGGCCACGAGGGCGCGGAGTACGACGCCTGGCTGATCCGCATCAACGAGGGCCAGCAGTTCGGCAGCGGCTTCGTCGCGGTCAACCCCAACTCCAAGATCCCGGCGCTGCTGGACCGCAGCGGGCCGCAAGCCGTGCGGGTGTTCGAGTCGGGCGCCATCCTGATGTATCTGTCGGAGAAGTTCGGTGGCGCCTTCCTGCCCCATCCCTCGGTGAACGGGGGCGCGGCGCGGGCCGAGGCCTTGAGCTGGCTGTTCTGGCAAATGGGCAGCGCGCCCTTCCTGGGTGGCGGCTTCGGGCATTTCTATGCCTATGCGCCGACCAAGCAGGAGTACCCCATCGACCGCTATGCGATGGAGGTCAAGCGTCAGCTGGACGTGCTGGACCGCCGCCTGGCCGAGCAGCCCTACGTGGCCGGTGACAGCTACACGATCGCGGACATGGCGATCTGGCCCTGGTACGGCGCGCTGGCCAAGGGCCAGCTGTATGGCGCGGGCGAATTCCTGTCGGTACACGAGTACGGCCACGTCATCCGCTGGGCCGACGAGATCGCCCGCCGCCCGGCCGTGCAGCGTGGCCGCAAGGTCAACCGCACCTTCGGCGAGCCGGCCAGCCAGCTGCACGAGCGCCACGACGCGAGCGACTTCGACACCCAGACTCAGGACAAGGTGGCTGCCCCATGATGACGCTCTACGACTGCGCCACCGCGCCCAGCCCGCGCCGTGCGCGCATCCTGCTCGCCGAGAAGGGCGCGCCGCACCAGACCGTGCAGGTGGACCTGCGCGGCGGCGAGCAGCTGGGCGAGGCCTTCCGCCGCATCAACCCGCAGTGCACGGTGCCGGCGCTGGTGACGGACGAAGGCTCCGTGCTGACCGACAACGCGGCCATCGCGGCCTATGTGGAGGCGCGCTGGCCCGAACCGCCGCTGCTGGGCCGCACGCCGCTGGACAAGGCCCAGATCGCCGGCTGGCAGTGGCGTGTCGAGTTCGAGGGCTTGATGGCGATCGCCGAGGCCTTGCGCAACAGCAGCCCGGCCATGGCCAACCGCGCGCTGCCGGGGCCGGTGGACTATGCGCAGATCCCGGCGCTGGCCGAGCGCGGGCTGGCGCGCCTGCAGCGCTTCTTCGCGGCACTGGACCAGCATCTGGCCGGGCGCGACTTCATCGCGGCCGAGCAGTTCAGCATCGCCGACATCACGGCCGTCGTCGCGCTGGACTTCGCGCGTGCCGTCAAGTTCAGGCCCGGCGACGAGCATCCGCACCTGCAGCGCTGGCGCGCGGCGATGCAGGCGCGCGGCACCATGGGCTGAGCTTGACCGTGGCGCTATTGCGGTGCAACAATCGCGCCCGTTTCAACAGCGGAGTCCGTGCGTGGACAGTGCCAGTCGATCTGCGATGCGAGCCGGGATGGCCGCCGCCCCTCTGACGCGCTGACGCCGACTCCGGCGGCGCGTCAGCGCCGCAGGCTCCCTCTGGTCCCCCGGGGCCACCCCTGACTCCCATCGCTTCCAGGCTTCGGCGAACCCGCCGAGGCAGGCCGTGCCGCGCACGAACCCGTCCAGCATCTGGAGGCGTTCATGCCAACCCCGACTTCGCCCAGCAAGCCGCTCGCGGCAGCGCCCGTCCCCTCGCGGGATGAGGCCTTGCGCGCGCTGCTGCGGCTCGAGCAGCTCACTCCGTGGACGACCCGCCGGCTGCGCAGCGCGCTGCTGCAGCCGCCGATGCCGTCCGGCCCCTCATCGCTCTGACCGCCCAGGAGGCTCCATGGATCCCGACCCGAGTCGGCGCTCCGGCGCCGCCCCTTCCGCAGCTCTTTCTTCCCTCACGACGCGCAGCCCGGCGCGCCGCCTGCCCCGCCATTGCTGAAGGTCCGGGGGCGGCTGCGCCTTGCGCAGGAGCACCCCATGCACTTCGCTCTGCTGACCTGGCCCAACAGCGGCCCCGTCCCCGACCTCTTTCCCCACGCCGTGGCGCCGCCCGCCCGCCGCACGAGCACCGCGGCCACGCTCTGCGCACCGCTGCGTCGGACGCTGGCCAGCCTGGACGCGCGACTGGCCATCGCCTGGCTGGCCGCGCTGGCCGGCCTGCTGCTGCCCCTGGGCGGCTGGGCGGCCGGCGGGCATCACGCGGTCGATGACGCCGCCATCCTCGAACCCGGCCAGTGCCATCTGGAAGCCTGGGCCGAGGCGGCGGGCGGGCACCGGCTGCAACACCTCGGGCCCGCCTGCCATGTGCTGGGCGTCGAGGCCGGCCTGAGCCTGGAGCACGACGCGGTCGGCGTGCAGGGTGCGGGCCTGCATCTCAAATGGGCCCGGGCGCTGCAGCCCGGGCTGGACGTCGGCCTCGTCTGGGCGGCCGGCTGGCAGTCCGGCGAGACCCGCTTCGCCGGGCAGACGCTGCTGCTGCCGCTGAGCTGGGTACCGCACGACGACCTGGTGCTGCACCTCAACCTCGGCCGCGAGTTCCGGCCGCATGGCGCCGACGTGGGCCGTTATGGCGCGGCGCTGGAATGGCGTGTCGCTCCGCGCTGGCAGGCCCTGGCCGAAGGGTGGCGTGACGCGCGGGGCCCGCAGCGCCGCCTCGGCCTGCGCTACGCGGCCGGCGAGCGCGTCTCGGTCGACCTCAGCCGCGCCCAGGCGCAGGCCGCCTCCCGCAGCGCCTGGTGGACCCTGGGCCTGAACTGGGCCGTCGGCCGCTAGGCGCCGCCCACCCCGCAAGCTGCTTTCGCCGACGGCAGCTGCCGCAGGCGGGCGGCTGCGGGAGAATCCGCGGCATGCCGTTTTTCGTCTACGTCAAGGTTCCGCTGGCCGCGGGGCGGGCCCAGCCCATGGCCGGGCTGCACGAGGGCCTGGAGCGCATGCTGGCCACCCAGGGGCTGGGCGAGCTCGTCAGCTGGGGGCGTTCGCTGTCGCCCACGCCGGCGGCGCGAGGCGGCACGGTCGTCTCTCACCACCGGCTGGACATCGAGCTCGTTGACCAGGTCCGCGCGCTGGCGGCGTTGCAGGACGCGCTGGCCGGCCTGGCCGTTCCCGACGGCACCGAGCTGCATTACACCGAGGGTGGGCTGTCCCTGCAGCGCATCTATGCCGGCGCCCGCTGGGCGGCGGCGACACCCAGCACGGCGACCCATCGCCCGGCGCCCGGCGGGCGCCGCTGACGCGGGCTCAGCCCAGCTGTCTATCGCTGGGGCGGGCCAGGTAGAACCACTCCGTGCCCGGCAGCGACTTGGTGCTGGGGAACACGATGCGACCCTCGCCGGGCGCCAGCACGGCCTCGCCGCTGGCGCGGGTGCCGATGCGCTGGCCCTTCGCGATGGGGTCGAAGCTGGCCCAGTCGCGCTCGAACCGGTCGCCCATGTCCTCGCGGTCGATGACGTCGTAGAGCTGCAGCAGCTCCGGCGGCTGCGCCGGGCGGTGCGGCTCGACGACGCTGGCGTCCAGCATGCCCAGGAACACCAGCGCGCGCAGGATGGCCAGGCGTGCGACCTCGGGGCCGTTCGGGTCCAGGTGCTGGCCGCATTCCAGCGTGATGGCCCAGCCGCCGGTGGAGCGCATGTATTCGGTGGTGCCCACGCCGTAGTGCGGGTCGGAGACCAGCGCCGCGCGGCGCGAGCCGTCATGGGCGCGCTGCTGGCGGCGCTGCAGGCCTAAAGCGTAGGTGGACAGCCAGCCCTCCACGATGCGGCCCACGCCCAGCGCCGCGGCCAGCGCCGATTCGGTGGCTTCCTGGGAGAAGGGCTCCAGCTCGCCCTGGTTGTTGCGCGGGCCGATCATCGCGAAGGCCGGGCCGTTGCCCTGGAAGCTGTGCAGATCCAGGATGCCGTCGTGCTGGGCGATCAGCGGGCACAGCTGGCGCGCGATGCGGTCCTCGTAGTCGTGCGCGATGACGACCGGGCGCAGGTTGCGGTTCAGGTTGCGGTCGCCCTCGCGGCGGTTCAGCTGGTGGGCCAGCGGGTTGACGACGGGAACCAGGGTCAGCGTGCCGCGCAGCAGCGTCAGCTCGCCGGCGTCGAGCTGGCGGATGATCTCGGCCATCGCCTTCGTGCCGTGCACCTCGTTGCCGTGCACGGCGCCGGTCACGAGGAAGCGCGGGCCGGGTTCCAGGCCGGCGAATTGGTGGATGCGGAGATGGGTGGGCTGGGTCATGGCTTCAGGAGGGCGGAGGTCAGGGCCTGGTCGGCGGGCAGCACGCGGCGCGGCAGCTCGGCCGCGGGCTGGCCGGCGCGGTAGGCCACCAGGCGGTACAGCGTTGCGAAGGCGAAGTCCGGCGGCGCCTCGCCAGCGCCCAGCACCAGCTCGCCGCCGCGGCGCACCGCGTCGGCCAGGAAGGCCGGCAGGCGCAGGTGGTAGGGGTTGCGCTCGATCTCGCCGCGGTGGCGCTCCAGCGCGGCGATGAGGCGTGCGGTGTCGGCGATGCTGGTCTGCACCAGCGCATTGGGCCCGGCCTGCGTGGACCAGAACTCGGTGTGGGCCACCACCGTGTCCAGCCGCGCGGCGGCCAGGGCCTCGATGACGAGGCGGCAGACGCCGCGGTGGCTGGGGTTGTCGTCCAGCGCATGCGGCGCCAGCACCAGGGCGGGGCGGTGCTCGGCCAGCAGCGCGGCGATGGCCTCGACATGGCCGGCCCACAGCGCGGGCTCGCGCTCGGCGGTGTCGGGGCGCACGTCGGACAGGCCTTGCGCGCCGACGCGGATGCAGTCGAAGCCCAGCACGCCGCAGGCGTCCAGCAGCTCGGCCCAGCGCGACTCGCGGCGTGCCGGGTTGCTGCCCAGCGTGACGGCGACATTGCTGATGCGCCAGCCGGCCTCCTGCTGCAGGCGCAGCGGCAGCGCGCCGACGATGCATTCGTCGTCGGGATGCGGCGCGAAGATCAGGCAATGGCCGGGCTGCGGCTCGCGGCCCGGGGCGGCCTGAGGATCGGCCGGGTTGCCCAGCAGGGCGGAGAAGCGGGTCAGGTGTTCGCGCCAGCGGGCGAGATCGGTTTCCAGGGGCGGCATGTCGTCATCCTACCGAGGCGCTGGTTTCACGGGCCATGTCGCCAGCAGCACGCCCAATAAGGCCAGGCCATAGGCCAGGGCCTGGACCATGGACAGGCGCTCGCCCAGCAGCAGGCCCACCAGCGCCGTGCTGATGGGCAGGAAGACCATGAAGACGCCGGCCTTGGCCGCCGGCAGGCCGCGCAGGCCGGCCATCCACAGCCACACGGTGATGACGCTGGCCGTGGCGGCGTAATAGGCCAGCAGCCCCCAGTCCAGCGGGCGCGGCGCGCCGAAGTCGAAGCTCGCGGCCTGCCACAGCGCCAGCGGCGCGACCAGCACCAGGCCCCAGAGGTTGATCAGTGCACTGATGCGCCTGGGCGTCAGGTTGGCGGTGAGCTTCTTGCCGATGACGACGTAGCTGGCCTCGCAGAACACGGCCGCCAGCAGCAGCAGCGCGCCCAGCGGCGTGGTCTGGGCGCCGCCTTCGCGGCCGGTGGCGACCAGCGCGATGCCCGCCACCGCGCAGGCGATGCCGGCCAGCACGCGGCGGCTGAGCTGCTCGCGCAGGAAGACCCGGCTCAGCAGCGCCACGGCCGCCGGGATGCCGGCCATGATGACGCCGGCCACCACGGCCGAGCTCTGCCGCAGGCCGAACAGCATGCAGATGGAGAACAGGAAGTTGCCGAGGAAGGACTCCAGGAACAGCAGCCCGCGGGAGCGCGCATCCAGCGGCGCCTCACTGGCGGGCTTGCGCAGCCAGGGCAGCATCAGCAGCGCCGCGAGGCCGAAGCGCAGGCCGGCCAGCAGGAAGATGGGGAAGGCCGCCACCAGCAGCTTGGACAGGCCGACATAGCTGCCGATCAGGCTGGTGCTGGCCGCGAGCAGCGCATAGGAGCGCCAGGGAACAGGATGCATGTGTTGGCTTTCGGGCCGAGCGCCGGCCCGCCTTGGGCGATGTGCTTGCGGCTCTATGCCGCAAGCATCGCCGTCCCCGCGAGGGGTCAATCGATCGTCAGTGCGATGAACTGCGTGAACTGGGCCGGGTTGAAGTTGTTGTCGGACACCAGGATCAGCGTGCGCTTGCCCTCGTACAGCGGGCCCAGCGTGAGGCCCTCGACGTTGTCCAGGGCCAGCACGCTGCCGTCGTCGTTCTTCAGCGTGGACAGGTCCAGCAGCAGGCGGCGCTTGACCGGCACCAGGTCGCGGCCCTTGAGGCTGGGCCAGCCCGACACGTCGGTGGCGCCGCGCGTGTCGACGAGGAAGAGCTTGATGGTGTTGCCGGTGGGCAGCTTGTTCTGCGCCGCGATGCCGGGCGTGTCGGCGCCCACCGCGTAGGCGCGCTCGATGACGATGAACTCGTGCTCCGACAGCGCCAGCATCTCGGGCACGCCGTTGGTCGCGAAGTCGCCGGGGCGGGCCGGCGGGAAGGGCAGCGGGCCCACCTCGTAGACGTATTCGGCGCCGGCCTTGCCGCTGTCCAGGTCGAAGGACAGCATGCGCGCGCGGCTGCCGCGGCCCAGGGCCGCGGGCGGGCCGTCCTGGGCCAGCGCGTTCTCGCTCATGGTCCACAGCGTCTTGCCGTCGGGCGTGATGGCGATGCTCTCGAAGGCGAGGTTGTTGTGGACGCCCATGTCGCCGGCCGCGAGGCCGCCGGCGCTGCCGCTGGGCAGGTAGTAGGCGGGCACCGGGAACTCGCCGGCCGGCTTGCCGTCCAGTGTCATGCGGCGCACGGTCGGGTTCTGGAAGCCGGCGGACGTGCGCTGGCCCTCGTTGCTCCAGTAGATGAGGTTGCGCCGCGTGTCCAGGCGCAGGCTCTCCGGGTCGACCTTGTTGCGGCCGAAGGGCTGGCCGTCGAGGTCGAGGATGCTGGTCATGTCGACCCAGCCGACGCCGGCGTCGCCGGGGCTGGCGCTGCGGCGGAACTTGCTCAGGTCCAGCGTCAGCTCGTAGAAGCGCGCCGGGCCGCGGTCGCTGCGGTCATCGCTGATGGCCAGGTAGTGGCCGGTGGCGGGCACGTGGTCGATGCTGGACAGGCCACCCACCGGCAGGCCGCGAAAGCTCGCGCCGGTGGGCACGATCTGCTGGCCGATGTAGTTCAGCGTCTGGGCGTGCGCGGACCCTGCCAGCAGCAGGGCAAGAAGCCATTTCATGTCGGGAAACTCCAGGGCGGCCGCGGCGGACAACTGCGGCCGCCACTGGCGGCGCGGATTATGCGGCGCGGCGCAGCGCGGCCCTGAGCGTGGCCATGATGCGCTCGATGTGGCCGCTCTCGATGATCAGCGGCGGCGACAGCGCGATGGTGTCGCCGGTCGTGCGGATCAGGAGGCCTTGCTCCCAGCAGTCCAGGAAGATGTTGAAGGCGCGCTTGGCCGGCTGGCCGTCCAGCGGCTTCAACTCGATGCCGCCCACCAGGCCGATGTTGCGCACATCGATGACGTTGGGTTCGTCGCGCAGCGAGTGCAGGGCCTGCGCGAACTCGGCCTCCATGCGCCCCGCACGGGTCAGCAGCTCGCCGTCGGCATAGGTGTCCAGCGTCGCCAGGCCCGCCGCGCAGGCCAGCGGGTGGGCCGAGTAGGTGTAGCCGTGGAAGAACTCGATCAGGTGCTCGGGCCCGGTCATGAAGGCGTCGTGGATCTTCTGCTGGGCGAACACCGCGCCCATGGGCACGCAGCCGTTGGTGATGCCCTTGGCCACCGTCATCAGGTCCGGCGTGACGCCGAAGGTCTGCGCGGCGAAGGGCTGGCCGGTGCGGCCGAAGCCGGTGATGACCTCGTCGAAGATCAACAGGATGCCGTGCCGGTCGCAGATCTCGCGCAGGCGCTGCAGATAGCCCTGCGGCGGCAGCAGCACGCCGGTGGAACCGGCCACGGGCTCGACGATGACGGCGGCTATCGTGCTGGCATCGTGCAGCGCGACCAGGCGCTCCAGGTCGTCCGCGAATTCGGCGCCATGCTGGGGAACGCCCACCGAGAAGGCATTGCGCGCCGGGTCATGGGTGTGGCGGATGTGGTCCACGCCGGCCAGCAGGCTGCCGAACATCTTGCGGTTGGCCACCATGCCGCCCACCGAGATGCCGCCGAAGTTGACGCCGTGGTAGCCGCGCTCGCGGCCGATGAGCCGGGTGCGCGCGCCTTCGCCGCGCACGCGGTGGTAGGCGATGGCCATCTTCAGTGCCGTCTCGACGGACTCGGAGCCGGAGTTGGTGAAGAACACGCGGTTCATGCCCGCCGGTGCGATCTGGGCCAGGCGCTCGGCCAGCTCGAAGGCCTTGGGATGGCCCATCTGGAAGGGCGGCGCGAAGTCCAGCTCGGCGGCCTGGGCCTGGATGGCCTGCACGATCTTCGGCCGGTTGTGGCCCGCGTTCACGCACCACAGGCCGGCGATGCCATCCAGCACCTCGCGGCCCTTGTCGTCGCGGAAATACATGCCGTCGGCGCCGGTCAGCAGCCGCGGCGACTGCTTGAACTGCCGGTTGGCGGTGAAGGGCATCCAGTAGGCGTCAAGCCTGGAAACGTCTGCACTCATGGCGGGCTCCGGTGAAGGACGTCAGAGTCTAGAGGCGATTTTGACGGGGTGGTCAGAATTTGCCGCCTTCTCAGGGTTCCCCTCAGGGTGCCGGCCAGCGGCATCAGCTGCACGAGCAGGATGCAGGCCAGCATCAGGCCGCAGCCCAGCAGGCCGGCGGCATCGAGGCGCTCGCCCAGCAGCACATAGCCGAAGGCGGCTGCGAACAGCGTCTCCGACGACAGGATGATGGCCGCGTCCGCCGCGTGGGCGTAGCGCTGCGCGACCACCTGGGCCGTGAACGCGATGCCCACCGACAGCACGCCGGTGTAGAGGATGGGCCAGGCGGCGGCCTGCAGGCCGGCCCAGCGCACCGGCTCCGTCGCGAAGGCGGTGACCAGCGACAGCAGGCCGCAGACGGTGAACTGGCCGCAGGCGACCAGGAAGGGCGCACCCATGCGGTCGGCCCAGCGGCCCACCATCAGCACGTGCAGCGCCCAGGGAATGGCCGAGCCCAGCACCCACAGGTCGCCCAGGCCTATGGCCAGCTCATGCGCGCCGGACAGCAGGAAGGCGCCGGCCAGGCAGCCCAGCGCCGCCGGCCACACCGACCAGTGCGCCACGTGGCGCAGCAGCAGCCAGGCCAGCACCGGCACCAGCGGCACATAGACGGCGGTCAGGAAGCCGGCGTTGGTGACGCTGGTGAACTGGATGCCGATCTGCTGCATGACCGCGCCCAGCGTCATCAGCCCGCCCAGCGCGGCGATATGCCAGCCGTCGGGCCGCTTCAGCGGCCGGCCTTCACGGGCCAGGCGGCGCCATTCCAGCCAGGCCAGCGGCAGCACGACGGCCGCGCCGATCAGAAAGCGCACGCCGGTGAACAGCAGTGGGCCGACGTCGGCCATGCCCTGGCTCTGGGCGACGAAGGCCGAGCCCCAGATCAGCGCGACGAAGGTGAGGAGGAGGTTGGCCTGCAGGCGGGTCATGGCTGGGCAAGGGCGGCCAGTTCGGCCTCGTCGAAGCCGGCCGCGCGGCGGGCCTCCAGGTTGAAGGGGGCACGCAACCTGGGGGCCTGGTGGTGGGCGGCGAGTTCGGCGTAGGTGGCGATGGGGTCCAGCCCGCGCTGCGCGCACAGGAAGCGGTACCAGCGGTTGCCGGCGGCGACATGGCCGATCTCGTCGCGCAGGATGATGTCCAGGATCGCGCCGGCGGCATGGTCGCCCGCGCCGACGAGCTTGGCGCGCACGGCCGGCGAGGCGTCCAGGCCGCGCGCCTCCAGCGTGCGCGGCACCAGCGCAATGCGGGCCAGCAGGTCGTGCCGGGTGCGCTGGGCCATGTCCCACAGCGCGTTGTGGGCGTCGAAGTCGCCGTAGTCGAAGCCCAGCGTCAAGAGGTGATCGCGCAGCAGCGTGAAGTGGGTGGCTTCCTCCTGGGCGATGCGCAGCCAGTCGCGGTAGAAGGCCTCGGGCATGCCGGGGAAGCGCCAGCAGATGTCCAGCGCCAGGTCGATGGCGTTGAGCTCGATGTGGGCGATGCTGTGCACCAGCGCCGCGATGCCGGCCGGCGTGCGCATGGACGGGGCTTTCAGCCGGATGTGCTCCACCAGGCAGGGGCGGGCGGGGCGGCCCGGGATGCCGGCGGGCGGGTCCAGCACGGCGGCGGTGTCGACGGGCAGGTCGATGGGGAGGGCCAGCGTGGCCGCGGCCTTGGCAGGCGCGTCGGCGATCAGCAAAGGGGCCAGCGTGGCCTGGCGGAGTTCGGGCATCGGCGCAATTTTAGAATCGCGGGTTTTGACGGGAGGACCGCGATGGCGATCTACCAGCTCGACGAGCACATCCCCGACGTGGCCGAGACGGCCTGGGTGGCCGACAGCGCCGAGGTTGTCGGCCGGGTGACGCTGGGCGAGGGCGTCAGCGTCTGGTTCAACGCCGTGCTGCGCGGCGACAGCGACACGCTGACCGTCGGCGCCGGCAGCAACATCCAGGACGGCTCGGTGCTGCACGCCGACCATGGCTTCCCGCTGGTCATCGGCGCCAATGTGACGGTGGGCCACCAGGTCATGCTGCACGGCTGCACGGTGGGCGACGAAAGCCTGATCGGCATCGGTGCCGTGGTCTTGAATGGGGCGCGTATCGGCCGCAACTGTGTCGTCGGCGCCGGCGCCCTCGTCACCGAGGGCAAGGAGTTCCCCGACGGCACGCTGATCGTCGGCGCACCGGCCAAGGTGGCGCGCGAGCTGACCGAGGCGCAGATTGCCGGGCTGAAGGCCAGCGCGGCCCACTATGTCAACAACGGCCGCCGCTATGCGGCCGGCCTGAAAAGAATCCGATGAGCGAGATCCACAAGTTCCTGTTCGAAGGCCTGCCCGTGCGCGGCATGCTGGTGCGGCTGACCGGCTCCTGGCAGGAACTGCTGTCGCGCCGCGAGCCCGGCAGCGAGTACCCGCCCGAGTTGCGCGACCTGCTGGGCCAGATGAGCGCCGCGGCCGTGCTGATGCAGGCCAACATCAAGTTCAACGGCGCACTGGTGCTGCAGATCTTCGGCGACGGCCCCGTCAAGCTCGCGGTCGCCGAGGCCCAGCACGACCTGAGCTTCCGTGCCACGGCCAAGTGCGTGGGCGAGCTGCTGCCCGGCGCCGACCTGCCGGCCATGTTGAACGTGCACGGCCAGGGCCGCTGCGCGATCACGCTGGACCCGCGCGACAAGCTGCCGGGCCAGCAGCCCTACCAGGGCGTCGTGCCGCTGCACGGCGACCAGCGCGAGCCCTTGCTCAAGCTGTCCGAGGTGCTGGAGCACTACATGCTGCAGTCCGAGCAGCTCGACACCAAGCTGGTGCTGGCCGCCAACGGCGACATCGCGGCCGGCCTGCTGATCCAGCGTCTGCCGGTGGAGGGCGAGGGCAACCTGGAGGGACGCAGGAATGAGGACGACATCGGCCTGTCCGATGCGTTCAACCGCATCAGCATCCTGGCCGGCACGCTGACCGACGAGGAACTGCTGACGCTGGACGCCGACACCGTGCTGCGCCGCCTGTTCTGGGAGGAGCAGCTGACCCGCTTCGAGCCCCAGCAGCCGCGCTTCGCCTGCACCTGCTCGCGCGAGCGCGTGGCCCAGATGCTGCGCGGCCTGGGCCGCGAGGAGGTGGACGACGTGCTGGCCGAGCGCGGCGAGGTCGAGATCGGCTGCGACTTCTGCGGCCGCCACTACCGCTTCGACGCGGTGGACGTGGGCGCGCTGTTCGTGCCGACCGGCCAGCAGCCCGAGGGCGGCGGCGCGACGACGCTGCAGTAGCCGCGGCGCAACGCCGCCTCATGCCTTCTGGGGATGGGCGCGGCCCTAGTGATTGACGCCGCTGCGCCCAGCTGAGACTTTGGCCGCGCGGCCCGTCATGCGAGGGCCGGGAGGCGGCAGTGGCGGACTCCAAGGGCGGGTTGGGCGGTTTCCCCTGGGCCAGCGCCGCGGTGCTGGTGGCCTTCGTGGCCAGCACCCAGCTGGTGCCGCACGCCTTCGAGCCGCTGCGGCCGGCCGAGAAGGCGCGGGCCCAGGCGCCGCTGGACCCCGACCTCGACGTCAACGCCCGCCTGTGGGAAGACCCCTTCGCCGCGCTGCGCCGCTACGAGACCGAGCGCGCCGAGCGCTGCGAACGCGTGCGCAAGCAGGCCTCGCAGACGCTGGACATCGACTGTCGCGACCGCGTCGCCGAGGTGCGCGACCCGCAGCGCATGCTGGCCAAGCTCGACCGCGACCACGACCAGCGCCTGGACGACACCCTCGTCGTCATGGGCCTGCTGCCGGGCGCCGATTTCGTCGGCGCCGAGGAGGCGCGGCGGCGCCTGCGCTATGCGACGCTGGCCGGCCTGCTGGCGCAGGACTATGTGCCCGACAACGCCGAGCGGCTGAGCCTGCTGGAGTTCAACCTGCTGGAGGCCCAGCCCGCGGCCGATGCGCCGTCCGCGCCGCCCAAGGCCGGCGAGCCCGACAGGCAGGCGCGCGCCGCCCGGGCCAGGGACAGTTTCGTCGTGCCCTACGAGCTGCTGTCGGCGCGCGCCGAACACCGCCGCAAGCCCGATAGCGATGCCGACGGCAGGGCCGACAAGCCGCGCCGCTACGGCCAGATCGCGCTGCTGTGGGTGGACGAGAACGCGCTGCCCAACCGCAAGCTGGATGCGCTGGCGCGGCTGACCCAGCAGCTGATGGGTCGGGCGGCGCGCAACAGCGCCGCGCCGGGCGGCCTGGATAGCCAGCGCCTGCCCAGTCTGGCCGTCATCGGCCCGTCGTCCACCGATGCGCTGCGGGCCGCGCTGATGGACCTGCGCTGCGCGGCCGACCGCAAGCATGCCGCCGTGGCGGCGCTGAGCCCGGCGGCGAGCGCGGCGGCGGCGCGCTGCAGCTCGGGCGTCGCCGGCGCGGCCGCCGGCCTGCCGCCCGACCTGCAGGAGGGCTATGAGCTGCTGGCGCGTGCCGAGTTCTACAACTCGGCCTCGACGGCGCCCAACAGCATGCTCAGCGAGCTCAGCGACCAGAAGCTGGAGTCCTTCGTCACCGACCAGTTCAACCGCATCACCGGCGCGAACCCGGTGCGGCCGGTGCAGATGCTGCGCACCATAGGCACCGATGCCGAGCTCATCAAGCGCCTCGTTGCCGAGCTGGGGCTGAGGCTGCCGCACGAGGGGCGGCGCATCGTCATCGTGGCCGAGCGCGATTCGCTGTACGCGCAGTCCCTGGTCGGCGAGCTGCGCTACCGCCTGCCCGAGGGGCGGGCCCAGGGCCAGCCGTTCAAGATCGAGGTCATCTACTTCTTCCGCGGCATCGACGGCGTGACGGCGCGCGAGACCAGCAGCACCGCGACGGCGAGCCCGCCGCCCAAGGCCGCGCCGCTGGAGTGGCCCGAGAGCCGCGACCAGCTCGACTACCTGCGCCGCCTGGGCGCCGAGCTCAAGCACAGCGAGGCCGACGCGAGCCGCCTGCCCATTGGCGCCATCGGCATCTTCGCCAACGACGTGCACGACAAGCTGCTGGTGCTGCAGGCCCTGCACGAGGGTTTCTCCGACCGCATGTTCTTCACGACTGACATGGATGCGCGCTACCTGCATCCGCGCACCCAGGCCTTCACGCGCAACCTGGTCGTCGCCAGCAGCCTGCCGCTGGCCTTCTACCCGCCGCCGGCCGGCGCATCGGGCGTGGACCTGCAGGCCGGCACGCCGCCGCTGCGCGACATCTACCAGGTCAGCACCTATGCCGCGGCACGTCGCGCCGGCTGCCGCAGCGACGGCTGCAAGCGCGACGAGAAGCTGGCCCTGGAGCCGGTGCTGCAGAATCCCTCGGTCTACGAGGTGGGGCGCTCCAGCGCCGTGCCGCTGTCGGGCTATGCGCTGGAGGCACGGCCCCTGCCGCCTGCGAGCGGGCGCAACGGCCTGGCGCTGCTGATGGTCGTCGTCATGGGCGGCGTGCTGCTGGCCTGGCCGTCGACGCCGTCGATACGCCAGGCGCGCCGGGTCTTCCTGCGCGAGCCGACGCTGGACAACCAGCCGCAGATGGACATGACGGCCATCGTGCTCCTGGCCCTGCATGCCGGCCTGTTCGCCTATGTGCTGGCCAGCCTGATCGAGTTCCTGCTGCCCAGCCAGCTCGGCTTCGTGCACGCGCTGCTGCTGGCCAGCCTGGCGGCCTTCGGGGCGCTGCTGGCCGTGCTGCCGGCGCTGCTGCAGGCGCGGCGAGAGCAGCCCCCGCCGCCCGACCAGCCCGCGGGCGTCGACCGCCTGCACCTCGTTATCGTGCTGCTGGTGCTGGCCTTGTGGGTATGGCTGGCCTGGCCGGCCGGCGGCTGGGGGCGCAGCCTCGTCTGCGACAGCTGCGAGCCGGTGGCCTGGCTGGAGGGCGTCAGCGCCTGGCCCTCGCACCTCATCCATCTGCTCGCGCTGTTCGCCATCCTGTGGACGCTGGACTGGGCCTGGGCCGACACCCTGAGCCAGCAGCGCCGCGACTCGGACTGGCTGCGCCTGCCGCGGCCGGTGGCCAGGCCCGATGTGCGCAGCGACCTGCGCCGGCTCGTCAGCGGCTGGTTCGAGCATGTCAGCGTGCTGTTCTGGCGGCCCGGCGTGGGCTACAGCTGCGATTTCGACCAGCTCTGGCAGGAGTACGGCGAACGCGCCGAGGCCCGCCCGCGCGCGGCGCGCACGCTGCTCTGGTATGCGTTGACGATCTGC
The DNA here is from genome assembly GCA_009996515.1 of Comamonadaceae bacterium. Taxonomy (GTDB): domain Bacteria; phylum Pseudomonadota; class Gammaproteobacteria; order Burkholderiales; family Burkholderiaceae_C; genus Pelomonas. The sequence continues at coordinate 37,826 of JAACZV010000013.1, forward strand.
TGCGTGGGCCTGCTGTTCCTGTGCCTGTCCGAGGGGCAGATCCCCGAGGTGCCGGTGCGCGGCGACGAGCATCGCCAGATGGTGACGGCCACGCTCTACGCCATCCTGCTGCTGCTGCCGCTGCTGGTCGTCGCCGTGGCGGACTCGACGCTGCTGCTGGTGCGCTTCGTGCGCCATCTCAATGCCGGGCGCAGCTTCTACCCCGAGGCCACCATCGAGATGTTCGCCAGGGCGCTGGGCGAGGAGCACAAGGGGCTGTGGGCGCAGCGCTTCTGCGCGCTGCCCGAGGACCGCAGCAAGGACGGCGGCGGCTTCGCCGTGCACACGCTGCTGGACGACTGGATCGACGTGCAGGTGGTGGCCCGCCGCAGCGCGCCGGTGGCGCGGCTGGTAATCGGCCCCTTCGTCGTGCTGGCCCTGCTGGTCGTCGCGCGCAGCCGGCTGTTCGACAACTGGTCGCTGACGCCGGCCATCGCCGTCGGCGTGTGTTTCTACGTCGCGGTGCTGATCGGCCTGACCCTGCTGCTCAAGCGCTCCGCCGAGACGACGCGCCGCCATGCGATCGACTCCATGCAGGCCGACCTGCGCTGGCTGGCCGGCAGCGGCAAGCCGTTGTCCGATCTCGTGGAGCCCTACAAGCGGCTGATCGCCTCGGTGGAGGCGGAGCAGCGCGGCGCCTTTGCCCCGTTCTTCGACCAGCCGCTGCTCAAGGCCATGCTGGTGCCGCTGGGCGGCGCCGGCGGCACGCAGCTGTTCGACTACCTGCTGCTGGGGCGCTGAAGCGCCGCGATGGCCGTGGCCAGGCGAGTGGCGTCGCCGCCGGCGATGTCCACCCAGCCCAGGCCATGGCCGGCGAGGGCGGCGCGCAGCCGCGCGTCGAAGGCCGCGCGCACGCCGGGGCCGTCGCGCATGAAGCCGTCGGCCTCCCAGGGCAGGTCGGGGGCGCACAGCAGCGTCAGGTCGCAGCGGCGCTGGAAGGCCAGGGCACCGGCCGTCAACGCGGGGTCGCCGAAGTAGTGCTCGCTGCACAGGGCCGTGATCAGCGGCGTCGTGTCGCAGATCACCAACTCATGCTCGCGGGCGGCGGCCTCGATGCGGGCGGCCTGCTCGGCGGCGATGTGGGCCTGCTCGTGCTGCTGCGGCGTGCGGCCCTGCGCGGCGCACCATTCGCGCAGGTACTCGCGGACGAGGCCGGCCTGGAAGTGGGCCGCCAGTGCCTCGGCCAGCGTGGACTTGCCGGTGCATTCCGCGCCCAGCAGCGCGACGAGCTTCATGCCTGCCGCCATGCGCGCCAGCCCATCACGCTCATGGGGATGAAGCCGGCGTAGAGCAGCACCGTCAGCCAGTAGCCCTTGAGCCCGAACAGCACGACGCTGGCCGCGTTGACGACGATCCAGGTCGGCCAGTTCTCCTCGTACTTGCGCGCCAGCAGCCATTGGCCCAGCAGGCTGGCCACGGTGGGAAAGGCGTCCCAGTAGGGCAGGGGGCTGTCGGTGGCCTTGGCCAGGAACAGGCCCAGCAGCGGCCAGGCGGCCAGCGTCAGCAGCACGGGCCTGACGAGGCCCTGCAGGCCCAGGCGCCGCACGGTCAGCACCTCGCCCTCGCGCGTGCGGCCAAAGCGCCACTGCCACCAGCCCCACAGCGCCAGCGCGGCGAACACCAGCTGCAGCGCCGCCTCGCCGTAGAGGCGGCCGTCCCAGAACAGGGCGAAGTACATCAGCGAGCTGAGCAGCGCCAGCGGCCAGGCCAGCAGGTTCACCCGCATGTTGCAGACGACCATCCAGACGGCCAGCACGAAGGCGACCAGCTCCAGCCAGGAGATGGGGCTGCCGAAGGCGGTGAAGGCCGGCGCCAGCAGCGCCGCCCAGGCGGATGCGAGCATCAGCGCGCGCCCGACGCCGTCGGCGCGGCTGCCGCAACGGGCACGAAGACCTCGTCGGCCTTGATCATGCCCAGCTCGAAACGGGCCTTCTCTTCCACCATCTCCAGGCCTTCACGCAGGTCGCGCAGCTCCGCCTGCAGCTGCGCATTGCGGGCACGGGCCTCGTCGTTGTCGGCCCGCGCCGCGGCCACCTCCTCCCGGAGGTGGGCCACATAGGGAATGCTGCCCCGGCCCACCCAGAGCTGGGCCTGGATGGCGATCAGGAAGATCGCCAGGACAGCGGCAAGCACTTTCATGTCAAGGCGCCGACGACTGCCCACCATGCGGGCCGAGCGCCGGGCCGCTCCCAAGCCGGCCCGCACTGGCGATGTGCTTGCGGCTCGATGCCGCAAGCATCGCCGTCCCCTCGGGGGCTGAGGCCGGACATGGCCAGTCGATTGGACTGGCCATGCCTACCGAAGCGCTGCGGCACACGCCGCAGCGCGGTCCCAGACCAGACTCGCCCGCGTTCAGCAGGGCGAGGGTGGGCGAGGGGCTTTGTCACTTCACTTCAGGTTGTAGAAGGCGGCACGGCCCGGGTAGACGGCGACATCGCCCAGGTCTTCCTCGATCCGCAGCAGCTGGTTGTACTTGGCCATGCGATCCGAGCGCGACAGCGAGCCGGTCTTGATCTGGCCGGCGTTCAGGCCCACGGCGATGTCGGAGATGGTGCTGTCCTCGGTCTCGCCCGAGCGGTGCGACACGACGGCCGTGTAGCCGGCGCGCTTGGCCATCTCGATGGCGGCGAAGGTCTCGGTCAGCGTGCCGATCTGGTTGATCTTGATCAGGATGGAGTTGGCGATGCCGCGCTCGATGCCCTGCTGCAGGATCTTGGTGTTGGTGACGAAGAGGTCGTCGCCGACGATCTGCACGTTCTTGCCCAGGCGGTCGGTCAGCAGCTTCCAGCCGTCCCAGTCGCCTTCGGCCATGCCGTCCTCGATGGAGATGATGGGGTATTTGTCGACCCAGGTGGCCAGCATGTCGGTCCACTCGGCCGCGGTCAGCTGGATGCCGCCTTCGCCTTCGAGCACGTACTTGCCGTCCTTGTAGAACTCGCTGGCGGCGCAGTCCAGGCCGATGGCGATCTGCTCGCCGGCGGTGTAGCCGGCCTTGTCGATGGCATCCAGGATCAGCTGGATGGCGGCCTCATGGCTTTCGACGCTGGGCGCGAAGCCGCCCTCGTCGCCGACGGCTGTGGAGATGCCCTTGTCGTGCAGGATCTTCTTCAGCGCGTGGAAGACCTCGGCACCCCAGCGCAGGGCCTCGCGGAACGACGGCGCGCCCACGGGGATGATCATCAGCTCCTGCAGGTCCAGGCTGTTGTTGGCGTGGGCGCCGCCGTTGATGACGTTCATCATTGGCACGGGCAGCTGGCAGCCGTTCATGCCGCCGAAGTAGCGGTACAGCGGCAGGCCGGACTCCTCGGCCGCGGCGCGGGCCACGGCCATGGAGACGGCCAGCATCGCGTTGGCGCCCAGGCGGCTCTTGTTCTCGGTGCCGTCCAGGTCGATCAGCGTCTTGTCCAGGAAGGCCTGCTCGGAGGCGTCCAGGCCCAGCACGGCTTCGCTGATCTCGGTGTTGATGTGCTCGACGGCCTTCAGCACGCCCTTGCCCAGGTAGCGGCCCTTGTCGCCATCGCGCAGCTCGATGGCCTCGCGCGAACCGGTGGAAGCACCCGACGGCACGGCGGCACGGCCCATGACGCCCGACTCCAGCAGGACGTCGCATTCGACGGTGGGGTTGCCGCGGCTGTCGAGGATTTCTCGGCCGACGATGTCAACGATGGCGCTCATTCAGGGTCTCCAGGAAAAAAGAAAAACGGGCGGCGCACAGTGTGCCAAGCCGCCGTTACCGTGTCACAACTTCAGCCGCCCTCGCGGCGGGTGACGGCTTCGCCTTAGCAGGAGAAATCATTCTCGAGAAGCGGCTGCTGCTTGACGACGCGGTCCAGCGCCACGAGCTGTTCCAGCAGCGTCTTCATGTGCTTGAGCGGCACGGCGTTGGGGCCGTCGCTGAAGGCCTCGGCCGGGTTGGGGTGGGTCTCCATGAAGAGGCCCGCCACGCCCACGCCCACGCCCGCGCGGGCCAGCACCGGCACCATCTCGCGGGCACCGCCGCTGGTGGTGCCCTGGCCGCCGGGCTTCTGCACCGAGTGGGTCACGTCGAACACCACCGGGGCGCCCGAGTTGCGCATCTCGGCCAGGCTGGTCATGTCGGCCACGAGGTTGTTGTAGCCGAAGCTGACGCCGCGCTCGCAGGCCAGGAAACGGTCTTCCGACAGGCCGACCTCGGCCGCAGCCGCGCGGGCCTTGTCGATGACGTTCTTCATGTCCCAGGGCGCCAGGAACTGGCCCTTCTTGATGTTCACCGGCTTGCCGCTTTGCGCGACGGCGCGGATGAAGTCGGTCTGGCGGCACAGGAAGGCCGGCGTCTGCAGCACGTCCACGACGCTGGCGACCTCCGCCACCTGGCCGCTGTCATGCACGTCGGTCAGGACGGGCAGGCCGGTCTGGCGGCGCACTTCGTCCAGGATCTTCAGGCCCGCCTCCATGCCGACGCCGCGCTTGGACGTGCCGGAGGAGCGGTTGGCCTTGTCGAAGGAGCCCTTGTAGATGAGCGGGATGCCGAGGGCGCCGCAGGCTTCCTTCAGCAGGCCGGCGACGTCGAGCGACATCTGCAGGCTCTCGATCGAGCAGGTGCCGGCGATCAGGAAGAAGGGGCGGTCGAGGCCGACCTGGTAGCCGCAGAGTTCCATCACTTGGCCTTGTGTTTGTGATCCAGCGCGGCCTTGATGAAGGCCGTGAACAGCGGGTGCCCGCCCCAGGGCGTGGACTTGAACTCGGGGTGGAACTGCACGCCGACGAACCAGGGGTGCACCTCGCGCGGCAGCTCCACCATCTCGGTGAGTTTCTCGCGCTGGGTGATGGCCGAGATGACCAGGCCCGCCTTCTGCAGGCGGTCCAGGTAATGCTCGTTGGCCTCGTAGCGGTGGCGGTGGCGCTCGGTGACGACGGGGCCGTAGATGTCGGCGGCCAGCGTGCCCGGCTTGACGTCGGAGCTCTGTGCGCCCAGGCGCATGGTGCCGCCCAGATCGGAGTTGGCATCGCGCTTCTGGATGCTGCCGTCGGCGTCCTGCCACTCGTCGATCAGCGCGATGACGGGGTGGGGCGTCTCGGGGTCGAACTCGGTGGAGTTGGCGCCTTCCAGGCCGGCCATGTGGCGGGCGTACTCGATGGTGGCGACCTGCATGCCCAGGCAGATGCCCAGATACGGCAGCTTGTGCTCGCGGGCGTACTGCGCGGCCAGGATCTTGCCTTCCACGCCGCGTTTGCCGAAGCCGCCCGGCACCAGGATGGCGTCGAACTTGCCCAGCTCGCCCACGGTCTCGGGCGTCAGCGTCTCGCTGTCGACGTACTCGATCTTCACGCCCGCATGGTTGTGGATGCCGGCGTGGCGCAGCGCCTCGTTGAGCGACTTGTAGGAGTCCGACAGGTCGGTGTACTTGCCGCACATGGCGATGGTGACCTGCTCCTTGGGGTTCTCGACCTCGTAGACGAGGTCGTCCCAGCGCTTCAGGTCGGTGGTCTTGGTGCTCAGCTGCAGCTTGGTGCAGATCAGCTGGTCCAGGCCCTGCTCGTGCAGCACGCGCGGCACCTTGTAGATGGTGTTGACGTCCCACATCGAGATCACGCCGTACTCGGGCACGTTCGTGAACAGCGAGATCTTCTCGCGCTCGTCGTCGGGGATGCGGCGGTCCGCGCGGCACAGCAGCGCGTCGGGCTGGATGCCGATCTCGCGCAGCTTCTGCACGGTGTGCTGGGTCGGCTTGGTCTTCAGTTCGCCGGCGGCGGCGATCCAGGGCACATAGGTCAGGTGCACGAAGGCCGTGTTGGTCGGGCCCGCGCGCAGGCTCATCTGGCGCACGGCCTCCAGGAAGGGCAGCGACTCGATGTCGCCCACCGTGCCGCCGATCTCGACGATGGCCACGTCCACACCCTCGGCGCCGCGCTTGATGAACTCCTGGATCTCGTTGGTGATGTGCGGGATCACCTGCACCGTCTTGCCGAGATAGTCGCCGCGTCGTTCCTTCTCCAGCACCGACTTGTAGATCTGGCCGGTGGTGAAGTTGTTGGCCTTCTTCATGCGCGTCGTGATGAAGCGCTCGTAGTGGCCCAGGTCCAGGTCGGTCTCGGCGCCGTCGTCGGTGACGAACACCTCGCCGTGCTGGAACGGCGACATCGTGCCGGGGTCGACGTTGATGTACGGGTCCAGCTTGATCAGGGTGACGTTGAGGCCGCGCGATTCGAGGATGGCAGCCAGGGAGGCCGACGCGATGCCCTTGCCCAAGGAGGACACCACACCGCCGGTGACGAAGACGTATTTGGTCATGTCTTGCAGCAGGCCAGAACAGCCTGCTGTGGTGGGAAATTGCGATTGTACGAGACCGTCAGGCCGGGCCCAGCAGCTCCAGCACCAAGTCCGCCGTCGCGTCGGGCTTCTCGAAGGGGAAGAGGTGGCCGCCCTCCATCCAGCGCCAGTTCTCGCCGGCCAGCTTCATGGATGCGGCCGCACCCGCCTGGCGCAGCTCGGTGGAGCGCGTGCCGCCGATGAAACCCACCGGGCATTGCGGCGGGCGCAGGCGCAGCAGCAGCGGCAGGTGGTGGGGCAGCGTGCGGTAGATGTGGGCCTCGACCTCGCGGGTGAAGCGCAGCCGCACCTGGCCCTCGGCCTCCTCGAAGCCGGCGTCCACATAGTCGGCCAGCACGCGCGGGTCCCAGCGGGCGAACATCTTCTTGGCCGAGAAATGCTGACGCACGGCCTCGCGGTCGGGCCAGAGGTGGCGGCGCTCGCGGGCGATCTTGGACGGGCCGTAGCGGTGGATCAGGCCGGTGGTCTTGGCCACCGCGACGGCGGCGGCCTTCCAGCCGCTGACCACGGGCGAGTCCAGCATGACCAGCCGGGACACCAGCTCCGGCCGGCGGCAGGCGGCCAGCAGGCTGAGCATGCCGCCCAGCGAGTGGCCCACCAACGCCACCTGGCCCTCGGGCCTGACCTCGGTGGCGATGAAGTCCAGCAGCTGGTCGCGCAGCCGGCGCCAGTCGCCGGTGACGGGGAAGCGCGGGTCGTGGCCGAAGCGGTCCAGCGCCTCGACGCGCCAGCCGGCCGCGCGCCAGCGTTCGAACAGCACGCGGTAGCAGCCGGCGGGGTAGCTGTTGGCGTGGGAGAAGACGAGGGTCTTCATGCCTTGGCCAGCGCCTTCAGCTGGTACAGCGCCTGCAGCGCCTCGCGCGGCGACAGCGCATCGGGGTCCACGCGCTCCAGGGCCTGCAGCAGCTCGCTGGGCTCGGGCGCGGGCGGCGGCGCGGGCGGGGCGGCGAACAGGTCGAACTGCTCGTCGGCCGCCCTGGAGCGGGCCTCCAGCGCCTCCAGCGTCGCGCGCGCCTGGCGCACCAGGCTGGCGGGCATGCCGGCCAGCCGGGCCACCTGCACGCCATAGCTGCGGCTGGCCGGGCCGGCCTGCAGCTCGTGCAGGAAGACGATGTCCTCGCCGCTCTCGACGGCCGAGACATGCCAGTTCTGCGCCATCGGGTGCTTGGCCGGGAACTCGGTCAGCTCGAAGTAGTGGGTGGCGAACAGCGTGAACGCGCGCGTCTTGTCGTGCAGGTGGCTGGCGATGGCCGAGGCCAGCGCCAGGCCGTCGAAGGTGGACGTGCCGCGCCCGATCTCGTCCATCAGCACCAGCGACTGGTCGGTGGCCGCATGCAGGATGGCCGCGCCCTCGGTCATCTCCAGCATGAAGGTGGACTGCGCGTTGGCCAGGTCGTCGGCCGCGCCGATGCGGGTGTGGATGGCGTCCATGGGCCCGAGGCGGCAGCTGGTCGCCGGCACGTAGCTGCCGATGGCGGCCAGCAGCGCGATCAGCGCCACCTGGCGCATGAAGGTGCTCTTGCCGCCCATGTTGGGGCCGGTGATGACCAGCATGCGGGTGCGGGCGTCCAGCCGGCAGTCGTTGGGCATGAACTCCGCGCCGCCGGTCTCGGCCAGGCGGGCCTGCACCACCGGGTGGCGGCCCGCCACGATCTCCAGGCAGGGCTGGGACACGAACTCCGGCCGGCACCAGCCCAGCGTGGTGGCGCGCTCGGCCAGTGCGGCCAGCGCATCCAGGCCGGCCAGCGCGCGACCCAGGGCCGTCAGCGGCTGTAGCCGCGTGATCAGCGCGTCGATGACCTGCTCGTACAGCAGCTTCTCGCGCGCCAGCGCGCGCTCGTTTGCCGACAAGGCCTTGTCCTCGAAGGCCTTCAGCTCGGGCGTGATGTAGCGCTCGGCGTTCTTCAGCGTCTGGCGGCGCTGGTAGTCCATGGGCACCTTGTCGACCTGGCCCTGCGTGACCTCGATGTAGAAGCCATGCACACGGTTGAACTGCACGCGCAGGTTGGCGATGCCGGTGCGGGCGCGCTCGCGCGTCTCCAGGTCCAGCAGGAAGCCGTCGCAGTTCTGCTGGATGCCGCGCAGCTCGTCCAGGTCGGCATCGAAGCCGTCGGCGATGACGCCGCCGTCGCGCGGCAGCAGGGCCGGCTCCGCGGCGATGGCACGCTCCAGCAGCTCCAGCACGTCGTCCGGCAGGGCCAGGGCGGCATCGCGCAACGCGGCCGGCGTGGCCGCGCGCAACGCGGGCAGGGCCTGCAGCGTCGCGCGCAGGCCGGTCAGCTCGCGCGGGCGCACCTGGCGCAGCGCGATGCGGGCGGCGATGCGCTCCACGTCGCTGACCGACTTCAGCGCCTCGCGCAGCGGCTCGTAGCCCTGGGCCTGCAGCGCCGCGATGGCGTCATGGCGCGCGACCGCCTCGGCGCGGTCGCGCCGCGGGTGCAGCAGCCACTGGCGCAGCATGCGGCTGCCCATGCCGGTCTTGCAGCTGTCCAGCAGCGAGAACAGCGTGGGCGAGGACTCGCCGCGCAGCGTCTGCACCAGCTCCAGGTTGCGCTGCGTGGCCGGTGGCAGGTCCATCAGCTCGCTGGCGCGCTGCACGCGCAAGGACCTCACATGGGCCAGCGCCCGGCCCTGGGTGTGCTCGGCAAAGGCCAGCAGCGCGCTGGCGGCCGCATGGGCCAGCGTCAGCTCCTGGGCGTTGAAACCCTGCAGGCTGGCCACACCCAGCTGCTCGCACAGCTTGCGCTGGCCCAGGGCGCCGTCGAACTGCCAGCCGGGCCGGTTGGTGACCGGGAAGCGCGCGCGCATGACGGCCGCCGGCTGGGCCTCGCGATTGACCAGCACCTCCGCCGGCATCAGCCGCGCCAGCCAGCCCGGCAGCTCAGTGTCGCTGCACTCGGCCAGGACGATCTCGCCCTGCGTCAGCGACAGCCAGGCCAGTCCATGCCTGCGGCCCTGGCCGCTGACGCTGAGCAGCACCGCGTCCTGCTTGTCGGCCAGCAACTCGGTGTCGGTGATGGTGCCGGGCGTGACGACGCGCACCACCTTGCGCTCCACCGGCCCTTTGCCGGCGCCCACCTCGCCGACCTGCTCGGCGATGGCCACCGCCTCGCCCAGCTTGATGAGCTTGGCCAGATAGCTCTCCAGCGCATGCACGGGCACGCCGGCCATGACGACCGGCTGGCCGGCGCTCTGGCCGCGTGTGGTGATCGTGATGTCCAGCAACGCATGGCATTTGCGCGCATCGTCGTAGAAGACCTCGTAGAAGTCCCCCATGCGGTACAGCAGCAGCGTGTCCGGAAAGTCCGCCTTCAGGCCGAGATACTGGGCCATCATGGGCGTGTGTGCGCTGAAGTCGGCAGGCTGGCTCATCGATGTTTTCTAGGAACAGCAAAGCCCTCGGCGGAGGGCTTGAGAAGGCGTGGCAGTTTAAAGGGCGGCCGCCGGCCTCCCCGGGGAGCGCGAGATGAACAAGCAATGCCTGGCCGGACTGGTCCTGGCCGGTCTGGCCGCCATGGCGGCCGGTGACGACGGGGCGTCGCTATGCACGCGACTGGCCGATCAGGCCCGGCAGGCGCCGGCCGCCGCCTGGGCGCAGGACGACCCGCTGGCCGCCTGGATTCGGGCCGACCTGCCCGAGGCGCCCGCCCGCGCCGCGAGCGCGCTGTCCCAGACCCCCCGCTGGCGCGAGGCGGTCGGGGCGATGCACGACCGGCCGCTGGAGGTGCGCAAGCTGGACGGTGCGCCGATCTACATGCTCAGCGAGTACGGCGGCACGGCCAGTTGCCAGACCCTGGTGCTGCTGCGCGCCGAGCCGGGTCGGCCGGTGGTGGAACTGACGATGCCCTTCAAACTGGAGGGCGAGATGCTGTGCGTGACGCAGTCGGCCCGCTTCCTGCGGGTGCTGGGCCAGCCGGCCCTGGTCATGGGCGGTGCGCCGACGATGGCCAGCGCCGATATGGACTATCGCATCGCCACCTGGCATGACGGCGCCTGGCAGGGGCGCTGTCGCGTCCAGTGGCGGCGCCAGACGGCCATCGTGCCAGGACTGCGCTTCTGCGCACCGGGCTCATCCGTCTGCGAGGCCGGCCAGGCCGTGGCGGCCAGGGTCGTGCAGGCCTACGAGGCTTCGCGCGACGCCTCCCGGCCTATCGACGATGGGGCCGTCAACGGCCGCCGGCGGCCCGATGCCGCCGTGCTGCGCGCCATGGCGGAACTGCCCGACGGCCGCTCGGGGCAGGGGCCGTTCAACCCGCAGTTCCCGCTGTTCGGTGCCGACGAGCGCAAGCTGGACCCGATGCAGACGGTGTTCTCCAACGCCGATCCGCGCCTGCTGCCGGTCTGGGTGGGCGGGCGCTGGATGCAGGCCACGGTCGGCCGCGCCGGCGTGGGCTGGCGGGAGTCGGACGCGGTGCTCGTGACGCTGGCCGAGCGGCCCGGCAAGGCTGCCCAGGAGGTGGCGTCCTACCAGTTCCGGGTGAGGCCAACGTCGCTACGGGAGGTGTGGGTCGAGGACCTGGAACCCGGAAAATGACAAAGGCCCGCGCAAGCGGGCCTGGGGTTCGAGGCGGTTTCCCTGCTCATGCCAGGCGGCCTGCATGCCGCCCGGCCTTCGTGAGCCGTCAGACAGGCCGCAGGCCCTGTCTTCGGTCGCTACTCATGCCAGCCCGCTTGCATGCGGGCTGTCCTTCGCAGGGCGTCGGACAGTCCGCAGGGACTGTCCTCGGTCCCTGCTCAGTCTTCCGATCGGAAGACCAGCTTGACTTCGTGCGTCTGGGCGGCGCCCGTGCCTTCGAACTTCCACTGGCTCAGTGCGTCGATGGCGGCGCGGTCGAACACGCGCTTGGGTTCGGCCTCGACCACTTCCACGCCCGAGACCTTGCCATCGCCGGCGATGGTCATCTTGGCGCGCACGCTGCCGGCGTTGATGTTCTTCTTGACCGCCTCGCTGGGGTACTCGGGCGCAACCTTCTTCAGGATCTTGGCCTCGGCATGGGCCAGGGAGGCGGCGGCGACGAGAGCGAGGGCGACAGCGGAGCGGGCAAACATCTGGAAGCTTCTTTCGGCGTTGTGGATGAGCGGAAAAGGCGGCCGTTGGCCGTGTTTCAAAACGTATTCTGGCCAAGACACCCCCCATGGGTAAGGGGGGTGGTCGTGCATAAGTCTCGATCGGTTGCTCGGGTTTGCCCGTAGATGCCGGCCTCGCCAACTCCGTCACACGTGGGCGCAAAAAAAAGCCCTCGCGCGGAGGGCTTTTCTTGCGGGGAAGAGGACTCAGACCGGCGCGTCGCCGCCCAGCTCGTCCTTCTTGATACGCACGGGGCCGCGCTTGCGCGGCGCGGCGGGCGCTGCGGCGGGGGCGGCCTCCACCGTCGGCGCCGGTGTCGGCGCCACGGCGTCTTCCTCCTTGATGACGCGGGTGTAGGGCGCCAGCGTCGTCACGAGCTGGGCGTAGATCTTGGGGTTGCCGGCGACGACCTCGCGCTGGTGCAGGAAGTCGGCCTCGCCGGTGAAGTTGCCGATCAGGCCACCCGCCTCGGTGACGATCAGCGAGCCGGCGGCCAGATCCCAGGGCTGCAGGCCGGTCTCGAAGAAGGCGTCGTAATAGCCCGCGGCGACGTAGCAGAGGTCCAGCGCGGCGGCGCCGGGGCGGCGCAGGCCGGCGCATTGCTGCATGACCTCCTCGAACATCTTGATGTAGCGCTTGAAGTTGTCGCCGCGGCGGAACGGGAAGCCGGTGCCGATCAGCGCGTCGCTCATGCGGGTGCGGCGCGACACGCGCAGGCGGCGGTCGTTCAGGAAAGCGCCGCGGCCCTTGGTGGCGTAGAAGAGGTCGTTGCGGGTCGGGTCGTAGACGACCGCCTGCTGCACGACGCCGCGGTGGGCCAGCGCGATGGACACGCAATAGACCGGCAGGCCGTGGATGAAGTTGGTGGTGCCGTCCAGCGGATCGATGATCCAGACGTACTCGGAATGCTTGGCGCCATGGGTGCGGCCCGACTCTTCGGCGAGGATGCCGTGGTCGGGGTAGGCGCCCAGCAGCGTTTCGATGATCACGCCTTCGGCGGCGTGGTCGACCTCGGTGACGAAGTCGTTCGGGCTCTTGGTGTTGATGCGCAGAGCTTCGAGGTCCAGCGACGCGCGGTTGATGAGGGCGCCGGCCGCGCGGGCCGCCTTGATGGCGACATTGAGCATGGGATGGAGAGACGTCTGCTGCATGCGGGCACTCGCTGGAAGAAGGGGCTGACAGGGGGAAAGAGCGACGGGCGGCCACGGGGCCGGCACCGATAATCGCGCGATTCTAGCCGCTAGCTCCGTAAAAACCCGTGGAATCCACACGTTTCGTTCTCATCCACACCAGCCATGCCGGCAACGTCGGCGCGACGGCCCGGGCGATGAAGGTGATGGGATTCCACGATCTGGTGCTGGTGGCGCCGCGCTTCGCCGACGTGCTGTGCCATGAGGAGGCCGTGGCCATGGCCAGCGGCGCGGCCGACATCCTGGCCCGCGCCCGCGTCGTGCCGACGCTGGTGGAGGCGCTGGACGGCGTGGACTTCGCCTGTGCCACGGCCATGACGCCGCGCGATTTCGGCCCGCCCACCCGTGAGCCGCGCGCGCTGTTCGCCGAGCTGGCGGCCCGCGAGGCCGCGCCGCGCCTGGCGCTGGTGTTCGGCTCCGAGCGCTACGGCATGAGCAACGAGGACGTCTACCGTTGCCATGCGGTGCTCAGCATCCCCACCCACCCCGACTACGGCTCGCTGAACCTGGCCCAGGCCGTGCAGTTGCTGGCCTACGACCTGCGCCAGGCCGTGGGCGGCTTCGGCGTGCAGCCGCGCACGCCCGACCCCGAGCTGGCCGATGCGCGCGCCGTGCAGGGCCTGCTGACGCATCTGCAGGCCGCGCTGACCGACATCGGCTATCTAGACCCCGCCGCGCCCAAGAAGCTGATGCCGCGGCTCAACCAGCTGTTCAACCGGGCGGGCCTGACGAACGAGGAAGTCCACATCCTGCGCGGCATCGCGCGGCAGATGCAGAAGACCGCAGTGTCAGCAGGCCCAAGATAGCCCCGCCTACACTGGACTGCCTTTTCCCACTGGCAGCACCATGTTCCAGCGCCTGCGCGAAGACATCGCCCTCATCCTCGAACGCGACCCGGCCGCCCGGTCGGCGTGGGAGGTGCTGACCTGTTACCCGGGCCTGCATGCGCTGATGTTCCACCGCCGGGCGAACTGGCTGTGGCGCCACGGCTTCAAGTGGCTGGCCCGCTGGCTTTCGCACTGGAGCCGTTTCCTCACCGGCATCGAGATCCACCCGGGCGCCAAGATAGGCCGCAAGGTCTTCATCGACCATGGCATGGGCATCGTCATCGGCGAGATGGCCGAGATCGGCGAGGGCTGCACCATCTACCAGGGCGTGACGCTGGGCGGCACCTCGCTGGTCAAGGGCGCCAAGCGTCACCCGACGCTGGGCCCGGGCGTCATCGTCGGCGCCAATGCCTGCGTGCTGGGCGGCTTCACGGTGGGCGCAGGCGCGCGCATCGGCTCGGGCGCCGTCGTCACCAAGCCGGTGCCGGCGGGCGCGACGGCCGTGGGCAACCCGGCCCGCATCATCGAGGCCGCCAGCGAGCAGGCCCGCGAGGAGGCGGCCGCTCGCATGGGCTTCTCGGCCTATGGCGTGACCCAGGGCGACGACCCGGTCGCGCTGGCCATGCGCGGCCTGATCGACAGCGCCGCCGGCCACGAGCACCAGATCACGCTGCTGTGGAACGCGGTCTGCAAGCTCTCCACCCAGGCCGGCCGGCCCGTCGGCGACTGCGTGCCGCATGATGCGCAGCGCGACGAGGCCTTCGATGCGGCCGAGATGAACCGCCTTGTGAAATAAAGGCGCAAGAGCGCCCGGCGCCGCGCTGGCGCGCCGGGCCCAGTCGGTCAGAATCGCGGGCTCCGGGCAGTCGCCCGACTTGCGATGGCGTTCCGTGTTGTCGACCGAACCCTCACTGCGAGCTCCCGACCCGAGGCGGATCGCTGCCGGAATCCGCCATGCCGTGCTGGCCTGGCTGCTGATGGCGACCGCCATGCTGGTCGGCGCGGCTCCCGAGGCAGGCGGGCGCTGGTCGCGGTTGGCGGACGTTGCCTTCCAGCATGTCGGCCAGGAACAGGGGCTGCCCAACGCGATCGCGACGGCCATGGCCGAGGACGGGCAGGGCTTTCTGTGGGTGGGCAGCCCAGGCGGCCTGGCGCGCTGGGACGGCTACCGCTTCCGCGTCTACCAGGCCGACCTGCAGCGTCCCGGCGCGCTGCTCGACAACTATGTGCAGACCCTGCACGGCGATGCCCAGGGCCGGCTCTGGGTCGGCACGAGCTCGGGCGGGCTGCAGCGCTACGACCCGGCGGCCGACCGCTTCGTCGGCTATCCGGTCGGCGGCGAACGGGGGCTCAGCCATGTCAGCGTGCGCCGCATCGTGGACGATGGCGCCGGCGGCCTGTGGGTCGTCACCGACGCCGGCCTGGACCATCTCGATCCCGCCAGCGGCCGCATCGAACATGCCAGTGCCGGCTGGGCCGCGGCCGCCGGCCCCCAGGTGCGCACACTGTTGCGCGACCGGCGCGGCGCGCTGTGGCTGGGCAGCGCGCAGGGCTTGTTCCGCTGCGAACCTGGCGCGCGCGAGCTGGTGGCCGTGCCGCTGCAGGCCGGCGCCGTCGTGCAGCCGGAGAGGCTGGCGCAGGACCGCGCCGGGCGCCTCTGGGTCGGCAGCCTGCACCATGGCGTCTTCGTGCTGGCCGACGAGGGGAGGGTGCCCGCCGTGAGGGTGGGCGAGGCGGCGCCGCCCGATCGCCTGGATCTGCTTCGCACCAGCCAGATCGCCGGTCTCGTCGAGGCCCAGCCGGGCGAGATGTGGGTCGCGACGCTGGGCCAGGGGCTGATCTCGGTCGACCTCGACCGTGGCGAGACCCGGCGCATCCGCCATGTGCCGGCCTGGCCCATGAGCCTCGCCGACAACGCGCTGAACGCCCTCTACCGCGACCGCGCCGGCCTGGTCTGGGTCGCGACCAACCGCGGCCTGAGCCGCTACGACCCGAGCCAGAACGCCGTGCTGACCCGTTTCAGCGCCGGCACCGAGATCAGCTGGATCCAGCCCATGCCCGATGGCCGGCTGTGGCTGGGGTCGCACCAGGCCGGCATCGACGTCCTGGACGCGGCCGGTGCGCCTGTCGACACGTTCAAGCCCGATGCCGGCCGGCCCGAGACGGCGCTGCCCCAGGACATCGTGCTCGCGATGGCACGCGGGCCGGCGGGCAGCGTCTTCGTCGGCACCAAGCGCGGCCTGTACCGCGTGGACGCCCAGACCCGGCGCGTGGCCCGCGTCCCGCTCGCGGGCCGCGACCCGGCCGGGTCGGTCTGGGCGCTGCTGGCCATGGGCGACGATCTGTGGATAGGCGGCCAGTCCGACGGTCTGTGGCGTCTGGATCTGCGCAGCGGCCGCTCCGAGCGTGTCACGCTGGCAGCGCCGGGGCTGAGCGACCAGCGCATCATCGTGCTGGCGCCGGCGCCGGCGCAGGGCCTGTGGGTGGGCACGCGCCATGGCCTGAATCGCGTGGACCCGGCCCACCGCGGCGTGACCCAGTTCCTGCCCGGGCCGGCGGCCGGGCAGCTGTCGGCCGGCTTCATCACGGCCTTGCTGACCGATGGCCAGGGGCGGCTGTGGGTCGGCAGCTATGGCGGCGGCATCGACGTGCTGGCCGCGCCCGGGCAGGCGGCACCGCCGCAGCGCATCGGCCCGGCCCAGGGCCTGCCGGACGGCACCGTCAATGCGCTGCTGCAGGACTTGCAGGGCCGCGTCTGGGCCAGCACCGACAACGGCCTTGCCCGCATCAACCCCGACACGCTGGCGGTGCGGCCGCTGCGCCGCGCCGAGGGCGTCCATTTCTCCACCTACTGGACGGGTTCGGCGGCGCGCACCGAGCGCGGCGAGCTGCTGTTCGGCGGCGCGGGCGGCATGACCGTCGTGCGCCCCGAGAAGCTGCGCGATTGGACCTACCGGCCCGGCGTGCTCGTCACGGACCTGAAGCTGGCCGGCCGTGCCGCGGCTTTCGCTGCCGGCGGCCCGCCGCTGGTCGTGCCGCCCGACGGCAACAGCCTCGCGGTCGAGTTCGCTTCGACGGACTTCTCGGCGCCGGAACGCAACCGCTACGCCTACAAGCTGGAGGGCTACGACCCCGACTGGGTGGCCACCGACGCGACCCGCCGGCTCGCGGCCTACACCAACCTGCCGCCGGGCGACTACCGGCTGCGGCTGCGTGCCTCCAGCCGCGACGGCCAATGGGGCGAGCGCGAGCTGGCCTTGCCGGTGCGCGTGCTGCCGGCCTGGCACCAGACCTGGTGGTTCCGCGCGCTGCTGGTGCTGGCCCTGCTGCTGCTGCTGGCGGCCGCGGTGGCCGTGCGGACGCGGCTGCTGCGGCAGAACCAGGCCGTGCTCGAACGCAAGGTGCGCGAGCGCACCGCCGAGCTCGAGGCCTTGCACCGCGCGCTGGAGGAGAAGTCGGTCCAGCTCGCGATGAGCAGCGTGACGGACCCGCTGACCGGCCTGCACAACCGCCGCTTCCTGAGCGATCACATCGAGCACGACCTGGCGGCCAGCCTGCGCCGCTCTCAGGAGACGCTGGCCGCCGGCGGGCAGCCGCTGGACACGGACAACGTCTTCCTGCTGCTGGACATCGATGCCTTCAAGCGCATCAACGACCGCCATGGCCATGCGGCGGGCGACGCGGTGCTGCAGCAGTTCGGCGCCCGGCTGCGCTCGGTGCTGCGCGAGTCCGACTATCTGCTGCGCTGGGGCGGTGAGGAGTTCCTGGCCGTGGCGCGCGACACCGATCGCCTGCGCGCCGAGGAGCTGGCCGAGCGCATGCGGGCCGTGGTCGCGGCGACGCCTTTCGTGCTGGACGACGGCAGCGAAATCCCCGTCAGCTGCTCGGTCGGCTTCGCCTGCATGCCTTTCGAGCCGGAACGGCCGCAGGCGCGCAGCTGGCAGCAGGTCGTCAAGCTGGCCGACCTGGGCCTGTACGCCGCCAAGCGCTCGGGCCGCAATGCCTGGGTGGGCGTGCATCCGGCCAGGGGACGCGGCGCGCTGGGCCGGCGCGTCGTGGGGGAGCTGGGCCTCAGCAGCAGCCGGGGCCTGGACGAGGTGAGCGCCGCGCTGGACCCGTCCGCGGCGCCCGATGCGGTCGTGGGCTAGGGGCCGCGGCCGTCGTTGGCGCCGGCCCTAGGCGGGCGGCCGCTGTGCGCTCTTGGGCCTGAAGGCCTTGCAGACCGCATCGCGTGTTTCCAGGTAGGGGCCGCCGATCAGGTCGATGCAATAGGGCACGGCCGCGAAGATGCCGCTGGCCTTCTCATGGCCGGCCAACGTCTCGGCGATGGCCTTGGGCTGGCCGGGCAGGTTGATGATCAGGCTCTTGCCGCGGATGACGGCCACCTGGCGCGACAGGATGGCCGTCGGCACGAAATGCAGCGAGATCTGGCGCATCTGCTCGCCAAAGCCCGGCATGACGCGGTCGGCCACGGCCAGCGTGGCCTCGGGCGTCACGTCGCGCGGCGCGGGGCCGGTGCCGCCGGTGGTCAGCACGAGGTCGCAGCCTTCCGCATCGACCAGCTCGACCAGCGCCGCCGAGATGCCGGCCTGCTCGTCGGGGATCAGGCGCGGCACGAACTCGATGGGGTTGAGCAGCGCGCTGGTCAGCCAGTCCTTGAGCGTAGGCAGGCCCTTGTCCTCATAGACGCCGCTGGAGGCGCGGTCGCTGATGGAGACGATGCCGATGCGAACGGCGTCACTCATCGTCCGCGTCCTCGCCGGCGGCGCCCGGGTCCGCCTCGCCGGCCTGGCTGGCCTTGATGAACTGGAACAGCTCGCGGAAGGCACGGCCATTGCGCTTCTCGGGCGCGCCGGAGGCATCCTTGCGCGCGGCGCGCACCAGGCTGCGCAGTTGCTGGATGTCCACGCCGTCGTGCTCGGCGAGGAACTCCTGCAGCGCCTCGTCGCTGGCCAGCAGCCGCTCGCGCCAGCGCTCGGACTGGTGCAGCTTCAGGCTGTCCTGAGCATGGCCCAGCTTGAAGGCGGCGACGGCCTCGCGCACCGGCTCGGCGTCGATCTTGCGCATCAGCTTGCCGATGTACTGCATCTGGCGGCGCCGGCCCTCGAAGTTGGTGATCTTCTTGGCGGCCTTCAGCGCGTCGTACAGGATCTCCGGCAGGGCCAGGGGCTCCCAGCGCGATTCGGGCAGGGCCAGCAGATCCTCGCCCAGCTTCTGCAGCGCGGTCATGTCGCGCTTCATCTGGGACTTGCTGGGGCGGTCGAAGTCGCTGTCGTCTTCGAATTCGGGAATGTTTTCTTGCATTGGGGGCCGTGTTCGGGCGGGTCCTATGATTGTCGCCCACTCGAATTCAGTGCTTTTCATGTCCCAAGCCAAAGACGGTTTCGCCTACAGCCCAGAACAGTTCCAGCAGTGGATAGAGGACGCGCTCGCCGAGGCCAAGAAGCTCGGTGCGAGCGACGCCGGCGCCGAGGTGTCCGAGGGCTGCGGCCTGTCGGTGTCTGCCCGGCTGGGGCGGCTGGAGAACGTCGAGCGCAACCGCGACAAGTCGCTGGGCATCTCCGTCTACCTCGGCAAGAAGCGCGGCAATGCCAGCACCTCCGACTTCTCGCCCCAGGCCATCCGCGACACGGTGCGCGCGGCCTACGACATCGCCCGCTTCACCGCCGAGGATGATTTCGCCGGCCTGCCGGACGAGGCCGACCTGGCGCTGGACGCCGCCCAGCGGCCCGAGCTGGAGCTCTTCCACCCCTGGACCATAGACGCGGCCCAGGCCGCCGACATCGCATTGCGCTGCGAGGCCGCGGCACTGTCCGTGGACCGGCGCATCACCAACAGCGAGGGCGCGGCCGTGTCGGCCCAGCAGTCGCATTTCTGGATGGGCAACACGCGGGGCTTCCGTGGCGGCTATGCCAGCTCGCGGCATTCCATCTCGGTGGCGCCCATTGCCGGCCGGGGCAACGACATGCAGCGCGATGCCTGGTACAGCTCCATGCGCGACGCCGCCGACCTCGCCTCGCCCGAGGCCGTGGGCCGCTATGCCGCCGAGCGCGCGCTGTCGCGCCTGAAGGCGCGCAAGGTGGCGACGGCCGAGGTGCCGGTGCTGTTCGAGAGCACGGTGGCCATCGGCCTGCTGGGCGCGCTGGTGCAGGCCACCAGCGGCGGCGCGCTGTACCGCCGCACCAGCTTCCTGCTGGACAGCCTGGGCCAGCCGGTCACGGCGGCGCACATCGACATCGCCGAGGATCCGCACGTGAAGAAGGGCAAGGGCAGCTCGCCGTTCGACGACGAGGGCGTCGTCACGCGCGCGCGCTCGGTCGTGCAGGGCGGCATGCTGCAGGGCTATTTCCTGTCCAGCTACTCGGCGCGCAAGCTGGGCATGAAGACCACCGGCCATGCGGGCGGCTCGCACAACCTGCGCATGACCAGCCGCGCGACGGCCCCCGGCGACGATCTCGCCACCATGGTGCGGCGACTGGGCCGCGGCCTGCTCGTGACCGAACTGATGGGGCAGGGCGTCAACTACGTGACCGGCGACTACTCGCGCGGCGCCAGTGGCTACTGGGTGGAGAACGGCGAGATTGCCTATCCGGTTCATGAAGTGACCATTGCCGGCAATCTGAAGGACATGCTGCGCAACATCGTCGGCATCGGCGCCGACGAGTACACCATGGGCACCAAGACCGTCGGCTCCATCCTCGTCACGGGCATGAAGCTGGCCGGCAACTGACTATCATCGAAAACCGACAACAGGAGCCCTGCAGATGATCACTCGCACCCTCAAGCCGCTGGCCGTCGCCGCCTTTGCCGCGCTGTCGGCGCTGGCCGGTACCGCCCAGGCCGCCGACATCAAGCTGGGCGTTGCCGAGGCGCTGTCGGGCGGTGCCGCGCAGTACGGCCAGAGCATCCGCAACGGCTTCCAGCTGGCGGCCGACGAGATCAATGCCGCCGGCGGCATCAACGGCAACAAGCTGGTGCTGGTCGTCGAGGACGAGCAGGGCAAGAAGGAGGAGGCGATCAACGCCTTCAAGAAGCTGATCTTCCAGGACAAGGTGCTGATGCTGTTCGGCCCCACGCTGTCCAACTCGGCGCAGGCCGCCGACCCGATCGCGCAGGCGGCCAAGACGGTGGTGTTCGGCACCTCCAACACGGCCGACGGCATCACGTCCATCGGCGACCATGTGTTCCGCAACTCCGTCACCGAGGCCGACGTGCTGCCGGTGACGCTGTCGACGGCCGTCAAGAAGCTGGGCATCAAGAAGGTCGCCGTGCTGTACGGCAACGACGACGTCTTCACGAAGAGCGGCTACGACAACTTCAAGAAGGCGCTGGAGGCGCAGAAGATCGCCGTCACGACGACCGAGACCTTCGCCAAGGGCGATGTGGACTTCAAGGCCCAGCTGACCAAGATCAAGGCCACCAACCCGGACGCGCTGGTGCTGTCCGCGCTGATCGCCGAAGGCGCGCCCATCATGGTGCAGGCGCGCCAGCTCGGGCTGAACGTGCCGGTCATCGGCGGCAACGGCATGAACTCGGTCAAGGTGTTCGAGCTGGCCAAGGGCGCCTCCGACGGCCTGTGGATAGGCTCGCCCTGGTCCATCGAGAACCAGACCAAGGAGAACGGCGCCTTCATCGTCGCCTATACCAAGCAGCACAAGTCGGCGCCGGACCAGTTCGCCGCCCAGGCCTATGACGCGATGCACATCACGGCGCAGGCGCTGAAGAAGATCAAGCTCAGCGGCAACCTCGCCAAGGATCGCGCCGCGCTGCGCGATGCGCTGCCCACCGTGAAATGGACCGGTGCCACCGGCGGCTTCGCCTTCCGCCGCGCGCTGGACAAGGCCGGCAAGCCGGCCGGCTACGACGCCGACCAGACCGCCATCGTCAGCGTGACCAAGGGCGGCCGCTACGCCATCGAGAAGTAGTCGTCGCCCGCCCGGGAGGCCCGCGGCCCGGCCCGCGGGCCACCGTCTTTGCAGGTCCACAACGTGCTCGAACAGCAACTCTTCAACGCCCTCTCGCTAGGCAGCGTCTATGCGCTGTTCGCGCTCGGCTTCACGCTGGTGTTCGGCGTGCTGGGCGTCGTCAACCTGTCGCATGGCGCCGTCTTCATGGTGGGCGCCTATGCGGCGCTGCAGGCGGTGCTGAAACTGCACCTGCCGCTGGCCGGCGCGCTGGCGGTGGCCTTCCTCGCGTCGGGCCTGCTGGGGCTGGTCATCGACCAGCTGGTGCTGCGGCCGCTGCGCGCGCGCAATGCGCCGCACCTGATCCCGATGATCGCCACCATAGGCCTGGCCATTGCGCTGAACAGCCTGGCCCAGGGCATCTTCGGCGCGGAGAACCTGCGCTTCCCGGCCGAGGTGCTGCCGCATGACACGCTGACCCTCGCCGGCCTGCACGTGACGGTGCTGGAGCTGGGCATCATCGGGCTGTCCTTCGGCCTGATGGCCGTGCTGCTGCTGGTGCTGCGCGGCACCCAGCTGGGCCGCGCGCTGCGCGCCATCGCCGAGAGCCCCAAGGCGGCGGCGCTGCTGGGCATCAACGTGGGCGGCCTGTTCATGCTGACCAGCTTCTTCGCGGCCGGCCTGGGCGGCGTCGCCGGCGTGCTGATCGGGCTGTATTCCAACGCGCTGTTCCCGCTGATGGGCCAGCCCATCCTGCACAAAGGCATCGCCGTCATCATCCTGGGCGGCATGGGCGACATCCGCGGCGCGATGCTGGCGGGGCTGTTCCTGGGCTTCGCCGAGGTGCTGTCGGTGGCCTACATCGGCTCGACGATGCGTGATGCGGTCGGCTTCGGGCTGCTGTTCGCCGTGCTGCTGCTGCGGCCCAAGGGCCTGTTCGGCACCACCAACGAACGCAAGGTCTGAGCGATGGCCGAGACCTTCGACAACTTCTGGGCCGTCTACAGCAATCTGGTGCTCACGCTGGGCACCAACTCGCTGCTGGCGCTGTCCATCTACCTGACCTTGTCCTGCGGCATGCTGGCCATGGCCAACGCCGCCTTCATGGGCATAGGCGCTTACGCCGCGGCGCTGCTGACGATGAACGCCGGCCTGCCGTTCCCGGTCGCCCTGGCCGGCGGCATGGCGGCGCCGGCGCTGGTGGCGCTGCTGATCGGCGGGCCCACGCTGCGGCTGTCGGGCGTGTATCTCGCGATGGCGACGCTGGCCTTCGGCGAGGTGGTGCGCATCTTCATCCTGAACACCGAGGACTGGACCGGCGGCGCGCTGGGCCTGAACGGCATCCCGCCGTCGACGGGGTGGTGGCATGTGCTGCTGGCGCTGGTGCTGGCCTGCGGGGTGCTCGCGCTGCTGCGCCGCTCCAAAGTCGGCCGCACCTTCGAGGCCATCAAGCTGGACGAGACAGCGGCCGGGCTGATGGGCATCAACGTCAACGCATACAAGATGCTGGCCTTCGTGCTGGGCGCGATGCTGGCCGGCCTGGCCGGCGCGCTGAATGCCCATCTGACGTTCTTCATCGGCCCCAACGAGTACGGCTTCGACCGTGGCGTCGAGATCCTGACCATGACCATCCTGGGCGGCATCAACAGCCTGATGGGCCCGATCTCCGGCGCCGTCATCCTGACGCTGCTGCCCGAGCTGCTGCGCGGCCTGGCGGATTTCCGCAACGTGTTCAACGGATTGATCCTGGTCGTCATCGTGCTGTTCCTGCCGCGTGGGCTGTGGGACCCGGCGCGTATTGCCGCGATGTGGCGCGCGCTGCCGAGCCGGAGGCGCTGACATGCTGAAGCTGCAATCCGTCTCGCGCCATTTCGGCGGCCTCAAGGTGCTGCAGGACGTCAGCTTCGAGGTGCCGGCCGGCGGCATCTTCGGGCTGATCGGCCCCAACGGCGCCGGCAAGACCACGGTGGTCAACCTCATCACGGGGCTGCTGCCGCCGACCTCGGGCGACATCCTGTTCGACGGCGTCAGCCTGGTGGGCCGCAAGCCGCACCGCATCACCACCGGCGGCATCGCGCGCACCTTCCAGAACATCCGCGTGTTCAAGGAGATGACGCTGCTGGAGAACGTCATCGTCGGCATGCACGGCCGGCTGGGCTACGGCCCGGCGGGGCTGCTGCTGCGCCTGCCGGCTTTTCGCGCTGCCGAGCGCGCCGCGCGCGAGCGTGCGCGCGAGCTGCTGTCATGGATGAAGCTGGACCACAAGGCCGACGACATCGCCGACAACCTCAGCTATGGCGAGCAGCGCAAGCTGGAGCTGGCGCGCGCGCTGGCCACCGAGCCTAAGCTGCTGCTGCTGGACGAGCCGGTGGCGGGCATGAACGGCGCCGAGAAGGCCGAGCTGATGGACGAGATCCGCAACATCCAGGCGCGCGGCTACACCATCTTCATGATCGAACACGACATGCGCTTCGTCATGGGCCTGTGCGAGCACATCGCCGTGCTGAACTTCGGCCGCATCATTGCCCAGGGCGGGCCCGACGCGGTGCGCAACGACCCGCAGGTCATCGAGGCCTATCTGGGCCGCGACGACGACGAGGAGGTGGCCGCATGAGTTTGCTCAGCGTGCGGGGCCTGGCCGTCAACTACGGCCATGTCGAGGCGGTGCGCGGCATCGACCTGGACCTCGAGGCCGGGCAGATCACGACGTTGGTGGGCGCCAACGGCGCCGGCAAGTCAACGACGCTGATGGCGCTGTCGGGCCTGGTGAAGAAGGCCGCCGGGACCGTGCAGTTCGATGGCCTGGACATCACCGGCGCCGCGCCGCACCGCATCGTCGCCAGCGGCCTCGTCCAGGTGGCCGAAGGCCGGGCGACGCTGACCAGCTTGAGCGTGCGCGAGAACCTGGAGCTGGGCGCCTACACCCGCCGCGACGGCGCCGCGGCCCGCGCGCGCGACATCGACCATGTCTATTCGCTGTTCCCGCGCCTGGCCGAGCGTGCCACGCAGCTGGCCGGCAGCCTGTCGGGCGGCGAGCAGCAGATGCTGGCCATAGGCCGCGCACTGATGGCCAAGCCACGGCTGCTGCTGCTGGACGAGCCGTCCATGGGCCTGGCACCCATCATCGTGCAGGACATTTTCCGCACGCTGCAGCGCATCAACGCCGACGAGGGCTTGACCATCTTCCTGGTCGAGCAGAACGTGAAGCAGGCGCTGAAGCTGGCGCAGCGCGCCTATGTGCTGGAGAACGGCCGCGTGGTGCTGCAGGGCAGCGGGGCCGAACTGCTGGGCGACCCGCGCGTGCAGGCCGCCTATCTGGGGCATTAGGGCCTACTCCCGTCGTGTTAACAGGCCCTAGCCCAGCTGCTGCGCCTGCACGAAGAGGCGGGTCGAGCGCGCCCCCGAGCGGCAGAAGGCCAGCAGCGGCCGCGGCAGTTCGGCCAGCAGGTCCGCAAAGGCGGCGATCTCCTCGGGCGACTGGTAGCCGCCCGCCACCGGCAGGTGGCGGTACTCCAGGCCGGCCGCCTTGGCGGCGGCCTCGATGGCGGCCGAGGTGGGCTGGTCCGGGCCGTGCTCGAAGTCGGGCCGGTTGTTGACGATGCTCTTGAAGCCCAGGGCCGCGGCCTCGGCCATGGCCTCGGGCGTCAGCTGCGGGGCGACGCACACATCCGGTGTCAGGGCTTGCAGGGGCAGGCTCATGGCGGCTCCTTATTTGGCTAGCGCGGCCTTGACGGCGGCCGACACGATGCTCATCTCGGCGCTGTTGCCCAGCGCGGCCTTCGCGGCGGCCATGACCTTGCCCATGTCGCCCGGGCCGCTGGCCCCCAGCTCCGCAACGATGGCGGCCACCTTTTCGGCCACGGCCTCGGCCGACAGCCGCTCGGGCAGGTAGACCTGCAGCACCGCCAGCTCGGCGCTCTCCTTGGCGACCAGGTCGTCGCGACCGGCGGCGGCGAACTGGCTGATGGAGTCCTTGCGCTGCTTGATCAGCTTGTCGACGATGGCCACCAAGCCCGCGTCATCGAGGGTGATGCGCTCATCCACTTCCTTTTGCTTGATGGCGGCCAGCAGGCCGCGGATGGTCAGCAGGCGGTCGGCTTCCTTGGCGCGCATCGCGGCCTTCATGTCTTCGGTGATGCGGTCTTTGAGGCTCATGGCAGGAGGGTATTAAAAGACAAAAACCCGCGACAGCGTCCTGTGGCGGGTTCTGGAGTTCACCGGAGATGCCGTGAAGCAGGGCTCCGGGTCGCGTCGGAGGCTATCAGTACAGCTTCTTGGGCAGCTGCATGCTGCGCACGCGCTTGTAGTGGCGCTTCACGGCCGCGGCCTTCTTGCGCTTGCGCTCGGCGGTGGGCTTCTCGTAGAACTCGCGGGCGCGCAGCTCGGTCAGCAGACCCAGCTTTTCGATGGTGCGCTTGAAGCGACGCAGGGCGACGTCGAACGGCTCGTTTTCCTTGACGCGGATGGTGGTCATGTAATTCCTTCAGATTGCGCTCGGTGTTCGCGGCTTCAGTATCAGCAGCAGGTTCCGGATTACTGCGTCACTAGGGATACAGCGAATCGACGCGCGGGGTTTGCCAGCAAAGCCGGGGATTGTAGCCGGGAAATCAAGCACTTGCCAAGATTTGCTCAGACCGCGGCCAAGGCCTCGGCGCAGGCGGCGGCGCTGGCCCAGGCCCACTGGAAGTTGTACCCCCCCAGCCAGCCCGTCACGTCGACCACCTCGCCGATGAAATACAGGCCCGGCACGCGCCGGCTCTCCAGCGTCTGCGAGCTGAGGTCGCGGGTGGAGACGCCGCCGCGCATGACCTCGGCCTTGCGCCAGCCCTCGTCGCCGCTGGGCAGCAGCTGCCAGTCGTGCACGCTGCGGCCCAGGCGCTGCAGGTCGGCGTCGCGGCATTCGGGCAGCGGCCGGGCCGCGTCCAGGCCGGCGCGCTCCAGCCAGGCCGCGGCCAGGCGCTGCGGCAGCCGGGCCGCCAGCTCATTGCCCAGCTGGCGCCGGGAGGCGGCCTTGGCCTCGACGAGTTCGCGGTCCAGCTTCAGTTCCGGCGCCAGGTTGATCTGCAGCGGCTGGTCGTTGGCCGTGCGGTAGCTGGAGATCTGCAGGATGGCCGGGCCGCTGAGGCCGCGGTGCGTGAACAGCAGGTCTTCCAGGAAGCGCATCCTGGCCTTGCCGCTGCCGACGCTCACCTCCACCGGCAAGGACAGCCCGGCCAGCGCCGCGAAGGGCGCCCAGGCGTCGGCGTCGAAGGTCAGCGGCACGAGGGCGGGGCGGGGCTCCACGATGGCATGACCCAGCCGGGCGGCCAGCCGCAGCCCCCAGTCGCTGGCACCTATCTTGGGCACCGGCAGGCCGCCGGTCGCGACGACCACCTGCCGCGCCTTGACCGGCCCCTGGCCGGTGTCCAGCTCGAAGCCGCCGCCGGGCATCGGCCGCACCTCGGCCACCGTGCAGGGCTGCCAGCGCGTGACGCCGCCGGCCTCGCATTCCTGGACCAGCATCCGGATGATGAGCTCGCTGGAGTCGTCGCAGAACAGCTGGCCTTTGTGCTTCTCGTGGAAGGCGATGCCGTGGCGCTGCACCAGCTTGATGAAGTCCTGCGGCGTGTAGCGGGCCAGCGCCGAGCGGCAGAAGGCCGGGTTCTCGGACAGGAAATTGGCCGGCCCGGCCTCGCGATTCGTGAAATTACACCGCCCGCCGCCCGAGATGCGTATCTTCTCGGCGAGCTTGGGCGCGTGGTCGATCAGCAGCACCTTGAGCCCGCGCTGCCCGGCCAGGCCCGCGCAGAACAAGCCCGCAGCGCCCGCGCCCACCACCACCGTATCGAATCCCTGCATAGGCCTCCCGTGAATGGGGCGGCATTGTCGCGGGTGGGCGCATCGAAACTCGGTAGGATCGCGGCGGGTACCGAAGGGGCTTCTAGGGGGGAGTCCCGATTCATGGGGTGGTCCGGCCTTGCTGGCGCCGCTTCCGCCCTACTACATTCCCTCGACATCCTGGTTGCGTTGCGGCTTGCGCCGCAGGCGCACGTTCGCATCAAGACGACCTCATGCACATGACTGCCGACCAGACCGCGATGCAGCCGCAACCCGGCAGCCTGACGCAATGGCTGGCCGCGCATGCCGAGCTGGGCGGCGAAGCGCTGGCCGGCCTGGTGGCGCTGATCGAGCCTCTGGGCAGCCAGGCCGCCATCAAGGCCGTGGCCAGCGGGCGCTATGTGTTCGCCAGTGCGGGCCTGGCGCAGATGTTCGAGTGCGAGAGCGTCGTGGGCCATTCCGATGCCGAGCTGCTCAAGGCCGACGAGACGACGGCGCTGCGTCGCGTCGAGCAAACCGTCATGGCCCAGCGTTTTCCCGTCGTCAGCGAGCACAAGCTCGAGATCAACGGCCGGCGGCGCGAGTTCAGCGTCACGCGGCTGGCCCTGGGGGCGGACTTCCTGCTGGCCGTCTGGCAGGAGCGCACCGAGGAGCGCCACCGCGAGGCCCAGCTGCAGCGGGCGTTGGCCCAGATCGAGCAGCAGCAGAGCGCCATCGAGCAGGTCCGCCGCGAGCTGCAGCAGGGTTCGGGCCGCGACGAGGTCTCGGGCCTCTACATGCGTGCCCAGTTCGACGACCAGTTGCTGCGCGAGATCGACCTGTCCTCGCGCGAGCATCGCGAGTTCGCGCTCGTGGTCATCGCGCTGGACGCCTCGCCGGCCGTGGCAGCCCTGGGCGACGAGGCCCAGCAGCGCCTGCTCGAGGGCGTGGGCCGCATGCTGCGTGCCAACACGCGGGCCATGGACTCGGCCTGCCGCATCGGTGCGCAGCGCTTCGCGGTGCTGCTGTCGGGCGTGGGCCTGGCCACGGCCCATGCGCGCATGGAGCAGCTGCGCCGGCAGTGCGCGGCGCAGATCGTCGTGCTGAACGGCCAGGACCTGGGGCTGTCCATCTCCATGGGTGTGTCCAGCTTCCCGCATACGGCCTCGCGCCAGGACGAGCTGATGACGGCCAGCGAGGCCGCCGTGCACGAGGCGCAGCGCCGCGGTGGCAACCAGGTGGTGCTGGCCTCCATCGCCTTCGGCTAGGCCGCGGCGCCTAGGCCGAGATGAGCTCGGCGATGCGCTCGTCGGACAGCCGCATGGGCAGGGCCTGCGGCGAGACCAGGCCCACGACGGTCAGCCCTTCGCGCGAGGTGTCGTGGCGCAGCGGCGTGAGCCGAGGCTCGCCGCGGGCGTTGGTCAGGCTGGCCACGACCGGGTGGTAGGCCTTGTCGCCATTGCCCACCACCAGCCCCAGCTCGCCCGAGGCCAGCCGCACCAGCGAGCCGGGCGGGAAGACGCCAAAGGCCTTGATCAGCCCCGCGGCCAGCGGGCTGGCGTCGGCCATCAGGTGCAGTTCGCGGCCGGCCTGCTGCGCGGACATGGCCGGCCGGTTGGCACGGGCGCTGAGGCGGGCGGTGTAGACGTCGGCAAACCGCAGCAGGCAGGCCAGCTCGCTCAGGTCGGTCAGGCCCAGCGGGTAGCCGCTGCCGTCGGGCAGCTCGTGATGCTGGGCCACGGCGTCCAGCCAGAGCGGGTCGGCGACGCCCGCCTTCTCCAGCAGCTCCGCGCTCAGCCGGGGATGCTGCTGTATCGCCTCGCGCTGCAGCGTGGTGGGCGGCGAGACCTGGGTGGCCAGGCGGGCCTGCAGCTCGATCATGGAGATGTTCATCGTCAGCGCGGCCTGGAAGGCGCGACGCTGCTCGGCGGTTGACCAGCCCAGGAAGCGGGCCGCTGCATGGCAGGCCGTGGCCGCGTGGATGGAGTGGTTGACGCCGTAATGGCCCTCGCCCTGGCGCAGCACCTGGGCCAGCGCGACACCGGGCGCGCGGTCGATCAGGCGCAACAGCTCGTCGGTGGTGGCGTCGACGCCGGCGACCAGGCGCTCGGCCGGGGCGGCCAGCGCGCGCCGGACCTCGTCCCCCAGGCGCTGCCATTCCCCGGGCAATTGCGCGGTGCTCAGCGACCTAACCGCACGGCGCTGCGGTTGCACGGCATGGGCCAGTTCGTCGATCTCCACCAGGGCGCCGCGCTGGAACAACTCGTCCAGCTGCGCGGTGTCGTGGATGACCTGGCCGCGCGCCAGCAACAGCTGGTGGCCGGCATCGCGAACGCTGAAGGCCAGCGGCTCGCCGATGACGATATGGGTTCTGACGGATTGCAGGGAGCACAGTCGCATGGCGGGCGCGAGGGTAGCCGAACTCCGCCGGGCGGCCCGGCTTTCTAGAATGTCCGCATGCCCGATGTGAATACCGCACAACAAGACCTGTCCTTCGTCCACCTGCGCATGCACACCGAGTTCTCGGTGGTGGACGGCACGCTGCGCACCGACGACGCGGCCAGCGCGGCCGCAGCGGATGGGCAGGTGGCGGCGGCGATCACGGACCTTGCCAATCTGTTCGGCGGCATCAAGTTCTACTCGGCCTGCCGCAAGAAGGGCGTGCAGCCCATCCTGGGCGCGGACTGCTGGCTGGAGAGCGAGGCCACCGACAAGCCGCCCACGCGGCTGCTGCTGCTGGTGCAGGACCGGCAGGGCTATCTCAACCTCAGCGAGCTGCTGTCGCGCGCCTGGATCGAGAACGTGCAGCGCAACCAGGCCTGCCTGAAATGGGAGTGGCTGCAGGAGCTGGGCGGCGGCCTGATCTGCCTGTCGGGCGCCCAGCTGGGCGGCCTGGGCCAGGCGCTGCTGCAGGGCGACAAGGTGCGCGCCCGCGACTGGGCCGAGCGCCTGTCGGCGCTGTTCCCCAACCGCTTCTACATCGAGCTGCAGCGTGCCGGTCTGCCGGGCCAGGAGGCGCTGGTGCAGGCCAGCGTGCCGCTGGCGGCCGAGCTGGGGCTGCCGGTGGTGGCCACGCATCCCATCCAGTTCCTCACCGAGGACGACTTCGAGGCCCATGAGGCGCGCGTCTGCGTGGCCGAGGGCGAGACGCTGGCCAACCCCAAGCGCATCAAGCGCTTCCTGCCCAGCCAGTACTTCAAGACCCAGGCGCAGATGCGCGAGCTGTTCAAGGACGTGCCCAGCGCGATCCAGAACACCGTCGAGATCGCCAGGCGCTGCTCGCTGACGCTGGTGCTGGGCAAGCCGCAGCTGCCCAACTTTCCGACGCCGCCGCTGGAAGACGGCACGCCCATGCCCATGGAGCAGTACTTCCGCGAGCTCAGCCATGCGGGCCTGAAGGACCGGCTGATCCACCTGTTCCCGAACGAGGCCGAGCGCGAGAAGGAGCGCCCGCGCTACGTCGAGCGGCTGGACTTCGAGCTGGACACCATCATCAAGATGGGCTTCCCCGGCTACTTCCTCATCGTGTCGGACTTCATCCGCTGGGCCAAGGAGAACGGCTGCCCGGTGGGGCCGGGCCGGGGCTCGGGCGCGGGCTCGCTGGTGGCCTATGCGCTGCTGATCACGGACCTGGATCCGCTGCGTTACAACCTGCTGTTCGAGCGCTTCCTGAACCCGGAGCGGGTGTCCATGCCCGACTTCGACATCGACTTCTGCCAGGGCAACCGCGACCGCGTCATCGAGTACGTGAAGGACAAGTACGGCCGGCCGGCGGTCAGTCAGATCGCGACGTTCGGCACCATGGCCGCCAAGGGCGCGCTGCGCGACATCGGCCGCGTGCTGGGCATGGGCTTCGGCCATGTGGACTCCATCGCCAAGCTGGTGCCGGCGCCGCCTGGCAAGACGGTGACGCTGGCCAAGCTGCCGCCGAACTTCGACCCCGACAAGGCCAAGATGGTCTACGCCCGCCACGAGTCGCCCGAGATCGAGGAGCGCGAGCAGGCGGACGAAGAGGTGGCGGGCCTGCTGGAGATGGCCGCGCGCGTGGAGGGCACGGTGCGCTCCATCGGCATGCACGCCGGGGGCGTGCTGATCGCGCCGGGCAAGATCACCGACTTCTGCCCGCAGTATCAGCAGCCCGGCTCCACCAGCGCGGTCAGCCAGTTCGACAAGGACGACGTGGAGGCCATAGGCCTGGTGAAGTTCGACTTCCTGGGCCTGGCGACGCTGACCATCCTGGAACTGGCCAAGGACTTCATCGTCGCCCGCCACCCCGACCGCAAGGACTTCGACTGGGCCAAGGTGCCGCTGACCGACCGCAAGACCTTCGATCTGTTCGGCAAGGGCTGGTCGGAGAGCGTGTTCCAGTTCGAATCCCCCGGCATGCAGCGCCTGCTGAAGGATGCCAAGCCCTCGCGCTTCGAGGATCTGATCGCGCTGGTGTCGCTGTACCGGCCGGGCCCCATGGACCTGATCCCGTCGTTCGTGGCGCGCAAGCACGGCAAGGAGGTCATCGAGTACCCGCACCCGCTGCTGGAGCAGGTGCTGGCCGAGACCTACGGCGTCTTCGTCTACCAGGAGCAGGTCATGCAGGCCGCCCAGGTGCTGGGCGGCTACAGCCTGGGCGGCGCCGACATGCTGCGCCGCGCGATGGGCAAGAAGAAGGCCGAGGAAATGGCCATGCACCGCGAGATCTTCCGCAAGGGCGCCGCGGAGAAGGGCATCGATCAGGGCAAGGCCGACGAGGTCTTCGACCTGATGGAGAAGTTCGCCGGCTACGGCTTCAACAAGTCGCACGCCGCCGCCTACGCCTTGCTCAGTTACCACACGGCATGGCTGAAGACGCACTACACGGCCGAGTTCTACGCGGCCAACATGACCATTGAAATGGACGACACCGACAAGCTGAAGGTGTTGCTCAACGACGCCAAGATCTTCGGCGTCGAGTTCCAGCCGCCCTGCGTGAACAAGGGCCAGTACCGCTTCGAGCCGCTGACCAGCCGCCTGGTGAACTACGGCCTGGGCGCCGTCAAGGGCACGGGCCGCGGCGCCATCGAGGCCATCATCGCGGCGCGCGAGGCCGGCGGGCCCTTCCTGAGCTTCTACGACTTCTGCCTGCGCGTGGACCGCAAGGCCGTCAACAAGCGCGTGGTGGAGGCCCTCATCAAGGCCGGTGCCTTCGACAGCATCAACCCCGAGCGCTCCAAGCTGCTGGCCAGCGTGGCGCGCGGCTACACCCATGCCGAGACCACCGAGGCCAATGCCGACCAGGGCGGGCTGTTCGACTTCGGCGACGTGCATGGCTCGTCCACCGCCGAGCCCGAGTTGGTGCATGCCGAGCCCTGGAGCATCAAGGAGCGGCTGTCGCTGGAGAAGACGGCGATCGGCTTCTACCTGTCCGGCCACCTGTTCGACCAGAGCGGCGCCGAGGTGCGGCGCATCGTCAAGCGCCAGATCGCCGACCTGCAGGACAGCCGCGACCCGGTGCTGGTGGCCGGCATCGTCGGCGGCATGCGCGTCATCAACGGCCAGCGCGGCCGCGTGGCCATCTTCAAGCTGGACGACAAGAGCGACGCGATCGAGGCGGTGGCCAACGAGGAGTTGCTGAACGCCAACAAGGAGTTGCTGGCCGAGGACGAGCTCGTCATCGCCCAGGGCAAGGTGCAGAACGACCGCTTCTCCGGCGGCCTGCGCATGAACGTGCAGGCGGTGTGGAGCCTGGCTGCGGCGCGGGCGCGCTTTGGCCGCCATCTGCTGCTGGCCGATGCCGGCGCGGCCGGGCTGATCCAGGACCTGGTGCAGCGCTTCCCGCCCCGCGACGTCGAGACGGAGGAGGGCGGCACGCGCCGGCTGGGCCTGCCGGTGCGCGTGGCGCTGAAGGCCGAGCCCGAGGGCGAGCGCGTCGGCGCGCGCTGGCTGGTGGAGCTGGGCGAGACCAGCCGCTTCTGGCCCGCCGACGAGGCGCTGGCCAAACTGGGCTCGGCGGCCGAGGTCGTTTACGACGCGGCATGAGGCCCGGCATCGGCGATGATTTCGCCGATGCTGCAAGCCCAGCCCAAGCCCCTCACCCCATCGCCGGGGCTCGTCCGTCCGCAGCCGGTCACGGGACTGATCCTGACCGGCGGTGGCGCCCGTGCCGCCTACCAGGTGGGCGTGCTGGCGGCGATCGCGCAGCTGCGCCGCGACGCGGGCGTGGCGGGCAATCCCTTTGCGGTCATCAGCGGCACCTCGGCCGGCGGCATCAATGCCGCGACGCTGGGCTGCCATGCCGACGACTTCGACGGCGCCGTCGATGGCCTCATGCATCTCTGGCAGGGCCTGCATGTCGAGAGCATCTACCGCGCCGACGCCTTCGAGGCGGTGAGGAGCGGCGCGCGCTGGGTGAGCATGATGAGCCTGGGCTGGGCCATCGCACGCTGGACGCGCAGCCGCCCGCGCAGCCTGCTCAACAACGCGCCGCTGCGCGAACTGCTGTCACGCTATCTGGACATGACGCGCATCGAGTCCATGCTCGCCGGCGGTCATCTGCGCGCGCTGGCGCTGACGGGCTCCAGCTACACCTCGGGCCAGCACGTCACCTTCTTCCAGACCCACCACCATGTCGTGCCCTGGCTGCGCGAGCAGCGCATGGCCGTGCAGACCCAGCTGACGCTGGACCATCTGATGGCCTCGGCGGCGATTCCCTTCATCTTTCCGGCCGAGCTCATCGACCTGGAAGGCATGCCCGAGTGGTTCGGCGACGGCTCCATGCGCCAGAGCGCGCCCATCTCGCCGGCCGTGCACCTGGGGGCCGATCGCGTACTGGTCATCGGTTCGGGGCGCATGAAGGAGCCCGAAGGCCGGCGCCAGGGCGCGACGGACGGCCATCCCAGCCTGGCGCATATTGCCGGCCATGCGCTGTCCAACATCTTCCTGGATGCGCTGGCGGTGGACGTCGAGCGGCTGCGCCGCATCAACCGCACGCTGGCCCTGCTGCCGCACGAGGCCCGCTCGGCGACGGCGCTGCGCCCCATCGAGTTGCTGCTCATCGCGCCCAGCCGCCGCCTGGACGACCTGGCCGGCGAGCACCAGGCCAGCCTGCCCAAGTCCGTGCGCGCGATGCTGCGCGCCTTTGGCGTCAGCGGCAAGGGCAGCAAGACCAGTGGCTCGGCGCTGGTGAGCTATCTGTTGTTCGAGCCCAGCTTCGTCAACGAGCTGATCCACCTCGGCATGAGCGACACGCTGGCCAAGCGGGCCGAGGTGCAGCGCTTCTTCGGCTGGCCGGCGCGGGCGCCGCAGATCGATCCGGCGCAGTTGCGACGCGGCCGTTCAGCCGGGTTCGCGGCCAGCGCCTGAGAAGGGCCGGCCCGCCACGCGCAGGCCGGCGGCCGACAGCTTGCGCGCCGTGGCGGTCTTGATGCCGGGCACGCGGCGCATCAGCTCGGCCCAGTCGTCGAACGGCCTGTTGGCCAGCAGGCGCTGGGCCAGCGCGGGCCCGAGGCCGGGCAGGGATTCCAGCGCGGCCCGGCTCGCCGTGTTGGCCTCCACCTCCACCACCTCCTGCGCCTGCGCCAGTGCGGGCAGGGCGGTGCTCCACAGCAGCAGCGCGCGGCGCCTCATCGTCAGGACTCGCCGGCCTGGGCCCGCACCATGGCGGCATAGGCGCCGTCGCGCGCGATCAGCTCGGCATGCGTACCGGTCTCGACCAGCTTGCCCGCACCCAGCACATGGATGGCGTCGGCGTCGCGGATGGTGGAGAGCCGGTGGGCGATGACGATCAGCGTCTTGCGGCCCGACCAGGCGGCCAGGGCCTGCTGGACGGCACGCTCGCTCTCGGTGTCCAGCGCCGACGTGGCCTCGTCGAAGATCCAGATCGGTGCGTCCTTGTACAGCGCCCGCGCGATGGCCAGGCGCTGGCGCTGGCCGCCGGAGAGCTTGCTGCCGTTGGCGCCCACCGCCGTCTCCACGCCCTCGGGCAGCGTCTGCACGAAGTCCCACAGATGGGCGGCGCGCAGCGCGGCCTCGAGCTTGGCCTCGTCGCGCGGCTGCGCATAGGCGATGTTGGCGGCGATGGAGTCGTCGAACAGCACGATGTCCTGCGACACCACGGCGAACTGGCGGCGCAGGCTCAGCCGGGTCAGCGATTCGATGTCCGTGCCGTCCAGCAGCACGCGGCCGCCATCCGGCTGGCCAAAGCCCAGCAGCAGGTGGACGATGGAGCTCTTGCCCGCGCCGGAGGCGCCCACCAGCGCGGTGGTCTTGCCGGCGGGGAAGTCCAGGCTCAGGCCGTCCAGCGCGGGCTGGGCGGCGCCGGGGTAGGTCAGGCTCACGGCCTGCATCACGATCTCGCCATGGGCCGGGCCACCCAGTTCGCGCGTGCCGGTGTCGGCCTCCTTGGGCGCGTCCATCAGCTCGAAGCAGCCCTTGGCGATGACGGCGGCGCGGGTCAGCGGCGCGGCCAGGTCGGACAGGTGGCGCAGCCGCGAGGTCAGCAGCAGCAGCGCCGCGACGAACTCGGCGAAGGCCTGCACCCCCGTGCCTTCGGCCCGCGCCTGCCACAGAGCGACGCAGATGATGAAGGACAGGCCGACGCTGGCCACCAGCTGCGAGATCGGCTGGGCCAGCGCGCCGGCCGTGGCCGTCTTCAGGTTGTTGCGGCGCACTTCCTGCGACAGCGCGCCGAAGCGCAGGCGCTCATGCGCCGCCGCACCGAACTGACGCACCACCCGCCAGGCCCGTGCGAGGTCGTCCACCTTGTTGACCAGCAGCAGTTGCGAGTCGTAGGAGCGCGACGCCATCAGCCGCATGCGCTGGTTGACCTTCTTCATGACCAGGGCCATCAGCGGCGTGACGATGAGGCTGAGCAGCGTCAGCTTCCAGTTCAGGTAGAACAGATAGGTCAGCATGGCCAGCGCCGGCAGGCCGTCGCGCAGCACGCTCAGGCCCACGTCGCCCACCAGCTGCAGGATCTGTTGCGGGTCGTTGACGACCTTGCTGACCGCCGTGCCGGGCTGCATGCGGGTGTAGACCTGGGCATCCAGCCGCAGCAGCGCGTTGACCAGCGCGGCGCGGAAGTCCATCACGCTGCGCGTGAGGGTCCAGTTGAACAGGTACTGGCCGGCGAAGCCGAACAGGCCGCGCATCAGGTACAGGCCGATCAGCGTGACCGGCACCATCCAGAGCGGAAAAGCGTCCTTGGCGAAGCCCTCGCCGAAGGCATAGCCGATCAGCTTGGGAATCATGGGCTCGGTCGCTGCGGCGCCGATATAGGCCAGCACGGTCAGCACGGCACCCCAGCGGTGCGGGTAGACGAATTGGCCCAGGCGGCGCAAGGGAGAGGCGGTGGCGTCGAGGGACATGGGGCGCGATTGTCGCCCCAAGGAATTCGCCGTTCGGGAGCGGGCGGCTCATTACACTGCGCGCCCATGCCGAACGACACCACCACGCTCCGCGCGCGCCCCAAGGTCGTTCATTTCGTCACCGGCGGTTTTTCCGGCGCGACCCAGGTGGCCATCGATCTCTGCCTGGCGGCGCTGCACAGCGGCCCCTACGAGCCGGTGCTCATCCTGCGGCGCAAGTCGCACACGCCGATGGCGCGTGTCGAGGCGCTGCGCGCCCAGGGGCTGGACGTGCGGTGGGTGGCGGCGCGATGGGTGCATTGGCAGACCGAAGTCGAACTGGCCAGGCTGCTGCGCGAGCTCGCGCCGGTGGCGTTGCTGGCCCACGGCTTTCCGGAGCACCTGATCGGTCGGCAGGCCGGACTGCGCGCCGGCGTGCCGGCACTGATCCAGGTCGAGCACAACTCGCGGGAGCGCTACACGCCCTGGAGCCGCTGGCTGAGCAGGCGGCTGGCCGCGAGGAGCGCGGCGCTGGTCGGGGTCAGCGAGGGCGTGCGGCAGAGCCTGCTGGCGCAAGGCCTGCCGGCCGACAAGACCCGGGCCATTCCGAATGGCATCGACCTCGCGCGTTTTGCGCAGGCGGGCGGCGAGCGTGAGGCGGGCCTGGTCATGTCGGCGCGCTTTGCCCGTCAGAAGGATCACGCCACGCTGCTGCGCGCGCTGGCGCTGCTGGGTTCACGGCATGGCCTGCGGCCGAGGCTGCAGCTGGCCGGCCTCGGGCCGCTGCGCGAGCGCATGCAGCGGCTGGCGGCCCGGCTCGGGCTGGCGGGCCAGGTCGTGTTCCTGGGCCATCACGGCGACATGCCGGCGCTGCTGCGCTCGCAGGCGATTTACGTGCTGGCCACGCACTTCGAAGGCATGCCGCTGGCTCTTGTCGAAGCGATGGCAGCGGGCTGCGCCTGCATCGCGTCGGACGTCATCGGCGTGCGTGGCGTCATCGAGGACGGCGTGACCGGCCTGCTGGTGCCCGAGGGCGATGCGCAAGCCTTGGCTGATGCCCTGGCCCGGCTGCTGCGGGATCCGGCCTTGACGGCGCGCCTGGGCGCGGCGGCGCGTGCCCGCGCAATGGCCGAGCATGGCCTGCCGTTGATGCACGCGCGCTATCAGGAACTGCTGGATTCCGTCGTGCGCGATTGAGCCTGCCGGCGGGACCGCCCCGGCACTACGACCTTGACACCTGCCATACGCCGGCCAGGATGCGCAGGCCGCGCCAGGCCCAGCCGCGGCGCAGGCAAAAGCCGAATGCCGTGCCGACGGACCGAGGCGAACTGGCTCGGCATTGCACCAGCTGGCGCATCGCGGTGGCCCGGTCGCCCTCGCGCCGGGCCTGTTGGGTGGCGCCCAGCCAGTTGCGGTAGACGAAATAGCTTGCCGCAGCCAGCGCGGCCTCGCTCAGCCGGTCGCGGTGCCGGGCCACCAGTGCGGGCACGCCGTCCATCGCGTCGACCAGATGCTGCCATTTCGCGGGATTGGGCGTGCTGAGGATGCTTCCGGTCCGCTTGCGGTAGGCGACCCAGGCCTCGGGCACGTAGACCGGGCTGGCCGCGCGCAGCATCAGGGCGGGCGTGGTGGCGATGTCCTCGAAGTAGCGGCCTTCGGGGAAGCGAAGGTCGTCGGCATACAGCTCGCGCCGGCCGATCTTGCTCCAGGCATGGAACTGGTTGAGTGCGAAGGCGCCTGCCATCAGCGTGCCGGCATCGCGCCAGGGCTGGCGTGGCGGGATGTCCTGCGTGCGTTGATAGCGCTCGCCCAGCAGGCGGTGGCGCAGACGCTGGGGATCGTGGTGCTCGCGGAAGTCGCACAGCACGAGGTCCACGTCGTCGCGCGCGGCCCAGGCCTTCAGCCCCGCGATGGCACCCGGCAACAGGAAATCGTCGGAGTCCAGGAACCAGATCCAGCGGCCGCGGCTGGCGTCCAGCAGCCGGTTGCGCGCCGCACTCAGGCCGCGGTTGCGGTCGCCGTCCAGCAAGCGCAGCCGGCCTGGGTGGCGCTCGGCCAGTGTCTGCATCAGCGTGCGCGAGCCGTCCGTCGACACGTCGTTGTAGAGCAGCACCTCCACGCCGTCGTCCGCCTGCGCCAGCACGGAGGCCACGCATGCTTCCAGGTAGGCCTCGACGTTGTAGACCGGGATGAGGACGCTCAGCCAGGGGCGGGTGTCAGCGTGGGTCATGCGGCTTTCCGAGCAGTTCGATGAGGGCGCTGCCCGCAAGCCAGCGGCCCTTGAGCCAGTTGCGCGCCGTCATGGCGTGCTCGTCGTCGCGCAGCGTGATGAGGGCGGGCAGGCGGGCGGGGGCATGGGTCAGCGCGATGCGCGCATAGTGATGGCGCTTGCGCCACCCCACAGCGGCCAGCCAGGCATGGGGGCCGTCCTCGGCGCGCAGCAGCACGAGGCGTGCAGCCTGGGGCTGGCGGTCCAGCAGGTCGGCGGCGACGGCTTGCAGGAGCTGGCCCGGCTGAACGTCTTCGGCCAGTCCTTGCAGGACGGCCGCCCGCCGGCCCTCGTCATGCAGGCGCTGCAGCAGGCCCTGGGCCCCGGCGTCTAGCGCGCGGTCGAAGGCCTGCGCCAGCGCCGTCACGAAGCCGCCGCCGGGCACCGCGGCCATGACGGCCTTGTCGAGCATGGGCAGCTCCGGCCGCGTCGTGTCCCGGTCGATGTAGAAGCCCACGTACTCGGCCTGGCGGCGGGCGCGCAACTCGTGCAGCCAGGCCAGATCGCGGCTCAGCAGCGTGGATGCGTCCAGCCACACGCCGCCATGGCGGGCCAGCAACTGGGTACGCAGCCAGTCGGTTTGGTGGTCGGTCGTCAGGGTGTCGAAATCGGCGCGCAGCTCGGGCAGCCAGAGGTGGATGCCATCGCGGTCCAGCAGGCGCACCTCGTGGTCGGGCGCGAAGCGGCGCCAGTTGGCAAGGCAGGCCTGCACGAACGCGCTGGCCGGGCGCAGCGGCGAGTAGGTCCAGATGATGCGGGGGATCTCTGCCGCGCAGGCCGGTGCACTGTCGCCGACGAGGACGACGCGCGTCTGTGTCGGAGCGTGGGCCCGCGCCACGATGGCGAACTCCCGCAACAGCAGGCCCGCGCCGAGAACGAGCAGGGCAAGGACGACGAGGCTCATTCCCGCCAGTGCTCGGCGATCCAGCCCGCCGGCCGGGCATGCCGCCAGTTGCCGTTGCTGCGGCCGGCCAGCGCGTCGGGCGGGTTCATGACGCCGTGGAAGATCAGGATGCGCGCGCCCCGCGGGATGAAGGGGTCACGCCAGTAGCTGGTGGGCCAGGCCGGGATGCAGTGGTATTTGTAGCTGGCGCACCAGGCGGCATCCCAGTACTGCAGCTTACCCTGGCGGTGCAGCACCGCGGACAGGAAGGCCTGCTCGTTGCGGAACTGGGCCTTGGCCTTGGCCTGGTCGACGACGAACTCGGTCAGCACGTCCTGGTGGGCGCCCAGTTCCCAGCGGTAGACCGAGGAGTTGCCGGTGATGCGCCAGGGGCGCTTCCAGTCGTGGATGATGAGGAACTCGCCCGGCACCTCGAAGAAGGGTGTGATGTCATCGACGATGACGACGTCCAGGTCCAGGAACAGCGCCGTGCCGCTCAGGCCATAGTCCTTGACCAGGGCCGGGCTGAAGGTCGTCAGCTTCTTCCAGCCGCGCTCGGGTTCGCCGTTGGGCAGCGTCAGCTCGGGGATGGGGAAGCACTTCACCTCGCCGCGTATGCCTTCGCTGCGGTCGGTCAGGCAGACGAACTCGAAATCGCCGCGCAGGTGGCGGCGCACCATCGCATAGAGACGGTTGACGTATTCGGGGCCGTACTTGGTGCCCCATTTCATGCAGACGATGGTGCGCTTAGAGTTCTTCGACATGGCGCGGAGGGTAGGTGTCCCAGTTGAGGCAACCGGGGCATTGCCAGAAATAGTGGGCGGCCTCGAAGCCGCAGGCGGCGCAGCGGTAGCGCAGCAGCGGCTTGGTGGCCTTCTCGAGTGTCTGCACCAGCGGTGCGGCTTCATCGGCCGGCAGGGCCGTGGCATTGAGCTTGAGCAGTTCGGTCGCGGCGGACAGCGCGGGCTGCTCGCGCAGGTGGGCGGCGAGACGCTCGCGCTGCGGGCCGGGCTGCAGCAGGGCCAGCGCGCGCAGCAGGTGCATGCTGGGTGCGCGCTGGTATTGCTCCAGCAGCAAGGCGATGGCGCGCTCCGGCTGGCCCAGGCTCTGGGCAGCGGTGGCGCAGTCGGCGGCGACGAGGTTGAAGGCCGGCGGGTTGGCCGCCAGCAGCCGCGTGAACGCGGCCAGCGCCGCCTCGGGCTGGCCGGCCTTCAGCAGCAACTGGCCTTGCAGCACATGGGCCCGAGCCCCCTCCGGCTCGCGGCGCTGGGCCTGGCCCAGCAGTTCCAGCGCGAGGTCGGCATGGCCCTGGGACTGCGCGACCAGCGCCTGCTCACACAGGTAATGGGCGATGCGGCCAGAGAAGGAGCCGGTGCCGGCGGCCTCCAGCTCGGCGGCGACCTCGGCGGCCTTGGACCAGTCGCGCGAGCGCTCGTACAGCGACAGCAGGGCCAGCCGCGCCTCGCGCTCGAAGGCGGTGCCGCGCAGCTCGGCGTAGGCAGCCTCGGCACGGTCGAACAGGCCGGCCTTGAAGAAGTCCTGCGCCAGTTCATGCTGGGCACGGTCGCGGTCGGCCTTGGTGATGTCGCCGCGGCGCAGCAGATGCTCGTGCACGCGCACGGCGCGCTCGGTCTCGCCGCGGCGGCGGAACAGGCTGCCGAGGGCGAAGTGCAGTTCGGAGGTGTCGGGGTCGTTCTGGACGGCCTCGATGAAGGCGTCGATGGCCTTGTCCTGCTGCTCGTTGAGCAACAGGTTCAGGCCCTTGAAATAGGCCTTGGGGGATTCACGCTGCTCCAGCTTCCATTGCCGCGAATCGAGTTTGGAGGCCAGCCAGCCGAGGACGAAGACGACGGGCAGGACGAAGAGCAGCCAGCGCGGATCAAACTCCATCTTGGTGGGCGGCGAAGGGCGTTGCGGGTGACTCGGGTGCCGGGGTGCCGGGCAGGGGCTCGGCGCGCTGGGCGGCGCGGCGGTGGCGCCACCAGGACGGCACCATGGCCAGCACGCCGAAGGCCGCCCCCAGGCCGAAGGCCAGCAGCACGATGATGACCTGAGGCGCGCGCCACTCGTGGCCGAAGAACCAGCGCACGACGGCCTCGTGGCTGTTGTTCAGCGCGAAGGCGAACAGCGTGAAGAAGAGCAGGGCCCGCAGGAGCCAGACGAGGGTGCGCATGGCGCGGATTCTGGCTCAGGCGTCGGTCACGGGCAGGTGTTTGTCGACAGCTTCGCGCAGCGCCTTGCCGGGCTTGAAATGCGGCGCCAGCTTCTCGGGGATCATGACCTGCTCGCCGCTGCGGGGGTTGCGGCCCATGCGGGGCGGGCGGCGGCTGATGGAGAAGCTGCCGAAGCCGCGGATCTCGATGCGGTGGCCGCGCGCGAGGGCGTCGCTCATGGCGTCCAGGATGGTCTTGACCGCGAACTCGGTGTCCCGCTGGGTCAGTTGGCCAAATCGTTCGGCGAGCACGGCGACGAGGTCGGAGCGGGTCATGTGGAGGGGCTCAATTCAAAAGGCAACCACAGAGGCACGGAGGTTGTCGCGGATCTCGTTCCCGCGACATGGTGCCTCTGTGGTTGCATTTGCAGTCTTCAATGGAAACAGGCCCGCTGGCGAGGCCGGCGAGCCTGTGGGGAGCATACCCGGCCTCCACGGAGGCCGGGCGGTCAACCGGGGGCTTAGTTACCCTGGTTGTCCAGCTTGGCGCGCAGCAGGGCGCCCAGGCTGGTCGTGCCGGCGGTTTCGCGCTCGTTCGACTGGTTCAGGCGCTGCATGGCTTCCTGCTGGTCGGCGCTGTCCTTGGCCTTGATCGACAGTTGGATGTTGCGGGTCTTGCGATCCACGTTGACGATGACGGCGGTGACTTCGTCGCCTTCCTTCAGCACGTTGCGGGCGTCTTCCACGCGGTCGCGGGAGATTTCCGAAGCGCGCAGATAGGCCATCACGCCTTCGGCCAGCTCGACCTCAGCGCCGCGCGGGTCCACGGTCTTGACCTTGCCGGTCACCGAGGCGCCACGGTCGTTGATCGTGGTGTAGGCGGTGAAGGGGTCGCTGTCCAGCTGCTTGATGCCCAGCGAGATGCGCTCGCGCTCGACGTCCACGGCCAGCACGACGGCTTCGACTTCCTGGCCCTTCTTGAAGTTGCGCACGGCGGTCTCGCCGGACTCGTCCCAAGACAGGTCGGACAGGTGCACCAGACCGTCGATGCCCTGGGCCAGGCCCACGAACACGCCGAAGTCGGTGATGGACTTGACCGGACCCTTGACCTTGTCGCCGCGCTTGACGTTCTCGGCGAACTCTTCCCACGGGTTGGCCTTGCACTGCTTCATGCCCAGGCTGATGCGGCGCTTGTCTTCGTCGATTTCCAGGACCATGACTTCGACTTCGTCGCCCAGCGAGACCAGCTTGCTGGGGGCGATGTTCTTGTTGGTCCAGTCCATCTCGGAGACGTGCACCAGGCCTTCGATGCCCGGCTCGATCTCGACGAACGCGCCGTAGTCGGCGATGTTCGTGACCTTGCCGAACAGGCGCGTGCCGGTGGGGTAGCGGCGGGCCACGCCGAACCACGGGTCGTCGCCCAGCTGCTTGATGCCCAGCGAGACGCGGTTCTTCTCGGCGTCGAACTTCAGGACCTTGGCGGTCAGTTCCTGGCCGACCTGAACGACTTCGCTCGGGTGGCGGACACGGCGCCAGGCCATGTCGGTGATGTGCAGCAGGCCGTCGATGCCGCCCAGGTCCACGAACGCACCGTATTCGGTGATGTTCTTGACCACGCCGTTGACGATGGCGCCTTCGGACAGCGTCTCGAGCAGCTTGGCGCGCTCTTCACCCATGGAGGCTTCGACCACGGCACGACGCGACAGCACAACGTTGTTGCGCTTGCGGTCGAGCTTGATGACCTTGAATTCCATGGTCTTGCCCTCGAACGGGCTCATGTCCTTCACCGGGCGGGTGTCCAGCAGCGAGCCGGGCAGGAAGGCGCGGATGCCGTTGACCAGGACGGTCAGGCCGCCCTTGACCTTGCCGGAGACGGTGCCGGTCACGAAGTCGCCGGACTCCAGGGCCGTTTCCAGGCTCAGCCACGAGGCCAGGCGCTTGGCCTTGTCGCGCGACAGGATGGTGTCGCCGTAGCCGTTTTCGATGGCGTCGATGGCGACGGAGACGAAGTCGCCGACCTGGACTTCCAGTTCGCCCTGGTCGTTCTTGAATTCGTCGATGGGCACATAGGCCTCGGACTTCAGGCCGGCATTGACGACCACGAAGTTGTGCTCGACGCGAACGACCTCGGCCGAGATCACTTCGCCAGCGCGCATGTCGGAGCGCTGCAGCGACTCCTCGAACATTGCGGCAAAGGATTCCATGCCGGAAGCGGCGGTTTGGGTTTGGGACATGTTGATTGATCCTGAGGCGCGGGCAGCATGCCAGCGCGGCGGTGCAGGCGAACCTGCGGGGTTAGGTTGTTGAGTTCCGCCGGTCACGAGGAACTTGCGTTCCCCTGCCAATCGGACTGGCGTCCGTTGGTGGCCGGCGGGCCCTTGGCCGCCCTGGCAATCGGCGTACCGATGTCAGAACGGCCTGCGCTGCTGCCACCAGCCCAGTACCTGGGTCACCGATTCCTCGATGCTCAGGTTGGAGTTGTCCAGCAGCAGCGCGTCTTGAGCGGGAGTCAGCGGCGAGGCCGAGCGGTTCTTGTCCCTCTCGTCC
Organism: Comamonadaceae bacterium; assembly: GCA_009996515.1. Lineage (GTDB taxonomy): Bacteria > Pseudomonadota > Gammaproteobacteria > Burkholderiales > Burkholderiaceae_C > Pelomonas. Next base: position 82,128 of record JAACZV010000013.1, read on the forward strand.
CGCGCCTCCAAATCTTCGCGCAAGCTCTCAATATTAGCGGAAATCCCCTTGGAAATCAATTGCTTATGCCGCCGCTCGGCACGCGTGGCGGCGCTGGCCGTCAGGAAGACCTTGAGCGCCGCGTCGGGGAAGATGGCCGTGCCCATGTCGCGGCCGTCGGCCACCAGGCCGGGCAGGCGGCGGAAGTCCAGCTGCAGCTGATGCAGGGCCTGGCGCACCTCGGCATGGGCCGCGACCTGGGATGCGAGCAGGCCGGTGGCCTCGGCGCGCAGGCGGGCGCTGACGTCCTCCTGGCCCAGGAAGACATGGCCGTCACGGAAGGCGAGCTGCAGCGTTGGGACGAGGGCCGCGACGGCCCGGCCGTCGTCCAGGTCCAGGCCGGCACGGCGCGCGGCCAGGCCGGTCACGCGGTACAGCGCCCCGGAATCCAGCACGCCGAAGCCCAGCGCCTTGCCCACCTCGTCGGCCAGCGTGCCCTTGCCGGACGCGGTGGGGCCGTCGATGGTGATGACGGGGATGTCGGCCGCCCGGGCCGTCACGACGCCGAACAGCGTCTCGAAGTAGTCCGGGAAGGTCTTGGCGACGCAGTGCGGCTCCAGGATGCGCACCGGCTGGGGGCGTTCCGTGACCAGGCCGTTGAACGCCGCCAGCGAGAAGCACATCGCGACGCGGTGGTCGTCGTAGGTGTGGATGGACGCGGCCTGCCAGCCCTGCAGCGGCTCCACGCGTATCCAGTCCGGACCTTCGTCCACCGTCGCGCCCAGCTTGCGCAGCTCGGTGGCCATCGCGGCGATGCGGTCGGTCTCCTTGACGCGCCAGCTGGCGATGTTGGTCAGCGTCGTCGGGCCGTCGGCGTACAGCGCCATGACGGTCAGCGTCATCGCCGCGTCGGGGATGTGGTTGCAGTCCAGCGTGATGCCCTTGAGCGGCCAGGCGCCGCGGCGCACTTCCAGCCAGTTCGGGCCGGCCTTCACGTCGGCGCCCATGGCGGCGGCGGCCTCGATGAAGCGCACGTCGCCCTGCAGCGACTCGCTGCCCACGCCCTCGATGCGGATGGGCGCGTCGGTGGCTGCGATGGCGCCCAGGCCGACGAAGTAGGACGCCGACGACGCATCGCCCTCGACGAAGACCTCGCCCGGCGAGCGGTAGCGGCTGCCGGCCGGAATGACGAAGGCCTGCCAGCCCTCGCGCTTCACGGCGATGCCGAAGCGTGCCAGCAGCGCCAGCGTGATCTCGATGTAGGGCTTGGAGATCAGCTCGCCGATGACCTCGATGCGGATGTCTTGCGCGGCAACGAGGGGCAGGGCCAGCAGCAGTGCGGTCAGGAACTGGCTGGACACGTCGCCGCGCACGCGCACCGGTGCGTCCAGCGCCAGCGCGGACGGGCCCCGCAGCCGCAGCGGCGGGTAGCCGGGGTTGCCCAGGTCGTCGATGGCGCAGCCCAGGCCGCGCAGCGCGTCGACGAGGTCGCCGATGGGGCGTTCGTGCATGCGCGGCACGCCCGAGACCTCGAAGCTGCCGCCCTGGGTGGCGGCCAGCACCGCGAGGGCCGCGGTCAGCGGGCGCATGGCCGTGCCGGCGTTACCGAGGAAGAGCTGCGCCTCCCTGGCGCGCAGGCGGCCGCCCAGGCCGTCGATGACGACCGCCTCGCCTTCGCGCCAGACGCCGCAGCCCAGCGCCCGCAGCGCGTCCAGCATGACGGCCGTGTCGTCGGAGGCCAGCAGGTCGCGCACGACGGTGCGGCCTTCGCTCAGTGCCGCCAGCAGCAGCACGCGATTGGAAATGCTCTTGGAGCCGGGCAGGCGCACGGTGCCTGCGGCGCCGCGCAGCGGCGGCAGGTCGAGGAAGGGGATCTTGAACATCACTTAGCCGCAGGGCGGCCGGGAGGGAGGGCGGGAATGGCGTTGCCCCAGGCTTCGCGGCCTTCGGCGATGGGCCGCAGCGCGGCTTCGAGCGCCGCCGCATCGCCGGCCTCGATCAGGGCTTCGAGCTGGTCCAGCATGCCGCGGAAGCGCTTGGACTGGGCCAGCACCTCATGCTTGTTGGCCAGCAGGATGTCGCGCCAGACGGCCGGCTCGCCGGCCGCGATGCGCGTGAAGTCGCGGAAGCCCGGGCCGGCCAGGCTCAGGTAGTCGCGCGCGGCGGGCTGTTCGGCAATGGCCTGGAAATAGGCGAAGGCCAGCAGGTGCGGCAGGTGGCTGACGGCGGCGAAGGCGGCGTCGTGGTTGTGCGGCCGCATCTTCAGCACGGTGGTGCCCAGCGCCGACCAGACGTCGGTGGCGCGCTGCACCAGCGCCGCATTGGTGAAGGGCTGCGGCGTCAGGATGACCTGCCGGCCCTCGTACAGCGTGGCTTCGGCATGCTGCACGCCGCCCGATTCCTTGCCGGCAATGGGGTGGCAGGGCACGAAGCTGGCGGCGCGTTCGCCCAGGGCGCGGCGCGAGGCCTCGATGACGTCGCACTTGGTGGAGCCCACGTCCATGAAGAGCACGCCCGGGTTGACGAGATGGCGTATGGCCTTCAGCGTGCTCTCGGTGGCCGACACGGGCACGGCGATCAGCACGATGTCCGAGCCCGACACGGCCTGCAGCGCCGACTCGGCGGCCACGTCGATGACGCCCAGCTTCTTGGCCAGCTCCGTCGTCGAGGGCGACTTGCTGTAGCCGACGACGCGCTTCACCAGGCCGGCCTTCTTCATGGCCAGCGCGAAGCTGCCGCCCATCAGGCCGCATCCGATCACGCCGAGCTGCTGGAACATGGTCAATTCTTGACCGGGTAGGCGCCCAGCATCTTGAAGAACGCACACAGCTCGCGCAGCTCGGCCAGCGCGGCCGCGACATGGGACTGGCTGGGATGGCCGTCGAGGTCGATGTAGAAGTAGTAGTCCCACTGGCCGGTGCGCGCCGGGCGGGACTCCAGGCGGGTCATGGACACGCCGTGGGTCTTCAGCGGCACCAGCAGGTCGTGCATGGCGCCGGGCCGATTGGGCACGGAGACGATCAGGCTGGTGCAGTCGCGGCCCGTGGCGGGCGGCGTGGCCATGGTCTGCGGCAGGCAGATGACGGCGAAGCGGGTGCGGTTGTAGGCCTCGTCCTGGATGGCATGGGCCACGATGTGCAGACCGAAGACGGTGGACGCGCGCTCGCTGCCCAGCGCCGCCCAGGCCGGGTTGGTGGCGGCCAGGCGCGAGCCTTCGGCATTGCTGGACACCGCGCGGCGCTCGACGTCGGGCAGATGCTTGTTCAGCCAGTTCTGGCACTGGGCCAGGGCCTGCGGGTGCGCCAGCACGGCCTCGATGCCGTGCATGGACGGCTGCTGACGCATCAGGTGGTGGCGGATCAGCAGGCTGACCTCGCCGACGACATGGCAGGGCGTGTGCAGGAACAGGTCCAGCGAACGCGTGACGACGCCCTCGGTCATGTTCTCGACGCCGACCACGCCGAACTGCGCGCTGCCCGACGCCGTCGCGTGGAAGACCTCGTCGAAATTGGCGCAGTACGTCATGTCGGCCGCGCCGCCGAAATACTCGATGGCGGCCTGCTCGCAGAAGGTGCCCACCGGGCCCAGCACGGCGACGCGCTGCGGCGACTCCAGCGCCAGGCAGGCCGACATGATCTCGCGCCAGATCGCCGACACATGCTCGGCCTTCAGGGGGCCGGGGTTGGCGGCGCGGATCTTGGCGATGACCTGGGCCACGCGGTCCGGGCGGAAGAAGGGCGTGCCCTCGGCGCGCTTGATCTCGCCGACCTGCTCGGCGACGCGGGCGCGCTGGTTCAGCAGCTCCAGCAGCTGTTTGTCCAGGCCGTCGATCTGGTCGCGCAGCGCGAGCAGGGCCTGGGAGGCGATGGGTTCAGCCATGGCGGGCCTCGAAATCCTTCAGGAAGCCGACCAGCGCCTGCACGCCTTCCAGCGGCATCGCGTTGTAGAGGGACGCGCGCATGCCGCCCACCGACTTGTGGCCCTTGAGCTGCAGCAGGCCGGCGGCCTTGGCTTCGGCGAGGAAGCGGTCGTTGAGCGACTCGTCCCTCAGGAAGAAGGGCACGTTCATGCGCGAACGGCAGCCGGCGTCGACGCGGTTCTCGTAGAAGCCGGAAGCATCCAGCGCCGCATAGAGCAGGGCGGCCTTGTCGATGTTGCGCTGCTCGACGGCCGCGAGACCACGCTTGCCGGCGTACTCCAGGCCCTTGACCCACTGGAACACCAGTCCGGCGACGTAGATGCCGAAGGTCGGCGGCGTGTTGTACATGGAGTGGTTCGCCGCCACGGTCGCGTAGTTGAAGGCCGTGGGGCAGATATCCAGCGCATGGCCCAGCAGGTCCTCGCGCACGAACACCAGCGTCAGCCCGGCCGGGCCGATGTTCTTCTGCGCGCCGCCGAAGGCCAGGCCCACGCGGTCCCAGTCGATGGGGCGGGACAGCAGATGGGACGAGCAGTCGATGACCAGCGGCACGCCGTTGGCGAGCCGCGGCAGCTCGTGGAACTCGACGCCGTCTATGGTCTCGTTGGTGCAGACATGCACATAGGCGGCGTCGTCGCGCAGCCGCCAGTCCGTCGGGATGCTGCGGCCATCGCCCTCGGCAGCGACCTGTACGTCGGCGTAGCGGCGCGCTTCGGCCGCGCTCTTGCGCGACCAGGAGCCGGTGACGACGGCGTCGACCTTGCCGCCGCGGCTCAGGTTCAGCGGCACGATGGCGTTCTCGCCCAGGCCGCCGCCCTGCATGAACAGGATGTGGAAGTGGGGCGGCACCACCAGCAGCTCGCGCAGGTCGGCCTGGGCCGCCTCCAGGATGCTGCCGAACTCCTTGCCGCGGTGGCTCATCTCCATGACGCTCATGCCGCTGCCGTGCCAGTCCAGCATCTCGGCGGCCACCTGACGCAGCACGGGTTCGGGCAGGGTGGCGGGGCCGGCGGAGAAGTTGAACGGGCGGGATGAGGTCATCGAGGGCTGGGGCTACTTCTTGGGCGCGGGCGCTGGCGCCGCTGCCTTGGGCGCCGAGGCGCCAGGGGCGGGCAGATTCAGGTGCTTGGCAACATTGGCGTTCAGCGTCTTGAAGCGGCCGTCCAGCGTCGGGCCGGCCTCGGCCATGACCTTCTGCGCGACCGCCTTCTGCAGCTCGACGTTGGCGAGGCCGAACTTCTGGCTGACCGGGGATTCTGCCCACGCCAGGATCTGCTTCAGTTCGTCCTCGTTGAAGCGTTCGTCCAGCAGCGCCGAAGCGGTGTTCGGTATCGCCTTGCTGATCTTGTCCTTCAGATAGGGCAGGTTCTCTTCGACGAACTTCTTCAGTTCGCCGTCCATGGCCTTGGCCGTGGCCTCGCGCTTTTCCGCCGGCACATGCTGCAGCGCGGCTCGCCCGGCCTGGGTCAGCTGGGACAGCGGCCCCTGGATGATGTTGGCGGTCAGGCCTTCGGCCAGCCCCTGCTGCTGCAGCGCGACGATCTTGTCGATCAAGGCCTTCTTGGCGGCGGACGGCTGGGCCAGCGTGGTGCCGGCGGCTAGGGCCAGTGCGAGGGCCAGGCCCAGCTTGCGAGATGTCATGTCAGTCCTTGGAAGCTTCGGGGGATTCGCCGCTGTTGCCGTCGTCGCCACCCTCGGCGCCGGCATCGGTCTCGTTGGCGTCGTTCTCCACGATGCGCTGCAGGCCCGACAGCTTGGCGCCGTCGTCCAGCGCAATCAGCGTGACGCCCTGCGTCGCACGGCCCAGCTCCCGGATCTCGCTGACGCGGGTGCGCACCAGCACGCCCTTGTCGGTGATCAGCATGATCTCGTCCTCGGGGCGCACCAGCGTGGCAGCGACGACGCGGCCGTTGCGCTCGCTCTGCTGGATGGCGATCATGCCCTTGGTGCCGCGGCCGTGGCGGGTGTACTCGACGATGGACGTGCGCTTGCCGTAGCCGTTCTCGGTGGCGGTCAGCACGCTCTGGGTCTCGTCCTCGGCCACCAGCATGGCGATCAGGCGCTGGTCGGGCTCCAACATCATGCCGCGCACGCCGCGGGCGGTGCGGCCCATGGGGCGAACATCGTCCTCGTCGAAGCGCACGGCCTTGCCGCCGTCGCTGAACAGCATCACGTCGTGATGGCCGTCGGTCAGCGCCGCACCGATCAGGTGGTCGCCCTCATCCAGGTCGACGGCGATGATGCCGGCCTTGCGCGGGTTGCTGAAGTCCTTCAGCGACGTCTTCTTGACCGTGCCCATGGCGGTGGCCATGAAGATGAAGTGGTCCTCGGGGAAGCTGCGGAACTCGCCGGTCAGCGGTAGCACGACGGTGATCTTCTCGCTGGCTTGCAGCGGGAACATGTTGACGATGGGCTTGCCGCGCGAGTTGCGCGAGCCCTGCGGCACTTCCCAGACCTTGAGCCAGTAGACGCGGCCGCGGTCGGAGAAGCACAGGATCCAGTCGTGCGTGTTGGCGATGAAGAGCTGATCTATCCAGTCATCGTCCTTGGTCGCCGTGGCCTGCTTGCCGCGGCCGCCGCGGCGCTGCGAGCGGTACTCGCTGAGCGCCTGGCTCTTGATGTAGCCGGTGTGCGAGAGCGTGACGACCATGTCGGTCGGCGTGATCAGGTCCTCGGTGCCCAGTTCCTGCGCGTTGTGCTCGATGACGCTGCGGCGCGCGCCCAGCTTGGTCTGGCCGAACTCGGTCTTCAGCTGGGTCAACTCGTCGCCGATGATGGTGGTCACGCGCGAGGGCGTGGCCAGGATGTCCAGCAGGTCGGCGATCTCTGCCATCACGTCCTTGTATTCGCCGACGATCTTGTCCTGCTCCAGGCCGGTCAGGCGCTGCAGGCGCATCTGCAGGATCTCGCCGGCCTGCGCTTCGGACAGGCGGTACAGGCCGTCCGGCTGCATGCCGAATTCGGCTTCCAGGCCCTCGGGGCGATAGGCGGCGCTGCCACCCTCGGCGCGCGACAGCATCTCGCGCACCAGCGACGAGTCCCAGCTCTTGCTCATCAGCGCGGCCTTGGCCACCGGCGGCGTCGGCGAGGACTTGATGGTTTCGATGAACTCGTCGATGTTGGCCAGCGCGACGGCCAGGCCTTCCAGCACATGGCCGCGCTCGCGGGCCTTGCGCAGCTCATAGATCGTGCGGCGGGTCACCACCTCGCGGCGGTGCTCCAGGAACACGATGATCATGTCGCGCAGGTTGCACAGCTTGGGCTGGCCGTCGACGAGGGCCACCATGTTCATGCCGAAGCTGTCCTGCAGCTGCGTCTGCTTGTAGAGGTTGTTCAGCACCACCTCGGGGACTTCGCCGCGCTTGAGCTCGATGACCACGCGCATGCCCGACTTGTCGGACTCGTCCTGGATGTGGCTGATGCCCTCGATCTTCTTCTCGTGCACCAGCTCGGCGATGCGCTCGAGCAGCGTCTTCTTGTTGACCTGGTAAGGGATCTCGTCAACGATGATGGCCTGGCGGGCGCCCTTGTCGATGTCCTCGAAGTGCACCTTGGCGCGCATCACCACGCGGCCGCGGCCGGTGCGGTAGCCGTCGCGCACGCCGGCCAGGCCGTAGATGATGCCGGCCGTCGGGAAGTCGGGCGCCGGGATGATCTCCATCAGCTCGTCGACCGTGCATTCCGGGTTCTTCAGCGCGAACAAGCAGGCGTCGACGACCTCGTTCAGGTTGTGCGGCGGAATATTCGTCGCCATACCCACCGCAATACCGGCCGAACCATTCACCAGCAACTGCGGCAAACGGGTGGGTAGCACCAGCGGTTCCTTGTGGCTGCCGTCGTAGTTGGGCCCGAAATCGACGGTTTCCTTGTCGATGTCGGCCAGCATTTCGTGCGCGATCTTGTCGAGACGAATCTCGGTGTATCGCATGGCCGCGGCGTTATCGCCGTCGATGGAGCCGAAGTTGCCCTGACCGTCGATCAGCATGTGGCGCAGGCTGAACGGCTGGGCCATGCGCACGATGGTGTCGTAAATCGCGGAGTCGCCGTGCGGGTGGTATTTACCCATGGTCTCACCCACCGCCTGCGCCGACTTGCGGTACTTGGCGTTGTAGGTGTTGCCCATCTCGTTCATCGCGTACAGCACGCGCCGGTGCACCGGCTTGAGGCCGTCGCGGGCATCGGGCAGCGCCCGGCCGACGATCACGCTCATCGCGTAATCGAGGTAGGAGCGGCGCATCTCCTCCTCGAGGCTGATCGGCAGGGTTTCCTTGGCGAACTGGGTCATGCGGGCTCGATCTCGCGTGCGCTACACGGGCGCGACGTCGTCAGGATGTAGGTGAAAGGCGTGAATTCTATGCGGCCCGCCTCCCTGTAGCAGCAGCGCAACATCGTCACCATGCCCACGAACGTAGGCCGCCACAATGCGGTGGTCCCGGTGCCCACATGGCACAATCGTCAAGTCCTAGGAGAAACCCTAAAGTCTCTCCTGAGGTTAGAGGTTCGAGTACAGACTCTCGCAGGGCAACTGCGGCATTCCTTGAGAGGAGAATCATGAAGAAACTGAATCGCGTGGCGTCGCTGTTTGCGATGGCTGCGGTCGCCGCTGCGGCATCGTCGGCGTCGGCGCAAGCCATCGACAACTGGCGCGCAACCGACGGCACCGTCTGGAAGAACGGCACCAACGAATACTGCTGGCGCGACAATTTCTGGACGCCCGCCACGGCCGCCAAGGGTTGCGACGGCGAGATCAAGCCCGCGCCCAAGGTCGAAGCACCCAAGCCGGTCGCTCCTCCGCCCCCGGCCCCGCCGCCGGAGCCGCCCAAGCCCGTTCCCCCGCCGCCCGCTCCGGTCAGCGAGAAGGTCACGTTCGCCGCCGACGCCTTCTTCGACTTCGACAAGTCGACGCTGAAGCCCGAAGCCAAGGCCAAGCTGGATGACCTGGTCAGCAAGACCAAGGGCATCAACCTGGAAGTCATCATCGCCGTGGGCCACACCGACTCGGTGGGCACCGATGCCTACAACCAGAAGCTGTCCATCCGCCGCTCGGAAGCCGTCAAGGCCTACCTGGTGAGCAAGGGCGTCGAGCCGAACCGCGTCTACACCGAAGGCAAGGGCGAGAAGCAGCCCGTGGCCGACAACAAGACCGCCGAAGGCCGCGCCAAGAACCGCCGCACCGAGATCGAAGTCGTCGGTACGCGCAACAAGTAAAGTCAGGCGCCCTCGGGCGCTTGGTGCACAGCCCCGCACGGCCCGCCGTCGGGGCTTTTCTTTTTTCCGATTCCGTCATGACGATCAACGCCGACCCGCAAGAGCTCGCCAAATTCGGCGAGCTGGCCCACCGCTGGTGGGATCCCGAGAGCGACTTCAAGCCCCTGCACCAGATCAACCCGCTGCGGTTGGGCTGGATACAGCAGCTCTGCCCGCTGGCGGGCCAGCGTGTGCTCGACGTGGGCTGCGGCGGCGGCATCCTGAGCGACTCCATGGCCAGGGCCGGCGCCCAGGTGTTGGGCATAGACCTGTCCACCAAGCCGCTGCGCGTGGCGGAACTGCATGCGATGGAGGCCGGCACCGAGGGCGTCGAGTACCGCGAGATCGCGGTCGAGGCGCTGGCGGCCGAGCAGCCCGGCGGCTTCGACGTGGTGACCTGCATGGAGATGCTGGAGCATGTGCCCGATCCGGCCTCCGTCGTGCGCGCCTGTGCCACGCTGGTCAAGCCCGGCGGCTGGGTGTTCCTGTCGACGCTGAACCGCAACGCCAAGTCCTTCCTGCTCGCCATCGTCGGCGCCGAGTACCTGCTGAACATGCTGCCCAAGGGCACGCATGAGTACGCGCGCTTCCTGCGCCCGTCCGAGCTGGCGCAGTTCTGCCGCGACGCGGGCCTGGAGCTGCAGGCAAGCCGCGGCCTGAGCTACAACCCGCTGACGCAGCGCTACAGTTTGGGGCAGGACACCGACGTCAACTACCTGCTGGCCTGCCGGCGCCCGCTGTGAAGCCGCTGGCGCCGCGCTGGGCCGGGCTGCGGGCCGTGTTGTACGACCTCGACGGCACGCTGATCGACAGCGCCGAGGATCTCGCCCGTGCGGCCAACGCCATGCGTGCCGACCGCGGGCTGGCGTTGCTGCCGCTGGCCCAGTACCGCCCGCATGGCGGCTCGGGCGCGCGCGGCATGCTGGGCCAAGCCTTCGGCAGCGCGCCGGGCCAGCCGGGCTACGAGGAGCTCAAGGGCGAATTCCTGGACCGCTACGAGGGGCTGATGTTCGATAGCACCCGGCCATTTGCCGGCGTCGAGGAGGAACTGGCAGCGCTGGCTGCGGCCGGGCTGGCCTGGGGCATCGTCACCAACAAGGCCGAGCGATTTGCCTTGCCGCTGACCGCGGCGCTGGGCCTGGCCGCAGCGGCCATCGTGGGTGGCGACACGACCGGCCACGCCAAGCCGCACCCCGCGCCGCTGCTGGAGGCGGCACGCCGCCTGGGCGTCGAGCCGCAGGCCTGCCTCTATGTGGGTGACGACGAGCGCGACGTCATGGCAGGGCGTGCCGCGGGCATGGTGACGGCGGTGGCGGCCTGGGGCTACCTGGGGCCGCAGGCCGATCACGGCCGCTGGGGCGCCGATATTGAACTGGCGGCGCCCGGCGACCTCTTGAAACAGCTCGGCTTGGCCTAAACTACGCAGCTCTGGGGCCGACCTGGTTTCGACGTGGGTGCGGATCCGGAGTAGGGCATGTCGAGCACCAGTCCGCTCGTAAAACCACTGGAAACAAAGTAACTGCAAACGACTCTACGTTCGCACTCGCCGCTTAATTGCGGTTGAGCTTCTCAACGGCAGGCCGATGGGCCGGGCCGAGTTCCGCAAGGGGCGAGGCTGAGAAGTCACTCACATCGGCTGGCGTCGTACCGGGTCACTCGGTACGGCGCGAGATTCAGTGACTGGCGGGAAAGCTAGCGTGCCACTGCGCGAGTTGACCGCGAGATTCAAATCAGCCGGCTAAACATGTAGATCTGCCCGGTGATGGCTTGCGGACGGGGGTTCAATTCCCCCCGGCTCCACCATCCAAATAATGCCCAAGTGATTGATTCACTTGGGCATTTTCTTTATCTGTCCGTCCGGCGCCGTCCCCAATCTCACGCGTTTTCACACGGAATTCGCGCGCGCTGGAGCGGTGAACGGCAGCAGGTTGATGCCGTGGCGGTGGGGTGAGCCGTCGGGACCAGGCTTCTCGCCCTCGGCAACCCGGGCGGCATGACCGACTCCTTCGCTCAGATCCGCACCGCCGGCTTGGTTGGCAGTGGCCTGATGCAGCTCGCAGCGACCGCCAACCCCATGGTATTGATGCTGGGCGGTGCGACCCCGGTAGGCGCGAACCTGGCCTCGCGCCGTCGCCCGGCAAGGGGGCTGCTGGAGTGCGCCGGCGTCGGCATCGGCGATGCGCAAGCGCTGGAGTTCCTGGCCGACGCCATGGAGGCCGTGGACGTGGCGAGCGGCAGGGCGCCGAAACGGCAGGCACAGCCGCCGCACCCGCCAACGGGCTGCACGAAACGTCTCAGTTCACTTCCACCCTCACTCGCGGCAAGAGCCCTCGAACGGTCAACTCCCGCATGCCGCCAGCGCTTTGCGGGTCCGCTGGCGCACCACCTGCCCGTCCGGACCCTGCAGCATCATGTCGATTAGGCCGTCCAAACCCCGTTCGAAGCCGCGCCCTCCGGGCATGACGGCGGCCAGCGATCGGGCGCGACAAAGGGCGGGCGGGTGTGTGCGGCTGGTAACGACCTCGCCCGCCGCATTGAAGGCGCGGTTCATCAGGACCATGAGGGCACCGCCGGGGTTGAAGAAGGCCTGATCGCGGTCGGGCATCAGACGATAGGCGCAGGCGTCTGCTTCGCGCTCCTGCGTCATCGCACCCTGGCTGGAGATTTCACCGTAGTCCTTGTGCTCCAACAGCACGTGACACAGCTCGTGCAGCGCTTGGTGCAGCGCGGCGCCCCGGGTGACGCCGTAGGCGTTCCACATAGCGTCATTCCACTTCTCGCGCGACGCCTCCCATCGGTGGCCTGTCAGCACCTGCGTGAAGCCCTGGGCCAGGTAGGTCTGATCAGATCGTTGCGCGCGCAACCAGGGGTTGACACGGGCGGCGATGTACAGCCCTCCTTCCAGGAGGCGGGGCGGGTTCATGGCCTCCATCTCGTCGAGCGCCATCGATGTAGTCCAGACATCGTGCAGGAAGTCCACCGGGATGAGTATGGTGCGATCCGTGCGATCGACCTTCGCGGCGCCGTCGAATGCGGCTGTCACGTACACGCGGTAGCCCGCGATGCGCTGTCGCTGTGGCGCGGTCAGCTTGCGTCGCACACCCTCGAGTGTTTGGTCGAGGAAGCGTTGATGGGTTGCCATCAGGACCTGTTCATCGGCGTCCTTCAGCAGCCGGTAGGCGCGCATCACGTCGGCCGTCATGGGCGTTTCGGGCTTCGCCGTCCCAGTCCATTCGGTCATCGTGCGGTAGGCGCGGTGCCGCTCCGCCAGCGGCGGGAGGCCATCGACCTGATCGGCCGGGCTGTCCTTCGACAGCTCTCCCACGTAGGCCCCGACGCCGACGGCGCCGAAGGCGAGCAGGCCGGCGGTGACGACGCGTCGCAGCGTCATCCCGATGCGCACAAGGTGCCGAGCGATCACCGGGTCGAGGGCGGCCGGTTGCGCAGCCCGCGCTTCGGATCAAACTCGATGGGCCGATTCAGATCGACGCCCGCCTTGCCCTCACGGATTTGCAGCGCGAGCGCCGCGAGGCGATCCTCCGGCCAGGTATCGAGCAACTGCTGGATGGCGCGGGCGTAGCGCTGCCGGTCTGCCTTCGACATCGCGACCTGCTCGCTCCCATCCATGCCCATGAAGTTCTTTGCGCCAAGCACGCGCACCGCGAAGGGATAGAGGCCGCTGAAGAGTTCGCAGCGCGCATTCCCGGGGTTGCTGCGCACGATATCGACCATGAACGCCGCATCGCACTTGACACGCCGCTCTTCGGCGGCGAGGCGGTTGTCCCGGAAGGAGGTGCTGTGGCAAATCGGCTTGCCAGCAAGATCGCCGCCCGACTCGCAGCGCAGATATTCGCACTGTGGCGGCGAGGAACCCGGCTTGAAGACCGTGCAGCGGCCGTAGCAAATGTCATGTGCGTCGCAGGCTGGCCGAAAGTTGCAGCCGACGATCCGAAGGCTGTCGGGAACCAGGTATCGGTTCCAGCCGCTGCCGCAGCCGTTGGTCTCCTGGGCCGCGGCCAGAGGAGCAACGATCAGTGCGACCACGAGCAACATCTTCTTGCCAATAGCGCTGCAAAGCCGCCTCATCAGTTCCCCCTGTTCCGCCGCAACAGCCATCTGGCAACGACCGACATTCATCCACCGTTGGTGTCGCCTCGAGTGTTGGCGTCGCAGCGCTTGCCTCGATCACATCATCGCCAACGAACCAGCCGCCGGCAAGCGGCCGGCGATAGCGTCGAACGACGGATTCGCTCTGCCGGCTTCGAGACGGGCTGTCAGGGCGTGCGAAGCCGCCAACATCGGCAACTCATCCTGCTTCATGCCGGCAGCGTGCGCATCTCAGGCAAGGGCGACACCCTCAACGGTGCCTGCATCGGCATGACCATCCTGGTCGGCGGTGCGACGGACGGGCGCGTCAGCAGCCCCCGGCGGTGCTGCGGCAGGGCGAGGCGGGTGGCCAGTCCTGGCCCAGCAGCAGCCTCACGTCGCTGCGCAGGCCCGGCTGCAGGCGGGTGCCGGCCGCCACGCCTTCGGGCAGGGCCAGGGCCACGCGTTGCGCGGCGGCCTCCTGACCCGCGCGGTACTGCAGCACGGTCCGGGCCTCGGCATAGGGCAACTGGTTGCTGAGCCGCGCGCGCGGCAGGCCCAGCGCCATCAGCCGCTGCCCGACGCGCCCGGCCATGCCGGTGATGCCGTTGCCGTTGCTGACCTCCAGGCTGAATCGCGGTGGCGGGTCGCTGCTGCCCATCGCGGCCTGCACCAGGTCTGCGCCCGGCGGTTTGTCGCGTGCCTCGGTGGTGGCCAGCGAAGCGGGCACGCTGGGGGCGGCAGCATCGGCGGCCGCTGGCGCGGCCGGCTCGGGTCGGGCGGCCTGCACCAGCCGCGCCGTGGCCTCCTGCAGATTGGCCTGGGCAATCGCATTGGCGGGATCGCGGGCGAGCGCGTCGCGCAGCGGCTGCAGCGCTTCGGCGGGACGGCCGGCCAGCAGCAGCACATAGGCCAGGTTGTTGTGCAGATAGGGGCGCTGCGGGGCCAGCGCCAGGGCCTGGCGCAGCGCGGCCTCCGCCTTGTCCAGCCGGCCCAGCTGGGCCAGGGCCTGGCCCAGGCCGTCATGCGCCTCGACCAGTTCCGGCGCCAGTGCCAGTGCGCGGCGGTACGCGCCCGCGGCGCGCTCCCAGTTGCGGCTGCCGTCGAAATAGCGCCCCAGCGCCAGATAGGCCTGGGCCGACAGCGGGCCGTCCTGCACGCGGTAGAGGGGCTCCACCTTCCACCAGTTCTTGCCCAGGCCGGGCTGCAGCGCGGCGCAGCCGGCCAGCAGCGCAGCGCTCAGCAGGGCCAGTCCGGCCATGCCGGCACGCAGGCGGCGCGGCCGGGCCGGCTCGACGACGGTGCCACGCCGCGGTGGCGACGCGGGCGTCCGGCTCGGCAGGGCCGCGGGCGGGGCGAACTGGGCGTGGACACGCATGGCCGGCCTCCGTTTCAGTTGCTGCCGCTCATGGTCGGCAGCAGCACGCGGTAGATCTGGATCATGGCCGGCCCCATCAGCACGACCATCAGCGACGGAAAGATGCAGAAGATCAGCGGAAACAGCAGCTTCAGCGCGATCTTGGCGGCGGCCTCCTCGGCGCGCTGGCGGCGCCGCGTGCGCAGCATCTCGGCATGGATGCGCAGCGAGGCGGCGATGCTGGTGCCGAAGCGTTCGGCCTGGCCGATCATCGTGACGAAGCTGTCCACCTCTTCGACGCCGGTGCGGATGGCCAGGTTGCGCAGCGCGCGCTCGCGGTCCGCGCCGGCGCGCAGTTCCAGGTTCACCAGCCGCATCTCGTCGGCCAGCGCGGCGCTCTTGAGCTGCATGTCGTCGGCCACGCGCAGCATCGCGGCCTCGGTACCCAGGCCCGCCTCCATGCAGACCGTCATCAGGTCCAGCGCGTCCGGGAAGGCCTCGAAGATCTCGCGCTGGCGCAGCGTGACCAGGCGGGTCAGCACGAGGTTGGGGCCGTAGTAGCCCATCGCGGCCAGCAGCAGCAGGAGCAGCATCATGCTGTTGCCGCGCGGCGCCTCCCCGCTCATGGCCAGCAGCGCGAAACCCAGCAGGGGCAGGCCCAGCGTCAGCAGCGTCTTCAGGCCGAAGAAGGCCGAGGCGGCGATCGGGTTGCGGATGCCGGCGTGCACGAAGCGCAGCTTGATGCTGGACTTCTCGAAGCCCTCTTCGGGCATGGAGAGCCGGCTGATCGGGCGGGTCAGGTCGGCGATCAGCCGCATCAGCCGCTCGCCGACCGGCGCGCGTGGCTGCACGCCGCCGGCGCCCAGCGCCTGCAGGCGCTGGCGTGCCGGGTCGGGGCGCAGCAGTGCGGCCAGGCCCAGCACGCCCAGCATCACCAGCACGAAGATCAGGGTCAGCATCAACAGCTTGGTCATGACGCTTGTTCCTCGCTCAGACGCGGATGCGGATGATCTTGCGCATCCACAGAATGCCGGCAGCCATCATGAACAGCGCGATCCCGACCATGCGCTGCCCCAGCGGATCGGTCCACAGCACCGCCATGAACTCCGGATTGACCAGGTTCACGACCAGCCCGACGCCGAAGGGCAGGGCGGTCAGGATGATGGCGGACAGCCGGCCCTCGGCCGACAGCGTGCGGATCTCGCCGAGCAGCTTGAGCCGCTCGCGCACCAGGGCCGAGATCTTGTCGAGCAGTTCGGCCAGGTTGCCGCCCGACTCGCGCTGGATCATCACGGCGACGACGAAGTAGCTGACGTCGGCGATGGGAAGGCGCTCGGCCAGGTGGGCCAGCGCCTCGTTGGCCGGCACGCCGTAGTTCATCTCGTCGAACAGGATGCGGAAGTCGCGCGCCAGCGGCGGCGCGATCTCGTCGGCCACCATGCGCACCGCCGAGGGGAAGGCATGGCCGGCGCGCATCGCGCGGCTCATCAGGTCCAGCGCCTCGGGGAACTGGCGCTCGATGCGGGCCACCCGCTCGCGCGCCCGCCCGGCCACGCGCCACCAGGGCAGGGCCGCCAGCACCAGGGCCAGCACCAGGCCGAAGACCGGCGGCTTGCCCAGCAGCCGCGGCAGCAGCAGGCCGCAGGCGCCCAGCCCCAGCGACAGCAGCAGCAGCTCGGCCGGCGAGCTGGACAGCGCCGCGGCATTGACCAGCCGGCGCAGGCGCTGACCCGGGCCGGACTGGGCCAGCAGCGCATTCAGGCGCGGCAGTCGTTCGGACTGCTGCTCGCGCGCGATGCTGGAGGCGGCCGAGCCGCCGGCGGGCGGCTCGCCGGCCAGGGCTGCCAGCCGGGCCGCGATGCGGCGCGCCTCGGCGCTGTGGCGAGAGGCCCAGAGGTTGTAGACGCCCTCCAGGCTCAGCACCACGGCCAGGAAGGCCACGGCCGCGAACAGGATCAGGCTCAGGTCCATGGTGCGGGCTCCTTGGCTCAGACGTCGTGCCGCTGCGGCACGAACAGGGTCTGCGGCAGCTCGACGCCGCGCGCATTCAGCCGTTCCCAGCAGCGCGGGCGCACGCCGGTGGCGCTGAAATAGCCCTGCACTGCGCCGTTGGCGGCCACGCCGGTCTGCTTGAAGCTGAAGATCTCCTGCAGCGAGACGGTGTCGCCCTCCATGCCGGTCAGCTCCTGGATGCTGGTGATCTTGCGGGAGCCGTCGGAGAGCCGGTTGGCCTGCACGATGATGCCGATCGCGGACGCGATCTGGGCGCGCGCGGCCTTGGCCGGCAGGTCCACGCCGGCCATCGCGATCATGCTCTCCAGCCGCGCCAGCGCGTCGCGCGGCGTGTTGGCATGCACCGTGGTCATGGAGCCCTCATGGCCGGTGTTCATGGCCTGCAGCATGTCCAGCGCCTCGGCGCCGCGGGTCTCGCCCAGGATGATGCGATCCGGCCGCATGCGCAGCGCATTGCGCACCAGCGCGCGCTGCGCCACCTCGCCCCGTCCTTCGATATTGGGCGGGCGCGTCTCCAGCCGCACCACATGGGGTTGCTGCAGCTGCAGTTCGGCCGCGTCCTCGATGGTGACGATGCGCTCGCTGGCGGGAATGGCGCCGCTCAGGATGTTGAGCAGCGTGGTCTTGCCGGAGCCGGTGCCGCCGGAGATCAGGATGTTGGCGCGCGCCTGCGCCAGTGCGGCCAGGAACTGCGCCATCTCGGGCGACATCGAGCGGAACTCGATCAGGTTCTCGGCCCGCAGCGGCACGGCGGAGAAGCGCCGTATCGACAGGATGGGCCCGTCGATCGCCAGCGGCGGAATGATGGCGTTGACGCGCGAGCCATCCGGCAGGCGCGCATCGACCATGGGGCTGGATTCGTCGACGCGCCGGCCGATGCGCGAGACGATCTTGTCGATGATCTTCATCAGGTGCTCGTCGTCGACGAATCGCACCTCGGTCAGCTCCAGCCGGCCGCGCCGCTCGACATAGACCTGGGCATGCGTGTTGACCAGGATGTCGGAGACCGTCGGGTCGGCCAGCAGCGGCTCGATGGGGCCGAAGCCCAGCATCTCGTATTGGATGTCGCGCACCAGCGCACGGCGCTCGCCGGCGTTGAGCACCAGGTTCTCCTCGAACAGCAGGCGCTCGACCATCTGGCGCAGCTCTTCCTTGAGGTTCTCCGCCGTCAGGCTCTCCATGGCCTCCAGGTCCAGCCGCCCGAGCAGCAGCCGGTGGATGTGGGCCTTGGTGGCCTGGTAGGCGCTGCTCGGCGAGCCGGCGATGGCCTCGTCGGCCGCGGCCTCGCCCGGCGCGAGCCCGGGGCTTTGCGTGCCCAGCTTCTCGCGCAGGCTGACGCTCAGGGCTTTCATGCGGAAGCTCCTCGGAACAAGCCGCCCAGCCAGCCGCGCGGTGCGGCGGCCGCCGGCGGCGGGGCGATACGGTCGGACAGCTCGCGCAGCGCGCGGGCGATGCTGCTGCTGGGTGCGATGGTGTTCACCGGCAGGCCCTGGTTGACGGCGGCGGCGACCGCCGCATAGTGGTTGGGCAGCGTGCTCACCCGGCTGATGTCCAGCGTGCGTTTCAGGTCCTCGATGCTGAACTGCCCGTCCTTCTGGTAGCGGTTGACGACCCAGTGGATCTTGTCGGCCGGGTAGTCCAGCGAGCGGAACACTTCGCGCAGGCGCTTGCCATCGCGGATGAAGGGCAGCGTCAGCTGCAGCACGGCCAGCACCTGGTCGGCCAGGTCCAGCACCTGCAGGCTCAGCGCGGTCAGCGAGCGGCCGACATCCACCACCACGTAGTCGAAGCTCTCCTGCGCCTGCTGCAGGATGGCGCACACCTGCAGCGGCGTCACGTCGGTGGCCTGCGCCGGATCGTCGGGCGCGGCCAGCACCCACAGACCCGGCCCGACCTCGCTCATCGCCGAGCGCAGCAGCTCGGCATCCAGGCGGGCGATGTTGCGTGCGACATCGGCCACATGGCTGGGCGGCGTCTGGCTGCTGAGGAACAGGGCGGCGTCGCCGAACTGCAGGTTCATGTCGATCAGCGCGACGCGGCGCCGCCCGCCGGCGGCCAGCAGATGGGCCAGGTTGGCGGCCACGAAGGTGGCGCCGCTGCCACCCTTGCAGGACACCACGGCCAGCAGCTTGCCATGCGAGGCGGCCGGCTGGGGCGCCGCGCCGGCCTGCTTGCGCAGCTGCCGGCGCAGCGCGGCCAGCAAGGCCTCCGGCGAGACCGGCGCCGGCAGCACCTCGCGCACGCCGGCGCGCATGGCGCGCAGCAGGAACTCCGGATCCCGGTCGGGCGCGATCAGCAGGATGTCGACCTCCGGGTGCGCGAAGGCGAGCTGCTCGAGCGCCAGGAAATCCTCGGGGCCGGGGGTCTCGACCACTAGCAGGTCCGGGCGGTTGCCGTTGACGATGGCATTGACCTCGCGCACCGACTGCTCCAGCGTCGTCAGCACGATCGCGCTTTCGCCCTGCAGGGCCTGGGCCCAGGCCCGGGCATGGGCGCTGTCGGGGGTGATGAGCTTGACCCTCATTGGCACACCTCGTTGGACGCGCTGCTCATGTACTCCTTGCGCAGCGTGGTGGCGAACGGGGGCAGCGTCAGCGTCAGCGGCGCGAAGGGGATGATGGCGCGGTGCGTGTAGCCCGTCAGCGCCACCATCACGGCCTTGCAGTCCACCGCCGTGCAGGTGTTGGCCGCGTTGGGCGGGTTGAGGTAGGTCACGGTGATGTTGGCCGTGGTCAGCGCCGGCAGCCGGCCGATCATGCGGGTCTTGATGTGGCTGTCGTTCATGTCGCAGACCACGGCCAGCCGCGCGCCGTAGCGCGTGGCCTCGACGGCGGCGTTCCAGGTCCACAGCAGCCGGCCCATCTCCATCGCGCCCAGCACCAGCATGCACAGCAGGCCGCTCACCAGCGCCAGCTCCACCGCCGCCGCGCCGCGCTGCGCTTGCGTGCCCGAGGGGCGAGGCAGGCGGGCGTTCATAGCTGCGCCCTCATGGTCACCGTGATGGTGTTGAAGTTCATGCTCGGGATCACGAAGCCGACCGCGGAGGTGTAGGGATAGCTGTTGATGCTGGCGGTCACCAGGTTCACGGTGCCGCTGCCGGTGAGCTGGTTGGCATTGGTCGAGGGGCACAGCGTGGCGTCGCAGATGCTGACCATCGCGGTCGTCAGGCCGGGCACCAGCACGCTGCCGCTGCAGTCGGTGGTGGCGTAGACGGCCAGGCAGCGCGCCTGCGCGGCGATGGTCGCGTCGCCCGGGCCGTGCTGCGACAGATGGCGCGCGGCGTCGCGCACCGACTTGTCCAGCATGTTGTAGCTGTACACCGCGCGGCCCAGCTCGGTGGCGCCGAACACCAGCAGCAGCAGCGGTGTCATCAGCAGGCCCAGCTCCACCGCCGCCACGCCGCGGCTGCGCCTGCGGCGGCCGGCGGCGGCGAGGGGAGCGGATGAGGTTCGCACCATGTCGGCCTCACTGGACCAGCGCCGGCACCATGGGCCCGACGCTGGTGGAATCACCCGCCACGCCGGAGGAGGCGCAGGGGCTGCCGGTGGTGCTGGACAAGCCGATGTACTCCACGTTCATCGAATCGTTGGGCGAGTCGATGGGCTGCAGCATCAGCACGCAGGCCCAGCCCTGCACCGTGGTGGTGTGCGAACCGCTGCTCAGTGCGGAGCAGTCGATGATGGGCGCGATCACCAGCCGGCGATCGGCGCCGTATTGCGTGTGCTGGGCCACCGTCGTGGTCGGGTTGTAGGCGTTGCTGATGCTCAGCCCGGTGATGCTGTTGCCGGCGGCGACGCTGCTGCCGTAGGGCGTGTGCGACGCCCGCCTTGTGATGAAGTCGCCCACCGCGTTGCTGCCCGGGGCCCAGTCGGTGGTCGTGTAGGCGTAGCCGGTGAAATCGGGCGGTGCGTTGGTCACGTTGGTGGAGCCGCTCTGGTAGAGCCCGAAGCGCGAGTTCCAGGCCTTGGCCGCCGCGTTGCCCATGTTGCCGGGCTGGCCCACCGGCGAGGTGATGTTCAGCGAGCACATGCCGTTGCCGGTCAGCAGGGCGGCGAGCTCGCTCTCGCCGCCGCTGGGCGGGTTGAAGTCGATCCAGTTCCAGTTGCCGCCGCCGTCCTTGAAGCGGCCGTTGACCCAGGCGCCCGGCGTCAGGCCGAAGGGCGGCGAGGAGCTGGCGCTCGTGCCCGCCGCCTTGCACACGCCCAGCGGCACGGCGCAGTTGCTCTGCGCCGGCGTCAGCGTGGCCGTGGCGATGGCCTTGACGCTGTTCGCGCCGAAGCCCAGCAGCTGCATGAAGTAGGGCGCGAAGCCGCCGCGCGTCAGCGTGCAGCGCACATATTTCGAAGAAGGCGCGGCCGCGCCGGCCGTGCTCCACAGGCTGCCGGCCGCGAGCGAGCTGCCGAAGCCGACGCTGATGTCCGCGTCGGCGATGGCCGAGCCCTGGAAGCCGACGCGGTTCTGCTTGGCGACCAGGCGACCCGCGGCCTCGGCGCGCGGGAAGGCCGCGGCCGGAATCGCCGGCGCGCCGGTCAGCTCGTAGCTGGCCGCCAGCGCGCAGGCATCGGCGCCGTTCTGCAGCTCGGTCTTGGCCAGGTAGAGATGGCCGCCGTCCACGGCCAGGCCGACGAAGCCCATCAGCACCACCAGCAGCAGGCCCAAGATGATGGCCACCGCGCCGCGCTGTCGGCGTGCGCTCCGGGGCCGGGGTGGCGCGCGCATCACGGGCTCCCGGGCCGCTCAGCGGCCGCCTCCGCCAATGCCTATCGTGACCACATTGCTGGGCGGCGGCGCCTTGTAGCTGTCGAGCTGGCGCTCGCCGGCCTCGCGAACGGTGCGGCCATCGGCCTTGGCGGCGATCTGGGCGTTGCGGCTGGGCGCCGCCGGGTCGACTAACTGCTGGGCCTGCAGCGCCCGCATGGAGTCGCCGAAACGCTGATCCCAGGCGGGCGAGGCGGTGGCGGCGCAGCCGGCCAGGGCCAGCATCAGCGTGGCCGCGGCGAGCGGGCGCAGCGCGACGAGGGGGGCGTGCTTAGCGTTCATGGCTTGTCCTTGTCGAAGCCCCCGCGGGTCGGCGGGGTGGAGGTGGCCGGCGCCGCGGGCGGGGCCTGGCCTTCCAGGCGGCCGTCCAGGATCAGCTCGCGGCGGCTGGGCGGCACATAGCCGTCGGTGGGCAGGCGGTAGTCGGGCGGCAGCGGCTTGACCAGGCGCGGCGTGATCACGAACACCAGCTCGGAGCGGTCGGTCTGGAACTGCGTGCTGCGGAACAGCGCGCCCACCACCGGCAGCTCGCCGAGGAAGGGGAAGGCCTTGATGTTGGTGGTGGTGTTGTTCTTGATCAGGCCGCCGATCGCGAAGCTCTGGCCGTCCATCAGCTGCACGGTGGTCTCGGCCTTGCGCGAGGTGAAGGAGGGCAGCACCGAGTTCAGCGCGCCAGCGCTGATCTGGATGCCGGCCGCGTTCAGCTCCGACACCTCGGGGCGCACGCGCAGGTTGATGCGCCCGCCGCCCAGCACCGTGGGCGTGAACTTCACCGAGACGCCGAACTCCTTCTCCTCCAGCGTCACGGTGCTGCCGCCGACGCCGTTGTTCTGCGCCACCGGGATGAAGATCTTGCCGCCTGCCAGGAAGCTGCCGGTCTGGCCGCTGATCGCCATCACCGTGGGCTCGGCCAGCACCTTGACCAGGCCGTCGGTCTTCTGCATGTTCAGCGCGGCGTTGCTGACGCCGCGGCCCGGCACCGTGCCGTAGGTGGTGGTGTAGGTCGGCCGGCCGTTGGAGTCGTAGGTGACGGTGACGTTGCCGCCCGCCACGCCGGGAATGGGTACGGTGCCGCCAACCACGGCGTCGACCGAGCTCAGCGGCACGCCGTTCGGGCCGGTGCCGCTGATCTGGCCCAGCGCGCCGGTGGCGCCGCCGAAGATGCCCGACAGGAAGCGCAGCATGGAGCCGTCGCCCGGCACATAGGCGCGCGAGAAGTCGATGCCGAAGGCGTCCAGCAGCGACTTCGAGATCTCGGCCACCTTGACCTCCAGCATCACCTGCTGCGGCGCGCCGACCTCGAGCATGTTGACGACGCGCGGGCTGGCGGCCTTGCCGCCGTCGCGCACATAGGCGGTGGCCAGGTCCACCGCGCGCGTCACGGCCTCGCTGTCGCTGACCTGGCCCGACAGCACGATGGAGTCGAAGGCGGCCGTGACCTTGATGTCCTTCTCGGCCGGCAGCAGCTGCGCCAGCACCGCCTGCAGCGCGGCCGTGTCCATGCCCACCACCACGTCGAAGGCGGTGCAGGTGCCGCTGCGGTCCAGCATCACGACATTGGTCGAGCCAATGCTCTTGCCCAGCAGGTAGATCTCGGTCGGCGCCAGCAGCAGCACGTCGACGTCGGCGACGCCGGGGCGCGTGTCCTGGGTCGCGTTCCTGGTGCCGGCCTCGTCCTTCTTGGCGTCGCCGCTCTCGGCCGGGCGGGCGGCGCGCGCATTCTCCGGATTGCCCAGCAGGATGCGCGTGATGGGCTGGCCGGGGCGCAGCACGGTGGACTTGCCCACCGGCAGCTGCACCAGCGGCGCGACCTCGACGCGCGAGCACATCGCGCCCGCAGGGGGTGTGGCGGCCGCCGGGCCAGGCGCGCGGGCCGTCGGCGCCGCCTTCGGGGCGGCCGTGGCCAGGCCGACCTGCAGCATCAGCAGCGCGGCGGCGAGTGCGATGCGGCGAGGGAGGGGGCGGTGAGACGAAGACATGGTGGGTTGTCTCCCTGTCGGTTGGCGCGGCGTCAGAAGCATTCCGTCACCTTGTTCATGCCGCGGATCAGCTCCACGCAGGGGCCGCGCGGCGCGGCCGCCACCGCCGCTGCGGCGGCGACCGGGCGTGGTGCGGCCTTGCGGGCCGGTGCCGATGCCGCCGGCTCCGCGACGGCCCGGGTCAGGCCCAGCATGGCGGCCTTGGTGGCGCCGCTGCCGGCCGTCTCGGTCTTGGGATCGGTCTGGTTGCGCAGCACCAGCGACAGCGTGCCCACGCTGCGCGCCAGGTCCAGCAGCTCGGCCTCGTCGGGCCTGACCTCCAGCGTCACCGCGTTGACGACCTTGGGCTTGGTGGCGTCGCGGTCGGCCTCCTGGGCCACGGCCAGCACCAGGATGCGCTCCAGCACGATCTTGGAGATGGAGTGGTCGCGGTCGCCGCGCCCGGCGCTGTCTTCCTGGGTGTTCACCATCACGTCCACATAGGTGCCGGGCAGCGCGAAGCCGGCCACGCCGACCACGTCGTTGACGCGCACCGTCATGGCCCGCTTGCCCTGCGGCACCACGGCGGACAGGCCGCCCTTGGTGCCCACCGGGGCCAGGCGGCCCTCGGTCAGCGGCTCGCCGCGCTGCATGGAGACCAGCAGCACGCGGCCCTCCAGCTGCTTCGGGTCGTCGAAGGCGCCCGCCGGCACGCTGCCCTGAGGCCAGTCGGCCATGCGCACCATCTCGGCGGAGATGCGGCCGCCCAGCTCGATGTCGGCGTTGGCGACC
Organism: Comamonadaceae bacterium; assembly: GCA_009996515.1. Classification (GTDB taxonomy): domain Bacteria; phylum Pseudomonadota; class Gammaproteobacteria; order Burkholderiales; family Burkholderiaceae_C; genus Pelomonas. The sequence goes on from JAACZV010000013.1 coordinate 106,237, forward strand.
GCGATGCGGCCCTGCTCGCCGCCCTGGTTCTGCATCCAGCGCGCGGCCATGATGACCGCGGCCAGACCGGCCAGGGCGGCAATGAACAGCATCAGCAAGCCACGTGATCGCATGGCGGACTCCCGGTTGACGAGGCGGCTTCGATCAAGGCCTCGTTGCCAAAATAGGTGGACCAGGCCCAGTCCAGCAGCTCGGGCGTGAGCGCGGCGGGCAGTTCCAGGTAGCGGGCGCGGCTGGCGATCAGGCGCAGCAGGTCGCGCGGATAGCAGGCCAGCAGCGGCCGCCCATGCAGCCGGTGCAGCCCTTCCATCAGGTGCGCCAGCACCGCCGCGTCGAAACGCAGGCCCTCGTCGGCGCAGGCCCGCTCGAACACCAGCGCGTAGTCGGCGGCGGCCAGCGGACCGATCTCGATCTTGTGGCCCAGGCGGCGCAGAAAGGCGGCATCCTCCAGCTCGCGCGGCTGCAGGTTGGAGGAGAACACCAGCACCATCTCGAAGGGGATGGTGAACTTGGCGCCGTTGCGCAGCATCAGATGGTCGTGGCGGCGCTCCATGGGCACGATCCAGCGGTTCATCAGCGCGCGCGGCGTGACGGCCTGCCGGCCCAGGTCGTCGACGATGAAGAGGCCGTTGTTGGCCTTGAAGTGCGGCGGCGCCTCGTAGTAGCCGGCGCGCCCGTCGAAGCTCAGGTCCAGCATCTCCAGCGTCAGCTCGCCGCCGGAGACGATCACCGGCCGCTCGCACAGCACCCAGCGCATGTCGGGCCGGGCGCGGTTGTCCAGCGCGGCGCGCGGTGCCAGCTCGGCGGGCAGCGGGCGGTGGCATTGCGCATCGAAGACGCGGATCACCTCGTCATGCACGCTGATCGCGTGCGGGATCGCGACCGCGCCATGCAGCAGGCGCTGCAGGCTCTGCGCCAGATGGGTCTTGCCGGCACCGGCCGGGCCGTACAGCAGCAGCGGCCGGCCGGAGTTCAACGCGGTGCCCAGCTGGTCCAGCAGGCCGTCGGCCAGCACCATGTCGGCATAGGCCTGGCGGGCCTGGCGCAGCGTGATGGTGCGAGCCTGCGCCGACTGCGCGCTCACCTGCTCGGCATAGAGCTGCAGCGGCACCGGCGCGGCACCGACATAGGAGTTGGCGGCCAGCCAGTCGAGCGCGCGGGCGCGGCCGGCCAGCGTCAGCTCGAACTGCATGTCGGCCTCATGCTGGCCGCGGCGCGTCAGCTCCAGCAGCCCCTCGCGCCGCATGAACTGGCACAGCACCTCGACCACGCTGCCGGACAGGCAGAGCTGGCTGCCCAGCTCGACCAGGCGGCTCAGGCCCAGCTGCAGCATGGTCTTGGCCAGCAGCTCGATCAGGAAGCCGGCGGACAGGCCGGTCTCCTCGACGCTTTGCGGCGCGCGCGGCAGCTCGGCCCAGGGCGAGCGGGGCGGGTGCGGGGCGGCGGCACTGGGGAAGCTCAGCAAGCTCATCGTCGGCCCCCGGTCATTGCCCCAGCGGCCACAGCAGGGCGGCGGCGCTGCCCAGCGTGATCGCCACCGCATAGGGCAGGCGTGCGGCGCTGCGGCTCAGCGGCGTGCTGCCCGGCGGCCCGGCCTGGTGCAGGGTGCGCAGATTGGCCAGCACGCGCGGCAGCACGCCGTTCCTGTTCGTCAGATAGCACAGCGACAGCAGGCCGCCGGCCAGCAGGCTGTAGAGCACGGCGGTGGCCACGTGGGCGGGGCCGATGAAGGCACCCACCATGGCCATCAGCTTGACGTCGGCCGCGCCCATCGCGCCCATCAGGTAGAGCGGCAGCATGAGCAGCAGGCCCAGCAGGGCGCCGCTAGGCGGTGCCCACCAGCCTTGACCCGCCAGCGGCTCGGCATCGCCCGCCAGGGCCAGCGCATGCAGGGTCAGCGCGACGCCGGTGCCGGCCAGCAGCCAGCGGTTGGCGATGCGGCGCGAGCGCAGATCGCTCAGCGCCGCGCCGGCCAGCCACAGGGCCAGCAGCGTCAGGGTGAGGATGCGCAGGCTCATGGCGGCAGGCCGCTCAGAGTGCCGCCGCGACGGCGGCGAACACCGCGTCGAGCTTGGAGCCGACGAGGGCGACGGAGATGATGATGGCGACGGCGATCAGCGCGGCGATCAGGCCGTACTCGATCGCGGTGACGGCCTCCTCGTCGGGGCCGATATGGCGGAGCTGTTGGACGATTTGCATGACGGACCTCTCGGGAGCGCGAAGGGGACACCGTGGGGGCGCAGCGCGGCGATGCCGGTGGGGGCGGGCGCGCTGAGCCGGTGGAGCGCCGGGGGAGCGCGGCCGTTGCCGGCCGGACGCTCCGGGCCGGCTCAGGTCACCAGCTGGCCCGCGATGTAGGTGAAAAGCGCCGCCAGCTTGGAGCCGACCAGGGTGACCGAGACGATGATGGCGACGGCGATCAGCGCGGCGATCAGGCCGTACTCGATCGCGGTGACGGCCTCCTCGTCGCGGCTGAACTTCTGCATGAAGCGGGAGACGTGTTGCATGATGATTTCCTTCTTGGGCTGTGGGAGTAGGCGCAGGACCGCGCCGGCGAAGAATCCATCGGGGCTGGATCCGGACCCTGCCGACCCGTTCGGGGGACGCCGGTCGGCAATACGCGTCATGCTCGGTTCCTCGGCTTCAAAGGGCGGCGACCACGGCCGCCGACCAGTACTGGTAGAGCGCGGCCAGCGAGCTGCCGGTCGCCGCGATGGCCCCCAGGATGGCCAGCCCGATCAGCGCGGCCAGCAGGCCGTACTCGATCGCCGTGACCGCGGACTCGTCGGCCAGTGACGGCAGGCGGTGCTGGGGGGCGTGCTGTTGTTCCATGAGCTGCACTCTAGGAATTGCGCGGCGGCCGCACAGCGGAGGATGAGGCCATGTCCCGGGGGGAGCTTGCCCCCGGGCCGGCAGGAGCTTCCTCCCCCCTCATCCGGCCGAGGCGCACCATGGCCTCCAGCAGTTCGGCGGCCGGGCGGTGCTTCTCGAGGAAGGCTTGCGCGCCCAGGCGCAGCGCCCGTTCGCGCGTGGCCGGGTCGCCGTGGCAGGTCAGCACCAGCACGCGGGCCAGCGGCAGCAGCTGCGGCAGCAGGGCCAGTCCGTCCTCGCCGCCGAGGTCCACGTCCAGCACCACCAGGTCGGGCCGCAGGCGGCGCGCCGCCTGCATGGCCTGCGCGCCGTCGGCCGCGCTGCCCACGCAGTACAGCTGCAGCGGGGCGCAGGCGATCAGCCGGGCCAGGCCTTCGCGCACGGCCGCCTGGTCGTCGACCAGCAGCACGCCCAAGGGAACGCCTGCGGTTTGCGGGGCTGTGGCTTGCGGGGCGACCATGAATCGATGCTAGGCAAGGCAGGGGCGGCGCGAGTGGGAGGAAGGGTCGGCGCGCGGGGGGAGATTCCTCCCGGCGCGACGCGGCACTCAGTAGACGAAGGGCAGCAGCCGGTAGGGCACGCGGCGCTGATAGGCGCGGTATTCCGGCAGGCCGGCACACAGCACGGCCTCCTCGCGCCGCATGCGCACCACCTGGGCCACGTAGAGCAGGGCCAGCACCGCGGCATTGCGCCACGAGAAGTTGACCAGCAGGAAGCCCACATGACCGATCAGGTAGCCCAGATAGATCGGATGCCGCACCAGCCGGTAGGGGCCGCGCAGCACCAGGCCGCGCTGCGCCGGCAGCAGGCCGAAGGAGCGGCCCAGCGCGATCTTGGCCGCCAGCTGCCAGAGCAGGCCGCACAGCTGCAGCGTCGCGCCCAGCCATTCGGGCGCCAGCGCATGGGTCTGGTCGGGTGTCATCAGCACGACGAAGCCGGCCGCGTACAGCGTGGAGGCCACCGCCGGCAGCGACAGGTCGCGCTGCACCGCGCGCCGCGCCAGCAGCACCAGGATCAGCGTGTAGCTCTCGGCCAGCAGCAGCAGCAGCAGCGTGCCGCGCTGCGGCTCCGCCAGCCAGGCATGGCCCCAGCGCGCGATGACGAAGCCCAGCGCCAGCAGCGCGAAGCTGCGCAGCAGCCATTCGGTGAGGCGGCCTTCGGCCGGCGCGTTCAGGGGTGTGCGAACAGCGATCGACATGCGAGAACTCCTAGTGTTGACTTGACGGCCGCCAGGCCACGACGGCCAGGGCCAGCGCGATGCCGGCCAGCACATCGACCAGGTAATGGCCGCCCAGCACCGGCGTGGCGGCCAGCATCAGCAGGTTCAGCGCCAGGCCGGGCCAGCGCAGCGGCGTGCCGCGCAGCGCATGGGCCAGCAGCACCGCCATCGCGGCGTGCAGCGAGGGCATGGAGATCAGGCCCTGCATGCGGCTCAGCGCCAGCTCGCGCAGGCTGCCGTCGCGCAAGGACTCGAAATGCGTCAGCGAGGCCAGCTCAGGCCCGCTGGCGGCGCCGAAATGCTTCCAGGCACCGGCCGCCGGGAAGGGCGCGGACAGCAGGATCACCAGCAGCGTGGCGGCGCCATAGCGCAGCAGGAAGTCCTGCAGCCGCGTCGCGCGTCCGCTGAAGCCGAGGTAGAGCAGCACCAGCAGGATCTGCGGCAGGCCGCTGAGGTAGGCGCCGCTGAGCAGCAGCTGGGCGGTATGCGGCAGCCCGGCCTGGGCGCGCTGCAGCGCCGGCCAGTCCAGGCCCAGCGCGTGATCCCAGGCCGCCAGCGTGCCGTCGACCAGCGGCGGCGCCCAGGCGATCAGCAGATAGCTCAGGCAGGCGGCGCCGGCCTGGAACAGCAGCAGCAGGCAGGCCGCCCGCAAGGTGGCGGCGATGCGCGCATCGCGCCGGTAGCGCCGCAGCAGCAGCGGCAGCTGCAGCGCTCCCAGGGCCAGCGCGAGCAGCAGCAGATCACGCATGGCCAGCCGCCAGCCCTGCGCCGCGATCCACAGGCCGTCCAAGGCCAGCAGGGCCAGGGTCAGGCACCAGGCGGGCGCGGGCCGTGGCGGCCAGGAGGCGGGCGTAGGGAGGCTGGCTCCGAGGCTGGGCATGGCGAGGTTCTCGCGAGAAGCTGACCTCGATGCTCCGCCGTGCCGGCGGGGGCCGCCAGGGAGGCGGCGAGCAATGCTTTAGGAGTTTGCTCCCCCCGCGCGCGGGCGGGGCGAGGGCGCGGCCAGGCCATGGGTGGTGGCATAGACATGCAGCTCCAGGCGGCCGCGCACGCCCAGCTTGCTGTAGATGGTGGTCAGGTGATTGCGCAGCGTGTGTTCGCTCATCTGCACCTCGTCGGCCACCGACAGCAGCTTGGAGCCGGCGCGCTGCAGCAGCGTGGTGACGATCTCGCGCTCGCGCGGCGTCAGGCCGGCGATGCGGCGCGCCTCGGGATCCTGGGCGCGCGCAGCCGGGGCTGCGCCGTCGGTCAGCTGGCCCAGCACCTCGCCGAGCAGCGTGCGATGCAGCCAGACCTCGCCCTCGCAGACCCGCTCGATCGCGCGCAGGATGGTGGCCGCCGGCGCGGACTTGTGCACCACGCCGCGCGCGCCCTTCAGCACCGCGTTGCGGTGTTGCTCGACGTTGTCGGCCCCGGTCAGCACCAGCACATGGGCATTGCCGCGCTGGCGCAGCAGGCTCAGCGCCGCGCCGGCATCCTCGCCGCCGAGGTCCAGGTCGAGCAGCAGCACGTCGGCGCCGGGCAGCTCGGCATGGGCCAACAGCTCGGCCAGCGTGCTGGCGCTGCCGACCACCTGCATGCGCGGCCGGGTCGCGTCGATGAGCTGATGCAGACCCCAGAGCGTGATCTGATGGTCTTCGGCCAGGAAGACGCGGATTGCGCGGGTGTTGGCAGCGGGTTGCTGGACGTCTATGCAGGTCATGGTCGCTCCCTGGTGGTCGTTGTCAAAGCGGAATCCGGATCGCGAGCTCGGTGTTCAGGCCGTCGTGCAGCCGGATCTGCAGCGAGCCGCCGAGCTCGTCGACGCGCTGCTTCAGCGAGCGTGGCTGAAAGTCGGCCCGCGCCCGGCCGCTGACGCTGCCGCCGTCGTCGCGCACCCGCAGGTCCAGCCCGCTGTCATCGCCTCGCAGCGCGATCCAGACATGGTGCGCCTGCGTGTGCTTGCGGATGTTGTTGAGCGCCTCGTTGAGCATGTGGAACAGCGCGCCCGCCAGCGCCCGCGTGGTGGCCAGCGCGTCCGGGCAATCGACGTCGACCTCGATGCCGAACAGCAGCGCGAAGCGGCGGGCCTGGCGCCTCACGGCGGGCACCAGCGCGTTGTCGCCATGCTGGGCGCCGGTGCGCAGGCCGGAGATCAGCTCGCGCAGCGAGGCCACCTCGGCGTTCACCAGCCCGGCCAGTGCGTCGACTTCGCTGCGAGCCGGGTTGTCGGCCGGGATGCGCAGCGCCACGCATTCCACGGCGTACTTCAGGCCCAGATAGGGCTGGATTGCGCTGTCGTGCAGGTCGCGGCCGATGCGGGCGCGCTCATGGCTGGCGCTCTCCTCCTGCAGCTGGTCGACCAGGGCGGCCTGCTCGATGATGCGCAGCAGCTCCGGGGCGGCGCCGGCCAGCGCGGACAGGTCCTGCTCGGTGCTGCGCAGGCCGCGGTAGCCGATCACGAAATGGCCGTACTGGCGCTGGTAGCGGCTCAGCGGCACCACATGCAGGCTGCGCACATCCAGCAGCCTTGCCAGTTCGTCCAGCGGCTCCAGCAGCGTGCGCGCCGGGCTGCCCTTGCCATGCAGGCGCAGGCTGGGCCGCAAGTCCCACCAGCGCCGCTTCACATAGCTGAGCGGCGTCTGCAGCGTGGGCGCCAGCAGCTGCTCCAGCTGGGCATGGGCCAGATCCTTGGCGCGAAAGCCGCCATCCTCGCGGCTGGCGATCATGGCCGGCGCGCCGACCTTGCTGGGCAGCACCAGCGCGACCACATCGGCCTGGGTGCCGGCGCGCAGACGCTCCACCAGCTCGGTGCAGATGGGCTCCAGGCCGCGCCGCGGGTCGAGCCGGGTCTCCAGTTCGCCGATCAGCGCCAGCCAGCGGTGCAGCACGCGCATGGGCCGGGCCAGCAGCGCGGCCGCCGGCACCAGCAGCAGCGCCACCAACTCCATGAGGCCGCTCCAGCGGTTCGGCCCGGAGAGCTGCAGCAGGGCCGGGTTGTCGCCCAGCAGCATGCCGGCGGCGGCCACGGCCGAGAGCAGCACGCCATGGCCGACGCCGTAGCCTATGGTCGTCAGCACGACCGGATGGATCAGCGTCACGAACATCATCGCCATCACGCCGGCGCTGAACAGCTGCATCATCGTGCAGGCCCAGGCCACGTCGACCCAGTAGGCGAGCAGGCCCGACACCAGCGGCCGTTCGCGCGCCTCGCTCCACAGCAGCCAGCCGGACCAGGCGTTGTAGGCCAGCATCACATAGGACGAGGTCGAGGCCACATGGGGTTCGCTGTTGATCAGCAGCACGCTGCACATCAGCGCGGTGACCACGCGCACGCCAGCCGAGCAACGCCGCATCTCGACCGAGAGACCGGGTCCGGTCCTCGGCGCCTCGGCAATCTCCGACATCTGGCGCCCCCACATCACTGCCCCCCGACTTCGCCCGCTGTTGCTACAGAGGTGATGTCAGTCTGTCATGACATGCGAGGGCATATCTCCCCGGGAATGGGTGGTTCTTTGTCTAGTTTTGCCAACTAATGGTCATTTCTGATCAGCCGACCAGGCCGAGGCAGTCGCCGCAACCGGCGTCAGCCGCCACAGCCGTTGCGGGCGCTTTCGCGAGCGACGCCGATGGACTGGGGTGTTGGAGCGGGCCTTGATCGCGGCGGACGGGCGGTGCAGAAGCGGTCGCACCTGATGCCCGCCCCCCAAACGAAACAGGCCCGCGCCATGAGCACGGGCCTGTCTCAGCTTCGCTGCGCCGGCGTCAGTTGAAGCCCTGGCCGCGGATCAGGCCCACGGCCAGCCCCTCGATGCTGAAGGGCTCGCCGCCCTCCGTGACGACGATGGGCTCGAAATCGGGGTTCTCGGGCAGCAGCTGTATGCCTTCCGGGCCGCGCTTGAAGCGCTTCACGGTGACCTCGTCGCCGACGCGCGCGACCACGATCTGGCCGTTGCGCGCCTCGCTGGCGGACTGCACGGCCAGCAGGTCGCCGTCGAGGATGCCGATGTCCTTCATGCTCATGCCCTTGACCTTGAGCAGGTAGTCGGGCTTCTTGGCGAACAGGCTGGGCTCGACGCTGTAGGTCTGCTCCACATGCTCCTGGGCCAGGATGGGCGCGCCGGCGGCCACGCGGCCGATCAGCGGCAGCGTCAGCTGCGCCAGGTTGGGAATGGGCAGGCTGAACTGGCGGGCACGGTTGACGGCGCTGAGCGCGTCGGACTTGAGCCGGATGCCGCGCGAGGTGCCGCCGACCAGTTCCAGCATGCCCTTGCGGGCCAGCGCTTGCAGATGCTCCTCGGCCGCGTTGGCGGACTTGAAGCCCAGCTCGGCGGCGATCTCGGCGCGGGTGGGTGGTGCGCCGGTGCTTTCGATCGCGTTGCGGACCAGATCGAAAATCTGCTGCTGGCGGGCGGTAAGCTTGGGTCGGTCTTGCACGGGCGGCCTTTTTGATAGGCTGGCAATTTGTCCAGCAGCTGTATTTTCATCCAGGAAACCAGGAGATTGCAAATTCCCTCGGATCTGATCGTCATTCTGGGCACCGGCGGCACCATTGCCGGCACGGCCAAAACGGCCAGCGACGGCGTGGGCTACACGGCCGCCCAGCTGAGCGTGGCCGACCTGCTGGCCGCCGTGCCGGCGCTGGCCGGCCGCCGGCTGGAGGCGCAGCAAGTCGCCCAGCTGGACAGCAAGGACATGGATTTCCTGACCTGGCAGCGCCTGGCCGGCGCCGTGCAGCAGCAGCTGGCCCGGCCCGAGGTGGGCGGCATCGTCATCACGCATGGCACGGACACGCTGGAGGAGACGGCCTACTTCCTGCATCGCGTGCTGGCGCCGGCCAAGCCCGTCGTGCTGACGGCCGCGATGCGGCCGGCCACGGCACTGGCGCCGGACGGACCGCAGAACCTGTTCGACGCGGTGCAGGTGGCGGGCACGCCGGGAGCCGCGGGCGTCGTCGTCGCGCTGGCCGGCCGGGTGCATGACGCGGCCCAGGTGCGCAAGACGCACAGCTACCGGGTCGATGCCTTCGAGTCGGTGGACGGCGCGCTGGTCGCGCGCGTGGAGGAGGGCGCCGTGCGGCTGCTGGGGCGCTGGCCCGCCGGCGAGGGGCTGGGCCTGGCGCGCATCTCCCGGCCGGCCGAGCGCTGGCCGCGCGTGGAGATCGTCATGAACCATGCGGGCGCCGGTGGCACGGTGGTGCAGGCGCTGCGTGCCGCCGGCGTCGACGGGCTGATCGCCGCGGGCACCGGCAACGGCACCCTCAGCGTCGCGCTGGAGTCGGCGCTGCGCGAGGCCCAGGCCGGCGGCGTCAAGGTCTGGCGCAGCACCCGCTGCGATGCCGGGCCGGTCATGGACCTGCCCGGCCTGCTGCCCGGCGCGGGGGCATTGAGCCCGGTTAAGGCCAGGATAGAGATGATCCTGACCCTGCTGGGCGAATGAGGCCCTCGGGGCTTCAGACGATGGTCAGCGTCACGTCCACGTTACCGCGGGTGGCGTTCGAGTAGGGGCAGACCTCATGGGCCGTCTTGACCAGCGCTTCGAGCTGGGCGCGGTCCATGCCGGGCACGGAGATCTTCATGTCGACCTGGATGCCGAACGCGCCGGGCTTGTTGGCGTGCGGGCCGATGGCCACGTCGCTGGTGATGGAGACCTCGGCGGGCAGCGCGATCTTCTGCTTGCCGGCGACGGCCTTCATCGCGCCGATGAAGCAGGCGGAATAGCCGGCCGCGAACAGTTGCTCGGGGTTGGTGCCCGGGCCGCCGGCGCCGCCCAGTTCCTTGGGCGTGGACAGCGCCAGGTCCAGCACGCCGTCGGACGACTTGGCGCTGCCGGTGCGGCCGCCGGTGGCGGTGGCGGTGGCGGTGTAGAGGGCTTTCTCGATGGCCATGGTGGCTCCTTGGTGGGTGGGCGGGAAGGAAGTCAGGCCGCCGCGTCGGCGGCCCGGTCGAGTTGCTGGCGCAGCTGGGTGAGCCGCTGCGTCAGCGCGATGACCTCGTCCAGCTCGCAGGCGCTGGCGCAGGCAAGCTGGCCGGGAATGTCCAGGGCCGACTCGCGCAGCTTGCGGCCCCGGGACGTGAGGAAGATGTCGACGCGGCGCTCGTCGTCGCGGGCGCGGCGGCGCTCGATGTGGCCCAGGCTTTCCAGGCGCTTGAGCAGCGGCGTCAGCGTGCCCGAGTCCAGCGACAGCCGCTGGCCCAGCTGCGAGACGCTGAGCCCCTCGGCCTCCCACAGCACCAGCATGACGAGGTATTGCGGATAGGTCAGGCCCAGCGGCGCCAGCAGCGGCTTGTAGAGGCGGGTCATGGCCAACGAGCTGCTGTACAGCGCAAAGCACAGCTGGCGATCCAGCAGCAGCCATTCCGCGCGGGGATCGGCGGCGGGTGGGAGGGCTTTGCTGCGTGCCATGGCTGGCAATGTAGTTGGCAATTCAATTGCGCACAATTTAAATGGTCTTTCTGGCGATACCGGGCAGCATGGCGATCTGAGAGGATGCGCCACCCCCATCACGACAAGACGAGGAGAGAGACGATGCAGACGGTCGCCATCGTGCTGGCGGCGCTGGTGGCGCTGCTGCACCTGTACTTCCTGGTGCTGGAGATGTTCTTCTGGACCCGGCCGCTGGGCCGCAAGGCCTTCGGGCTGAAGGCCGACTTCGCCGAGCAGAGCAAGGCGCTGGCGGCCAACCAGGGCCTGTACAACGGCTTCCTGGCGGCGGGGCTCGTCTATGGGCTGATGCAGGGCGCCGCCGGTGCGGGCAAGCCCTGGCTGGCGTTCTTCCTGGGCTGCGTCGTCGTGGCGGGGCTGTTCGGCGCGGCGACGGTGTCGCGCAAGATCCTCGTCGTGCAGGCCGTCCCGGCACTGCTGGCGCTGGCGGCGCTGCTGCTCATCTGAGAGGCCCACTGCGGCGCTCGCCGTCCAGCCGGTCGTGACGCCCCATCGAGCGTCGGCTGCCGCGCATCGGGGATGCGCGGCGCGGGTCGACCTACTTGCGGCTGAGCTTCATGGTCCGCCCGTCCTTGAGCGTTGACTGCAGCATCTTGCCGTCAACGAGCATGAGGGTCGCGGTCTCGTCGAAGCAACCCTTCAGGACTTTCGCGCCCTGGATCGCGATGACCATCTCGGTCGCCGTCTGAGAAACGACGGACACCGGAAGGTCCCGGTTCGCGCATTGATCGACGGTGGTGTAGTTCACCTTCTGCTCGTAGCGCATGGTGCCGCTGCCCTTCGCGATCTTCAGGTCGACCTGAATGTCGCCGGCGCTGGGGCTGGTCGCCGGGCCGCTCCATTTCCCATCAAACGGCGACTGCTGCGCAAACGCAAACGACGAGAAGAGCACCAGGAGCGAGGCAAGTTTTGCTGAGGTACGCATGTGATCTCTCTTGGGTTGGTGGGAATGCATCGCCGGGCTTGAAGGCCCGACACCTGAGGGCCCAAGCGTTCGGCTTGGGCAGCTTCAGCGGCAGCGTCGGATGTGAGTTCGTCGCGCACCGCCAGCCATTGGGCCGCGACCGGCCCGAATCGTGGCGATATTGCTCCCAGGTTCAAGCGCGGGCAAGACTCGAACTGGGGCTGCCCTGGGGCATGGCCGCGGTCGGACGCACGGCGTCGCAGGCCGCGACGCGGAAGAACAAGGGCGGTGTTCCGCGGCGCAGGAGCGCCCCGCGGGGCGTCTCCCGGGTCCGCCTCAGGCGCTCATCGCCTCGATCTGCTCGCCCAGCTCCAGCCAGCGCATCTCGTCGGCCTCCAGCTGATCGGCAATCGCCTTCAGCCGCTTGCCCATCTCGGCGATGGCAGACGCGGCCGCGCCCTCGGCGAGCTGGGCCTCGATCTCGGCGCGTTCCTCGGCCAGTGCATGCAGCCGCTTGTCGATGGCCTCCATCTCCTTGCGCAGCGGGCGGGTCTGCTCGGCCAGCTTGGCGCGGGCCTGGCCGGAGGCCTTGCGATCCTCGCGTGACGCGGGAGCCGGTGCTGGCGTGGCGGCGACGACGGGCGCGGGAGCGGCGGCGGGCTGCTTCTTGGCCGCGCGGGCGGCTTCCTTGCTCTGCTCCAGCAGCCAGCGCTGGTAGTCGTCCAGGTCGCCGTCGAAGGGCTTGACCACGCCGTCGGCGACCAGCCAGAACTCGTCACAGACCTCGCGCAGCAGCGCGCGGTCGTGGCTGACCAGCATGACGGTGCCCTCGAACTCGTTGAGCGCCATCGACAGCGCCTCGCGGGTGTTGAGGTCCAGGTGGTTGGTCGGCTCGTCCAGCAGCAGCAGGTTGGGGCGCTGCCACACCAGCATGGCCAGCACCAGCCGCGCCTTCTCGCCGCCGGACAGGCTGCCGACCTGCTGGTTGACCATGTCGCCGGTGAAGCGGAACTGGCCCAGGAAGTCGCGCAGCTCCTGCTCACGGCCCGGCGGGCCGACATCGCGCGCCAGCCGCACCATGTGCTCCAGCGGCCCTTCGTCCAGCCGCAGCACGTCCAGCTCCTGCTGGGCGAAATAGCCGATGGACAGGCCCTTGCCCTCGGTCAGCTTGCCGGCCATGGGCGCTTGAGCGCGGGCGATGGTCTTGACCAGCGTGGACTTGCCCTGGCCGTTGGCGCCCAGGATGCCGATGCGCTGGCCGGCCAGCACCGAGCGGTCCACGCCGCGCACGATGATCTTGTCACCCTCGTCGGTGCGGTAGCCGGCCGACAGGTCGTCGAACATCAGCATCGGATTGGGCAGGTTCAGCGGCTCGCGGAACTCGAAGTTGAAGTCGGCCGACGCCAGCACGGGCGCCAGCTTCTCCATGCGCTCCAGCGCCTTGACGCGGCTTTGCGCCTGCTTGGCCTTGCTGGCCTTGGCCTTGAAGCGGTCGATGAACTTCTGCAGGTGGGCGACCTTCTCCTGCTGGCGCTCGAACGCGGCCTGCTGCAGCACCATGCGCTCGGCGCGCTGGCTCTCGAAGCTGGTGTAGTTGCCGCCGTAGCGCACCAGCTTGCCCTCGTCCAGGTGCAGCGTGACCTTGGTGATGGCGTCCAGGAACTCGCGGTCGTGGCTGATGATGATCAGCGTGCCGTCGTAGCGCTGCAGCCAGGCTTCCAGCCAGACCAGGGCGTCCAGGTCCAGGTGGTTGGTCGGCTCGTCCAGCAGCATCAGCTCGGCCGGGCACATCAGCGCCCGGGCCAGCTGCAGCCGCATGCGCCAGCCGCCGGAGAAGCTGTTGACCGGGGCGTCGAGCTGTTCGGTCCTGAAGCCCAGGCCCATCAGCAGCGCCTGGGCGCGCGAGCGGGCATCGAAGGCGCCGGCATCGGCCAGAGCCGCGTGGGCCTCGGCCATGGCATGGCCGTCGTTGGCCTTCTCGGCTTCGTCCAGCGCCACGCGGGCAGCGACCAGCGTCAGATCACCCTGCAGCACGAAGTCGGTCGCGCCGTCCTCGGTCTCGGGCATGTTCTGGGCGACTTCGGAGCGGCGCCAGTGCTTCGGCACCTCGACCTCGCCCTTGTCGTTGCCCAGGCGGCCCGTCAGCAGCGCGAACAGGCTGGACTTGCCGGCCCCGTTGCGGCCCACCAGGCCTATCTTCTCGCCGGGCTGCAGCGTGGCGGAGGCCCCGTCCAGCACCACCTTGACGCCGCGGCGCAGCGTGATGTCGCGCAGCGTGATCATTGCAGCGCCTCCTTGGTCACCAGCAGCACCTGGTCGGCGCCGGAGGAGGTTTCCATCCAGACCACTTCAAGCGTCGGGAACGCCGCCTCGAAATGCTCGCGCTCGTTGCCGATCTCCAGCACCAGCACGCCGGCGTCGCTCAGCGCGGCGGGCGCGGCGCGCAGCAGCTCGCGGATGAAGTCCATGCCGTCGCTGCCGCCGGCCAGCGCCAGTTCGGGCTCGGCGCGGTACTCGGCGGGCAGGGCCGCCATGCTGGCGCTGTTCACATAGGGCGGGTTGCACAGGATCAGGTCGTAAGGCCCCTGGGCGCCGGCCAGGCCGTCGCCCTGCAGCAGGCGGATGCGCTCGGTCAGGCCGTGGCGCTCGACGTTGAGCCTGGCGACCTCCAGCGCGTCGGCGCTGAGGTCCAGAGCATCCACCTCGACCTCGGGCCAGGCCATGGCCGCCAGCACGGCCAGGCTGCCGTTGCCGGTGCACAGGTCCAGCACGCGGCGGCTGCCGGGGTGCAGCCAGGGGTCGATGCTGGCGTCGGCGATCAGCTCGGCGATGAAGCTGCGCGGCACGATGGCGCGCTCGTCGATGGTGAAGGGCACGCCCTGCAGCCAGGCCTCGCCGGTCAGGTAGGCGGCGGGCTTGCGCGTGGCGATGCGCTCATCGATCAGCGCGGCGATGGCGGCCGCCTCGGCGTCGCTCAGCTCGCGCTCCTCGTGCTCGTCCAGCGCATCCAGCGGCAGCCCCAGGCGCCACAGCGCCAGCCACATGGCTTCGTCGAAGGCATTCGTCGTGCCATGGCCAAAAAACAAACCCGCCTGGGCAAGGCGGGCGGCTTGGGTGTCGATGCAGTCAATCAGTTTCAAGTGCCGCGGACGTCCAGGGTGATTTCGGTGAAGCTGGCCTCGTCGGAGGCCTTCTCTTCCTTGCGTGGCGCGTTCGTGAGCCGCGCGCCGGGGGCTTCGTTCTGCAGCCGCCACAGCAGGTTGGTGGGCGAGTCGGCGAAGGCCAGGCCTTCCTCGCGCGTGATCGTGCCCTCGGTGATGAGCTTGGCGAAATGCTCCTCGTAGGTCTGCGAGCCCTCGGCGATGGACTTCTCCATGGCCTCCTTCACGCCGGCGAAGTCGCCGTTCTCGATGAGCTCGGCCGTCAGCTTGGTGTTCAGCAGGATCTCGACGACCGGCACGCGCCCGCCGGCCGTCGCGCGCACGAGGCGCTGCGACACGATGGCCTTCAGGCCGGCCGCCAGGTCGTTGAGCAGCGCCGGGCGTGACTCGGGCGTGTAGAACGACAGGATGCGGTTCAGCGCATGGTAGGTGTTGTTGGCGTGCAGCGTGGCCAGCACCAGATGGCCCGACAGCGCGTAGCTGATGGCCGCCGTCATGGTTTCGCGGTCGCGGATCTCGCCGATCAGGATGCAGTCCGGCGCCTGGCGCAGCGCGTTCTTCAGCGCGATCTGCAGCGAGGCCGTGTCGCGGCCGATCTCGCGCTGGTTGACGACGGAGCGCTTGTTGCTGAACAGGTACTCGATCGGGTCCTCGATGGTGAGGATGTGCCCCGTCATCGTCTGGTTGCGCATCTCCAGCATGCTGGCCAGCGTGGTGCTCTTGCCGGTGCCGGTGGCGCCCACCATCAGGATGAGGCCGCGCTTCTCCTTGATCATCGTGCCCAGCACGGGTGGCAGGCACAGCGACTCCAGCGTCGGGATCTCATGCGGGATGTGGCGGAACACGCCGGCGATGGTGCCGCGCTGGCGAAAGCCCGACAGGCGGAAGCTGCCCACGCCGCTCACGCCCACGGCCATGTTCAGCTCGCCGGTGTTGTCCAGCTCGGCCAGCGAGCCGGGGTCGATGACCTCGGCGATGAGCTGGCGCGGCTGCGGCGGCGTCAGCAGCTGGTCCGACAGCTGCACGGTCTGGCCGTTGATGCGGATCAGCACCGGCATGTTGGCCGACAAATAGCAGTCCGATGCCCCCTTGTCGGCCATCAGCCGCAGGATGCGCTCCATGTTGCCGCTGGTAGCCATCTCAATATTCCGTTCGCTTGACGCGGAAGTGTTTCGGGCCGAGCGCCGGGCCTGCCAATGGCCAGAGGCCAATGGCCTTCCGTAGGCACATGCAGTCCGCAGGGACTGCTTGTGTCCGACTCCAGTTCCCAAGCCGGCCCGCGTTGGCGACATGCTTGCGGCTCGACGCCGCAAGCGTCGCCGTTCCCTCGGGGGACCGACCGGACTCGCTCGCGCTCAGCGACGCGAGGATGGGCGAGGGGCCGTCCATCTCAGGCGCGCAGCAGCTCGTTGATGCTGGTCTTGGAGCGCGTCTGCGCGTCCACGCGCTTGACGATGATGGCCGCGTACAGCGAGTAGCGGCCGCCGTCCTTGGGCAGCGAGCCCGAGATGACGACGGAGCCGGCTGGGATGCGGCCGTAGCTCACCGTGTCGGTGGCGCGGTCATAGATGGGCGTGCTCTGGCCGATGTAGACGCCCATGGAGATCACCGAGTTCTCCTCGACGATGACGCCTTCGACCACCTCGGAGCGGGCGCCGATGAAGCAGTTGTCCTCGATGATGGTGGGGTTGGCCTGCAGCGGCTCCAGCACTCCGCCTATGCCCACGCCGCCGGAGAGATGCACGTTCTTGCCGATCTGCGCGCAGGAGCCCACGGTGGCCCAGGTGTCCACCATCGCGCCCTCGTCCACATAGGCGCCGATGTTCACGTAGGACGGCATCAGCACGACGTTCTTCGCCTGGAAGCTGCCACGGCGGGCGACGGCCGGCGGCACCACGCGCACGCCGCTGGCGCGCAGCTCGGCCTCGCTCATGCCGGCGAACTTGGTGGGCACCTTGTCGAAGAAGGTCAGGTCCTTGTCGCCCATCAGGCGGTTGTCGTTCAGGCGGAAGGACAGCAGCACGGCCTTCTTGATCCACTGGTGCACCGTCCACTGGCCCACGCCCTCGCGGCTGGCCACGCGCAGGCGGCCGGCGTCGAGTTCGGCGATGACGTGCTCGACGGCCTGGCGCAGCTCGGGGGCATTGGTGGGGTCCAGCGACGCGCGGTTGTCCCAGGCGAGGTCGATCAGGCTTTGCAGTTCAGCGGTATTCATGGGCGGCGGGTCAGCGGGATTGCGTGAAGGAGACGATGCGGCGGGCGGCCTCGAGGCATTCGGCCTCGTCGGCCACCAGGGCCAGGCGGATGCGCCCGGCGCCGGGGTTGTTGCCGTGGGCTTCGCGGGCCAGCAGGCTGCCCGGTAGGACGGCCAGATTGTATTGAGCGAGCAGGCCCTGGGCGAAGGCCACGTCGTTACCGCCTGGAACAGCGGCCCAGAGGTAGAAGCCGGCGTCGGGCAGGGCCACGTCCAGCACGGAGGCCAGCAGCGGCGTGACCTCGGCGAACTTGTGCCGGTAGCGCGCCCGGTTCTCCACCACATGGGCCTCGTCGCCCCAGGCCGCGATGCTGGCGGCCTGCACGATGGGGCTCATCGCGCTGCCGTGGTAGGTGCGGTAGAGCAGGAACTTCTTCAGCAGCGCCGCGTCGCCGGCCACGAAGCCCGAGCGCAGGCCCGGCACGTTGGAGCGCTTGGACAGCGACGTGAAAGCGATCAGGTTGCGGAAGTCGCTGCGGCCCAGCCTGGCCGCGGCCTCCAGGCCGCCGAGAGGCGCCTCGTCGCGGAAATAGATTTCCGAGTAGCACTCGTCCGACGCGATGACGAAACCGTGGCGGTCACTGAGCTCGAACAGCGCCTGCCATTCCGCCAGCGGCATCACCGCACCGCTGGGGTTGCCGGGCGAGCAGACGTAGAGCAGCTGCGTGCGCGCCCAGGTGGCGTCGTCGATCTGGCGCCAGTCGACGGCGAAGTTGCGCGCCGGGTCCGAATTCGCGAACGCGACCTCGGCGCCGGCCAGCAGCGCCGCGCCCTCGTAGATTTGGTAGAAGGGATTGGGGCAGACGACCGTGGCGCCGGGCCGGGTCGCATCGACCACCGTCTGCGCGATGGCGAACAGCGCCTCGCGCGAGCCGTTGACGGGCAGCACCTGGGTGGCCGGGTCCAGCGCCAGCCCGTAGCGGCGCGCGATCCAGCCCGCGATGGCCTCGCGCAGCGCCGGCGTGCCGGCCGTGGCCGGGTAGGCCGCCAGGCTCTTCATCGCGCCGTTGATGGCCTCGGCGATCAGCGCCGGCGCCGCGTGGCGGGGCTCGCCTATGCCCAGGGAGATGGGCGCGAGGTCGGGGTTGGGCGTGATGCCGGCCGTCAGCTGACGCAGCCGCTCGAAGGGGTAGGGCTGCAGCCGGTCCAGCCGCGGATTGATCGGAAAACTCATGCGGCCATGATAGGGCGCGGCCCGCTGCCGCGGCCCGTCGCCCGGGTTCACGAACGGTGAAGCAGGCCTAGCCGGCCGGTTCGCGCACCACGGTGACGCTGCACTCCGACTCGGCCACCACCTGGCCCGACACGCTGCCCAGGTAGCGCCGCAGCGCCGATGCGCCGCGGGCGCCCATGACGATGTGGTCCACGCCGTTGCGGTGGGCGAAGTCGATGATGGCGCCGGCCGCGTCGGGCGCCTCCAGCACGTGGAAGGTCAGCCGGCCGTCCTCCAGGTTCAGCGCCTTGCTGATGGGCCGCGCCCAGTGCTTCAGCGCGATGAGCTGCTTTACGTGCAGGCTCTGGCCATGCTTGTCGGTCAGCTCGTCGATGCCGATGCGGTTCACGCGCATGACGCTGACGCAGGCCAGGCGGGCGCCGGCCTCGGTCTGCACGATGCGGCGCACCGTCTCGCAGAGCTGGGCCAGCAGCTCGGGCGTGGCGTTGTCCACGTCCACGGCCGCCATGACGATGGGGCTGCGCGCCAGCTGCTGGCCGGCGGGTGCCGCCGGCGCGGGCTCGGCGCCCAGCGCGAAGAACCAGCGCTTGAGCCGGCGCATCGCGCCGCTCGTCTGCAGCTTCTCGGCGCGTGCGGTCAGCGCCACGCCGCCGGGCTCGCGCAGGTCCAGCGCCAGCTGCGCCGCACTCTGGTAGCGACGCTCGGCCTTGACCTCCAGGCAGCGCAGGATGACCTCCTGCAGCCAGGGCGGCAGCTCGGGCCGGATGGCGCGCGGCGGCACCGGCTCGACGAACAGGCGGCGGCGCAGGCCGCGCACCGAGCTGGGCTGGCCGAAGGGCCGCTCGCCGGTGCTGAGGTGGTAGAGCATGACGCCCAGCGCGAACAGGTCGCTGCGCGGGTCGTTGCGCACGAACTGCACCTGCTCCGGGCTCATGTAGGGCCCGGTGCCCATGGGCAGCGTGAACTCCTCCTCCAGCAGGTCGGGCAGCAGCTCGTGGCGGCTGAGGCCGAAGTCCACCAGCACGGCCGTGCCGTCGGGGCGGAACATGATGTTGCTGGGCTTGATGTCCAGGTGCACCACATGCTGGCGGTGCAGGGCCGCCAGCGCCGTCGCGACGCGGGCGCCGATGTCGGCCACCTCCTCGGG
Source organism: Comamonadaceae bacterium (assembly GCA_009996515.1). GTDB lineage: Bacteria > Pseudomonadota > Gammaproteobacteria > Burkholderiales > Burkholderiaceae_C > Pelomonas. Next base: position 125,390 of record JAACZV010000013.1, read on the forward strand.
CGGCAGCGGCGCGTCGTCCAGGCGCGGGCGCAGCGTGTCGCCGGGGATGCGCTCCATGACGATGAAGGCCTGGCGCGTCCAGTCGCCGCGGGCGACGAAGCGCGGCACATGCGGGCCGCTGAGTTGCGGCATCAGCATCTGCTCGACCTCGAAGCCGACGATGGTGGCTGGATCCTCGCCGCCCTTGATGCGCGGCACCTTCATCAGCAGTTCGAAGCCGTCGTCGCGGCCGCCCTCGCGGCTGACCCGCCACAGGTTGGCCATGCCGCCCTGGTGCAGCTTTTCCTCCAGCCGGAAGCCGTCCAGCACCTGGCCGACCTCCAGCGGGGTGTGCGGTGCAGGCGCAGCGGGCGAGGCGGGCAGGGTGGTCGTCATCATTCGCCCTGCGCCAGTCGGCGCGCGAGGCGCTCGGCCAGTTGGGCGGGCAGGGCCGTCGCGCGCAGCGCCGCGCCGGCGGCGTCGACGTCGTAGGCCACGCGCTGGAAAGTGATGCGGGAGTCGTCCAGCTCGGACTGGCCCGGGTCCAGCAGCGCATAGCAGGCCGCCGGGTTGCCATCGCGCGGCTGGCCGCAGGAGCCGGGAATGGCCAGCCACTGGCGATGCGCCGGCAGCGGCATGGGGACGCCGGCCACGGGGCGGAAGTCGCCCGCCTTGCCGGTGCCGGAGAGGTGGAACAGCATGGGCTCGTGCATATGGCCGCAGACCTGGATGCGCGCCGGGTGGGCGTGCAGGCTCTTCACCGCCTCGGCGCGGCCCTGGATGTACTCCCAGCCCTTGGGCTCGAAGGCGTTGGCGTGCACGAACAGGCAATGGCCCGGCTCGCCATGGGCCTGCAGCGGCAGCCGGGCCAGGAAGCGCAGCTGGTCTTCGTTGAGCTGGGCGCGGGTCCAGTCGACGACGGCGCGGGCGTCGGGGTGCATGGTGGGCGTGCTGCCATGGGCCACCGCCTCGTCATGGTTGCCCTGCACGGCGATGGCCCCATCGGCGACCAGGGCCATGACCTGATCCAGCACCCAGGCCGGGTCGGCGCCATAGCCGACGAAGTCGCCCAGCAGTGCGAAGCGGGTAGCACCCTGGGCGCGGGCGTCGGCGAGCACGGCTTCGAGAGCCTGGCGGTTGGCGTGAATGTCGGTGATGAGGGCCCAGCGCATAGGCCCAGAGCTTGCCATGAAGCGCTGACGCCGGGCCGACAAGGCTTTGCGAACGACGGCCGCCAGGCCGGCGCACAAAGGCAGGCCTGCCAGCCGGTGGCGGCGTTCAGCGGGACGGGCGGCCCAGGGCCAGCAGCAGCAAGCCGCCCAGCGCGGCCGTGGCCAAGGAGGCGACACCCGAGCCGAAGAGCGGGTGGCGCGCGATCAGCGTCAGGTCGCCCAGCCTGAGCGCATGCCCCAGGGAGATGCCGACAAACGCCAGCCCGACGAGGGCGACCAGGCAGATCATGGACACGAAAGCATGCTGGAAGTTCATCGCAGCTCCTCGCGAGGTCGGGGAGCTGTTTTAGCACTTCCGGCGGTTTTGTGGCGAGCCCGAGGCTGACATGGGCTGCCCCCGGATGAAGGGGCGCCGTGCCGCCGGCGCTCAGCCTATGCGGCCGAGCAGCAGGTATTCCATGAGCGCCTTCTGCACATGCATGCGGTTCTCGGCCTCGTCCCAGACCACCGACTGCGGCCCGTCGATGACCTCGGCCGCGACCTCCTCGCCGCGGTGCGCCGGCAGGCAGTGCATGAACAGGGCGTCCGGCTTGGCGCGGGCCATCATGTCGGTGTCCACGCACCAGTCCGCGAAGGCGGCCTTGCGGGCCTCGTTCTCGGCCTCGTAGCCCATGCTGGTCCAGACGTCGGTGGTCACCAGGTCGGCGCCCACGCAGGCCTCGCGCGGGTCCTTGAAGACCTTGTAGCAGCCGGCGTTCTTGATGCCCGCGACCGCCGGGTCTACTCCATAGCCGCTGGGCGTGCTGACATGCACCGTGAAGCCCAGGATCTCCGCCGCCTGCAGCCAGGTGTTGGCCATGTTGTTGCCGTCGCCCACCCAGGCCACGACGCGGCCCTTCAGGCAGTCCATGTCGATGGCGCCGCGGCGGTCCATGCCGCGGTTCTCGATGAAGGTGAACAGGTCGGCCAGGATCTGGCAGGGGTGGTACTCGTTGGTCAGCCCGTTGATGACCGGCACGCGCGAGTGCGCCGCGAAGCGCTCGATCTTGCTCTGCTCGAAGGTGCGGATCATGACGAGGTCGACCATGCGGCTGATGACGCGCGCCGAGTCCTCCACCGGCTCGGCGCGGCCCAGCTGGCTGTCGCCGGTGGTCAGGTGCACGACCGAGCCGCCCATCTGGTACATGCCCGCCTCGAAGCTCACACGGGTGCGCGTACTGGCCTTCTCGAAGATCATGGCCAGCGTGCGGTCGGCCAGCGGCTGGTACTTCTCGTAGTTCTTGAAGCGGCGCTTGATGATGGCGGCGCGGTCGAACAGGTGGGCGTATTCCTCGGCGCGCAGGTCCTTGAACTGCAGGTAGTGGCGCATCAGTCCGTCTCCCGGCTTCATGGCTTGGGCTGGGCCAGCAAGGCCTTGATCAGCGGCACCAGGATGGCCGCGATCTGGCGCGCCTCGTCGTGCGTGAGGATCAGCGGCGGCAGCAGGCGCACGACGCGATCGGCCGTCACGCTGATCAGGAGGCCGGCCTCCAGCGCCTGGGTCAGCAGCGGGCCGGCCGGGCGGTCCAGCTCAATGCCCAGCATCAGGCCCTGGCCGCGGATCTCGACGACGCCGGTCTCGCCGGCCAGGCCATCGGCCAGCGCAGCGCGCAGCGTCGCGCCCACGGCCTCGGCGTTGGCGAGCAGGCCGTCCTGCTCCATGATGGCCAGCGTGACGACACCGGCACGCATGGCCAGCGGGTTGCCGCCGAAGGTGGTGCCGTGGTTGCCGGCCTTGAGCACGTTGGCGGCACGCGGGCCGCAGACGACGGCGCCTATGGGCACGCCCGATCCCAGGCCCTTGGCCAGCGGCATCACATCGGGCTGGATGCCGGCCCACTGGTGGGCGAACCACTTGCCGGTGCGGCCGATGCCGCATTGCACCTCGTCCAGCATCAGCAGCAGGTCGCGCGCGTCGCAGACGCGGCGCAGCGCCTGCAGGAACTCGACGCGGGCCGGATTGATGCCGCCTTCGCCCTGGATGGTTTCCAGGAAGATGGCCGTGATGTTGGGGTTGGCATCCAGCGCGGCCTCGACGGCGGGGATGTCGTTGAGCGGCACGCGCACGAAACCCGGCACCAGCGGGCCGAAGCCGGCCTGGATCTTGGGGTTGGCCGTGGCCGACAGCGTCGCGATCGAGCGGCCGTGGAAGGCGCCCTCGAAGACCAGCACGCCGGGCGAGTCGTTGCCGCGGTCATGGCCGAACTTGCGGGCGATCTTCAGCGCCGCCTCGTTGGCCTCCAGGCCGCTGTTGCAGAAGAAGACGTTGGCCAGGCCGGACAGCTCGCAGAGCTTGTCGGCCAGTTGCTCCTGCAGCGGCACGCGGTAGTAGTTGCTCGTGTGGATGAGCTTGGCGACCTGGTCCTGCAATGCCGCCACCAGGCGCGGATGGTTGTGGCCCAGCGTGTTGACCGCGATGCCGCCGAGGCCGTCCAGCAGTCGTCGGCCTTCCGTGTCCCAGACCCAGCAGCCCTGGCCGTGCGACAGCGCAACGGGCAGGCGGCCGTAGGTCGGCATCAGGTGGGCATCGGACGGGAGGGAATCAGCGTTCATCGGGTCTCCGATTGGGTTGAGCAAAAGTAGGCGCCCAATTCTAGGGGCCCGGCCCTGTCTTTTGCTGCGCCGCAGCAGATGCGGCCGGTGTCAGGGCACAATAGCGGTTTTTGGCAGCGGTACCCCGCTGTACCCGCGAAGCCCTGCTGTCCATGACCGTTGCCCCTCCGTCGCGCGAAGTCTTCATCCAAGGTGTCACTCTGGATGGACGCACCTTCCGCCCCAGCGATTGGGCGGAACGGCTGGCCGGCGCGATGTCCTGCTTCCGCCCGGGCGGCGTGCGCCCCGGCATCGGTGCCCATATCGGCTACTCGCCGCTGTGCGTGCCCACGGTCATCAACGGCGTGAAGTGCGTGGTCGTCAACGAGGAGCTCAGGCGGCTGGAGCCCATGGCCTGGGATTTCGTCATGAATTTCGCGCGCGACAACAACCTGCAGGTCGCCGACGCCTGCCTGCTGCCCGACCCGCCCTCCGGCGCCTGACCCCCCTTATTTGGCGGGAATGCCACGGCCGGCCCGCGCAGGCCGCCGTTATCCTCGCCGGTCATGTTTGGAAACATCTCGGCCAAGCCTGTTGCTGCTGCTGTGCCGCTCGCTGCGGACATGTCTGCGCCGGTCTGGGTGCTGCTGCGCGGCCTGTCGCGCAGCAGCGGCCATTGGGGGGTGTTTCCGGAGCATTTGCTGCGCGAGTTGCGCGCGCTGCAGCCGGCCTCCCGGCTCCTGATGCTGGACCTGCCGGGCAACGGGGCGCTGCGTCGCCAGGCCAGCCCCACGCAGGTGTCGTCCATCGTCGAGGTCTGCCGGGAGACGCTGCGGCAGCAGGGGGTGGGCGGGCCGGTGTCGCTGGTCGGCATGTCGCTGGGCGCGGCCGTGCTGAGCGACTGGGCCAACCGCTACCCGGCTGAGGTCGAGGCCGGTGTGCTGATCAACCCCAGCCTGCGGCCGTTCAGCGAGTTGTTCCGCAAGCCACGACCCTTGAACTATCTGGGCCTGCTGCTGCTGTCGCTGAGCCGGTTCAGCGCCCGCATGCGCGAGGAGCGCGTGCTCAGGCTGACGACGCGGCTGACGCCCACGCAGGCCGTCATCGAGCGCTGGGTGGAGTTGCAGCGCCAGCATCCGCTGGGCGTGCGCAACACCGCGCGCCAGCTGCTGGCCAGCATGCGCTACCGCGCCAGCCGCACGCGCCCGGCCGCCCCCATGCTGCTGCTGTGCAGCAAGGCCGACGGACTGGTCGACTGGCGCTGCTCGCAGGCCATCAGCCGTGCCTGGGGGGCGCCATTGCGGCTGCACACCCGGGCCGGTCACGATCTGCCGCTGGACGACCCGCAATGGGTGGCGCGGGCCGTGGCGGAATGGCTGCGTGATCGCAGCATCCAGGGCGTCGAGCCGGGCGAATGGCATTGACAGGGGCTGGCCGCCACCCACCCCTGCGAGGCTCCAATGCAAAAGGCCCGCTTGCGCGGGCCTTGTTGCTTGCACCAGAGCTGGACTGGGTCTTAGGCGGCGAGCGCCTTGATCTTGGCGGACAGGCGGCTCTTGTGGCGAGCAGCCTTGTTCTTGTGGAAGATGCCCTTGTCGGCGACGGAGTCGATGACGGCCTGGGCGGTCTTGAACAGGTCGGCGGCCTTGGACTTGTCGCCGGCCGTCACGGCCTTTTGCACGTTCTTGATGACCGTGCGGAAATGGGAGCGCAGCGCGGTGTTCGCGGCGTTGAGCTTGACGTCCTGGCGGGCGCGCTTGCGGCCCGACGCCAGGCGAACCGTCTTCTTCTTGGCTTTGGAGCTGGTTGCCATGCTGTATCTATACCCAGTTGGTGCAAAGACAGCGAGTATAGCATGCCCCAAGGGTTTGAGCCAAGTGTCTGGGCGCAGTTTCAAAAGAACAGCGGAGAGCGGCACAGATAATCCGCCGCCATGAATCTGCTGCGCGCTGCGTCGACCATCTCCCTGCTGACCCTGACCTCGCGCATCACCGGCCTCGTCCGCGAGACCATGGTGGCCGGCCTGTTCGGCGCCACCGCGATGACCGACGCGTTTCTCGTCGCGTTCCGCATCCCCAACCTGCTGCGCCGGCTGTTCGCCGAGGGCGCATTTTCCCAGGCCTTCGTGCCGCTGCTGGCGGCCACCAAGGCGACCGAGGGCGAGGAGGCCACCCAGCGCCTCATCGATGCGGTCGCGACCGTGCTGCTGTGGGCGCTGGTGGTGACCTCGGTGGTGGGCATCGCCGCGGCGCCGGTGCTGGTCTGGCTGCTGGGCTCGGGGCTGCCGGGGCCGGCCTTCGACGCGTCGGTGGTCATGACTCGCTTCATGTTCCCCTACATCGGCTGCATGTCCATGGTGGCGCTGGCGGCCGGCATCCTCAATACCTGGCGGCGCTTCGTCGTGCCGGCGGCGACGCCGGTGCTGCTCAACCTCAGCGTCATCGCCGTCGGCTGGGCGCTGGCCGGGCCGCTGGAGCGCGCCGGCCACCCGGGCATCTATGCGATGGCCATCGGCGTCATGCTGGGCGGCGTGCTGCAGTTGCTGGTGCAGTGGCCGGCGCTGCGGGCCATAGGCGCGCTGCCGCGCATGCGGCTGAGCTGGCGCGGCTTGCAGGAGTCGCGCGCCCACCCGGGCGTCGGCAGCGTGCTGCTGCGCATGGGGCCGGCGCTGCTGGGCGTGGGCGTGTCGCAGCTGTCGCTGATGATCAACACGCAGATCTCCAGCCACCTGGGGGAGGGCGCGACCTCCTGGCTGAACTATGCGGACCGGTTGATGGAGTTCCCCATCGGCCTGCTGGGCGTGGCGTTGAGTGCCGTGCTGACGCCGCAACTGTCGGCGGCCCAGGCCTCGGGCGCCGGTGAGCGCTACAGCCGTCTGCTGGACTGGGGGCTGCGCATGGTCATGCTGCTGGCCTTGCCCTGTGCCGTGGCCTTGCTGGTCTTTGCCGCGCCGCTGACTGCCGTGCTCTACCACCGCGGCGCCTTCGGCGCGACGGACGTGGCGCACACGGCCCAGTCCGTCATGGGCTGGGGCGTGGGGTTGATGGGCCTGATCGCCGTCAAGGTGCTGGCGCCCGGCTTCTACGCCCGCCAGGACACCGGCACGCCGGCCAAGATCGCCATCGCGGTGCTGCTGCTGACGCAGGGCTTCAATCTCGTGTTCGTGCCCTGGATCGGTGTGGCTGGCCTGGCGCTGTCCATAGGCCTGGGGGCGTTGGTCAATGCCAGCTGGCTGCTGTGGGGGTTGAGGAAGCTGGGCAGCTACCGTCCCGAGCCGGGCTGGCTGGGCTTCGGCCTGCGCGTGGCGCTGGGCTGCACGGCCATGGGGCTGCTGCAGTGGCAGCTGGCGGCGCGGCTGGACTGGATCGCGCTGGGCGCGCATGAGGTGCAGCGCGGCCTGGTCATGGCCGCCTGCCTGGCCGGCAGCGCGGTCGTCTATTTCGCCGTGCTGTTCCTGGCCGGACTGCGGCCCCGGGCGCTGGGGCGGCCGGGTTGATGATGAAGTACGCGGCGCCCACACCGCTGGACTACTTCGCCACGCTGGTGGCGGAGGATGCGAGCCTGAACCTGCTGGAGGCCGCCATCAGCCTGGCGCAGGACGACGAGCCCGGGCTGGACGTGCAGGCCGTGCTGGCCCGGGTGGATGAGCTGGCGCGCCGCCTGCGCGAGCGCATCACGCCCGAGACGGTGCCGGCCGAGCGGCTGCGCCTGCTGACGCGCTTCTTCCATGGCGAGCTGGGCTTCGCCGGCAACCTGAACAACTACTACGCGGCCGAGAACAGCTTCGTCCACCGCGTGCTGGAGACGCGGCGGGGCATTCCCATCACGCTGGCCGTGCTGCTGCTGGAGCTGGCCGAGCAGGCCGGCCTGCGGGCGGCGGGCGTGGCCTTCCCGGGCCATTTCCTCGTCAAATGCCGCATGGGCCTGGGCGAGGTGGTCATCGACCCCTTCACGGGCGAGGCGCTGTCGGCCACGCGGCTGGACGAGCGCCTGGCCGTCTACCGCCACGGCAGCGGGTTGCCGGCCGACCTGGAGCTGCCGCTGGAGTTCTTCCTGCGGGCCGCGACACCGCGCCAGATCCTGGCCCGCATGCTGCGCAATCTGAAGGAGGTGCACCGCGCCGCGCGCGACTGGCCGCGCCTGCTGGCCGTGCAGCAGCGCCTGGTCGTGCTGCTGCCGGGCGACGCGGCCGAGCGGCGCGACCGTGGCCTGGCGCTGGACGCGCTGGGCGCGCATGCCGCGGCGGCGGAAGACCTGGCCTTCTATCTGGCCGTCCATGGTGATGCGCCCGACGCGGCCGAGCTGCGCGCCCGCCTGGCCGTGCTGGCGGCGCAGCGCCCTCCGCCGCTTCAGTAACAATCCGCGCCCCACCGCCCATGATCAAGCTCAGCAACTACCAACGTGCCGCCCTGGCCTGGGGTGGCGTCGCGCTCGCCGGCATGCTGCTGCTGTGGCTGCTGTCGCCCGTGCTGGCGCCCTTCATCGCGGCCCTGGTGCTGGCCTATGCGCTGGCGCCGGCCGTGCAGGCGCTGGTGAACCGGCGCCTGCCGCGCCCGCTGGCCGTGTTGCTGGTGGAGTTGCTGTTCGCGCTGGCCCTGCTGGCCATGCTGCTGCTGGTGCTGCCCATCCTGAGCCGGGAGCTGCCGGCGCTGCGCGAGCAGATCCCGGTGCTGGCCAAGGCCGCCAACGACAAGGCCGCGCCCTGGCTGGCACAGCACGGCATAGACCTGCGGCTGGACCCGGACAGCATCAAGGCCTTCGTGCTGAAGTACATGGACGCCAACCTCGAGGAGTGGCTGGCGACGGCGCTGAGCTCGGCCCGCATCGGCGGCAGCTTCTTGCTCACCTTCGTCGGCAACGCGGTGCTGCTGCCCGTGGTGCTCTTCTACCTCCTCAACGACTGGCCCGATCTGATCGCGCGCGCCAAGCGCCTGGTGCCGCCGTCGGCGCGCGAGTCGGTGGGCGGCTTCCTGGACGACTGCGACCAGACGCTGGGGCAGTATCTGCGCGGCCAGCTGCTGGTCATGGGGGCGCTGGCCGTCTTCTACAGCGCCGGCCTGGCGCTGGCGGGCTTCGACCTGGCCCTGCCCATCGGCGTCTTCACGGGCCTGGCGGTCTTCATTCCCTACCTGGGCTTTGGCCTGGGTCTGCTGCTCGCGCTGCTGGCCGGCCTGCTGCAGTTCTCCGGCGTCTATGGCGTCGCGGCGGTGGCTGTCGTGTTCGGCATCGGGCAGCTGCTGGAGGGCTTCGTGCTGACGCCACGCTTCGTCGGCGAGCGCATCGGCATGAGCCCGCTCATGGTCATCTTCGCGCTGCTGGCCTTCGGCCATCTGCTGGGTTTCGTCGGTGTGCTGATCGCGCTGCCGTTGTCGGCCGTGGCGGCCGTCGCGGCGCGCAGGCTGCACCGGGCCTATCTCGCGAGTTCGTTGTTCAGCTGATGAAACAGATCCCGCTTGCCCTGCTGGCGCCGCCCGCGCACAGCTTCGACAACTTCCTGCCTGGCGCCAATGCCGAGGCCCTGGCCTATCTGACGGGGCTGATGCCCGGCGACCCGCCGGTGCTGCTGTGGGGGCCCACCGGCTCGGGCAAGACGCACCTGCTGCAAGGCCTGGCCGAGCGCTGGCAGGCCGCCGGCCAGCGCGTCGCCTGGTATGACGCCGATACCGCCTTGCCCTGGGAGCTGCCGGCCCACGACAGCCTGCTGCTGCTGGACGACTGCCAGCGCTTCGACGCCGGCCAGCAGCACGCGGCCTTCGCGCTCTTTGTCGCCTCGGCGGGGCAGGGCTATACCGTCGTCGCAACGGCCGATGTGCCGGCCGTCGATCTCGATGTGCGGGAGGACCTGCGCACCCGCCTCGGCTGGGGGCCCAGCTTCGCGCTGGAGCCGCTGCGCGAGGCCGAGATGCGTGCCGCACTGCGCCGCGAGGCGGACCGCCGCGGCCTGCTGCTGGGCGACGACGTGCTGTCCTATCTGCTGACGCGCTTCGAGCGCAACCTCAAGGGCTTGATGGCCTTGCTCGAGCGCCTGGACGAATTCGCGCTGGCCAACAAGCGCGCGCTGACGCTGCCGCTGCTGAAGGCCATGCTGGCCGACGAGAGCGGCGAGAAGAAAATTGACTCCGACCCCATTTTATGAATCTGACGCTGTTTGACCTGGACGGGACGCTGATCCCGGTGGATTCCGATCACGCTTTCGGCGGCTTCATGGTCGAGGTGGGCTGGGTGGACGGCGCGGTCTGGGGGGCGCGCAACGACGAGTTTTTTGCCCAGTACAACGCCGGCACGCTGGACCTGGCCGAGTACATCGACTTCGCCACTTCGGCCTGGCGGGCGCGGCCGCTGGAGGAGGCGCTGGCGATGCGCGAGCGCTTCATGGCCGAGGTCATGCGCCCGGCACTGCGGCCCGAGGCGGTGGCGCTGGTCGAGCAACACCGTGCGGCCGGCGACCTGATGGCCATCGTCACCGCCACCAATGCCTTCGTCACCACGCCCATCGCCCAGGCCTTCGGCGTCGAGCACCTGATCGCCGTCGACCTCAAGCGCGATGTGGCGGGGCGCTACAACGGCGAGATCGACGGCATTCCGAGCTTTCGCGAGGGCAAGATCGCGCGGGTGGAGGCCTGGTTGCAGGGCCTGGGGGCACAATGGCGCGATTTCGAGCGGGTGAGCTTTTATAGCGACTCGACCAACGACCTGCCCCTGCTCGAACGCGTCAGCCACCCGGTGGCGACCAACCCCAGCCCGACGCTCGCCGCGATCGCCGCCGAGCGCGGCTGGCCCCAGCTGCACCTCTTCGCATGATCAAGAAGTTCATCGACAAACTGTTAGGCAAGCCGGCCGCTGCCGGCGCCAAGAAGACCAGCCCGCTCGGCAAGCGGGTGGAGGTTTCCGCCGAAGTCCACGGCATCAACCCCGACCTGCTCGACGAGCGAGCCGTCAAGGTCGTCAAGACGCTGACCGATGCCGGCTTCGAGGCCTACATCGTCGGCGGCGCCGTGCGCGATCTGCTGCTGGGCATGCGGCCCAAGGACTTCGACGTCGCCACCAACGCGACTCCCGAGCAGGTCAAGGGCCTGTTCCGTCGTGCCTTCATCATTGGCAGGCGCTTTCGCATCGTCCACGTCGTCTACGGCCGCGGCCGCGAGCACGAGGTCATCGAGGTCTCGACCTTCCGCGCGCTGCCCACCGAGTCCGAGTCCGTCGACGGCAACGAGAAGACGGCCAGGGCCGCGCTGGACGGCAAGCAGCATGCCGTGGATGCCAGCGGCCGCGTGCTGCGGGACAACGTCTGGGGGCCGCAGATCGAGGATGCGGCCCGCCGCGACTTCACCGTCAACGCGATGTACTACGACCCGCAGCGCCGCATCGTCGTGGACTATCACGGCGGCCTGGCCGACGCCAAGGCCAAGCTGCTGCGCATGATCGGCGACCCCGAGACCCGCTACCGCGAGGACCCGGTCCGCATCATCCGCGCCGTGCGTTTCGCGGCCAAGCTGGGCTTCGAGCTGGAGAGGAAGACGCTGGCGCCGGTCAAGGCCTCGTCGGCCCTGCTGGCCAACGTACCCGCCTCGCGCCTGTTCGACGAAATGATCAAGCTGCTGCAGACCGGCCACTCGCTGGCCAGCCTCGCGCAGCTGAAGAAGCTGGGCCTGGCCCGCGGCGTGTTCGCCGTGCTGGATGCCATGCTGACGGAAACCGGCGACCTGCACGAAGGCCGGCGCGGCGACTTCGTGCGGCTGGCCTTCGAGGACACCGACCGGCGCGTGCAGGAAGGCCGTGGCGTCAGCCCCAGCTTCATGCTGGCCTGCATGCTCTGGTACGAGGTGCTGGACCGCTGGAACAAGATCCGCGCCGGTGGCGAGCCACCCGTGCCGGCGCTGGCCCAGGCCATCGATGCCGTCTTCGATGCCCGCATCGGCGACATCTCCGGTCGCGGCAAGCTCGCGGCCGACATGCGCGAAATCTGGATGATGCAGACCCGCTTCGAGCGCCGCAGTGGCTCGGGCGTGTTCAGCCTCATCGAGCAGCCGCGCTACCGTGCCGGCTTCGACTTCCTGCGCCTGCGCGCCGATGTCGGCGAGATCGACCCGGCACTGGCCGACTGGTGGGAGGACTTCGCTCTCGGCAGCGACGACGAACGCCAGGCGCTGCTGGCCGACGCCCGAGCGGCCCAGCAGAAGCAGCCGCGCGCCGTGCGCGCACCGCGGCCCGAGGCGCCCGCCGGCGAGGAGGCCGAGCCGGCCGCCGCCGACGCGCCTGCCAAGAAGCGCCGCCGCCGCCGGCGCAAGC
>JAACZV010000014.1 GCA_009996515.1 Comamonadaceae bacterium
CAGTCTAAGACGGTCTTGGACGGTGGGCAAGGCGCTTCCTACCATCGCTTCACTTCCCTCTCATGACACCGCCCTCCATGTCGTCCAAGCCCCGTATCCAAGCCGTCGAGACCCTGCTGGTGGACGTGCCGACGATACGCCCGCATCGCCTGTCGGTGGCGACGATGAACCACCAGACGCTGGTGCTGGTGCGGCTTCAATGCTCGGACGGCATCGAAGGCTGGGGTGAGGCCACCACCATCGGCGGCCTGGCCTACGGCGAGGAGAGCCCCGAGAGCATCAAGGCCAACATAGACACCTACATCGCGCCGCTGCTGGAAGGTCAGGACGCCACGGCGGTGGGCATGGCCCTGGCCCGCGTGGCCGGCCAGGTGCAGGGCAACCGCTTCGCCAAGTGCGCCATCGAGACGGCCCTCTACGACGCCCAGGCCCGGCGCCTGGGCGTGCCGTTGAGCGAGCTGTTCGGTGGCCGGGTGCGCGACAGCCTGCCCATTGCCTGGACGCTGGCCAGCGGCGACACCGCGCGCGACATCGCCGAGGCCGAGCGCATGCTGGACCTGCGCCGCCACAACATCTTCAAGCTCAAGATCGGCCTGCGCGCCGTGCGCGACGACGTGGCCCATGTGGCGGCCATCAAGGCCGCGCTGGGCTCCCGCGCCAGCGTGCGGGTGGATGCCAACCAGGCCTGGTCGGTCACCGAGGCGCTGGAGGGCATGCGCATGCTGGCCGATGCGGGCGTGGACATGGTGGAGCAGCCCATCGTTGCGCACGACAAGCTGGGCCTGAAGCGGCTGACCGAGGCCAACATCATCCCCATCATGGCCGACGAGGCGCTGCACGGCCCGCGCGACGCCTTCGAGGTGGCGGCCACGCAGGCGGCCGACATCTTCGCCGTCAAGATCAACCAGTCCGGCGGCCTGCGCGGCGCGGCCCGCGTGGCGGCCATCGCCGACGCGGCCAACATCGCGCTGTACGGCGGCACGATGCTGGAAGGCGCTGTCGGCACCATGGCGTCGGCGCAGCTGTTCAGCACCTTCGGCGAGCTGGCCTGGGCGACCGAACTCTTCGGCCCGCTGCTGCTGACCGAGGAAATCCTGCAGCAGCCGCTGCAGTACCGCGACTTCGCGCTGCAGCTGCCCACCACGCCGGGCCTGGGCATCGCGATCGATACCGACAAGCTGGCGCGCCTGCGCCGCGCCTGACCCCACCCGAGGACGCCCCATGCTGTTCAAAGTCGAGATGACCGTCCGCCTGCCCGCCACGATGCCCGTGGCCGAGGCCGAGGCGCTGAAGAAGACCGAGCGCGAGGTGGCCCAGGGCCTGATGCGCCAGGGCACCTGGCGCCACCTGTGGCGCGTGGCCGGCCGCTACGCCAACGTGAGCATCTTCGATGTGGACAGCGTCGAGCAGCTGCACCAGCTGCTGTCGGGGCTGCCGCTCTTCCCCTACATGGACATCGACGTGGCGCCGCTGTGCCGGCATCCCTCGTCCATCCGTAACGACGACCGCTGATTCAACCCTGAGACCCCGACGAGGAGACAACCCATGAATGCCCAACAGATCGACGCCCTGCTCGACCGCTTCGAAACCACCGGCGTCACCGGCCCGGGCAATGCCCGCGTCAAGACCGTCGTGCGCCGCCTGCTGCGCGACCTGATGCTGGCGATGGAAGAGCTGGACATCCAGCCCGAGGAATTCTGGGCCGGCCTGAACTTCCTCGGCCAGGCCGGCGCCCGCGGCGAGCTCGGGCTCATCGTGCCCGGCACCGGACTGGAGCATTTCATCGACCTGCGCATGGACGAGGCCGAGGCCCGCGCCGGCCTGAAGGGCGGCACGCCGCGCACCATCGAGGGCCCGCTGTACGTGGCCGGCGCGCCGGTCTGCCAGGGCGAGGCACGCATGGACGACGGCACGCTGCCGGGCGAGGTGGTGGTCATGTCGGGCGTCGTGCGCGGCGCCGACGGCAAGCCGCTGGCCGGCGCCAAGGTCGAGGCCTGGCATGCCAACCACCTGGGCAACTACTCCTACTTCGACCCGTCGCAGAGCGCCTTCAACCTGCGCCGCACCATCGTGACGGACGCCCAGGGCCGCTACAAGTTCCGCAGCATCATGCCGCTGGGCTACAGCGTGCCGCCGGGCGGCTCCACCGAGCAGCTGCTGAACCTGCTGGGCCGCCACGGCCATCGCCCGGCCCACATCCACTTCTTCGTCAGCGCGCCGGGCCATCGCAAGCTCACCACGCAGATCAACATCGAGTCCGACCCGCACCTGTGGGATGACTTCGCGTTCGGCACCCGCGAGGGCCTGGTGCCGCCGGTGCGCACCAACGCCGACCCGGCCGCGATGCAGGCCCTGGGCGTGGACAAGCCCTTCCACGAGATCAGCTTCGACTTCGACCTGCTGACCGACGAAGTGAAGGCCCCCGCGACCGACTTCGCCCGCCCCCGCGCCGCCGCCTGACGCGGCCCACGCCACCCCCACAGCGCCCGCCCCATGCCCGCCGGCCCGACCGGCGCGGCCTGCGGAGCCCTGCGCGCGCCTCACCGAGGAGACACACCATGACCCCTACCGCCACCGCGGAAAGCGTCGAGCAGCGCCTGGCCGGCATGCTGGTCGAAGACAAGACCCGCCACGTCTACAAGCTCCACCGCGCCGCCTTCACCGACGCCGAGCTCTTCGACCTGGAGATGCAGCACATCTTCGAAGGCAACTGGATCTATCTCGCCCACGAGAGCCAGATCCCCAACGTGAACGACTACCTGACGACCCAGATCGGCCGCCAGCCCATCGTCATCACGCGCAACAAGGCGGGCGAGCTCAACGCCATCATCAACGCCTGCTCGCACCGCGGCGCCACGCTGTGCCGCCACAAGAAGGGCAACAAGGCCAACTTCACCTGCACCTTCCACGGCTGGACCTTCAACAACAGCGGCAAGCTGCTGAAGGTCAAGGACGCGAGCGAGGCGGGCTACCCCGAGTCCTTCAACAAGGACGGCTGCCACGACCTGAAGAAGGTGGCGCGCTTCGAGAGCTACCGCGGCTTCCTGTTCGGCAGCCTCAACCCGGACGTGCTGCCGCTGACGGAGTTCCTGGGCGAGTCCACCAAGATCATCGACATGATCGTGGATCAGTCTCCCGAGGGGCTGGAGGTGCTGCGCGGCTCCAGCACCTACACCTTCGACGGCAACTGGAAGCTGCAGGCCGAGAACGGTGCCGACGGCTACCACGTCAGCTCGGTGCACTGGAACTACGCGGCCACCACCAACCACCGCAAGCAGAGCGCCGCCGGCGACAACATCAAGGCCATGGACGCCGGCAGCTGGGCCAAGCAGGGCGGCGGCTTCTACTCGTTCGAGCATGGCCACATGCTGCTGTGGACGCGCTGGGCCAACCCCGAGGACCGCCCCGCCTACAAGCAGCGCGCCGAGCTGGTGGAGCGCTGCGGCCAGGCGCGCGCCGACTGGATGATCAACCACTCGCGCAACCTCTGCCTCTACCCCAACGTCTACCTGATGGATCAGTTCAGCTCGCAGATCCGCGTGCTGCGCCCCATCGCCGTCGACAAGACCGAGGTCACGATCTACTGCATCGCACCCAAGGGCGAGCCGGCGGAAGCGCGCGCGCGGCGCATCCGCCAGTACGAGGACTTCTTCAACGCGACCGGCATGGCCACGCCGGACGACCTGGAGGAGTTCCGTGCCTGCCAGCAGGGCTATGCCGGCATCGCGCTGCCGTGGAACGACATGTGCCGCGGCGCGACCCACTGGGTCGAGGGCGCCGACCCGGCGGCCCAGGAGATCGGCCTGAAGCCGGTGCTCAGCGGCGTGAAGACCGAGGACGAAGGCCTCTACACCGAGCAGCACCGCTACTGGCAGCAGACGCTGCTGGGCGCGCTGGCCAAGGCCCCCGCCGCCTGCGCCCACGACGGCGACGGCTGCACCCACGGCGCCTGAGGAGACGAGCATGAGCACGACGATGACGATGGAGCAGGTGCAGGCCTTCCTGTACCGCGAGGCCCGGCTGCTGGACGACCGCCAGTGGGACGAGTGGCTGGCCTGCTACCACCCCGAGGCCGAGTTCTGGATGCCGTCCTGGGACGACGACGACAGCCTCACCACCGACCCGCAGCGCGAGATCTCGCTGATCTACTACCCCAGCCGCGCCGGCCTGGAAGACCGGGTCTTCCGCATCAAGACCGAGCGCTCCGCGGCCAGCATGCCGGAGCCGCGCACGGGCCACAACCTGCACAACATCGAGATCCTGTCGCAGGCCGACGGCGAGGTGACGCTGCGCTTCAACTGGCACACGCTGAGCTACCGCTACAAGACCACGGACAGCTACTTCGGCACCTCGCACTACACGCTGGACACGACCGGCCCCGCGCCGCTCATCAAGCGCAAGCACATCGTGCTGAAGAACGACTACATCCACCACGTGGTGGATGTCTATCACGTCTGAGCCGGAGGCCGTCATGACCCACCAGATCGCGCTGCAGTTCGAGGACGGGGTGACCCGCTTCATCGACGCGAAAGCCACCGAGACCGTCGCCGATGCCGCCTACCGGCAGGGCGTGAACCTGCCGCTGGACTGCCGCGACGGCGCCTGCGGCACCTGCAAATGCTTCGCCGAGTCGGGCCGCTACCAGATGGGCGAGTACATCGACGACGCGCTCAGCGAGGCCGAGGCCCGCGACGGCTTCGTGCTGACCTGCCAGATGCGGGCGCAAAGCGACTGCGTGGTGCGCGTGCCGGCCTCGTCGGCCGTGTGCCGCACGCAGCAGGCGAGCTTCGACGCCGCCATCAGCCGGGTCGAGCAGCTCTCGCCCAGCACCATCTCGCTGTCGCTGCGCGGCGAGGCGCTCAACAAGCTGGCCTTCCTGCCGGGGCAGTACGTGAACCTGCAGGTGCCCGGCAGTACCGCGACGCGGGCCTACTCGTTCAGCTCGCTGCCGCGTGATGGCGAGGTGTCCTTCCTGATCCGCAATGTGCCGGGCGGGCTGATGAGCAGCTTCCTCACGCAGCTGGCCAAGGCCGGCGACGCGATGACGCTGACCGGCCCGCTGGGCAGCTTCTACCTGCGCGACATCAAGCGCCCGCTGCTGCTGCTGGCCGGCGGCACGGGCCTGGCACCCTTCACGGCCATGCTGGAGAAGATCGCCGAGCAGGGCACGCCGCATCCGGTGCACCTGATCTACGGCGTCACGCATGACGCCGACCTGGTGGAGATGGACAAGCTCGAGGCCTTCGCCGCGCGCATCCCGGGCTTCACCTTCACCGCCTGCGTGGCCAGCGCCGACAGCGCCTGGCCCAAGAAGGGCTATGTGACTCAGCACCTGGAGCCGACCCATCTGCACGACGGCGAGGTGGACATCTATCTGTGCGGGCCGCCGCCGATGGTGGAGGCGGTGAGCCAGTTCATCCGCGAGCGTGGCCTGCAACCGGCCAACTTCTTCTACGAGAAGTTCGCGGCGAGCGCTTGAGCCCCTCGCCGGGTCCGACAGCGCTGAACGCGCGTCTGCCCCGTCGGTNCAAGGCATAGGCCGCCGCGTCGTCGAGCGGCTGCTGGAAGAGGGCGCGCAGGTCGCGGCCATCGACCGCTCCGAGCTGGTGCACGAGCTGCGTGCGCTGCCCGGCGCGGGCGGCCGTGTGCTGACGCTGACCGCCGACCTCGAGAAGTTCGCCGACTGCAGCGCCGTCATGGCCGCCACGCTGGAGCGCTTCGGCCGCATCGACATCCTCGTCAACAACGTGGGCGGCACGATCTGGGCCAAGCCCTTCGAGCATTACGCCGAGGCCGAGATCGAGGCCGAGGTGAGGCGCTCGCTGTTCCCGACGCTGTGGTGCTGCCGCGCGGCTCTGCCGGCGATGCTGGAGCAGGGGCGCGGCGCGATCGTCAACGTGTCGTCCATTGCCACGCGCAGCATCAACCGCGTGCCCTACGGCGCGGCCAAGGGCGGCGTGAACGCGCTGACGGCCTGCCTGGCCTTCGAGACCGCGCAGCGCGGCGTGCGCGTCAATGCCACGGCGCCCGGCGGCACCGAGGCGCCGCCGCGCCGCATCCCGCGCAACGCGGCGCCCCAGAGCGAGCAGGAGAAGGCCTGGTACCAGCAGATCGTCGACCAGACGGTCGAGTCCTCGCTGATGAAGCGCTACGGGACCATCGACGAGCAGGTCGGCGCCATCCTCTTCCTGGCCTCCGACGAGGCGGCCTACATCACCGGCGTCACGCTGCCCGTCGGCGGCGGCGATCTCGGCTGAACGCCCCAAGCCCCGCACAGACGGGGCTTCTTTTCGTTTTCACAACCACGGAGACAAGGCCATGAGCCCACAATCCATCGACGTGTCGAGACTCATCGACGACGCGCGCTTCAACCGCTTCCACTGGATGGTGCTGTTCTGGTGCGCGCTGATCATCATCTTCGACGGCTACGACCTCGTCATCTACGGCGTCGTGCTGCCGGTGCTGATGAAGGAATGGTCGCTGACGCCGCTGCAGGCCGGCGCCTTGGGCAGCTATGCGCTGTTCGGCATGATGGCCGGCGCGCTGGTGTTCGGGCCGCTGTCCGACAGGATAGGGCGCAAGAAGGCGATCACGATCTGCGTCGTGCTGTTCAGCGGCTTCACGGTGCTCAACGGCTTCGCGCGCAACCCGACCGAGTTCGGTGTCTGCCGCTTCATCGCCGGGCTGGGCATAGGCGGCGTCATGCCCAACGTCGTGGCGCTGATGAGCGAGTACGCGCCGCGCAAGATCCGCAGCACGCTGGTGGCCATCATGTTCAGCGGCTACTCGGTGGGCGGCATGCTGTCGGCGGGCCTGGGCATGGTGCTGTTGCCGACATGGGGGTGGCAGTCGGTCTTCGTCGTCGCCGGCGTGCCGCTGCTGCTGTTGCCCATCATCATGAGCTTTCTGCCCGAGTCGGTCGGCTTCCTGATTCGCCAGGGCCGCGTCGACGAGGCGCAGCGCATGCTGCAGCGTGTGGAACCCAGCCACCGCCCGCAGCAGGGCCAGACGCTCACGATGCCCGCGCTTAAGGCGGACAGCGCCCCGGTGCTGGAACTCTTCCGCGACGGCCGCGCGCTGCGCACCGTGATGCTGTGGGCGGCCTTCTTCTGCTGCCTGCTGATGGTCTATGCGTTGAACTCCTGGCTGCCCAAGCTGATGACGAAGGCCGGCTATGGTCTGGGCTCGTCGCTGAGCTTCCTGCTGGTGCTGAACTTCGGCGCCATCTTCGGCGCGGTGGGCGGCGGCTGGCTGGGTGACCGTTTCAACCTGCCGCGTGTGCTGGCGGTGTTTTTCGCGCTGTCGGCCGTGTCCATTGGGCTGCTGGGCTTCAACAGCCCGAGCTGGGTGCTCTACAGCCTCATCGCGGTGGCGGGCGCCACCACCATCGGCTCGCAGATCCTGCTCTACGCCTGCGGCGCGCAGTTCTACGGCCTGGCCATCCGCTCGACGGGCCTGGGCTGGGCGTCGGGCATAGGCCGCAACGGTGCCATCCTCGGCCCGGTGCTGGGCGGCGCGCTGATGAGCCTGGCGGTGCCGCTGCCGGTCAACTTCCTTGCTTTTGCGCTGGCTGGGCTTGTGGCCTGTTTTGCAATGGTCGCCTTCGCTTGGGGGGATCGCGCCGAATCTTCGACACGCCGAACCAATGGCTGGAAGACGAGGGCACTTCAAAGCGCTGCATGAGCGCTGGGACCGAACGGCCTGTCGCCTGCCGGCGTAAGAGGCCGCTGACGCGCAGCACCACCAGGTGCGTCTCCATGGCGTCAAGGAGGTCGAACCGCAACGGCCTGGTCAGGGCCGTGCCGTTCCGGACGGCGACGCGATAGCGGCTGCGTTGGGTGGGCGCTGCCAAGAGGGTCTCCAGGACATGAGGAGACTCCTGCAGTCAGGCAGTTATCTGTGATCGACCCCTGTGCCAGCGACCGGCGTTCTGCGGCACAGATTGGGCACAGAAGCCCTGAAACAAAAACAGCCGCGGAGTCCGCGGCTGTTCTGTGACCTTGGTTTCCAAGGAAATCCTGGTCGGGGTGAGAGGATTCGAACCTCCGGCCTCTACGTCCCGAACGTACTGTGCCCACCCATACCGAGCAGGAGCCCCAGTATAGCCTGTAAATGAATCAATGACTTAGCGTCGGTGGCACGAGCTTTTCGTCCCCGTTCGTGCAGGTTCGCGAAGGTGCACGAACCACCGATTTACCACCGTGCCACTGAAAGGTGGCAGCGGACTGTCATGGGGTCTGAAATCGCCTATACATGGGATGCACCCGCATCCCAATCAGCCCCCGAGTTCCCAGTTCCAACCCCTCACCAAGGAGGACGTCGCGGACATCCTCGGCGTGACCGTACGGTGCATCGAAAACTGGGTCGAGGAGGGCGTGATTCCCTCCTGGCGCAAGATTGGCACCCGCTGCTTTTGGCACCCCGATTTGTTCTTCGGCTGGTTGGCGGATTACCTGAAATCGGACTCGCCTGAGCTCATCGAGGCGCCGCCCAAGCTTCCCAAAGCGCCTCGTTTCAAGAGGGTTGAGTCCGCAGGCGGCGTGCACGCGCTGAACGCGGGACGTCTGGCGAAGATTGCCGCAGGGGCCGCTAGGCAACCCAGGGACGGCTCAGCTTGAGTCGAGAGGCCGGGGCTAGGGCTACAGCGCCGGCGGCAGCGCAACACCACCGCCCTTTCGCAGGTAGTCCAGAGCCTTGTCCAACTCGACAAACGTCGCAGCGGCCTTCATGTCATGAGCCGCGTTCCCCCAGAACCACACCTCGACGTTCCACTTCTTCCTCTTGGCGCGGTCGACCAGGCCCTTGAAGTCGGCGTCGCCGGCAGCGATCACCAGCGTCTCTGGAGGCGTCACCTCGAACATACGTTCGACGACGTCCATGCCCATCTCCATGTCGACGCCCTTTTCCTTGTCACGGATGTTCCGGTCAAAGAGCTTGACGTCAAAGCCTTCCCGGCGGATTTCGTTCCACACGGTGTCGTCAGGCGGGGGGCGCGAGCCGTAGAGCACGGGAACCTGGGCAAGCAACCGATCTCCGCGGCTTTTGACCAGGTGCAGGAACTTCCCCCAATCGAGTTCGTAGGTGTCGTCGACCTTTGGACACCGAAGGCCGCCGTTGTGCCGCTTCGCGAACGCCAATCGACCGCCCTCGATCTTGACGTTGGAGTTGTCCACAAACAGGTGGACCTTTGCCTTGGTCATGTTCCCCTCCCTCAGCCTTTGATAGCTGTTCAGCGCATGCTCGCACATCGCGCGGGGAAGTCATCTGGGGGTGCCCCCAACCGCTCTTGGCCTTTGCGGGAGACCCGGCGCTGGGCCGGTCCCGGCAAGCAGGCGCCCGACTGTTACATCTTCAAAAGGGGCCGCTGATTCCAGCTCGATTTCGCTCGGCAACACCGCGACGTGCATTTCATGGCTGTCTCTTCAGCCTATACGTCTGAGGCCCTCACGAATCCAACAGGCGGACGGTGAGGGCAACAACCTCAACGTGTGAAATCAAGATGGTCAGTCGGTATCAGGTCGGACAGAAGTGCGCGCAGGCGCTCGCGGGGTATTGCAACGCGGTGGTGCGCCAGCGCTTGCACGGGACGGAAGGTTCTGTCGAGATGGCGCTCCTTGCCCTGCGCGACCAGTATGGCCCGTCACGGCAGCACACCGATGGCGCTGAGCTTGTGGCTGCCCTGGCGCGCGTGGGGATCGTCGTTGAACGCATCACGGGAGACGTTGAGGATCGCGAGTGCCCGCTGCGCGTGGTCTTCCAGCCTGCCTTGCTGCACATGTCCTTCCGGCGCCTTCCGCAGCGCGCTTCTCCGCGGTTTGCCTTTCGTCTGGACGCCCGTCCTCCCAAGTGCCGTGCTGCTCTGGCTGGCGGTAGGAAGGCCGAAGACTCGAGGTACGCCGGCGGCATCTCTGACGCAGACCAGCTACGCATGCAGGTCGAAATTCTTCGGCAGGACCTTGAGGGCTTCAACTTGTCCGTCGACGCGGCATTGGACGAGCTGTGCCAGAACGCGACGGACCCGCGCGTGGAAGCGCTGGAGCGGTGCGACCAGCTGTCGCTTGCGCTTGGTGAGATCGGTCTTCGATTCCAGCCTGCATTGAAGTCATGGCGCCTGCCTCGGGCGGGTGTGCTGGTGCTGAGTGAGCCAGACAAGCTTGTTCGTGCCTACCCGCACCTTGCCTTCTTCGAGCCTGACCAGTTCCTGGAGATGCCAGTCGTGGACCGCCCGGCTCGCGCCGGCAAGGTGGTGAATCAGGGCCTGTTGTTCTGACGCGCGACGGTCTCAGTGCGATGGGCGATTGCCGCGCCGGGCCGCTGGCTGGTGCGTCCGTGATGCATTTCACGGACGCGCCGCCTCAGCGACTGATTTTGGGCTGCCGGCTTTTGCGGCGGCACTACATTCGCGTCCCTCGTGCGCCAACTGCGCCCGTTCCCCCCGCCCCATTTGGCGGACTCTCGACCTGGCACCCTCGCCGGCTCGGTTTAGGAGCGCATTTACCTCTAACCCTGGTCCTCTGGCTCGGGTACGCATCCCTATGCGTCGGTAGTGCTCCTAAACAATTCGACTCCAACACTGCTGTCACCGTGGCCATTGGCCATGCGCAGCGCTATGGCCGCACATCCTGCGGCCACACAGAGCACTCGTCCGGGAGGACCGTGCTCGCCATCTACCACATGAAGTCGCGGACGAGGCGCCTTGCGCCGTCCTGCGACCAATTTCCAACTCAATCAGTTCCAGCGCCTTAAGAGCGCGGAAACAAGGACTTCCTATGAACGCAAACAACATCCATTGGCTCGACAACGACGACCACCTTGACCAGGACGAGAAGCTGCCTGACAACGTCCTGGACGAAGAGCCTGAAGGCGGCTTCGTCCCCCTCGGCATGGCCGGCCCTTTGACGGTCGTCTTTTCCAAAATTCAGAAACGCGTTTTCAAGCTCAAGGCGGCGGAGCTTCGCGGCCTCAGCCTAGAGGTCGTGCTCGGCACGGCCTGGGTCAAGTACCGGCTCGCGCAGCTCGAGAGTCCCGATGCGGGCGATGCCGGGTTGCTCGGCAAGAACCCGGCCGAACGGTTGAGCAGCAGCATCGTCAAGGCGTGCCAAGAAGTTGGCCCGTATGTCGAGGCCCTGGAACGCAAGGCCGGCGTCTGGATGGACTCGGATGGCGAGCTGCTCGTTAGCGGCAACGAGCTCTGGCGTCCAAGCGATGGCTCCGTGATGCCGCACGGCATTCAAGGGGGGTATGTCTACCCAGCTGTGAAGTGCTCGGGCTTCGACCTTCACACTCCTATGGCTCGGCCGGAAGAGGTCCAGCGCGTCCTCGAGGCCTTCCGTTCGTTTGAGTGGTCCACGCCGATGGCTGCAGAGATCGTTCTGGGCTGGCTCGGCATCGCTTTCATCGCGACCGCGGCCCATCGCCGTCCCCACATCCTTGTCACCGGGCCAGCGGGCTGCGGCAAGTCGACGCTCATCGAGCAGGTGGCCTTGCTGCTGGGCGACAAGGCCGCAGCGGTCACGGGTGCCCCGACACTCGTCGGGCTGAATCAGTTGCTGCGCGACCGCGCATGCTCCGCGGTGGTGATCGACGAGTTCGAGGCAGATGGTCGAAGCACCCGTAGCAAGCAGACCTTCGAGGTCGCGCGCTCCGCATACTCGCTGCAGGAAGGCGATGCTGGGCTTGTCCACGGCTCGCCCACTGGCACGGCGGTGTCCTATCGAATTGCGGCCCCGTTTTTGGCCGCCGGCATCTCACCTGGCCGGCTCGAACCCGCAGACCAGTCACGGTGGCTCATCCTCGAAGCTCTTCGCCTGTCGCCCGCAAAGCGAAGCCAAGGAGCCCTGCTTGCGGATGACGAAGCCGCGGTGCTCGGGCAACGGCTTGGCCGTCTCTTCGTCGGGCGTTGGGCCTCATTCCAGGCGAACCTGGCTGTGGTCCGCGCTGCCATCCGGGCGGGTGGCGGCGATGCTCGGCTGAGCGACACGCTGGGGTATCCCCTCGCGGCGTACTCCACGTTCCTTCGCCCGGAGGTCATCACGGCGGGGGAGGCCGACCAGCTAGTTGCCGCCGCTGAGGTGGCAGAGCGCGCGGAAAGTCAGGTCGTCCACGACGAGGTGGAATGCCTCACTCGAATCCTCACGTACGTGACGACGTTCGAACTCCGCGAGGGGCTGCAAGAGGTCAAGCGACGTCTGTCGATTGGGCAGGCGCTGAAGCGCGTTGTTGCAGATGTCTCGACGACGGAGTCCATCGCCAGTCGCCTTGCGCAGTTGGGCATTCGCGTCCGCCTCACGGCGGAAGGCTGGGTTGTGATGGTGGCGAATTCGTCCTCACATGCAGAGT
This sequence comes from Comamonadaceae bacterium, assembly GCA_009996515.1. Classification (GTDB taxonomy): domain Bacteria; phylum Pseudomonadota; class Gammaproteobacteria; order Burkholderiales; family Burkholderiaceae_C; genus Pelomonas. The sequence continues at coordinate 12,340 of JAACZV010000014.1, forward strand.
TGCGCAAAGTCTTCTCGTCGAGCAAGTGGTCGAGCGGCGGTTGGCCCATCGTCCTGAACCGCCTGCCGGGTGGCGCGCAAAGCGTGCAGCGCCTAGGTCAGGGCATGCCCTCGTGCAGGGTCACGCTCTTCCACCTTCCGGCGGAGCTGATGCCGACCCACCTGCGGCTCGCGGCATGACGCCGTAGCGGGACGCATCGGAGCGGCTGTTACGCCGTTACGTCCGTTACGGCGTTACCTCCGTTACGTCGCAACTCCTGCGGGCAGAGAACGTCTCTGCCCGCACCTCGATCTGGCTCGCGCGCTGCGCGAGCGTCTACTTTTGGAGCAGTTATATGAAAGAACGCCGTACACACGCCCTGGTGCGTGGCGTCAAGAAGGTGCAGCCGTATTGGCTTGCTAAGTTTGACCATGCGTCAGTTGTTACTCCGGGCCTGTTCCGGAGTTTGAACAAAGGGACGGCAGAGCGTAGGCAGCCGCTGTTCATCGAGCATGTGTTCGAGGACAGCAAGACGGTGATTCGAATCCGTTCGCCGGAGCTGCTGGGTGGCGATGACCTGAAAGTCTTGCAAGGGCTGGTCGGCATCGCGACGGAGGCGGCGCGTCCATACTGCAACGCCTTGCAGGAGTTCAACGATGGTGGCCGTGACGTCCCGCCCGAATCTGTCAAAGCCCGCGGCACTTGCACGATGCCGGAGCTGTGCCGCGCGAGCGGATACAAGAGCCGCTCGACCACTGGCTATGACTGCATGCGGGACAGCATTCGTCGGCTCGCTCGGGTCACGATTGAAGTGATTGTGCAGGGTGTGGCACCGCCTCCGAACGCCGAGCCATTCCTGACAATCCATCGCCTGGACGACGAGGCTCCCAACATCGTCGACGTCGGCTTTCATGCCGCGCTTGGTGCCGCGATCCTCGCGGTGGGGGACGGCGAGGTCTACGTTAAGGTCAACCTCGACGAGGCTCGCCAGCACACGTCCATTCCGGCGCGTGTACTTCATCATCGGCTGTCGTACCTAAACGAGGGGCGCAAGCAGGAGTTTCGGCCTCAGACACTGGAGGCCTACATCTGGCCAGGCGAAGACCTCTCTGGTCAGGTTAGGGCTCGCTCCGATAGGTCATTTAAGGCGGCTTTAGCCTTCAATGCTTTGAAATCGGCCAGCGGTTGGGCCGTGGAGGAAGATGCCAAGGGCTTGGTCTCGATCAGGCGCAAGCGTGATGCGCGGTCGAATCCGCTGCAGGCCCAACGGCAAGCCGAAGGGCGGCGCCGGAGCCCGACGAGCGATGCGCAAAATGACTTCCTTCGGCGTGCGCAGTATGGCTTCCGGGGAGGCGCAATTTAGTGGCAAGGGGTTGAAGCGCGGGGGTGAAAAACTGCCTCCAATCGGAGGTAGCTTTTCAAAGCGCGTCGGCTGCTTCGTCGTCGGTAAACGTATTAACAACTGGACTCCAAAAACAACTACTGCAGCCGGTCTGTGCCTCCCCAGGCATGGAAGAGCCGGGCCAGTCTGAGCCGTCGCGGACACGGCTCTTCCCACAGCAGCCTACGGCTGCTTCAACGCTCGATCTGAGCATCCTGGCCTCTGAAGTAGGCGCAGCGCTGTAGTGGACTCACGCGGCCATCGCCGCGTCCTGGTTGGACTCTGCTACTTGCATCATCTGCAGTCGGACTGTGTAGAGGATCAGCGGCTACACGACCGATGATCCCGCCTAGCGATGGCCTGATTCATGTCCTCGATGGATACGGGCGTAGCGGGCTTCGAGAACATTCCCTTGAGCTCTGTCACGGAGCGATTGATGGCGACCACCAGGTACTCGCCTGCTTCCATCTGCGCGAAGTGGAGGCGATCACCAACGTCGATGTTGAGCGCGCGCCGCAGGTCGACGGGGTTGGTGATTTGGCCTTTGGAACCGACAGTGGCCTTGCTCATCGGATGGGCTCCTTGATCCGACAACTGTACGCACCCATAGCTTGACCCAGTCCATCCAGGGCCGGCAGCTAAGGCTGCCGGCGAGGAGTACGCTTGCCTTCAACAATCGGCAACGGCTACGAGCTTGGCCACATGAGCCGAACCAGGGAGGGAGTGCGATGTTCTTCTACGTCGATGAAAGCGGCCACACTGGCGCGAACCTATTCGATGAGGCGCAGCCGACGCTGTTTTACGGGGTGTTGTCCAGCGCCGTGCACTTGGACTACGTCGCGGAGCCCCGATTAGCGGCCCTACGCCGCAATCTGGGGGTCGAGCGGCTCCATGCCGCGCAACTTGGCAACGGTCGCTTGGCGCAGATTGCTGGCGAGCTGGTCGACCTGCAGAAGCGCTTCCGCCTGCGCTTCGACTTCTATCGCGTCGTCAAGCCGGACCATGCGGTCATCTGCTTCTTCGACCAGGTCTTGGACCAGGGGATGAATCCCGCAGTTACATGGACCGGCTACTGGACCCCGCTGCGCTACATCCTGCTGATCAAGGTGGCGGCGCTATTTGATGAGCAGCTAGCTCGGCGGGCATGGGCCGCTCGCATCAACGTGAACAACGACGCCGCGGATGCCGAACTGGTGGCCGTCTGCGAGGAACTTCGAACAAGGCTGGATCGCCTGCCGGATGCTCGTTCACGTCAGCTGATTGGCGACGCCTTGACGTGGACCATCGCCAACCCCCGCGAGATTCACTACAACGTCAGCGACCAAGCACAGGTTCTTCAGGTAACGCCTAACGTCATCGGCTTCCAGTCCGTGATGCATGGCATCGCTGGCCGTTTGCGCGAGTCCGGAAAGACGGCGTCTCGGATCATCGTGGACCGGCAGTCACAGTTCAACAAGGCGCAGCGGACGTTGGCCGAGTGGTACGCTGCTGCAGCAGGGATGCACCTGCCGATGGGCCCCGGCATGCCGGGGATGAATCTACAAGGCATGCCAACAGTGCCCATCGAGTTCAAGCCGGGCACGGAGAGTGCCGGTCTTGAACTTGTCGACATCTACCTATGGCTGTTCAAGCGGGTGTACGAGCAGAAGGAAATCGCCAGGGAACTGGGCCCGATGGTGACGTATCAGTACAACCGAGGGCGCACTGACGAGATTTCGCTCGCTGCCATCGAGGAGCGTTGGTCACGTTGGGAGCGGAACCTGCCGCAGATCGAGCAGATGTCGCCCGAACAGATCGCACAGGGTTGGGAACTTCAGTTGCTCCAAGAGACCAGGCGCCTCGCGGCGATGCAGGCGTTGCCAGGCGGCGGTGCGGGACAGGTCGCCGGGGCGTGAACGGGCGTGCGAAGGTCGCCTGCATCGCGGGCCGACGAGGGAATATTGCGCACGTAGCGGATCGCTGTCTCCCTCCCCTTGCTTCGAGCCAACTATCCTGCCGCGCGAAGTCGCCACTGCTTGGCGGCACGGATGAAGCCAGTGGGCCAGCAGGCTCGCGATTGCCCCTATGAGCGACCACACAGACGAGCACGACCCAGAGGTCCTTGAAACCCGCGCCATTGACGACGTGCTGGTCAATTACAAGCACTTTCTGCCATGGGTCAGTCACGACGGCTTCAGGCCAGCTGCCTATGACGCGAAGCGGAGCGCTGAGCGCGCCAAGGCAACCATGCCGTTGATCGACGCCATCGCGGCGCGCTGGGTCGAGATGCGCGATGTCATGCCTCCCTTGCCGCTGACCTTGATTGCCCTCCGCCGAGGACTGCAGCGACACGACCTTGGACTGTATGACGCCGAGGTGGCGTGGCTGGTGCACACACTTCAAACGCGGCTCGGTGCGTCGAACGGTCATTGGAAGTGGGACCAGCACGGGCGCGCTCTGCACTGAGCCAAACAAGGATGGCTAGCACGGAGGAAGAACTCGACAGGGTGCTTGCACAAGCGCTGATGGACGACCCGCTGTTCGCGCGGTGGTTCCTCGATCAGACGCGCTTTGCCGGGTTGGATGCCCGCTGCGTGGAGGTCCGCGCAGACAACCCGTGGAGCCGCGTGACGCTCACCATGCCGGTAGGCCTGGATGGCGCCTCGACTGAAGTGGTCCGCGATGCGGAGACCGATGTTCTGGCCATCTACGTGACCGCGGATGAACGCCGCCTCGCTTTGCACGTCGAGAACAAGCTTGCGGGAGGGGCCTTCACGCCGCATCAACCCGAGTCATACCGTGCGCGCCTTCAGCAGTGGCAGGGCCGCGCCAGGCTGGGCATGTACGTAGACGCAACCAGCGTGCTGATAGCGCCGCGCGCCTTCTACGAGGCGAATAGGGTTGCTGCAGACGTTTTTGAGGCTTACGTGCCGCACGAGGTCCTTGCCGAGCATGTGCCGGCGTTCAGAAGCGGGATGTGAGCCGTCTGAGCTGGCGCCTCGTTGCCAGGAATTGCACCTGCTCTTCGTCGATTGCGGGCGGTGCCGGCCGCGAGCAGAATCTCCGCAAACAACAGTCTGGGAGGGCTATGAAGCTGGAGAGTCTTCGTGTGCGCGGGTTTCGGTGCTTCGAGAAGGAGACCGAGTTGCTGGTCGGCGGATTCACGGCCGTGCTGGGACGAAACGACATCGGCAAGTCGGCTTTGCTGGAGGCCCTGCAACTGTTCTTCGACGACGCTGCGCCCGATGCCGGCGACGTCAACAACAGCATCGACGACCGACAGGTCGTGATCATCTGTGAGTTCGGTGACCTGCCAGACCGTCTGGTGCTTGATGCAAGCCACCCCACAACGCTGGCCGATGAGCATCTGCTCAATGCAAAGGGGCGGTTGGAAATCCATAAGGTGTACGACGGCAAGTTGAAGGCGCCGAAGCTCGCCGGCACCTACGCTATGGCTGAGCACCCCTCGCACGTCGGCTACCAGAACCTTCTGGAACTGAAGCACGCGGGTCTCAAGGCGATGGCCGATGGATTCAAGGTCGACCTGACTGATGTCCCGAAGAACGTCAGCACCGCGCTGCGTCGCGCTCTGTGGGCGCATGCCACGGAAATGTATGGAGGCCTAAAGCTGCAGCCGACGCTTCTGGACCTTGGCAAGGATGGGACCAAGCAAGTTTGGGCGCAGCTGAAGGAGGAACTGCCGGTGTTCGCCCTCTTCAAGGCGGATCGGGCCAGTACAGACCAAGATGCGGAAGCGCAGGACCCGATCAAGGCGGCGGTAGTCGAGGCGCTCAAGGCTCAGGAAGCCAAACTGGACGAACTTCGCGAGGCCGTGGAGAAATCCGTACTCGAAGTGGCCGCTCTGACCCTAGACAAGCTCAAGGAAATCGACCCCCATCTCGCGCAAGAACTCAAGCCCACAGTGGCGCGTCCGAACTGGGCGTCCGCCTTCAAGATCGCGCTGACCGACGAGTCGGCGGTTCCGGTGAACAAGCGCGGTAGCGGTGTGCGACGTCTGATCCTTTTGAACTTCTTCAGAGCTCAGGCCGAGCGCCGCAATCGTGAGGCGCAGGGACCAGGCGTCATCTACGCCATCGAGGAACCTGAAACCAGTCAACATCCGCACAACCAGCGGCTTCTGCTGCGGGCCTTCCTTGAGCTGTCCGAACAGCCAGGCTGCCAAGTGCTGATCACAACGCATAACCCTGCCTTCGCACGCGGGCTGCCCGTCGAGTCACTCCGCCTGTTATGCCGAGCCGAGGACGGGAGTCGGCAGTTGCTTGTGGGGACGGAGGGCGTCTACGCACAGGCCGCGAAGGACCTGGGCGTGCTTCCGGACAACTCGGTACAGGCTTTCGTTGGTGTTGAGGGCACGAACGACATCAACTTCCTGAAGGTCATTTCGCGCACGCTGTCTCAGGTCGAGCCTGACATACCTGACTTGGTCGCCGCTGAAGACGCTGGTCGCCTGATCTTCATCCCGCTCGGCGGATCGAACCTCGCGAACTGGATCGGCCGCTTCTCCCACCTGAACCGGCCCGAGTTTCACCTGTTCGACCGTGATACAGAACCCCCAGCCGCACCGAGGTATGAGGACGCCGCCAACAAGATCCTGGCTCTCGGCTGTTGGGCGGAGCACACCGACGCGCGGGAGATGGAGAACTACATCCACCATGCAGCCATCAGCGCGCAATGGCCGGCACTAGGCTGGGCGGCTCACAACGCAAGGACTGACGTGCCATTGGTGCTGACTCAAATGGTCGTGGCCGCAGCTGGTAAGGACTGGGGCGCGTTGGAGGCACAGGGCCGCAAGGACGCCCAGGCCGGCATCAAGGCGAAGCTGAACAAGGAGGTAGTGGGCCGTATGACACCCGCTCAGCTCACCGAATCCGACCCTAATGGAATCGTGCGTGGTTTCTTGCGTCGGGTTGGCGTTGCTCTAGCGCAGTGACGCCCATTGGATGCGGTGGCGTCTATGGCACGGTCATCGCATCGACGCCTGGTCGCAACCATCTTGACAGTCAAGGCTGGCCCATCGACTGGCGCCTATTTGATCGGCGAGCCGCCGCTTGGTCGGCGCTCGGATGCCATCTGCCCGCTATTGGCAGGATGAAGAGACTCATGCCACTCGAGCCATTCTTCGTAGTAAACCGCCTTACTGCCATCTGCGAGGAGAAGCAGGGCGCGCCGGCCGCGGGCGTAGAGCTCGCATTTGTCGCGAAGGTAGGGGGCGACATCGTTGAGCAAGATGTATCGGATGCCTAGTGGCGTTGCGTTGACCGACGTAAACCTCGATCCTGGCGTGCCCACCATGTGCTCCTCCATCGTCCCGTGATCGTATTGAAGCAGTTCGAACGCAGGCAAGGCAAGTTGGTTCGGCTACAGGTCGTCGATGCGCACCTGGTCCATCCACATCTCTACCAGCTTGCGAGCATCGCTGCGCGCATCCTGAAGCGCCTGCTCGCGCGTGTCCCTGAACCGGATGCACTCGTGTCGCACCGAACTGAAGGTTCGCCCGGCCGGCGAGAAGTTGACCATGCCTACGAAGCCAAGACGATGCGGCCAAGCGGTCGCCCAGGCCGTCGATGAGCCGTCAGTGGCGATGAACAGGTTTTGCATGGAGCCTCCGATGATCCTGGAAGCGTAGGCACGGCGGGCAGCCTGTTCAACCCTACGATCCGGAGGACTTGCGCAGCAGTAGGTCGCCGTGTCCGAGTTCCTGCCAAAGGACTTTGGCCTGATGGCCAACAACGAGCGAGAACCGGTGAAACGCCTCGTCTCCCATCTCGCCTCGAAGCTCGAATGACCTGCTCTGGCTGATTTCATCGTCGTACACGACCCAGCCCCAGTTTCCGTGCTCGTCGATCTGCTCAAACTCGAAGAAGAAGCACAGCCCGCAGCGATGCCACGCCTGAGGCATGGGCTTGCTCTGTTCCTTCATCTCCCACAGGTCGCGCCAGGTTTCGGCCCACGAACTTGGATCCAACTCCGGAAGATGCTGTGGTCTGGACATGGGCGTCTCCCTCACCTTGGCAACTGCATCGCGATCACGCGGCAGCCAAGTCCCGTCGCAGCAACTCAACCGCAGACATCCTTGAGCGACGTTCGCTCTGAATGGCCTCTTGCTGCTGGCGCTCTTTGACGGACCGAGCGAGCAGGGCTTGCAACTCCGTGCTGCCCGTGATGCGGCGTCGTGCCTCCAGGATCGCGGGCGCGAATTCTGGGCTGACCCGGAGCTTGTAGTCTAGGTAGCTGTCATGCCGCTCGGGCAGCACCGACCACCAGCGGACGATGCTCTCTACGTCGTTTAGGTCCAGCAACATGGCGCTCTCCTCGATCAGCCGAACAGGTCACCGGTTGTTGGGCCTGGCAACTCAGGTGGTTTCCCGGAGTCGCACGCAGCCAGCTTCGCGCTGCTGGTCTACGCCAGCGCCTGGCTCAAGTGCCACCACCCGGCGGAGTTTCTGGCTGGCCTGCTCAACGCGAGCCCGCTGGGGTTTTATACCGAAGGGCAGCTCATTCGCGATGCCATCAAGCATGGCGTCGAAGTGCGCCCGCCAGACGTGCTCTACAGCGACTACAACAGTACGCTGGAGGACATCTCGACCAGGCCAGCCGTGCGGCTGGGGCTCCGGCTCATCAACGGCATGAAGGAAGCAGCCGCGCAACGCATCGTGGCTGCGCGGGCCGATGCGCCGTTCATCAGCGCCGAAGACCTGTGCTTGCGTGCACGCCTTGAGCAGCCGATGATGAAGCTGCTCGCTGGCGGTGACGCCCTGATGAGTCTTTCGGGTCACCGCCGGCAACAAGCCTGGGATGCCGCAGCTCTTGGCCTCCAGCCAGCGTTGCTGGAGGAAGTGCCGATACAAGAAGACTTCCTTGAGCTGGAGGCCGCACCCGAGGCTCAGGAGGTCGTGCACGACTACGCCAGCGTCGGCTTCACGCTGCGAAGCCACCCGATGGCACTGCTGCGCGACAAGCTCGATGGTCTCAAGCTGCGCCTGCTGAAGTCCAGCCAGTTGGAGCGGGTGCCGAACGGCAAGACCGTCCGGACCTGCGGCATCGTCACGCTGCGCCAACAGCCCGAGACCGCCAAGGGCACCACCTTCGTCTCGCTCGAGGACGAGGAAGGCGAAGTCCAGGTCATTTGTTGGAAGAGCGTGCGAGAAGAGCAGGAGAGGGTGCTGCTGCGGTCGCGGTTGCTGGCGGTCGAGGGCACCTGGCAGGCGCGTGACGGTGTGACCGTCCTGGTGGCTCACAAGCTCAGGGACCTGACGCCGCTGCTTGGGCAACTGGCTGGCTCGACGCCGAGTCGGGACTTCAGGTAGCGAATCTCCCTCAGAAAACCTCGATGTCGTCACTCACAGCGCAACACGCCGTCTACCGCATTCCGATGGTGAGCGCTCGCCAGCGTAGGATTGCTACTGCTCACCGCAGCTATGCGGCGAGGAGCAGCGTAGAACTGCCTCCCGCCCCCAAAGGCTGTGCACGTCATTCGTTCTGCTACCGCACGGTGGCGCAGGGAGGGGGAATGCAGGATGGCAATCGGCCCATCGCGCTTGGCATACCGGACCAGGTAGATGGCCTAGCTACAGCGCCGACAGACCGCGGCGACGAGATGCAGGAGCGTCTCCGATACCAATGGTCGATAGGGGTGTGTCTGCTGGCTCAAGGTCTGGTGGGCATCCGCGACATGCGTGCCCTCTGGTGTGAGCACCATGATGACTATTTGATCGAGCTCTCGTCTGGTCAGTACGTCGCCGTTCAGGTGAAGACCGACTCTCGCGAAAACATCAGGTGGCGGTGGAGCGAAGAGGCCCTAGTCGAGTCAATCGCTCGGTTCTGTGTTCTGGAGCAGAAGCACGGGGATGCCATCGCGTCCTTCGAGTTTCAGTCGAACGCCGCGCCATACATCCCTGCATCCTCGACGGAATCAGAGCAGCGCCAGGTCTCCAGTCCGATGCGCTTGGTCGAGTGCTGCCAGAGGGCTGCCGACGTATCAAGCATCGAAGCGCCGTATGACAAGGCCTTCAAAGCGCTGCTGGCAAAGACTGGGAGCGGTGACGAATGCCTGTTCAACGTGCTTCGCAAGCTGGAGTTCCTTCAGGGGCCCTCGCTACGAGGGCTGGACGACTCAATGAGCGGTCGCGTCGTGCCGATGCTGCCGGACTGCTCAGCCTTGCCAGCAGTGCGATGCTGCCAGCTTCGTGACGACCTCATCTCGTTGGTTCAGGGTGCTTGCCACCTCAAGTCTGAAGGTCTCGACGGGGTGCTCGACTACATCGCGAGCAACGGACGGCCCCAGTCCGTCTTGCGGGGCAAGTGCCTGACCCTAGATGTGGCGAAGGCGCGCATTGCCAGCATGCGGCAGCCTTCCTTCCGATTCGTTTACAGCGGCCCGAGCCTTCCGCTTGCTGACGCAGCCGGCAGGTCGGGGGTTCTCCAACGCAAGATGCGAAACGCATACATCCTGGGCCAGTACGAGGGGCTTCAGATGCGTGTGGAGTCGGCCGAACAGCACCTTTTGGGCCGCGCGCTCAACGAACCTGAAGAGTTCGAGAACATTGCAGCCCAGCTCCAGGCAGTGGTGCTAACCGAGTGCAAGGACATCGAGGCGTTGAACTCGAGCCATCCTGACGAAAAGCGCCGCGGCAGCCTCATCTACCAGGAGATTCTCAAGCGCATGACAGGGCTCGCCAAGGACGAGCCAGCGCAGGTCTGTCGAGAGTCCAAAGACACGCTGATGGGGATCGCAGGGATGCTCTCCGGCGAGTGCCGGTTCGCTTGGGGCCTGCCTCTCGAGGAGGACGACCATGGCGCTTGAACTCGCACGCGCTCTCGCAGCTACGGAGAGGGACGACCACCTGCACATGGCTCGGTTGCTCCTCCTGATGGCCGCTCACGCGGGCACGAAGAAGCGGCCTGTGGAAGGCCTGACCAAGCTCGCGAAGCTGGACTTTCTCCTTCGATACCCGAACTGCCTTGAGCGTGCTCTTGTCGCCGATGGTCGAGATCCTGCGATTGCTGGCGTCAAGGAGTTCGAGCGCACCACTATCGAAACCAAGATGATCCGATTTCGCTATGGCCCCTGGGACCATCGCTACCGGCGTTGGGTTGCGCTGCTGGCGGCGCGCGGCTTGGTTGTTGCCTCTGTTGTGGGAAAGACGGTCAACATCTGGCCAACAGAGGAAGGTGAGGCCATGGCGGCAGCGCTGGCTGACTCGCTTGCGCTTGAGGACCTGGCCAAGAGGGCGCAGCTCGTGGCAAAGCGGTTCGGCAACCGCAGCGGGACCGGCCTGAAGGAGTTCGTCTATCAGACGTTCCCGGAGCTCACCGAAATGAAGTGGGGGGAGGAGATAGAGATATGAGGCTGGACCTTACGAAACTTCGCCTGGAGCTGCGGCGGTCCGTTGAGACCATTGACCTGCCCAGGGTTAACTACTTCTATGGCCCGATTGGCTCGGGCAAGTCGAGCATCGGACGTCTCGTCGACTACTGCCTCGGAGGGTCATCGAAGTGGACACCTGCGTTGCAATCGGAGCTTGTTTCGGTTGCGCTTGAGCTCTCGGTCAACGACACGCCGCTGACCCTATACCGTGACCGCGATTCAACGCGCCTGGTTGCGACATGGCAGGCTGGGGATGACACCCTGCAGGTTCTCATTCCTGCTAAGGATGCAGGCGCGGAGGTGCTCCCTGACACGGGCGTCATGGTCCTCTCTGACCTCCTGTTCTATCTTGCGCGCGAGGAACCCCCGTATGTCCGTCGCAGGAAGGGCGCGCCGGACGAGCGATTGGAGCGCCTTAGCTTTCGGGACCTCTTCCGCTTCTGCTATCTCGATCAAGATGGCATGGACAACGTGTTCTTCCGGCTCGACTCGGAAAACTACGCGCTTGCCCAGAAGAGCGTGGACGCCATGCGCTACGTGCTGGGCTATCGAACTGAGCAGGTGGCTGAGCTTGAGTCCCGCCTTCAAGCGCTCCGCGAAGAACGGGTCGGCCTCGCTGCCGGCGCAAATGCGCTTGAGAAGGCACTCGAAGAATCAGGTCTGAACGACCTGGTCGACTACGACGCAAAGATTGAACGCCTACGTGCCGACATCGACCGTGCGCGCCAGGCAGCGAAGGCGGCACGGAGCGCGCGTGACTCGGTGCCCCATGCGGTCGAGGAGATTCGGGATCACGCTCGCCGCCTCGCCATGGAGGAGATGGCGCTTGAGCAAGCGCGCATCGAGATCGACGCCCGTCGTGGAGACCTCGAGCGGCACGTCAACGAGCTGGACATGCTGTCGGTGAGGTATCAGAGAACCGCATCGGCGCGGATGCTGCTCGGCGGCGTCGCGTTCACTTCCTGCCCCCGCTGTACGCAGGCGCTGCCGGTACGAGACCCGCAGTGCTGCAGCGTCTGTGGGCAACAGGAGCACATCGTCGAAGCCGGCGGTGCACTTTCAGAGGCCGTTGTGAAAGAGGACCTGAGGGCGCGTCGGAGCGAGCTGAAGGACTCGCTTGACCGGCTCGCAAGGGAGCGTGGGGTCATCGGCCGCCGAGCGGAGGAAATTGCGTCAGAACGTCGCGCGGCGAATCAATCGCTTGAAGCGCGTCTCGTGGAGTACGACTCCGCCTTCCTGTCGCAAGCGCTCCAGCACGAGCGACGGGTGGTGACGCTGGAGCAGCGCCTCAATGGCCTGCTCAGAAGTCGCAAGCTGCCTGACGTTCTCCAAGCTCAGCGCGACCGCGCAGCATCCTTGCAGGGAGACGAGGCGGAGCTGCGCGTGACCATCGAGGCTGCCAAGCGTTTGGCGTTCAACGACAGAAAGAGCATCGACCTGTTGGGGCGACTGTTCTTGGACTGCTTGGTCCGTGCGAAGTTCCCTGACGTGAAGAAGACGTATCACGTCGACATCAATCCGACGGACTTCTATCCACGCATTCCGCTTGGGCAGCATGAGGCCCTGGTGACTCTGGCGTACGACAACGCTGGAAGTGGCGGCATGAAGGCGCTGTTCAAAACCTGCTTCGCGCTGGCGCTGCACCGCGTGTGCGCGCAGATGCCGGACTCACGCCTCCCGCCAGTCCTCGTGATCGACACCCCTACGAAGAACGTCAGCTCCATCGAGAACCCAGAAGTCATTTCAGCCTTCTTCCGCCTCGTCTATGAGCTGGCTGCCGGAGAGCTCGCACAGACGCAGTTCATCATCATCGACAACGAGTTCAACCCAGTTCCGCCCGATGTGGAACTCGCAGTCCAGAAGCGCCACCTCGTCAAGGGAGACCCGGAGAACCCGCCTTTGATTCCCTATTTGGCGGGAGACTTTTCGCAAGACGAGGACGGCGACGCAGAACCCGCAGAGGTGCCGTTCTAGGAAGGTGGGCGATCCTGTCGCCCACTCTGGGGAAGTCAGCTTTCCAAGCTCAGACTGGTCGCTCTCGCAAGCTTGACGTCCAGTTTGCGAAGCGGGCGTGCTCGCATTTGCTGCATGGTTTCGGCGAGTCGCGCCTTCTCGGCACTTTGAGCCGCGGCTTCAAGCGCTTGGGCAAGGGCGTTTGCAGCGAGTAGCTTGCGCCTCGCAGCCTCCCGCACCTCCCTCGACTTCTCCACCGCTTGCCACTTGGACTGGACCGCAGACCCCAACTGCGATTCAGCTTCGGACAAACAGCAGATGGCTTCGGCCAGCGCACGATGCGACACGGCGTTGAAGTCCTGACCGTCAGGGGGATCCTGAGTTTCAGACGTTTCTTGGGCGTCGTGTGCAGCGGCAATTTTCTTCTTGAGCGCCTTAACGTCCTGCTGCAGTGCGGTCATGACAGAGCTTGGGTTTCCCTGGCCGAACCATTCTTCAGTCTTCTGGCAGTTCTGCTCAGCGAGAAGAAACTCCACCTTCAGCGCATCCGCGGTGGCTTTTGCATTGGCAAGCGCAACCGTGAATTCGTTTTTGCGGGGGATAGAGGAGGTCTTGTTCATTATTTCACCTAAAGGAATGTCAGCGCCCACGCCACGGTGGCGTGATTTGCCGAGATCGGTGAACTAGAGGAATGGCCTGCGGCAAGCCCAGTTCGGGCGCCGCGCGGCCTTCTGTATCTGCTTGCGTTTAGCCCCTCAGGCAGAGATGGGCTGTTCAGCGCGAGTAGGGCGCGCGCACTCGTACTTAAACCGTAGGGTTTCAACAGCCTCTGCGTCCTGCGCTGGGGTGAGTGTCAGGACATAGCTACCTCGATAGCCCGACAACTGTTCGGCGCTGGTCAGATACCAACCGGCAGACTTACGCTCGATTCGCACCTTCGTGAGCTTTCGGCTGAACTTGTAGGCGTTCGCCACCGTGCCGCCAGAAACCGCAACAGCGAACGCTCCGGCGCGACGACCCTTTGCGATACCCAACGCTTCCAACTGCCGCTCGGCCCGCTCTGCTAGCTGCTCAAGTTCTTGCGCTCGAGTAAAGCTGTGGGCGGTGGCGTTGCCGTTCACCTCAAAGAGCGCCGTCGACAGCTTATTACTGTGGTCGGCGTCAATCTTGATGGTCTTCGCGCGGCGAGCTGCTGCGGCGATATTCAGAGGGGTGCTGTTCGGAATGGACATTTGAGAACCAGTTGATAAGAGGGCTACCCTCAGCGAAATGCTGAGGACTCAGATCAATGGCTTTCGCCGAACAGTGATTCAAAAGACGAGCTTGTCGACTTATTGAATGGAGCGCATTCTAACGTGAAAGCGCGCTCGTGTCTAGCGGTAATGTGACTTTTCGTTGACTGACATACTCGCAAAATGCATTTAACAAGTCTGCAATCCGGGTTTATTGCCTGATAACCCACATTATCAGGTAAGAATTAATGGCATCAAACCGGGGCAGGCCGCTCTCATGCCCTGAAAGCGACCCTTTGCAGACGCCGGACTAGCCGTTCGCGCCGCCGGCCTGCGTCGCTCAGCCTTACGCCATCCGCGTGAGTGCCAGGAACATAGGGACGTCGAGCTCATCAATCACCGGATAGCTGTTCGCGCCGACGTCCGGATTGGAGACGTGGAGCCAGCCTTCATGGCGGCAATCCATGCCATCGTCGGTGACGACGTACTCAATACCAGCGTCCCACAAAGCGAGGGCAACCTCCGCCGTCTCCTTGGAACGTTCCTTCGCCCGCGGCGGGGCGTCTCGCAGGTCTCGAACGTGAGCATTGAGCGCGGCCCAAGCTTGGCCGACGGACATGCCAACGGATTGGAGACGGAGACCGAGGAGGGCGGTGCGAATGTCGTTCACCTCACCGTTGTTCGTAGGAGCCTGCGGGGCAAGGGTGCGTTCGCTCGGGGCAGTGCAGTTCATAGAGGTCGAAATGGTGGGCATGGGGTTGGCGGGGAACGCGGTCAGTTGTAGTCGTGTCGACGGCAGCGCAACAGGGTGAAGAGCTGTGACCCACCACCCCACGGGGCGAGTTCTGGGAACCGCGCCACCAACCGCGCCGGGTCGACGATCTGCAGAACGCCTTGAGTGCTCAAGTCCCACTGCGGGCGCGCCGGGATGTATGCGAGCCCGACGTCGTACAGGCGCTCGAGATTCCGGCAACGGTGCTCCTCGTCATCGCTGTCCAAGACGCCGCGGACCATCTTCTTGAGGGTGATTTCCTCAATGGCGCCCCATGCGCCGTCAACGGTTAGCCCACGGCCGAGGAGTTGATCCAGCACCAGGATCTTGAACTGGACGCGGAAGAAGAGCTGGACCTGTGGGACGGGCTCGAGGTCGAGAACCTCCGCTTGCGCGACGAGGTCATTCATGGCGCGAGCCTGCTCGGCGTTTTTTTGAACCAGGTCGGAGATGGCGGGGATGGTGGGGTTGTTCAAGTCAGTTCCTTTAGATCAGCCGCAAGGGCCACCCACACATGTAGTGCTAACAGGGCGACATGAACTGCGTCAAAACCGGCGGGCGCCGAAATGTCCGAGCAATCGCTGGGTGATATTTCAATGTAAAGAAATGCGAACTACGGTGGGCTCGCGAAGCCCATCTGACAGCGCTGGACGCGCGGAAAAAGGCGGCGTCCGAGGAGTGGACGCCGCGGAAGGCTCAGTTGCCGAGGACGTGACGCGGAGGACGCGCGTCACCCTTTGTATAGCTCGATGGAACCTCCTTAAGTCGGTCCGCCGTCACCTCAAACGGCCCGGAAATTCAAGGTCGTTTCGGCAGTGTTGCGCGGACCAATAAGTGCATTTTGAGCGGAAGCCCCCTCGCACATACGCTGTCCCCAACAGCAGTGCGCACACCGGCGCCCCTCATCGAACTGCTGCCATTTTGCAGCTCATAGAAGGGTTATGTTTTGACATGCCACAGTCCGTATTCATAGACACCGAGTTCATCGAGACACCGCACGGTCCACGCTTCATCAGCGTCGCACTTCTGCCCCAAAGCGGCGCGGAGCTATACAGCGAGGTCAGCAATGACGAGGCCGAATCGCTTCTGAAGGCCTTTCCGAACCAGTTCGTGCGTGAGCACGTCGTGAGCCAACTGGGGCGCTGGCCCGCAGTTCCATGGGCTGAGTTGCCTGGCGCGCTCGCGGCTTGGCTAGACGCACTCGGCGAGGAAGCCGTTGATGTGATCTACGACTACTCCAGCGACTTCCTGCTGCTGGAGCAGTTGCTGCAATCCTGCCCCGAGCGACTCAAGACCCGGCTGCATCCAGTACATGTCGGCTACTTGCTCGACGATGAGGACGGCAAGCGCGCCGCTGCGGCGACGTGGAATGCGGTGGAGCACGTATGGGGGCTGAGCCGGCACCATGCCTTGGCAGACGGGTTCGCGCTGAGGGCAAGGTTCGAAACCGTGCACCCACCCGTACCCCCACCTCGGAACCCCAGGACGATTGAAGTGCTGGTGACGGTATCCGTTGTCATCAGCGAGTTCGAGCTGGTGCACGCAGAGTCAGACGATGGGCAGCTGACCATCTCTATCGGCAAGCGGACCAGCGGTGTCGACTGGCGCAGCTTGACGCCCGGCCAGCGTCTTCGTTGTGTTGTGCATCTTGACCCGACGCGCACGCTTTCCGCGGAACTGCTTTCCCCATCGGACCCCATGGGGGATTTCGACAATGACAAGTGAGGAGCTGCGGCTCGATCCCGTCCCTTCAGACTTTCCGCGCCCATGCAGCGGAGCCCTGAGTGGAGTTCAACCCAAAGTTGCGGTGCGCTACATCGAGGGCAAGTTCGTCGAGCATGATGAGGCTGAGCATCGGGAGAGGTATGACGCATGCAGCAACATGGTTGAGCAACTGGTCGAGTATTCCCATCGAAAGCGCGTCCAGCTCGCGCACCTAAGCCTGGTGGAATACATGCGACGACTTCGAGAGGCCGTTGTTCGAAAGGGCTGGGACGTGGCCCCCGAGGAGCTAACCTGGGTGATGCAACGGGTGACCATCGCGCTGGGCGGCGACGCTCTTGATGTTCCGCAGCAAGAAACCCTGGCCGTGGTGCAAGACGTCCAGGCGCAGACGGTCGCGATGCCGGTGGAGACGCTGGTGGATCAAGTGCGGGCTAGGCTGGAGGCACAGCACAGGAAACCAGACTAGCGGTTGGAAAGTCGCTGGCGCGCTAACTGCAAAGCGAATGCAACGGTGTAGATGGCGGCGACAGCCGAGACCACGCGCACCCACCTGGACGTGGGCGTTGGCAAGCACCATCATCATCAACGAACGCCTACCTGAGAAACTCTCTCAAGCCCCCTCCGCGACATGCCGGCCTCGTGGAAGCGGACAACCCCGGTGTGGGTGCCGGTAGATGCATAGCTCTTTCCGCGGGGAAAGCGCTGGAGCGGCGCCAGCGTGCGACCTGCAGTGTGCATCCGTCCGATGTTCGTTCCGGCGCATGCCCTCGGAGGGTGCCGAGAGGATGCCTGCGCGGCATATTGAGGATGACCTGGCGGAGATAGCAGCCTGCGTTGATCCGGGGCCTGCCTGAGGCGTAAGTCCGGACCAGCGTGTCGCCGCGCGAGCGCCGACCGACTTTCCCCAGGGAAAGTCTCGACGTGTATTCCGGCGCGGATGCCGTCGCAAGCCCGCCCGCATGCTGGTCGTCGGTGTCATTTGGAGCACCGGCCGTGAACACCGGGCGTGCTCAATGGTTGACGCTACTTGCATCGTGCAATGTGCTCCAGCTCTGTACGGCGCTAGTGGCGTCAACTGCCCTGACCGATGGTCCGTCGATCCTTCCGAGCAGAAGGATGTTGAGTAGTACCGCGCGGAACCGCTGGCGTGTTCTGGAACGGAGTCGCACGCGGTCGCTGCAACTGGCAACCGGTGTCAATGTCGATGCTCAGCCACTGGAAGCCTTGCCCTGATTCTTCATGGTGCGAGACCGGTGCTGCCCGCTGGTGTAGGTCTGGGCAACGAACTTTCCTGCAGGAAAGTCCGCCGCTGTTGCAAGCATGATGCACTGAGTGGCAACCGGTGCGACGCTGGCTGCGGCTTCTCGCCAGTGCACTTTGGCTACCCCGCGGAAGTAAGGCGCCCTATCGTCATCGGCGGCACGGGGCGCGCTTCGGCGGGTGCAAGCAACAAGTTAAGGACCTTCCCCGAGGAAAGGTCCGCGCAGGTGCCTGACGTGGTGGCTCGGCGGAGGGGTGAAGGATGATGCCGCGTTCGCCAGAAGCAGCGCGCGGAAGGGGGCTGCGCGGCACCGTCAGGCGGTCTTCGCGAGATGCACATCGCGACGTTCGGTGCGGTCGGCGATAGGTACATGCCTGCTCCCAGGAAGGTAAGTGCGGTGGCATCGTCCTGGTGACCAGTGACGTCATTGTCTCGTGCTTGCGGGGACTCCCCAGTTGTGCTCCGGACTGGTTATCACCATGTGACCGGCAGCTGCGACGAACTGTGCACTCGAACAGTCTCCTCGCGGCACCAGCCGTGATGTCGCTGTGGTGCCTCCGGCGGTGCTGGTTCGTACGCCACCGAGTGCGCGCAAGCGCACGTCGGGAATGCAGCGACGCGACCAACGCAACGTCCCAAGCGACGTGCACAGAACTTTCCCGTCGGAAAGTTCCTGAGGATTCCAGTGCAGGGACTGCTGCTGTTCTACAGCGTGGCAGGGAGGGATAGTGGCCATGAGCAACGACTTTCCCTGAGGAAAGTCGCGCCGCCTGTCGCGACAGCGGGCACCGCACCGCGTCAACTTGATGCTGCAGTTCACCGTGGGCTAACGCACGCGAAGAGCTATCAAGGCGCGTGCATCGCAGCGTCTGGGTGTTGGTCAACGGGATGCACATTTGCGGTGTCATCAAAGCGAGCGGCGTAGGGAGCATCGACCGTGCACTCGAGCAATCCCACGCGGCGGTTCGGACAAGTCTCCATCGCGTGGCCTGTGCAGTGCACCCGTGCTGTGCCGTCAGGTGCTGCTGTTTTCGCCGCGCACCTTCTCCATCGGCGTCAGGGAGTCGTGGGTTAGTACGGGAGGGCCGGGCGCATCTGCGGGCGCAAGTAAGCGTTGCCATCGCCGTCGATCTTTCCTGCAGGAAAGTTGGTGCTGAACGCCAGCGGCGAAGGCGCGGGCGGCGGCGCTGACGTTCGCACTGCTGAATCGCTAACAAGCGTTACTAAGGAATATGCCTGCGCTAGCTCGTCGCTCCCTGTGGCGGCTCGCGACGGAGGTGGTGGTGGCGCTTAGCCTCCCCGTGTGTTCCGACCTCATCAAGTTCAAGGCTCGGCGGAGAGGTCGGAAAGGGCGTCCTACCTGTATGACTCTACTCAGACGTCGGAGAGCTCGACCACCCTACGACTCGGCACCCACGTCTTTGGCAACGTAGCCCCTGGCAGGCCCCGCGTCCCGCGACCCTGAGCCCAAGCGAACCACGCGCCCACTTGCGCCCCATCACCGCGCTGCGCCTTCGATACCCGGAATGGCCGTAAGAAGCCCCTCACGCTCGCCCATTGATCGCCGCTGCACCCGCAGATGAACCTACATGGCCAGACCTAAGGAGCCCCGCTGGGGGGCTGTGCCGTCCCGAAGGCGCTGAGTGCGTTCCGCCTCCCCGGAGGCTCGCTGACCTTGGCATGTCCAGGAAGAGCCTCTGCCGGCTACGAGCCAGCTGCCGGCCCGGCGCCGCGAATCGCTGGCCGCCTCACTACGCCAGCGTCTGCCTGTGCGGCAGGCGCAGCCTCGCTCGGCTCTGCGCTGGCCTCCATGAAGCGGTTGCTCGGAGGTGAGGGGGCATGGATAGACCGGGAGCGCCACTTACATGCGTGGTTTGAGTGCCTGGGAGCCGCCTTCCGATCCGGCCAAGCCGGGCCTGCCGGCGCGCTGCGATAAGGGCTTGCTGCGCGACGACGGCGTCGTTGCTCAGTGTCCCGGTTTGAGTTGCCAGCCCCCTTTCGCGTGGGGCAGCTCGATGACCAGGCTGGCCCCGCTCCGCGCATCCACAGCGGTGCTTGCGCGCGCCATCTCGCGCCCCTCGTCACAGCTCAGTCTGCCGCACGGGCGAAAAGTCCTGCCGTGCGTTGGAACCCGAGGCGGCGATGACGTTCTTGCTGCCGGGTGTCCCGCCGCCTCGCCTGGATGCCCGGCTCTCCGGCCGAAGCGGGGCGGCCGACAGCCCCGGTCTTGCGGTGACGAGGCCGTTGATAAGTGAGCGAAATCGTTCGGCTCATCGTCGAGGCTCAGCCACCGCAAACCGGCCATTGCACGCGCATCTTTTCCTAGGAAAAGTCGAGCACCGCCTCCGCCTCGCACGCGAGCGACTGACGAGTGGGATGGGGGAGTTCAACAGGAAGGTGGTCGGTCTGGCACTCGGGCCTGGGCGCTTCGCGATCACCACCGCGCGGCGACGGATGCATCCGCAGCGTTGATGGCGCGCGCCCGGGGCGTGACATTCGCCGGGAACTTTGGCTTCTTATGATGCAGGCCCATGCCCATCAACCTTCAGACCCTAGGCTCGAAGCTCGCCAAATATCGCGCGCAGCTGAAGGAGTCGGTTGTCGAGGTTGCCTCAGCCACAGGCATCGGCACAGAGCGCCTTGTCGCCATCGAGGGAGGTCAGATCGAGCCCACCGGCGATGAGGTCCTCATCCTGGCTGACCACTACCGCTGCGACTTCAAGTTCTTCATCTCCAACGAGCAGCTCGCGCCGTTTGAACAGACCGAGACGCTCTATCGTGCGCACGGCGACGACTTCACCAAGGATGATCGCCGAGCAGTTCAGGACTTCCTCTACCTGTGCGAGACAGAGGAGTTCCTGATGCGGGAACTGGGGCGCCGGGTCCCCGACGATGCACGAGAAGCGGAGTCGTCCCTGCTTCCGCCCAGGGCCGCGCGGCCCGTGGGAAATCCAGTTTAGCGAAGCGGCTTCAGGTGCCGCGCCGCGCAGTGGCCAGGAAAACGCCCAGCACGACCATCGTGCCGCCCGAGACGCGGCTCAAGACCTTCGCCCGAGCTGCCCGAGCCTTGCTGGATTTCAGCATCCGGTCGGCGCCGAGCACAGCGAGAACGTCCGCGAGGGTGTTCAGCGCGACGCAGATGCATCCCAGCACCACCAGTTGCGATGCCAGTGGCGAATCAGGCACCGTGAACTGCGGCAGGAAGGCCAGAAAGAACAAGGCCGTCTTGACGTTCAAGGCTTCGACCACGATGCCTTCCGTGAACGCGCGCCGTGCTCCTTGAGCACTGACCGTCGGCGCGGCGTCGTCAGGGGTGCGGTGCAGCAGCATGCGTACGCCCAGGTAGACGAGGTAGGCGGCACCGACGTACTTGACCAAGTTGAACGCCCACGCCGACTGCGCGATGAGCAGTGACAGGCCGAAGGCGGCAGCCAGCACGTGGACCAGGCCACCGATCCCGGTGCCGAGACAGGAGGCCAACCCTTCGGTGCGGCCACCGGCCACGGTACGGGCCACCACGTAGGCGATGCCGGGGCCTGGGGTGATGGCCAGGACCACAGCAGCGAAGATGAAGGCGAGAAGCGACATGGCTGGATGCTCAGGGTTGGTGTGATGGAGGCGTGCCGGTAGCAGCCGCGAGCGGATGACCGATACCGCCGTCACCGTAGGAGCGGATGACCTGGGCGACGACGATGTGATAGCCGTTGATCCACTGAGCCTGCTTCCGCTTGGCGGCGATGTGAGCTGGATGCTCGACCAGCTGCTGCAGCGCTTCCAGCGTCTCCCAGTAGTAGACCGTCGAGATGAGCCCCGCAGTCGGGTTCTCCCACGCTTCCTCACCAAGGTAGCCTGGGATGCCCTTGGCTACGTCGGCAATGACTTTGTCGAGATGGTGGAACTCGTCGTCGTACTCGCCCTTGGCGAAGGTGAAGGTGGCGCTGTACATCCGCCCCTCAGCCCAGCAAGTCGTAGGCGGCCTGCCAGCCCGGAATCTGCGCGATGCGCCCCATCCATGCAGCCATGTTCGGGTACTCGGTCTGAATGTCGAAGCCCAGCTCTTCCTTGGGATAGAACACATAGCCCGCCAAGGACAGGTCGGCGATGGTCAGTCGATCCCCGACGATGAATTGCTGCGTGCCAAGGTGCTTCTCGACGATGTCGAAGGCGCCCGCGGTGCGCTGGCGCATGAAGGCCAGCACCGCCTCGTGTGGGGCCGGCGTCGCGAAAGTCCGCAGCCAACGGTAGGTGGCCAGGTTGGCGGTGAACTTGTGGTTGTCGAACAGCACCCAGCGGAGAACCTCAGGGCGTTCCTCTTCAGACAGGCGCAATGCATTGGCGTGTTCAGCCAGATGCAGCAGGATCACGCCCGACTGGGACAGCTTCCGGCCATCGACCTCCAGCACGGGCACTTCGCCAAGCTCGTTCACCTCAGCCCGCCAGGCCGGCTGGCGAGTCTCGTCGCCAAAGTAATCAACGACGACCTTGTCCCACGGCAGGCCGGCGATGGATAGAGCCAACGCCACCTTGTACGAGTTGCCCGATTCCTTGAAGCAGTGCAGCCTGTATGGCGTCATGACGAAGCCTTCGGCGCGGTGTCCTTCATGGCCTGCGCGAGGCCCTGGTTCCCGCGAGCTTCCAGGCCACGGATGGCGCCCTCGCGGTCCTGAGGCTGATGGTGCTGGTTCAGCTTGCGCTTGCCTTCCAAGCGACTCAGCCGGACTTCAATGCCAACGATGTGCTTCAGCTCCTCGGTGATGTAGTCGGGCGGCGCGTCGCCCATCTTCCAGGGCTCGGCCTGGTCAGCCTCGTATTGACGTGTTAGCCGGGCCACGACGCCTCGAATGAACTTTTCGTCGTCACGGATATGGATGGCGCCGTGCGCATGAACCACCTCGTAGTTCCAGGTCGGCACACGTCGATGCGTCTCCTTCTTGCCGGGATACCAACTCGGGGAGATGTAGCCGTTCACGCCACGGAACACAACGAGCACTTCGTCGCCATCGCGCACGTCCTTCCAGACAGAATTCGCCCGTGCAACGTGCGCGGTCAAGGTGGCAGCACCCGCCGCATCGCCATCAAGCAGGAACGGCAGGTGGTTGGCCTCCAGCCCACCGGCAGTGTTCGTCACCAGCGTCCCAAGCGAGTTCTCGCGGACGATGCGGTGGAGCTCTTCAATCCGAGGTTCGGCAAATTGCTTGGGCAGGTACATGGGCGTGCCGGCTGTCGATGTAGCCGGAACTCCGGCGAAGGCGTCACTTTGCGCCGATGCTGGCCCGTGGAAAATAGCCAGTTCTGCATCAGTTCACCAGACCAGTTGCCATGTCGACTGACGAACGCCGGACCGGCCTGAGCCGGGCGCTCTACGAAGAATTCCGCGCACGCATCGCGGATGGCACCTACGCTGCCGGCGCACCGCTGCCTTCGACGCGCGCTCTGGCTCTGGAACGCGGTCTGTCACGCGCCACCGTCTCTCTGGTGTACGAGCAACTTGCAGCCGACGGCTTCATCGAAAGCAGAGCCGGCGCAGCCAGCCGCGTCACCGTTGGAGCCGCACAGGCGGTGCCCGCAGGCCGAGCCAAGCGTGAGCGAACGAAGCCAACCGCACCAGACCCGCTCGCCGGCTCACTGTCTGCCATTGGTCAACATATCGCTGCGCTCAAGCTGAGCGACTCGAGGCCGACGGCGCTTGGCGAGATTGACTTCGTCTACGGGCCGCTGTCAGGCAGCGACTTTCCGACGCTGACCTGGGTGAAGGCGATGCGCGCCGTTGAAAGTCAGCGGAGTCGGCGCCTTGAGTACGAGGACCCGCGAGGCAATATGGAGCTTCGCCGGGCTCTACAGGCGCACCTCAGCCAGGCTCGCGGTCTCGCCTGTTCGGTCGAGCAGCTCATGATCGTCAATGGCTCGCAGCAGGCGCTCGACCTTTGCGCCCGCTTGCTCGTCGATCCGGGTGGCGGCGTGGTCGTGGAGAACCCCGGCTATCGGATGGCGCACCATGCCTTTGAAGCCTACGGTGCACAGTTGCTCTGCGCCGACGTTGACGCGCACGGCCTGGTCACCGAGCAACTGGGGAAGCTGGGCCCGGCAAAATTGGCCTATGTCACGCCGACGCATCAGTTCCCGCTGGGCTCCTTCCTGCCCATCGCGCGGAGGCGGCAACTGTTGGACTGGGCTGCCGAGCAGCGGGCATGGATCATCGAGGACGACTACGACAGCGAGTACCGCTACGCAGTGCGGCCAGAGGCGACGCTGCAGTCGCTCGACACCCGTGGCTGCGTCATCCACGTGGGCACGTTCTCCAAGACCTTGTCGCCACAAATGCGGATGGGCTATATGGTGCTGCCTCCTGCATTGGTGCAGCCCTTTGCCGACGCCAAGCGGGTGACCGACCGACATGCGGCGACTGCTGTGCAGCGAGCCTTGGCCCGGCTGCTGGAGGACGGCAGCTATGACCGGCATGTCCGCCGAATCCGCCGCCTGCAGCAGGCAAGGCAGCGCGCGTTGGTGGACGCGCTGGGCCGTCATCTGGGCGATGAGGTTGAGGTGCAAGGGGCCGCCAGTGGCTTGCACGTCGTGGCGTGGTTTCGAGCGGTGCCGGCGGCGGCAGAGAGCGCCCTGATCGACGCGGCAAGGCATCAAGGCGTGCGCGTGCATCCCATCAGTCCGTTGTTCCATCCGAGCAAGGCCGCGCTGACATCGACACGCTCAGCCGGCCTGGTCATGGGCTATGCGCTGCTGGACGTGGACACCATCGAAGATGGCGTTCGCCGTCTGTCAAAGGCGCTTCTGCACCTCAGGCGGAAGGCAAGCTCGCATCACCACTGAGCGAGCTGCTTGAGCGTGTTCAGCAGTCTGTCGCTCAGGCGCTGAGCAACGAATGACTCAGATCAGCCTTGAGCCGACTTCGGGCTAGCTAGAGGCGGCTGTGCAGCGATTGCGGCCCTTCGGCACGGCGGGCCGAACTCACGCTTTGGCCCCTGGAGCGGTCATCGCCGCTGCCTGAGGACCGTCGCCTCAAAGGCCTGACTTTCATCGCTTGATGCGCAGGGCCACCAATGTGCCCTTCGCCTTCGCGCCGCCAGAGAACGCCCCCCATCAGTGGCCACGTACAGCGTGTCGCGGTCGTCGGCGCTTGTGCCGAACTTTGCGTCGGTCGGCCCAACAATGCCCTGGGCTGCCCTGGGCTGCCGTGGCGACGATGGCGCGTTTGCCGTCCTGGGTGACGCGGACGATGGTGTTGAACGGGTGGGTGGTGATGTAGAGCGTGCCATCACTGTCGATCGCAAAGTCGTCCCCGGGAATGCCTTCGGCAAACACATGTGGCGCCCCGAACGTGCCGTCCGCGTTCAAGGGGAACTGCCGGTTGCCACAACTATCCACCCGCTGTTTGTGCTGTACTCAGAGAGCTACGCCGCGTACCTGGCGTCACCCGAGTGGAAAAAAATTCGTGCGCGGGTGCTGAAGCGAGATGGGAAGCGGTGTCAACACTGCTCGGCGAAGGCGCAGTGCGTGCATCACATCAGCTACGACGAGCCCGTGATCATTGGCGAGCGCGACGAGGACCTGATCTCGCTTTGCAATAGTTGCGTGAGGCCATTCACGACCCATCCTCCCGAGGAGGATCGTCATAGGAATCCAGCCCCTCATAGAGATTGACATGGAAGGCCACAGTCGAGTCAGGGATTGGCCGGCTCAATGCCTCGTCGAACCAGTGAAACAGTTCCTGCAGAACTAATTTGCTGTCATGCGGCATTTAGCGGATCGGCAAGGATGGTGACTCATGGTCCCAGCTTCTGCGCGTCAGCCTACCTGAAAGCAGACCTTGCTGACCGGCGGCTCATGGCCAGGCCTGCCGTTCAAGCGAGCACGGCGATCGGTGCATATTCCGAAGCTACCTGAGCACCCGGTCAAGCGTCTGTTGAGCACCGAATCCGGCGCCTACCGAACACCTTGTCCGGAGATGTCGTGCAGGGGCGAGTCCGGTGCCTTGACCACCTGCTCCGGCGTCGAGTGCAGCTAGTCCAGCGACCTGCGCACCTGATCAAGCGTGCTGCGCAGGGCGCTGAGACTCCTGCGCAGCGTGCTGCTGCTCTTAGACAGCCTGGAACGTCTTCGCAAGCGTCGGCGAGCCCGTCTTAACTCGCGTTGCACGGCCCGACGGACCCTGTAGGGTTACGCGCTGCGTGGCCCAAACATGATGATGGCCATCCCTGCCAAGCTGACCATAATCCCCACCCAATCGGTCGTCGAGGGTCGCACGTTGTCGACGAGCATCAGCCACACCACGGCCACGCCGATGTACACGCCACCATAGGCCGCGTAGACACGTCCAGAAGCAGTCGGATGAAGCGAGAGCAGCCATGCAAACAGCACCAGGCTGGCAGCCGCTGGGATGAGAAGCCAGAAGGTCTTGCCTTGCCTGAGCCACAGGTATGGCAGGTAGCAGCCAACGATTTCCGCGACGGCGGTCACGACGAACAGCGCCAGGGTCCTCAGAGGTTCCATCGGCCAATTGTGGTCGTATCGCTTGCCCCTCAAGCTACTTGAGGTCCTACCGTTGCGACGTGGGCGTTGTGCTCAAGCATCGGAGACGGACATGAGACCTTGGAAGGCTGTTTTGGGCGTGGGTGCGGCATGCGCGGCATGCTGCGCAGTCCCGCTTATGGGTGGCGCTGCAGCGCTGACGACAGGCACGGCAACGCTCTCGGCCGCTGGTGCTGCATTGCTGGCCTGTGCTGACGACCTGGCGCCCCTCGCGGGAGGGCTGTTGGGGTTGGCCGCAGCGGCGGGCGTCGTCGTTTGGTGGAGGCGCCGTGCTCGGCGCCAGGTTCAACCGACTGCTGGCTGCGGAGGCAACTGCAATGCAAGGCACAGCTGACACTCCTATCGCCTGCACCCTATCAACTGCTGAGCTGCCAGAGCGACTGGCCTGGATTCGGCTAGTCACGGCGCAGAGCCTGAAGGCACACCGGTTGGACGGCACGACATTGCACCTGACCTATGCGCGCGAGGCTCGGGCGGAGCTGGAGCGCATCATTGCCGGTGAACGGCAATGCTGCAGCTTCCTTCGCTTCGACCTTCAAGACACGCCGGGCGCCGTTGAACTGACTATTCATGCCCCTGGTGACGTTGGCACCGATGCGAGATGGCTGTTCGACCAGTTCCTGCCCGAGCCGATTGCAGCGAAGGCGTGTGGCTGCTCGCCAGGCGCCTGTAGGTGAGTGGCTAGGATGGTGACATGAGCGCAAGACTCTCCATCGGGCTTGTTGCCCGTCGTACCGGCGCGACGGTGCCCACGGTCCGGTACTACGAGGACATCGGGCTCCTGCCACCAGCCGCAAGAACCGAGGCCGGCCAACGCACTTACGACGAGGCGACCATCCGACGCCTCGTCTTCATCCGCCGATGCCGGGACTTTGGCTTTTCCATCGAGCAGGTGCGGGAACTGGTCGGGCTTGTCGACCAGCCCGACCGCCCGTGCGCCGAAGTGCGCGACATCGCCGCCGCCCACCTGGCGCAGGTGCGACAGAAGCTTGAAGAACTGAAGGCGCTCGAAGCCAGCTTGAACGCGTTTGTCTGCAGTTGCGACACCGCTTGCTCGGGCGGCCCGGCCGTCGATTGCACCATCCTGGAGGACCTAGCCTTGCCGGCAGAGAAGGCCCAGGTTGTGCGCGCAGCTGGTTGCTGCGGATAGCAGCCCAAGCGTCCGAGCCAAGCTGCCCGATAGCTACTTCGTCAAGGCACATAGCTGACGGCGTCTTTGGCCCTGGCGGGATGCCCGAAAAACGCCCTCAAGTTGTCGTGACCACCCACGCGCTGGCCGTCGATGAAGGTCTGGGGCGTCGTCTTGACACCATGCGCCTTCTTGAAGGCTTCCGGCTCCTGATGCGTCTTCAGGTGATGACCCTCAACTTCGTAACCGTGCCGCTAGAGCAAATCCAGCGACTTCGAGCCGTAGGGACAGTTGTGCTCCGGCATGACCATGCGGTAAAGCACAGCCCGTTTCGCTTCACCCGCGGCGCTCAGCGTTGTCATCGCAGACCTCTTCCATCAACAGCACGTGTAGACCGTAGGCCCGTCGATGGCCGCTGCCTGTAGCCATGGCGCAGCGCGCGGGTCAGCCGCATCGGGCGACCCGCGTCGAGCGTTCACTTCGGCTGCTCGTTGCCGTAGGTCTTGGCCAGGTAGTCCACGATGGCCGGCATGTCCGCGTCATCGATGGGCGCCTTGAAGACGACCTTCATGCGCTTCACCATGGCGTCCCAGTAGGGGCGCGGCGCGGTGGCCGGCTGGTATTGCATGTACTCGGCCGAATGGCAGGCCACGCAGTTGGCCTGGGCCTTGGCATAACCCGGCAAGGAGCTGGGCTTGAGCTGTGCGCCGTCGGGCGGCAGGTCGATGCTCTTGGAGCCTGCAGCGGCAAGGCTGGCGCCGGCCAGCGAAGCCACGATGGTGAGGATCATCAATGCTTGCTTCATGGCTGTCTCCTCAGGCTGCCGTGACCTTGACCGACTCGACGACGTTGCGCATGTAGCCCGCCGGCTGCCAGAGCGCTTCCATCGGCTGGCTCTGGCCTGAGCGGTTCCAGGCGCGCACGCGCAGGTCGTGCGTGCCGCGTTCCGGCGTGAAGCCGAAAGTGAACTCGCGGAAGGAGTAGCGCCCCAGCTCGGTCCCGAGCTTGGCGCCGCGCCAGGTCTGGCCGCCATCGGTGGAATACGCCACCTCGCGGATGCCCTGGCCGCCG
Source organism: Comamonadaceae bacterium (assembly GCA_009996515.1). Classification (GTDB taxonomy): domain Bacteria; phylum Pseudomonadota; class Gammaproteobacteria; order Burkholderiales; family Burkholderiaceae_C; genus Pelomonas. The sequence goes on from JAACZV010000014.1 coordinate 40,754, forward strand.
TCGAAGGCGATGCCGCGCACGGCCATCTCGCGGCCAGCGGTAACGCGCGCGCCATCGCCCACCGACGTGATGAAGGAGCGCACGTTGAAGCGGCCGATGGGCCGCGTGGCCGCGGGCGTGGTGCCGGGCTCGACGCAGGCGCAGTCGTTGTCCGGGATGCGGTAAGCGGGCTTCATCCAGAAGCCGTCGAACTCCTGGTCGATGACCTCGATCTCGGACAGGTGCTTGACCCAGTAGGTGCCGTAGTAGCCCGGCACGATCAGCTTGACCGGGTAGCCGTTCAGCATCGGGATGTCCGCGCCGTTCATCTGGTAGGCCAGCATCACCTCGCCGTCCATGGCGTGGCTCACGTTCAGCGCCTTGACGAAATCGCCGCCACCGAACAGCGCAATGTCCAGCCCGTTGAACGTGACCTGGCGGGCACTGTTCTTCACCTCGGCGCGGGCCAGAACGTCCTTCAGCGGCACGCCCAGCCAGCGCGCATTGCCCATCGCGCCGTTGGCGAGCTGGCCGCCCGTCACGCGCGGGTTGAACAGGCCGCGGCTGTTGCCCGAGCATTGGTTCACCGCCACCATCTCGATCGGCTTGAACTGCGTGCGCAGTTGCGCGACCGTCAGCTCGAAGGGTTTGCCCACCGCGTTGCCGCCGATCTTGATGACGTGCTGGTCGCCGTCGATGGAGGTCGGGATGCCAGCGTTGTGATAGCGCACGAAGAAGGCATCGTTGGGCGTGATGAGCCCATCGTTGAACACCTCGAAGGGCGTCTCCAGCTGCGGCGGGCGCGAGGTCAGCACGATCAGCGGCCGTTTCTCCGGATAGGCCACGAGGTTGCGGTGGCCGTTGGCGAAGGGCTGCTCCAGCGTGCCGCCGGCGGCCGAGGCGGGCCGGCTGGCCCCCAAGCCTGCGGAAGCCATCATGCCGGCGGCCAACAGCCGGCGGCGCAACGGGTCGGTCGGGTCGTGATCACGCATGTCGTTGTCTCCTGGGTGTTGTCGTGAAAACGAAGCTGCGGGTGCAGCCTCACGCGGGTGACTTGAGCAGACTGGCGGCGGCGACGGCGAGGGCCTTTTTCTGCTGCGACACCAGCACCAGCGGCTTGCCGTCGCGGGACATGACGACCTGCCAGTGCACGTTGCTCCACCAGCCGCTGCCTTCCTTCAAGGCCACGGGCTGGTCGAAGGCGAAGACGGTGACCATGCCGCCTTTGTCGAAGAAGGTGGTCAAGTGGTAGACGAGGTGGCCGTCGATGTCGCAGGGGCGCATCAGCTGCGGGAAGCCCGGCACGGCCTTGCTCTGCGCCAGGCCCAGGTGCTGCAGCAGCGGCTGCGCTTCCATGAAGTTGCCACGCAGCGTGCGCTCGTAATACTCGTGATCGATGGCGCCGCGCACCAGCGTCGGCGGGCTGGTGGCCATCACGGTGCCCGTGGCGACGCTGGCCAGCATCAGCCCGGCGAGCACGCGGCGCATGCCGCTGCGATGCCAGATCGGCGGGGGCTTGCGAAACAGCTGCGATGGCGGCTCGCCTGGCTCGAACGCCAGCGACATCTCGGCGCGCGCGCGCAGGTCGAAGCCGCTGTCTTCGGGCAGGGGGGGCGGAGCGTCTTTCATGGGCATCTCAAATCTTGCGCAGCGGCAGCACGTTGCCCTCCGCCTGGACGGCCGGCTGCGCTGGCGTGCCGGCGCCCATGGCCAGCTTCAGCGCGTCGCGCGCCCGGGCCAGCCGGGACAGCACGGTGCCGGGCGCAATCTCCAGCGCCTCGGCCATGCGTGCAGTCGGCATGTCGTCGAAGTAATACAGCACCAGCACCTCGCGGTGGATGGGGGCGATGCGGGCTAGCGCCTTGACGACGTCGAGCTTGTCGTCCAGCCCGGTCTCGGGCGCGACGGGCTCCGGCAGGTCGGGGTCGTCGATGGAGACAGGGCCAGGCACCATGTGGCGAAAGGCGTGCCGGCGCATGATCTGGAACAGCCAGGCGCGCGCGGAGGTGGCCTGCTTCAGCTGCTCGCGATAGCGCCAGGCCGCGGCGAAGCAGTCCTGCACCACGTCTTCCGCGATGGCGCGCGAACCCGTCAGCGCCCAGGCGCTGCGCAGCAGGAACCGGTAGTGCTCGCGCACCCAGGCGTTGTAGCGGGACTCGGCGGACGGGAACATGGTCTGTACAAGAGCAAGGCGGCGGCCGTTTCATTCCATGCTGCCGCTCAGTACTTTCCCTAGATTTGGGCGCAGCCCAAGGCCCGAGCCTCGGGCCCGCGCCCAGCGCCGTCAATAGCCGGTGGCGACCATGAGCTTGGGGTCGATCTGCCAAGTCTCGCTGACGATGCGGCCTTCGCGGAAGGTCAGCACGTAGCGCACCTTGATCGGCGCCTTGCCTTCGAACACCACGTTGGCGGAGACGGTGGCGCCCTTGGGGTTGGCCGACTCTTCCAGGCGATCCACGCTGAGCTTCAGCGGGCCCTGCGAGCCGGTGAACTTGGTCCACACGCCCCGGATGGCGTCGGGCGTGGCATAGCTGCCGTCCAGCGGGCCGCCGATCCACTCGAAGCGGGCGTTGTCGGCATAGCCGCGCATGACGACCGCGAGGTCGCCGGAGGCAATGGCCTGGAAATGGGTGCGCGCATCGTCCGCAGGGGCTGCGAAGGCGCTGCCGGCGACGGTGACAAGGGCGGCGCCAACGGCGGCCAGGGTGGTCTTGATCATGAAGGCTCCTGAAGGGATGGTGGGGTGGGAATAGAGGTCCTGCGGGCCGGTTCGGCCCTGCAATGACGCTGACTGCTGCTGCACGCCGTGTATTCCGTCGGCGCGCGGACAGGTTCGTGGCGCGGGTTCAGAACTTCGCCAGCACCTCGGCCGGCGCGCTCAGCGTGGCGACCACGCGCTGGGTGCCGCGATCGACGCGGGCGACGCTCAGGTCCTCGTTGAGCACATAGGCGAACTGGCCGTCTCGCGTGAAGATGATGGCCTGGCGCGGCTGCTTGAAGCCCTCGATGGTGGCGACCACCTTCAGCGTGGGCACATCGATGACCGACACACTGTTGTCGGCCAGGTTGCCGGCATAGACGAAGCGGCCATCGGGCGTCAGCGCTGCGCCGTAGGGGTCGCGACCCACGGGCACTGTCTTCGTGATGCGCCGCGCGGCGATGTCGACCACCACGATGTCGTTGCTGCCGCTGTTGGCCGCGAACATCGTCTTGCCATCGGCCGTGACCGAGATGGCGCGGATCTTGTTGAAGCCGCTGATCTCGCCGTCGATCTTGTCGGTCTTGGTGTCGACGATGGTGACCTTGTCGCCCAGGAAGTTGGTGACGTAGAGCTTGTCGCCGTCCGGGCTCAAGCGCACGCCCTGGCGTGGCTGCGCGAAGCCGGTGATCACCGCGCGCGCCATGCCGCTGGCCGTGTCCAGGCGCGTCACGGTGCTGCTGGCCTGGTTGTTGATGTAGAGCGTGCCGCCGTCCTTGCTGAGCACCGTGCCAAAGGCGCCCGCGCCAGCGCCCAGCTTGGTGGTCGTGGCCAGCGTCGTCGTGTTCACACGGGTCACCGTGCCCAGGCTGGAGTCCGACACGTAGAAGCTGTCGCCGTCCGGCGCAAAGACGATGTTGCGCGGCGTGACGTAGCCCCTGAGCACGCCGCGCACGGCGTTCTTCTGCAGGTCGTAGACGATGACCTCGGCGCGCTCGCTGTAGGACACGACGGCGGTGCGCTCGTCCGGGCTCAGGGCCAGCGAGTTGTTGCGGATCTGGCCGTCGAAGGTCGTCCGCGCTGGAGCGGGCTGGGCGACGGCAGAGGTCGCCGTGCCCAGCAGGGCAGCGCTGCTGCACAGGGCGATCAGGGTGAGGCGAAGAAAGCGGTTCATCGGCAGGTTCCTCAAGTTGGGAGATTCAGGACGGGGGGCCTGGTGCAAGAGAGCGCGGCGGCGGCGGTTTGATTCCATGCCACCTGAAATTTTTTGGGCTCAGTCGATCAGCGCGGGCACCCAGCGGTTGATGGCCGCACCGCCCACGACGAGCCAGGCGAAGAGGAAAAGAGCCAGCAGCAACGGCTTGATACCCGCCTTGCGGATGGCGCCCAGGTGGGTAGACAAGCCCAGCGCTGCCATCGCCATGGCGAGCAGCACGGTGTCCAGGCTGGTGGCGGCGGCAACGACGGGAGCCGGCAACCAGCGCAGCGAGTTGAAGAGCACCACGGCGACGAAGCCGAAGGCGAACCAGGGCATGGCCAGCGGCGTCTTGGACGCCTGGTCGCTCGGTGCGTCGGCGCGACCCGCGCGAGCCAACCAGGCCGACAGGCCCACCAGGAAAGGCGCCAGCATCATCACCCGCACCATCTTCGCGATGACGGCGGCGTTGGCCGCATCCGGGTTCACCGAGCGGGCCGCCGCCACGACCTGTGCCACCTCATGGATGGTCGAGCCCGCGTAGATGCCGAAGCCGGTGGCCCCGCCCGGGATCACGCCCCAATGCTGATTCAGTTCGAACAGCGCCGGGTACAGGAAAATCGCCACGGTGCCGAACACCACCACGGTGGCGACCGCCACCGTCACCTGCTCGGCCCGCGCCTTGACGACCGGCTCGGTGGCCATCACGGCTGCAGCGCCGCAGATCGAGCTGCCCGCGCCGATCAGCATGGCCGTCTTGCGGTCCAGGCCGAGCCACCGCGTGCCGATCCATTGCGCCAGTAGGAAGGTGGAACCCAGCACCATCGCGTCGATGACGACCCCAGCGATGCCGACATGGCCGATGTCCTGCACCGTCAGGCGCAGGCCGTACAGCACCACGCCCAGGCGCAGCAGGCTCTGCTTGGAGAAATGCACGCCAGCCCCGCTGGCCGCGGCCACCCGCGGATAGACGGTGTTGCCCACCGCCATGCCCAGCACGATGGCCAGCGTCAGTGCACTGAAGCCGTGGCGCTGCAGCCAGTCGATCTGCCCCAGCGCCATGCCGGCGGCTGCCAAAGCGCCCACAAGTACCAGGCCAGGCAACAAGCGGCGCCACGCTGGCAGGCGCTGGTGCAGCGAAGCGGCGGACGGGGCGCGTCCATGGGGCGCAACAGCGGGCAACTCGAGGCTTGGCATCACGATCTCCGGTCGCCGCGAGCACCTTCGCTCGCTGGCATGACGCAAATCTAGAGGCGCCCCCGTTACCCGTCCAACGGCTTGTCTGGCTATGATTTACCTGAATGACGGGTAACAAGGAGGCGGGGATGGATGTGCTGCGCCTGACGCTGAGGCAATTGCAGGTCTTCGTGGCAGTGGCGCGCAGCGGCAGCACGACGGCCGCCAGCGCCCAGATCGCCTTGTCGCAGTCCGCCACCAGCGCGGCCGTCAACGAGCTGGAGCGGCTGCTGTCGCTGAAGCTGTTCGACCGTGCCGGCAAGCGATTGCTGCTGAATGACAACGGCCGGGCCCTGCTGCCCCGTGCGCTGGCGCTGTTGGACGGCGCTGCGGACATCGAGCGCATGGCGCGCGACGGCGACGCGCAGGCGCAATCGCTGCGTATCGGCGCCAGCACGACCATCGGCAACTACCTGCTGCCGCAACTGCTCGCCACCCACCTGCAGGCGCGCGGCGCCAACGCCGCCCCCACCTGGCAGTCCCGCGTGGTGATCGGCAACACGGCGGAGATCTGCTCCGCCGTCGCGGCCTTCGAGCTGGACGTGGGGCTGATCGAAGGGCCGTGCCACGAGCCCACGCTGAATGTCACGGCCTGGTTGCGTGACGACATGGTTGTCGTGGCTGCAACGGACAGCGAGGTTGCAAGGCGCGCCGGCGAAGCGCCCGACCGCCGCATCCCGCTGCGCACGCTGCGTGAGCAAGTCTGGCTGCTGCGCGAGCCAGGCTCCGGCACGCGGGAGGCGACCGACCAGTCGCTGTTGCCGCACCTGAGGTCCTACCGGCGCAGCATCGAACTCGGCAGCTCCGAGGCCATCAAGCATGCGGCCGCTGCGGGCTTGGGCGTGGCCTGCCTGTCGGCCTGGGTCGTCGCCGACCTGGTCGCGGCCGGGCGCCTAGTTCGACTGGCCACCACGCTGCCGGCCATGGAGCGCCAGTGCCATCTCGTCGTGCATCGCCAGAAGCACCCGACAGCGGCGCTGCGCGACTTCCTGGCGTTGGCGACTGCAGAGGCTGGCGAGGGCATGGCAGCTCGCTGATAGACTGCGTGGCACGGAGATGGCATGCCTCCGCGAACCGCCCACGGCGCCCTGCGCTGTGGTGTTGATGATGCCTACAGGTCCCGGGAAACGCGGGAGGCTGTAGGCATGGAAGCAGCCCCTCGTCGACCGGGTCGTCAACCGAACCCCAACTTCGACGATGGATACACGATCGCCTTACAAGCCCGGCCGACGCGGAGGCCCCGCATGACGCCCCTGAGCATTGCCGTTGGCGCCTCGCTCGGCGCATTGCTGCGCTGGCTGCTGTCGACCCGGCTCAACGCCCTGTTCCCCTCCCTGCCGCCAGGCACGTTGGTGGCCAACCTGCTGGGAGGCTACTGCATCGGGCTGGCTGTGGCCTACTTTGCCGCCCATCCCGACTTGTCGCCGCAATGGCGGCTGCTCATCGTGACCGGCTTCCTCGGCGGGCTGACAACGTTCTCGACCTTTTCGGCCGAGGTCGTGTCGCACCTGACCGAAGCCCGTCTGGGCTGGGCGCTGTCGGTCATCGCCTTCCACGTGGCCGGCAGCGTGGCCATGACCTTGGCCGGCATTGCCACGATCACTCTGTTCCGTGCTGTAGCAGCTCACTACGCCTGACATTCCAGGAGAACCCCATGAACGGATTCCAGCTCACCTTCTTCACGCAGCAGGGTCAGCATCAGGGCCATCAGGCCATGGACCGCTGGCTGATCGAACTCGCCCGCTCGCTGGGCGTCGGCGCCACGTCCACGGCCGGCGTGGAGGGCGTCGGCCATAACGGTCGGCTGCATTCGGCGCACTTCATCGAGTTGGCAGATCAGCCCATCGAGGTGACGATGGTGGCCTCGCAAGAGCAGGCCGAGCGACTGCTCGCCAGCGTCTCGACCGAGGTGGACCAGTTGTTCTACGTCAAGGTGCCGGTCGTGTTCGGCCGGATCGGCACAGGCGTTGCCCAGGAGGCACCAGCATCATGAGCGCATCGACTGGATGGTTCTTCTGGGCGGCGCTCTCCGCCGTGTTTGCGGCAATGACGGCGATCTTCGCGAAGGTGGGCATCCAGGGCGTCGACTCGGACCTGGCCACGCTGGTGCGCACGCTCATCATCGTGGTCGTCTTGTCCGCCTTCGTCTGGTACGCCGGCAAGTGGAGCAACCCGCTGACGCTGTCGCCGAGAACCTGGCTTTTCCTCGGGCTGTCCGGACTGGCCACGGGCGCCTCCTGGGTTTGCTACTTCCGCGCCTTGCAGATGGGCGAGGCCTCCAAGGTGGCGCCCGTCGACAAATTCAGCCTGGTGCTGGTGGCGTTGTTCGCGGTGGCCTTCCTGGGCGAGCGGCCCAGCCTGCGCGAATGGGCAGGCATCTCGCTGGTCGCGGTGGGCGTCCTCGTGCTGTCCTTGAAATAGAAGCCCGGCGTCTGACTACTGCGCCAACCGGCAGAAGCAATAGCCGAACTGCTGGGGGGCGCCCCAGGGCGTGCGATGCAGGGACACGCCGTGATCCAGCAACTGGAAGCGGCCGCCGAACTCGTCATGCAACTGTTCGGGTGAATAGCGCGCCACCGGCAGACCACTGCATTGCGCGGGACCTTCCGGGCCGAAGGTGCCGACGATGGCGAAGCCGCGGGGCTTGAGGGCCTTCATCACCTGGCGGACATACGCGTAGCGCTGCCCGGCACTGTTGAGGAAGTGAAAGACGGCGCGGTCGTGCCACACGTCGATGGACGCCGGCGCGAACGGATGCGCCAGCGCGTCTGCCGCCAGCCATTGCACCCGCGCAGCCCGCTCCGCCAGCCGATCGCGGCAGACGGCCAGGGCCGTGTCGGAGATGTCGAGCACGGTGACGTTGGAATATCCAGCGTCGAGCAAGTCGTCGACGAGGGTCGCCTAGCACTCCGACCCGAACATGGCCCACGTCAAGCCCGGCAAGAACGGCGGAATCGTCTGGCAGTTCACCAAGGTCGGTGAGTTCCAGTTCGCCTGCCTGCAGCCTGGCCACTTCGAAGCCGGCATGGTCAGCAAGCTGACCGTCAAGTAGTCCACGAGGCGACATCGTCATCGCCCGCTACATCCAATTCCAGAAAGGAATCGAACATGAAGTTCCCACACATCCTCCTCGCGGTGGCAATGGCCATGGCCTCCGGCGTCCATGCGCAAACGACACCCGCCTCCGGTGCTGACCATGCAGCTCACCACCCAGTGACTGCGGCTGCACCTCAGAGTGACGGCGAAGTGCGCAAGGTCGACAGGGAGCAGGGCAAGTTGACCCTTCGCCATGGGCCACTCGAGAACCTCGGCATGCCCCCGATGACGATGGTCTTCAAGGCTGCCGACCCCAAGCTGCTCGACGGGCTGAAGGAAGGCGACAAGGTGAAATTCACAGCTGAGAAGGTCAACGGAGCCTTCGCAGTGACCGCTATTCAGCCGGTGAAGTGAATGCTCTGCGGCGGGTGCGGTTGGTCGTGCCAGTGCCCCTGGCTGTCATCTTCGTGCTGCTCTACCTGCTGTTCCGCTCGGCGGGAGATGCGGCACTCGTCATGGCCGCGGTCCCGTTCTCGCTTGTGGGCGGGTTTTGGCTCATCTGGGCGCTGGGCCATGCCATCTCAGTGGCCACTGCTGTCGGCTTCATCGCCTTCGCCGGCGTAGCAGCGGAGTTCGGGGTTGTGATGCTGGTCTACCTTCAGAACGCCTCGAAGCAGCGCCTTGCCCCCGGCGCGCCGGCCACCGAAGAGACGCTGCTGGCGGCCATGCGCGAGGGGCGCGGTCATGCGCGTAAGACCAAAGGCGATGACGGTGGCTGTCGTAATGGCGGGCTTGCTGCCGATCCTGCTAGGCCACGGCACTGGCTCGGAGGTCATGACGCGCATCGCAGCACCCATGGTGGGCGGCATGGTGGCGGCGCCGCTGCTCAGCATGCTGGTCATCCCTGCGGCCTGGTATCTCTTCCACCGGCGGAGACTTCGCTGACTGGAAGTGCAATCTGGCCTGATAGCTTGCGCAACCGAGCGGATAGCCATTTCGACACGGGGAGTGACTGCTGTGGGTGGAAGCGGTCAAACGAACGGACCAAGGCAGAGGACCGCAACCAGCCTGAAGCGGCCAGCATCCCGGCACCCGGCGCTGGACCGAGTGGTCAAGTCGCCGAAAGACCCAGTTTCTGACTCAGATCGCGTCCTTCGATGCCGCGAGCGAGGTGTTCATCGCCTCTAACTGTTTGGCTTGGTGCTCGCGCCTTCTGGCCTCGGCCTTCTCGAAGTCCTTGACCAGCTCGGTCAGCCCTGCGACTTGCCCCGCAGTCTGCGCCGAGGCGCAGGTCGTCCCCGTGAATGCTGCCGTTGAGTACGCCGCCGCTCAGCGCGGCTTGGCAACCTGACTGGCCATCAGGTCCCATAGGCGACGTGCTAGCTCGGTGGCGTCGCTGCCTTCGAAGTCGTCCTGAAGCGACCACCACTCTTCCCAGTCCTCATGGTCGGGCAGGTCCCAGAGCTGACCTTCGACCGAGGCATAGACCCAGTTGCTGCTCCGGGTCGCCAGGGTGGCGGAGACGTGACTGGCTTCGCAGCGTGCATTGCCGATGCTCAAGAGGAGCTCGCCGCTCGTCGCTTCGCCGTAGAGACGGGCCCCATGGGTGAGCATCGTCATGAATTCATCTGTGCCTAGCGCCTCAATGAGACGTTGCACGTTGCGTTCGAGTAGCGGGAGGCAGAGGGGCATGTCGGTCCTGGTTGCGCGTGACTTGAGCCGCGGAGCTCAGAGGGCTGGGAACCTGTATAGGTCGAAGACGATGGCATGACCGCACCGACCGAACGGTAGACAGCGAAAACCCCTTCTGATCTCGGGCCGTTCTTGCACGAAGAAAAAGTTGAAGGCAGGCTCTACTCACTGAACCGGCGACCCGCGCGACCAAAATGCTGCCGCAAATCAAAGCAACAGGGAGTGACAACGATGGCTTGTTCAAGAGGCGCCGCATCGCCTGACTCGCATACCCAGAGAAGACTTTTCGCCGCTTCCGCCGGCTACTGTCAAAACCCCGGCTGCGCCAACGAACTGTTTGTCGACGCTGGCGGGAAGTCGATTCACATCGCTGAGATGGCGCACGTCTTTGCCGCCAACGATGGTGGCCCCCGCGCGAAGCCCGAGCTCAGCCAGGAAGAGCGCGGCGCGTTCGAGAACCTGGTCATGCTGTGCGCCAACTGTCACACCATGGTCGACAAGGCGCCGGAGGCCTTTCCCGACGCGATGATGTTGGGCTGGAAGCGCGATCACGCGCACAAGCTTCTGCAGCTATTCGGGGCGGTGAAGTTCGGAGGGCGTGGCGACGCCCGACAGGTCATAGAGCCTCTGCTGGCGGAAAACCGTGCCATCTTTGAGCGCTATGGGCCACACATTGATGCTGCTCAAAACCCAGAGAGCGGCGCGGCGGAGCAATGGAAGCGGAAGATGCTGACTCGCATCCTGCCCAACAGCAGGCGGATGCTTGCGCTACTCGACGTCAACCGGGGGCTCCTGACTGCCGAAGAGAAGGAAGCACTGGAACGGTTTCGACAGCACATTGACGACCTGGAGGCATTTCACATCGAGGGGGTCGACGAAGATGCGTCCCGCTTCCCTGCCGAGTTTGCGCAGATTCTGGAGGGCTGAAACGTGGGTGGTGACATGACCGGGTGGGTGGCCGCGAAGCTGGCTGAACGCAAGGACGTCGAAGTAATCGAACGGACCTCCGAGGGGTTTTTGGCGGTACGAGCAAAGGGAGGCTACGAGTTTGCGGTTGCCGTCCTGAGCGTGCCTGTTGGCAGAGTCATTGAGCTGCCCGATGTCGACCCGCTCTTCTCAGGACACAACAGGCCTGAGTTGGTCATCAACGTGCCATCAGGGACGCTATGGAGCGGCGCAGCTATAGACCGTGTTCATGCCGCATTCGCAGCCTTCGGGACGTTGGGCGATGTGGCGCGAGCCGGAGCGACCGGAAACGCAGGCACCTTCCGTGACAAGGGCATCGGGTTCTTCATCACGGCGATGAAGCAGCATTCGAACGTCACCGGCATCTCGTACGTCTATGACTCCGTTCTCAGGGCTGAGCGCAGGCAGGGTGGGCCCATCACCGTCGCGGTTGTCGGCGCCTACAACATGGGCGCGGAGGATGTCCGAAACGCGCGAGCCAGCGTGGGACGCTTCGACGTGATCGTGAAGTCTTCAAGCTACGGCGGCATCAGCGCTGCAGCGCAAGCTGCAGCCTTAGACATGGGCGCGCAGGCACTCAGCTTCCGCGAACTAATGAAGCGGCTGGGCTCGTGATTCGAGAGCAGGTGGTTGCGCGGGTGCGTCAAACCGCGCTGAGCCTCGGCGCGGCAGCGACGGGCACCGAATGGCACCTCTTCGGCTCTGTCGACCGAGACGAGGAGGATGCGGAGGACATCGACCTGATGATCCTCTGCGCTAGCGATGACCAGGCCGACTCGCTTCGTCGCTCCATAGACCCCGACGCTTTACTCCTCCCCTTGCATCTGTGCTTCCTAACGTTCAGCGAAGCCGCCGAGCTGGATGCAGTCCGTATTCAGCAAAGTAGCGTCATCTTTCCCTGAGCCCGGTTGTCGGATTTGACAGGATGCCTCGGTGCTTCTGCGTGTGGGCGCGTCTGCGTCGCCATCGCGTTGGCGCTCCGCGCCCCTCAAGTACGACGTTGCGGGGAGGGGCCACGCATCTAGGCACCGGCACCTGGCTTGTACGGACCCCGTACCGGCCTGTCCTTGCGTCGGTCGTACTGGTTGCCGAGGTCAGGGGACTGCCGTCCCGCGATGTACAGGTGGTAGGGGTTGACGCACGTCTTGTCACCGCAGGAGTGCCTCACGAGATCAAGCGGCCGCAGCGAGCCGATCAGCAGCTCGAATACTTTGCGATGTGCCCCCGCGAGGTCGCCAGGCAGCGGCCTGCCTGGCAGTTGGCGGTAGCCGTCTGGCGTCGCGATCAGCCAGGGCGCATGCACACACTTGAGTTCGTCGCATCCGCCGAACGCAAGGCCGCGGCTAGGAGCCTCGCGGCTCAGGGCGGCCGGAATCGGCCTTGTAACCAGGTCTGAAGCGTCCTGATCCGGCACTCGCGGCGCGCTGTAGACAGCCTTGTGCAGCAGCCTGTCCCGGAGGTTCTCGCCATCGCTGCCGAGATACAGGTGATGCAGGTTGAGGCAAGCCGCGTTGCCGCACCGATGTAGAACCATCTCGGCCCCCAACGGCGAGCCGACGAGCAGCATGAACGCCAACCGGTGCCCATTGACAGTTCTGGACGACTCCTTCGTGTAATGGGTGGAGTAGCCGCTGCGGGTGCGCCGGTGCCAGTGGGCGACGAAGCATGTGTCAGGTTCGAAGCCGGCGAAGCGCTGTGCGCTGGCATCTGCAGATTCGGTGTGGACGGGACTATTCATCGAGGGTCTCCAGAATTCATCCGTGGCGCGCGCCCGCGAGTAGAGGAGGGCGCTGAGTGAGGCGTCACGGAACAGGAAGGTGACGGCGCATGGCCCGGCTTCGCCGGGCCGCACACAGGGCCGCTGCTGCGGCACGAACTCTTCAGGCGGCCGGCCGGCGGAAGGCGTTCAGCGAGACGACATTGCCCGTAGGGCGCGGCAACGTGCGCTTGTTGGCCGGCGCCACGATGGGCGTCTGGACAACCTCGGCCATCGTCAAGGACGCGGACTTGGACAACCGACGGCGCCCGTGGTGCAGGGTGACCTGCGCCTGGTCAGCGAACGCCGCATCCAAGCGCTTGGCCAGCCCCGAGGGTGTGAGGTGCAGGTAGCGGACGAGCATGCGCAAGTCGCGGTGCCCGCTGAAGGCCTGGAGGTCGGGCAGCATGATGCCGCCGGGCGTTTTGCTGGCAGCTTCAGCCACCCGGGAAATCGCCTCATGGCGCAAATCGTGAATCCGAAGGCGCTCGCTCACATCGCCGTCAACGGGGATGCCCGCGGCCTCGCAAATGCGCTTCCATGCCTTCCGGAGGTAGTTCGCCGAGAAGCTGAAGACGTACTCGCTGGTGCGCGGGAGGTCGCGCAGCCACTGCACCATCTCGCTGCGCAAGGCGAGCGTCCGCGCGTGACCGTTCTTGGTCTCGGGAAGGAAGGCAGTGTGCTTTTCGAAGTCGATGTCGCTCCACTTGACCTTGCGTGTCTCGCTCTTGCGGGCACCCGTCATGAGTTGGAACTGGACGAAGATTTCCATCAACGGAATCGGGTCGCACGAGGCTTCCGCCTCCGCACGAACCTCGCGGATTGCGCTGAGGCGCTGGTACTTCGTCTTCTGCGTCCGTCCGGCGAGCAGTTCGTCAATGCGGCGCTGAACGGCTTGCTGCCGATCCTCTTTCGCAGCCGCCGCCATCAAGCGTTCTTCCTCTCCTTCTCGAAGCCGCCGATTGCGCTCGTTGAAGTAGTCCGGGCGCTCGAAACCCGAAAAGGGGTCGCAGTGAACGTGGATGCGCCACTTGTTGATGGCCAAGCTGCAGACGCGGCGCGCGATGTCCAGCTCGCGGTCTGCCGTGGCGGCCGAGACTTCTTCCATCCGCTCGTCCAGGTAGTCCTGGAAGTCGTCTGGCTCCAGCTCGGAGAACGGCTTCAAAGCAAACGCCGAAGCCTCGCAGGGTGCGGACATGCGCTTGCCAGTGCGCGCGGGGATGCGCAGACCCGGCTCGCGAGGGTTAGGGTGAGCCGCGTGGATGGCGGCGATGTCCAGCTCGGGCAGGCCAGCGTCAACTAGCCAACTGTTGATTTTGTAGGCGGTGATGACAAAGCCCTTGAGGCGCGGAGCCTCCTCACGCAGGTAGCGTTCCAGCAGCTTGTGGAACTTCGTCTGGTGCGCTTTCGTGTAGTCGACGAAGAGGCCCCGGTGCTGCTCGGCTTCAATCTGCTTTTGGACAGCCACCGCCTCGGCAAAGCTGTGGGCCGTGTGACTACGGCGCTTCCCGTTCACCTTGAAGCGAACGAGGTAGGCCTCGTCGAGCACTGACATCACCGGCTCGTGGCCGGCCGCGGTCAGCTCAGCGCAGTAGGCGCTGGCAGCCGGCGTTTTGTTGTGGGGGAAGAGCTTGGTGAGCTCAGGGTGCCGCGCGACGCTGATTTGGGTGCGGGACTTGTTTTCGATGCTTGCCATTCGGACGAGTTCGACAGAAGTTTCTGGAACTCGGTATAGGCAAGTACAAGTGGCATGACGCGAACTTTCTTCGCGTCGGAAGTACAGGGCGTACCACCGATTTACCACCAAGGACCCTCTGGCATCAGCGACCACCAATCCGGTATCCGGATAAGTCGTTGATTTGCAAAGGAATTCCTGGTCGGGGTGAGAGGATTCGAACCTCCGGCCTCTACGTCCCGAACGTAGCGCTCTACCAGGCTAAGCTACACCCCGATGTCTTTCGTTTCGCGCCATCAGGAATGGCGCTCAACTGACTGAATTGCGAATTCTAGCAGAGATTCTGTCCACTTGTTGGAAGGCAGCAACTTGAGGCATTCGGCTGCAGACCTGGCCTCGGCGCGTGCCGCTTCGCGCGTGGACTCCAGCGCGCCGGTCGAGCGCACGATGGCAACGATCTCCTGCAGCTTTTCCTGCTCGCCGTGCTCGATGGCATGGCGCAGCAGTGCCCGCTGCTCGGGCGTGGCGCGTTCCATCGCGATCAGCAGCGGCAGCGTGGTCTTGCCCTCGCGCAGATCGTCGCCGATGTTCTTGCCGAGTTCGTGGGCATCGCCTTCATAGTCCAGCACATCGTCGATGAGCTGGAAGGCGGTGCCCAGCGCACGGCCGTAGGCGGCGCAAGCCTCCTCGACCTCGGGCGTCGCGTCGGCCAGCACGGCGCCGAGCCGGGCGCTGGCTTCGAAGAGCTTGGCGGTCTTGAAGCGGATCACACGCAGATAGCTCTCCACGCTGATGTCGGGGTCGTGCATGTTCATCAACTGCAGGACCTCGCCCTCGGCGATGACATTGGTCGCCTCGGCCAGCACCTCCAGCACGCGCATGCGGTCCACCGACACCATCATCTGGAAGGCGCGCGAGTAGAGGAAGTCGCCAACCAGCACGCTGGCGGCGTTGCCGAACAAGGCGTTGGCGGTCGGCTTGCCGCGGCGCAGCGAGGACTCGTCGACGACGTCGTCATGCAGCAGCGTTGCGGTGTGGATGAACTCGACGACGGCCGCCAGTTCGAATCGCGCGGCCTGTTCGAAGCCCAACGCATTGGCGAACAGCAGCACGAGCTTGGGCCGCATGCGCTTGCCGCCTGCGTGAACGATGTAGTGGGCGATCTGGTCGATCAGTGCCACATCGGACTTGAGCCGATTGGCGATGACCGCGTCCACCTGTGCCATTTCGGCGGACAGCAGGGCGAGGACCTCGGCAACTTGTGATGGGGGCGAGGCAGTCTCGACGCGCACTCTGGACTCTCAAGCTAGGGATCGCAAGATTATAGGAAGGGCGTCGAGCGCCTCGAGCCGAGACGGCTCGTCCACGGTTGTCGCGAGGCTTGCAAGGCGTTCATGGGGCGGGGCATTGCCTGCCCTGTAAACCTCAGGGTATACTCGAGGGCTCTTTGCGGTTCGTGCGCCCTGGCTTGCGTGCCGCCGAGAGGTCAGACCGACAAAATCGACAAAAAGGCCCGACGAGGGTGGCGGCGTGGGTGAAGCTCGCGCCAAGCCGCTGGAGCCGGGTGGATGCGCCTTCGGGTGCGAAAGGAAGCACATGTACGCAGTCATCAAGACTGGCGGCAAGCAATACAAGGTTGCTGCCGGCGAAAAAATCAAGGTCGAGTTGCTCGACGCGGAAGTTGGCGCCGAGGTCACCCTCGACCAGGTGCTGGCAGTTGGCAGCGGTGACGGCCTGACCGTCGGCGCGCCCCTGGTCGCTGGCGCCAGCGTCAGTGCCAAGGTTGTCAGCCACGGCAAGCACGACAAGGTTCGCATCTTCAAGCTGCGCCGTCGCAAGCACTACAAGAAGAGCCAAGGCCATCGCCAGAACTACACCGAGCTGGAAATCAGCGCGGTCAACGGCTGATCCCTCTTCTTACGCTAATTTCTAGGAGCTAAACATGGCACAGAAAAAAGGCGGCGGTTCCACTCGGAACGGCCGCGACTCCAAGCCCAAGATGCTGGGCGTCAAGGCTTTCGGCGGCGAACTGATCTCCGCAGGTTCCATCATCGTGCGCCAGCGTGGCACGCGCTTCCATCCCGGCACCAATGTCGGCATCGGCAAGGACCACACGCTGTTCGCGCTGGTCGATGGCCACGTGAGCTTCACTACCAAGGGTGCCAACAACCGTTCGACGGTCGTCGTCACCCCGCTGGCCGCCTAAGGTCGGCAGTCTCGGGCGATCACGCGGCCCGATACCCCAAGCCCCGGCTCGCCGGGGCTTTGTCATTTCTGAAGTCTGCTCCGCCGCAAGACGGCAGCCGGACCCGATCTAAACATTTGCCAGCCATTACGATGGCTCACCCGCCATGAAATTCGTTGACGAAGCCACCATCGATGTCGCCGCCGGTAACGGTGGTGCCGGCTGCGCGAGCTTTCGCCGCGAGAAGTTCATCCCGTTCGGCGGGCCGGACGGCGGCGACGGCGGCAAGGGCGGCAGCGTCTGGGCCGAGGCCGACCGCAACCTGAACACGCTGATCGACTACCGCTACGCGCGCCGTCACGAGGCGCGCAACGGCGAGGCGGGGCGCGGCTCGGACTGCTTCGGCGCCGCCGCCGACGACATCGTGCTGCGCATGCCGGTGGGCACCATCATCACGGATCTCGAAACCGAATCCGTCATCGGCGAATTGCTGGAGCCAGGTCAGCGCATCCTGATCTGCAAGGGCGGCGATGGCGGCTTCGGCAATCTGCACTTCAAGACCTCCACCAACCGCGCGCCGCGTCAGAAGACGCCCGGCTGGCCGGGCGAGGTCAAGAAGGTGCGGCTGGAGTTGCGCGTGCTGGCCGACGTGGGCCTGCTGGGCCAGCCCAACGCCGGCAAATCCACGCTGATCAGCGCCATCTCCAACGCCAAGCCCAAGATCGCGGACTATCCGTTCACGACGCTGCATCCCAACCTGGGTGTCGTGCGTGTTGCGCCGGAGAAGAGCTTCGTCGTCGCCGACATCCCCGGACTCATCGAGGGCGCGGCGGAGGGCGCCGGCCTGGGCCACCAGTTCCTGCGCCATCTGCAGCGCACGCGGCTGCTGCTGCATGTCGTCGACCTGGCACCTTTCGACCCCGAGGTCGATCCGGTCAAGGAAGCCAAGGCCATCGTGGCCGAGCTGAAGAAGTACGACCCCGAGCTGCACGCCAAGCCGCGCTGGCTGGTGCTGAACAAGCTGGACATGGTCCCCGAGGAAGAGCGCGCCGCGCGTGTGAAGGACTTCATCAAGCGCTACCGCTGGAAGGGGCCGGTCTTCGAGATCTCGGCGCTGACCCGTGAGGGCTGCCAGCCGCTGATTCACGCCATCTACGACCATGTGGCCGCCGAGCAGCGTGTGCTCGACGAGCCCGACATCCGTTTCGAATCCCCTGCCGAATGAGTCTGCTGTCCAGCGCGCGCCGCATCGTCGTCAAAGTCGGTTCCAGCCTCGTCACCAACGAGGGTCGCGGCGTTGACGCCGAGGCGATCGCGAACTGGAGTCGCCAGCTGGCGGCGCTGGCGGGCGAGGGGCGCGAGCTGGTCATGGTGTCCAGCGGCGCCATCGCCGAGGGCATGAAGCGGCTGGGCTGGGCCTCGCGTCCCAAGGAGCTGCACGAGTTGCAGGCTGCCGCGGCCGTCGGCCAGATGGGCCTGGCGCAGATGTACGAAAGCCAGCTCAGCGCGCACGGCATGCACAGCGCGCAGGTGCTGCTCACCCACGCCGACCTGGCCGACCGCGAGCGCTACCTGAATGCGCGCTCGACGCTGCTGACGCTGATGACGCACCGCGTGCT
Source organism: Comamonadaceae bacterium (assembly GCA_009996515.1). Lineage (GTDB taxonomy): Bacteria > Pseudomonadota > Gammaproteobacteria > Burkholderiales > Burkholderiaceae_C > Pelomonas. The sequence goes on from JAACZV010000014.1 coordinate 58,791, forward strand.
GCCCGTCATCAACGAGAACGACACGGTCGTCAACGACGAGATCAAGTTCGGCGACAACGACACGCTGGGTGCGCTGGTGGCCAACCTCGTGGAGGCCGACGCCCTGGTCATCCTGACCGACCAGCGCGGCCTGTACTCGGCCGATCCGCGCAAGGACCCGGCGGCGCGCTTCATCGACAACGCCCAGGCCGGCGATCCCGAGCTGGAGCGCATGGCCGGCGGCGCCGGTTCCAGCATCGGTCGCGGCGGCATGATCACCAAGATCCTGGCCGCCAAGCGTGCCGCGGGCAGTGGTGCCGGCACCGTCATCGCCTGGGGGCGCGAGCCGGACGTGCTGCTGCGCCTGGCGCGCGGCGAGGCCATAGGCACGGCCCTGCACGCGGCCACGCCCAAGCTGGCGGCGCGCAAGCAGTGGATGGTGGACCACCTGCAGATGCGCGGCGCCGTGCGCGTCGACGCTGGCGCCGTTGTCAAGCTGCGCGGCGAAGGCAAGAGCCTGCTGCCCATCGGCGTCACCGAGGTGCAGGGCGACTTCCATCGTGGTGACGTCATCGCCGTGCTGGGGCCGGACGGCACCGAACTGGCGCGCGGCCTGGCCAACTATTCAGCCGCCGAGTCGCGGCTGATCGCACGCAAGCCATCGGCGGAGTTCGAGGCGTTGCTGGGCTACGCGGCCGAGCCCGAACTCATTCACCGCGACAACCTGGTGCTCCGTTAAGGGGCGGGCTCAGTTCGGCGGCGGCTCGCCGTCCGACGTTTCCAGCGGCATGGGCCCGCTGTGGCGCTCGCGGTGTGCCGGCCGCATGCCGGCGCGCAGATAGCGGTTGTGATGGTTGATGCGCGGCAGATAGCGCGCCAGCTCCGTCAGCGCCATCTCGTAGACGCCGCGCTTGAACTCGATGACGGCCTCCAACGGCACCCAGTAGTCGTTCCAGCGCCAGGCATCGAACTCGGGATGGTCGGTGGCGCGCAGGTTCATGTCGCAGTCACGCCCCAGCAGCTGCAGCATGAACCAGATCTGCTTCTGGCCCCGATAGTGGCCCCGTGCGTCGCGCCGGATGAAGTGCTCGGGCACCTCATAGCGTAGCCAGTCGCGCGTTCTCGCAATGATGCGCACATGCTCTGGCGCGAGCCCCACTTCCTCGTGGAGCTCTCGGAACATCGCCTGCTCAGGCGTTTCACCGTGCTTGATGCCCCCTTGCGGGAACTGCCACGAATGCGTCCGGATGCGTTTGCCCCAGAACACCTCGTTGCGCTGGTTGAGCAGGATGATGCCGACGTTGGGGCGGAAGCCTTCACGGTCGAGCATAATCAACCTCAAATCTCTAGTTGGTTCGATTATTGCATCGGGCCGCGATTGCGGCAGCGCCCTCGCTAACCCGAAGATTTCTCCCTGTTTCGTCGTGACTTGGCCGGGTTCTGACCCGGCCTTCGTTTTCATCTCCGCCCATGAAAGCCAGCCAGTTCTTCGTCTCCACGCTGAAGGAAGCCCCCGCCGATGCCGAGGTCGTCAGCCACAAGCTGATGATGCGCGCCGGCATGATCAAGCGCCTGGGTGCGGGCATTTACAACTACATGCCGATGGGGCTTCGGGTGATCCGCAAGGTCGAGCGCATCATCCGCGAGGAGATGGATGCCGCCGGTGCGGTCGAGTGCCTGATGCCCGTCATCCAGCCGGCCGAGCTGTGGCAGGAGACGGGGCGCTTCGAGAAGATGGGCCCGGAGCTGCTGCGCGTGAAGGATCGCCATGGCCGCGACTTCATCGTCCAGCCCACCAGCGAAGAAGTCATCACCGACATCGCCCGCCAGGAGCTGCGCTCCTACCGCCAGCTGCCGAAAAACTTCTATCACATCCAGACCAAGTTCCGCGACGAGCGCCGGCCCCGCTTCGGCCTGATGCGCGGCCGCGAGTTCACGATGAAGGACGCCTACTCCTTCGACCGTGACGTCGAGGCCGCAGGCCGCAGCTACGACAACATGTACGCGGCCTACTGCAGGATCTTCGACCGCTTCGGTCTGCAGTACCGCGCCGTCGCGGCCGACACCGGCGCCATCGGCGGCGACCGCTCGCACGAGTTCCAGGTCATCGCCGAGACCGGCGAGGACGCCATCGTCTACTGCCCCACCAGCGACTACGCGGCCAACATCGAGCTGGCCGAAGCCGTCGCGCTGCTGCCCTCGCGCGGCGCGGCGACGCAGGCGCTGGCCAAGACCCCGACGCCTGGCAAGAGCACCTGCGAGGACGTCGCCCAGCTGCTGGGCCTGCCGCTGGCGCAGACGGTGAAGTCGCTGGTGCTGGCCACCGACGAGCTCGACCAGGACGGGAACATCGTCAAGACCCAGGTCTGGCTGCTGCTGGTGCGCGGCGACCATGAGCTCAACGAAGTCAAGGCCGGCAAGGTCGAAGGCCTGAAGGGCGGCTTCCGCTTCGCCACCGTGGGCGAGATCGAGGCCCACTTCGGCTGCAAGCCCGGCTATCTGGGCCCCGTGGGCCTGAAGGCGCCGCTGAAGGTCGTCGCCGACCGCACCGTTGCGCTGATGAGCGATTTTGTCTGCGGCGCCAACGAGGCGGACTTCCACCTGACCGGCGTGAACTGGGGCCGCGACCTGCCCGAGCCCGACGTCGTGGCCGACATCCGCAACGTCGTCGCCGGCGACCCCTCGCCGGACGGCAAGGGCCAGCTGGCCATCCAGCGCGGCATCGAGGTGGGCCATGTGTTCTACCTCGGCACCAAGTACTCGGCGGCGATGAACGCCACCTTCCTGGACGAAAACGGCAAGCCCAAGCTGATGGAGATGGGCTGCTACGGCATAGGCGTGACTCGCATCCTGGGTGCCGCCATCGAGCAGAGCCACGATGCGCGCGGCATCATCTGGCCGGACGCGATCGCGCCCTTCACCGTTGTCATCTGCCCCATTGGCGCGGACCGCAGCGCCGAGGTCAAGGCGGCGTCCGAGCAGCTCTACGAGGAGCTGAAGGCCCTGGGCGTGGACGTGCTGCTGGACGACCGCGGCGAGCGTCCCGGCGCGATGTTCGCGGACTGGGAGCTGATCGGCGTGCCGCACCGCGTCGTGCTGGGCGACCGCGGCCTCAAGGAGGGTCAGGTCGAGTACCAGGGCCGCCGCGACGAGGCGGCCACCAAGCTGGCCGTGGGTGATGTGGTGGGCCACCTGAAAGGCCTGCTCAAGCTTTGAAGCGCCGGCTTCTGTTGCTGAGCCTGCTCGGCGCGCCGCTGGCGGCGCGGGCCGGCGCGCAGGTCGAGGAGCCGCTGGCGGATTCGATCCGTTCGGCCCTGAGTGCCTCCATCGCGCAGAGCGCCCCGCCGCGCGTGCGCTTCGAGGCCGACCAGGTCGAGGCGCGCATGGCCTATCTGCGCTGGCTGGGCGTGATGAGCGAGCGGCTGAAGAAGCGCAAGACCGAGACGCAGATCCGCATCGAGTTCCTCGAGACGGTCTGGTACGAGGCCAAGCGCGCGGGCCTGGAGCCCAGCCTGGTGCTGGGCCTGATCCAGGTCGAGAGCGGTTTCCGCAAGTACGCGATCAGCGTGGCCGGCGCGCGCGGCTATATGCAGGTCATGCCGTTCTGGACGCGCGTCATCGGCGACGGCGATGCCTCGCGGCTGTTCCACATGCAGACCAATCTGCGCTTCGGCTGCGTGATCCTGCGCCACTACCTGGACGTGGAGCGCGGCAACCTGTCGCTGGCCCTGGGCCGCTACAACGGCAGCCGCGGCCGGCCGGAGTATCCGAACGCGGTCTTCGGCGCGCGGCGTCAGTGGCTGCTGCCGGGCGAGATGTGAACGGCGGGTAAAGCTGCAGGGCCGAACCGGCGTGCCTTGTGGCATCGCGCGGCAGACAGGGTAGCCTGCGCGATTCCGTCCACAAGACAGCTCCATGTCCGCTACACGCCGATTCGCGCCCCTGATACTTTCCGCCCTGCTGGCCACCGGTCTCGCCCAGGCCCAGCCCAATGACAACCCGCTGCTGACCGTCAGCCCGCTGCCGCTGCACTACCCGCAGTTCGACAAGCTGCGCGACGAGCATTTCGCGCCGGCCCTGGAGCAGGGCATGGCCGAGCAGCTGGCCGAGATCCAGGCCATTGCCGACAACCCCGCCGCACCCACTTTCGACAACACCATCGTCGCCTGGGAGAAGAGCGGCCGGCTGCTGAACCGCGCGACCACGCTGCTGTTCAGCCTGCTGGGTGCCGACGCCAACCCGGCTCGCCAGCAACTGCAGACCGACTACGCCGCCAAGCTGGCCGCCCAGCGCGACGCGGTGCTGCTCAACCCCAAGCTGTTCGCCCGCGTCGAGGCGCTGTACGCCCAGCGCGACAGCGCCGCGCCCAACGCCGAAGCCAAGCGCCTCATCGAGCGCTACCGCCGCGACATGCTGCGCGCCGGCGCGCAGCTGAACGATGAGCAGAAGACGCGCATGAAGGCCATCAACGCCGAGCTGGCGACGCTGACCGCGCGCTTCAACAAGCAGGTGCTGGCCGAGGTCAACGATTCGGCCATCGTCGTCGACAGCGCCGAGGAGCTGGCCGGCCTGAGCCCGGCGCAGATCGCCGCCGCGGCCGAGGCTGCCAAGAAGCGCGGCCTGGAAGGCAAGTACCTGATCGCGCTGCTTAACACCACCATCCAGCCCTTCGAGACCGACCTGCAGAACCGCGCGGTGCGCGAGCGCCTGCACCGCGCCTCGGTGGCGCGCGGCGCGCGCGGCAACGAGTTCGACACGCGGGCCATCGTGTCCCGCGTGATGACGCTGCGCCAGGAGCGCGCCGCACTGCTGGGCTATGCGACGCCCGCGGCCTTCGTGCTGGAGGAGGAGACCGCCAAGTCGGCCGACACCGTCAACGCGCTGCTGCGCCAGCTGGCACCCGCGGCCATGGCCTCGGCCCGCCAGGAGGCGGCGGAGCTGCAGAAGCTCATCGACAGCGAGCAGGCCGCCAAGAAGCAGCCCAGCTTCGCACTGCAGGCCTGGGACTGGAGCTACTACTCCGAGAAGCTGCGCGCCGCCAAGTACGGCTTCGACGAGAGCCAGCTCAAGCCCTATCTGGAGATGACCAGCGTGCTGGAGAAGGGCGTGTTCCATGCCGCCCACCAGCTCTACGGCATCAGCTTCAAGCGCCGCACGGACCTGCCGGTCTACCGCGACGACGTGCGCGTCTACGACGTCTTCGACACCGACGGCAAGCAGCTCGCCATCTTCATCGCCGACCTCTACGCCCGCCCCAGCAAGCGCGGCGGTGCCTGGGCCAACGCCTATGTCGGCCAGAACGCGCTGGAAGGCACGTTGCCCGTCGTCGCCAACCACCTCAACATTCCCAAGCCGCCGGCCGGCGAGCCGACGCTGATGACCTGGGACGAGGTCAACACGATGTTCCATGAGTTCGGCCATGCGCTGCACAGCATGTTCAACAAAAGCCGCTACCCGGGCCTGGCCCGCGTACCGCGCGACTTCGTCGAATACCCGTCGCAGGTCAACGAGGTCTGGGCCGACTGGCCCAGCGTGCTGGCCAGCTACGCCAAGCACTACAAGACCGGCGCGCCCATGCCGCGCGAGCTGCTGGACAAGGTCGCACGCGCCAAGCGCTTCAACCAGGGCTATATGACGGTGTCCTATCTGTCCGCCGCCCTCGTCGACCAGCGCCTGCACCAGCTCAAGGCCGGCGAGATCCCGGCCGCCGAGGCCATCATGGACTTCGAGGCCAAGGTGCTGAAGGAGGAGGGGGTCGACTTCGGCCCCGTGCCGCCGCGCTACAAGCTGCCCTATTTCAGCCACATCATGGGCGGCTATTCGGCCGGCTACTACGCCTACATCTGGAGCGAGGTGCTGGACGCCGACACGGTGGAATGGTTGAAGGCCAAGGGCGGCCTCAAGCGCGCCAACGGCGATGCGCTGCGCGCCAAGATGCTGTCGCGCGGCGGCAGCGAGGACGCGATGCAGCTGTTCCGCAACCTGGTGGGCCACGAACCCGACATCAAGCCGCTGCTGGAGCGGCGCGGCCTGGTGGTGCAGAAGCCCTGAGCACCCAGGCGCCTCCCGTGACGGCGCCGGGCGGCAGCGGCTCGCACCGCTGCTAAGCTCGCCCGCCAGTACGGGAGGTCTCTTTGCACGAAGCAACGACGCAAAGCCGGCGCAGGACGCTGGCCGATCATCTGCTGGCCTGGATGTGGCCGCTGCTGGCCTTGGCGTCGGTCGGTTTCTCCCTGGTGCTGCTGGAGGGCAAGCTGCGAGCCGAAGCCGCGGCGGACCCGCTGATCCGGGCCATGCTCAACGACGGCTTCGTCAACGACGTCGAGGTCATCGCCCGCGTGCTGGGCGAGAAGCTGGCCTCCATCCCGGCGCGGGGCTATGTGCTGGCCGCGCTGTCCGCCGTGCTCGCCTATGTGGCGCTGGGCTGGTATGACCGCATCGCGCTGCGCCACATCGGCGTGCAGTCGCGGGTGTCGGTCACGTTCAGCTTCTGGTGCTCCTTCGTGGCCTATGCGCTGGGGCACAACATCGGCGCCTCCGTGCTGTCCGGCGGCGCCGTGCGGTTGCGGGCCTATGCCGCGCGTGGGCTGAGCAAGGGCCAGGTCGCGATGCTGATCTCGTTCTGCTCGTTCACCTTCGGGCTGGGCGCGCTGCTGCTGCTGGGCGCGGCGCTGGCCTGGGACCCGACGCTGGCCGCGCCGCTGACGGACCGCCTGCCGCCGGGCTGGGCCTCGCCGTCGGGCATCCGTGTGCTGGCCTGCGGCATGCTGGCGCTGTGCGCGCTGTACGTGGGCGCGGCCTTTCTGGGCCTGCGGCCGCTGCGCATGGGCCGCTTCCAGCTGCACTATCCCAAGCCGGGCATCGTGCTGCAGCAGATCGTCGCCGGCCCGCTGGAGCTGGTGGCGGCCGCGGCCATCATCTATTTCGCGCTGCCCGCCGAGGGCAACCCGGGCTTTGCCACGGTGCTGGGCGCCTTCCTGATCGCCTTCTGCGTCAGTCTGCTGTCGCAGGTGCCGGGTGGCGTGGGCGTCATGGAAGTGGTCTTCGTCGCGCTGATGCCGGACATGCCGGCCATGGGCGTCGTCGCGGCCATGCTGGTCTGGCGCCTCTTCTACCTGCTGCTGCCCCTGCTCGCGTCGGCGCCCATCATCCTGGGCTTCGAGGCCATGCAGTGGCTGCGGCCCCGGGCCACGCCGTCGCTTCGGTAGGCCGGGTCGGCGGCTACAGCCCGTTCCAGGGGGTGGGCCGCGCCTGCGCCACGCCCGCGAGTTCCAGCACCCGCTCCACCGTCTCGGCGACCATCTCGTCGATGGACTTGGGGTGGTGATAGAAGGCCGGCAGCGGCGGGAAGCAGATACCACCCATCTCGGTCACGGCCACCATGTTGCGCAGATGGGCCAGGTTCAGCGGCGTCTCGCGCACCATCAGGATGAGGCGGCGGCGCTCCTTCAGCGTCACGTCGGCGGCGCGGGTCAGCAGGTTGTCGCCCAGGCCATGGGCGATGGCGGCCAGCGACTTCATCGAGCAGGGCGCGACGACCATCGCGGCGGTGGCAAAGCTGCCGCTGGCGATGCAGGCGCCGACGTCGCCGGGCGCGTAGGCGTGAGTCGCCTCGGCCTCCAGCGCGGAGCGGTCCAGCCCCAGCTCGTGGTGGGCGTTGAGGATGCCGGCGGGCGTGGCGATCAGGTGCGTCTCCACACCCAGCTCGCGCGCGCGGCGCAGCAGCCGCAGCGCGTAGGCGGCCCCGGTCGCGCCCGTCAGCCCCACCACCAACCGTTGCGTCATGTCGTTGAACCTTAGAAGCGCCCGCACAGGGCGGCAGAGTGCCTGACCAAGTGACTGCCGTGGAACCGGCTTTGCCGGGCCACTGGCAGCTTCCCCTTGACGGGGGCGCGAAGCGCGTAGGGGGTGGTGGGCCGTTTAAGCCGCGGCCAGCGCCTGCTGCAGCTCGCCCGACTCGTACATCTCCATCATGATGTCCGAGCCGCCGACGAACTCGCCGCCGATGTAGAGCTGGGGGATGGTGGGCCAGTTGGCGTAGTCCTTGATGCCCTGGCGCACTTCCTCGTCCTCCAGCACGTTGAAGGTCTTGATGTCGGTGGCACCGGCGGCCTTCAGGATCTGGATGGCGCGACCGGAGAAGCCGCACATCGGGAACTGGGCCGTGCCCTTCATGAAGAGCATGACGCGGTTGGACTTGACCAGGTCGTCAATGCGTTGCTGAACGTCGCTCATTGCAGTTCTCGGAAAGGCAAAAGCCCGATTATCCGAGACGCGGCGCTCGCGGCATCAGTAGCTGTAGGCCAGGCCCAGTTGCAGCAAGGGCTTGAAGCGCAGGTCGCGCATCGCGTCCTCGAAGCCCTGGGCGCTGCTGCGGCCCAGGCGCAGGCTGCCGTAGGAGCCCGACATCAGGCCGAAGTCGGCGCTGAAGGCCAGGCCGCTGCGGTGCAGGCGGCCCGTGTAGCCGATGCCGAAGTAGGACAGGTTGGCACTGGGCTCTAGCGCGTAGGCATCCAGGCTGCTCAGCGACAGGCTGCGCCGGCCCGCGGCGATGGGGCCGCTGCCCAGTGCCAGGCCGCCACTGCTCTGCGACAGCGACAGCGGGCCCAGCAGCAGGCCGCCCGTGGCCCGCAGGCCGCCGTGCAGGCCGCTGAAGCCCGGGCCGGTCAGGTAGTAGTCGCCCAGCAGGTTGGCGCTGAGCACGCGCGAGCCGCCGAGGTGCGGCCTGGCATCGGAGTCGGCGTCGGCGGCGCTCAGCTGCAGGCGGGCCTGCCAGCGCGGGTTGGCGTCACCATCGGCCCAGGCCGACGCAGCCACCAGGGCAGAGAGGCTCAGAACTGCAGCGCTGGCAAGGCGGGTCATGATTGTCTCCTGCGCGGTGCAACCCGTGGCACCGGAATTCGATCCTACGCCCGCCGACCCCGCGGTGTGGCAAGAACTCGGGGCAAAAGGTCACACTATTGCGGCGCCGGGCCTTGGCCGGGCGGCCGGCCCGCTGTCAGCCCGGCCAGCGTCCGCCACTGGCGCGGGCGCGGCCGGCGAGGTCGCGGCGCAGACCGGTCTCGGCGAAGCCGCGCCGCACCAACTGTTGTGCCACAGCATCGGCCTGGTCCCAGCCATGTTCCAGCAGCAGCCAGCCGCCGGGCGTCAGATGCTGCGGCGCAGCATCGATCAGGCTTGTCAGGTCGGCCAGGCCGTCGCCGCCGGGCGTCAGCGCGGTCAGGGGCTCGTGGCGCAGCGCGGGCAGGTGGGGGTCGTCGCCAGCGATATAGGGCGGGTTGCTGACGATCAGGTCGAAACGCCGGCCGGCCAGCGGCTGGAACCAGCTGCCGTGCCGCCAGTCCACGGCCAGGCCCAGGCGTTCGCCATTGGCACGGGCGACGTCTAGGGCCGCGGCGCTGACGTCCACGGCCGAGAGCCGGGCCCGCGGGCAGGCCGCCTTGATGGCCAGCGCGATGGCGCCGCTGCCGGTACCCAGGTCGACCACCGCGGGTTCGCCGGGCAGGGCGCCCAGGCGCTCCAGCGCCCAGTCGACCAGGGTCTCGGTGTCGGGGCGGGGGATCAGCGTGTCCGGCGTGACCTGCAGCAGCAGGCCGTGGAAGGGCTGCCAGCCGGTCAGATGGGCCAGCGGCTCGCCGCCGGCCAGCCGGCGCAGCAGGCTTTCAGCGCCGGGCGCCGGCGCGTCGCCGTGGGTGACGAGCCAGGCCCGGCTCTGGCCCGTCAGGTGGGCCAGCAGCGTCTGCGCATCGCCGCGCTCCACGCCGAGCTGGCGGGCCAGGGCCAGCGCTTCGTCGACGGTCACGACCGGCCTTCTTCCAGCTGGGCCAGCTGCTCGGCGGCCTGCGCGGCGAGCAGGCCCTGGATGACGTCGCCCAGGTCGCCGTCCATGATCTGGCCCAGCTTGTAGAGCGTCAGGTTGATGCGGTGGTCGGTGAGCCGCCCCTGCGGGAAGTTGTAGGTGCGGATGCGGTCGCTGCGGTCGCCCGTGCCGATCAGGCCTTTGCGGGTGGCGGCTTCCTTGGCGGCGCGCTCGCTGCGCTCCTTCTCCTGGATGCGCGCCTGCAGCACCTGCAGCGCCTTGGCCTTGTTGCTGTGCTGGCTGCGGCCATCCTGGCATTCGGCCACGATGCCGGTCGGCAGGTGGACGACGCGCACGGCGGAGTCGGTCTTGTTGATGTGCTGGCCACCGGCGCCGCTGGCGCGGAAGGTGTCGATGCGCAGGTCGGCCGGGTTCAGCGTGATGGCCTCGGCCTCGTCGGGCTCGGGCATCACCGCCACCGTGCAGGCGCTGGTGTGGATGCGGCCTTGCGTTTCGGTCGCCGGCACGCGCTGCACGCGGTGGCCGCCGCTCTCGAACTTCAGCCGGCCATAGACGCCGTCGCCCTCCACGCGCACCACCAGCTCCTTGTAGCCGCCCAGGTCCGACACGTTCTCCGACAGGATCTCGGTGCGCCAGCCCTGGCTCTCGGCGAAGCGCAGATACATGCGGGCCAGGTCGCCGGCGAACAGCGCCGATTCGTCGCCGCCGGTGCCGGCGCGGATCTCGAGGAAGGCGTTGCGCTCGTCGTCCGGGTCCTTGGGGATGAGCGCGAGCTGCAGCTCCTGGTCCAGCGCGGCCAGCGCCGCCTCGTTGGTGGCGATCTCCTCGCGGGCCATCTCGGCCATCTCGGGATCGGCCAGCATGTCGCGCGCGGCGGCCAGGTCGGCCTCATGCTGTTGATAGCGGCGGTAGCGCTCGACCAGGCCGGCCACCTCGGCCTGTTCGCGGGTCAGCGCGCGATAGCGCTTCATGTCGGCGGCGATGCTGCCGTCGGCGAGCAGCGCGTCGAGTTCGGCGAGGCGGAAACCGAGGCGGTCGAACTGCTGGCGCAGGGTGTCTTTCATGATGGCAAACGGAGGGGCAGTCGGGGGGCGGCGCGGTCGCTGCGCCGGGCGGCGGCGGTGAGCGCCGCTAAGACTGCTTGCCGCGCAGGAACAGGCGCGACACGGTCTGCGCCAGCTGCAGGCGCTGCTCGCCGTCGCTGGCATGCAGCTCGGCCAGCGCACCGTGCAGCAGCTTTTGCGTCAGCCCCCGCGACAGCGCATCCAGCACCTCGTCCACGTCCGCGCCCTTGGCCAGCAGCTTGCGGGCGCGGGCGATCTCCATGGCGCGCCAGTCGTCGGTCTGCGCATGCAGGGCCTGGATCAGCGGCACCGTGTGGCGCTGGTCCAGCCAGTGCATGAAGCTCTGCACGCCGGTCTCGACGATGGCCTCGGCCTGCTCGACGGCGGCCTGGCGCTTCTCGCCGGCGGTCTGCACCTGCTGGGCCAGCTCGTCCACGGTGTAGAGGTAGACGTCGTCCAGCTGGGCCACCTCGGGCTCGATGTCGCGCGGCACGGCCAGGTCCACCATGAACATGGGGCGGTGCTTGCGTTTCTTCAGCGCGCGCTCGACGGCGCCCAGGCCGATCAGCGGCAGGCTGGAGGCGGTGCAGGAGACGACGATGTCGAACTCGTGCAGGCGCTCGGGCAGGTCCGACAGGCGCACGGCCTCGGCGCCGAAGCGGGTGGCCAGTTTCTCGCCGCGCTCCAGCGTGCGGTTGGCCACGGCCATGTGGCGCGGCGTGCGGGCGGCGAAGTGGGTGGCCGTCAGCTCGATCATCTCGCCCGCGCCGACGAACAGCACGCGGGTCTGGGCCAGGTCCTCGAACAGCTGGCCGGCCAGGCGCACGGCCGCGGCGGCCATGCTGATGGAATGGGCGCCGATCTCGGTGGAGCTGCGCACCTCCTTGGCGACCGAGAAGCTGCGCTGGAACAGCTGGTGCAGCGTGGTGCCCAAGGCACCGGCGGCCTCGGCCTCCTTCACGGCCTGCTTCATCTGGCCGAGGATCTGCGGCTCGCCCAGCACCATGGAGTCGAGCCCGCTGGCGACGCGGAAGGCGTGGCGGGCGGCGGCGCTGCCTTGCATCACATAGGCATGTTCGCGCAGCGCGCCGGCCTCGACGCCGCCGGCCTGGGCCAGCCAGGCGATGGCCGGCTGCACCTGGGCCGTGGGTGCGGCGACGTAGACCTCGGTGCGGTTGCAGGTGGACAGGATGGCCGCCTCCGGCGTGCCGGGCAGCTTCTGGCGCAGCCCGGTCAGCGAAGGCGCGAGCTGCTCCAGCGTGAACGCGAACCGCCCACGCAGGTCCAGCGGGGCGGTGTTGTGATTCAGGCCGAGAGCAAAGACCGACATGGGGGTGAATTGTAGGATTCGCCGCTTTTCCGCCACTGACACCGATCAAGTCCGCATGAGCCCGCTCGACGCCTTCTGGCACATCGCCAACCTGTTTGCACCGGCCTGGGGGCTGGCGGCCTTGCTGGCGCTGGCGATCAAGGGCTTGTGGCGGCGGGAGGCGAAATCGCTGGCGTGGCGGCGGCTGTGGGGCTGGGGTGCGGCGGGCGGCTGTGCCGCCGTGGCCCTCTCGCTGCTGCTGCTGGGCCGCGACGGCAAGATGGCCGGCTACGCCTTGCTGGTGCTCGGCGTGGCCCTGCCGCAGTGGTGGCTGCTGAGTGTGAAGCGCTGATCAGGCGCTGAGCACTTCTTCCGTCGTGACGACCTCGCCGCGCAGCGAATGCGCGAAGGCGGTCGTGATGCGCACGTCCACCAGCTGGTTCAGCAGCCGGGATGAGCCCGGGAAGTTGACGATGCGGTTGCACTCGGTGCGGCCCATCAGCTCGGAGGCATCCTTGCGTGCATTGCCGGTGACCAGCACCTTCTCCACCTTGCCGACCATGCCTTGCGAGATGGTCAGCGCATGGGCCTCGATCGCGGCCTGCAGCTCCTGCAGGCGCTTGACCTTGGTCTCGTAGGGCGTCGTGTCTTCCAGCGCCGCGGCCGGCGTGCCGGGGCGGGGGCTGAAGATGAAGCTGAACGACGCGTCGAAGCCGACGTCGTGCACCAGCTTCATCAGCTTGGCGTGGTCGTCGTCGGTCTCGCCGGGGAAGCCGACGATGAAGTCGCTGGCCAGGCGCAGGTCCGGGCGGATGGCGCGCAGCTTGCGGACGATGCTCTTGAACTCCAGCGCCGTGTAGCCGCGCTTCATCGCCATCAGGATGCGGTCGCTGCCATGCTGCACCGGCAGGTGCAGGTGGTTCACCAACTGCGGGATCTTGCCGTAGGCCTCGATGAGGCGGGGGCTGAACTCGTTGGGATGGCTGGTGGTGAAGCGCAGGCGGCGGATGCCGGGGATCTCGGCCGCGTACTCCAGCAGCAGCGCCAGGTCGGCATGCTCGCTGGTGTCGCCCATCCTGCCGCGGTAGGCATTGACGTTCTGGCCCAGCAGGTTGATCTCCATGACGCCCTGGTCGGCCAGGCCGGCGATCTCGGTCAGCACGTCGTCGAAGGGCCGCGAGACCTCCTCGCCGCGGGTGTAGGGCACCACGCAGTAGCTGCAGTACTTGGAGCAGCCTTCCATGATGGACACGAAGGCCGAGGCGCCCTCGACCTTGGCCGGCGGCAGGTGGTCGAACTTCTCGATCTCGGGGAAGGAGATGTCCACCTGCGGGCGGCGCTGTTCGCGGCGGGCCTCCAGCATCTGCGGCAGGCGGTGCAGGGTCTGCGGGCCGAACACCACGTCCACATAGGGCGCGCGCTCGATGATGGCCGCGCCTTCCTGCGAGGCCACGCAGCCGCCGACGCCGATCATCACGCCCTTGGCCTTGAGGTGCTTGACGCGGCCGAGGTCGCTGAAGACCTTCTCCTGCGCCTTCTCGCGCACCGAGCAGGTGTTGAACAGGATGAGGTCGGCCTGCTCGGGGTCGTCGGTGGGGGTGTAGCCCTTGGCGGCCTCCAGCACGTCGGCCATCTTGTCCGAGTCGTACTCGTTCATCTGGCAGCCGAAGGTCTTGATATAGACCTTCTTCGAGGTCGTCGTGTCGCTCATCGCTTGATCCAGGTCTGGTTGCCGGGGTTGAACTGCCAACTGGCGGCTTCGGCGGGGGTGGTGGGCCAGGGCTTGTTGGCCAGCTCGGCGGGGTTCAGCACCCAGACGTCCATGATCAGGCCGCTGTTCTCCACCGTGTAGTGCACGGTGAGCTTCTGGCCGGTGACGCCGGCCGGCTGCAGCAGCAGGTTGTTGTCGCCCTTGAAGCGGCTGCCGGGCGCGAGACGCGCCGGCTTGCCGTTCAGCAGCACATCGGGGTGCTGGGTGACGACCAGTTCGCCACGCAAGGTGTTGGGGGTGAAGAAGCGGTGCGTCTGGGCCTGGGCGGCCAGGCAGCTGGCGGCCAGCGCCAGCGGGAGAACACAGCGGTACATGGTATTTGTCCAGTGGCTGCGGAAGGGGCCGCCCCGGAAGGCGGCTGCGGAGCTGCAAAGAAAAACGGCCCGAGACCTGCTCGGGCCGTCGAGATTCCGGTGTGCATCAAGGCGGCCGTGCCCCGAATGCGGTCAACAAAATCAACGGCTTGGGCCCGAACCGGCGCCGCGCAGGGCGAGGTTGGATCGGGCAATGGATTTTGCCAGCATTCGCTTTTCAGGGGGGCTGCCGCGGATCGCCTGCCGCGAGGGCTCTGTCCAGGGGCAGGTCCTCCAGGGCCGGTCTTGATCTGGAGCAAAAAGGCATCGCAAGACCGCCGCCTATAGTGATCCGATGCCGCACTGCCGCGGCCAGGCCAACCATCGACGAGGGCTATGAGGAGAATGCTGCGGGGCTGGCGGGTGCTGGCCCATCTGGCCATCGCGCTGCCGCTGGGGGCCCGTGCGGCCGAGATCGAGGTCGATGCCTTCAACACCTACGGCGTGCCGCCGTTCGTCACCCACGCCGGGCGGGGGCTGGACAGGGAGGTGGTGGACTATCTGAACCGCAAGCTGCACGGCGCCTATCGTCTGAAGCTGTCGGTGCTGCCGCGGGAGCGGCTGCTCAAGCACCATCTGAATCCGCCGCAGCGCTTTGCCGGCATCGCGCTGTTCGTGGCGCCGCCGTTCGTCGACGACATGGCCCAGCAGCGCTTTCTGTGGAGCCCGCCGCTGTTCGAAGACCAGAACCTGCTGATCTTCGCGACGGCGCGACCCACCAGGCTGCAGGGGCTGGAGGACTTGAAGGGGCTGCGTTTCGGCGGCGTGCTGGGCCATCGCTACCAGGGCTTCGACGAGATGGTCGCGACCGGGCTGCTGCTCAAGGAGAACGCCGGCAGTGCGCAGGCCTCGCTGCGTCAGCTCTGCCTGGGCCGGGTGGACTTCACGCAGATGAGCCGCGCGATGTTCGACGCGCTGGCGCCCGAGTCGGGCTGCGCCGAGCGGCTGGTGCACCAGCCGGTGCCCAACAGCACTCCCTTCGGCCGGCGCATCATGACGGGCCGGGCGGCCCATCCCGAATTGGCCGTCCGTATCCACGAGGCCGTCGAGCAGATGCCCTGCGACCGCCAGTGGCGCAGCGTCGTCGCGAGTTATCGCATCACGCTGCCGGCCTGCCGGGGCGGCAAGCGCTGAGCCGGCGAGCCCTCGCCGGCGCTTCGGAAAAAGGAAAAGCCCCAGGTGGATCGCTGGTCTACCTGGGGCTTCTGTCTGGTGGCGCTTCAGGGATTCGAACCCCGGACCTGTGGATTATGATTCCATCGCTCTAACCGACTGAGCTAAAGCGCCTGAGCCCGCTATTCTAAGCGAAGTTTTTTGGGCTTGGCAAGCGAGTCCGAAAAATTATTGAGAAACAGGGCGCAGAAAGGCCTGCAGCGGCCGGCCCGGCAGGCGCTTCAAGCCCTCCACCACCTGGGCGGCGTTGAAGACGGCGCCGGCGTCGTTGGTGTGCGTGCGGGCGTCGGAGAAGAAGCCGTCGACGCGCTCGGCGCCGGCAGCGCGGTAGGCGTCGGTGATCAGCATCGTCAGGTCGATGAACTGGGCGCCGCGGGCTTGCGCCACCTGCCGGCCCCAGGCGGCGTAGTTCTCGAAGTCGCGCGGCTGCTCGGGCTTCCAGCGGTCCTTGTGCGGGATGGGCGACAGCACGACGACCTGGGCGCCCCTGGCCTTGGCGTCGTCGATGTAGCGGGCCAGGTACCAGCCGAAGCTCTGCACCATCTCCTTCGTGCCGTCGGGCCGCGTGTCTTCCACGGCCTCGGGGCCTGTGCCGGGCACGGAGCCGCGGTTCTTGCCGGCGGGGTCGCCGATGCGGGCGCCGTCGTTGTGGCCGAACTGGATCAGCAGCCAGTCGCCGGCCTTCAGCTGCTCCAGCACCGCGGCCCAGCGGCCTTCGGTGAAGAAGGTGCGGCTGCTGCGCCCGCCGATGGCGTTGTTGACGACGTTGATGCGCTGCGTGTCGAAGAAGGGCGCCAGGCGCTCGCCCCAGCCGTAGGCGCCGTTCTGGCCGCCGCTGCGCACGGTGGAGTCGCCGATCAGCACCAGGCTGGGCAGCCTGGGGTCGCGCGGCGCCTCGACCCTGACCTTGCGGGCGTCCACCACGGGGCGGTCGTCCGAGCCGTCGGGCAGGAAGCGCTGCTTGTAGACGTCGTCGGGCAGCACCTTGTTCTGGATCAGCCCGGCGATGACGAGTTGCGCATTGACCGCCGCACCCAGCCAGTTGGTGTGCACGGTCTCCTGCGGCGTGTCGGCCGGGAAGAGCGTCTCGACCGTCGCCTTGCCCAGCGCTTCGTAGCGCAGCGCGCCCCATTCGTTGAGGTCGATGAAGGCGACGTTCTCCTGCCTGGCGACCTCGGCGGCCCAGGCGGCGAAGTTGCCGCCGGCGCGCGTGACCGTCACGCCATCGGCCTCCCAGCGCTTGCGGATCACCGGCGACGCGACGACGGGCGTGGCGCCGGCCGCGCGGATCTCGGCGATGTAGCCGCGCAGATAGGCGCCGTAGGTAAAGACCGTCTCGCGCTTGCCGGTCAGCAGGTTGTCGATCTCCTGCTGCTCCGGGCCGGTGCCGCGCAGCACGCCGCGGGCGCGGCTGTTGTCGTTGACGGGGCTGGCGTCGTTGTGGCCGAACTGCATGACCACCCAGTCGCCGCGCTTGATGAAGGGCTTGGTGCGCTCCCAGTGGCCGCTGGTGCGGTAGGTGCGGCTGGACAGGCCGCCCACGGCACGGTTGACGACGTTGATCTTGTTCAGGTCGAGGTAGGCGGCAATGGGGTTGCCCCAGCCCCACTGGCCCTCGGCGCCCTTGCCCTGGCCGTCGTCGCGGCCGTTGCGCACGGTGGAGTCGCCGATGAGGATCAGCGACGGCAGCCCGGGCTTCGCCGGCTCGGGCAGCGTGACCTGCGCGCGCGCCGGGTCGGTGGTGGCGGTGAACTCCTGCGCCAGGGCCGGGGCCAGGGGCAGGGCGAGCAGCAGCGCCGCGAGCGCGCGGCGGGCGAGAAGGGGCGGTGCAGTCATGGCGCGCATGCTAGGAGCGGTGCACGCGGTCGCAGCGGTGCGAAGGCGCAAGTTCTTGAGCGATTGGCGCCCAGCAACATCGCGCAACAGAGCCCGTCCTAGAGTCCCGGCCATCTTGATACGGGCCTCCACCATGTCGATTCGCAAGACCTCCCTGCTGCTGACCCTGCTCGTCGCGCTGGCGCCGGCCTGGGCCCAGATCGGCCAGCGCTTCCCGTCGGAGAAGCGCGTCGTGCCCGACCCCGTCACCGGCACGCCGCTGACCTTTCTGACGACGCAGCCGCGCGGCGACTCCAAGATCTACCCCAGCCATCCGCAGTGGACGGCCGACGGCCAATGGCTGGTGTTCCGCTCGGCGCGCGTGAAGGGCGAGGCCATCGCCGTCCACGAGGCCAGCGGCGAGATGGTGCAGGTCACCGAGGGCGGCTACGACGGCATGCTCAACCTCGCGCAGTCGGGCGGCAACAAGCTCTACTTCCTGCGCAAGGGCGATGCGCCCAAGGTCATGCAGGCCATCGAGGTGGACCTGGATCGCGTGTTCGCCGACAGCAAGGCCGGCGCGATGAAGCCGGCCGGCAGCTACCAGCGCGTCATCGGCACGCTGCCGGCCGAGCTGGAGGCGGTGGGCGACAACGCGCTGGACGCCGACGGTCAGTGGTTCTACTTCCGCATCCAGGGCAAGGCCTATGCGGGTGCCCGGCTGCCGGCCGGCACCAAGATCGAGCCGCCCTTCGGCCCGCGCGGCATGGGCGCCGGCCCGCATGCCATCGGCAAGATCCACGTGAAGACGGGCGAGATCCGGCATGTGGTCTCCGTGCCCTTCCAGATCGGCCACATCCAGAGCAACAGCTGGAACCCGGGCGAGCTGGTGTTCAGCTGGGAGACGGGCGGCAAGTCGCCGCAGCGCACCTGGACGGTCAAGGGCGACGGCACGGGCCTGCGCCCGCTGTATCCCGAGGCGCCCTATGAGTGGGTCACGCATGAGGCCTTCATCGGCAAGGATGAGGTGGCCATGGCCATCATGGGCCACCGCGCCATCCCGGGTGTCGTCGACCCGAGCCGCGCGCCGGGCACCGACGTGGGCGGTGCCAACCCGGGCCAGGACGCCGCCTGGGGCGACGCCGGCACGCGCGAGAAACCCACCGGCCTGGCCATCGTCAACCTGCGCACGCGGGAAATGACCATCGCCGGCCAGACGCCCTCGGGCAGCGGCTTGTGGCATGTGCACGGCTCGCCGGACGGGCGCTTCGCGGTGGGCGACGACTTCAGCCGCAGCCTCTACCTGATCGACCGCAAGACGCGCGAGATGGTCATGCTGACCACCGGCCACAAGACGACCGCCCGCGACCATCCGCACCCGACCTTCAGCCCCGACGGCCGCAAGATCCAGATCCAGTCGGCCATGCTGTCGGCCGATGGCCGCGAGATGAATATCTGCATCGTGCCGGTGCCGCAGGCCTGGCTGGAGCGCCGGCCCTGATATTCGCGGATGGGCGACGGGCGGCGAATATATTGAGTATCCTGAAACCCGGGTTCAGATGAATTCCGGCATGGGGCCAAACTCTTTCAAAGGGGTTTGGCCCAATCTATTTCCGGCCGCGCTCCGGCGGCCCGGCCCGCTCTCTGGCAATGGTCCCCACGAGCTGCAGCGCGCGGTGCAGATTGCTGGATAATCAAGGACTTGATCGAATCCCCTCCGAATCAAGGGTTTTCACCGAGGAGAAGCGCTCACGGTCATGATTCTTTGCTGGCATGTGAGCGTGGCGTAAACCCGCGCCCTAGACTGTCTCCAGGGGCGAATAAAGAGGGCTGGTATCTGGCCCCGATCTGCTTGATATTCTGGAGACAGACAAAATGCTGAAAAATATTCATGGCGGTCTGCCGGTTTTGCGTTGGACGCCGCTGGCCCTGGCCATTTCGGCCGCACTGGCCGGCCAGGCTCACGCCCAGCAGGCTCCGGCGGCTCCGGCAGCCGCCGAGAAGCCCGCCGATGACAAGGCCAAGGCCGCCGACAAGAGCGCGCAGCAGCTCGAGACCGTCACCGTCACCGGCATCCGCCGCTCCATCCAGAGCGCTATCGACCGCAAGCGCAACGCGTCCACGGTGACGGACAGCATCGTCGCCGAGGACATCGACCAGTTCCCGGACAAGAACGTCGGCGAGGCGCTGTCGCGCATCACCGGCGTGCAGCTGACCCGCGAGTTCGGCGAGGGCTCGCAGGTGGCCATCCGCGGCGTCGAGCCCGACCTGAACCGCGTCGAGATCAACGGCATGTCGGTGCTGGGCACCAGCGGCGGCGCCGGCCGCGGCGCCGAGCTGCGCGAGCTGGCTTCCGAGCTGATCGCCTCCATCGACGTCGTCAAGGGCTCCACGGCCGACCTGACCGAAGGCGGCGTGGGCGGCACCGTGCGCATCAACACGCGCAAGCCGCTGGACTTCACCAAGCGCACCATCGCCGGCACGCTGGCGGCCGAGCAGGGCAGCCTGCGCGGCGGCACGCAGCCGCGCGCCACGCTGCTGCTGGCCGACAAGTTCCTGGACGGCAAGCTGGGCGTCATGGCCAACCTGGTCTACGACAACATCCACACGCGCGGCGACTTCGCCCGCAACACCTCGTGGACCTTCCTGCGCGACTGGGACTTCTCGCCCGAGAAGACCGTCACCAGCCTGAACCCCGCCGCCGCCGCCGTGACGACCTCGGCCGGCTGCACCGCGCTGGCCAACAGCAACGACCGCAATGCCTGCCTGTCGCAGTGGTTCGATTACGCGCCGCGCATCTCGCGCTACGGCATCTGGGAACGTGACCACAAGCGCAGCTCCGCCGAGGTGACGGCGCAGTACAAGTTCAGCAAGGACTTCGACGCCTACGTCAGCCACCAGGTCAACACCCAGGCGCAGAAGCTCAACGACATGAACTTCGGCACCGACTTCACGGCGATCAACCGGCTGGCCGTGAGCGGCAATGCGCCGGTCTACCGTGCGGACGGCACGGTGCAGACGGCGGGCACCTGCACGGACGTCAGCGCCAGCGCGACGCCGGCCGGCATGGTGGTGGAGAACCACCATGTCACGCAGTACACGGTGGGCAACTGCCTGAACGTGGCCGGCCGGGGCGGCCAGGGCGCTTTCAGCACCTCGGCGCGCGACTTCGCGCTGGACATCAAGTCCAAGTACAGCACCGCCGGCTTCAAGTTCAAGAACAACAACTGGCGCGTCGAAGGCCTGCTGGGCGACTCCCGCTCCGACTACAAGAGCGAGAGCAACAACGTCGTGCTGACGCAGAACGCGCCGGGCCTGGTTGTCAAGCTCGACGGCTCGCGCCTGCCGCAGTTCACGTTCCCGGCCGGCTACAGCCCCGATGACGCCGGCTCCTATGTGCAGGCCCAGCTGCAGTACCGCCCGTCGGCGACGCAGAACAAGGAGCGCCAGGGCAAGCTGGACTTCCAGTACAACTTCGACCACGACTTCTTCCACAGCCTGTGGTTCGGCGGCCAGGCGCGCCAGTCCAGCTCGCGCCAGTACAACGGCGGCGGCTACCTGGTGCAGAACAACGGCAGCCTGTCCAACACCGAAGAGGCGGTGGACATCAATGCCCGCACGGCCAACGTGAACCAGACCATCGTCTGGGATCCGCTCTACACCGGCACGGCGCAGCGCCCCAACGACACGCAGAGCTTCATCAACACGGGCTTCAAGACCTCGTACGTGACCGGCTCGCGCATGCAGGAGATCGTCAACGCGATCCGCACCAAGTCGCCCGGCACCTTCATGGGTGGCTATGGCGACGTCTCCGGCCTGCCCGTCAACTGGACGGCGCCCAGCTACGCGGCCGCCGCGGCCTCGGGCATCTTTGACACCAGCGACTTCAGCCACAAATACCTGTACGCGACGCCCGGCAGCGACGGCAAGACCTATCCGCAGATCCCGGCCTTCGACATCACCGAGAAGATCAAGGCCGGCTATGTGCGCCTGGACTGGGGCACGGAGATCCTGGGCATGCCGCTGGACGGCAACGTGGGCGTGCGCTACACGCGCACCAATGTGCAGTCCACCGGCGTGTTCACGAAGCGTCTGCGCGTCGAAACCTCGCCGGGCAGCACCACCTACAACGACCGCGTCGTCAGCAACACCATCGTCTCCATCGACAACACCTACGCGGACACGCTGCCCAGCCTGAACGGCACGCTGCAGCTGCTGCGTGGCAAGCTGCTGCTGCGCGGCGGCTGGGCCAAGGTGATGGCCCGCCCGGCGCTGAACCTGCTGGCGCCCAACGTCAACTGCATCGAGGGCAGCGGCAGCACGCAGTTCGGCGGCGACGGCACCGACGACTGCTCGGCCGGCAACCCCGACCTCAAGCCCTACCGTGCCACCAAGTACGACCTGAGCCTGGAGTACTACCCCAGCCGCGACACGCAGGTCAGCCTGGCCACCTTCCGCACCAACATCGACACCTATGTCCGCACCGGCATCTACCAGCCCGGCGTGAACTTTTTCGGTGACGGCAAGCTGTACGACGTGACCCAGGCCATCAATGGCCAGGGCGCGCGCACCCAGGGCATCGAGCTGGCGGGCCGCACGGCGCTGTCCTTCCTGCCCGGCTGGCTGAGCGGCTTCGGCGTGGACGCCAACTACACCCGCATGGCCTTCAGCTATGCCAAGGGCAACGAGCTGATCAGCCCGCTGGACAACTCCATGCTGCCCT
The DNA here is from genome assembly GCA_009996515.1 of Comamonadaceae bacterium. Taxonomy (GTDB): domain Bacteria; phylum Pseudomonadota; class Gammaproteobacteria; order Burkholderiales; family Burkholderiaceae_C; genus Pelomonas. Next base: position 80,798 of record JAACZV010000014.1, read on the forward strand.
ACCCGGGCCTGTCGAAGAACTCGTACAACCTGGGCCTGTGGTACGACGACCAGACCTTCAACGCCCGCCTGGCCTATGCCTACCGCGACAAGTACTACACGGGCGGCAACGACGTGTCGGGCAACCCGAACTTCCGCGACAAGACCGGCTACCTGGACGCCAAGTTCCAGTGGAAGGCGACGAAGAACCTGACGTTCTCGGTCGAGGCCAAGAACCTGACCAACCAGGCGGAGCTGACGTACGCGGGCGACCTGAGCCGCCCCAACGAGCTGGCCTGGTCGGGCCGCCGCTACTACCTGACGCTGGGCTACAAGCTCTGACCGCGCCAGCGCCGCCGGCCCTGCGGGCCGGCCTGGCTCCTGTGTTGCGCTGACAGCGCGTCGGCCCCTGCTCACGCGGGGGCTTTTTTTTGGGCGATCACCTCATGAATCTTCTGCGTCGTTTCGTTGTCTGCCTGGCGCTGGCCGGGGCCGGCCTGGCCGGGGCCCAGCCGCTGGCGCCCAAGCAGATGGAGCGCCTGGACCGCGGCGTCGTCGCGCTGGCGACGCCGTCCGGCGTCTTCGTCGGCTGGCGGCTGCTGGGCACCGAGCCGGCCGGCGTGCGCTTCAATGTCTACCGCGATGGCCGGCGCATCAACCGCGAGCCGCAGGCGCTGACCAGCCTCGTCGATGGTCAGGGGCGTGCGGACAGCCTTTACACCGTGCGGGCCGTCATCGGCGGCAAGGAGCAGGCCGCGTCCAGCGCCGTGGCACCGTGGAGCCAGCCCTATCTGCGCCTGCCGCTGCAAAAGCCCGAGGGCGGCGTGTCGCCCGACGGCGTGGCCTACACCTACCAGGCCAACGACGGCGCGGCCGCCGACCTGGACGGCGACGGCCAGTACGAGCTCATCGTCAAGTGGCAGCCCACCAACGCGCACGACAACGCGCACAAGGGCTACACGGGCCACACGCTGCTGGACGCCTACAGGCTGGACGGCACGCGGCTGTGGCGCATCGACCTGGGGCCCAACATCCGCGCCGGTGCCCACTACACCAGCTTCCTGGCCTATGACTTCGACGGCGACGGCCGGGCCGAGCTGATGCTGAAGACGGCCGACGGCACGGTGGACGGTGCCGGCCGGGTCATCGGCGATGCCCGCGCCGACCACCGCAACGCCGCCGGCTTCGTGCTGGCCGGCCCGGAGTTCCTGACCGTCTTCAACGGCCTGACCGGCGCGGCCATGGCCACCGTGCCCTACACGCCGGCGCGCGGTGGCCAGGGCGAGGCCTGGGGCGATGCCTACGGCAACCGCGTGGACCGCTTCCTGGCCGGCGTGGCCTACTTGGACGGCCGGCGCCCCAGCGCCGTGTTCGCGCGCGGCTACTACACCCGCGCGGTGCTGGCGGCCTGGGACTGGCGCGATGGCAGGCTGACGCAGCGCTGGGTCTTCGACAGCGACAGCGATGCCGCCAGCAAGCCCGCCGCGGGGCAGGGCGCGCACTGGTTCTCGGTGGCCGACGTGGACGGCGACGGCCGCGACGACATCGTCTACGGCGCCGCGACCATCGCGAGCTCCGGCCGCCTGCTCTACAGCACCGGCCTGTGCCATGGCGACGCGCTGCACGTCAGCAGCTTCGACCCGGCGCGCGAAGGCCAGCAGATCTTCATGGTGCACGAGAGCCCGCGCTGCTACGGCGAGCATGGCCTGGAGATGCACGACGCCGCCACCGGCAAGATCCTGTGGAGCATGCCGGGCAACCACAGCGACGTGGGCCGCGGCGTCTGCTTCGACATCGACCCGGCCCACCCCGGCGCCGAATGCTGGGGCAACGTGGGCGGCCTGATGAACGCGAGCGGCCAGCGCATCAGCGACAAGCATCCCAACCGCTACAACTTCGCCGTCTGGTGGGACGGCGACCTGCTGCGCGAGTCGCTGGACCATGTGTCCATCGACAAATGGAACCCCGCTGTCTTCAAATTCGAGAACCTGCTCAACGGCAAGGCCTTCGGCGCCGCCTCCAACAACGGCACCAAGGGCAACCCGGTGCTGTCGGCTGACCTGTTCGGCGACTGGCGCGAGGAAGTGGTCTGGCGCAACGAGGACAGCAACGCGCTGCTGATCTTCTCGACGACGGCGCCGACCCAGCACCGGCTGGTGACGCTGATGCACGACCCGCAATACCGCGTGCAGGTCGCCAACCAGAACGCCGGCTACAACCAGCCGCCGCACACCAGCTACCACCTCGGAGCCGCGATGAAGCCGCCGCGCTACCTGCCCATCATCACGCCATGAAGCCGCTTGCGCTGATCGCGCTGCTGACCGCCCTCGCGGGCTGTGCCACGCCCGAGCCCGCGCCGCGGCCGCTATACCGCGACCCGGTGCTGGACGGCGCGGCCGACGTGTCGCTGGTCTTCAACCGGGGGCTGAAGCGCTGGGAGATGTTCTACACCAACCGCCGCGCGACACTGCGGCTCCCCGACCCCAAGGACGTGAGCTGGGTGCATGCCACGCCCATAGGCATCGCGACGACGGACGACGGCAACCACTGGCGTGCCGCGGGCGAGGCGAAGTTCCCGGCCGAATGCACCGGCCCCACGCTGTGGGCGCCCGAGATTCAGGACTTCGACGGCGTCTACCACCTGTGGCTGACCATCGTCCCCGGCGTGCACAAGAGCTGGACCGGCGAGCGCCGCATCGAGCACCTGACCAGCACCGACCTGCGCCACTGGACCTGCGCCGGCCGCGTGGAGCTGGGCTCGCCCCGGGTCATCGACGCGGCCGTCATCCGCGCGCCGCAGGGCGGCTGGCGGATGTGGTTCAAGGACGAGCAGGGCGGCAGCCGGCTCAAGGTGGCGGACAGCGCCGACCTGAAGTCCTGGACCGTGCGCGGCCCGGTCAGCCAACTGCCCGGCGAAGGCCCCACGGTGTTCCAGTTCGCCGGCCAATGGTGGCTGGTGGCCGACCTGTGGAAGGGCCTGCTGGTGCTGCGCTCCGACGATGCGCTGACCTGGCAGGAGCAGCCCACGCGGCTGCTGGCCGACCGGGGCCACCACCCCACCGACCGCGCCAAGGGCCAGCATCCGGGCGTCACCGTCGTGGACGGCCGGGCCTACCTCTTCTACTTCGTGCACCAGGGCGGCGAGCCCGAGGCGAAGGCGGACGACCGCTGGCACCAGCGCACGGTCATCCAGGTGGCGGAGCTGCAGGTGAAGGACGGCTGGCTGACGGTGGACCGCAACGCACCGCCACCGGATCTGCGGCCGGCCTTCAAGGCCCGGTGACGGGCGCGCGTGGCTGGGGGCCCCGTCAGTCGGCAGCGGCGGGCTCGTGCTCCGTGTGCCGGTCGGGCTCGGTGGTGTGCAGGATCTCGTTCAGCACGGCGGTGGCGTAATTGCCGGCCGGCAAGCAGAACGTGAGCACCAGTTGCTGGTCTTGCGGCCATTCCCATGACAGCTCCGCGGGGCTCGCCACCAGGGCGCGGCGCTCCTGATCCAGGCCGGCGTGCTCCATGCCGTTGCACAAGATGGCGTGGCGCTCGGCCACGCCGTTCTCCAGGGCCTGCGCCTGATCGGTGGTGCTCACCCGGCCCCGGCCCCAGAGCGGCCCGGTGGGCCGGCCCGCCTCGTCCGTCACGTCGCCGGGCAGGGTCTGGCCCCACAGCCCCTGCCGGATGCGCAGCGCCAGCACCTCGTTGAAGACGAAGGAGCGCACCGCCGACAGGTAGATGCCCTTCTTCTTCGGGTTGCGCACGCGGATCTCGCGCGCCAGCATGGCGCGGCCCTGCTCGACGTTGCCGCCGTCATGGCCGAAACGCTGGGCGCCGAAGTAGTTGGGCACGCCCTGCGACGCGATGGCCCGAAGATTGGCCTCGATGGCGTCGCGGTCGCCGCTCACGTCGCGCAGCACGATGCGGAAGCGGTTGCCCTGCAGGTCGCCGGGGCGCAGCTTCTTCACGTGGCGGCTCTGGCTCAGCACCTTGAACTCCGGGTGCTGGAGCTGGGTCAGGTCGGGCGTCTCGCCTTTCCCTTTGCCAATCGGCAGATAGATGCTGAACCACTGGCGCGTGATGGCGTAGCGGTCCTTGAGGCCGGCATAGCCCACGTCCCATTCCTGCACGCCGGCGGCCGCGGCCAGCTGCTGGGCGACGAAGGCGGTGTTGGCGCCGTTCTTCTCGACGTCCAGCCAGAGGTGCTCGCCCGCGCCGGAGGGCAGCTGCAGCGGCAGCTCGGTCACGAGGAAATCCTCGTTGAGGCTTTTCAGCGTGGCGCTGGCGCCGCTGGCGGGATAGGCACGGGGCCAGGTCGGCAAGGTGGTGTAGTGAGCGTCGGTCATGAGGGGGCTGAAGGCACCCGCCGCAGAGCGGGGCGGGCGGTCTGGCCAGGGGGCAGTCCAGCCGGTGATTGTCTCGCTGCGCGCATGGCTGGATGCGTGGCAGCGGCTGCGGCTTGCACGGGAAGCGCTGCGCGCCTCGGCAGGGGGCCTTCAGGCGCTGACGTCGGCTCAGCGGAGCGGCCAGGAGTGGCAGTGCGTCGGGCGGGGGGCAATGGCCGTGCAACGCTGATTGCTGTCGGTCGCGTCAGGCCTGACCGCGAACAGCTATCGACCCAGAGCGAGCTTCGAGTCATCCAACGTCGACCCCACAAAGCGGTCGACGGGGTAGGTCGGGGTGAACGCAGTGAATCCAACAGACCAACTTGCCCGTCAGGCAGCGGGGCGGGCGACTTTCGGGGCGATGAGGCATTCGGTGTTGCCTGAGTGCCTGGAACAGCCGCGCCCAGTGGTGGACACTGGAGCAGGCCTCCACGCTGATCACACACGGCGGCGGGCCGGCGATGAATTCATGCAGCTTGTCGCGCGGCACCGCCGGACGGATCAGTTCGGCCTTGTCGCCCTCGTTGACCCCATGCAGGGCAAACACGTTCTTGGCGAGATCGAGACCCACGCACAGAATGGTCATGACCTCCTCATTCCGAATGAGTTGATGAGACACCGCACTTCTCATCGTGGCACCTGGTTGCCGTTTGCCGCGTCGCGGCTGGTTCGGGACGGGGAAGTCCCTTTCATTCGCTGGGCCCAATCTCAACGTTTCCCGCAAATATTCCAAATGATCAAGCCTGCATTCGCGCTCGCAGTCCTAGTTCTGCTCTCAGCCTGCGCTGCAATGCAGCCGCCAGTCCCTGAGTCCTACAGCGGCCCCGTCGCCAAGGTCACCGATTCCATGGCCAATGTCACTTCGAAGCAAGGCGATTTCTGCGTTCTTCGAAGTGTTGATGGTCGGCAGATCAGCAATTCAATCAATGAGACGCTCGAGCGTGGCCGTGGCAAGGGCTTCACGCTGTACGCATGGATCACAGACCGACGCATTCCCGCTGTGCCAACCCAAGCTGGCATCAAGTGCCAAACCGTGCATGCAGCGCCTATCCTTGCCCTGACGGGCACTGTCTATTCCGTGGAGGGCACGGTCGACTTTCGGCCGGTTCCTGATGGGAGGTACGTTGTCAAGGGCGTACTGGCACCCACCGGTTCTTCCGTTTGGATCGAAGACGCCGTGTCCGGGGAGGCCGTGACTGCCAAGGTCACAGCCTCGAAGTAGGTCTAGCCCTTTTCGGGGACTTGCCGGTTAAGACAGCTCCGGCGGCATCCGGCGGAGCTGGTCGCGTGAACCGGCAGCCGGTCGAGCTGCTCATGCCCCACCGAGGCCAGGCCCGCCGAGGTCTGGCCGCTCGTGGCGGTCATGCAGACCCGTGGCCGACCTTGCTCAGCGCTGCGGGCCGGGCCTCAGCGGTGTTACTTGCCGCTCGCGCCGCCCAGCCGAGCCGCCATCCAGCGTGCCGCCAGCGCCGGCCACTGGTCCTGCGTGCCGGCCAGCCCGCGCAGCGCGAAGCCGTGCTCCGCCTGCGGGAAGACGTGAGCCTCCACGTCCAGCCCGTGCTGCTGCGCTGCGACGACGAGGTTGAGCGCATGCTGCACCGGCACTACTGCGTCGTGCAGCGCATAGGCCAGGAACACCGGGCAGCGCGGCAGGCCGTGCGGCTCGGTCGCGATGCCTATGGGCCAGGCGTCGTAGAAGGCCTGTTTCTCGGGCGGTGGGAAGTCGGGCTTGCCCGCGGGGAACTTGTGGTTGCGGTGGTTGGCGTTGAGGGGCGCGTAGGCGATGACGGCGCCGGCGCTTTGCAGAACATGGCGCTGGCAGGCCATCACGCCGGCCAGGTGGCCGCCGGAGGACAAGCCCACGTGCAGCAGCGGCAGCGGCGCCAGCGTGGCGAGGTGGTCGAGCGCCAGCAGCCCGTCCTGCAGCGCGATGTCGGCCGCATGGCCGTCCTGGCCCGGCAGGCGGTGTACCAGCACATAGGCGTCCAGCCCTAGCGTGTTCAGCCACTGCGCGATCTCCACGCCTTCCTTGTCGTGCATCAGCTGCAGATAGCCGCCGCCGGCATAGACCAGGGCCCGGCCGCGGGCCGGCGTGGGCGACAGATAGGCGTGCAGCTCCGCGCGCGTGGGGTGGCGGCAGATGCGGTCGGGCGGGGCGCCGTCGAAGGCGTTGGGTTCTCCGGGGGACAGGGCAATGACGTTCATCGCGTCTCGGGCAGCGGGGGGCCGAAGTCGGGCATGCCGTCGGCCGTGAAGCGCAGCGGCTGCACGCGCGTGGCGCGGCCCGTGTCCTTCAGCGGGTCGCCGGCGATGTCGCGGTAGTTGCGGGCGTGGAAGACGTTGAGCACCGTGCCGTCCGGCTCCACCAGGAAGCTGTTGTGGCCGGGGCCGTACTGGCTGTTCTCGGGGCTGGAGCTGAACACCGGGCCGGGCGACTTGTGCCAGCTCTTCGGGTCCAGCAGGTCGGCGTTCTCGTCGGCCCACAGCAGGCCCAGGCCGTACTCGGCGCCGGTGCCGGCGGCCGAGTAGCTCATGAAGACGCGCCCGCCATGGACGAGCACGGCGGGTGCCTCGTTGACCTGATGGCGCACCTTCTCCCAGGCGTACTCGGGCCGGCTCAGCCGCACCTGCGGGCCTTCGAGTTCCGTCGGGCTCTTCATGCGCGACAGGTAGAGGTTGGTGCTGTGGTTCCTGCTCGCCGGGTCGTTCTGCGCCCAGGCCATGTAGCGCTTGCCGCGGTGCTCGAAGACGGTGGCGTCCAGCGTGAAGCTCTCCCACTGCGTCTTGACCTGGCCGCGCTCCACCCACTCGCCCTGCATGGGGTCGGCGGCGGCGTTCTCCAGCACCCACAGGCGGATCTTCCACGGCTCCTTGGCCTCGCCGGCGCTGAAGTGGATGTACCAGCGGCCGTCCAGCAAGGCCAGCTCGGGCGCCCAGATGTGGCGGCTCATGGGGCCGCTGTCATGCTTGCGCCACACCACCTTGGCCTCGGCCGTGGCCAGGCCCGCGATGCTGCGCGCGCGGCGCAGCTCCAGCCGGTCGTATTCGGGCACGGTGGCCATCAGGTAGTACCAGCCGCCGTGGCGCAGGATCTGCGGGTCGGCGCGTTGCGGGATCAACGGGTTGGGCCAGGGCAGCGGTGCGGGCGCGGCGGCGGGCGTCTGCGCCAGCGCGGGCAGCGCGGCGGCCAGCAGGCCTGCGGCCAGCAGGCCGCGGCGCGAGGTGGTGAGGGTGCTCAAGCGGAAGTCTCCTGGTGTTGTGTGGGTGGCGTGGGCTGCGCGGCGGGCCGTGGCCTCAGGGCCGCGTGAGGCCCGCCGCCCGGGCCGCCTCGTCCAGCGTGTCGCCGATCAGCGCCAGGTTCTGGATGGCGGCCAGCCCCCATTGCGCGGAGTCATTGGTGCTGATGGCGGGCTGCTCGACCAGCGGCCGGATCGCGTCCACGCCGCCGATCTGCCGGGTCGCGCCGCCGCCGCGCAGTGCCCGCGATGCGAAGAACTCGCGCCAGGCGCGCAGCGCCAGCGCGCGGTCGCGCTCCTGGAAGGCGGCATAGGCCGTCATGCGCGAGCCGGTGTCGCCCAGGCCGCGGCCGCCGGGGTCGCGGCCCAGCAGCGCAGCGATCTCGGCCCTGGGCGCGTTGTAGTAGCGGCAGTACTCCAGCCAGGCGCGGCGGTAGGCCGGCACGTCCAGCAGCGTCAGCAGCTCGGAGCTCATCTCGATGACGCCGAACACGCCGTTCAGGTGCGAGATGGACACGCCGTCGCCGGGGCCGGCGAACCGGCCGGTGCGGGCGTCGTAGGGCGCCCCGCCGGCGAACCAGCGTCGCTTGAGCTCGCCGATGCTCTGCATGCCCATGACCAGCTTGTCGCGCCAGCGCCTGTCGCCGGTGCGCTCCCATTCGGTCAGCCAGGCGGCGATCCACGAGCCCCAGGTGGTGCCGAAGCCCACACCGGGCAGGCCCGAGGCTTCCGGCGGTGCCGCGTTGCGGGCCAGCTTGCGCGAGATGTCCACCTTGGCGATGTCGGCGTCCGACTCCAGCAGCTCGCGGATCAGGTCGCCGCAGCGCTCGTCGGCGGTCAGGTAGAAGTAGAAGCGCCGGTAGGCGGCGTTGGAGATGCGCGGCTGCTTGGACGAGTCCGACCAGTGCTGCACGCCGTGGCGGGTGCCGAAGCCCTTGAAGCGGCCCAGGTGGTAGACGTCCACCTCGCCGGTGTGGCGGGTCATGGCCTCGGCGAGGCGGAACACGTCGGCGCGGCCGGTGCGCAGAAAGCTGTACCAGAGCCACATGTCGGTGGACAGCTCCGAGTTGTCCCAGGCATAGCCGCCGATGTCGTAGCGCCACATGTGGCGGTCCACGTCGTAGGCATGCATCACGTCGCCGTAGTTCCAGAAGCCGTACCAGCGGTGCTGCTCCACCTCCCTCAGGTACTGGTCCAGCTGCAGCGTCAGCCGCTCCTCGATGAGCTGGCGGGCCGGCGAGCCGGTGCTGGCCGGATCCCAGTCGCCGAACACGCCGGCGGCGTGCAGGCGCTGCGGCGACAGCACCAGCCGCGCCGGCTGGGCCACCTGCCGGGCCATGTCCGAGAACGCCTGGTGGGTGGGCGTGGCGCCCAGCACCCACAGCTGCAGCTCCGACGTGCGGGCCACGCCCACCGAGCTGTCCCAGCCCGGCTCGTAGTCCTCGTAGGTGATGTTGAGGCCTTCGATCTGCTTCTCGTGCGTGTCCATGCCCGCGGGCGAGCGGTAGGAGCGCATGTCCATGGCCGGCGCCGAGGGCGAGTACAGCCAGGCCGTCACCTCGGCCAGCTCGCCGGCCGCGCCGCGCACGTCCAGCCGCACCGGGGCGCGTTGCCAGAAGTCCTTCAGCCCCAGCGCCACGCCGCCCGCGGCGCCGCCGGCATAGACCAGGCCTTTGCAGCGGCTGCCGCCGTTGGCGGCGATCCAGGCCTGGCCGGCCTGGGTGCGCTTGGTGAGGGTGAAGCCGTCCGCATTGGCCTGCGACAGCGAGAAGTCGTTCCACTCGGGGATCAGCGCCAGCCGGTCCGACACGCGCTTGTCCATGCCCGACAGCGGCGGCAGCGCCTGGCCGGCGACCTGGGCGTCCTTGTAGGCCTGGCCGGGGTCGCGGCGCAGGCCGGTGACGGGCCGCACGGCCTCGCCCCACACGCCCACGCCCTCGCCGGAGAAGCGCACATGGCGGTCGTGAGAGGCATTGGTCATAGGCACCTGGGCCGTCACGCCCAGGCCGGCGATGAAGTCCTTGGCCGGGTCGCCGTCCCAGACGAAGCTGTGCACGATGCGCACGCTCTCGGAGCCGGCATAGAAGTACAGGCGCACGGAGAACGGCAGCCAGTCGCGACCGTTGCCCGAGTGCGTGCCGTCCAGCTTGAGCACGGCGCGCACGGGGCCTTGCTGCTCGACGGTGACGGTGTTGACCTTGCTGGTGAAGGCCTGGCGGGCCACCTGGCCGTCCAGCTCGGGGTCGGCGCCGTCCTGGCGCAGCGCGACCAGCTTCAGGTTCTTCAGCGTGACGCGGCCGGCCCGCGTGGCCTCGGCGATCAGCGCCTCGCCGCGCGTCGGCACGGTCCACGTGAGGTCGCCGGCGCTGACGACGATCCGCGTGGCCGTTTGCCTGACCGTCACGCCGCCCGGCGCCGGCTGGCCCTGCTCCAGCTTGAGCTCGCCCGCGGGCAGGCCGCCGGCGACCGCATGCGCCGTCCACTTCAGCGAGCCGTCGGGCCAGTAGGCCAGCGGCCAGGACTGCACCGGCTGCTTGGCGAGGCGGAACGCCGGCGCCTGGCCGGCCGGCAGCCTGAGCTGGCCGCGCGGCCAGGGCACGCCCAGCGTGCAGCCCTCGAAGCGCGCGGGTGCCTGGCCGTCGAGCCAGCGCAGCACGGTGTCGCCGACCGGAGTCGGCGTCCCCGGCAGGTTGGCCGTGGCCGCCTGCGCGGCGGGCAGGGACGAGGCGAGCGAAGCCAGTGCCGTGGTCTGCAGAAAGCCGCGGCGGGAGAACGGGGACGATGTCATGAAGACCTCCGGGGTGAGCGGTGCGCGCGTCAACGCGGCAGGCCGCGGTAGTGGTCGGCGAGCAGTTGGAAGGCCAGCTTGCGTTGGCCGGTCTCGGAGATCAGCCCCTTGCGGTTCCAGCCGTTCTGGAAGACGGGGTGCTCGCGGCGTGGCGAGCGGAAGTCCTTCAGCACCCAGGGCGAGAGGCCGCGCAGGTTGGGGATGCGCTCCAGCATCTGCAGCGTGGCGCGGTAGTAGGCGGCCTGGAACTCCTCGCTCCATTTCCGCGGCGGCTCGCCCAGATCGTGGTGGCCGGCCAGCGCGTCGGCGCCGAACTCCGAAACGATCAGCGGTTTGTCGGTGGGCAGCGCCCAGCGCAGCCGAGCCAGGTCGTCCAGCCTGTCGTCGCCGTACCAGCCCGCGTAGGTGTTGACGGCCATCACGTCCAGGTGCGGCAGCAGCGGGTCGGCGATCCGGATCGTGTCGCCCTCGCGCTCCACCAGCAGCGCGGCGCTGACGAGGCGGCCGGGGTCCAGCGCGCGCACGGTGGCGGCCAGCGCGGCGTGGAAGCGGGTGCGGTTGTCGGCCACCGGCGTCTCGTTGCCCACGCTCCACAGCGCCAGCGCGGCGCGGTTGCGGTCGCGGTAGATGGTCTCGGCCTGCATGCGGCGGGCCTTCAGCAGCACGGCGGGGTTGTCCCAGTCCACGGTCCAGTAGACCGGGATCTCGCTCCACACCAGCAGGCCCAGCTCATCGGCCGCGCGCAGCAGGGTCTCGCTGTGCGGGTAGTGGGACAGCCGCACATAGTTGCCGTGCAGGCCCTGCTTGACCTCGGTCAGCAGCGCGCGCGCGGCCGGCTCGTTGAGGCGGCGTGCCGGGTTGGCGCCCAGCTCTTCCTCGTGGAGGGACACGCCGCGCAGCGTGATGGGCTGGCCGTTCAGCAGGATGTCGGCACCCTTCACGGCCAGCGTGCGAAAGCCCATGCGGTCGGTCACCGCGTCGCTGCCCGCCGCAAAGCGCACCGCATAGAGCTGCGGCGACTCGGGCGACCAGCGCTTCAGCGTGGCCGGCGCTGGGATGTCGAAGCGGGCCTCGCCGCGGGCATCGGTCGTGGCCTGGGCCTTCAACCCCAGCGCGGCTATCTGCACGCTGACCGGTGCATTCGCGGCCTGCGCACCATTGAGCTGCAGGCTGCCCACCAGGCGGCCGGCATCGGTCAGGCGCAGCGTCGCGTCGTCGATGAAGGTGGCCGGCGTGCGGATCAGCGTCACCGGCCGCGTGATGCCGCCGTAGAGGTCCCAGTCGGTGATCTCGCCGGGGATGCTCTGCGCGTCGTGGCGCGAGTCCACGCCGACGACCAGCCGGTTGCCGTTGGCGCGCAGTGCGTCCGTCACCTCCAGCACGAAGGGCGTGAAGCCGCCCTCGTGGCGGCCCACTTCCTTGCCGTTCAGGTAGACATGGGCGCGGTAGTTGACGGCCTCGAAGCGCAGAAAGCTGCGCTCGCCGGCCCGGGGGGCGGCGACGTCGAAGCGGCGCTGGAACCAGATCAGGCCGTCGTACCAGCGCAGCTCGGGCTCGGCGGCGTTCCAGGCGCCGGGAATCTGCATGGCTGGGCCGCGGTCCAGGTCGAACTCAAAGAAGCCCGTGCCGGGCTTGCTCTCCTCGGCGGCCACGTCCACGTCGCGGTGGCGCTGCATGCGCGACTTGGCGACCCAGCCGTTGATGTCGGTCAGGCCGGTGCGGTAGTAGTCCTTGGAATAGGTCCAGCGGCCGGACAGGTCTTGCACGTCGGCGCGCTGGCCGGTCAGCAGCAGCGGTGGGCGCAGCGCGTCGGCGGCGTGGGCCACCGGGGCGGGCGGGCCGGCCTGCATGTCCATCCCGACCGGCTCCGCCGCCCGGGCAGCGAACGACATCATGAAGGCGACGGCGAGGCTGAGGGCGGGGAGCAGGTGTTTCATCGGCATCGAAGGATCTGGAACTCTCGGATCTGCAGCCGGCTGGCCGTCGTGCGCAGCGCGAAGTAGCCCTGCAGGCGCGGATTGGCGTCGGCGCGCGTAAAGACTTCGTTGCTGTCGGCGCGCCAGCGCAGGTGAATCGGGTCTGCGGCCGTGGGTTGGCGCGAAACAATCTCGACGCTGATCGGTTTGCCGGTTAGCAGACGGGTTTGCGGCGTCATCGGCAGCTCGCCCGGCTCGGCGATCTCGCCATCGGCAAAGCCGGCCAGCAGCCGGCGCTGGCTGCCGTCGTACAGGCGCAGCCGCGTCGTCGTGTTGGCGTTGGCGCCGAAGCCCACGTAATAGGTGGGCAGGTCGTCGTAGCCGGCAAACCTGCCGCTGCGGGGGCGGGGCTCGCTGCCGTCGGCTTCCAGCGCGTTCCAGAACATGTTCAGGTCCGAGATGCGGCCGGCATGCGGCCCGGCGCTGGCCGGGGCGGGCAGGGCCAGGGCGCTGAAGCGGATGACGTAGTCGCCCGACAGCGGCTCGCGCCACCACAGGCTCAGGCCCGCGGGCGTGGCGATGTCCAGCACGCCGTTCGCGGCCGTGACGACGGCGCGCGCATCTTCGGCCTCCAGCCGCCAGCGGGCCAGGCCGGCGTGGAAGTCGTCGGTGGCGACCGGCTCCAGCCGGCGCGGTGCTTCACACCAGTCGGCGGCCGCGAGCAGCGGCAGCGCCAGCGCCAGCCCGATCAGCCCGCGAAGTGGAAGACGGACGGCAGCGGCCATTGGCGGGGCTTGTTGTCGGCTTCGACTTCCATCAGCGGGGCCATGTAGTCCCACCAGCGGCGCATGACGGGCTGCAGCGGCAGCGCGTCGAAGGCCGGGCCCGGCCGGCGCTTGAGCACGGCGAACAGGCTCAGCGTGGCCTCGTCCAGGAAGATGGAGTAGTCATGGATGCCGGCGCCGCGCAGCGCCTCGGCCAGCTCCGGCCACAGCTCGTCGTGGCGCTTCTTGTACTCCGGCACCACGCCGGGTTTGAGCTGCATCTTGAAGGCGAGGATCTCGTCGCTCATCGTCGGGTCTCCTGTGGATGTTGGTGGGTTCAGAGCACGTCCTGCTCGGCCAGGCTCAGCGCCGACACGTCGCGGCGGCGCAGCCCCGGGTCTTCATGCCAGAGCCGGGTGTCCAGGCCGGCCAGCGCGACGCCCGCGCCCACGGCGACGGGCGTGCCGGTCTGCAGCCGGCAGTCGGCGTCGAAGCGCCAGCCCTGCACGTCCTGCACATGGCCGCCGTGGCGGGCCTGCAGGTCCAGCCCGCTGAAGTGGAAGTCGCGCAGCGGCGCCTGGGCATGGGCGTCCACCTCGAAGGCGACCTGGGCGCCGGTGGCGCGCAGGGTCTCGATGCGAACGCCGTGCACCTGGGTGCGGCCCAGTTCGGGCGGCACCGGCGCGGCCAGCGCCCGCCAGTGGCGTGGCGCGGCGGGCCGCTCGGCCTCGGGGATGTGGGCGCGGCTGTAGCCGGGGTTCCAGTTCATCGTCACGCGCAGCGCGGTGGGCACGTCGCGCAGCGTGATGCGGCTGAGCTGCAAGTCCTCGATGTACCCGCCGCGCGTGGGCGCCGACTTGAACAGCAGCCCCACCGGCACGGCGCCCAGCACCTCGATGCGCCGGGCGCGGATGCGGCGCAGGCCGCCCGAGGTCTCGCTGCCGAAGGTGAGGCCGGCGGCGCCCTCGCGGACGATGCAGTCGCTGATGTCGATGTCCTCGCTGGGCCGTGCGACGCGCAGCCCGTCGGCGTCGCGGCCGGCCTTCAGGCACAGCGCGTCGTCGTTGACGGCGATGTCGGCGTGGCGGATCTGCACGCGGCGCGAGGAGTCGATGTCGATGCCGTCGGTGGACGGGCCGCGCGCCTCGTCGTTGTTGCGGATGGTGACGCCGTCGACGGTCACGTCCTCCGAGTAGCACAGGTGCAGCGTCCAGAAGCCCGAGCGGCGCAGCAGCAGGCCCTCGCCGATGCGCACGCGGGCCGACTCGAAGACCTGCACCAGGCGGGGGCGCTGGGCGTCGTAGTCCGAGGCCCAGCGCAGGCCGCGCGGCTCGTAGGCGGCGCGCAGGGCCCAGTAGCTGTCCCAGAACACCTGGCCGTCGCCGTCTATGCAGCCCTCGCCGACCAGGCCCACGTCGTGCTCGCCGTAGATGTTGACGAGGGCCGCCGGCCAGCGCATCTCGATGCCGGCCACGCGCGTGGGCAGCAGCGGGTAGTGGGCCAGGTCGCGCGAGCCCAGCAGCGTGGCGCCGCGGTCCAGCCGCAGCGTCATGCCGCTCTTCAGGAAGAGGGCGCCTGTCAGATAGACGCCGGGGCCCAGGCGCAACTCCGCGCCTGCCAGAGCCGCCGCGTCGATGGCGGCCTGCAGGGCGCGGGTGTCGAGCGAGCACCCGTCACCACGGGCGCCGAAGGCCTGCGCTTGCACGCAAGCCCGCGTCATCAGACGATGCCGGAGCCGGAGGCGCCGGCCTTGGGCGGGCGCTTCACCGCCACCTGATCGCGATAGCCGCTGGCGCGGTAGGCGGCGACCGGGTCGATCGCGCCGCCCGAGCGCAGGCGGGCCATCGCGAGGATGGGGCTGACGTCGGTGCGGAAGGCCTTCTTCAGCGTCTGCGCGGCCTGCAGCGCGTCGTTGGCTTCCTGGAAGCCGGCGAGTGCGGCGCGGTCCACCAGCGCGGCCTGCACGAAGGCGCGCTGCACCTCGACGGCGCTGCTCA
This sequence comes from Comamonadaceae bacterium, assembly GCA_009996515.1. GTDB lineage: Bacteria > Pseudomonadota > Gammaproteobacteria > Burkholderiales > Burkholderiaceae_C > Pelomonas. Next base: position 95,850 of record JAACZV010000014.1, read on the forward strand.
TCAGGCTCTCGATGGGGTCGGTCACGTTGTGCGACTGGTCCAGCATGTAGGCGGGCTGGAAGGCCGCGCCGTCACGGGCCTGCGCATCGGCCAGCTCGTTGAAGACCAGGAAGAGCTGGAAGGGGTCGATGGAGCCCGAGTCCAGGTCGTCGTCGCCGTACTTGCTGTCGTTGAAGTGGAAGCCGCCCAGCTTGCCGAACTGCGCCAGGCGCGCCACGATCATCTCGATGTTGGTGTTGGGCGCGTGGTGGCCCAGGTCCACCAGGCACTTGGCCTTGTCGCCCAGCGTCTGCGCGACGGCGAAGCTGGTGCCCCAGTCCGCGATGACGCTGCAGTAGAACGCCGGCTCGAACAGCTTGTGCTCGATGTACATCAGCCAGTCGTCGGGCAGGGCGGCGTAGATGCCCTTGGCGCTGTCGATGTAGCGCTCCAGCGCACCGCGCAGATTGCTCTGGCCGGGGAAGTTGGCGCCGTCGCCCACCCACACCGTCAGGCCCTTGGAGCCCAGCGTCTTGCCCAGTGCTATGCAGTCGATGTTGTGTGCAACGGCCTGCTCGCGGGCCGCCTTGTCCGTCGAGGTCAGGCTGCCGAACTTGTAGGTGTGGGCCTGGCCGGCCTGGTCCTGGAAGGTGTTGGAGTTGACGGCGTCGAAGCCCAGGCCCAGCGAGTCGGCCTGCTCGCGCAGCGCCAGCGAGTCGCTCGGCTTGTCCCAGGGGAAGTGCAGCGACACGGCCGGGGTGGCGCGCGTGAGCTGGTTGATGACGGCGCAGTCTTCCAGCTTCTCGGTCACGTCACGCGGCTCGCCCTTGCCGGGGAAGCGCGCGAAGCGCGTGCCACCGGTGCCGGCGCCCCAGGAGGGCACGGCCACGCCAAAGGTCTGGGCCTTGGCGGTCAGGGCTTCGATGTCCACGCCGCGGCGCGACAGCATGCCGCCCAGCGCGTCGTAGTCGGCCTGCAGCTCGGCCTTGAGCTTGGCGTTGTGCTGCTCGACCTGGCCTGCGTCGATGATGGTCTTCATGTGTGTCTCCGATTCAGTAGTTCCGGGCCGAGCGCCGGGCCGCCCCAAGCCGGCCCGCGCTGGCGATGTGCTTGCGGCTCAACGCCGCAAGCATCGCCGTCCCCTCGAGGGGGCTCCATTTCAACGCGTGAACGCGGCGGCGTTGCCGGCGTCCACGTTCAGCACGTTGCCCGTGCTCTTGCCGGACTTGTCGCTGGCCAGGAAGTACACGGCCTCGGCGATGTCCTCGGGCAGCACGCTGAGCTTGAGCATGCTGCGCTGGCGGTAGAACTCTTCGATGTTGTCGCTGTCGATCTTGTTCGACGCGGCACGCTCTTCCTTCCACTTGCCGTCCCAGATGCGCGAGCCGCGGATGACGGCGTCCGGGTTGACGACGTTGACGCGCACGCCGACGGCCGCGCCTTCCAGCGCGATGCAGCGGGCCAGGTGGATCTCGGCCGCCTTGGCCGTGCAGTAGGCCGACGCGCCGGCCGACGCGACCAGGCCGTTCTTGCTGGCCACGAAAACCATGCTGCCGCCGATCTTCTGCTGCTTCATCAGGCGGAAGGCGCCACGGCCCACCAGGAAATAGCCCGTCACCAGGATGTCCTGGTTGCGCTGCCAGATCTCCAGCGTCGTGTCCTCCAGCGCCGCGGCGGAGGCGATGCCGGCGTTGGAGACGAGGATGTCCAGGCCGCCGAAGCGCAGTGCGGTGGCCGACAGCACGGCTTCCACTTCCGACTCGGACGTGATGTTGCCCTGCACCGTGGCGATGTTGTCCTTGCCGGCCACCTTCAGCAGGTTGGCCTTGGCTTCTTCGAGCGCTGCGGCGTCGATGTCGGTCAGCATCACGCAGGCACCTTCCTGCAGCAGCTGGCGGGCCACGGCCTGGCCGATGCCACCGGCACCGCCGGTGACCAGGGCCACGCGGCCGGCCAGGCTCTTGGGCTTGGGCATGCGCTGCAGCTTGGCTTCCTCGAGCAGCCAGTACTCGATGTCGAAGGCCTCCTGCTCGGGCAGGCCCACGTATTTGTCCACGCCGTTGGCGCCGCGCATCACGTTGATGGCGTTGATGTAGAACTCGCCGGCGATGCGGGCGGTGGCCTTGTCCTTGGCGAAGGACAGCATGCCGACGCCGGGGATCAGGTAGATGACGGGGTTGGCGTCACGGATGGCCGGGCTGTTGGCGCGCTTGCAGCGCTCGTAATAGGCCGTGTAGTCGGCGCGGTAGGCCTCCAGCGCCTGGTCCAGGCCGGCCAGCAGCGCGTCGACGTCGGGCTTGGCCGGGTCGAAGTCCAGCACCAGCGGGCGGATCTTGGTGCGCAGGAAGTGGTCGGGGCAGGAGGTGCCCAGCGCGGCCAGCTTGGGCAAATCGTGGCTGGCCACGAACTCCAGCACCGCGGCGCTGTCGTTGAAGTCGCCCAGCTTGCGCTCGCCGGCGCTGATGCGGCCGCGCAGCGCGGGCATCAGCTTGGCGGCCAGCGCCGCGCGTTCTTCGGCGGGCAGCGTGAGGGTCTTGACGCCGCCGAACACCGGCTGCTTGATGTTCTCGGCCAGCCACTGCTCGGCCAGGCGGATCATCTCCAGCGTGATCTCGTAGCAGCTCTTGGCCGTGTCGCCCCAGGTGAACAGGCCGTGGCCTTCCAGGATGATGCCCTTGAGCTGGGGTTGCGACGTGGCCAGCGCTTCCAGCTTCAGGCCCAGGTCGTAGCCGGGGCGCTGCCAGGGCAGCCAGCCGAGCTGGCCGCCGAAGATCACTTCGGTCAGGCGCTTGCTGTCGGCGCAGGCGGCGATGGCGATGATGGCGTCCGGGTGCATGTGGTCCACATGCGCCTTCGGGATATAGGCGTGCAACGGCGTGTCGATACTCGCCGCGCGCGGATTCAAATTGAAGGTGCAGTGCGGCAGATAGTCCACCATCTCATCTTCATGCTCCAGGCCGCGATAACGCTTCTTCAGCGCCTGCAGCTTGTCCATATAAAGCGTGGAGAAACCATCCAGCTTGATGGAGCCCAGGTCGCCGCCCGAGCCCTTGACCCACAGCACCGCCACGTCCTCGCCGCTCAGATGGTCGCGCATCTGCACCTTGGCCGAGGTATTGCCGCCGCCGAAATTCGTCACGCGCAGATCCGAGCCCAGCAGATTGGAGCGATAGAGCAGCAGTTCGGGTTCGCTCAGCTTGGCCGCCACGTCGTCGTCCCACTTGGAGACGATCGGTGTATTCGCGGGGTTTTGGGAAATTGCAGTCATCAGCTTGCCTGTATTCGGTCCGTCTTGATCCCAGGGCCGCGGCCTGCGGTCTCGGGGCCCGCTTCCGGCGGGTTAGCGGGCCGCAGTGTGAGGCGAAACCCGGCGGCGCGCGCATGGGCTGCGCAGTAAATCAAAAGGATGAGCGAAAGCGCGCGCCGCGGCGCGCCTGCTCACGAAACGCTCACGGCCGTGAGCGGTCTTTGATTGACACTGTCAGAAGCCTGACGTAATCTGCACTTGGAACAGCGTTTCACCCAGCCTTTGAGCGGTTCTGAGTGAAAGCGCCTACTGCGACCGGCGCCTACGCCCGCCAGCCGCCAGCCTGGACCCGGCCCGAGCCGGGCCGCCAAGCGATGCCCGCCCTGCAGAGGCTGGGTCCGATAAATACGAGACAACGGCCACCGCCGGTTCTCCGCGGTGCCCGATAAGGTGATCCGCATGATCAATCACAAGCGTCACAAGCGTCTGCTCAAACTGCTGGATGAGCGCGAGCATGTCAGCGTCCAGCAATTGATGGAGTGGTTGTCGGCCTCTGCCGCGACGGTGCGCCGGGATATTTCCTGGCTGGCCGCGAAAAACCAGCTCACGCGCACCCGGGGCGGTGCCCAAAGGCTGGAGCAGAAGAAGAAGTCTTATACGCTGTCCAGCGAGACATTCAAAAACAACGCCCAGCAGAATACTGCGGCCAAACGTGCCATCGCCCGTTATGCGACGTCGATGTGCAACGACGGCGAAACCATCATCATCAACGGCGGCACCACCACGTTCATGATGGCGGAGTTTCTCGTCGAGAAGCAGCTGAAGATTCTCACCAATTCCTTCCTGATGGCCGAGCGTCTGCTCGTCACCAGCGACAACGAAATCATCCTGCCCGGCGGCCGCGTCTACCGCGAGCAGAACGTCATCCTCAGCCCGTTCGAGAACGACGTGGCCCAGCACCACTACGCGGCCAAGATGTTCATGGGCGTCTACGGCCTGTCCATCCTGGGCCTGATGGAGGCCGACCCGCTGCTGATCCAGGCCGAGAAGCGCCTCATCGGCCAGGCCGAGGAACTGGTCGTGCTGGTGGACAGCTCCAAGTTCCAGCGCAAGGCCGGTCTGGTGCTGTGCGGGCTGAACCGTGTGTCCACCGTCATCACCGACACCGGCGCGTCCGACAGCGCGGTGCAGCTGCTGGAGCATTACGGCGTGCGCGTCATCACCGTGGAGCCCGAGGCGCCGCCGCCGCGGGCCCTGGACGCGGGCCTGGGCTCGCACGACTACGCGGGTGTGCTGGAGAGCGGCGCCTATGCGCGCCATGTGGGGCTGAACTCTTGACCGCAGCCCCCAGCGACCGGATGCCCGGCAGCGTCGTCCTCGACATCGGCAAGACCAACGCCAAGCTCACGTTGATCGACACCGCCGGCAAGACGCTGGCGGAGGCGCGCACGCCCAACACGGTGCGGCGCGTCGGGCCCTATCCGCACCATGACACGGAGCGGCTGTGGGCCTGGATGCTGGACCAGCTGCGCGAGCTTTCGGCGCTGGCGCAGATCCGCGCCATCGTGCCGGTCACGCATGGCGCGACGGCGGCGCTGATCGACGAGGCCGGCCTGGTGCTGCCGGTGCTGGACTACGAGCATGTGCCGGGCGATGCCGCCGATGCGGCCCGTTATGAGTCGCTGCGGCCGGCCTTCGGCGAGAGCGGCTCGCCGCTGCTGCCGGCCGGCCTGAACCTGGGCCGCCAGCTCGACTGGCTGCAGGCGCGCTTCCCCGCCGAGTTCGCGCGCGCCCGGCATGTGCTGATGTACCCGCAGTACTGGGCCTGGCGCTTCAGCGGCGTCGCGGCCAGCGAGGTCACGTCGCTGGGCTGCCACACCGACCTGTGGCGGCCGGACGCGGGCCGCTGGTCCAGCCTGGTCGAACGCCACGGCTGGGAGCCGCTGTTCCCGGAGCGCCGCGAGGCCTGGGCGCGGCTGGGCCGGCTGCGGCCCGAGCTGGCCGCCGACACCGGGCTGCCGGCCGATTGCGAGATCGTCTGCGGCATCCACGACAGCAATGCCTCGCTGCTGCGCCATCTGCTGACGCTGCAACAGAGCGGCCCCTGCACGGTGCTGTCCACCGGTACCTGGGTCATCGCGGCAGCGCTGGGCTCGGCGACCAAGCCGCTGGTCGAGGCCCAGGACATGCTGGCCAACTGCAATGTCTTCGGCGAGGCCGTGCCCTGCATGCGCTTCATGGGCGGCCGCGAGTTCGGCGCCATCGCCGGCGAGCAGCCGGCCGCGTTCGCGGCCGAGGACGTCGAGCGGCTGATCGCGCGCGGCACGATGGCGCTGCCCTGCTTCGCCGAGGCGGGCGGCCCCTTCGCCGGCCGCGTCGGCCGCGTGACGGGCGCCATGCCGGAAACGGATGCCGAGCGGGCGGCGCTGGCGACGCTGTACGTCGCGCTGATGACCGACCACTGCCTGGATGCGCTGGGCGCCGCGGGCCGCGTCGTCGTCGAGGGCGCGTTCACGGCCAACCCCTGGTTCGGCCCGCTGCTGGCTGCGCTGGCGCCGGGGCGCGACGTGACGGTGTCCGACGACAGCAGCGGCACCACCTGCGGCGCCTGGCTGCTGGATGCCTGGGGGCGCGAGCCCGAGGCCGGTGCCGCGCCGGTGCGGGCCTGGAGCCCGGCGGGCTGGCGGGCCTACCGCGAGGGCTGGCGAGCCGCCCTGCAATCGCGATGAAAAACAGCCGGCTCGTGCCGGCTGTTTCGTTTCAGCGTGGCGGCCTCAGCCGCGGCGGCGCCGGCGCAGGCCCGCGACGCCCAGCCCCGCCAGCGAGGCCAGCGCCAGCGAGCCCGGCTCCGGCACCGTGAAGGCGCGCACGCTGTCGATGGCCGGCGCGCTGTAGCCGCTGGTGGCGTTGGCGCTGTTGAAGGCGTAGACGCGCACCTCGTCGAAGCCGGCCACGTCGCTCAGCCCCAGCACGGCGCCCACGCCGGCGCTGCCCAGTGAGGTGCGCCCGCTGCCGGTGAGCACGCCGTCCAGCCAGGTCTGCCACATCACGAAGATGCTGGCGTAGCCGGAGTCGACGGCGAACTCGATGCCGTTGAGCTGGGCGCCGGTGCTGCGGATGGACAGGTAGGCGTTCATGCCCGTGGTGGCGAAGTAGTTGCCGCTGAAGGACTGGCTGTAGGCCTCGCCGGCGTCCAGGTCCACGCAGAACTCGCCGGCATAGCCGCAGCCGCCGTTGTCGTTGGCCAGGCCCGTGTGGCCGAACAGCAGGCCGCCTTCGGACCAGGGGTTGGCGAGGCCGGTGTTGGCCTCGAAGTCGGCCGAATGGGTCAGGTGGCTGGTGCCGGGCGTGGCGCTGCCGGCGCCGGTGGTCTGCACGACGGCGGCGGTGGCCGGTGCGGTCAGCAGGATGGCAACTAGCGAAGGAAGAAGGCTTTTCATCATGGTGGTGGTCTCAGTTGTATTCCGGGCCGAGCGCCGGGCCGCCCCAAGCCGGCCCGCGCTGGCGATGTGCATGCGGCTCGACGCCGCATGCATCGCCGTCCCCTCGGGGGACCGACCAGACCCGCCCGCGTTCAGCGAGGCGGGCTGGGCGAGGGGCGTCAGGGCACCGCGACGAGGTCGATGGCGTCGAAGGACAGGGCCGGGCTGAGGAAGCCGGCGCCTGCGGTGCCGCTGACGGTGTTGATGGTCAGCACATTGGTGCCGACCACCAGCTGGGCGGCCGGGATGTCGAAGCTGTAGACGCGGTTGAAGCCGCGGTAGGTGCCCACCGTGAGGTTGCGCGACACCTTGGGCGGCGCGGCCGGGATGGCCGAGGTCCAGCTGTTGACCGTGACCTGCGGGCGGGCGCTGTTGTAGTCGGCCGTCGTGCCGATGCGCAGCCGCAGCGGCGCCGCGTTCTGGCCGCGCTTGAGCGTGAAGCGCACCTGCAGGCCGTTGTTGACGTCCTTCCACTGGTAGGCCGGCCAGTCGGCATTGCCGGACGTGCCGACGGTGTAGGGGCCGACGTTCCACGACGCCATGCGCACGTCGCTGGGGTGCATGAAGGTCAGCTTGTCGCCGTTGATGAACTCCTGCGGCGTGCCGTCCCAGTGGCCGATGCGCCACAGCGCCGGCGTGGCCTCGGGGTCGGCCGTGATGGCGATGGGGTTGAGCGCATAGGTCGCGTTGGCGGTGACCGTCACCGTGCCCGTCTGCACGGCCAGCTCGCCCTTGTAGACGGTCATGGTGTAGACGCCCGGCAGCATGCCGGTGGCCGTGAAGTGGCCGTCCACGGGGTCGGCGTCGGCCCAGTACTGGGCCTGCGCATTGGCGAAGCCCACGGTGTAGGGCAGGCCGGCGATGCGGCCCGTCAGGCCCGCGCCGCTGACCGCGCCCCGGCCCACGGGCGGCACATAGCCCAGCATGCCGACCTGGCCGTACCAGCTGGTGTCGGGTCGCGCGGTGGGCGCCGCGCCGTCGTTGAAGATCATCGTGTAGGTGTTGAGCACGCCCATGCGGAAGGGCTCCGTCTGCGCCTCGCCGTAGTTGACGATGTAGGTCAGCTCGTTGGTCGTGTCGGTGATCTGCTGCAGCAGGCTGCGGTAGAAGGGGCCGCCGGAACCGCCCTCGTTGTTGTCGCGCCAGAACCAGATGCCCACGCCGGGGCCGCTGCCGCCGACGAACTCCCAGTCCTTCAGGCGGCGGTTGGCGTAGTGCTTGGAGCGCGACTGGCCGTAGCGCGGGTCGGTGGCGGGGAAGCCGAACACGTCGCTGGCCTCGATGGCGCCGCTGGTGCCGCGCAAGTCCTCGGCCCAGTAGCTCTGGCCGCCGTAGCTGACCAGGCCGCCGGCCGCATGGGCCGGGCCGCCGTTGGGCAGCTTGGCGATGGGGATGCGCGCGATGAAGCGCACCAGGCCGTGCACGTCGGGCTGCTCGGTGAAATGCGTGCCCATGTGGATGTTGGACTCGCCCTTCCTGACGACGTAGTAATGCGTCAGCGTGCCGCCCTTGGTGCTGTTCACGGTCAGCGTGACGCGGATATAGGCATCGCCGGTGACGACGCCGTTGTTCACGGTGGAGGCCGGCACGACCGCGCCGTTGGCATTGATCAGCTCGGCCCTCACGCCCACGGCGCTGACGCCGGTGTAGAGCCAGTCGGCGCCCGAGTTCAGCTGCGTGCCGCGCGACGGGTCGGCGTATTCCACACCCTTGTAGAGGATGCTGGAGAGGTCGCCCGACGACGTGGTGCTGGAGCCGTTGTCCCAGGCGCGCACCTTGAACACCAGGCCGGCGTCGGTGTCGATGACGTATTGCGGCCGCGCCGCGTTGCCGTTGTCGTGGACGGTGGTGATGCTGAAGGCGGCAAAAGCGGCCGGTGCCGCGGCGGCGAGCAGGCCCGCGGCCAGCCAGCGCGCCAGGGGCCGGCGCGTGCTTGTCTTGTGCATGAAGTCTCCTGATTCGTGTCGTTGTTCACGGTTCTCGGCATGGGCCGCGACCGCGAGCGGACTCTAGGCAGGGGGCTTGGCGGCGTGTGGTCAAGCGCGTGAGCGTTTCGCATGCGCTCAAGCGCGTGAGCGATCGCCGGCCGCTGCGATAACGGCAGGGAATCGATGCGGCGATCCATCGCCGGAAAAGGCGATGGCAGCCAGCGCGGCGAGCAGGGGCCGCGCCTCCCGGCGCAGCCCGTGGGGGCCTTAGTGGACCAGGGCCTGGTAGGTCAGCGTGCGCACGCGCAGCGCCAGCGTGGAATTGCCCGCGGGCCGCAGCTGCGTCATCAGCAGGACGATGAGGCGCTCCTTGGGGTCCACCGTGTACTGCGGGAAATAGGCGCTGCCCCAGCCGAAGGCGCCCTCGCTGCCCAGCTCCTTGAAGCCGCCGCGCCGCACGTTGACCCAGAAGCCCAGGCCGAAGCCGTCGGCGTCGCCGCGCGACTTCTCCGCGAGGTGGTCGGCCGTCATCAGCGCCACGGTGTGGGGCGCGAGGATGCGCACGCCGTCCAGCTCGCCCTGGTTCAGCAGCATCTGCAGGAAGCGGGCGTAGTCGCCGGCGGTGCTCACCATGCCGGCGCCGCCGGACATCAGCTTGTGCGGGCCGTTGACGAAGTCGCTGCGGGCCGGCGTCTCCATCAGCTTGAGCTGGCCGCCTTCCAGGCCGTAGACATTGGCCAGCCGCGCCACCTTCTCGGGCGGCACGACGAAGCCGGTGTCGGGCATGCGCAGCGGGTCGGTGATGCGCGTCTTGATGAACCGGTCCAGCGACTGGCCGGACACCACCTCCACCAGCCGGCCCAGCACGTCGGTCGCGTAGCCGTAGATGAACTGCTCGCCCGGCTGGCCCTGCAGCGGCAGCGCGGCGAAGCGCTCGGTCCACTGCGCCAGCGTCTCGTCGTTGCCGACCAGATACCAGTCCTTCATGCCGGCCGCGTCATAGGCGGCCTTGGCCGGGCCGGGGCCGTAGCTCATGCCGGCGGTGTGGGTCAGCAGGTCGTGGATGGTCAGCGGCCGGCGCGGCTTCTCGGTGCCGCCGCCGGGCAGCGCCACCTGCAGGTTGGCGAAGGCGGGCAGGTAGCGCGCCACCGGATCCTTCAGCAGGAAGCGGCCTTCCTCGTACAGCATCATGGCCGCCACGGTGGTCAGCGCCTTGCTCATGGACGCGATGCGGAAGATGGTGTCCGTGCGCATGGGCTTCGCGTTCTCGACGTCCTGCTGGCCGTAGGCCTTGAAGACGACCGGCTTGCCGTCGCGCATGACCACCATGACGCCGCCGGCCAGCTGCTTCGCGGCGATTTGCTCGTCGATGGCCGCGTCCAGGCGCTGGAGCCGCTCGGGCGAGAAGCCTTGCGCCGTGACGGCCTCGGCGGCCTTGGCGACCTTGGGCGGTGCGGCCGTCGTGACGGGGGCATGGGTCAGCGCGGCGCAGGCCAGCGCGAGGGCGAGAAGAGTGGGTTTCATGCGGCTCTTGCTTCAGTCGCCCAAGGGGCGCTGCTGGGTGTAGCCCGGGCTCGCGGCCACCCGGAACTGCTCCGGTGCCTGCGGCCTGGCGGGGTCCAAGGGGCCGAGATCATCGCGCAGCGCCGCGGCCACCGGCACGCGGGCTTCCCTGAGGCCCAGCGCCACCAAACGCGCCAGCTGCATGGCGCCGTAGTTGTTGTGGTGGGTGTTGTCCAGCTTGCCGTTGTTGAGCGGATGCATGGCCTGCGAGCGCTCGGGGCCCAGCGCGGCATAGAGCTGCTGGCTCATGCCGTTGAGGTCGATGAAGGCCAGCTTCATGTCGGCGGCCACGGCCCGCGCCGCGTCGGCGTACTCCAGCAGACTGGGCCTGAGGCGGCCCTGGGCATCGAAGTTGCGCCGCTCCATGGACGACAGCACCACCGGCACGCCGCCGCGCGCCAGGATGCGCTCGGCATGGATGCGCAGCTCGGCCTTGTAGCTTTCGGCGTTGCCGCTGCCGTCCTTCTGCTGCTTCTGGTCGTTGTGGCCGAACTGCAGCAGCACCGTGTCGCCGGGCTGCAGCGTGGACAGGATCTTGTCGAGGCGCCGGCGCGCCAGCGAGTCGCGGAAGGTCTCGCCCGACTCGGCCTGGTTGGACACGGCGACAGAGGACTGGAACAGCGCGGGCAGCATCTGGCCCCAGCTGGCATAGGGTTCGCCGGACTGGTCGGCCACCGTGGAGTCGCCCAGCAGATAGACCGTGGGAACCCGGACCGGTTCTATCGTCAGATGGGTCAGCGCCGGCCGGGCGCCGTTGATCTCCAGCGTCAGGCGGCGGTCCCAGGCCCAGGCCTCGCTGACGATCTCGCGCTCCTTCAGCTGCACCCGCCCGGCGTCCACGCCCGGCGCGGCGGCGATCTGGGCGGTGCGCAGGTTGACGATGAAGCTGCGCGTCTCGGTCCGGCCGGCGGGCAGCTGGACGCCGTCCAGCATCAGCCGCCGCAGCTCGGCCTTGATCGTCGTGTCGCTGGCGTCCCGGCCGCCCAGCGTGGCGGTCACGCGGTAGTTGCCCTCGGGCAGGTCCACCGAGAAGAAGACCGGCTGGCCGGCCGCGTTGCGCGGCGCATCGGCCTCGAAGCCATGGCCGCGCTCGCGGCTGTAGACGGTGTCGGCCGACACCGCCACCTCGCCGGCCGCGGGCTGGCCGTCGAAGGCGAAACGCAGCGTGGCGTCCGCCCAGGCAGGGGCGGCCAGCAGGCCGGCGACGAGCAGCAGATGCTTCATGTCAGTCCTTCAGGTGTTCGCCCACCAGGGCCAGGTTCTGGATGGCGGCCAGGCCCCATTGCGCGGCGTCGTTGGTGCTGATCCAGGCGGCTTCCTCCACCGGGTTCAGAACCTGCGGACCGGCGATGCGCGTGGTCTTCAGCGGCTGGGCGCCGAAGCGCCGGTCGCCGAGGAACTCCTTCCAGGCCCTCTGGGCCAGCGCGGCGTCCTGACGCTGCGCCGCGGCGTAGGCCGTGAGGCGCGAATGGCCCACCGTCAGCACGGGGCTGCCGCCATGCGGCGCGCCCAGCGCCTTGACCTGCTGCTCGCGCGGCGCGTTGTAGAGCTCGCAGTACTGCAGCCAGGCCTGCTTGAACGCCGGCACGTCGATCAGCTCCACCAGCTCCGTCATCATCTCCATGCCGCCGAACACGGCGCTCAGATGGCTGGCGCTGATCTTGTCGCCGCTGACGTTGTGCAGCGCGCCCTCGTTGGGCCCGGTGGGCTCGTAGCCGCCGCTGCCGGTGAAGAAGCCGTGCGGCATGGCCGCGATGCCCTGCATGCCGCGCAGCAGCTTGTTGCGCCAGCGCACGTCGCCGGTGCGCTCCCACTCGGTCATGAAGTTGGCGACCAGCGAGCCCCAGTCGGTGCCGAAGCCGATGCGGGCGGGCCAGGGGCCTTTGTCCACGCGGCCGGCGATCTTGCGCACCGGGTCCACCTCGTCGAGCTTCTGGTCGACGTCCAGCACCTCGCGCATGACGTCGCCTATGCGTTCGTCGGCGGTCAGGTAGTAGTAGAAGCGCCGGTTGGCCGACGTGGAGATGCGCGCCTGCTTGGCGCTGCAGCCCCAGTGCTGCACGTTGTGCCGCGTGCCCAGGCCTTTGAAGCGGCCGGCGTGATAGATGTCCACGTCGGCGGTGTGGCGCACCATGGCCTCGGCGAAGCGGAAGATGTCGGCGCGCCCCGATCGCAGATAGGCGTACCAGAGCCACAGGTCGGGCGACAGCTCCGAGTTGTCCCAGGCATAGCCGCCCACGTCGTAGCGCCATTCGTGGCGGTCGGCGTCGTAGGTGTGGCGGATGTCGCCGTAGTCCCAGAAGCCGTACCAGTGGCGCTGCTCCACCTCCTTCGCATAGAACGCGAACAGGAAGTCCAGCCGGTCCTCGATCTTCTGGCGCGTGGGCGTGGAGCGGTCGGGCAGGCTCCACAGCTTGCCGAAAACGCCGGCGTTCAGGTAGCGGGCCGGCGCGGCGGCCAGCTGCGGCGGCGTCTGCACGGCGGCGGCCATCTGCACCAGGCGCTCGCGCGTGGGCGTGGCGGCCAGCGCCCACAGCGTGATCTCGCTGCTGCGCGCAATGCCCACCGGCGTGCCGAAGCCCTTCTCGTAGTCCTCGTAGGTGACCTCCAGGCCCTCGAGCTCCTGCTCGTGCGTCTCCATGCCCAGACCGTCGTGATAGAAGCGCAGGTCCATGGCCGGCGCCTCGGGGGCGTGCATCCAGACGGTGACCTGGGCCGCGTCGGTGTGGGCGTTGCGGATGTCCAGCTGCGTCGGGTGGCGTTGCCAGAAGTCGCGCAGGCCGAACACCACGCCGCCGGTCGCGCCGCCGATGTAGCCCGAGCCCGGAGCGCGCTTGCCGAAGGCGGCCGGAATCCAGCCGTGGCCGGCCTTGGTGCGCTTCTTGATCTGGAAGCCGTCGGCGCTGAGCTGGCTCAGCGTGTAGTCGCCCCAGGTCGGGATGCGGTGGTGCAGCTGGCGCACCTGCGCCCCCCATTGCTCCAGTGGCGGCGTCGCGCGGCCGGCCAGCTGGGCCTCGCGCACGGCGGCACCGGGCTCGCGGCGCAGGCCGGTGAGGTTGCGCACGCCCTCGGCCCACAGGCCGCCCGCCTCGCCGGCGAAACGCACGTGGCGGTCGTAGGGCGCGTCGCGCAGCGGCACGTCGAAGCGCAGGCCGATGCCGCGCAGGAAGTCCTGCTGGTCGTCACCATCGAACACGAAGCTGTGCATCACGCGCACGGACTCGGCGCCGGCGTAGAAGTAGAAGCGCACCGTGAACGGCAGCCACTCGCGGCCGGCGGCGCTGCGGTGCAGGCCCTCGAGCTTGATGGTGGCGCGCACCGGGCCGCTCTGCTCGACGCTGAGCTTCGTCATGCGGCTCTGGAACGCCGTCTGCGTGACGGGGCCGCTTTCGGCGTCGGGCTTGTCGTCGGCCTGTGCGACCAGCGTGCAACCGCCCATCACGATGCGGCCGTCGCGCTCGATGTGCTGGATGAGCCGTTCGCCCTGGCGCGGCAGCCGGCAGCGGATGACGCCGGTGTCGACGACGACGGCGTCCGCCAGGTCCTGCACGCTGACCCTGGTGCCGGCGGTGGCCGCGCCCTGGCCGGTACGCACGCTCGGCGCGGTGCCGAGGTCCAGGCCGGCGGGGAAGGCGTGCGCCGTCCACTTCAGCGAGCCGTCGGGCCAGTAGGCCAGCGGCCAGGTCTGCAGCGGCACCGGCCTGCCTTGGGCGTCCACCGCATGGAAGGCCTGGTCCTTGCGCTGCTCGCCGCGCGGCCAGGGCAGGCCCAGCGTGGTGCCCAGCATCAGCGCGGGGGCGGCGCCATCCAGCCAGCGCAGCGACTGCGGGTCGGCCGCGCTGTGCGCCGTTGCGGCAGGCGCGGCGGCGGCCGTGGTGCCAGCCAGGCCGGCCGAGGCCGCGAGCGGCAGCGTGGCGGTCTTGAAGAAGTGGCGGCGGCTGAAGTCGGTCATGTGCGCAGGCCCTGGGCGGTGGGCAGATCGGACGAGGGGGCGGCGCCGTTGCCGCGGCCCCAGAGGCGGTCGTAGGACCAGCCGGTCAGGTCTTCGACGATGCGGCGGTTCTCGTCGCTCTCGGCCTCGGTGGCGCCGTTGCGCAGGCGCTCGACCTCGTGCACCAGCACCGCATGCGTGCTGGCGTTCAGGCGGAAGGACCAGGACGCGATGGCGCCCAGCACCAGCATGAGCAGCGGCCCGCCCACCATCAGCGCGGTGACGGTCTGGACGGCCTCGGGGCTTTGCACGACCACCTCGCCGGGCTTGCTCTTGATGTAGCCGCCCCAGTCGATGATCCAGCCGCTGGCCATGATGGCGGCGCTCTGGGCCAGCTTGCGCACCAGCGTCATGACGCCGGCGAAGATGCCCTCGCGGCGCTGGCCGGTGACGGCCTCGTCGACGTCGGGCAGGTAGTTGTAGACCGACCAGGGCACGAAGTTCAGCGTGCCGCGGCCCAGGCCGGCCAGCACGATGGGCACGAACAGCCAGAACAGCAGGCTGGGCGAGAAGTGCTCGCCCGCCGGGTTCAGCGCGCCGAACAGGTTGGTGCCCAGCGCGGCGAAGCTCTCGGCGAAGCCCTCGGGCCGCGCCAGGTAGAAGCCCAGGTACAGCAGCAGCGCGACGCCGAACAGCGAGGCCGCCAGCCGGTAGGCCAGCACCGGGCCGGTGCGGATGACGATCTGTATCGCCACCATCACCGAGATCAGCTGGGCCACGTACATGACCGTCATCAGCTGCGAGATGACGAGGGTGGCGCCCATCAGCACCGTGGCGACGAAGAAGGCGAAGGCGCTGTTGAAGATGTCCTGCGACAGATAGCCGCCCAGGTAGATGGACAGGTGCTGGCGGAAGGCGCGGATCTTCAGCGTGGAGAACAGGTCGCGGAACATGTTGACCGGGATCAGCAGCGCCGCCCGCAGCCTGAAGCCACCATAGGTCTGCGACAGCACGGCCTGCTCGCGCGGGCCGTAGGGCCGCTCCCAGCTGGTCAGCACGACGATGGTGACGACCACCGAGAAGCTGACGCCGAAGATGGCCGCCATCCAGAAGAAGGTGTCGGGCGAGTCCTTGCCGCCGAACTGGTTGATCAGCAGCGTGGGCAGGTAGGAGGCCAGGATGGCCGAGCTCTGCGCCACGATCATGCGGGCGCCGGCGAACTTGGCCTTGGCCTTGTAGTCCTTGGTCATCTCGGCCGCCAGCGTTTCCCAGGGGATGAGAAACATCGTGTACAGCAGCTCGAAGAAGATGAACGCGAGCAGGTAGTAATAGAAGGTGTGGCCGGTGCGGAAGATCAGCGCGAAGCTGGGCAGCAGCGGGATGGTGATCAGCAGGAAGATCTTGCGCCGGCCTATCCTGCGACCCACCCAGGTGTGGCGCAGGTTGTCGGACATGTAGCCGATCAGCGGGCAGGTGATGGCCTCGATGACGCGCGGCAGGCCCAGCACCATGCCCGCCTCGGCGGCCGACAGGCCGCAGAAGGTGGTGAAGAAATAGAACAGCCAGCCGGTGATGACGGCCTGGGCGCCGGCGCCCAGCACGTCGCCCGAGCCCCAGCCCCAGTAGTTGATCCAGTTCGGCTCGCGCGCCGCGGGATGCAGGTTCTTCTGCTGCATGTCGACCTCAGATGAAGCGGACGAGCAGCTCGCCCATGGCCAGCAGCGCCATCGCCTGCCCGAAGGGCATGGAGGTCAGCGGGATGTCCTTGTATTCCTGCAGCGTGTTGAACACCGGGGTGCCGAAGCTCACCTGCGTCAGTTCGCCGGCGTCGTTGATGTGGCGGCGCACGGCCAGCGCGGCCTTCAGGCCCAGGGCCTCGTAGTCCCTGGAGATATAGCCCTTGCGGACCGCCTTCAGGATGCCGTAGGCGAAGCCGGCCGAGGCGGCGGCCTCGTCGTAGGAGGTCGGGTCGTCTAGCAGCGTGGGCCACAGGCCGGACGGCGACTGGCATTGCGCGAGTGCCTGCACCTGCGCCTCCAGCGTCGTGATGAGGAACTGGCGGAAGGCATCGCCCTCGGGCAGGTTCAGCAGCTCGATGAACTCCGGGATGACGATGGTGACCCAGGAGTTGCCGCGCGCCCACAAGGCGTTGGCGAAGTTGTGGCGGCCCTCGAAGGTCCAGCCGTGGAACCACAGGCCGGTCTTGCGGTCGGCCAGGTATTTGATGTGGACGAGGAACTGGCGCTTGGCCTCCTCGATGTAGTGCGGGCGGTTCAGCAGCAGGCCGAACTTGGCCAGCGGCAGCACCGACATCATCAGCGTGTCGTCCCACAGCTGCTGGTGGTTCACGCTGTTGTAGACGATGTGCTGGAAGCCGCCTTCCTCGGTGCGCGGCAGCTCGTTATAGACCCACTCGGCCCAGCGGTCGATATAGGGCAGGAAGCGGCGCTCGCCGGTCCGCTCGAACAGATAGGCCAGCGTCAGGAAGGGCGCCACCGTGTTGATGTTGCGGCTGGGCATGCCTTCGGCGAAGCGCGCCTCGAACCAGCTCGTCATGATGTCCCAGGCCTTAGGGTCGCCGGTCAGCTCCCAGACCTTGTAGACGCCGTACAGGCCCACGCCATGGGTCCATTCGAAGCCGTTCCAGCCCTTGGTGTCCAGCACGCGGCCGTCGTCCAGGCGCAGCAGGAACTTGCCGTCCTTGTCCTCGATGTTGATCAGGTTGTGGATCAGGCGGTCGATGGCGCCGCGGATGTCGTCGCGGTCCGCGCCGAGGTGGGCCGTGTGATGGGCCAGCAGCGGGTGGATCTTGGAGGAATCGACGGGCTTGAGGATCTGCTTGGACATGGTCTTGTCTCTCTCTGTACTGCTTAGAGCTTGAGCTCGGCCGGCGCGAGGCCGGGGGCCGTGACGCGCAGGCGCGCGGGTGGGGCGGGGTCGGTGCGGCGCAGCACGGCCAGGCCGCGGCCCTCATGGGCGGCGTGCTCGGCGTCGCGCGGGTCGTCCACGTCGGCGAGGTTGCCGTTGCCGATGCCGAGGATCTCGACGGGCCCCTGCAGCTCGAAGCGCAGGCGCTGGGCCGCGTCGGGCACACGCCGACCTTGAGTGTCCACGACGAAGAAGGCGATCTGCTCGATGCCGTCCTGGGCCGGCGCCACGCGTTCCAGCGTGATGCGCGCGGCGGCCCCGGCGGTCTGCAGCCTGAACTCGGCGACCGGCTGGCCGTCCTTCAGGCCTACGGCCTTGAGCTCGCCGGCCTCGAAGGGCAGGGTCCAGCTCAGGATGCCCTCGACGGCGTCGGCGGCCTGCTGCGTGCCGATGAGCTTGCCGTTCAGCCACAGCTGCACCTCGGGCGTGTTGGCATAGGCGGACACGACCATGGACTCATCCGCCGGCCAGTTCCAGTGCTCGGCCACCTTGGCGCGTTTCTGCTGGTCCAGCAGCGGCGTGCCCTGGCCGGAGGCCGAGGCGACCTGCGTGGCCGACGCGGTGGCGGCGGCCAGGTACACCACCGGCTTGTCGCTCCACAGGCTGGCGCGGAAGGCGCCGCGCGGCTTCATGAATCCGGCCAGGTCGAACAGGCCGAAGTCCGCGGCGCGCAGCGGCCAGCGGCCGGCCTCGCCCAGGTAGTCGAAGCCGGTCCACAGGAACTGCGCGCTGATGTAGGGCGTGTCGCGCACGACGGCCCAGGCCCGGTAGTCGTGGCGGTTCTCGCTGCCGTAGATGACGCGCTTCGGGAACTTCGCATGGTCGGCCGCGTAGCGGGCTTCCTGGTAGTTGTAGCCGGCGACATCAAAGAGGTCGGCAAAGCCCACCGCGTCGCTGATGTCCACCGAGGCCAGCGCCGCGGTGACGGGGCGCGTGGGGTCCAGGCGGCGCACCGCGTCCACCAGCGGCCGGCCCCAGCGCACGAGGTCGCTGGCCGGCGGCGCGGCCGGGCGGTACCTGGCGCCCAGCACGGGGTGGGAGAAGGGGTCGTTGGGGTAGTCGACCTCGTTGCCCACGCTCCACATGATGATGCTGGGATGGTTGCGGTCGCGCCGCACCATGTCTTCCACGTCGCGCACGCCCCACTGCGCGAACTCCTCGCCATAGCCCTGGCGGCCCGGCACGCCGACGTTCCAGCCCTCTATCCACTTGTTCTTGGTGGGCGTGAATTCGTCGAAGGCCTCGGCCTGCACCAGGAAGCCCATGCGGTCGGCCAGGTCCAGCAGCTCGGGCGCCGGCGGGTTGTGGCTGGTGCGGATGGCGTTGACGCCGATGTCCTTCAACTGCTGCAGCCGGCGCTGCAGCACCGCCACCGGCACGGCCGCGCCCAGGCTGCCGGCGTCGTGGTGCAGACACACGCCCTTGAGCTTCAGGGCCTGGCCGTTCAGGAAGAAGCCCCGGTCGGCATCGAAGCGGAACGTGCGGATGCCGAAGGGCGTGTCGGTCCGGTCCACCGGCTGGCCCTGCACCAGCACGCTCTGGCGCAAGGTGTAGAGGGCGGGTGTGGCGATGGACCAGCGCTGGGGCCGCTCGACCGACAGCGACTGCGACAGCGCGCGGCGCTCGCCGGCGGCGAGCCGGGCCTGGGTTTCGCGTGTGGCGACGATGCGGCCGTCCGGCGCGACGACCTCGCTGCGCAGCGTGAAGCGGCGGGCCTCGGCCGCGGCGTTGACCAGCTCGGCCTGGGCCTTCACGTCGGCGCTGGCCGCGTCGACCTTGGGCGTCGTCACATAAGTGCCCCAGGGCGCGATGTGCAGCGCGTCGGTGAAGCTCAGCCGCGCGTCGCGGTAGATGCCCGAGCCGGTGAAGTAGCGCGAGTCCATCTGCCGGGAGTGGTCCACGCGCACGGCCAGCACGTTGGGGCTGCCGTCGAACTTGAGGTAGGGCGTCAGCTCGAACTGGAAGCTGCTGTAGCCATAGGGCCGGCCGCCCACGTACTGGCCGTTGATCCAGACCTGGGCATGGTCGTAGACGCCGTCGAACGTGATGCGCGCGACGCGGCCTTTGTGCTCGGCGCCCACGGCGAGGCTGCGGCGGTACCAGGCGATGCCGCCGGCCGCATAGCCGTTGCCGCTGCCGTACTCGGCGCGCAAGGGCTCGTGCTGGCTCCAGTCGTGCGGCACGCGCACGGCCTGCCAGCCGCTGTCGTCGAAGGCCGGCTGCATGGCGGCGCCGGGGTCGCTCTTGCTGAAGCGCCAGCCGCTGTCCAGCGTCTGCTCCTGGCGCTGGGCCAGGGCAGCGCCGGCAAGCGCCAGCAGGGCGATGGCGAGGCAGCTGCGGCGCATGGTCAGCGCTGCAGGTTGCGCGGCTGGGCCACGGCTTGCAGCGGCACGCCGCCGCGGGCCACGGCCAGCGGCACCAGCTTCACGGCTTCCAGCGCATTGGCCGCATCGCCATCGGTGGTGACGGCCAGCGTCAGCGTGTTGTCGCCGTTGGGGTTCAGGATGCCCGGCGGCAGCACGAAGACGCGCTGCGGGCCGATGTGGGCGATGAACTGGCCCAGGTTCCAGCCGTTGACGAAGATCAGCGCGCGGTTCTCGCGCTCGGAGCGCGGCTTCGTCGTGTCGCCGAAGGCCAGGCCCAGCTGCACGTCATGGCCTTGCGGCAGGTCCAGCTTGAACTGGGTGCGCAGCCAGTAGGTGCCGGGAGCCGGTGGCGCGGCGCCGGGCGTGGTGGCCGCCCAGCCCGGCTGCGGCTTGGCCGGGTCAACGGGCAGGTGCCAGCCCATGCGCTCGCCGTGCAGGCCGCCGTTGTTCAGCGGGCCGCGCACCAGGTCGGCGATGTCCTCGCCGCCCTTGTTGCCCTGGATCTTCCAGGCGATGGGCGTGCCGAAGCGCTGGCCGCCCTTGGGGCTGAGCGACGCGGCGATCAGGCCGCGGGCCTCCTTGTGCACGTCGTCGGCGAACAGGTCCCAGTTGTGCGAGTTGTTGCGCACGACCACGGCGATGACATGCTCGCCCGGCGACAAGTCCTTCAGCAGATGCCGGAAGGTGTCGGTGGTCTCGGGGAAGGGGCGGCCGGTGTCGTGGTCCTGCTGGCCGATGAATCGGCCGTCCACCCAGACCTGGATCATGCCGGCGCCGCCGCCGCCGAAGAACAGCTCCAGCTGCAGCGGTTTGCTGTCGGTGGTCGTGAAGCGGCCGCGGTACCAGACGTCGCCGTGATGGAAGCCGTAGTCGCTCATGGCCAGCACCGGCTGGCCGCGGTCGGGCGCCGTGTAGACGTTGGCGGCCGACACGGCGGCGTCGGCCTGGCGCCAGCCGCTGTCGTCAAATTTCGGGTCGGCTTCCAGCGAGTCGAAGCGGCGGGTCCAGGCGGTCTGCGCGAGGTCGGGCAGGCGCACGGCGTCGGGGCCGGCCAGCGTGGTGCGAGCCACCAGGCTCAGGTCCTGCGCAGCCGCGGCGACGGCCTGGCCGTTGAAGCTCACGGCGTTGACGCCCTCGGGCACCCAGGCGCGCAGCGTGCTGGGCGCGGTGGTGTCGCCGGTCAGCTGCAGCGTCTTGCCGTTGACCGCGGCGCTGCGCACCAGCGCCGGGCTGCGCACCAGCACGGCCTGCCCGCCGGCCTGCAGGCGCCAGAACTCCCAGCCGGTCTTCTCGTCGGCCAGCAGCAGCAGCAGCGGGGCGCGGCCGCCGCCGCTGATCAGCACCTCGATCAAGCCTTTGTGAGCGTAGTTCAGGCGCAGGTCGCCGCGCTGGGCGTCCCAGTTCACCTGGGCGCTGCCGCGCAGGAATTTCACGCTGGGTTTGCTGGCATAGCGCAGCACGGTCTCGCCATCGTCGCCGTCGCGGCCGTACAGCAGCGCCAGGTCGCGCGGGCCTTGCTGCAGATGGGTCTGCAGCTCGCTGGTGCTGTAGACCAGGTGCTGGCGCTCCAGCGCGTAGCTGGCCAGCAGCATCTTGGCGTCCTGGCCGGTCAGCGTCAGCCGGCCGGCCTGGGGGATGGCGTAGCTGCCGTCGCGCGTCGTCAGCTTGAAGCCGAAGGCCGCGGTGCCCGTCAGGTGGTTGTGCTGCGCCAGCAGCACATGGCTGCCCAGCGCCTTGTTGACGTTGTGATAGAGGCGGATCTTGTCGTGGCCCGGGTCCAGCACCTCGCCCTTGTCCATGGCCGCCAGCACCGGTGTGGCCGCCTGCACGAAGCTGCCCATCTGCTTGAGCACCAGCGCCTTGTCGCGCATCACGCGGGCCTCGTTGATGGGCGAACCGTAGTCGTAGCTGGTGTAGACCACCGGCCCGCCCAGCCAGCCCCAGCTGGTGCCGCCGAAGGCCATGTAGATGGAGTGGATGGTCAGCGAGTTGATCAGGCTGCTGCCGTAGAACACGCGCTGGTAGCCTGGGCCCTGGCGCTTGGCCGTGCATTCGTAGGTGCCGTTGCTGCCCCAGTAGTCGAACCAGCCCGCGCCGATCTCGGCGACGAAGCCCGGCGTGTTGGGCGAGGCGAGCGACCCGACCTTGGGGAAGTTCTTGCCATAGATGCCCCAGTCCGGCGCCGGTGCCGGCGTGCCGGGCACGCCGTGCACGTCGCAGATGCCGCCGGGGTAGCCGTCGAAGGCGTAGAGGTCCGTCGGGCCGGGGTTGGCGAAGGGGGCGGTGGAGTTCCTGGGCGTCCAGTCGGGCAGGCGCGACGCGGCGTTGTGGAACAGCGGCACGGTGATGCCGTCGGCGCGCGCCTTGTCCGCCAGGTGCTGCATGTGGCGGATGTTCTTGGGGTTCACCGCGAACAGCTCGTTTTCCAGCTGGTAGGCGATGACGTTGCCGCCGCCGTTGGTGATCTGGTGGCGGGCCAGGATGGCATTGATCTGCGTCATCCACTCGTCGGTGGCGGCCTGGTACTCGGCCGCGTCGGTGCGGGCCTCGACGCGCTGGCGCAGCAGCCAGCCGGGGAAGCCGCCGGCCGTCAGCTCGGCGTTGACGTAAGGCCCCATGCGGGCGATCACGTACAGGCCTTCCTCCTCGGCCATCTGGATGGCGCGCTCGACGTTGCGTATGCCGGTGAAGTCGTAGTGGCCCGGCTTTGCCGAGTGGTAGCCCCAGCTGAAGTAGAAGGCCACCGCATTCAGGCCCGAGGCCTTCATCTTCTGCAGCACGTCGCGCCACAGGCTGGGCGAGGGCAGGCGGAAGGGATGGAACTCGCCGCCGAAGATCATCTCGCGCTTGCCGTCGATGATCAGCGAGTGGCGGTCCCAGGCGATGGTCTTGGGCTTGTTCTTGGGCGCGGTCACGCGCTCCAGCTGCGCCGTGTCTTCGGCGATGACGGTGAAATGGCGCACCGTGCCCGACACGCCGCCCAGCTCCTTCTTGGGCGTCCAGGTCTGGAAGCCGTCGAAGCTGTCGGAGTACCAGTAGCGCTTCGTCATGTAGTCGTCGAAGTAGATGCGCCAGCCGGATCTGCCGTCGGCGCCCTTCACGGGCACCAGCGCCTGGCCTTCCGACGGGCCACCCCAGCCGGCCCAGTCGCCGGTTTTCTGCAAGGTCCAGGGGCCCGCCAGCGCCGGCGCGGTGGCCAGCTCGATGAACTTGCTCGTCTCGTTCTTCGCGAACGCGACGTAGCGGCCCTCGTGGTGGACGACGAAGGTGTCGATGTAGTTGTTCTCCAGGCCCTGCATGGGCAGGGGGGCGGAGAACTTCGTGAGGCCGGCATCCAGGGCCTTCAGCACGAAGGCGCCGAACGGGCCCTGGGTGCCGGAGCTGGACAGGCTGACGATGATGTTCAGGCTGCCGTCCACGTCGCGGAACCATTCCGGCGCCCAGACGTTGCTGACCTGGGCAGCGCCGCCCGGCAGCGCCACCGGCACGTCGGCCACATGCGTCCAGTTCTTCAGGTCGACCGATTTGGCGATGCCGAAGGTGGAGCCCGTCCAGTTGGTGGTGTAGACGATGTAGTAGAGGCCGTCCGCGGCGCGGATGATGGAGGGGTCGCGCAGCAGGTCCTTGGGCGGCTGGTAGACCTCGGAGCCCAGCGAGGTGAAGGTCACGCCGTCGCTGGAGGTGAACAGGCTCAGCTGGTTCTGCGACGTGGCCATGAAGGCCGACATCAGATAGGTGCGCTCGCTCTTGGCCACGGGCGCGGCGGCCTGGGCCGGCGTGCTGACGGCGGTGGGCGGCAACTGGCCCGGCAGATCCTGGGCCTGGACCGACGCACAGAGCAGCAGGGTGGCGAACCAGACGGCGCGAGGCTGGGTCAGGGCGGACGGCAGGGTGGCAGGCATGGCAAACCGAGAGTGCGTGGATCCTCGGCCAGTGTCCCCTCGTTTGTCGGCACCAATCGCTCAAGCGCGTGCGAGAAAGGCCGGTGCGGCTACGGGGCGCCGGACCGTTTTCGGGCACCGCGCGGCGGGTCGGCGCGGAGCCGGCGAAAATGCCGGCCATGTTCAGTTTCTTCAAGAAGTCGGCCCCGGCTCCCGCGCCCGCCGAAGGGCCCGAGCTGCTGCCCGAGGGTTGGGTCGTCAAGAAGTCCAGCACGCCGCCTGCGCCGCCGCCGCCCGCGGCTCCGCCCGTGGTGGCGCCAGCGCCTGCACCGGCGCTGCCGCAGGCCGCCGTCGTGACGCCGCCTGCAGCGGTGCCCGTGCCCACGCCGGGACCGGCACCGGTGGCCCCGCCAGCGGCCGCTCCGGTGATGGTGCGTGCGCCGGTGCCCGCGCCCGCGCCGGTCGCCGTCGTGCCGCCGCCTGCACCCACACCCGCACCGCGCCAGGGCTGGATGGAGAGGCTGCGCGCCGGCCTGCGCAAGACCGGCGGCAGCATCGCCAGCGTCTTCAGCGGCACCAAGATCGATGACCAGCTCTACGAGGAGCTGGAAGAGGCGCTGCTGATGGCCGATGCGGGCGTCAAGGCCACGCAGTTCCTGCTCGACGAGCTGAAGCGCCGCGTCAAGGAGACCCGCGCCACCGACCCGCAGGCCGTGCGCGCGCTGCTCGTCGATGCGCTGGCCGAGCTGCTGGCGCCGCTGGAGAAGGGCCTGGAAGTGGGCCGCCACACGCCCACCGTGATGATGGTGGTGGGCGTCAACGGCGCCGGCAAGACCACCAGCATCGGCAAGCTGACCCGCCATCTCGCCGAGGCCGACCAGCGCGTGCTGCTGGCCGCGGCCGACACCTTCCGCGCCGCCGCGCGCGAGCAGCTGGGCGTGTGGGCCGACCGCGCCAAGGTCGAGATCATCAGCCAGGAGGGCGGCGACCCGGCGGCCGTGTCCTTCGATGCGGTCAACGCCGGCCGCGCGCGCGGCGCCGATGTCGTCATCGCCGACACGGCCGGCCGCCTGCCCACGCAGATCCACCTGATGGAGGAGCTGAAGAAGATCAAGCGCGTCATCGGCAAGGCCCAGGAGGGGGCGCCGCACGAGGTGCTGCTGGTGGTGGACGGCAACACCGGCCAGAACGCGCTGAACCAGGTCAAGGCCTTCGACGAGGCGCTGGGCCTGACCGGCCTGGTCGTCACCAAGCTGGACGGCACGGCCAAGGGCGGCGTGCTGGCGGCCATCGCGCGCGAGCGGCCGGTGCCGGTGTACTTCATCGGCGTGGGCGAGAAGCTGGAAGACCTGGAGACCTTCAGCGCGCGCGAGTTCGCGCAGGCGCTGCTGGCCTGAGTCTGGGGAAGATACCCAGCAGTTGAGCGGTCAGGCGGGCCGCCGGACTGCCTATGCTCTGGGTCTTTCCGATCCGACCGAGGTTTGCATGTCTCCTGCCCAGTTCCTGCTCCCGTTGACCCTGGCGCTCGCCGCCGCGCTGCCGATGAACTCGCTGGCCGCCGACGCGCGCCAGGCCGCCATCACCGTGGGCGACACGCCGCTGATCCCGCGCGCCGCGCTGTTCGGCAACCCGGTCAAGGCCGGCGCCCAGCTCAGCCCCGACGGCCAGTGGCTGTCGTGGATGGCGCCGGTGAACGGCGTGATGAACGTCTGGGTCGCGCCGGCGGCCAAGCCCGAGGCCGCCAAGGCGGTGACCGACTCCAAGGACCGCCCCATCCCCGGCCACTTCTGGTCGGGCAACAGCGAGCAGCTGCTGTTCGTCAAGGACAACGCCGGCGACGAGAACTTCCGCCTCTACGGCGTCGACGTGAAGAGCGGCGTGCAGCGCGACTACACGCCCTTCGACAAGGTGCGCGTGCGCATGATGGGCGGCTCGCGCAAGCGCCTGGACGAGGTGCTGGTGGGCATCAACAACCGTGACCCGCGCTGGCACGACGTGCACCTGCTGAACCTGAAGACCGGCGAGCTGAAGCTGGTCATGAAGGGCGACGGCTTCGCCGGCTTCGTGGTCGACGACGACCTGCAGGTGCGCCTGGGTGCGCGCCCCAACGCCGCCGGCGGCGTGGACTACTACCAGGTCAAGGACGGCGCGGTCGCCGACAAGGCCTTCCTCAGCACCAGCCTGGAGGACAACGCGACCGCCCCGCTGGGCTACACCGCCGACGGCAAGACGCTGTACTGGATGGACTCGCGCGACCGCGACACCACGGCCGTGTTCGCCGAGGACACCGCCACCGGCCAGCGCAAGCTCATCGCCCAGGACGCCCGTGCCGACCTCGGCGCGACGCTGCGCAACACCGTCACCGGCGAGGTGCAGGCCTATGCGGTGGACTACCTGACCACCGAGTGGCATTTCGTCGACGCTAGCCTGAAGGCCGATTTTGACTGGCTGCAGCAGCAGCTGGGTCAGGGGGAGGTCTTCATCTCCAGCCGCACCCGCGCCGACGACAAGTGGATCGTCGGCATCGACCCGGTCTCCAAGGTCTCGGCCACCTATCTGTACGACCGCAAGGCACGCAAGCTGGCGCCGCTGTACGTGGCCCGCCCGGAGCTGCAGGGCGCGCCGCTGGTGCCCATGCACCCGGTGGAGATCAAGGCCCGCGACGGCCTGACGCTGCCCAGCTATCTGACGCTGCCCAAGGGCGCCGACAAGAACGGCGACGGCAAGCCCGAACAGGCCGTGCCGCTGGTGCTGCTGGTGCACGGCGGCCCCTGGGCGCGCGACGGCTACGGCTACAACGGCACCCACCAATGGCTGGCCAACCGCGGCTATGCGGTGCTGTCGGTGAACTTCCGCGCCTCCACCGGCTTCGGCAAGAAGTTCCTGAACGCCGGCAACAAGCAATGGGGCCTGGCCATGCACGACGACCTGATCGACGCCGTGAACTGGGCCGTCAAGCAGGGCGTCACCAGCGCCGACAAGGTCGCCATCATGGGCGGCAGCTACGGCGGCTACGCGGCGCTGGCCGGCCTGGCCTTCACGCCCACCACCTTCGCCTGCGCGGTGGACATCGTCGGCCCGTCCAATCTGGAGACGCTGCTGGGCACCATCCCGCCCTATTGGGAGGCCGGCAAGAAGCAGATGTACAGCCGCATGGGCGACCCGACCACCGACGAGGGCAAGGCCGTGCTGCGCGCCGCCTCGCCGCTGTACAAGGCCGACCGGATCGTGCGCCCGCTGCTGATCGGCCAGGGCGCCAACGACCCGCGCGTGAAGCAGGCGGAGAGCGACCAGATCGTGCAGGCCATGCAGGCCAAGAACATCCCGGTCACCTATGTGCTCTACCCGGACGAGGGCCATGGCTTCGCAAAGCCCAACAACCGCATCGGCTTCAACGCCATCACGGAGAGCTTCCTGGGCCGCTGCCTGGGCGGCCGCGTCGAGCCGCTGGGCGAGACGGTGCGGCAGTCCACCGCGCAGATCGCCCATGGCGCGGACTTCCTGCCCGGCCTGAAGGCGGCCGCCGAGAAGAAGTAAGCCGACAGCACCCGAAGAAAAAGGCCCCGCGGGGCCTTTTCTCGTTGGGGGGGCGGCGGGTCAGCCGCCCATCCCGGGCAGGCCGCCCTTCATGCCGCCCAGCTTCTTCATCATCTTGAACAGGCCGCCGCCCTTCATCTTCTTCATCATCCCCTGCATCTGGTCGAACTGGTTCAGCAGGCGGTTGACGTCCTGGATCTGCACGCCGGCACCGGCGGCGATGCGGCGCTTGCGGCTGGCCTTGCTCTTGCCGTCCATCAGCAGCGCCGGCTGGGCGCGCTCCTTGGCCGTCATCGCGCGCAGGATGCCCTCCATGCGCTTCATGTCGCGCTCGGCGCGGTCCATGTCGGCCTGACCGGGCTGCTTGTTGCCCATCATGTTCTGCGGCAGCTTGTCCATCAGGCCGCCCAGGCCGCCCATCTTCTTCATCTGCGCGATCTGCTGCAGGAAGTCGTTCAGGTCGAAGCCGCTGCCGCTCTTGAGCTTCTCGGCCATGGCCTGGGCCGAGGCCATGTCCACGTTGGCCGTGACCTGCTCCACCAGGGCCACGATGTCGCCCATGCCCAGCACGCGGCCGGCATGGCGCTCGGCGTCGAACACCTCCAGGCCGTCGATCTTCTCGGACACGCCGGCGAACTTGATGGGCGCGCCGGTGATCTGGCGCACCGACAGCGCCGCGCCGCCGCGCGAATCGCCGTCCAGCTTGGTCAGGATGACGCCGGTCAGCGGCAGGGCCTCCTTGAAGGCCTTGGCCGTGTTGACCGCGTCCTGGCCCTGCATCGCGTCGACGACGAACAGCGTCTCCACCGGGTTCAGGACGCCGTGCAGCTCCTTGATCTCGGCCATCAGCGCTTCGTCGATGGCCAGGCGGCCGGCCGTGTCGACCAGCAGCACGTCGATGTAGTGGCGGCGGGCATAGTCCAGCGCGGCCAGCGCGATGTCGCGCGGCTTCTGCTCGGGCGTGGACTCGAACCACTCGGCGCCGGCCTGGCGCGTGACCGTCTTCAGCTGCTCGATGGCGGCCGGGCGGTAGACGTCGGCGGAGACCGTCAGCACCTTCTTCTTGCGCTTCTCGATCAGGTGCTTGGCCAGCTTGGCCGTGGTCGTCGTCTTGCCGGCGCCCTGCAGGCCGGCCATCAGGATGACGGCGGGCGGCTGGGCGGCCAGGTTGATGTCGGCCACGCCCTCGCCCATGGTGGCGGCGAGCTCCTTGTGCACCACCGAGACCAGCACCTGGCCGGGGTTCAGCGAGCCGACCACCTCCTGGCCCAGCGCCTTGTCCTTGACGCGGGCGATGAAGTCGCGCACCACGGGCAGGGCCACGTCGGCCTCCAGCAGGGCCATGCGCACCTCGCGCAACATGTCCTGCACATTGCTCTCGGTGATGCGGGCCTGGCCGCGCATCGTCTTGACGAGGCGACTCAGGCGGTCGGTGAGGTTGGATGCCATGGGATGGGGAGGGGCCGGTCCCGCAGAACGGCGGGGGCCAAAAGTACACTGCAGCCATGAGTTTATCGCCCGCCCTTCTCGCCGATGCCGCAGGCGCCCATGCCGCCGGGCCGGGCCCGGCGCTGGCGGTGGCCAGCGCGCTGGCGCTGCTGGGCTATGTCTGGGTGGGGCTGCTGCGCGCCAGCGCCGCGCCGGGCGACGCGGTCGTGCGGCGCCCGCTGCGCTCGGTGCCGCCCATGGCCCTGGCCTGGACCGCGCAGTTCGCCGCGCTGTTCATCGACATCAGCGGCTATGGCCTGGCGGTGCCGGGCGCGCGTTTCGGCTTCGCGCCGGCGCTGTCCATGACGATCTGGCTGGTGCTGACGGTCTATCTGATCGAGAGCCGCTTCCTGCCGCTGCACAGCGTGCGTCGCGTGCTGGCCTGGCTGGCCGCGGCCGCGGTGCTGCTGGCCTGGACGTTTCCCGGCGAGAGCCGGCCGCTGGCCGCCTCGCCCTGGGCGCCGCTGCACTGGGTGCTGGGCCTGGCGTCCTACGGGCTGTTCGGCGTGGCCGTGCTGCACGCGGCGCTGATGAACCGCGCCGAGGCGCGGCTGCGCCACAAGCAGGCCACGCCCGGCGGGCTGCCGCTGCTGCAGCTGGAGCGGCTCACCTTCCAGTTCGTGGCGGCCGGCGTGGGCATGTTGTCGCTGGCCATCCTGCTGGGCTGGTGGTTCACGCCCGCCTGGCACTGGGACCACAAGAACCTGCTGGCCGTGCTGGGCTGGCTGGTGCTGACCGGCCTGCTGGTCGGCCGCCGCGTCTACGGCTGGCGCGGCCGGCGCGCCACGCGCTGGCTCTACGCTGGCGCAGCGCTGCTGCTGCTGTCCTATGCGGGTTCGCGCTTCGTGCTGGAGGTCATCCTGCAGCGCGGCGTCAACGGGGGCGGGGCATGAAGTACCTGCTGCTGCTCCTGCTGCTGGGCGGGCTGGTCTTCGTGCTGGGCGCCCGCCGCGGCCGGCCGCGCGAGCCCGAATCGCGCACGCCGCCGCCGCCACCCGCCGCGCCCCAGGCCATGCTGCGCTGCGCCGAATGCGGCATCCACCTGCCCGCTGACGAAGCGCTGCCGGGCAAGGGCGGCGTGTTCTGCAGCGCTGCGCACCGGGCCAGTTTCGAAGCCCGGGACCCGGCTTGAGCCAGGGCGGCTGGTTCGTCGAGGCCGCGCCGGCCGAGCCGGCCGAGAGCAGCGCCAGCTTCGAGCGCCTGCATCGCGCCTTCGTCGCCGCGCGTGCGGCGCTGGGCCTGGCCTTGATCGCGGCCCAGCTGGTCGCCGCGGCGCTGGGCTCGTCGCCGGCCGCGACGACGCTGGGCTTGAGCGCCTCCTATGCCGCCGCGGCGGTGGCGCTGTGGCTGCTGCCGCAGCTGCGCCGTGGCGCGTCGGCGCGCAGCCTGGCCCGCATCAGCAGCCCGCACTGGTGGAGCGCCATCGGTGTGGACCTGCTGCTGTTCGGTGCGCTGCATGCACTGGATTCCAGCGGCGTGAACTACGGCGTGCTGTTCGTGATGCCGGTGCTGATGGCCGCCGTGCTGTGCCCGCGCCGGCTGGCGCTGGCGACGGCCGCGATGGCGACGCTGGGCCTGCTGGGCGCGGCCGCCTGGTCGGTGCTGTCGGGCGCCGACGTGGGCCTGAAGACCACGCAGGCCGGGCTGGTGGGCAGCGGGCTGTTCGCCGTCAGCCTGCTGGCCGGCGAGCTCAGCGCCAGGCTGGCCCGCGAGGAGAAGGCGGCGCGCGGCAGCCTGGCGCTGGCGCGCCAGCAGGAGCTGCTGAACCGCCTGGTCATCGACGAGATGCACGAGGGGGTGCTGGTCGTTGACCGGCGCGGCCGCGTGCGGGCCATGAACCCGGCGTCGCGCGCGCTGCTGGGCGCGGCCAGCGGCGAGCTGAGCTGGCAGTTGCGCGGCCGCGCCGACTGGCAGCCGCTGGTGCAGGCGCTGGAGCAGGCCTATGCCGGCGGCGCGGGCGGGGCCGAGCTGGACGTGGCCTTGCTGCTGGACGGCGGCGCCAGCCGCAGCCTGCGCCTGCGGCTGCGCTTCACGCGCCAGCGCGAGGGCAGCGAGGAGCTGTGCGTGCTGTTCGTGGAAGACAACCGCGAGCTGCTGGCGCGCACCCGCCAGGAGAAGCTGGCCGCGATGGGCCGGGTGTCGGCCGGCATCGCGCACGAGATCCGCAATCCGCTGGCCGCCATCGCGCAGGCCAATGCGCTGCTGGCCGAGGACGCCAGCGGCGCGCGCGCCGAGCAGCTGACGCGCATGGTGGCGTCCAACGTGCAGCGGCTCAAGCGCCTGGTCGACGACGTCGGCGAGCTGGCGCCCAGCGTGCAGCCCGCCACGCTGAGCCTGGACGTCAGCGCGCTGCTGCAGGAGACCTGCGCGGACTGGGCCCAGGTCAACGGCGTGACGACCGGCGCGCAGGGGCGCTTTCAGCTGCGCATCGAGGCGCCGGGCCTGAAGGGCTTGTTCGATGCCGAACACCTGCGCCGCGTGCTCGTCAACCTGCTGGACAACGCGCACCGCCATGCCGACCCGGTGCCGGGCGCGATCCGCGTTGGGCTGCAGCGCTGCGGCGACGGGCTGGAGCTGGCCGTGGCCAGCGCGGGTGCGCCGGTGCCGCCGGAGATCGAGCGCCATCTCTTCGAGCCCTTCTTCTCGACGCGCAGCCGCGGCTCGGGCCTGGGCCTCTATATTTGCCGCGAGCTGTGCGAGCGCCATGGCGCCCGCATCGAGTACCGCCGCGCTCCCGAAGCGGCCGCCAACGAGTTCTGCGTCCGATTGCGCACATGACTACTGCCCCGCTCCCGCGCCTGCTGGTCGTCGATGACGAGCCCGACCTGCGCACGCTCTACGAGCTGACGCTGCTGCGTGAAGGCTATGAGATCGACAGCGCCGGCTCGGTGGCCGAGGCGCTGGCCCATCTGCAGGCCGCCTCCTATGGCGCCGTCATCACCGACATGAGGCTGCCGGACGGCTCGGGCCTGGCGCTGTTGCGCTGGCTGGAGCAGGCGGGCCGGCCCGAGAAAGCCATCGTCATCACGGCCTTCGGCTCGGCCGAGAACGCCGTGGAGGCGCTCAAGGCCGGGGCCTATGACTACCTGACCAAGCCCGTGGACCTGCGCCAGTTCCGCCTCGTCGTCGGTTCGGCGCTGGGGCGGGTGAGCGTGGATGCGGCGGCGGCGCCGGCGGCCGAGGACGGTCCGGCGCCGGCCTCGGCGCTGCGCCTGGTGGGCGAATCGCCGGCCATGCGCGCGGTGCGCTCGCTGATCGCCAAGGTCGGGCGCAGCATGGCGCCGGTGCTGGTGCAGGGCGAGTCGGGCACCGGCAAGGAGCTGGTCGCGCGCGCCATCCACGACCACGGCGCGCGCACGGGCCAGCGCTTCGTCGCCGTCAACTGCGGCGCCATTCCCGAGAACCTGCTGGAGGCCGAGTTCTTCGGCTACCGCAAGGGCGCGTTCACCGGCGCCAACGAGGACCGCGAGGGCTTCTTCCAGGCCGCCGACGGCGGCACGCTGTTCCTCGACGAGATCGGCGACCTGCCGCTGGCCATGCAGAGCAAGCTGCTGCGCGTGATCCAGGAGCGCTCGGTGCGGCCGGTGGGCGCGACGGCCGAGAGCCCGGTGAACGTGCGCATCCTCAGCGCCACGCACAAGGATCTGGCGGCCGAGGTGGCCGCCGGCCGCTTCCGCCAGGACTTGTTCTACCGCCTCAACGTGATCCAGATCCGCGTGCCGCCGCTGCGCGAGCGCCTGGAGGACCTGGCGCCCATCAGCGCGCGCGTGCTGGCGCGCATCGCCCAGGACGCCGGCGTGTCGCCCACGCCGCGGCTGACGGCCGCGGCGCTGCAGACGCTGTCGCGCTATGCCTTCCCCGGCAACGTGCGCGAGCTGGAGAACCTGCTGCACCGCGCGCTGGCCCTGGCCGGCGGCGAGTGGATAGACAGCGACGACCTGGGCCTGCCCGAGACGCTGCTGGACGAGGACCGCAGCGAGTCGCAGTTCGCCGCGCTGGAGGCGCCGCTGGCCGTCGAGCCGGGGGCCGAGGGGCTGGCGCTGCGGGAGGAACTGCCCAGCGACCTGGCGCGCTACCTCGACGAGGTCGAGCGCAGCATCCTGCTGCGCGCGCTGGAGTTGCACCGCTTCAACCGCACGGCAGCCGCCGCCAGCCTCGGGCTGTCGCTGCGCCAGATCCGCTACCGCATGGCGCGGCTGGCCATCTCGGCAGGCGACAGCTGAAAAAAACTTCTCGGGATTTGCCCTGCTTGAATCCCGCGCGGCAGGCCTCGCCGCCGCCCCGGCAATGCCGCAGGCCCAGTATTGGCGCGGCCTCGCGCGCCGCTTTGGGCCGCCAGCCCAGTGCTGATGCGGGTTGCCGGCATTCGGTCCCGATTTGATCGGTGCAAAGCTGTCGAAACCGCTCCTTTCGAGCGTGGTCCCATGCCCGGGTTGACACTAGGGGTGTGGGCAACCCAGGGCGTCAAGCACTAGATATAGTGTCCTCTCGTGATATCCTGCTGACCCAGTCGATCCCATGACCATCCCCTCGGATTCGCTGTTTGCCGTGACCTGGCCACGGCGGCATTGCACCCGAGGTTCAGGCCGGAATGCCGGCCTGGCAACGGAGCGGCAGGGACGCAACACCCCCACAGAAACAACGCACGATGCGTCGGCCCACGCCCGGGCCGTCGCCGCGCTTTTGTCCGTCAAATTTCGATAAAGGATCCCCCATGCTGCATGAAGCCGCCACGGGCCAGGCCGCCGCCTCGCCCTCTCCGCTCGCCTCGGCATCCCCGGCCGCGTTCGGATCCGACGCGCAAACCCCCAGCGCCCCCGCGCTGACGAACTACCACGCCTACCAGATCATTCGCCGCAACGGCGCCGTGGTCTCGTTCGAGCCCAGCAAGATCGCCGTGGCGCTGATGAAGGCCTTCCTGGCCGTGCACGGCACCAGCGGTGCCGCATCGGCCAGCGTGCGCGAGACGGTGGAGCAGCTGACCCAGAACGTCGTGCGCGCGCTGCTGCGCTCGCGCCCCAGCGGCGGCACCTTCCACATCGAGGACGTGCAGGACCAGGTGGAACTGGGCCTGATGCGCAGCGGCCACCACGAGGTCGCCCGCGCCTACGTGCTGTACCGCGAGCGCCGCGCGCAGGAGCGCGCCGCGCAGGGCGAGGCCGCCCGCGCCGCCGAGCCGCAGCTGATGGTGGTGGATGCCGGCCAGCGCCGCCCGCTGGACCTGGGCGCGCTGAAGTCGCTGATCGCCTCGGCCTGCGAGAACCTGGGCGCCGACGTGCGGCCCGAGCCGGTGCTGGCCGAGACCCAGCGCAACCTCTACGACGGCGTGGCCATCGATGAGGTCTACAAGGCCGCCATCCTGGCCGCCCGCACGCTGATCGAGAAAGACCCCGGCTACAGCCGCGCCACCGCCCGCCTGCTGCTGCACACCATCCGCCGCGAGATCATCGGCGGCGAGGTCACGCAAGCCGAGATGCAGACGCGCTATGCCGAGTATTTCCCTGGCTACATCAAGACCGGCATCCGTGCCGAGCTGCTGGACGAGAAGCTGGCCCAGTACGACCTGGCCCGCCTGGGCGCCGCGCTGAAGGCCGACCGCGACCTGCAGTTCGACTACCTGGGCCTGCAGACGCTGTACGACCGCTACTTCCTGCACATCAACGACGAGCGCATCGAGATGCCGCAGGCCTTCTTCATGCGCGTGGCCATGGGCCTGGCGCTGAACGAGGTCGACCGCGAGGCCCGCGCGATCGAGTTCTACGAGGTGCTGTCCAGCTTCGACTTCATGTCCAGCACGCCCACGCTGTTCAACAGCGGCACGCGCCGCTCGCAGCTGTCCTCCTGCTACCTGACCACCGTCAGCGACGACCTGGACGGCATTTATGAAGCGCTGAAGGAGAACGCGCTGCTGTCCAAGTTCGCCGGCGGCCTGGGCAATGACTGGACCCCGGTGCGCGCGCTGGGCTCGCACATCAAGGGCACCAACGGCAAGTCGCAGGGCGTCGTGCCCTTCCTGAAGGTGGTCAACGACACGGCCGTGGCCGTGAACCAGGGCGGCAAGCGCAAGGGCGCCGTCTGCGCGTATCTCGAGACCTGGCACCTGGACATCGAAGAGTTCCTGGACCTGCGCAAGAACACCGGCGACGACCGCCGCCGCACCCACGACATGAACACGGCGAACTGGATTCCCGACCTGTTCATGAAGCGCGTCATCGAAGGCGGCGACTGGACGCTGTTCAGCCCCTCCACCTGCCCGGACCTGCACGACCTGTTCGGCAAGGCCTTCGAGAAGGCCTATGTGGCCTACGAGGCCAAGGTGGACAGCGGCGAGATCAAGCTGTTCAAGCGCATGCCGGCCAAGGACCTGTGGCGCAAGATGCTGTCCATGCTGTTCGAGACGGGCCATCCCTGGATCACGTTCAAGGACGCCTGCAACGTGCGCTCGCCGCAGCAGCATGTGGGCGTCGTGCACTCGTCCAATCTGTGCACCGAGATCACGCTGAACACCAACGACAACGAGATCGCCGTCTGCAACCTCGGCTCGGTCAACCTGGCCCAGCACCTGAAGGACGGCGCTATCGACCAGGTCAAGCTGAAGCAGACCGTGCGCACGGCCATGCGCATGCTGGACAACGTCATCGACATCAACTACTACGCCGTGAAGAAGGCGCGGGACTCCAACCTGCGCCACCGCCCGGTGGGCCTCGGGATCATGGGCTTCCAGGACGCGCTGTACGCGCTGCGCACGCCCTACGCCTCCGACGCCGCCGTCGAGTTCGCCGACCGTTCGATGGAGGCCGTCTGCTACCACGCCTATTGGGCCTCGACCGAACTGGCCGAGGAGCGCGGCCGCTATTCGTCGTACAAGGGCTCGCTGTGGGATCGCGGCATCCTGCCCATCGACTCGCTGGACCTGCTGGCCGAGGCCCGCGGCGGCTATGTCGACGTGGATCGCTCGATGTCCATGGACTGGGACGCGCTGCGCGCCCGCATCGCCACCTACGGCATGCGCAACAGCAACTGCGTGGCCATCGCGCCGACGGCCACCATCTCCAACATCATCGGCGTGGACGCGTCCATCGAGCCCTGCTTCGGCAACCTGTCGGTCAAGTCCAACCTGTCGGGCGAGTTCACCGTCATCAACGAGTCGCTGGTGCGCGACCTGAAGGCGCTGGGCCTGTGGGACGACGTGATGGTCATGGACCTGAAGCACTTCGACGGCTCGCTGCGCCGCATCGACCGCGTGCCGGATGACATCAAGGCCTTGTACGCAACGGCCTTCGAGGTCGACACCTCCTGGCTGATCGAGGCCGGCGCGCGCCGTCAGAAGTGGATAGACCAGGCGCAGAGCCTGAACATCTACATGGCGGGCGCTTCCGGCAAGAAGCTGGACGAGACCTACAAGCTCGCCTGGCAGCGTGGCCTGAAGACGACCTACTACCTGCGCACCATCAGCGCGACGCAGGCCGAGAAGAGCACGGTCACGCGTTCGGGCCAGCTCAATGCGGTGTCCGCCGGCGCCGCGCCGGTGGCGGCCGTGCAGCCTGCGCCGGTTGCCGCCGTCGAGCCCGAACTGCCGGCCACCGACATGAAGTTCTGCTCGATCGACAACCCCGACTGCGAGGCCTGTCAGTAAGTCGAGGCGAGGGCGCAGCTTGTATAGACAAGTTGCGCCCTCGGTTTCCGATGCCCACGCGCAACAAAGTTTGCGCGAATGGCGCAAATAGCCGTTGCTAGTTCTTGTTGATTCGCACAAGCACTGCGGATAATTCGAAGTGATAGGAAGCACACCATGCTGGATTGGGACGAAGACCTGAAGTCCACCGACAACCCCACCGCGAAGCCTCTCGCGGCCACACCTTCGGCGATGCAGTCGCGCGAAGCTGCCAGCGTCTCGATGCCTGCTCCCCAGCTGTCCGGCGAAGCCACCACCGCGCGCCGCGTGAAGGCCGCCGACAAGCGCATCATCAACGGCCAGACGGACGTCAACCAGCTGGTGCCGTTCAAGTACAAGTGGGCCTGGGAGAAGTACCTCGCCACCTGCGCCAACCACTGGATGCCGCAGGAAGTGAACATGAGCCGCGACATCGCGCTCTGGAAGGACCCCAACGGCCTCACCGAGGACGAGCGCCGCATCGTCAAGCGCAACCTGGGCTTCTTCGTCACCGCCGACTCGCTGGCCGCCAACAACATCGTGCTGGGCACCTACCGCCACATCACGGCGCCCGAGTGCCGCCAGTTCCTGCTGCGCCAGGCCTTTGAAGAAGCCATCCACACCCACGCCTACCAGTACATCGTGGAGTCGCTGGGCCTGGACGAGAGCGAGATCTTCAACGCCTACAACGAGGTGAAGTCGATCCGCGACAAGGACGAGTTCCTGATCCCCTTCATCGAGGCGATCATGAACCCCGACTTCAAGACCGGCACGCCCGAGAACGACCAGACGCTGCTGAAGTCGCTGATCGTCTTCGCCTGCCTGATGGAAGGCCTGTTCTTCTACGTCGGCTTCACGCAGATCCTGGCCATGGGCCGCCAGAACAAGATGACCGGTGCGGCCGAGCAGTACCAGTACATCCTGCGCGACGAGTCCATGCACTGCAACTTCGGCATCGACCTGATCAACCAGCTCAAGCTCGAGAACCCGCACCTGTGGACGGCCGAGTTCAAGGCCGAGATCAAGGCGCTGTTCCTGAAGGCCGTCGAACTGGAATACCGCTACGCCGAGGACACCATGCCGCGCGGCGTGCTGGGCCTGAACGCGTCGATGTTCAAGGGCTATCTGCGCTTCATCGCCAACCGCCGTGCGGTGCAGATCGGCCTCGAGGCGCTGTTCCCCAACGAAGAAAATCCCTTCCCGTGGATGAGCGAGATGATCGACTTGAAGAAGGAACGCAACTTCTTCGAGACCCGCGTCATCGAGTACCAGTCGGGTGGGGCGCTGAGCTGGGATTGACCCCAGCCTTAACCAGATCAAGACCTGGCCAATGCAGTCACCGAGCGAAACCCGCATCAACACCTTCGAGGTGGCGGGGCTGCATGGCGATCCCATTCACCGTACCGAGGCGTTCCTCCTGAGCGACTCTCGGACGGTGAATAGCCGCATCCACACGGACCGGTCCGTGCGGAGCGGTGACTTTTCCACTTGATCAAGGAGAAAACCATGGCAACTGCAAAGACCCCGGCCAAGGCCGCACCGAAGAAGGCCGCCGCGAAGAAGGCCGCTCCGGCCAAGAAGGCTGCACCCGCGAAGAAGGCCGCCGCTCCGGCCAAGAAGGCTGCGCCCGCGAAGAAGGCCGCTCCGGCCAAGAAGGCTGCACCCGC
>JAACZV010000015.1 GCA_009996515.1 Comamonadaceae bacterium
GAGGTGGCCGCCGCCCCCGGCGAGGCGCTGGCCCGCCTGGCCCGGCTGCGGGCGCTGCGCGCGGGCCAGCTGGCCGGCGCCGCGCTGGCGCCGCTGGACCTGGGCCTCGCGCCCGGCGACAGCCTGCATCTGGACCTCAAGACCGCCGAGGGTGCCAGCCTGTTCGGCGCCATCGACCTCGACATCGCCCCCGACACGCCATGAAGCCCCTGCCTATCATCATTGACACCGACCCCGGCCAGGACGACGCCATCGCGCTGCTGCTAGCGGCCGCCTCGCCGGAGCTGGAGCTGTTGGGCGTGACGACCGTGGCCGGCAACGTGCCGCTGGCGCTGACGACGCTGAACGCGCGCAAGGTCATGGAGCTGGCGGGCCGGCGCGACGTGCCCGTCTGCGCCGGCGCCGACCGGCCGCTGGACGTGCCGCTGGTCACCGCCGAGCATGTGCATGGCGACAACGGCCTGAACGGCGTGGACCTGCCCGCGCCGACGCTGGCGCTGGACCCGCGCCATGCGGTGGACTTCATCATCCAGACGCTGCGCGAGCGCGAGGCCGGCACGGTGACGCTGTGCCCGCTGGGGCCGCTGACCAATATCGCGCTGGCGCTGCGCCGGGCGCCGGACATCGCGGCACGCATCCGCCGGATAGTTCTGATGGGCGGCGGCTTCTTCGAGGGCGGCAACGTGACGCCGGCGGCCGAGTTCAACCTCTATGTGGACCCGCAGGCCGCGCACGAGGTGTTCACCAGCGGCGTGCCGATCACGATGGCGCCGCTGGACGTCACGCACCAGGCGCTGACCACCGCCGCGCGCATCGACACCATCCGCCGGCTGGGCAACCGCGTGGGCGCAGCCGTCGCGGCCTGGATGGAGTTCTTCGAGCGCTACGACGAGGAGAAATACGGCCAGGACGGCGGCCCGCTGCACGACCCCTGCGTCATCGCCTTCCTGCTGCTGCCCGAGCTGTTCTCCAGCCGCGTCTGCAATGTGCGCATCGAGACGCAGAGCGAGCTGACGCGCGGCATGAGCGTCATCGACTGGTGGGGCGTCACCGGCCTGCCGGCCAACGCGCAGGTGCTGCGCCACGTGGACGCCGACGCGTTCTTCGCGCTGCTGACCGAGCGGCTGGCGCGGCTGGGCTGACTTTCCGCGCGGCCTCGTCTCACGGATGCTTCGGGCCGAGCGCCGGGCCTGCCATAGGCCAGAGGCCCTTGGCCTTCCGTAGGCACCAGCAGTCCGCAGGGACTGCTGGTGTCCGACTCCAGTTCCCAAGCCGGCCCGTCAGGCGATGTGCGAGCGGCTCAACGCCGCAAGCATCGCCGTCCCCGTGGGGGCTGAGGCAGGACACGGCAAGTCCTGTGGACTTGTCGTGCCTGCCGAAGAGCAGCCGCTCTGTCGGCTGCGCGGTCTGCAAGACCGACCAGACTCGCCCGCGTTCAGCGAGGCGAGACTGGGCGAGGGGCCTCAGTTCAACGAACGGGTGACCAGCCGGAAGTCCGGGTCCTCGGGGAAAGGCTTGGCCGTGAAGCCCAGGCCGCGCATCAGCTTGAGCATGTCGGTGTTGTTGGTCAGCACCAGGCCCTCGATGTCGGACAGGCCTTTCTCGCGCGCCACATCGGTGATGCCCTCCATCAGCCGCGATCCCAGGCCCTTGCCGCCGAAGTCGTCGGCCACCAGCAGGCTGAACTCGCAGCTGGTCTGGTCGGGGTTGGTGATGATGCGGCTCACGCCAACGATGCGCTCATGCTCGTCGAAGCCGCCGTCGTCGCGCGCGATGCGCTCCGTGTAGACGGCCACCAGCGCCATCTCGCGGTCGTAGTCGATCAGCGTCAGCCGCGCCAGCAGCCCCGGCGGCAGCTCCTTGATCGAGCTGGCGAAGCGGAAGTAGCGGCTCTCGGGCTTGAGGCCGCGAACCAGCTCCTGCAGCATCTGCGCGTCGTCGGGCCGCACCGGCCGCACGGTGACCTCGCCGCCGCCGGCCAGCGGCCAGACCTGCTCGAAGCGCGCCGGGTAGGGCAGGATGGCCAGATGCGGGTAGTCGAAGGCGCGCGAGCTGCCGGCCTGCGGCCCGGGCTGCAGCACGACGCGGGCGTCCACCGCGACGGCGCCGCTCTCGTCGACGATCAGCGGGTTGATGTCCATCTCGCGCAGCTGCGGGAACTCGCAGACCATCTCGGACACGCGCAGCAGCACGCGCTCCAGCGCCTCCAGGTCGGCCGGCGCGCCGCCGCCCCAGCCTTCGGCCAGCGTCTCCGACACGCGGGCGCGCTCGACCAGCCGGCGCGCCAGGAACTGGTTCAGCGGCGGCAGTTCCATCGCGCGGTCGGCGATCAGCTCGATCATGGTGCCGCCGGCGCCGAAGACGATGGTGGGGCCGAAGGCCTCGTCGGTCACCAGGCCCACGCAGACCTCGTGGCCGCCCCGGCCGCGGCGCGCCCGCGCCATCTTCTGCACCGTCACGCCGTTGATGCGCGCCTGCGGCTGCAGCCGCTTCACGCGCGCCACCATCTCGTTGTAGGCATCGCGCGCGGCCGAGCCGCTCTGGATGTTCAGCGCCACGCCCTGCACGTCGCTCTTGTGCGGGATGTCGGGCGAGTCGATCTTCAACGCGACGGGGAAGCCGATCTGCGTCGCCAGCATCATGGCCTCGTTGGCGCTGCGCGCCAGCACGGTGGGCGTGACCGGGATGTGGAAGGCCGCCAGCAGCGCCTTGCTCTCCATCTCGGTCAGCGTGCGGCGGCGCTCGGCCAGCACGCTCTCGATGAGCAGGCGCGCGGCCTCGACGTCCGGCTCGGCCAGGCTGGACATGGGCGGCGGGGTCTGCTGCAGCAGCTGCTGGTTGGCGTAGAACGAGGCGATGTTGCCGAAGGCACCCACGGCGGCCTCGGGGGTGCGGAAGTTGGCGATGGAGCCGTCGTTGAGCACGCGGCGCGCGTCCAGCACGGTGGCGTCGCCCATCCAGCAGGCCAGCAGCGGCTTGGCCGTCGCGGCCTTGGCGGCGACGACGGCACGGGCCGTCTCGGTGGCGTCCGAGCCGATCTGCGGCGCATAGATGGCCAGCAGCCCGTCAATGGCCGGGTCCTGCGCGGCCGCCTCCAGCGCGGCGCGGAAATGCTCGGGCGTGGCCGCGGCCGACAGGTCGATCAGGTCGGTCAGCGAGGCCAGCTCGGGCAGGCGCGGCTGCAGCGCGCGGGTCGCGTCGGGCGACAGCTTGCCCAGCTGCAGGCCGATCTCGTCGACCCAGTCGGCCGCCAGCACGCCGGGGCCGCCGCCGTTGGTGATGATGGCCAGGCGCTTGCCCACGGGGCGGTAGCGCGCCGCCAGGCATTTGGCGGCCGAGAACAGTTCCACGAAGCTGCGCACCCGCACCGCGCCGGCGCGGCGCAGCGCGGCGTCGAACACGTCGTCGCTGCCGACGATGGCGCGGCTGTGCGTCAGCGCCGCCTCGTTGCCGGCGCTGCGCCGGCCGGCCTTGAGCACCACCACCGGCTTGGCATAGGCCGCCGAGCGCAGCGCGCTCATGAAGCGGCGCGCGCTGGAGATGCCTTCCAGGTAGACGACGATGCTCTGCGTGCGCGCGTCGGCGGCCAGGAAGTCCAGCACCTGGGCCAGGTCCACGGCCGCGTTGGGGCCCAGCGACACGACCTGGCTGAAGCCGACCTGGTTCTGCCGCGCCCAGTCCAGCATGGCCGAGGTCAGCGCGCCGGACTGCGACACCAGCGCCAGCGACCCCTGCGCCGCCAGCGGGCCGGCGGCGCTCGCGTTCAGGTTCAGGTGCGGGCGCTGGAAGCCCAGGCAGTTGGGGCCCAGCAGGTGCAGGCCCTCGCGGCGCGCGATGCGCTTGAGCTGGGCCGCTTGGCCCGGCTCGATGCCGTCGCTGATGATCAGCGCCGAGCGGCAGGCGATGCGGCCGGCCATCTCCAGCGCACCGGCGATCTCGTCGGCCGGCAGCGCGATGATGGCCAGGTCGGCCCGTGAGCGCGCCAGGTCGCCCAGCGTGCCGGTGGTCTCGCCGTGCAGGAACTGCGGCGGGCTGGCGCCCGGCGCCTCGGCCAGCGCTGCGCGCAGCACGCGGGCCTGGCGGGTCTGGCGCTCGGGCTCGTCCGGCGGGCCGGCGAAGACGACCACCGAGCGCGGCATGAACAGGGGCGTGAGGAAGTGGTTGTCCATTCGTGCAACTCTAGTCGGCCCCGATCAGCACCTTGACATGGGCCGCGACGCTGCGCGCCAGCGGGTTGAGCATATAGCCGCCCTCCAGACAGGAGATGACACGGCCGCGGCAATGGCGCCAGGCCAGGTCCATCAGCTGGCGGGTGACCCATTCGAAGTCGGCGTCGACCAGGCCCAGGTTGGCCATGTCGTCCTCGCGGTGGGCGTCGAAGCCGGCGCTGATGAAGATCAGCTCGGGCCGGAAGGCGTCCAGCGCCGGCAGCCAGTGCTGGGTGACGGCGGCGCGGAAGGCCTCGCTGCCGCTGCGTGGCGGCAGGCCCACGTTGACCATGTTGGGCGCATCCCTCAGCGAGCGGGCGTCGGGGCCGTTGAAGGGGTAGAGGCCCGTCTCGAAGCTGCCGCACATCAGCACGCGCTCGTCGCCGGCCAGGATGTCCTCGCTGCCGTTGCCGTGGTGGACGTCAAAGTCCACCAGCGCGACGCGCGAGAGGCCGTGCACGTCCAGCGCATGGCGTATGCCCACGGCCACGTTGTTGAAGAAGCAAAAGCCCATGGCCGCGTCATGCTCGGCATGGTGGCCGGGCGGGCGCACGGCGCAGAAGGCGGCCGGCACCTGGCCGCCCAGCACCAGGTCGGTGGCCAGCACGGCCGCGCCCGCGGCGCGCAGCGCGGCGGTGACGGTGTGGCGGTTCATGCGCGTGTCCGGGTCCAGCTGCACATAGCCCTCGGCCGGCGCGGCGTCCAGCAGGCGGCGCACATGCAGGGCCGTGTGCGCCCGCTCCAGCTGGGCCGGGGTGGCCAGCGGCGCGTCGTAGGGCAGCATGTAGTCGAGCAGGCCGCGCGCCAGCAACAGGTCGGCGATGGCGCCCAGGCGCTCGGGGCATTCGGGATGGCCCTCACCCATCTCGTGGCGGGCGCAGTCGGGATGGCTGATGTAGGCGGGCAGCATGGCGGTCTCCGGGCGCCCATGCTAGGCAGGCCGGCCGCGGCCGTGTTGACGCAGAGCAAGCCGGGCGCCGCGCCGGTGGCAAGATGGCCGCCCGTCCCACAGGAGCACCGCCATGCAACGTCGCCTCATCCTCGCCAGCACTCCCGCGCTGCTGCTGCGCCCGGCCTGGGCGCTGAGCCTCAGCGAGGGCGATGCCAACGCCGGCATACGCACGGCGCTGGAGCGCGGCGCCAACGCGGCGGTGGCCTTGCTGGGCCGGCCCGACGGCTTCCTCGGCAACCCGCTGGTCAAGATCCAGCTGCCAGGCTATCTGAAGGACGCCGCCAAGCTGCTGCGGGCCACCGGCCAGGGCGCCCGGCTGGACGAACTGGTGACGGCGATGAACCGCGCCGCCGAGGCGGCCGTGCCGGCGGCCAAGCCACTGCTGGTCAAGGCCGTGAAGGACATGAGCGTGGAAGACGGCCTGAAGATCCTCAAGGGCGGCGACGACTCGGTGACGCAGTTCTTCGCCACCAAGACGCGCGAGCCGCTGAGCCAGCAGTTCCTGCCCATCGTGACCCAGGCCACCGCCAAGGTCGCGCTGGCCGACAAGTACAACGCCGTCGCCAAGAAGGCCGGCGGCTTCGGTCTCGTCAGGGGCGACGAGGCCAACATCCAGCAGTACGTGACGGCACGGGCGCTGGACGGCCTCTACCTCGTCATCGGCGAGGAGGAGAAGAAGATTCGCCGGGATCCGGTGGGCACCGGCAGCGCCATCCTGAAGAAGGTGTTCGGCGGCCTGGGCGGCTGAACGACAATCGCCGGTTCCGCAAGCCGGCACCGTCCATGAATTCCGATCTTCCCGAATCCGCCCCTGCTCCCGCGCCCGAAGCCGCTGACGCGCCCGTCGCGGCCCCGGCCACCGACGTGGCGGCCGAGCTCAAGGCCTTGTTCCCGGCGCTGTTCACCGGCAAGCCCAAGCCCGTCAAGCTGCGCATCCAGGCCGACATCCAGGAGCGCGCGCCCGGCAGGTTCACCAAGGCCCAGCTCAGCGCCTTCCTGCGCCGCCACACCGGCGGCACCGGCTATCTGATCGCGCTGACGCAGGCCAAGACCCGTTTCGACCTCGACGGCAACCCGGCCGGCGAGATCGCCGAGGAGCACCTGGCCGCGGCCCGCGAGGAGCTGGCGCGCCGCAAGGGCGTGCAGCAGGAGCGCCAGCAGCTGGAGGTGCAGCAGCGCCGCAACCGCGCCCAGCTGCTGTGGGACTTCGAGCGCACGACGCTGACCGAGACCAATTTCTGCGCCCTCAAGGGTCTGACGGTCGAGGAACTGCCAGGCATCCTGGAGATCGCGCGCAAGGAGCGCGCCGAGGCCCCGCCGGCGCCGCCGCGCGAGGCCCGCCGCGATGGCCCGCCGCGCCGCGACGAACGCCGCCCGGGTGGCGGCGGCCGCCCCGAAGGTCGCTCAGAGGGGCGCCGCGAAGGTGGCCGCCCGCCGCAGCGCCAGGGCCGCAAGCCCGAGCCGCCGCGCCGCGATCAGGCCGCGGCCAAACCACAAGCCCCCCAGGTCCAGGAGACCCGGGAGGCCCAGGCGGCCGAGCCGCCCAAGGATCAGGCCGCCGAGTAACGCTGCTCCAGGTAGGCGAGCAGGGTGCGGATGGACTGCGCCTCGCCGCCCACCGGACGCCCCGGCCGCGACGTGTCGTTCCAGGCAAACAGGTCGACGTGCAGCCAATCCTGCTGGGCCGGCAGGAAGTCCTCCAGGAACAGCGCCGCATTGATGGCGCCGGCCAGCGCACTCTTGCCGGTGTTGACGATGTCGCCCAGCGTGCTCTCGATGCCGGCGTGGTACGGCGCCCACAGCGGCATGTGCCACAGCGGGTCGTCCAGCTTCAGGCCCAGGTCCACCAGGTCGCGCGCCGTGTCCATGTGCTTGGCGAACAGCGCCGGCAGCTGCGCGCCCAGCGCCACGCGGGCCGCGCCGGTCAGCGTGGCCAGGTCGATGACGAGGTCGGGCTGGCCCTCGGCGGCATAGGCCAGCGCGTCGCTCAGCACCACGCGGCCCTCGGCGTCGGTGTTGCCGATCTCGATGTGCAGGCCCTTGCGGGTCTTGATGATGTCGCCGGGCCGGTAGGCATTGCCCGAGATCGAGTTCTCCACCGCCGGGATCAGCAGCTGCAGCCGCACCGGCAGCTTG
Organism: Comamonadaceae bacterium; assembly: GCA_009996515.1. Lineage (GTDB taxonomy): Bacteria > Pseudomonadota > Gammaproteobacteria > Burkholderiales > Burkholderiaceae_C > Pelomonas. The sequence continues at coordinate 7,297 of JAACZV010000015.1, forward strand.
AAGGCCATGATGAGGCCGGCCAGGCCCAGCGCGTTGGCCGCGCCGCCCATGTCCTTCTTCATCTGGCGCATGCTCTCGCCGGGCTTGATGTTGAGGCCGCCGGTGTCGAAGCAGACGCCCTTGCCCACCAGGGCCAGCTTGGGGTGCTTGGGGTTGCCCCAGTTCAGCTCGATCAGGCGAGGTGAGCGCATGCTCGCACGGCCAACCGCATGGATGCTGGGGAAGTTCTTCTTCAGCAGCGCATCGCCGACGATCTCGGAGAAGGTCGCACCATATTGCTTGGCCAGCGCCTTGGCGGCGGCAGACAGTTCGGCCGGGCCCATGTGCTCGGCCGGCGTGTTGACCAGGTCGCGCGTGGCGGCAATGGCATGGGCCAGCGCGAGGCCGCGCTGGGCGTCGGCGCCGGGCTTGAGCGCCAGCGTCGCCGGCGCCCGCTGGGCCGGCTTGTAGAGGTCGAAGCGGTAGCCGCCCAGCTCCCAGGACATGGCCGCCGCCTCGGGCGGCAGCGCCAGCCCGGCGTCATCCAGCTTGTAGAGCCCCTCCGGCAGCGCCAGCGGCAGGTGGCTGAGCGCGAAGGGGTGGGCCACGTGGGCCACGCCGGCAAAGACGCGGGCCAGCCGGCCGTCGGCGCCCGGCACCAGCGCATGGCTGTCGGCGGCGCCGACGAAGCCGACCGTCGCCAGCCAGGCCCGCGTGGCCTCGGGCAGGTCGGCCGCCAGCGCCTGGAAGGCGGCGCGGTCGACGACGGTGATGGGGGTGGCCTTGGCCGGGAGGGTTTTCTTCAGCTGGACGGTCATCGAAGGAGTCCTGGAATCCAAAGCCGGCATTGTCGGCACAGAAGAGTGCAAAGAAATGTGTGCGGCCTGTCAACCGCGGCTGCCGGGCCTGCGTTGTCCTTGCCAATCGCGCCGAAACCGGCGTGAGACGGCCCGACAAGGCCAGACAAGATCGCATCATGAAGATCCAGCCCCGCACCGAAACCCAGCCCCGCCGCATTCCCGCGCCCGAGGCGGGCTTGGCCTGGAGCACCGAGGAATCCGTCGACAAGGGCCGCAAGCACGAGGCCTTCGACACCGGTTTCTACAGCGGCGAACGCCGCGGCCTGGCCCGCGCCGCCCGCCTCGACCGCAAGCGCTGAGTCGGGACCGAGCCCAGTGCCTGCGCACTGGGCGACGCCCGACGAAGGCCGCCCGGCATGCAGGCCGGGTGGCATGAGTGAGGACCGCGCGCGCCCGCCGCCGACACGCGACAGGTAAGCCTCCCCCTCCGCCACCCGCCCTGGCCCCCCAATCACGGGTTTGGTTTGCGCCGGGCCGGGAAATCCTGCCGGATCCCGGGCGGCGACAGCGCACAGAATGCGCCCATGAAAGCCGCCCGTCGCTCCATCGCCTTCGTCTCCGGCGTCCTGCTGTACTGCTTTGGCGCCGCCGCCGCCCTGAAGTACGCCAGCACCGGGTTGCCGCGCCAGGTCTATGTGCAGCTGGGCGGCCGCAACAGCCTGCCGGTCATGCTGGGCGAGGCCGTCGCCATCGCTGTGCTGCTCTTCATCGTGGCCTCGATCTGGGCCTATCTGACGCTGCGGCCGCAGCGCCGCCGCCACCGGCCCTATGTCGCCTGGATGCTGTCGGGCGTGGGCACCGCCTGGGCGGGCTGGCTGATCTTCGGCGCCTTCAGCTTCGCGTTGAAGCCGCGCGCCTATTCAGCGCCGCTGCAGAACATGCTGCTGTCGTCCAACGCGGCCCCGCTGTTCGGCGCCTTGAACATCTTTGCCGTCGTCGCCGGCGTCTGGCTGGCCGGCCACCTGGCCAAACGGCGCCAGCTCGGCCTGCCCAGCAGCCGTTCGCAGGCCCGGCCCCACGCGGATGGGGCACGGGACGCCGAAGATGCGGCGCCGGTCACGGCGCCGTCACCGGCGCCCTGAGGCCGTGCCGCGCGCGGTCTGCCCGCGCTGCGAGCGCCCGGCGTCCACCTGCCTGTGCGCCACGCTGCCGGCACCGCTGGCCCATCGCACCGAACTGCTGATCCTGCAGCACCCGGCCGAGGCCGGCCATGCCAAGAACACGACGGCCTTTCTGACGCTGGGCCTGAGCTCCGTGCAGCTGCTGCGCGGCGAGGTGTTCGACGCGACGCTGGCCGGCCCGGGCACGGCGCTGCTCTATCCGGGTGAGGCGCAGGCCGGGCCGGCGGCCGAGGTGCGGCGCCTGATCCTGCTGGACGGCAGCTGGCGCCAGAGCCGCCGCCTGCTGGCCGCCAACCCCTGGCTGGCCGCGCTGCCGCGGCTGGCCCTGCCGGAGCAGCCGTCGCGCTATGCGCTGCGCCGCGCCCACCGGCCCGGTCAGCTGTCCACGCTGGAGGCCGGCCTGCATGCGCTGACGCTGCTGGAGGGCGATCCGGCCCGCTTCGCGCCGCTGTGGGTCGCCTTCGACGACTTCGTCCGGGCGGGCCTTTACAGAAGGGAAATCGGTTTGCCCTAGGATTTCGGGATGTTTTCTTTGCTGCGACCCGTCTTCCTGGCCCTGCTGGCCGCCCCGCTACTGGCCCTGGCCGCGCCTCCGGAGGCCGCCACGGAGCATGTCAAGGCCCGCCTGGTCTCCAGCCAGGCCGCCGTGGCGCCGGGCCAGCGCTTCACGGTGGCGCTGGAGCAGGACATCAAGCCGCACTGGCACACCTACTGGCTCAACCCGGGGGATTCCGGCCAGGCCACCAGCATCGAGTGGGCGGGCGCCGAGGCCGGCCCCATCCAGTGGCCCACGCCATCCGTGCAGGCCATAGGCCCCATCGTCAACTACGGCTACGAAGGCCGGCCGGCCCTGCTGGTGGAGCTGGCCGTGCCGGCCGACGCCAGGCCCGGCAGCCGCTTCAAGCCGACGGCCGAGGTGCGCTGGCTGGTCTGCAAAGACGTCTGCATCCCCGAACAGCTCTCCCTGGGCCTGGACCTGCCGGTCGCCGCCCAGGCCCAGGCCGGCGCCGATGCCGCCCAGATCGAGGAATGGCGCCGCGAGATCCCGCAGCCGGCGCCGTTCGCCGTGCAGCTCAAGGCCGCCCCCCAGGGCGTGCAGCTGAGCGGCCCCACCGCGGGCGTCACCAAGGCCTATTTCTTCGCCGACACCTGGGGCGCCGTGGCGCACAGCGCGCCGCAGCCGCTGAAGGCCGCGGCCGATGGCTGGACGCTGGACATCCCGGCCGGCGACGAGCCGCTGGCGGCCGGCAAGCCGCTGTCCGGCGTCATCGTGCTGACGACGACCGCGGGTGAGCAGGCCTGGACGGTGTCGGCGCCCATGCCGGAGGGCGCCGGCAAGGGCCCGGGCCCGGCCGACCTGTCGGCCCCGGCCGCTGAAACCGCCGCGGCGCCGGCGGCACCGCAGAGCGACCTCGGCCTGCTGCCGGCCCTGGCGCTGGCTCTGGTGGGCGGCCTGATCCTGAACCTGATGCCCTGCGTGTTCCCGGTGCTGTCCATCAAGGCGCTGGCACTGGTCAACCAGGGCAACCACCGCGCCGAGGGCCTGGCCTACACGGCCGGCGTGCTGGCCAGCTTTGCGCTGCTGGCGGCCGTGCTGCTGGCGCTGCGCGCCGGCGGCCAGCAGGTGGGCTGGGGCTTCCAGTTCCACTCGCCGGTGTTCGTGCTGGTGGTGGCCTATCTGCTGTTCCTCGTGGGCCTGAACCTGTCGGGCCTGTTCGAGATCGGCGGCAGCTTCACCGGCATGGGTTCGGGCCTGGCCGCCCGCCAGGGGCTGGCGGGCAGCTTCTTCACCGGCGTGCTGGCGGCCGTCGTCGCCACGCCCTGCACGGCGCCCTTCATGGGCGCGGCGCTGGCCTTTGCGCTGTCGCAGCCGGCCGTCGTCATGCTGGCCGTGTTCCTGGCGCTGGGCCTGGGCCTGGCGCTGCCCTTCCTGGTGCTGGCCTTCTGGCCCGCCGCACAGCGCTGGCTGCCGCGGCCGGGCGCCTGGATGGACCGCTTCAAGCAGTTCCTGGCCTTCCCGATGTATGCGGCCGTCGTCTGGCTGCTGTGGGTGCTGGCCCAGCAGGCCGGGCCGGACGGCGTCGCGCTGGCGCTGGCGGGCCTGGTGCTGATGGCCTTCGGCCTGTGGTGGCGGCGCAGCAGCGGCGCGAGCGCGCTGGGCACGCTCGCGGCAGCGACCGGCGTGGTGCTGGCGCTGGGCATGTCGGCCTGGATCAAGCCGGTCGATGCCGCGAGCGTCGCCAGCGCGTCCACCCATGAGGCTTACAGCGCCGAGCGCCTGGCCGAGCTGCGCGCGCAGAACCGGCCGGTGTTCGTCAACCTGACGGCGGCCTGGTGCATCTCCTGCCTGGTCAACGAGCGCGTGGCGCTGTCGCGGCCCGAGGTGAGCGAGGCCTTCGCCAAGGCCGGCGTCACCTATCTGAAGGGCGACTGGACCCGCGAGGATCCCAAGATCACTGCCGTCCTCAAGGCCCATGGCCGCTCGGGCGTGCCGCTGTACCTGTACTACGCACCGGGCGCCGACCAGGCCCAGGTGCTGCCGCAGATCCTGACCCCCGGCCTCGTCATCGAGGCCGTGTCCGCCGCCAACCCCAGGAGTTAGCCATGAACCTGCTGCGCCGCAGCCTGCTCGCCGCCGCCCTGACCCTGCCCGCGCTGGCCCAGGCCAGCACCAGCGTGGACGCGCCCGCGCCCGCCTTCACGGCCCAGACGGCCGACGGCAAGACCGTCAGCCTGGCCGACTACAAGGGCAAGACCGTGGTGCTGGAGTGGACCAATCACGACTGCCCCTATGTGAAGAAGCACTACGGCAGCGGCAACATCCCGGCGCAGCAGAAGGCCGCCGCCGCCCAGGGCGTGGTCTGGCTGCAGGTCATCTCCTCGGCGCCGGGCCAGCAGGGCTTTGTCGACGGTGCCACGGCCCAGAAGCTCAACGCCGACCGCGGCGCCGCACCCGCCGCCACGCTGCTGGACCCCAAGGGCGAGCTGGGCCGGCTCTACGGCGCCCAGACCACGCCGCACATGTACGTGATCAGGGCCGACGGCACGCTGGCCTACAAGGGCGGCATCGACAGCATCGCCACCGCCAAGGTGGAGGACATCGCCAGGGCCGAGCCCTATGTCAGCGAGGCGCTGGCCGCCGTGGCCGCGGGCCGCAAGGTCGAGAAGTCCAGCACCCGCCCCTACGGCTGCAGCGTCAAGTACGCGAGCTGACGCGCCGCACCGTCACCCCGACGGCGCGGCTGTGGTTCCCGTTCAGCGGCGGTCCGTCGTTGGCGAGGAGCGCCTGAGCGGTCAGCCGCGATCCGGCTCGGGCGGCACGCCCACATAACAGGTCACGCCATCGGCATCGCAGCCCGCCAGGTAGACCTCGCGCGGATATTCGGTGGCGCCGATGTCCGGCTGCGAGCCGAACAGGCGCGCGAAGGCCTTCCTGGTCTTCTTGGCCAGCTTGTCGTAGACGAAGTAGCCGTGCCCGCCGAATCCCACCTTGGAGGCCGTGAAGCACACATAGCGAACGACGCCGTTGTCCACGCGGTCGGTGCCGGGATCGCTGCCGAGCTTGACCTGGTTGCCGTCGACGATGCAGGCGCCGAACAGCACCGAGTCGCCCTCGTTGTAGGTGATGAAGACGCGGCCCTTGGGGCGCAGCCGCTGCACCCAGCCGGCATGCCCGGCCGCGCGCACGCAGGGCGCGACCAGCGCGATGTTGTACGACGCGCCCAGCGCCTCGCGGGCGGCCTCGATGTCCAGCGTGTACTGCAGGAAGTGGCCGCCCAGGCTGTGCGCGGCGACGCTGAACGGCTGTGCATTGGCCTGCAGCCGCGCGACGGCCATCAGCCGCAGGAAGCGGGCCAGCGCGTCCACCGAGTCCTGCGCGTTGTTCTTGGCCTGGCGGTAGCGCCGCGCCTTCTGGATCAGGCCGTCGGCGTTGCGGTTGCCGGCGTTGACGCCGGCCAGCTCGTCCTCGTTGCCGGGATCGTCGTTGGCCGCGCCGGGCAGGTCCGAGCCGTCCGGCTGGCTGCCTTCGGACGGCCAGGAGAACCCGATCACCTCGACGTCGTACAGGGCGTCGAGCCGCGCGCAGCGCTCGAAGCAGCTCTCGGGCGTGTTGTTGTTGCCGTGCAGGTAGAGCAGCACGGGCCGGCTGCCGCCGAAGGCCGGCGCCAGCGCCGCGGCAACCTGCGCGTCGTCGGCCCCGCTGACCACGTCCTTCAGCGTCCATCGGCCCTGGCTGCCGGCCTTGGCCCGGGCCAGGCTCAGCTGCGTCTTGCCGGGTTCGAAGGCGCGCGTGAACGCCGCGCTGGCGCCCGTGCCCGATACGGTGCGGTTGGTGAAGATGAGCAAGCTGACCTCCTGCGGATGACGGGGTCACGCAGTGTTAGGCCACGGGCCCGCGCAGCCATCCTCAGCATTGTTGAGGCAGGCTCAGAACACCGACAGCCCCGTCTTCTCGACGAACAGCTCCAGCGCGCGGCGGCCCAGCAGGGAGTTGCCGGTGCCGTCCAGCGCGGGTGACCAGACGCACAGCGTGAGCCGGTCCGGCACGACGGCCACGATGCCGCCGCCCACGCCGCTCTTGCAGGGCAGGCCGATGCGGAAGGCGAACTCGCCGGCCGCGTCGTAGGTGCCGCAGGTCAGCATCAGCGCGTTCACGCGCCGCGTCTGCGCCGGGCTCAGCACCGGCGTGCCGGCCAGCGGGTGGCGGCCGTCACGGCACAGATAGCCGGCCGCGCAGGCCATCTGCTCGCAGCTCATCGAGAGGGCGCACTGGTGGAAGTAGACGTCCAGCACCGTGGCCACGTCGTTGTCCAGCGTGCCGAAGCCCTTCATGAAATTGGCCAGCGCGGCGTTGCGAAACCCGGTATCGGCCTCGGAACGCGCGACCTCGGCGTCCATCAGCACCGGCTCGCCGGCGAGCCGGCCCAGCAGCGCCAGCAGCTCGGCCTTGGCATCGCCCATGGACACCAGCCGGTCCGCCACCGCGATGGCGCCGGCGTTGATGAAGGGGTTGCGCGGAATGCCGCGCTCCGTCTCCAGCTGCACCAGCGAATTGAACGGGCTGCCCGAGGGCTCGCGGCCTATGCGCTCCCACAGCGTCTCACCCAGCGCCCGTATCGCCAGCGTCAGCGAGAACAGCTTGGACATGCTCTGGATGGAGAAGCGCGTCGCGCTGTCGCCGGCCGCCGCCGTCTCGCCCGCGCAGGTGCGCAGCGCGATGCCGAACTGCAGCGGCGACACCCGTGCCAGCGCCGGGATGTAGCCCGCCACCTTGCCGCCCTGGCCCAGCAGCGGGCGCAGCTGGGCATTGATGTCGTCGAGGATGGGCTGGAAGTCCATGGGCGGCATTCTGGACTCGAGAATGCCGCCCCATGCAAGCCCTGCTAGACGCCATCGCCACGATGGCCCTCCCCACCGATGCCCGCCGCCTGTTCCACGGCCGCGGCGGCCTGTTCCCCGGCTGCGAGCACCTGGCGCTGGACGCCTACCCGCCGGTGCTGCTGCTGACCTCCTTCCGGCCGCTGGACGACGCGGCGCTGGCCGCCGTGGGCGAGGCGCTGGCCGCGCGCTGGCGCCAGCTCACGGACGCGCCGCTGAACTGGGTCTACCAAGGCCGCGGCGAGGGCGCGCAGACCCGCCTGATGGCCGGCGGCGTGCCCGAACCGCATGTGGTCACCGAGGCCGGCACGCGCTACCTGGTGCATCTGCTGCGCGGCCAGAACCACGGCCTGTTCCTGGACATGGCGGAGGGCCGGCGCTGGGTGCGCGAGCACATGACACCCGGCGCCAAGGTGCTGAACCTGTTCGCCTACAGCTGCGCCTTCTCGGTCGTCGCGCTGCAGGCCGGCGCGGCCGAGGTGGTCAACGTGGACATGGCCTCGGGCGCGCTGGCCACCGGACGCAGCAATCACGAACTCAACGGCGTGAAGGCCGGCGCGAAGTTCCTGGCCCACGACATCTTCAGCTCCTGGGGCAAGCTGACGCGCGGCGGCCCCTACGACCTGGTCATCTGCGACCCGCCCAGCTTCCAGAAGGGCAGCTTCGTCGCGACCAAGGACTATGCGCGGCTGGCGCGCCGCCTGCCCACGCTCTTGGCGCCGGGCGGGCAGGCGCTGCTGTGCCTGAACGCCCCGGAACTGGGCGAGGGCTTCCTGCGCGACACGGTGGCGGAGCAGGCGCCGGAGCTGGTCTTCGCCGGGCGGGTCGCCAACCCGGCGGCCTTCGCGGATGCGTCGCCCGATCGGGCGCTGAAGGTGCTGGCCTACCGGCTGCCCGCCGCAGGCCGCTGAGCCCGCCTGCGGCGGCGGCGACGTCTCGCGCGGGCAACGGATGGACGGAGCAATCCCCCCTAGAACACGGGGGTGGTGCAGCCCCCATTGCCAAGGTCGCCGATGGCGGTTTCACCAATAGGCATGGGCCATCCGGGGAAGCTTTACAAGGTCTGGGCGTTAGCTATTTCCTACCTTGTAGTAAAACTTTCCCAATCCGTAAAAAAAGCCTCTCTACCCTCGCGCCGCGCGTCGGGAAGGGTCTCGGCGCCCGTTCACCAACCAACGAGCCAGACCGCCATGCAACTCCGCGCCCTCGCCCTCGCCGCCTTCGCGGCCGCCAGCTTCCATGCCCAGGCCGACACCGTCGCGCTGTGGGACTTCAACACCTTCAGCTGCGCCAGCGCCTGTACCGACCTGCCCAAGGGCGTGACCGCCAACGGCGGCAAGATGAGCATGGTGGGCGGCGCCACGTTCACGTCGGCCGGCGGCTCCGGCACGGGCAGCGCCTTCAACACCACCAGCTACGCCGCCCAGGGCACGGGCGATCTGACGCGTGGCGTGCAGTTCATGATCGACACCTCGGGCTACACCGACCTGGTGCTGAGCTTCTCGCAGCGCAACAGCAACACCGCCTCGGCCTGGACGGCGCTGCAATACACCGTCGACGGCAGCACCTGGCTCAACGCCACCACCTTCCTGATGCCGTCGGCCAAGTCCGCGACCTTCGTCGATGGCCTGAGCTTCGACTTCAGCGGCATCCTCGACGCCAACAACAACGAGAGCTTCGGCATCCGCTTCCTGGCGACCTTCGCGCCGGGCACCAGCGCCTACCTGCCGACCTCGGGCACCAGCTATGGCACCAGCGGCACCATCCGCTACGACAACGTGCTGCTCAGCGGCACCGCCATCCCCGAGACGGCGCCCATCCCCGAGCCGCACAGCTATGCGCTGATGCTGGCCGGCCTGGGCGTCGTGGGCCTGGTCGCCCGCCGCCGCCGCGCCGCCTGAGCGCCGGCCCTCCAGCCCCCCAACAACATCTCGTCGAGGACGTCGTGAACGCCCAATCCCATCCCCTGCGCCCCCTGGTGGCCTGCCTGCTGCCGCTGCTGCTGGCGGCCTGCGGCGGCGCCGAATCGCCCACCGCCAAGGCGGCGGCCACCGAAACCCTGTCGCGCGCCGCGTCTGTGGACGTCAGCGCCAAGCACCCCGACCACCATGAGTTCGAGGCCGAGCTGCAGGTGCCCTTCGTCGGCAGCGGCGCCAGCGGCGCGCGCCGCTTCAGCGTGGCGATGAACTACCTGGGCGCGCCGGACGGCGAGCAGTTCGCCTACCGGCTGGAGCTGGTGGCGCCCGACGGCCGCGTCGTGCAGACCTACAGCGGCATCGCCCGCTATGCCGGCAAGCCGGTGCTGCTGAACTTCGACTGGGCGGGCCGCGGCGAGAAGTCGTCGCTGGCCGATGGCGTCTACGAGGCGCGCCTCACGGCCTTCGCCGCGGCCGCCGATGCGATCGCCAAGGGTGACAGCGACGACGCCCGCGTGCAGTCGCTGGCCGGCGCCGACGACCACGAGCCTCACGTCCAGTCCTTCAAGTTCGTGCTGGGCGCGCCGCCGGTGGCCAAGATGCCGGCCTACCGCGCGATGGCGCTGGGCGGCCAGCTGGGCCAGGGCGAGGAGCCGCGCGCCAAGGCCCAGGCGGCCGCCGCCATCGCCAGCTGGCCCTACACGGTGTACTACGGCTCGCTGCACGGCCAGACCAACGACTCCGACGGCGGTGGCGACCTGGCCACCTGCAACTCCTCGCAGGCGGCCCAGAGCGGCAAGTATGGCCCGGACACGGCCTTCCCCTATGCCAAGAGCAAGGGGCTGGACTTCTTCGCCAACACCGACCACAACCACTACTTCGACGGCAGCTCGGGCCTGGGCAGCATCCCGGCCGCGACGGCCAAGAACCGCTTCACCGCCGGGCTGACCATCGCCGGCAACTACACCGCGGCCAACCCCGGCTTCCTGGCCATGTACGGCATGGAATGGGGCGTCATCAGCAACGGCGGCCACCTGAACATCTTCAACAGCGACGAGCTGTACTCCTGGGAGTACGACCCCAGCAACCAGCTCTACGGCCACCGCTTCGTCGCCAAGAACGACTATGCGACGCTGTACTCGGTGATGCGCGCGGCCGGCCAGGTGGGCCAGTTCAACCACCCCGACACCTCGGGCCAGTTCATCATCAACGGCACCGACTTCGGCTACACCGCCGACGGCGACGAGGTCATGGTGCTGGCGGAGATCTCCAACACCAGCGCCTTCTCCAACAAGGACGACGAGAGCCAGCAGCCCGGCTCCGGCTACGAGACGGCGTTCCGCAAGATCCTGGAGCGCGGCTTCCACGTGGCGCCCGCCACCAACCAGGACAACCACTGCGCCAACTGGGGCTCGGCCTACACCAACCGCACGGCCGTGCTCATCCCCAACGGCACGCCGCTGACCAAGGCCAGCTTCGTCGACGCGCTGCGCGCCCGCCGCGTGTTCGCCACGCATGACAAGAACTCGCAGCTGGTGTTCAGCGCCAACGGCGCCATCATGGGCTCGCGCATCAACAACACGGGCGTGCTGAACCTGAGCGTGGGCTTCGCGAACACGGCCGGCAAGACCGCGTCGCTGGTGGAGATCTGGCAGGGCGTGCCGGGCCGCAACGGCACGATGACGCTGCTGTCCAACAGCGCCACCTACAGCCACACGCCCAGCGACGGCCCGCATGTCTACTACGCCAAGCTGACGCAGAGCGACGGCAAGATCCTGTGGTCGGCGCCGATCTGGGTCAACCAGGGCCTGGCGGACAACGGCGACACCACGCCGCCCACCGTCAGCGCCAGCCAGACCGGCAACAGCGGCAACATCACGCTGTCGGCCACGGCCAGCGACAACATCGGCGTGACCAAGGTCGAGTTCTGGGTCGACGGCGCGCTCAAGGGCACGGCCACCACGGCGCCCTACAGCCTGACGCTGGATTCGCGCTCGCTGCCCAACGGCACGCACAGCCTGGTGGCCAAGGCCTTCGACGCCGCCGGCAACAGCGCCTCGTCCGCGCCGGTCAGCTTCGACATCCTGAACGCCGGCGCCTCCGGCAGCGAGACCGAGCCCAACAACAGCATCGCCACCGCGAACGCGCTGGGCACCGCGACGACGATCACCGGCTTCATCAGCAGCGCCACCGACAAGGACTACTTCAAGCTCGACCTGCCGGCCGGCAAGAAGATCCGCGTCGACATGACCGGCCCCAGCGGCGTGGACTACGACCTCTACCTGGTCACGTCCACCGGCGCCGGCCTGGCCTCGTCCGAGGGCAGCACGGCCTCCGAGTCGCTGACCTACACGAACGGCACGACCGCCCGCACCGTCTACATCAAGGTGCAGAGCTATGGCGGCTTCAGCACGACGGCCGGCTACACGCTGACGATCAGCTATCCCTGAGCGTCGCCCCGGCGGCCCGCCTCCCCGCAGGCGCGCCGCCGGCCGGCTCCTCAGCGCGGCGCGCTGGCGGGAGCCACGGCCTTGGGCTGGGTCACGTAGACGCTGGACTTGCCGCGCACCGAGGTGTAGGCCGACCGCTCGGCGAGGTCCAGCAGCTTGCCCGACATCACCCGCAGCGGGATCTGGTCGCCCACGTCGACGGCGGTGGAGTTCGGGTCGGCGTACTTCACGTTGTCCAGCTGGCGCTTGCGCGCCAGCACCTCCAGCGTGCGCGCATCCAGCGTGACGCGCTGGAAGTACATATAGGCGGCGATATAGGTGGAGGACCGGACGTGCTGGCCCGTGTTGGGGTCCACGATCTTGTAGTCGGACTCGTCCTCGGGGGCGGCGTCGGCCGCCACCGGAGCGTCGACGTCGCCCCAGTCCGGCGAGACCGCGCCCTTGGACAGCGGCTGCACGTAGAAGCCCACGCCCGCGAGCTTGCGGCCCAGGCCGCCCACGCTCTCGAAGAAATAGCTGGGCAGGATGGCCTCGATGCGGTCCCAGCCGGCGCGCGCCGGCATCGTCCTCAGATGTTCCTTGAGCGCCGCCAGCACCAGGGCCTCGCGCTCCTTGCCCTGCGCGTTGGCCAGCTGGCGCTGCACCTCGGCGGGCGCCGTCCAGGCCAGCAGCACGCGCTGGGCCTGCGGCTCCTCCTCTTCGATGGCCTGGTCCAGCCCCTTCAGCACCGCCAGGTTCAGCGCCTGGCCGTTGATGGCAATGCTCTTGCGCATGAAGGGTTCGCGGTGGCTGCCGGTGCGCTCGCGCTGGCGCACGACGTCCACCTGATCGCCCACCGCGGCGAGCAGGGCCACCGTGGGCGGCTTCGCCGGGGCCTGGGCCCAGGCGGTGCCGCCGGCAATGGCCGCGGCGAGGATGCAGGCCAGGTTCTTCAAGCGCAGACCTTTCAACGCGGTGGAAGTCACCGGTATCGAGGCATTATGTGACGCCGACCGGCCTTGCCGGCCGGTGCAAGCCCTCAGCCCGCCGTGCCGACGATCAGCGCGACATTGCTGCCGCCGAAGGCGAAGGAATTGGACATCGCCGCACGCAGCGTGGCGGCACGCGCCTCGCCGGTGATGATGTCGGCCTGCTCGATCAGCGCGCTGCTGCGCACATGGGCGCTGGGCGGCAGCAGCTGCCGGCGCAGCGCCTGTACCGTGGCCACCAGCTCCAGCGCGCCGCCGGCGCCGATCAGGTGGCCGTGCAAGGCCTTGGTGGCCGACACCGGCACGGCGCGCCGGCCGAAGACGGCCGTGATGGACTCCGCCTCGACGGCGTCGCCGACCTCCGTGGCCGTGCCATGGGCGTTGATGTAGCCGATGTCGGCGGGCTGCAGGCCGGCGTCGCGCAGCGCGGCGGCCATGGCGCGGGCCTGGCCGGCGGCATCGGGCCGCGACAGGTGCACCGCGTCCACGCTGTGCCCGTAGCCGGCCAGCCGGGCCAGCGGCGTGGCGCCGCGCGCCCGGGCATGGGCCTCGGTTTCCAGCACCAGGGCCGCGGCCCCCTCGCCCAGCACCAGGCCTTTGCGCGCGTCGTCGAAGGGGCGGCAGCTCTGCTCGGGCTGCTCGGCGTCCAGCGGCGCCATGACGCCCATGGCCTGCCAGCCCAGCGCGCTGCCCACGTGCAGCATGGCCTCGGAGCCGCCGACGAGGGCCAGGTCGGCGCGGCCATTGCGCAGCAGCCACAGCGCCTCGCCGATGGCCTGGGCCGACGACGCGCAGGCGTTGGACACGGCCAGCTGGGCCGCGCGCAACTGGTGGCGCATGGCGAGATGCGAGGCGGCCGAGTTGGCCATCACGCGCACCACCGTGTAGGGATGCACCCGCGGCGGCCGCGCCGTGAACATCTGCTCATAGGACGCCTCCAGGGACGCCGAGCCGCCCAGCCCGGTGCCCCAGGCCACCGCGGCACGGTCGGGCTCGGCCGCCGTCGCCGGCAGGCCGGCCTGGGCCCAGGCCTCGGCGGCGGCCTCGAGCGCCATCAGGCTGTGGCGGTCGTAGAGGTTGCGCTGGGCCGGCGGCAGCCCGGGCGCCAGCGCGGCCGTCACGGCGGCGGCCGCGAAAGGCTTGAGGCCGTGCACCTCGCTGCCGGCCTGCGCCGTCACGCCGGAACGGCCGGACAGCAGCGCCTCCGCCAGCGCCTGGGCGCCGCTGCCCAGCGCGCTGACGGCGCCCAGGCCCGTGATCCAGACCTGGGGCATCAGGCGGCCGCGGCGAGCGGCGGGGCCTTGGCCGCCAGCAGTTCGTCGACCAGGGCCGCGAGACCGGCCAGCGTCGGGTTTTGCAGCGCGCGGTCGTGCTCGATGTTGACGTGGAAATGGTCCTCGACGGTGAACATGAAGTCCACCAGGCCCAGGGAGTCCAGGCCCAGTTCGGCGAAAGGCGTCTCGACCTTGTCGTTCAGCGCTTCGGCGCCGAGTTCGCGCTGGGCGAGGGTGCAGAGTTCATCAAGCGTGCTGCTCATGGCGGGTTCCGGTGGTGAGGGGGACAAGCAGGGCCAGCGGATGCCGGCTCAGCAGGAAGTCGCGCACCGTGCGGGCCACGGCGACGCGTTCGTTGTCCAGCGTCAGCATGTGATAGCTGTCGTGGAACCAATGCACCTCGGGCGGGCTGCCGAGGCGGCGCTGCAGTTCACGCACGCTGCGCGGGCCGGCCACGTCGTCCTCGCTGGCATGCAGCACGACGGCCGGCGCGGCCAGGCGGCCCAGCCGGGCGCGCACATGGCGGATCAGCCGCGAGGCCTCGTACAGCGACGCGGCCGACAGCCGCGCGGCGCCGACGGCCGAGACATGGTCCGACGCCATGGCCTGGGCCACCCAGGCGCGCAGGCGCTCGTTCTTCAGGCCGAACGGCGCGGTCTCCTTGAAGCTCATGCGGCGGCGCAGCCCGGGCAGATAGGCCAGCGGCAGCAGACGCCGCCAGGGCGAGACGTTCCAGCCGTCGAAATGCAGCGTCGTGGAGATCAGCACCAGGGCGGCGGCCGGCCGCCGCGCGGCCAGCGCCAGCGCCAGCACGGCGCCCATGCACAGGCCGCCGACGGCGACGCGGCCATGCTCGGCGGCCAGGCGGTCGAAGCGGGCCTCGGCCTCGGCCAGCCAATGCTCGAAGGGCGGCACCGGCAGCTGCTCGCCGGTGGCGCTGCTGACGCCATACCCCGCCATGGCGGGCACATCGACGGCGTAGCCGACATCGCGCAGTGACTTGGCCACGGGCGCCAGCTCCAGGGGGTTGGCGCACAGGCCATGGAACAGCAGCACGGCGGGCCGGCGTTCTAGGGGGGATGTCATGGGGCGGCAGTGTGCTCAGCGCTGCCGTCATGGCCTTGACGCCCGCCTTGCCGCCAGCTTTCCCGCTGCGACAGCCCGGAGTCAGCACATCGGTCACTCTGGGGCCATACTTCAACCATCATGCGCATCCTGCTCGTTGAAGACGACGAACATCTCGTCGAAACCACCGCCCGCGCGCTGCGCTCCCAGGGCTGGGTCGTGGACTGCACCGCCCGCGGCGAGCCCGTGCCGCGCTCGCTGCGCGAGGATGCCTACGACATCCTCATCCTCGACATCGGGCTGGCCGGCATCGACGGCTTCGAGACGCTGCGCCGCGTGCGGGCCGAGGGGCTGGCCGTGCCGGTGCTGCTGCTGACCGCCCGCGACGCCGTCGAGGACCGGGTGCGCGGCCTGGAGGGCGGGGCGGACGACTACCTCGTCAAGCCCTTCGCGCTGACCGAGCTGGTCGCCCGCGCCCGCGCGCTGGTGCGGCGCAGCCAGGCGCGCACCAGCAACCAGCTGCAGCTGGCCCGCCTGCGCATCGACCAGGAGGCGCGCCGCGCCTACATCGACAACGAGCCGCTGGCGCTGTCCGCCCGCGAGTGGGACGTGCTGGGCTTCCTGATGGCGCGCGCCGGCAAGGTGGTGCCCAAGGAGCACATCGCGCTGGCCAGCAATGCCTGGGACCAGGGCGTCAGCGACAACGCCATCGAGGTCTGCCTGTCGCGGCTGCGCGCCAAGATCGAGCCGGGTGGCGTGCAGCTGCGCACCGTGCGCGGCCTGGGCTATCTGCTCGAAGAAATCGCCTGAAGTTGGCCGCGAGCGCGCGCTCCAGCCTGCAGCGGCGGCTGTTCTGCTGGCTGATGTTGCCGCTGCTGGTGGCCCTGCCGCTGCTGGGCATGGCGCTGTACGAGCAGGTGCAGCGCAGCGCGCAGAGCTGGCTGGACGAAGGGCTGGAAGACACCGCGCTAACGCTGGCCGGGCAGATCGACCTGCGCAGCGGCGAGCCGCGCATCGATATCAGCGCCACCATGGACCGGGCGCTGCGCTTCGACCGCCAGGACGACGTCTTCTACCTCGTGCTGTCGCCGGACGGCGAGGTGTTGCAGGGCGATGCCGGCCTGGTCGAGGTGCAGCCGACGACGCTCACGCAGCAGGCCGGCCAGGTCTTCTATGGCGACGTCAGGCTGCGCGACCGCGAGCTGCGCCTGGTTCAGCTCGGGCGGGACTGCGGCATCGGCGCCTGCCAGGTGCTGGTGGCCGAGACGCTGCACAAGCGCGATGCGCTGCAGCAGCAGATCGCCAGCCTGGTCGCGCTCAGCGGCCTGGGCCTGGTGCTGCTGCTGGCGCTGGCCAGCTGGTGGGCCATACGCCAGGGCCTGGCGCCGCTGACCGGCCTGAGTGCCGAGCTGGAACACCGCGACCTGCACCGCCTGACGCCGCTGGAGGCGCCGCTGCCGCGCGAGCTGGTGCCGCTGCAGGCGGCGTTCAACCGCCTGTTCGAACGCCTGGACCGGGCCGCCGGCGCGCAGCGCGAGTTCCTCGCCGACGCCGCCCACCAGCTGCGCACGCCGCTGACCTCGCTGCAGACCGAGATCGAGCTGGCCATGCTGGAGCCTCATGACCAGCGCGTGGACCCGATGCTGGAGCGGCTGCGCCAGCGCGTCATGCGCAGCGCCCGCCTGGCCCAGCAGCTGCTGTCGCTGGCGCGCGCGGAGGACCGCAGCGTCGACGTGGGCCAGCGCATCGACCTGCGCGACATCGCGATCGAGAGCGGCCAGGACTGGGCCCACCGCACGCTGCCCAGCGGCGTGGACCTGGGCTTCGAGCTGGACGAGGCGCCGGCCCTGGGCCATGCCTTCCTGCTGCGCGAGGCGCTGGAGAACCTCATCCACAACGCCGTCAGCTATGCCGGCACGGGCGCGCGCATCACGGTGCGCTGCGGCAGCGGCCCCACGGGCCCGTGGCTGGAGGTGGAGGACAACGGCCCCGGCATCCCGGTGGCGGAGCGCCAGGCCGCCATGCAGCGCTTCCGCCGCGTCAGCAGCGCCAGCGGCTCCGGCAGCGGCCTGGGCCTGGCCATCGCGGCCGACATCGCGGCACGCCATGGCGGCCGGCTGGAGCTGCTGGACGCCAACGCCGGCCCGGGCCTGAGGGCGCGGCTCAGCCTGCCGCCGCTGCGGGCCTGAGCGGCCCCGCCCGCCTCGGGTCGCGTCAGGCCTGCATGCCGAGCGCGCGCTCGACGAAGCGGCGCGGCACCGTCGTCTTGGGCACGCGCACCGGGAACCAGGCGCGGATGTCCTGCTCCAGGCCGATGCCGTGCATGAAGTTGTACAGGCCTTTCTTCAGCCCCTGGCCCAGGCCGTCGTGGTCGGTGGGCGTGGGGTCGACGAAGGCGATGTCGTTCCTCGCGAAGCGCGCGTCGGCGGGCAGCGGTTGCAGCGTGACGCCGTAGTCCGCCGGGTTCAGGCCCACGGGCGAATGCACCGTGCAGGCGAAGCGGTGGAAGAAGCCGCTGTGGATGCAGCCGTTCTCGAACAGCTGGCGCACGTACTCGAGGGCGTCCACCGTGTCCTGCGTGGTCTGGGTCGGGAAGCCGTACATCAGATAGGCATGCACCAGCACGCCGGCGTCGGCGAAGCCCTTGGTCACGCGCGCCACCTGCTCCACGCTGACGCCCTTCTTCATCAGCTTCAAGAGCCGGTCGGACGCCACCTCCAGCCCGCCCGAGATCGCGATGCAGCCGCTGTCGGCCAGCAGCTGGCACAGCTCGGGCGTGAAGGTTTTTTCAAAGCGGATATTGCCCCACCAGGAGATGGCCACGCCGCGGCGGATCAGCTCCTCGGCCAGCGCCTTCAGCGCCTTCGGGGGCGCGGCCTCGTCGACGAAGTGGAAGCCGGTCTGACCGGTCTCCTTCACGATGGCCTCGATGCGGTCCACCAGCACCTCGGCCGACGCGGCCTCGTAGCGCGAGATGTAGTCCAGGCTGACGTCGCAGAAGCTGCACTTCTTCCAGTAGCAGCCATGCGCCACGGTCAGCTTGTTCCAGCGCCCGTCGCTCCACAGCCGGTTCATGGGGTTGAGCATGTCCAGCAGCGACAGATAGCGGTCCAGCGGCAGGCCGTCCCAGGTCGGTGTGCCGACCTCGTCGAACGGGATGTCGGGCTCGACGAAGTTCGTGTACCGAACCGTTGGCCCCCGCGTTCGAGGCCGCGCCTCGCCCGTCCCCCCGAGGGGGGTGAAATCGCCTTGGGGCGGCCCGGCGGCGATTTCCGCGCCCTCGTCGCGCCAGAACGTGCGCACGAGGCGGGTCTTCGAGCGCTTGCCAGCCACGTGCTCCAGCAGGGCCAGCAGCGGCCGCTCGCCGGCGTCGAGCGTGACGAAATCGAAGAAGTCGAACACCCGCGGCTCCGCCAGCTCGCGCAGTTCGGTGTTCACGTAGCCGCCGCCGAGCACGGTGATGACGCCGGGCCGTTCGGCCTTGATCGTCTGCGCAATGCGAAAGGCCGCGTAGACCGAGCCGGGGAAGGGCACGGACAGCAGCACCACGTCGGGCGCGTGCTGCGCCAGCGCCTCGCGGGTCAGCCGCTGCAGCGTCTGGTCGATCAGGTGCGGCGGCGCGGCCAGCGCGTCGGCCAGCGGATCGAAATAGGCCTGGGCCGCGGCCAGCTTCTCGGCATAGCGCACGAACTCGAAGCGCGGGTCCACCGCGTCGCGCAACACGTCGGCGAGGTCGTTGAGGAACAGCGTGGCGAGGTGGCGGGCGCGGTCCTGCAGGCCCAGGGCACCGAAGGCCCAGGCCAGCGGGTCCTCGCCCTCCTCACCGACGTAATGGTCCAGCGATGCGAAGCGCGCGCCCTCGGGCAGGAAGGCGCGCGTGTTGATGCGGTGCGCGATGGTCGGGTCGCGCCCTTGCAGGAAGGCGATGACGCGCGGTGCGGCGGCGGCGATGGCCGGGAACTCGCCATCGAACCAGGCCGTCTGCGGGGTTTGCTGCTGCGGCGGCAGGGCCTGCACGGCCGCGCGCAGCTGCGCAAGGCCGGCCGGCGCGAACAGCTCCAGCACCAGCGCCAACGCCAGGTCCACCTGCCGCGCGTCGACACCGCGCGAGCGCAGAAAGCCGGTCAGGTAGGCGGTGGACGGATAGGGCGTGTTCAGCTGCGTCATCGGGGGGATGACGGCCAGCACGCGGGGGGACGGGGACTGCATGGCCGGGATTGTCGTTCCGCATGCGACCACCGCGCCGGCCATCGAGCGGCGGCAGGCTCGTGGGAGCACTCAAAGCCAAGCTAGCGAAAGCATGGGCCAGACGATGAGCCCGACAAAGATCAACAGCCCCAGAAACAACGATGCATACCAACGCACGACGCGTTGCACAACGCCCGGCAGCCTGCCGATGAATCGGCTGCCCGGTTGCAGGCTCCCGCGTTCTGGATGCAACCAGAAGCAGGCGCAGAGCAGCGCCCAGGGGACAAAGATGACCGGCCCGGCCAGTGCCGCAGCCACGGCGGCCACATCGGCAGGCGCTTGTGTCAGCGCAGCGGGCAGCGCCGCCATGCCGAGCAGCGATGCCGCCAGCAACCACCCGCGACGCGGGAACCAGCGTGCGGCAAGGTGCGTGGCCCGCGTTGGAGACATGGGGGGGTCGAAACTGGCGAGGATGCGCAGCCGTGGAGAGGTCAACCCACCATCCACCCCGCCAGCTTCTCCGCAATCATCAAGGTCGGCGAGTTCGTGTTGCCGCTCGTGATGGTCGGCATCACGCTGGCGTCCGCCACGCGCAGCCCCGTCACGCCGCGCACGCGCAGCCGGGAGTCCACCACCGCACCGGCGTCGTCCGCGCGGCCCATGCGGCAGGTGCCCACCGGATGGAAGATGGTGGTCGCGATGTCGCCGGCCAGGCGGGCCAGCTCCTCGTCGCTCTGGAACTGCGGCCCGGGCCTGTATTCCTCGGGCTTGAAGCCGGCCAGCGCCGGCTGGGCCACGATGTTGCGCGTGATGCGCAGGCTTTGCGCGGCCACCCGGCGGTCCTCGTCCGTGCTCAGGTAGTTGGGCCGGATCGCCGGCGCCACCGTCGCGTCGGACGACGTGATGGTCACCGTGCCGCGGCTGGTCGGATTCAGGTTGCAGACGCTGGCCGTGAAGGCATTGAAGCCGTGCAGCGGCTCACCGAAGGCGTCCAGCGACAGCGGCTGCACGTGGTACTCCAGGTCGGGCCAGGTCTTGTCGGGGCTGCTGCGCGTGAAGGCGCCCAGCTGCGACGGCGCCATGCTCATGGGGCCGCTGCGGCGCAGCGCGTATTCCAGGGCTATCGTGGCCTTGCCCAGCAGCGAGGCGGCGCGCGTGTTCAGCGTCCTGGCGCCCTGCACCTTGTAGACGGCCCGGATCTGCAGATGGTCCTGCAGGTTGGCGCCCACGCCGGGCAGGTCCTGCTCCACCGCCAGCCCCAGGCCTTGCAGCAGCGGCGCCGGGCCCAGGCCCGACAGCTGCAGGATCTGCGGCGAGCCGATGGCACCGGCCGCCAGGATGACCTCGCCGCCGACATTCAGCCAGGGCTGCTCCACGCCATGCGGCGTCAGTACCTCCACGCCGCTGCAGCGCAGGCCGGCGTCGTCGCGCAGCAGGCGCAGCCGGCGCACCTGGGCACCGGTCCACAGCTCGAAGTTGGGCCGCCCCAGGCAGGTGGGCCGCAGGAAGGCCTTGGCCGCGTTCCAGCGCAGGCCCTTGCGCTGGTTGACCTCGAAATAGCCCACGCCCTCGTTGTTGCCGCCGTTGAAATCCTCCGTCGCCGGGATGCCGGCCTGGGTTGCGGCGGCGGCGAACGCGTCCAGGATGGGCCAGCGCAGCCGCTGGCGCTCCACCCGCCATTCGCCCTTGCGGCCGGGCAGCGGGCCGTGCAGGGCCGCAAAGCCCTCGGGCGCCGTGTCGGGCTTGTCCAGCCGCCAGTGGCTCTCGTGGCGGCGAAAGGCGGGCAGCACGCGCTCCCAGCGCCAGGTGTCGTCGCCGGTCAGGTCGGCCCAATGCTCGTAGTCGCGGCTCTGGCCACGCATATAGATCATGCCGTTGATGCTGGAGCTGCCGCCCAGCACCTTGCCGCGCGGATAGCGCAGGCTGCGGCCGTTCAGGCCCGGCTCGGCCGCCGTGCTGAAGCACCAGTCGGTGCGCGGGTTGCCTATGCAGTAGAGGTAGCCGACCGGGATGTGGATCCAGTGGTAGTCGTCCTTGCCACCGGCCTCGATGAGCAGCACGCGCTTGTCGCGCTGCGCGCTGAGGCGGTTCGCCAGCAGGCAGCCGGCGGTGCCGGCGCCCACGATGATGTAGTCGAAACCTGATGGGGACATGGGGCGCTAACGGTGGCGTGCAGTGAGGATGCAGGCCCTAGCGTAATTCACGCCTCGTCCGGCGCGCGGCCCAGGCGGTACCAGTCCAGCTTGCGCGTGAGCGTCATCACGGCCGCCAGCACCGCGAACAGCAGCAGCGCGCCTATGACCAGGGCCGTCTGCTCGCGGCTCAGCAGCACATAGAGCGCGCCGTACAGCAGCGCGATGCCGCCGCCGAAGGCCGCGCCGCGCCGCCAGCTGCCCAGCATGGCCGCGGCGTACTGCGTCAGCACGGCGGCCGCCGCGCCGGCCGCGATCAGGTAGGCCGCGACGAAGGGCAGGTGTTCCGACAGGCTGAGCAGCAGCAGGAAGAACAGGCTCAGCGCCAGGCCCACCAGCAGGTATTGCACCGGGTGCACGCGCCGGCCCGTCAGCAGCTCGGTCAGGCCCACGGTGACGAAGGTCAGCGCGATGAACATCAGGCCGTACTTGATGGCGCGGTCGCTCAACACATAGGGGTTCACGGGGTCGATCAGCTCGACGTCCAGCGTGTCCGGGCTCTTCTCGCCAACGGCCACCTGGCCGGCGGCGTTGCTGGCCAGCTCGGTGACCTTCCAGCTCGCCTGGAATCCGCTGGCGTCGACCTGGCGGTCCGTCGGCAGGAAGCGGCCGCCGAAGCTGGGGTGCGGCCAGCTCGACTGCAGCCGCATGGTCATGCTGCCGGCGGCCGGCACCACGGCGAGGCGCTCGGTGCCCACGATGTCCAGCGCCAGCGTCAGCGACAGCGCCTGGTCCGGGCGCAGATCCGGCAATGGGGCGTGCAGGCCGCTGCGGTAGGCGGCATCCGTGGTCCCGGGCTTGACGCCCAGCGACCGGCCCTCGCGCTGCAGCTCGACGTGGCGCAGGCCGCGCGCATCGCTGACCGAGACCATCACGGTCGCGTCGCCGCAGTCCAGCCGGCTGCCCGGGTGTTCGCCGCGCGGGGTCAACGCCACGGTGTCGCTCCAGTGCGCCGCCAGCTCGAGCTTGCCGGCATAGGTGTTGATCTTGAACAGGCCGCGATAGCGGGTTTCCGGAACGAGGCTGCCGTTCACGTCCAGCCGGGCCGGCGTGGCCATCAACGTGAAATGACGCGACTCGTTGTCGCCCCGGCCGCTGACCCAGGTTTCCTTGCAACTGCGCGTCAGCAAGGGGCCCAGCAGCATCTGGGCCCCGGCAAAAGCCTGCTCGACGCTGCGCGCGGCCTCCATCTGGCGGGCCTGGCGTTCCTGCACCAGCCCGCCGATCTGGGCCAGCACGATGCATAGCAGGACGGAAACAACGGCCAGGACGGCCAGCTTGGCAAAGGTGGGGTTGAGTTTCATGCCGCCAGCATCGCCAGCGTCGGTGAGGCCATGACGAGCTGTGTGAAGCCGGCGTGAAGTCAGCGCGGCAGGATGAGCATCACCCGCAGGCCCGGCTCGGCCGCCTCGAAGGCCAGCCGGCCGCCGTGCAGCGCCGCCACCCGCCGCGCGATGGCCAGGCCCAGGCCCGAGCCCTTGACCAGGCTGCCCGGCCGCGCCGTCGAGAAGAAGCGTCGGCCCAGCTGGGCAAAGCCGGCCGGCGGCACGCCGGGGCCATGGTCGCGCAGGCTCAGGCGGGCGCTGGTGGGCGTTGCGCTGACGGCCAGTTCCAGCGTCGAGCCGGCGGGCGCGAAGTCGATGGCGTTGACGAGCAGGTTGCCGAAGGCCAGCTCCAGCAGGGCCGGGTCGGCCTGCACGACCACCTCCTCGCGGGCCGTCCAGACGATGCGCAAGCCTTGCCGCTCCAGCCTGGGGGCCTGGCGCCGCAACTGGGCCTCGGCCCAGTCGGCCAGTGCGACCCGCTGGCGCCCGCCCGGGCCCACCTGGGCTTCGAGCTGCGACAGGGCCAGCACCCGCTCCACCAGCGTCTGCAGCCGCGCGGTCTGGTCCAGCACCTGGGCGGCGAAGCGCTGGCGGTCAGCCGCGGGCAGTTCATCCTGCAGCAGCTCGCCGCTGGCGCGCAGCGCCGCCAGCGGGCTCTTCAGCTCATGGGTCAGCGCGCGCACATCGTGCTCCAGCTGCTCGCGGCCCTCCAGGCGGCGGCGCATGTCGTCCATCGCCACGGCCAGCTCGCCCAGTTCGCCGGGCACGGCCGGCAGCGTCTGGGCCTGGCCGGCCTGGGCCTGCTGGGCGAAGCGGCGCAGCCGCCGCACCGAGGCCACCAGCCACAAGGTCACCGCCACGCCGACGACCAGGCTGGCCGCCAGCAAGGCGGCACCGGCCCAAAACACGCGGCGCTCGGCGCGGTCGATGAAGCGCTGCACGCTGGCCACCGGCTTGGCCACGCTGACGACGCCCAGCGTGCGCCCCCCCTGCAGCACGGGCGCGGCGACGACGAGGATGGTGCTGCGGTCGTCGCTGGCATAGCGCGTCGAGCGTGCGCCATAGTCGCCGCGCAGCGTCAGCGCCACGTCGCGCCATTGCGAGTAGTCCTGCCCCACGGCCGAGGGCTGGCCGGAGTCCAGCACGACGCGGCCGGCGGCGTCGGTCACGTAGATGCGCAGCGTCAGGCTCTGCTTGCGCAGCCCCCAGATCGGCACGTCGACCTCGCGTGCCGCATAGCGCTGCAGCTGCGTGGCCAGGCGGCCGTCGGGCAGCGGCCGGCCCAGCGCCAGCTCATCGGCGGCGACCTCGGCCAGCAGATGGGCCGTGTCCACCATCAGGTCTTCCATGACCTCGCGCACGCTGGGCTTGACCTCGGCCAGGAAGACCTTGAGCAGCAGCACGGCGCTGAGGCCGGCAATGAGGAAGAAGCCGAAGAAGACCCTGAGCCCGAGTCTCATCGGCTAGGGCTCCAGCGAGTAGCCCAGGCCACGGTGGGTCTTGATGGGGTCGCGGCCCGGCGCGGCCTCACGCAGCTTGGCGCGCAGCGTCTTGATGTGGGTGTCCACGGTGCGGTCGCCGCTATCGGCGCTCGTGCCCCAGACGGCGTCCAGCAGGCTGTCGCGCGAATGGATGCGCTGCGGCGCCTGCAGCAGCTGGAGCAGCAGGCCCAGCTCCAGCTTGGTGAGGCTGAGCGGCTGGCCGTCCAGATGCACGCGGGCCCCGTTGACGACGAAGCCCGGCGCAGCCGGCGGCACCGCCTGGGCACGGCGCAGCAGCGCACGCACGCGGGCCACCAGCTCGCGCGGGCTGAAGGGCTTGGCGAGGTAGTCGTCGGCGCCCAGCTCCAGGCCCAGCACGCGGTCCAGCTCCTCGCTGCGCGCGCTCAGCACGATGACGGGCAGGCGGGCGAGCTGGGGCTGCGGGTCGCCGCGCAGCTCGCGGCACAGGTCCAGGCCATGGCCGTCGGGCAGGCCGACGTCGAGGATGAGCAGTTCGGGGACGGGGGCCGCGCGCAGCCGCTCGCGCGCCTCGGCCAGCCAGGCACGGTGCTCGACGGCAAAGCCCTCGCGGCGCAGCGCGAACGCGACCGTGTCCGCGATGGCGGGGTCGTCCTCGAGCAGCAGGATCAAGTGCGCCAGCCTTTCGCCAATGCCGCGACCAGTTGTTCGGCCGTCGCCGGCACGCGGTTCAGCGGCAGGGCCTGGCCGGCCCACAGGCTGATGAACTCGGCCCGGCCGGCCCTGGCCGCGGCCTGGCGCAGGGGGCGGCTGGCGGCATTGGGCTGGGGGAAGTCGGGCAGGGCCGCGCCGTCCAGCTCGCGCGTCACGCGGTTGGCCAGGCCTCGCGCCAGCCGGCCGGAGAAGGCGCGCGTCAGCGTCGAGTCGGCGTCGCCGGCCGCCAGCAGCGCCGCGCGGTAGGCCGGCGACAGCGGGCACTCGTCGACCAGCAGGAAGGCCGTGCCGACGGCCACGCCGCTGGCGCCCAGCGCCTGGGCCGCCGCGACGCCGCGGGCGTCGGCGATGCCGCCGGCGGCCAGCACCGGGATGTCCAGCGCATCGACCAGCTGCGGCACCAGGGCCATGGTGCCGATCAGCGCGCCCTCGGGGCTGCCCAGGAAGCCGCCGCGATGGCCGCCGGCCTCATAGCCCTGGGCCACGACGGCATCGACACCGCTGGCCTGCAGCGCCCGCCCCTCGGCGACCTGCGTGGCCGTGCCCACCACGATGAAACCCTGAGCCCGCAGCGCCGCCACCCGCGCCGCGCCCGGGTCGCCCATGACGAAGCTGATGACGGCCGGCCGGGCGGCGACGGCGGCCGCCAGCTGGGCCTCGAAGTCCTCCTCGCAGCGCTCGGGCCGCTCCGGTGCCGGCAGGCCCAGCTCGGCATGCCAGGCGGCCAGGCGGGCCAGGTAGGCGTCCAGCGCGGCGTCGTCGCGCCGCCAGGGCTGGGGGCAGAACAGGTTGATGCCGAAGGGCCGGTCGGTGCGGGCGCGGATGTCGGCCGCGACCTCGGCGATGCGGGCCGGCGCCAGATAGGCCGCGCCCAGCTGGCCGAAGCCGCCGCCCGCGCTGACCGCCGCGACCAGGGCCGCGCTGGCGGCCTCGCCGGCCATGGGGGCCATCCAGACGGGCGGCAGGTCGAAGAGGCGGCCCATGGCGGTGGCTCAGCTGAAGGAGCGCGCGGCCAGCACCGGGAAGAGCTTGATCAGGCCGTCGGACAGCAGCTCGACGGCCAGCGCGGCCAGGATCAGGCCCATCAGCCGCGTCATGATGTTGATGCCGGTCTGGCCCAGCACCTTGGCGATCTTGCTGCTGGCCGAGAACGTGAGGAAGGTGACCAGCCCGACCACCACGCCGTAGCCGCACAGCACCGCCAACTCCCACCAGTGGCGGGTCTTGTCGGCATAGATCACCATCGTCGAGATGGTGGCCGGGCCGGTCAGCAGCGGGATGGCCAGCGGCACGACGGCGATGCTGGCGCCCGCGTCGGCCTTGCTGGAGCCCTCGGTGACGTCCTCCGTGCGCGCCTCGGCCGGCTTGGCGTTGAGCATCTGCAGCGAGCTGATCAACAGCAGGCAGCCGCCGCCGACCTGGAAGCTGGCCAGCGAGATGTTGAAGAACTCGATGATCTTCAGCCCGAACAGCGCGCTCAGGGCGATGACGATGCCGGCCGTGCAGGCGCTGACCAGGATGGTGCGGCGCCGCTGCTGGCGCGTGAAGGCGGACGTGAAGTGGATGAAGAAGGGCACCACGCCGACCGGGTTGACGATGGCCAGCAGCGCGACGAGAGGCTTGTAAATATCCATGAAGCAGATTGTGAGCGGACGAAGGCCCGTTGCCGTTGCGCAGGCAGCCCCGGGCGTCTCCTATCATCGCGGCGCGGCCGCTGCCCGAGGTCTTTGCCAGCCCTCACGGGCCAGCACTCCGGGGCAACCCCGGGGGTCTTGAATCTCGCGTCCAGCAGGGCGTGAGCGGTCCCGGCGCAAGGCGCCAGCCACCTCACGCGCCACCCGTCGCTCGGTCAGCGTGCCGCACTTTTCTGGCAGGGAGACGAAGAGGGTGCCAACCGCCCGCACGATGACCGCCCGTGCGCTGGCCCGCGCGATGCTGGCCGGCCCGCGCGACGCCGCGGGCCTGGCGGCGCGCATGGCCGTCTGCCTGGGCGAGCGCCCGCCCTGGCTCGCTGCGCTGGCGCAGGCCATGGCGCGCGTGCCGGCCGAGGTCTGGCGGCGGCTGGAGGTGGCCACGCTGGCCGAGCGTGTCGAGGCCCACGAGGGCTTTGCCGCCGCCTGGGCCGGCGAGGCCCGCCCGCGGGCCCGCCACTGGCTGCTGCGTCCGCCCGATGAGCTGGCCCCCGCGCCCGCCGGCCTTGAGCGGCCGCACTGGCCCACCGTCGGCGCGCTGGCGCGCGGCCTGGGGCTGACGCCCGCCGGCCTGTGGCGGTTGACGCTGCCCGTCGACTGGCAACGCCGCCGCCCGCTGGTGCAGCAGCACTACCGCCAGGCGCTGGTGGCCAAGCGGGGCGACGGCGCCGGCTGGCGGCTGCTGGAGGTCCCGGCGCCGCACCTGCGCGCCGTGCAGCGCCGGCTGCTGGCGCAGCTGCTTGATGGCTTGCCGCCGCACGAGGCGGCGTTCGGCTACGCCGCGGGCCGCTCGGTCGTGCAGCACGCGGCGCAGCACGCGGGTCAGGCGCGGGTGCTGCGCCTGGACCTGAGCGACTTCTTTTCGACGGTGCGCGCGGCGCGCGTGCACGCCCTGTTCAAGACGCTGGGCTACTCGACGGCCACCGCCCGCGCGCTGACCGCCCTGTGCACGACGGCCGTGCCCGAGGCCTGGTTGCGCGGGGAGCCACGGCTGAGCTGGCCGCAGCGCCAACGCCTGCGCGACCCGCACCTGCCGCAGGGCGCACCCACGTCGCCGGCACTGGCCAACCTGTGTGCGTTCGGGTTGGACGCGCGGCTGGCGGGGCTGGCGGCGCGCCTGGGCGCGCGCTACAGCCGCTACGCGGACGACCTGGTCTTCTCCGGCCCGGCATCGCTGCCGGTGCGGCAGATCGCGGCCTGGGTGTCGGCCATCGCGGCGGACGAGGGCTTCACCGTGAACCCCCGCAAGACCCGCAGCCTGGGCGTCGCGCAGCGGCAGGCGGTCTGCGGCATCGTCGTCAACGCGCATCCCAACCTGCCGCGCGCCGAGTTCGATCGGCTGAAGGCCACGTTGCACCGCTGCGTGGTGAACGGCCCCGCTGGCGAGAACCGCGATGGCCACGCGGACTGGCGCGCCCACCTGCAGGGCCGGGTGGCCTGGGCGGCGCAGCTGAACCCCGCCAAGGCCGGCAAGCTCAGCCGCCTGCTGGCGCGGATCGACTGGTCGCGCTGAGTTCTCGCAGATAGTCCAGCCCCGCCGCGCCGCGCGAGCCCCACCAGCTCAGCAGCTCGCCGTCGACCAGTTGCACGCGCGCCCGCGGGCACAGGGCCTGGGCCTCGGCCAGGTGCTCGGCGCCGAAGCGATAGGGTTCGGAGCTCAGCAGCACGCGGGCGATGTCGCCCAGCCAGGCCTCGTCGCCGCGCAGCGCCGGGTAGCGGCCGGCGCCCTGCTCACCGCCGGCGACGTCCGGCCAGGTGAACCAGCCGCCTTCGGCCAGCAGCGTCGAGATGTAGGTGTCGCGGGCCACCGTCATCCAGGGGTCGCGCCAGATCAGGTAGAGCACCTTCTCGCCGGGCCGGCCGCGGCCCCGGATGCGCGCCAGTGCCGCCGCGAACTCGGCCGCCAGCGCCGCCGCGCGTTCGTTGACGCCGGGCTGGTCGGCAAACGCCGCGCGCAGCTGCTCGAACAAGGCCAGGTTGTCCTCGGGCCGGCGCGGATGGGTCACGATGACCTGCGGCACGAAATCCCGCAGCGCCTCGGCCGTCTCGCGCCGGTTCTCGTCGACGTTGACGACGACATGGGTGGGCGCCAGCGCCCTCAGCTTGGCAAGATTCACGTCCTTGGTGCCGCCCACCTTGGGCACGGCCGCCACCGCCTCTGCCGGGTGGATGCAGAAACCGGTGCGGGCCACCAGGCAGGGCCCCAGCCCCAGGGCCACCAGCGTCTCGGTCGCGCTGGGCACCAGGCTGGCGATGCGCGGCTTCATGGTTCTTCGGCCGGCGCCGGGCCACGGGCCCGGTCCATGCCAAGCAGCCCCGTGGCGATGACACCGAAAAAGGCGACAGCCAGGGCCAGGCCCACCCATGGCGCGCCCGGCAGGCCGGCAAGGCAAAAACCGGCCGCAAGGGCATAGGGGGCGCGCAGATGGCACTGCGCGTCGACGCCGGCGAGCACGCGGGAGGGGGCAGGGAGCAGGCTGGGCGTCATGACTTCGTTAGGGCGGCGATGGTATCGATGACGGCCGCGTGACGCCCGGAAACCGCCAGGGTTTGTGCTAGATCGTAAAAACAACACTTGTCAGAGTGCCGTCCAGCAAGATCGACACCCCGCCACCATAATGAATTGCCTGTGTCTGGACGCCGCGCCTTCGCTTGAATGGTTCACGATGGGTTGAAGCTCCACATGGTTTTTTGATTTAGAGAAGAGAAGGGCTTCCCCATGGGAAACAAGCTTTACGTGGGCAATCTTGCCTACAGCGTGCGTGACGAATCGCTGCAAGAAGCGTTCGGTCAGTTCGGGACCGTGACCTCCGCGAAGGTCATGATGGATCGTGAAACCGGTCGCTCCAAGGGTTTCGGTTTCGTGGAAATGGGCTCGGACGCCGAGGCTCAGGCAGCCATCAACGGCATGAACGGCCAGGCCCTGGAAGGTCGCGCCATCGTCGTCAACGAAGCGCGCCCCCGTGAAGAGCGTCCGGGCGGCTTCGGCGGCGGCGGTCGCTCGGGTGGCGGCGGCTACGGCGGTGGTGGTGGCGGCTACGGCGGCGGTGGCCGCTCGGGTGGCGGCGGCTACGGCGGTGGTGGCGGCGGCTACGGCGGCGGCGGTGGTGGCTACGGCGGCGGTGGCCGCTCGGGTGGCGGCGGCTACGGCGGCGGTGGCCGTTCGGGTGGCGGCGGCTACGGCGGCGGCGGTGGCTACGGCGGCGGTGGTCGCTCGGGCGGCTACTGATCACAGGCCCCTCGCAAGAGATCTGAACAAAGCGCCTTCGGGCGCTTTGTTCTTTTCTGCCCCCCGGTTGCTGCGCCGGGCTCAGTAAGCCAGCGCGGCCTTGGCGAACACTTCGTCCACACGCACCGCCCCCGGCTGTTCGCGGGCCCGGCTCAGGCCCAGGCTGACGACGCGGGACAGGCCCACGCGGTGCTGGAACAGCAGCGACAGCACCCGCCCGGCGTCGTTCTGCGCCGCCAGGCCAGCGGCCGGCTCGTCGCGGCGGCTGAAACGCGTCCGCTGATGGATCAGCCGCAGCGAGTCGCGCGGCCCCAGGTGCAGCACGACCAGCCCTTGCGCGCTGCGGTCGGTGAAGGCGCGCCGGCCGTCGGGCCCGTCGACCCAGCCCAGGCTCCAGCGCTGCTCGTACTCCAGCCACCATCCGCCCGCTAACGGCGTTCGCCACTGGGCTCGCAGCTGCCCCTGCGCACCCAGGCCCACGCGGTCGGCGTCGACGTCCAGGCGCCGGCCCCATTCGACCTCGGCGTCCACAGAAGTCAGCCGCTCGCCCGGGTTGGACTCCAGGCCCAGCAACAGCGTGCGCGTCGCATGCAGCCGGCCGCCGCTCTTCGCGCGGTGGCTGTCCAGGCCCACATGACCCCAGACGCCGGTGTTGCGTGCCGCCGCGAACCAGAAACCCGGCTGCAGCAGGCGGTCCACGATCTGGCCGGCGGCAACCCCCAGCAGCGGGTCGGCCAGCGCGCGGGTCTCCTGCAGCCGGAGCTGGATCTCGCTCTCGTGCATGTCCACGCCGGCCAGCTCGCGCGGGCCCAGGCGTAGATAGCCGAAGGCCGAGGCGCGGCGTATGCCGCTCTGGCTGACGAAGCCGTTGTCATTGGCAAAGCGCGGGCTGACCTCCTCGACGTTGACGTTGGCCACCCAGTCGCCGTCGCGATGGCGCCAGCCCAGCCAGGCGCGGTGGCCGCGCTCGCGGTCCACGCGCAGCACGCGGCCCGTCTCGTCCAGGCCCAGCGTGGTGCCGGACAGCATCAGGTGGCCGCGCCACTGGTCGCTGTCGCCGGCGCGCCAGACGCCGTCGCCGCCGACGACCTGGGTCGCGAGGCCCTGGCCGAAGTCGCGCCGCGACGCCAGGCCCGCGAGGCCGAACTGCCCCTGCCCGCCCAGCTGCACGCGGCCGCGCGCGAAGCTGGCCTGCGAGCCGCCGGGCTGCACGCCGCTGCGTGTGGCGAAGGCGCCGGCGCGCAGCAGCGGGCCGCCGCCGGCATCGCGCAGATGCAGGGCCGTCGCCTCGGCGCCGGCGCCGCGCCAGGTGGCACGCAGGCCCCAGTCGGGGTCGGTGATGGCGCGGGTGTAGAAGGCCGCGAGGCTGCGGTTCTCGCCGGACTCGTCGGCCTGGGTGGGCCCCACCACGTCGGCGCTCTCCAGGAAGAAAGGCCTCTTCTCGGGCACGCTGAGCGCGAAGCGCGTGTTGCCGGCCAGCTGCGGCGCGTCCAGCTCCACCTGGGAGAAGTCGGGGTTCAGCATCAGGTCCAGCACCCAGTCCGCCCGCGGCCGCCACTTGAGCTCGGCACCCAGCGAGGCCTGGCGGGCGCGCCGCATGCCGTCGGCCTCGCTGGCGTCGCGCGTGGCGCGCAGCGTCAGCTCCGGGCGGAAGGCGATGAAGCCGCGTTCGCGCACCTGCTCCACGAGATCGTCCAGCCCGTCCAGCAGCTGCAGTTCGGCGATGAAACTCAGCGCGTCCTTGTTCAGCGCCGGTGCGCTGACGTCGAGCGTGCGCTCCTCGCGCGGAATGTTGCGGGCGACCATCACGCGCCAGGGCGCGCCCTGCGAATGCGGGAAGCGCAGCGCCGCCAGCGGCCAGCGCAGCTCGACGCTGTAGCCGTCGGGCAGCCGCGCGGTCGCGGCGTCGACGTCGAAGTCGGGCGCCGGGTCCTCGCTGTCCTCCTCGGCGGAGAACAGGCCGTCCTCGACGGCGCCGGCCGCGCTGACGCGCACGTACTGCGCCGTGCGGCGCTGGCCCACGGGGTCGATGAGGACGGCGACGAAGTCCTGGTCGGCCTTGACCTGGTCGCGCCGGGCCAGCGGCGCGCGGATGCGGCCGGGCTCGGGATCCCAGGCGCGGATGCCGAAGACCAGCGCGTCGTCGGTGACCAGCACCTGCAGCGTCGTGCGCCAGCGCGCGGGCTGCCTGTCGGCGGGCAGGAACTGCGCGAAGCGCTGGTAAACCGGCGCGCGCTGCCAGGCGGCGTCGTCCAGCCGGCCGTCGATGACGGGGACGGCATCGCTGGCGGCCAGGCGCAGCGCGGTGGGGTGTTGCGGCTCGGGGGCATGGCCCCAGGCCGGCAGGGCCAGGGCGAGCAGGCCCGGGACCAGGCGTCGAAAAGTCATGAATTCGTCCGAGAACGGCTGCGCAAGCGGGCGGCAGCCGCGGGAATCAGGCGGGGCGTGCGCGGAGCGCAGCCGGCGGGCGTCTGCGCCAGACGGCGGCGCGCAGACCTAGCAGGGGTGAAGCACCTGGGCCATGATGTCCTCCTGGGCCGCGCTCGGCAGCTCTCGGGTCGAAGGCGCGCAGTGTAGCCAGCGCCGCGGCTACTCGCTCGCGCGTTTTTTTCGTGGCCGGCTGCCCAGCGCGCGGTCGTAGAGCCAGTTGGGCAGCAGCCGCAGGATCTTGGCCAGCACGCCCATCTGCCAGGGAATGACGCGGTAGCTGACCTGGGCGCGGATGGCGCGCTGGGCCTGCTCGGCGAACTCGTCCGCCTGCATCAGAAAGGGCATGGAGTAGCGGTTGCCGCGCGTCAGCGGCGTGTCGATATAGCCCGGCAGCAGCGTCACGACGCGCACCCCGAACGGCCGGCATTCACCGCGCAGGCTTTCGCAGTAGGCGACGACGCCCGCCTTGCTCGCGCAGTAGGCGCCATGCCCCGGCAGGCCGCGGATGGCCGCGACGCTGGCCACGCCCACCAGCGTGCCGGAGCGGCGCTCCATCATCGCGGCGACGAAGGGGTGGAAGGTGGCGGCCAGGCCGACGTTGTTGGTCGCGAAGGTGCGGCGCATCACGTCGAGGTCGTCGAACTGGGTCGTGTCCATGCCGACGCTGATGCCGGCGTTGGCGATGACGACGTCGGGCAGGCCCTGGGCCGCGATGCAGTCGCGGCCGATGCGGGCCATGGCGTCCAGGTCGGCCACGTCGGCGCCGTAGACCTGGAAGCGGGCCGCATCCAGCCCTTGCTCGGTGGCCCAACGCTGGACTTCGGCGGTGCGGCGGGCCACCAGCGCCAGCCGCGCGCCGTCGCGGTAGTAGCGCAGCGCCAGCGCCTGGCCGATGCCGCTGGAGGCGCCGGTGATGAAGACCAGTTCGCTCATTGCAGCCCCTCGCCCCGCGGGTACGCGAGGCGATCCCCCGAGGGGATGGCGGGCCGGCTTGGGGCGGCCCGGCGCTCGGCCCTCATCGCTCGTCCCTCGCTCATTGCAGCCCCTCGCCCCGCGGGTACGCGAGGCGATCCCCCGAGGGGATGGCGGGCCGGCTTGGGGCGGCCCGGCGCTCGGCCCTCATCGCCCGTCCTTAGACGCAATCTGGCCCTGGGCCCGGCCCGTGAAGCTGAGCTTGCCGCTCAGGTGCCGGTACTCGAAGTTCTGCGCATGCAGCGTCGAGCTGCCCTGGCGGATGGTGACGGGCAGGTGCGAGCGCAGGATCTCGCTGTTGGCCAGCGCCTGCAGGAACTCGCCGCGCACCTCCAGCTGGGCCGGTGCGTTCTCGCCCGAGCCCGGCGGCAGGCGGCGCAGGCGCACGTCGCCCATCAGCTGCATGTCGCTGCCGTCGCCGTTGCTGAGGGCGCGCCTGGCCTCGGCGATGGCCAGGCTGCCGTCCGGCGCAACGGCACGCACGCGGGCCTGGTCGATCTCGAGGGTGTCGGTGTCGGGGTAGTGGCGCAGCTCCGCGCCGGCGATCTGCACGTTCAGCCGGCCGTCGGCGCCGATGCGCTGGATCTCGAAGTTCTCCATGCGGTAGTCGGGCACGTGGCGCGGCGGCGCCAGCTCGCCCGGGGCGTCGGTCAGCGGCGTGTTCTTCACCAGCCACCAGGTGCCGCTGGCCAGCAAGGCCATCAGCAGCAGCGGCAGGTAGTTGGACAGCAGGCTCTGCACGCGCCACAGCCAGGGCCGGGGCTTGGCGGGGCGCGGCGTGGCCAGGGGCAGGGCCGCGGGCGTCATGGCGCGGCGCCGCCGTCCAGCGTGGCGTGGTGGGCGTTCAGCAGGCGCTCGTAATGGCCGCCGGCCATCAGCAGCAGGTCGCAGTACTCGCGCGCCGCGCCATGGCCGCCGGCCGCGCGGGTGACGTGGTGGGCGATGGCCAGCACCTCGGCATGGGCGCCGGGCGGCGCGCAGGCGAAGCCGGCGCGCGTCATGAGCGGCAGGTCGGGCCAGTCGTCGCCCATGACGGCGACCTCGCCCCAGCTTGCGCCCAGCCGGGCCAGCAGCGGCTCGGCGGCGGCCAGCTTGTCGCCGACGCCGTAGACGGCGTGGGCCAGGCCCAGGTCGGCGACGCGGCGGCGCACGGCCGGGCTGTCGCGGCCGGTGATGACCACCGGCGTGATGCCCGCCTGCTGCAGCGACTTCAGGCCATGGCCGTCCAGCGTGCTGAAGGCCTTGAAGGCCTCGCCGCTCTCGCCGATGTAGATGCGGCCGTCGGTGAGCACGCCGTCGACGTCGAAGATGGCGAGCTTGATGGCCAGGCCGCTGCCCTGCGCCTTGACCAGCAGCTCGGGCGGAAAACTCAGTGCCGCCATCAGATCACCTTGGCCCGCATCAGGTCGTTGATGCTGATGGCGCCCAGCAGGTGCTGCTGCGCATCGACGACCAGCACGACGGTGATGCGCGCGGCTTCCATCAGGTCGGCGGCGTCCACCGCCAGCGCGTCGGCGCCGACCGTGCGCGGCCGGGGGTGGGCCACCTCGATGGCGGTCAGCGCGCGCAGGTCGCGGCCCTGCTCGACGAGGCGGCGCAGGTCGCCGTCGGTGAAGATGCCCTGCACACGGTCCTGGTCGTCGACGATCACGGCCATGCCCAGCGCCTTGGCGCTCATCTCGCGCATCAGCTCGGTGAAGGGCGTGTCGGCGGCCACGCGCGGCAGCGCCTCGCCGCTGCGCATCAGGTCGCGCACATGGGTCAGCAGCTTGCGGCCCAGCGCCCCTCCGGGGTGGGAGCGGGCGAAGTCCTCGGCCTTGAAGCCGCGCGCGTCCAGCAGCGCCACGGCCAGCGCATCGCCCAGCGCCATCTGGGCCGTGGTGCTGGCGGTGGGGGCGAGCTGCAGCGGGCAGGCCTCCTCGGCGACGGCGCTGTCCAGCACGATGTCGGCATGGGCGGCCAGGCTGGACTCGGCCCGGCCGGTCATCGCGATGACCGGCACGCCCAGGCGCTTGAGCACCGGCAGGATGGCGTTGAGCTCGTCGCTTTCGCCGGAATTGGACAGGGCCAGCACGACGTCGCCGCCAGTGACCATGCCCAGGTCGCCATGGGCCGCCTCGGCGGGATGCACGAACAGCGCCGGCGTGCCGGTGGAGGCCAGCGTGGCGGCGATCTTGCGGCCCACATGGCCGCTCTTGCCCATGCCCATGACGGCAACACGGCCGCGGCAGGCCAGCACGGCCTGCACGGCGCTGACGAAGGCGTCGCCCAGGCGCGGTGCCAGCTCGGCGAGGGCGCGGGCCTCGACCTCAAGCGCCTGGCGGCCGATGAGGATGGCGCGCTCGGCGGCAAAGACGGGTGAACTCATGCGGCCAGTGTAGACAAAGGCCTGCGGGCATCGCCGGGCCCGAGCGCCGCCGCATCGGGGCGATTACGGGTAATCACGGGCCAGCCAGTTGCAAGCATTCGGGCCGCCAGCTCCCGACAATCCCGACCATGCAGACCCACCTGCCCTCCGTCCCCTTGCGCGCCTCCCGCCTGCCTGCCGGCCTGTGGGGCCTGCTGCTGGCGCTGGGCGCCCTGCTGGCCTGGGATGCCAGCGGCCTGGACCTCTGGGCCATGCACCATGTCGGCGACGCGACCGGCTTTGCCTGGCGTGAGCACTGGCTGACGACGCAGCTGGTCCACCAGGGCGGCCGCCTGCTGTCCTGGGCCGCGATCGCCTTCATCCTGCTCGCAAATCTGCGGCCCCGGCAGCTGCTGCCCGAGCTGACCCGCAGCGAGCGTCTGGGCTGGCTGCTGACCACGCTGCTGTGCCTGGCCGTGGTGTCGCTGATCAAGCGCGCCAGCCTGACCAGCTGCCCCTGGGACCTGGCCGAGTTCGGCGGCACGGCCCACTACATCTCGCACTGGGCCTTCGGCCTGCGCGACGGTGGCGGCGGGCGCTGCTTCCCGTCCGGCCATGCCAGCGCGGCCTTCGCCTTCCTGGGCGGCGCCTGGGTGCTGGCCCGCGCCTATCCGCGCCTGGCCCAGGCCTGGCTGGCCGGCGTCATCGTCCTGGGCGTGGTCTTCGGCACCGGCCAGATGCTGCGCGGCGCCCACTATCCCAGCCACACCATGTGGACGGCCTGGATCTGCTGGGCGATCACGTTCGCCGTGGTCCAGATCCAGCCCCGGATACGGAGTCGACGCGCCGTCGCCTGAGCGGCCGCGCGGGCCGGTGACGGCCGCAAAGGGTTTCCACAGAGACGGGGGGCGGGCCGTCGGCCTAGACTGGCCCGGCACATCGCACCACGGACGGGAGACACCGTGCAGCGGACCGACATCTCCGACCCGGCCTATTTCCACAAGGTCGTCGATTGCCAGTGGGCCTGCCCGGCGCACACGCCGGTGCCCGAGTACATCCGCCTCATCGCGCAGGGGCGGCATGACGAGGCCTACTGGGTCAACTGGGTCAGCAATGTGTTTCCCGGCGTGCTGGGCCGCACCTGCGACCGGCCCTGCGAACCGGCCTGCCGGCGCGGCCGGGTGGAGGAGAAACAGGCCGCCAAGCCCGAGCCCGTCGCGATCTGCCGCCTGAAGCGCGTCGCCGCCGACCACAAGACCGACGAGTTCCGCGCGCTGCTGCCTCAGCCCGCGGCCCGCAACGGCAAGCGGGTGGCCTGCGTGGGCGCGGGGCCGGCCTCGCTGGCGGTGGCACGCGACCTGGCGCTGGAGGGCTATGCCGTCACCGTCTTCGACGGCGAGCAGCGGCCCGGCGGCTTCATCCGCACGCAGATCCCGCGCTTCCGGCTGCCCGAGCGCGTCATCGACGAGGAATGCGGCTACATCCTGGGCCTGGGCGTCGACTGGCGCGCCGGTCAGCGGGTGGGCTCGATGAAGGCGCTGCTGGCCCAGGGCTGGGACGCCGTCTTCGTCGGCTGCGGCGCACCGCGCGGGCGCGACCTGGCGCTGCCGGGGCGCCAGGAGGCGGCGGCGCACATCCACATCGGCATCGCCTGGCTGTCCAGCGTCAGCTTCGGCCATGTGACGGCCGTGCAGCCGCGCGTCATCGTGCTGGGCGGCGGCAACACGGCCATGGACTGCTGCCGCTCGGCGCGGCGGCTGGGAGCCTCGTCGGTCACGGTGGCCGTGCGCAGCGGCTATGCGCAGATGAAGGCCTCGCCCTGGGAGAAGGAGGACGCCGAGCACGAGGGCATTCCCATCCTGGACTTCCATGTGCCGCTGGCCTTCGAGCAGGTGGACGGCCGGCTGACCGGCATGCGCTTCCGCAAGGCGCAGACCGGCGAGGAGATCGTCATCCCCTGCGACGAGGTGCTGATCGCCGTGGGCCAGGAGAACGCCTTCCCGTGGATAGAGCGCGATGCGGGCATCGCTTTCGGCGAGAACGGCCTGCCGGTGCTGGACGCGCGCAGCTTCCAGTCCACGCTGCCGCATGTCTTCTTCGGTGGCGATGCGGCCTTCGGGCCCAAGAACATCATCACGGCCGTGGCCCACGGCCACGAGGCGGCCGTCTCCATCGACCGGCTGCTGCATGGCGAGGATGTGCGCCAACGCCCGCCGCCGCATGTGAACCTGGTGTCCCAGAAGATGGGCATCCACGAGTGGAGCTACGACAACGCCATCACGCTGGATGCGCGCAGCAAGGTGCCCTGGGCCGCGGCCGCAGAAGCGCTGGCCAGCATCAAGGTGGAGGTGGAGCTGGGCTTCGACGCCCGGACGGCGCTGAAGGAGGCGCAGCGCTGCCTGAACTGCGACGTGCAGACGGTGTTCGCGCCCAAGCTCTGCATCGAGTGCGACGCCTGCGTGGACATCTGCCCGATGGACTGCATCACCTTCACCGCGGACGGGCCCGACCTGCGCGAGCGGCTGAAGGCGCCGGCCCTCAACCTGATGCAGGACATCTACGTCGAAGACGGCCTGAAGACCGGTCGCGTGATGGCCAAGGACGAGGATGTCTGCCTGCACTGCGGCCTGTGCGCCGAGCGCTGCCCGACCGGGGCCTGGGACATGCAGAAGTTCCTGCTCGTCACCGCCAAGGCGGGTGCGGCGTGCCGGGACCGTGCCGCGCGCAAGGAGGCTGCATGAGTCGCATCGAAGCCGTCAACGACTTCGTCGTCAAGTTCGCCAACGTGAACGGCTCCGGCTCGGCCTCGGCCAACGAGTTGTTCGCCCGCGCCATCCTGCGCATGGGCGTGCCGGTCAGCCCGCGCAACATCTTCCCCAGCAACATCCAGGGCCTGCCGACCTGGTACGAGGTGCGTGTCTGCGAGGCCGGCTGGCTGGGCCGGCGCGGCGGCGTGGACCTGATGGTGGCGATGAACCCGCAGACCTGGGACCAGGACGTCGCCGAGATCCAGCCCGGCGGCTACCTGTTCTACGACTCCACCAAGCCCATGCCGGCCAGCGCCTTCCGGCCCGACATCCACGTCATCGGCATGCCGGCCACGGCCATCTGCAACGCCACCTACGACGTGCCGCGCGAGCGCACGCTGTTCAAGAACATCCTCGTGCTGGGGGCCCTGAGCGAGTTGATGGGCATTGACGCCGCCGTCATCGAGAAGCTGTTCGCCGAGCAGTACAGGGGCAAGGAGCGGCTGCTGGACTCCAACGTGCGCGCACTGCACGCGGGCCGCGAGTTCGCGCGCGACCATCTTTCCATCCAGCCCTTCGGCCTGAAGGTGAGGCGTGCCGACGCGGTGGGCGAGCGCATCTTCCTGGAGGGCAACGCAGCCACGGCGCTGGGCTGCGTCTACGGCGGCGCCACCGTCTGCGCCTGGTACCCGATCACGCCGTCGTCCTCCGTCGCCGAGGCCTTCGAGAAGTACTGCACCAAGTTCCGCACCGACCCCGGCACCGGCGAGAAGCGCTATGCCATCGTGCAGGCCGAGGACGAGATCGCCTCCATCGGCATCATCACCGGCGCGGGCTGGAACGGCGCGCGCGCGTTCACGGCCACGTCCGGCCCCGGCGTGTCGCTGATGACGGAGTTCCTGGGCCTGGCCTATTTCGCCGAGATCCCCTTCGTCGTCATCGACGTGCAGCGCGGCGGCCCCAGCACCGGCATGCCCACGCGCACCCAGCAGGCCGACCTGCTGAGCAGCGCCTATGCCTCGCACGGCGACACCCAGCATGTGCTGCTGCTGCCCGAGGACCCGCGCGAATGCTTCGAGTTCGCCGCGACGGCCTTGGACCTGGCCGAGCGCCTGCAGACGCCGGTGTTCCTGATGAGCGACCTCGACATCGGCATGAACCAGCGCCTGTGTGCGCCGCTGGCCTGGGACGACGAGCACCGCTACGACCGCGGCAAGGTCATGACGGCCGAGCAGCTGGAGGCCGGCGCCGAGTTCGCCCGCTACAAGGACGTGGACGGCGACGGCATCCCCTGGCGCACCCTGCCCGGCACCCACCCGAGCCGTGGCGCCTACTTCACGCGCGGCACGACGCGCAACGAACAGGCCGTCTACTCGGAGCGCGGCGACGACTACGTGCGCAACGTCGAACGCCTGCGCGCCAAGTTCGCCACCGCGGCGCTGCTGGCCCCGCAGCCGCTGCTGCGCGCCGCCGCGCAGAAGACCCGCGTCGCCGTCCTCTACTTCGGCTCCACCGCGCCGGCCATGGACGAGGCGCTGGCCGCGCTGGCCGAGGCCGGCATCCACATCGACGCGATGCGCTTGCGCGCCTACCCCTTCCCGCCCGGCGTCGCCGAGTTCATCGCCGCCCACGACACGGTCTTCGTCGTCGAGCAGAACCGCGACGGCCAGATGCGCCGCCTGCTGGTCAACGAGCTGGAGGTGGCGCCGCGCCAGCTGACGCCGGTGCTGCACTACGACGGCACGCCCATCACGGCCCGCTTCATCACCGACGCGATCACGCGCCACGTCCATGCGCTGGCCACGGCGCCCAGGAGCGCCGCATGACCTATCTGGCGAAACCCAAGCTGCACCATCCCAGCCTGGCCAGGAACGCGGTGGGCTATACGCGCCGCGACTACGAAGGCAAGGTCTCCACGCTGTGCGCCGGCTGCGGCCACGACGCCATCTCCGCCGCCATCGTGCAGGCCTGCTGGCAGCTGGACATCGAGCCGCACCGCGTCGCCAAGCTCTCCGGCATCGGCTGCTCCAGCAAGACGCCCGACTACTTCCTCGGCGCCAGCCACGGCTTCAACACCGTGCACGGCCGCATGCCCAGCGTGCTGACCGGCGCCTACCTGGCCAACCGCGATCTGCTCTACCTCGGCATCTCCGGCGACGGCGACTCCGCCTCCATCGGCCTGGGCCAGTTCGCCCATGCGATGCGGCGCGGCGTGCGCATGGTCTACCTCGTCGAGAACAACGGCGTCTACGGCCTGACCAAGGGCCAGTTCAGCGCGACGGCCGACCCGGGCTCGGTGGCCAAGAAGGGCGCGACCAACCACGACGCCGCCATCGACCTGGCCGCGCTGGCGCTGCAGCTGGGCGCGAGCTTCGTCGCGCGCAGCTTCTCGGGCGACAAGACCCAGCTGGTGCCCCTCATCGAGGCCGCCATGCGCCACGGCGGCGCCGCCTTCATCGACGTCATCAGCCCCTGCGTGGCGTTCAACAACCACGCCGGCTCCACGCGCAGCTACGACCATGTGCGCGCCCACAACGAGGCGCTGAACCGCATCGACTTCATCCACCTGGCCGCCGAGCAGGTCGTCGAGGGCTCGCCCGACGTCATCGCCGTGCCGCAGTCCGACGGCTCCACGCTGCGCTTGCGCAAGGTCGCGGCCGACCACGATCCCACCGACCGCCTGGGCGCGATGAACGCCCTGCAGCGGCGCGCCGCGGCCGGCGAGATCGCCACCGGCCTGCTCTACGTGGACCCGACGGCCACGGACTGGCATGCGGCCCAGCACACCGCGGCGCAGCCGCTCAACATGCTGGATGAGGCCGCACTCTGCCCCGGCGCCGCGGCGCTGGCCCAGATCAACGCCGGGCTGAGATGATCCGGGCCATGCGCCCCACCCATCTCAGCCTTCTCGCCATCGCGCTGGCCCTCGCCGCCTGCGCCAGCTCCAGCCAGGACAAGGTCGCCAACGCCGCCACGACGCCGCTGTCCGACCTCAACGTCGTGCGCGCCGACATCCCCGACGTGCTCAAGGCCGCGGCCGCCGCGCCCTATGCGCTGCCGGCCGACGCCAGCTGCGCCGGCCTGGCCGCCGGCATCCGCGCGCTGGACGAGGTACTGGGCCCCGACCTCGACGCGCCGCCCACGGCCGGCAACCCCGGCCTGCTGGAGCGCGGCGAGGATGCCGCCACTGGCGCGCTGCAGCGCACCGCCGAGGGCGTCATCCCGTTCCGCGGCTGGGTACGCAAGCTCAGCGGCGCCGAGCGCTACGCCCGCCAGGTCAGCGCCGCCATCACGGCCGGCGGCGTGCGGCGCGGCTTCCTGCGCGGGCTGGCGGCGGCCCGGTCCTGCGCGCCGGCCGGTCCGGCCAAGCCGGCCTAACCGTCAGATTTCACGTCATCCGGCGGCCCCGCGGAACGGCCGACCCGCCCCTGCCACGGCGGGCTGCTACGCTGCGCTCCCCCAAGAAGACCCCGAGCGCCGATGCGCCTCCTGCCTGTCCTGCTGCTGCTGTTGTTCGGTCTGGCCCTGCCCGTGGCCAGCGCCCAGCGCGATCCCATGGCCGAACCGCGCTTCGTCACGGCGGGCGGCGCCACCGCCATCGTCGACGGCATCGTCGCGGCGCTGGCCCAGGACGACCGCGGCCTGATCTGGGTGGGCACCAGCGTGGGCCTGGTGCGCTACGACGGCTACCAGACGCGCGCCTTCCCGATGACGGCGTCGGCCGAGGCCGGCAGCCGCGCCAACCGCTTCCTGCGCGTGCTGCTGGCCGACCGCGGCGGCGTGCTGTGGGCCGGCGGCGCCAGCGAGGGCCTGGCCCGCTTCGACACCTTGAGCGAGCGCTGGACGTTTTTTCAGCACGATGAGGCGCGCCCCGACTCCATCACGCCCGGCGGCGTGCAACGGCTGGCGCGCGCCCACGACGGCCGCATCTGGGTGGGCCTGCAGGGCGGGCTGGACCGGCTGGACCCGGCCAGCGGCCGCTTCGAGCATTTCCGCGCCGGCGACGCCAGCGACCTGCCCGACGACCGCATCGGCGCGCTGCTGGTGGACCGCGACGGCGACCTCTGGGTGGGTGCCGGACGCCACCTGGCCAGGCTGCGCGCCGGGGCCCAGCGCTTCGAGCGTGTCGCCAGCGACTGGCCCGTCAACGCGCTGGCCCAGGGGGGCGACGGCCGCATCTGGGTGGGCACGCGCGACGGCCGGCTGCTGCTGGTGGACCGCGAGGGCCGCGCCGAGCCGCAGGTGCTGGAGGCG
Organism: Comamonadaceae bacterium; assembly: GCA_009996515.1. Taxonomy (GTDB): domain Bacteria; phylum Pseudomonadota; class Gammaproteobacteria; order Burkholderiales; family Burkholderiaceae_C; genus Pelomonas. The sequence continues at coordinate 49,858 of JAACZV010000015.1, forward strand.
GGCGACGGCACCCGGCCTTCGCCGGTGCTGAGCCTGCTGGGCCCGGCCGACGGCGACGGCGAGGTCTGGGTCGGCCGCGTCACCGGCGTGGAGCTGCGCGCCGCCGACGGGCGGCTGCTGCAGCTGCTCAAGCGCAACCAGCGCCGGCCCTGGACGCTGGGCGGCACCGATTTCCATGCGCTGCTGCGCGACCAGGCCGGCACGCTTTGGGTGGGCAGCTACGGCGGCGGCCTGCAGCGCTACGATCCCGAGAACAAGAGCCTGTGGGTGCGCCGCCAGGACGACGCCCCCGCCAGCCCGCTGGCCGAGACCGACGTGCGCAGCGTGCTGCAGCTGCGCAACGGCGAGATCTGGCTGGGCACGCTGGAGCGCGGCATCGCCATCCTCGACCCGCGGCTGCGCCTGCTGGACACCATCAAGCCGGACGCCCGCTTCAGCGGCCTGATCGCCGGGCTGGCGCAGGCGGCCGACGGCAGCGTCTGGGCCGGCACTGAGGGCGGCCAGCTCTACCGCTTCGCCGCCCGCCAGCGCCCGCCCGAGCTGCGTGCCACGCTGCAGGCGCGCGTGCGCCGGCTGCTGACCGGCCGCGACGGCACGCTGTGGGTGGGCACGTCGGACGGCCTGTATCGCCTGGCGCCCGGCGCGGCCGAGCCGCAGCGGCTGACACGGGCCGATGGCCAGCGCCTGGGCGGCAACATCAACGCGCTGGCCGAAGACGCCGCAGGCCGCCTGTGGGTGGGCGCGGAGGCCGGCCTGTTCCAGCTGGCCGATGGCGAGCTGCGCCCGTCCGGCGCCGGCCTGCCGCCGGAAGGCGTGCTGGGCCTGCTGGTGGACGCCGGGGGCACGCTGTGGGTGGACCTCAACACCGGCCTGTTCCGCCGCCTGCCCAACGCCGGCTTCGAGCGCGTGGGGACGGCCGGCCACAGCTTCGGCGCCAACCTGCTGGCCGATGCCCGCGGCCGCATCTGGACGCACCGCGGCATGTTCGACCCGGCCACCCGCGTCGTCACCGAGTTCGGCCGCATCGACGGCGTGGACATCGGCACCGGCTGGTTCCGCGCCTACGGCCAGCTGGCCGACGGCCGCATGCTGTTCGGCGGCAGCACGGGGCTGCTGGTCGTCGAGCCCGAGCGCTTCAGGCGCTGGACCTTCCAGCCCCCCATCGTGGCGACCGGGCTGCGCATCGACGGCGCCAGCCAGCCGGCCGGCCTGCTGCGCGAAGGCCTGACGCTGGCGGCCCGCCAGCGCGCGTTCGCGGTGGAGTTCGCCGCGCTGGACTACAGCGCGCCGAACGACAACCTCTACCGCTACCGGCTGCTGGGCTATGACGAGGACTGGATCTCGACCGGCGCCGAGCTGCGCGTCGCCAGCTACGCCAACCTGGCGCCCGGCCGCTACACGCTGGAGGTGCAGGGCAGCAACCGCCTGGGCGACTGGAGCGGCCAGTCGCTGCAGATCGCCGTCGAGGTGCAGCCGGCCTGGTGGCAGGCCTGGTGGACGCGCACGCTGGCCGTGCTGCTGGCCGTGCTGGGCATCTACGGCCTGGTGCAGTGGCGCACGCGCGAGCTGGAGCGCCGCCAGGTGGAGCTGGAGCGGCGCGTGCAGGAGCGCACGGCCGAGCTGAAGGCGCTGTCCGAGGCGCTGAAGGAGTCCAGCCTCAGCGACCCGCTGACCGGCCTGCACAACCGCCGCTACCTGACCCAGCACATCGACGCCGACGTCGCCGTCGCGCTGCGCCGCCATGCCGTGGATGCCCAGCGGTCGGACAACGCCGACCTGGTCTTCATGCTGGTGGACGTGGACCACTTCAAGCAGGTCAACGACCGCCACGGCCACGCGGCCGGCGACGCCGTGCTGGTGCAGATGCGCGAGCGGCTGCGCGAGGTCTGCCGCGACAGCGACCACATCGTGCGCTGGGGCGGCGAGGAGTTCCTCGTCGTGGCCCGCGATGGCTCGCGCGAGCATGCGGCGGACCTGGCCGAAAGGCTGCGCCGCGCGGTGGCCGGCCGGCCCTTCGAGCTGCCCGACGGCCAGCCGCTGACGCGCAGCTGCTCCATCGGCTTCGCCTGCTTCCCGCTCAGCGCCGCGCATCCGCAGGCGCTGGACTGGAGCGCCATCCTCAACGTGGCCGACGCCGCCCTCTACGAGGCCAAGCACGGCGGCCGCGACCGCTGGGTGGGCGTGGTCAGCGCCGCGCCGGGCCTGGACGCCGACGCGCTGCGCGAGCTGCTTGCCCGCCCGCCGGCGCAATGGCTGGCCGACGCGCGGCTGCGCGTGCTCAGGGGTGGGGCGTGACGTCGGGCAGCGCCGGGCCCCAGCCCAGCGGCGCCGGCAGCGCCGCCAGGATGCGCTGGCGCAGCAGCGCATAGGCCTCGTCCACCGGCTGGCCCGCGCGCGGCGCCAGCGGGTCGACGTGGCTGCCGAAGGCCTCGTCCAGCTCCGCCCAGTCCGCGGCGCTGAGGGCCGTCATCGCGCGCGGCAGCAGCTCGGTCTCCTCGCGCCGCATATGGTTCAGGTAGCGCACCGTGTAGACCCGCAGCTGCTGCTCGAACTTCTCGCGCCGCGGCTCGCCCATCTGCTCCCAGGCCAGCAGCGTGTGCTGCAGCTCGCGGATGGCGCGCTCGCCCTGGGCATGGTCGGCATCCAGCTCGTCCAGCGTGCCGCGCAGCTCCGGCGCCAGCGCGCGCAGCTTGGGGAACAGCAGCTCGCTCTCCTTGGTGTGGTGCAGGCGCTCGGGGAACTCGTCGACATAGAACAGCATGGCCCGCAGCGCGCCGAAGTCGGGCGGCATGCCGGCGCGGCGCTGCGCCTCCAGCAGCAGGGGCAGCGTGCGCAGCATGGCGGAGAGGGCGTCGTGCTCGGCGCGTATCACGCGCACGGCCAGGGGCATGGTCGAGGCAGTCATGGCGACAAGCGTCGCGCGGCCGCCGCGTCCCGGCCTTGCGCTGGATCAAGCCGCGGCGAGCTGCCCCCGTAAAATCCCGGGTTTTGCCCAACCGCCCAAGGAAAGCCCGGCCATGACTGCAACGACCGCCTCCCCCACTCTCATGGCCAATGCGATCCGCGCCCTCGCGATGGACGCGGTGCAGGCGGCCAACTCGGGCCACCCGGGCGCCCCCATGGGCATGGCCGACATCGGCGTGGCGCTGTGGGCGCGGCATCTGAAGCACAACCCCGCCAATCCGCACTGGGCCGACCGCGACCGCTTCGTGCTGAGCAACGGCCACGGCTCCATGCTGATCTACGCGCTGCTGCACCTGACGGGCTACGACCTGCCCATCGCGGAGCTGAAGGCCTTCCGCCAGCTGCACAGCAAGACGCCGGGCCACCCCGAGGTGGGCATCACGCCGGGCGTGGAGACCACGACGGGCCCGCTGGGCCAGGGCATCACCAACGCCGTGGGCCTGGCGCTGGCCGAGAAGCTGCTGGCGCGCGACTTCAACCGCGACAAGCATGTCATCGTCGACCACCACACCTATGTCTTCCTGGGCGACGGCTGCCTGATGGAGGGCATCAGCCACGAGGCCGCCTCGCTGGCCGCCGCGTGGAAGCTGAACAAGCTGATCGCCATCTACGACGACAACGGCATCTCCATCGACGGCCAGGTCGGCCCCTGGTTCGGCGACGACACGGCCAAGCGCTTCGAGGCCTATGGCTGGAACGTCATCGGCCCGGTGGACGGCCATGACGTGGACGCGGTGGACAAGGCCATCGCCAAGGCCAAGAAGAGCGCCCACAAGCCCACGCTGATCATCGCCAAGACGGCCATCGGCAAGGGCTCGCCCAACCGCGCCAACACGGCCAAGGCCCACGGCGAGCCGCTGGGCGCCGAGGAGATCAAGCTGACCCGCGAGGCGCTGGGGTGGGAGCATGAGCCCTTCTCGGTGCCGGCCGAGGTCTATGCCGCCTGGGATGCCAAGGCCGCCGGCGAGAAGGCCGAGGGCGAATGGGACCAGCGCTTCGACGCCTACGCCGAAGCCCACCCCGAGCTGGCCGCCGAGTTCCAGCGCCGCATGGCCGGCGTGCTGCCCGCGGACTTCGCGCAGATCGCCGTGGACGCCGTCGTCAAGGCCCATGCCGAGGCGCAGACCGTCGCCAGCCGCAAGGCCAGCCAGCTGGCGCTGGAGGCCTTCACGCTGAAGCTGCCCGAGATGCTGGGCGGCAGCGCCGACCTGACCGGCTCCAACCTGACCAACACCAGCTCCACGCCCAACCTGCGCTTCGAAAAGGACGGCACGCCCAACAACGGCCGCCACATCAACTACGGCGTGCGCGAGTTCGGCATGGCCGCCATCATGAACGGCCTGGCGCTGCACGGCGGCTTCATCCCCTATGGCGGCACCTTCCTGACCTTCAGCGACTACAGCCGCAACGCCATCCGCATGGCCGCGCTGATGAAGCAGCGCGTCATCCACGTGATGACGCACGACTCCATCGGCCTGGGCGAGGACGGCCCGACGCACCAGTCCATCGAGCATGTCGCGTCGCTGCGCCTGATCCCGGGCCTGGACGTCTGGCGCCCGGCCGACACCACCGAGACCGTGGTCGCCTGGACCATGGCGCTGGGCAACGCGCAGCGCCCCAGCCTCTTGGCGCTGAGCCGCCAAAACCTGGCCTACTCGCCCAAGACGAATGTGGACGAGATCGCCAAGGGCGCCTATGTGCTGTCCGAGCCCGCCAAGGGCAAGGCCAAGGCCGTGATCATCGCGACCGGCTCGGAAGTGCAGCTGGCCATGGCCGCCAAGGCGCTGCTGGCCGAGGAGGGCATCAAGGTGCGCGTGGTGTCCATGCCCAGCACCAACGTCTTCGACCGCCAGCACAAGGACTACAAGAAGAGCGTGCTGCCCAAGGGCCTGCCGCGCGTGGCCGTGGAAATGGGCGTCAGCGACTTCTGGTGGAAGTACGGCGTGGACGCCGTCGTCGGCATCGACACGTTTGGCGAATCGGCCCCGGCCGGCGTGCTGTTCAAGCATTTCGGCTTCACGCCGGAGAACGTCGCGGCGACCGTGAAGGCCGTGCTGAAGAAGAAGTAAGCCGCTGAGCTACCCCCGGGGGCCTGGCCTGCGGCTGCACCGCCGCGCGCCAGGCCCTTCGCATGTCCGGAGTCTTGGCGTGCCGGATCTGCGCTACAACCAGCCCCTCATCCAAAGCGTTATGGGAGGCGGAATGCGGCGAGTTCTGATGGCCGGGCTGTTGTGCGCGACCGCGCTGGGCGCGTCGGCGCAGACCGAGGTGCAGCCCAAGTCGCAGGCGCAGTCACTGGCCTGTCTCGTCAAGCCCGCCGATGCGCCGCGCTACCCGGCGCGGCACAAGCTGGATCGCGACTTCGGCGGCATGCGGGTGCTGCTGACGTTCAAGAAGCCGGATGCCGCGCCCGAGGTCGAGGTGTTGTTCAACTCGGCCCGCGAGGACATGCAGGACGAGATGCACCGCTACGTCCGGCAATACCGCCTGCCCTGCCTGAGTCCGCAGGACGGCGCGGTCCAGGCGGTGCAGGAGTTCAGCTTCACCAACACCGACCGCGAGGCCACGCCGCTGCCCGCGGCGAGCCGCAAGGACGGGCCGCCCTTCTGCCTGGTCATGCCACGGCACGACATGGAGGGCTGGTCCGGCATAGGCCGCCAGGAGGTCGAGCATGTGGTCGTCGCCGCCACGTTCAGCGGCGACGGCCAGCAGCCGCCCGAGGTCAAGATCATCCATTCCACCGGCTCGGCGCACGCCGAGTCAGCCGTGCGCGCCCGCCTGGCCGAGTACCGCATGCCTTGCCGCACGGGCCGGGAAGGCCCGCAGAGCTTCCAGCAGCAGTTCAGCCATATCCCGGCCGGCCACAGGCGCCATGTGTTCAAGCGCGAGGCCTTCGGGCTGTTGGAGTTCCTGGGCCTCACGCGCGAGCCGCGCAAGCTGAAGGCGCTCTATGACCTCAACACCATGGCCTGCCCGTTCAAGGTGAGCTATATGGTCTACGGCGGCGCCGTGCCCAACGAGGCCAGGGTCAAGGGGTCCAGGGATGCCAACCGGCAGCCTTTTCTGAGCTGGCTGGCCGGGCTGCAGCTGGCCTTCAGCAACGACAGACAGGCCAACGACTTGTTCGGCAGTGAGCTGCAGATCGACGTCCCCTGCGGCCTGCTCGACCTCAAAGGCGAAGCCGGCTGAAATCAGTACGAAACCAGCCCGCCGCGCGAATCGCCGAGAATTCCGGTCGACGAGGCATTTTCATCCTGCTGGAGACTCTCTCATGACCATCAAGATCGGCATCAACGGCTTCGGCCGCATCGGGCGCATGGTGTTCCGCGCCGCCGTGGCGAATTTCAAGGACATCGAGGTCGTCGCGATCAACGACCTGCTCGAGCCCGACTACCTGGCCTACATGCTGAAGTACGACAGCGTGCATGGCCGCTTCGATGGCGAGGTCTCCGTGGACGGCAACACGCTGGTCGTCAACGGCAAGCGCATCCGCCTGACCGCCATCAAGGATCCGTCCGAGCTGAAGTGGGGCGAGGTCGGCGCCGACATCGTCATCGAGGCCACCGGCATCTTCCTGGACAAGGCCGGCGGCGAGAAGCACCTGGCCGCGGGCGCCAAGAAGGTCATCTTCTCGGCCCCCTCCAAGGACGAGACGCCCATGTTCGTGTTCGGTGTGAACCACACCAAGTACGCCGGCGAGGCCATCATCTCCAACGCCTCCTGCACGACCAACTGCCTGGCGCCGCTGGCCAAGGTGCTGAACGACAAGTGGGGCATCAAGCGCGGCCTGATGACCACCGTGCACGCCGCCACCGCCACGCAGAAGACCGTGGACGGCCCCAGCAACAAGGACTGGCGCGGCGGCCGCGGCATCCTGGAGAACATCATCCCCAGCAGCACCGGCGCCGCCAAGGCCGTCGGCAAGGTCATCCCCGAGCTGAACAAGAAGCTCACCGGCATGAGCTTCCGCGTGCCCACCAGCGACGTGTCGGTCGTCGACCTGACCGTGGAGCTGAACAAGGAAGCCACCTACGAGGAGATCTGCGCCGAGATGAAGGCGCAGAGCCAGGGCGCGCTGAAGGGCGTGCTGGGCTACACGGAGGACAAGGTGGTGGCCACCGACTTCCGCGGCGACGCCCGCACCTCCATCTTCGACGCCGATGCCGGCATCGCGCTGGACGGCACCTTCATCAAGCTGGTGTCCTGGTACGACAACGAATGGGGTTACTCCAACAAGTGCCTGGAGATGGTGCGCGTGGTCAACGGCTGAACGCCGCGCTGACCCCCGCGTGAAAGCCCCGCCCCGGCGGGGCTTTCTGCTTTCTTGCAGCGCGGCCTACCGGACACGGGCGTCATGCGGCGCCCCTAAACTGACCGTTCCGTCGTTCCACATCGCCGTCCGCCATGAAGTCCCTGCGTCCGCTGTTGTTCGCCGCCGCCCTGCTGGCCTTGCCCTGGGCCGCCACGGCGCAGGTGGAGGAGGCCCGCGTCATCGTGCGCTTCAAGCCCCAGGCCGACAGCGTGCGCGCCCGGGCGCTCGGCGCGCGGACCACGCCCGCCGAGGCGCGCGACGTGGCGCAGACGCGTGCCAGCGCGCTGGGCCTGCGCACCGGGCAAAACCTGGCCGCCGGCCTCAGCCTGGACGAGCGCACCCACGTCGTCTTCGCCCGCGGCATGAGCAGCGCCCAGCTGGCGCAGAAGCTGGCCGCCGACGCCGAGGTGGAGCTGGCGGTGGTGGACCAGCTGCGCAAGCACACCAGGCTGCCCAACGACCCGCTGTTCGGCGGCGCCGGCGTGAACGCCGAGTCCACCGTCAAGGACGCGACCGGCGCGAACGTGCAGGCCCGCACCATGGACCAGTGGTATCTGAAGGCACCGGGCAGCGCGACCAACCCGGCGGTGGTCTCCAGCATCAACGCGCCGGCGGCCTGGGATGTCATGACCGGCTCCTCGGGCGTCATCGTCGCGGTGCTGGACACCGGCGTGCGCCGCGACCACCCCGACCTCGCCGGCCAGTTCGTCGGCGGCTACGACATGATCGGCTCGCAGCCGACCACGGCCGGCAGCGTCGCCACCGCCATCGCCAACCGCCCGGCCGGCGCCGACCTGACGCAGGCCCTGGACTACGGCGACTGGGTCAGCCAGGCCGACATCGACGGCAAGCAGCTGGGCAGCAGCTGCACCAGCGACGACATCAGCAACAGCTCCTGGCACGGCACCCGCGTGTCCGGCCTCATCGCCGCCCGCACGGACAACGGCACGGGCATGGCCGGCGTGGGCTGGGGCCTGAAGGTCATGCCCATCCGGGTGCTGGGCAAGTGCGGCGGCTATGACAGCGACATCATTGCCGGCATGAAGTGGGCCATGGGCATCGCCGTGCCGGGCCTGCCCGCCAACACCCGCAAGGCCAAGGTGCTCAACCTCAGCCTGGGCGGGTCGGGCAGCTGCGGCACCAGCGGCACCGGCGCCCTCTACCGCGATGCCATCACGCAGGTCAACGCCGCGGGCGGCACCGTCGTCGTCGCGGCCGGCAACTCCGAGGGCCAGGCCGTGGGCCTGCCGGGCAACTGCCCGGGTGTCATCGCGGTGGCGGCGCTGCGGCATGTGGGCACCAAGGTCGGCTTCTCCAGCCTGGGCCCCGAGGTGACCGTCTCCGCGCCGGGCGGCAACTGCATCAACACCGGCAGCAACCAGGCCTGCCTCTATCCCATGCTGAGCACCACCAACGCCGGCACGACAACGCCGGTGATGGGCGATGCGTCCTACACCGGCAGCGGCGCCTCGGTGGGCACCAGCTTCTCGGCGCCCATCGTCAGCGGCATCGTGGGCCTGATGGCCTCGGTGCGGCCCGGCCTGACCTCGGCCGAAGCGACGCAGATCCTGAAAAGCACGGCGCGCCCCTTCCCGACCAGCGGCGGCACGGCCGGCATCCCCCAGTGCAAGGCGCCGGGCAGCACCGTGCAGGACGAGTGCTACTGCACCACCGGCACCTGCGGCGCCGGCATGGTGGACGCCGCCGCCGCCGTCAACGCGGCGCTGGCGCTGAACGGCGGCGCCCTCGCGCTGACCGAATCGCCGGTCGGCGACCTGGTCGCCGGCCAGCCGCTGACGCTGACGGCCACGGCCATCGGCCTGCCGGCCGGCCGCACCCTGGTCTCCACGGTCTGGACGGTGGTCGACGGCGGCGGCATCGTCAGCGCGTTCAGCGCGTCCAACCTGAGCACGGCCACCCTGACGCCGTCGGGCGCCGGCAGCTTCACGGTGCGCGCCGATGCGACCGACAACCTGGGCCGCACCTACAGCCAGACGGCCAACGTCAACGTCGCGGCCGCGCCGGCCACGACGACGCCGCCGCCGACGGCGACGACCGGTGGTGGCGGTGGTGGTGGTGGCGCAGCCAGCGCGGCCTGGCTGGCCGGCCTGCTGCTGGCCGCGCTGGCGCTGCGGCGCTCAGCGGCTCGCGGCTGAGGCCGCCGGCCCCGCACCGCAGGCCTTGAAGCCGGCGGCCAGCGCCGCATCCCGGCTGGCCTTGAGCCGCGCCGCCAGCAGGCCGTCGGCCTGGGCGATGACGAGGCTGTGGCGGGTCTGCGGCGCCTTCAGCATCAGGATGCGCAAGCCCTTGAGGCCGCGCCTTTCCAGCGCGGCGGTGGCGGCCTGGGCCTCGGCCTGGCTGGCGTGGCGGCTCAGCACGAAGGCCGGCTGCTCGGCGGGCAGGCCCTCCAGCGGCTCGAAGGCCAGCTTGAGCTGCTTGTAGGTCGCCTCCTTGCGGGCGCGGAAATCGGGGTCGGCCAGCTTGATGGTCGCCACGGCCCAGACGCCCGGCAGCTCGCTGCTGTGCGGCTGGGCCTCGGCGCCGGCCGCCCGCAGAGCGGCCTGGGCGGCCGCCAGGGCCGCGTCGCCCTCCAGCGGGCCCAGCTCCAGGCAGCTGCGCTGGGACAGCGCCGCCACGGCGCTGGCGGCCAGCGGCTGGATGCGCTCAGGGTGGGCCTGGGCCGCCAGGCGCTGCGGCTCGCGCTGGCCGCCGGCGGGCAGGCCGGTGACGGCGTCCAGCCAGCCGCGCGACCAGACGAAGAACAGGGCGTTGACCGCCAGCAGCACGACGACGAGCACGCGCATCAAGTCGGGGTCTCCAGTCTCAGGCTCACCTCGCCGCCATGGATGGCCAGCAGGCCGTCGGCGGTCTCCAGCAGCAGTTCGCCCTGCGGGCCGACGCCGCGCGCGATGCCGGGCTGCTCGCCCGCGCGCACGCGCCGGTTCAGCATCAGGTCGCGGCGCGCGAACGCGGCCTGCCAGGGCGCGAAGCCCAGCGCCTGGAAGTCGGCCAGCAGCGCGCCCAGCGCGGGCGCGAGCCGGTCCAGCGTCGCCGCGGCCGTGGCGCCCGGGTCCAGCGCCTGCAGCGCCGCATGGCCGGTCGTGAAGGCGCTGCGGTCGGCGTCGGCCGGCAGCGACCGCAGGTTCAGGCCGATGCCGACGACGACACCGCGCCGCTCATGCGGCAGGGGCACGGTCTCGATGAGGATGCCGCAGAGCTTGCCGCCGTCCAGGAAGACATCGTTGGGCCATTTCAGCCGGATGCGCTCGCCGCCCGGATCGAGCGCGTCGGCCACCGCGCAGCCTATGGCCAGCGACAGGCCGGAGAGGTCCAGTGCGGCCGGCATGGGCTGGGCGATGGAGAAGGTCAGGGCCGCGCCCTCGCCCAGGGCCTCGCTCTGCCAGGGCCGGCCACGCCGGCCGCGGCCGGCGGTCTGGCGCTCGGCCGAGATCAGCAGCGGGCCGCCGCCGTCGCGCAGATGGGCCAGCGCCTCGGTGTTGGTCGAGCCGCATTCGGCGAGGTGGCGCCGCTCCATGGGCTCAGCGTCCTTTCTTCGGCGCGAGCATGGTGCCGCGGCAGGTCGCGGCCCCGCACCAGCAGGCGAACTGTTTCTTGACCTTGGCGGTGTGGCGCTCGTCCAGCACCAGGCCGTAGTCGTAGAACAGCTCCTCGCCGGGCTCGATGTCGCGCAGCGCCTGGATGAAGACGCGGCCGTCCACCTCGTCGGCCTCGCAGTTGGGCTCGCAGGCGTGGTTGATCCAGCGCGCGTCGTTGCCGCCGTACAGCGCGTCGATGACCAGGCCGCCGTCGAGGTGGAAATAGAAGGTGTGGTTGGGCTGGCTGGGGTCGTGCGGATGGCGCTCGACGGCCTGCTCCCAGGTGATGCGCTCGCCGGTGTACTCGATGATCCTGGCGCCCGCCGCGATGGGCGCCACCGCATAGACGCCGCGGCCATGCACGCCGGAGTCGCGGACTTCGATCTTGCGGCGCGGGGTTTTGGTGGCCATCAAACGCTGTGGTACGGTGATTTCATGGGTGCGCGTGCGTAGGCGTGCGCGCGAGGCCCGGATTGTAGGCAGGGGATTTTGAGTCCCCCGCCAGGGAAGACCGAAGAGAAGCACCGATGAGCAAGACCCTGATCATTGCCGAGAAGCCCAGCGTGGCCCAGGACATCGTCCGGGCCCTGACCCCCGTGGCGGGCAAGTTCGACAAGCACGACGACTTTTTCGAGAACGAGAAGTACGTGGTCAGCTCGGCCGTGGGCCATCTGGTGGAGATCGCGGCGCCCGAGGAGTACGACGTCAAGCGCGGCAAGTGGAGCTTCGCCAACCTGCCCGTCATCCCGCCGCACTTCGACCTCAACCCCATAGACAAGAACAAGGGCCGGCTCAATGCGCTGGCCAAGCTGATCCGCCGCAAGGACGTGACGGCGCTGATCAACGCCTGCGACGCGGGCCGCGAGGGCGAGCTGATCTTCCGCCTGATCGAGCAGTACGCACAGCCGGCCAAGGGCAGGCTGAACAAGCCCATCCAGCGCCTGTGGCTGCAGTCCATGACGCCGGCGGCCATCCGCGAGGGCTTCGAGAAGCTGCGCAGCGACGAGCAGATGCTGCCGCTGGCCGACGCCGCGCGCTGCCGCTCCGAGGCCGACTGGCTGGTGGGCATCAACGGCACGCGCGCGATGACGGCCTTCAACTCGCGCGACGGCGGCTTCTTCCTGACCACCGTGGGCCGGGTGCAGACGCCCACGCTGTCCATCGTCGTCGAGCGCGAGGAGAAGATCCGCAAGCACGTGGCCCGCGACTACTGGGAGCTGCGCGCCAGTTTCGACGCCCAGGCCGGCCAGTACGAGGGCAAGTGGTTCGACCCGGCGTGGAAGAAGAACGACGATGCCGAGCGGCGCGCGGACCGCCTGTGGACCCAAGCAGAGGCCGACGAGATCGCCAAGGCCGTGCTGGGCCAGCCGGCCGTCGTCACCGAGGAAAGCAAGCCCAGCACCACCAGCTGCGGCGCGCTGTACGACCTGACCACGCTGCAGCGCGAGGCCAACTCGCGCTTCGGCTTCTCGGCCAAGACCACGCTGGCCATCGCGCAGGCGCTGTACGAGAAGCACAAGGTGCTGACCTATCCACGGACGGACTCGCGCTTCCTGCCCGAGGACTACCTGGCCGTGGCCAAGGACACGGCCAAGATGCTGGCCACCGAGGACCTGCCGGGTCCGCTGGCCGCGCTGTCGCAGCACGCCGCCAAGTCGCTGAAGGAGGGCTATATCAAGCCCACCAAGAAGGTGTTCGACAACGCCAAGGTGTCGGACCACTTCGCCATCATCCCGACGCTGCAGGCGCCCAAGGCGCTGACCGAGGTCGAGGCCAAGCTCTACGACATGGTCGTCAAGCGCTTCCTGGCGGTGTTCTTCCCGCCGGCCGAGTTCCTGGTCACGACGCGCATCTCCAAGGTGCTGGACAAGCACCATTTCCAGACCAACGGCAAGGTGCTGGTCAAGCCGGGCTGGCTGGCCGTCTACGGCAAGGACGTGGACGACGAGGACGCCAACCTGGTGCCGGTGCAGCCCGGTGAAGTCGTGCGCACCGAGAGCGTCGACGTGAAGGCGCTGCAGACCAAGCCGCCGGCGCGCTACACGGAAGCGACGCTGCTCTCCGCGATGGAGGGCGCCGGCAAGCTCATCGACGACGACGAGCTGCGCGAGGCCATGGCCGAGAAAGGCCTGGGCACGCCGGCCACGCGCGCGGCCACCATCGAAGGCCTGATCACCGAGAAATACATGCTGCGCGAGGGCCGCGAGCTGATCCCGACGGCCAAGGCCTTCCAGCTGATGACGCTGCTGCGCGGCCTGGAGGTGGAAGACCTGACCAAGCCCGAGCTGACCGGCGACTGGGAGTCCAAGCTCGCCGCGATGGAGAAGGGCAAGCTGAGCCGCGAGACCTTCATGGCCGAGATCGCGGCCATGACCGAGAAGATGGTCGCCAAGGCCAAGGGCTACGACCGCGACACCATCCCCGGCGACTACGCGACGCTGCAAGCGCCCTGCCCCAAGTGCGGCGGCATCGTGAAGGAGAACTACCGCCGCTTCACCTGCACCGGCAGGAGCGGCGACGGCCATGACGCCTGCGGCTTCTCCATCGGCAAGATCCCCGGCGGCCGCAGCTTCGAGCTGGCCGAGGTGGAGCAATTCCTGCGCGACAAGAAGATAGGCCCGCTGGAAGGCTTCCGCTCCAAGGCCGGCTGGCCGTTCACGGCCGAGCTGGCGCTGGTCTATGACGACGAGATCGCCAACTGGAAGCTGGAGTTCGACTTCGGCGAGGACGCCAAGAAGGCCGAGAACGACGGCGAGCCGGTGGACTTCTCCGCGCAGCAGAGCCTGGGCGCCTGCCCCAAATGCCAGGGCCGGGTCTTCGAGCATGGCGCCAACTACGTCTGCGAGCACTCGGTGGGCGAAAAGGTGACCTGCGACTTCAAGACCGGCAAGGTCATCCTGACCCAGCCCATCGAGCCGGCCCAGGTGACGAAGCTGCTGTCCGAGGGCAAGACCGACCTGCTGGAGAACTTCGTCTCCAACAAGACCCGCCGCAAGTTCAAGGCCTTCCTGGCCTACGACAGGAAGGAGGGCAAGGTGGTGTTCGAGTTCGAGCCGCGCGCCGCCAAGGCACCGCCGGCCAGGAAGGCGGCCGCGAAGAAGGCGCCGGCCAAGGGCTGAGCGAGCGCCGCGCAGGACTTATGCTGGTCGCATGGGCCTGAACGGGCCGAATCGGGAGGGCGGGGGATGGCGTTGACGCCGATCAGCCTCGGCATACAGGCGCGTTTGACGGCCGGCATCGCACTGGTCACCAGCCTGCTGGTGCTGGCCGTGGGCTGGTACTGGACCTCCCACGAGGAGGCCGAGCTGATGGGGGCCTTGCAACAGCGCGAGGCGCGCATGGCGGGCCTGATCGAGCGCGGCTTCGCCGGCCCGATCTGGAACCTGGACCATGTCGCCATCGAGAACCTGCTGGACGCCGTCATGGCCGACCCCGAGGTGCGGGCCATAGAGCTGCGCGGCCTGGGCCTGCGCAACGGCCTGGCCCGGCGCGGCCCCGAGGTGGCGGCCGGCGAGCCACTGCGGCGCGAGTTCGCCATCAGCTACCAGCCCGCCGCCGACGCGGCCGGCACCCAGGTCGCATCGGCCGTCCTGGCCTTCTCGCGCGAGCAGGTCGACGAGCAGATCCAGCGCACGCGGCTGTTCGTCGTCGAGCTGCTGGCGGTGGTCGTCGTCGGCATCGTCATGGCCAGCTCGCTGCTGGTGCAGTTCCTCGTGCGCCGGCCCGTGCAGCGGCTGGGCGCGCTGGCCCAGCGCGTCGCCAAGGGCGACCTGGGCGCCCAGGCCCCCGTCGAGCGCGGCGACGAGATCGGCGAGCTGACCATGCGCTTCAACGCGATGAGCCTGAAGCTGCGCAGCGCCGCCGACCAGGTGCAGCTCAGCTCCGCCGGCCTGCGCGCCAGCGAGGCGCGCTACCGCAGCCTGTTCGAGAACGCCACCGAGGGCATCTTCCAGGCCGACGCCGAGGGCCATGTGCTGGGCATGAACCGCGCGCTGACGCAGATGCTGGGCCTGGGCCCGCAGAGCCCCGTGGGCCGGCGGCTGCACGAGCTCTGCGGCCTGGACCGCGAGGAGATGCGGCGCGTGGCCGCCATCATGAGTGGACAGGGCAAGGTCCAGCAGCTGCAGCTGCAACTGCTCGGCGCCGATGGCCGGCCGCTGTGGGTGGAGCTCAATGCCCACTGGGTGGAGGGCGAGGGCGGCCGGCGCCGCGTCGAGGGCATGGTCAGCGACATCTCGCAGCGCCGCGAGGCCGAGGCGGAGTTGGCACGCCATCGCGAGCACCTGGAAGAGCTGGTCGCCGAACGCACCGCCGAGCTCAGCGAGGCCAAGCTGCGCGCCGAGGCCGCCAACCAGGCCAAAGGCCGCTTCCTGGCCACCATGAGCCACGAGTTCCGCACGCCGCTGAACGCCATCCTCGGCTTCACGCAGCTGATGCAGATGGACGCCGCCATCCCGCCGGGCCAGCAGGCCAAGCTGCAGCTGATGCGCGACTCCGGCCTGCACCTGCTGGAGCTCATCAACGACGTGCTGGACATGGCCAGCATCGAGGCCGGCAAGGTCAGCCTCAAGCCCGCGGCCGTGGACCTGCGCGCGCTGCTGGACATGGCCGGCGACAGCGTGCGCCTGCGCGCCGAGCAGAAGCACCTGGCCTTCGGCCTGGACGTCGATGCGCAGCTGCCGCACCGGGTCATGGTGGACGGCCAGCGCCTGCGCCAGGTGCTGCTCAACCTGCTGTCCAACGCCGTCAAGTTCACCGACGCCGGCAGCGTCAGGCTGTTGGCCCGGGTCGTCGAGCAGGACGACGCCCGGGTGCGCCTGCTGTTCGCCGTGACCGACACCGGCATCGGCATGACGCCGGCCCAGCAGGCGCGGCTGTTCCAGGCCTTCGAGCAGGTGGCCGACGACTCCCGCCATCTCGGCGGCACGGGCCTGGGCCTGTCCATCAGCCAGCAGCTGGTGCGCCTGATGGGCAGCCAGATCCTGGTGGACAGCGCGGCGGGGCAGGGCAGCCGCTTCGAGTTCGAGCTGAGCTTGCCGCTGGCGTGATGCGCTCAGTGGTGTTGCGGGCCGAGCACCGGGCCGTCACGCTGCCCGCTGTCGCAACGGCGCCGGTCTGGCTGGCGCTGCCGGCCTGGATTTCCCGATGATGACTCCCGGCACTTCTGCTCCTGCCGGGCGCTACGCCCAATCTGGCCCTGTTCTTCGAGGATGCCTGCGCATGAAAGCTACCGCCCCCCGCCGTCTCGTCGCGCTGCTGGCCCTGGCCGGCGCACTCTCGGCCATGCCGCACGCGGGCGCCGCGCCTGCCGCGCAGCTCAAGGCCGCCGTCAGCACCGAGGCCGGCCGGCTCGCCGTGCGCCACGAGAAGTTCAGGCTGGCCAACGGCTTCGAGGTCATCCTCGTCGAGGACCACCGCCTGCCGCTGGTGGCCTTCAACCTCTGGGTGCATGCCGGCCCGCGCAACGAGGCGCGAGGCCAGACCGGCTTCGCCCATTTGTTCGAGCACCTGATGTTCGCCGGCAGCCGCCATGTGCCGCGCGGCGCGTTCGACAAGTTCGTCGACGCCGCCGGCGGCACCGACAGCAACGGCTCCACCAACTTCGACCGCACCAACTACTTCTTCACGCTGCCGTCCAACCAGCTGGCGCTGGGCCTGTGGCTGAAGGCCGACATGCTGGGCTGGATGATCGACGAGGTCGATTCCGTGGCGCTGGCCAACCAGCAGGACGTGGTGCGCAACGAGCGTCGCCAGAGCTTCGAGAACCGGCCCTACGGCATCGTCGAGGAGGCGCTCTACCAGGCCCTCTACCCCGAGGGCCACCCCTATCGCGCGGCGGTCATCGGCTCGCATGCCGACATCCAGAGCATCCAGCTCAAGGACGTGAAGGCCTTCGCCCGCACCTATTACCGGCCCAACAACGCGACGCTGGTGCTGGCCGGCGACTTCGATCCCGGCCAGGCCAAGGCGCTGGTGCGCAAATACTTCGGCAGCCTCAAGGCCGGCCCCAAGCCGCCCGAGGTCCATGTGGCGATGCCCGAGATCACGCAGGAGCGCCGCCTGGTCGTCACCGACCGCATCGAGCTGAGCCGCCTCAACCTGGCCTGGCACACGCCGCCCATGTTCGCCGCCGGCGACGCCGAGCTGGACCTGGCCGCCCATGTGCTGGGCGGCGGCAAGGCCAGCCGGCTCTACGGCCTGCTGGTGCGCGACAAGCAGCTGGCGCAGAGCGTGCAGGTGGTGCAGGACTCGCAGTCGCTGAGCTCGGTCTTCAACATCGAGATCGTGGCCCGCCCCGGCGCGTCGCTGGACGAGATCGAGCGACTGGTGGACGCCGAGCTCGCCCGGCTCGCCGCGACGCCGCCCACCGCCGCCGAGCTGGCCCAGGCCCGCGCCACGCTGGAGACCGGCCTGCTGCAGCGCATGGAGAAGGTCACGACGCTGGCCGACCTCGTCAACCACTACAACCAGATGGCCGGCGACCCCGGCTATGTGGGCCAGGACCTGGCCCGCTATGCCGCCACGACGCCGGCGGCCGTCAGCGCCACCGTCGCGCAATGGCTGGGCAAGGACCGCCGCGTGGTCGTGCAGGCCCGGCCCGGCGAGCAGCTGCTGCCGCCCGAAGTGCCCACGCCCACGCCGCCCACCCGGGCCGCCAAGGGTGAGCGCGAGTCGCTGAACGCCGCCGAGGCCTGGCGCAACAAGCCGCCGCCCGCCGCCCGCCCCAAGCCGCTGGTGCTGCCGGCCGCGCAGAGCTTCACGCTGGCCAACGGCCTGACCGTCATCCACTCGCCCAAGCCGGGGCTGCCGCTGGTCAGCGCCAGCCTGGTGGTGCGCGCCGGCCAGGGCGCCAACCCGGCCCATGCGCCCGGCCTGGCCAGTTTCACGGCCGCCATGCTGACCGAGGGCACGACCACGCGCAGCGCCCAGCAGCTGGCCGAGGCGGTGGCCGCGCTGGGCGCGACGCTGCAGGCCCAGGCCGGCGCCGAGGAGGCGCGCGTCGAGTTCTCCGGCCTGAAGTCCGGCGCCCGCGAGGGCCTGGCGCTGCTGGCCGACGTGGTGCAGAACCCCGGCTTCGCCGCACCCGAGGTGGAGCGCAAGCGGGCGCAGCTGCTGGCCGCGCTGGCCCAGAGCCGCGAGCAGCCCGACCAGCTGGCCGCCATCGTGGCCAGCCGCGTGCTGTACGGCGAGGGCCATCCGCTGGCGCCGGCCGCGCTGGGCAACGAGGCCAGCCTGCGCCTCATCGACGGCGCCGCGCTGCGCGGCTTCTGGCAGGGCCATTACCGCCCCGAGCGCGCCGCCCTGGTCGTCGCCGGCGACCTGACGGAGGCCGAGCTGCGCGCCCTGGTCGAACCGCTGTTCGGCGCCTGGAAGCCCGCCGGCGAGGCCGCGCCGGCCGCGCCGCTGCCGCCGGCCCGGCCCGTTACCGCGCGCACCGTGCTGGTCGACAAGCCCGGCGCGCCGCAGACGGCGCTGGCCGTCGTCGCGCCGGGGCCGCTGGCGTCGGCGCCGGACTGGGCCGCCGTCGAGGTCATGAACGCGGCGCTGGGCGGGCTGTTCACGTCGCGCATCAACCAGCAGCTGCGCGAGGTCAAGGGCTACACCTACGGCATCTACTCGGGCTATGCCATGGGCCGCGAGCGCGGCCAGTTCGCCATCCGCGGCAGCGTGCGCACCGACGTGACCGGCGCGGCGCTGACCGACATGTGGAAGGAGATCGACGGCATGCGCGCCCAGCCCATGGGCGCGGCCGAGCTGACACGGGTGCGCAATGCCCGCCTGCTGTCGCTGCCGGGCGCCTTCGACACCAACCAGGCCGTCGTGGGCGCCTACGCCGCCAACTGGAGCGTGGGCCTGCCGCTGGCCGCCGTCGCCGACGAACCGCGGCAGCTCGCCGCCGTCACGGCCGCCACGGCGCTGCAGGCCGCGCGCGACCATCTCGACCCGGCCCGGCTCATCGTCGTCGCGGTGGGCGACAAGGCCCAGGTGCTGCCCCAGCTCGAGGCCATGGGCCGCAAGCCGGAGCTGCTCGACGCGCAGGGGCAGGCCGACGGGCGTCCCCAACCCTGAGGCCGGGCGGATTGCGCGCCGGTACGGCCGGTGCGAGCATGCCCGCCTGGCCCCTGCCGGGCCTGGAGGACGCATGCATGCTCGCCATCATCGACCCGCCTCTCGCCTGCTGCAGGCCCTGGCCGCTGTGGGCCTGGGTCTCGGACTCACGGCCCTGGCCGGCAGCGCCGACCAGGCCGCCGCCTTCGACCCGCTGCTGAACGGCGTCGGTGGCGTCTGCGCGCCGACCGTTGCCGGCCAGCCGGCGCTGCTGCAGGCCTTGGTGGCCTCGGTCGCCACCACGCCGCGCAAGTCCGAGACGGCGCCCTTCCAGCCCGCGCCCATGAAGGCCGCGCCGGGCGAGGTGCCCGTCTACAAGGACTTGGGGTCCATGAGCTTCAAGCTCGAGCATGTCTCGCCCCGGGTGCAGGCCTATTTCGACCAGGGCCTGCGCCTGGCCTTCGCCTTCAACCATGCCGAGGCCCAGCGCGCCTTTCAGGCCGCGCAGAAGCTGGACCCCGGCTGCGGCCTGTGCTTCTGGGGCGAGAGCCTGGTCCTGGGCCCCAACATCAACGTGCCCATGCAGCCCGAGGCCGTCGCGCCTGCCTGGACCGCGCTGCAGCGCGCCGTGCTGCTCAAAGACAAGCTGCCGGCGCGCGAGCGCGCCCTGGTCGAGGCCTTGCAGACCCGCTACGCCGCCGCGCCACCCGAGGACCGCAGCGCGCTGGACGCTGCCTATGCCGATGCGATGAAGGCCGTCGCCGCCCAGTACCCGGGCGAGGACTTGATGCAGGTGCTGGCCGCCGAGGCCGCCATGGACACCCAGCCCTGGGACTACTGGGAGACCGCCGGCGCCCGCCCCAAGGGGCGCACGGCCGACATCCTGGCGGGGCTGGAGACCGTGCTCAAGCGCAGCCCCAACCATGCCGGCGCCATCCACCTCTACATCCACGCGGTGGAGGCCTCGACGACACCCGACCGCGCGCTGGCGCCGGCGCGCCGCCTGGCCGCCCTGATGCCCGGCGCCGGCCACATCGTGCACATGCCGGCCCACATCTACTACCGCGTGGGGCTGTATCGCGAATCGCTGGAGGCCAACGTCAAGGCCATCGCCGTGGACGAGGCCTACTTCAAGCGCTCGCCGTCCGACCCCCTCTACCGCTCCGCCTACTACCCGCACAACATCCACTTCCTGATGGTGTCCGCGCAGATGGGCGGCGCCGCCAAGACGGCCATCGAGGCGGCGGCCAAGCTCGACGCGTCCATGCCCAACGACGTCGTCAAGGCCTTCCCCATCATGCAGCCGGTCAAGGCCGCGCCCTACACGACGCATGCGCAGTTCAGCGCGCCCGAAGTGATCCTGGCGCTGCCCGCGCCGTCCGACGACCTCGTGCTGGTGCGCGTCATGTACCACTACGCCAGGGCGGTCGCGCAGGCGGTCCGCCACGATGCGGCCGCGGCCCGGCAGGAGATCGCGGCCATCGCAGCGCTGGAGGACGGCGCAGACTTCAAGCCTTTCGACGCCTGGGGCATTCCGGCCAAGGCCATTGCGCAGACGGCCCGCCTCGTCGCCAGCGCACGCCTGGCCGATGCCCAGGGTGATCTGTCCGGCGCCGCCGACGCGCTGGAGCAGGCGGTGGCCATCGAGGAAGGCCTGGCCTACACCGAGCCGGCCTACTGGTACTACCCGGTGCGCCAGTCGCTGGGTGCGGTGCGACTGCGCCAGGGCCGGCTGGACGAGGCCGAGAAGGCGCTGCGCGACTCCCTCGTGCGCGTGCGCAACAACGGCTGGGCGCTGGCCGCGCTGGCCGAGGTCTACAGGCGCAAGGGCGATGTCGCCGGCGAGAAGAGTGCTCGCCAGGCGTTGAGCAAGACTTGGTTCGGCACGGAGGGCGGGCCCGACCTCACGAAGATCTAGGCCGGGCCCCCTTTGGGACAATGGCGGTCATGAGCCTGACCGCCTATATGGACGACCTCGGCCGCGCCGCCCGCGCCGCCGCCACCGCCATGGCCGCCGCCTCCACGGCCGCCAAGAACACCGCGCTGCTGGCCCTGGCCCGCCGCCTGCGCGAGGCCGGCCCGGCGCTGGCCGAGGCCAATGCCCGCGACTTGGGCCGCGCTGGCGAGCTCAGCGGCCCGCTGCGCGACCGCCTCAAGCTGGATGCCAAGACGCTGGCCACGGTGGCCGAGGGCTGCGAGCAGATCGCCGCCATGCCCGACCCCATCGGCGAGATCACCGGCGTGAAGCGCCGGCCCAGCGGCATCAGCGTGGGCCAGATGCGCGTGCCGCTGGGCGTGTTCGGCATGATCTACGAGAGCCGCCCCAACGTGACCATCGAGGCCGCGTCGCTGGCCATCAAGAGCGGCAACGCCTGCATCCTGCGCGGCGGCTCCGAGGCCATCCACTCCAACCTGGCGCTGGCCGAGATCGTTGGCGCGTCGCTGGAGGAAGCCGGCCTGCCGCGCACGGCCGTGCAGCTGGTCAACACGACCGACCGCGCGGCCGTGGGCCTGCTGATCTCGCGGCCGCAATGGGTGGACGTCATCATCCCGCGCGGTGGCAAGGGGCTGATCGAGCGCATTTCGGCCGAGGCCAGGGTGCCCGTCATCAAGCACCTGGACGGCAACTGCCACAGCTATGTCGACGAGTTCGTCGACCTGGAGCAGGCCGTCAAGGTGGTCGACAACGCCAAGACGCAGAAGTACAGCCCCTGCAACACCACCGAGTCGCTGCTGGTGCATGCGGCGCAGGCCGCGGCCTTCCTGCCGCGCATCGCGGCCGTCTTCAAGGCCAAGGGCGTGGAGATGCGCGGCTGCCTGCGCACGCTGGCCCTGGTGCCCGGCGCGGTGCCGGCGACGGAGGAAGACTGGTCCACCGAATACCTGGCGCCCGTCATCAGCATCAAGGTCGTGGATTCGCTGGACGAGGCGATTGCGCACATCAACCACCACGGCTCGCACCACACCGACGCCATCCTGACGACGAATCACCCGAACGCGATGCGCTTCCTGCGCGAGGTGGACTCGGCCAGCGTGATGGTCAACGCCAGCACGCGCTTCGCCGACGGCTTCGAGTACGGCCTGGGCGCCGAGATCGGCATCTCCACCGACAAGTTCCACGCCCGCGGGCCCGTGGGCCTGGAGGGGCTGACGTCGATGAAGTGGGTGGTGCTGGGGCAGGGCGAGGTCAGGGGCTGAGCGGCGTGACGGGTGGCACGGGTGCCGCCCGATCGCATCGGTGATGATGGTTGCGGCGTCCTAACTCAGCCGTTGTCCTGCCCATGAAGCACTCCCTGCTCGCCCTTGCGTTCGCCACCGGCCTCACGGCGGCGATGGCCCAGACGCAGCCCACGGTCAAGCTGCCCGACGATGTGGACCGCGTGCTGAAGGACTACGCCCAGGCCTGGCAGGCCAATGACCCGGCGGCGCTGTCGAAGCTCTTTGCCGCGGATGGCCTGGCCCTGCCCAGCGGCCAGCCGCCGGCCCGCGGCGCGGAAAGCATCCGCAAGGCCTATTCGCAGGGGGCCGGCACGCCGCTGAACCTGCGGCCCATCGCCTACGGCGCCTCCGGCGACCTGGCCTATGTCATCGGCGGCTGGGGGCCGTCGGCGGACAAGCCCGATTTCGGCAAGTTCACGTTGGTGCTGCGCCGCGGCGGCGACGGGCGCTGGCTCATCGTGTCGGACATGGACAACGCCAACGCGCCCATGCGCCCGCCCCAAGCGGCCTCCCGCCCGGCGGGCGGCTGAGGCCGCCCCGCGCTATCGCAGCCCCGTCAGCTGCGCCTCCTTGGGCGCACTGATGACGTAGTCGGCCGTGAAGCGCTGGCTCTGCCCCGCCGCCAGCGGCTGCTCCCACAGCACCAGGCCCGGCTGCTTGCGCCAGGCCTGCGTCGCGGGCGCCGGGCTGAACTGGCTCTGCACCTTGATGTCCTCGTGCTGCGACACCGGCGCGACCTCGATCAGTTGCAGCGTCAGCGCACCGGCCGCATGCCGGTTCTCGACGACATAGGCGCGGCCGTAGCGGTGCTCGGCGCGCGCGCCGATGAAGCCGGTGTTGCCGGCGTTGCGCTGCTCGGGCTCGACCTGCACGCGCACCGCGTCGTCGCGGCCGAAGGGCAGCTCCAGGCGCTCCTCGCCACCGGCGACGTTCAGCGACGTGCTGCCGACCAGCGCGCCATCGCGCAGCAGCTGCACCATGCCGCGCGGCCACGCGCCGCCCGGGCGCGGCAGGTCGGCCACCAGGTAGGCGGCCGCGTCGTTCTGCGGCTGCACACGGGCCAGCAGCCGGGCGGCGAGCTTCTCACTGCCCAGCGTCAGGCTGGCGCGCTGCGTGCCGCTGTCGATGTTCACGCGCAGCGGCAGCACGAACTCGGTCGCATAGGCGCCCTGGAACACGCTGAGGTCGAAGCGTTCAGGCTCGTCGGCGCTCACGCGCGAACCGCCCGCCGCGACGCGGGCGAGCATCGCCGGGGCGGGCGGCGGCGGCGGCGCTGACGGCGCCATGGCCATCTCGGCCAGCGCCCGTTTCTGCATGAGGTCGAGCATCCAGGGCTGCGGCTGGCCGGGGCCGACGCGGCTGCTGGGCTGGGCGGTGGAGAGCTTCAGCGTCACGTTGCGCCAGTCCTCGCCGCTCTGCTGCGACACCTGGGCCAGGCGCTCCAGATTCAGCGCGCCGCTGCGCGTGTCCAGCAGCGCGCGGTAGCTGGGCGCCCAGCCGGCGCTCTGCACGCGGTAGCTGAGCCTGAGCTCGGCGTCGCGCGTCGTGGACAGTCGCAGGCGCAGGCTGCGCCACTGCGGGTTGGCGGCGGCCAGCCGGTCGCGCTCGCCCTTCAGCGGCGCGATCTGCTTCTCGAGGTCCTCCAGCTGGCGCTTGAGCTGGGCCTGGCGCTGCAACGCGTCCAGCGCCGTCCTGCGGATGCTGTCGGCCGTCGCGGGGATGGCGGTGGCCGGCGTGCCGCGCGCCTCGCCGGCGCCGAGCGCGCGCACATAGCCCAGGCTCGCGTCCAGCGCGCCGGACTCGGCGGCGAGCGCGTCGCGCTGCGCCTCGAGCTTGCGCAGCTGCTCGTCCAGCGGGCTGGTCGCGCACTCGGGCGCGCGCTCGCGCGGCAGCGTCTCGAGCTGCACCGGGCCGAGGTTCACGCCGGCCGGCGCGTCGACCTGCAGCGTGTCGGCGTCGAAGCGCGCGCTCAGGCAGGTCAGCACCAGCTCGCGCGCCCCCGCGGCCACCGTGGCGAGCCGCGTGACCTGGGCGCCGCCGGGGTAGACCAGCACCTCGTCGATGCGGCTGGCGGACGGCGATTGGGCCTGGGCCAGTGGCGGCAGCAGGGCGGCGATCAGCAGGGGCGCATGCTTCATGGTCGTTCGGGCTTGCGGGCCAGGGGATTGGGAGGGCAAAGGTAGCATCCCGCCCATGACCGACAACCGCAAAGCGCTCGTGCTTTTTTCCGGCGGCCAGGACTCCACGACCTGCCTGGCGTGGGCGCTGGACCGCTATGCCGCCGTCGAGACGCTGGCCTTCGACTACGGCCAGCGCCACCGCGTCGAGCTGGACTGCCGCAACGACGTGCGCGCCGAACTCGCGCGCCAGTTCCCGCAATGGGCCGGCAAGCTGGGGCCCGACCACCTGCTGGACCTGGCCGTGCTCGGCCAGATCAGCGACACCGCGCTGACCAGCGAGCGCGCCATCGAGCTGCAGGCGGGCGGCCTGCCCAACACCTTCGTGCCCGGGCGCAACCTGCTGTTCCTGACCTTCGCGGCCACGCTGGCCTACCGGCGCGGCGCCTCGGTGCTGGTGGGCGGCATGTGCGAGACCGACTTCTCCGGCTACCCGGACTGCCGCGACAACACGATGAAGGCCATGCAGGTGGCGCTCAGCCTGGGCCTGGACACGCCCATGACGCTGGAGACGCCGCTGATGTTCATCGACAAGGCCGCCACCTGGCGGCTGGCCGAAAGCCTGGGCGGCGCGGCGCTCGTGCGGCTCATCGTCGAGCAGACGCACACCTGCTACCTGGGCGAGCGCGGCGCGCTGCACCCCTGGGGCCATGGCTGCGGCCATTGCCCGGCCTGCGAGCTGCGGGCGCGCGGCTTCGAGCGCTACAGGGCCGGGGCATGACGGGCGGGTTCCACTGGCTGAACTGGCTGAACTGGCAGACGGCCGGCCTCCTGGTCGCCGCGCTGCTGTTCTTCTGGGGCGTGGGCGCCTACAACCGGCTGATGGCCTTGCGCAACGCGATCGGCGACGCCTTCGCCCAGCTGGGCGGGCATCTGAAGGACCGCGGCGAGGCCTGCGACAAGCTGCTGGCCGCCGTGGCGCCCCGCCTGCCCAGCGAGCAGGCCACCTTCGACGCGCTGGCCAGCGCCCAGGCCGAATCCCAGGCCGCCATCCAGGCCTCGCGCGCCAAGCCCTGGGCGCCCGACCCGGCGGGCAGCCTGGCCGTCGCGAGCGCGCTGCACACGGCGGCGCTCACCCGGCTGCTGTCGCTGCTGGACCACCAGGCCGAGCTGCGCAGCGAGGCCGAGATCGACGCCCTGGTCAACGAGCTCAAGCTCATCGAACGCCAGCGCGCGTTCGCGCGCCAGGTCTTCAACCAGGCGGTGGCGCAGTACAACGAGGCGCTGAACCAGTTCCCGACGCGGGTGCTGGCCAACCTCTACGGGTTCAAGGAGGCGCGCTCGCTGTGAGCGCGGCCGGCGCCGTCAGCTGACGGCAATGGCGCCCGAGGCGCACATCTCCTGGAACAGCGACGCCATGGCCGCGCCGCTCATGCGGTAGGGGTCCAGCCGGCCGGTCTCGGTGTACTTCAGCAGCAGCGCCGCATTGAGCCGGTGCAGGTTGACCTGCCCCATGGTCCAGCCCGGGAAGGCGCGCTCGGTGATCTCGTCGTAGCTCAGCAGGATGACGTCGCTGTGGCGCACATCCTGCACGATGGACTTGTAGCGCGCGTTGACCGCGTCGCGGCCGCCCTCGAGCACCTGCACGAACACGCCGTCGGCAAAACACAGCAGCCCCGTGATGCCCTCGGCCGGGTTGTGCGCCCGGGAGGTCCGCAAGATGGCCGCGAGGTCGGCGTCGGCGAGGGCCGCGGTCGCGCGGCTGGCGTACATGAGGCGCACGAGCATGGTTCAACCCCTGGAGATCAGCGCCAGGAACTCCCGGCGCAGGTTGGCGTCCTTCAGGAAGGCGCCGCGCATGACGCTGTTGGTCATCTTGGACTCGCTGTCCTTGACGCCGCGCCAGTGCATGCAGAAATGGTCAGCCTCCATGACCAGCGCCAGGCCGTCGGGCTGCACGCGCTCCTGCAGCTCGTTGGCCAGCATGGTCACGGCCTCCTCCTGGATCTGCGGGCGGCTCATGATCCAGTCGCACAGCCGCGCGTACTTGGACAGGCCGATCAGGTTGGAATGCTCGTTGGGCAGCAGGCCGATCCAGACCTTGCCCATGATGGGGCACAGGTGGTGGGAGCAGGCGCTGCGCACGGTGATGGGGCCCACGATCATCAGCTCGTTCAGGCGGCTGACGTTGGGGAACTCGGTGACCGAGGGCGCGGCGGCGTAGCGGCCGGCGAAGACCTCGCGCAGGAACATCTTGGCCACGCGCTTGGCGGTGTCCTGGGTGTTGTGGTCGCTGTCGGTGTCGATGACCAGCGACTTCAGCACCTCCTGCATCTTGGCCTGCACCTCCTGCTGCAGCGCGTCGAGCTCGCCGGGCTGGATGAAGGCCGCGATGTTGTCGTTGGCATGGTGGCGGCAGCCGGCCGAGACGAGCCGGTCGCGGATGCGCTCCGAGACCGGCAGGTCCGGGTTCGCGTCGGGGGCAGGTGCGTTCATGGGGCGCGATTGTGCGGGGAACAGGCCCTCCTACACTGGCGCGATGTCCCAAAGCCCCCAATCAGCGCCCCTGCATCGGCTGCTGCTGCAGGCCGCCGATGCCGTGCAGGGCGTGCGCGAGGGCCGCTCGCTGACCGACCTGCTGGCCCGCGTGCCGGCCGAGCTGCGCCCCGGCACGCAGGCCCTCGCGTTCACGGCGCTGCGCCGCCTCGGTGGCGCCGAGGCCGTGCGCCAGCAGCTCGCGCCCAAGGCGCCGCCGCCGCGCGTGGACGCGCTGCTGCTGGTCGCGCTGGCGCTGCTGTGGCCCGAAACCGAGCCGGGCGCCGCGCCCATGTACGCCGACCACACGCTGGTGGACCAGGCCGTCCATGCCGCGAAGACCCGCGCCCCGGCCAGCGCCGCCTTCATCAACGCCGTGCTGCGCCGCTTCGTGCGCGAGCGCGACGCCCTGGTCGCCGCCGCCGGGCGCAGCCCGCTGGGGGCCTTCAACCACCCCGCCTGGTGGATAGAGAAGCTGCGCCAGGACTGGCCCGCGCAGTGGCAGGCCATCCTCACGGCCAACAACCGCCCGCCGCCCATGACGCTGCGCGTGCATGCCCGGCGCGCCACGGCGGCGGCCTACGCCGAGCGCCTGGCCGGGCTGGGCATCGCCGCGCAGGTGCTGGGCGCGCCCACGCCCCAGGCCCTGGTGCTGGACAAGCCCGTGCCCGTGTCGGCGCTGCCCGGCTTCGCCGAGGGCCTGGTGTCGGTGCAGGACGCCGCCGCCCAGCTGGCCGCGCCGCTGCTGGTCGGCGCCGGCCTGAAACCCGGCGCCCGCGTGCTGGACGCCTGCGCCGCGCCCGGCGGCAAGACGGCCCACCTGCTGGAGCTGCAGCCCGACCTGCAGCTGACCGCGCTGGATGCCGACGCCCAGCGCCTGACGCGCGTGCAGGACAACCTCAACCGCCTCGGTCAGACGGCCACGCTGCGCTCCGCCGATGCGCGCCAGACCGCCGCCTGGTGGGACGGCCGGCCCTTCGACGCCATCCTGCTGGACGCGCCCTGCAGCGCCTCCGGCATCGTGCGCCGCCACCCCGACGTGCGCTGGCTGCGCCGGCCCGACGACATCGCGGCGCTGGCCCGCATCCAGGCCGAGCTGCTGGACGCACTGTGGCCGCTGCTGGCGCCGGGCGGGCGGCTGGTCTATGCCACCTGTTCGGTGTTCCGTGCCGAAGGTCAGGCCCAGCTCGACGCGTTTTTGCAACGCCAACCCGAGGCGAAATCGCATGCCGTGCCCGGGTTCACGGGCCATCTGCTGCCCCTGGCAGACAATGCCGCCCAGCCGTCGCCGCCGCTGGACGGCTTCTTCTACGCCCTGCTGACCAAGCCCTGAGTTGTTCGCCCGCATCGTCATCGCCGCCTGCTTCGCCGCGCTGCTGGCCCTGCTTCCGGGCGCGGCGCGGGCCGATGGCGTCGAGCTGACGCAGCTAGCGACACGCAAGGCCGACGACGGGCTGGAGCTGAGCTTCACGACCCGCTTCGAGCTCAGCCGCGCCGCCGTGGACGCGCTGCACAAGGACGTGGCGCTGTACTTCGTCGCCGAGGCCAATGTGCTGCGCAACCGCTGGTACTGGCGCGATGCCCGCGTGGCGCGCGCCGAGCGCAGCTGGCGCCTGACCTGGAATTCGCTGACGCGGCAATACCGCGTCTCCACCGGCGGCCTGCACCAGAGCTTCGCGACGCTGGACGAGGCCTTGACCGTGCTGCGCGGCCAGAGCGCCTGGCGCATCGCCGAGCCCAAGGACATCGAGGACGGCGGCAGCTACTACCTGGAGTTCAGCTACCGGCTGGACGTCAACCAGCTGCCCCGCCTGATGCAGATCGGCGGACTGCAGTCCGGCTTCGCGCTCAGCGTCGAGCGCAAGCAGGGCTTTGGCGCCGACTTCAGCCTCAGATGACCAAGGCCGCGCGTTGGGGCTGGGTCATCACCGGGGTGACCCTCACGGGCGTGGTCGGCGTGCTGGCCTTTCTGCTGTCCATAGGCACCACCAACGAGCGCGGTTTCTTCGAGCGCCACTACCACTGGCTGTACTGGGTCAACGTGGTGGTCGCCGCGGTGCTGACCCTGGTCATCCTGACGGCCGCCGTGCGCCTGGTCGTGCGCGTGCGCCGTGGCCGCTTCGGCAGCCGGCTGCTGCTGAAGCTGGCGGCCATCTTCGCGCTGGTGGGCATCGTGCCCGGCGTGCTGATCTACGCCGTCTCCTACCAGTTCGTGAACCGCAGCATCGAGACCTGGTTCGACGTCAAGCTCGCCAGCGCGCTGGAGGCCGGCCTCAACCTCGGCCGCGGCACGCTGGACGCGATGGTCAGCGACCTGGGCGCCAAGACCCGCGACGCCGCCGACCAGCTGGCCGAGAGCAGCACGCCGCAGCTGCTCATGCTGGAACGGCTGCGCGACAAGCTGGGCGCGCGCACCGTCGCCATCGTCGGCGGCAAGGGCCAGATCCTGCTGGAGAGCGGCGGCGACACGCGCCAGCTCACGCCCGACCGGCCCAGCGACAGCATGCTGAGCCGGGCGCGCGGCGGCGCGCCGGCCAGCCAGCTCGAGGGCCTGGAGGACGAGGAGACGGCGCTGCAGGGCGGCGCGCAGATCCGCACGCTGGCGCTGCTGCCCAACACCGAGCTGCGCCTGGGCCTGGGCGAGCGCTATCTGATGGTCATCCAGCGCATCCCGGCCAGCATGCTGACCAATGCGCTGGCCGTGCAGACCGCCAACGCCGAGTACCAGCAGCGCTCGCTGGAGCGCGTGGGCCTGCGCCGCATGTACCTGGGCACGCTGACGCTGGTGCTCATCCTGGCCACCTTCGCGGCGCTGCTGCTGGCCGTCACGCTGGGCAACCAGCTGGCGCGGCCGCTGCTGATGCTGGCCGACGGCGTGCGCCACGTGGCCCAGGGCGACCTGTCGGTGCGCCCGGTGCACGGCTCGCGCGACGAGCTGGGCGGCCTGACGCGCTCCTTCGCCGACATGACGGGCCAGCTGGCCGACGCCCGCGCCCAGGTCACGCGCACCGTCGCCGAGCTGGATGCCGCCCGCACCCACCTGCAGACCATCCTCGACAACCTGACCGCCGGCGTGCTGGTCCTGGACGCGGCCGGACGGCTGGAGACCGTCAACCCCGGCGCGACGCGCATCCTGCGCCTGCCGCTGTCCGCCTACGTGGGCCGGCCGCTGGCCGACGTGCCCGGCCTGGCCGGGTTCGCCGCCTCGCTGGAACAGCGCTTCGAGCAGAGCGCGGGCAACGACGCCGAGCGCGGCCTGGACCGCGAGCTGTGGCAGGAATCCTTCGAGCTGCAGCTGGACCCCAAGCAGGACCTGCTGACGCTGCTGGTGCGCGGCGCGCCGCTGCCGCAGGGCGCGCGGCTGGTGGTCTTCGACGACATCTCCGAGGTGGTCTCGGCCCAGCGCTCGGCGGCCTGGAGCGAGGTGGCGCGCCGGCTGGCCCACGAGATCAAGAACCCGCTGACGCCCATCCAGCTCTCCGCCGAACGGCTGCAGCACAAGCTGGAGGCCAAGCTGGAGGGCGCCGACCAGGCCATGCTGGTGCGCTCGGTGGCCACCATCGTCAACCAGGTGCAGGCGATGAAGCAGCTGGTCAACGAGTTCCGCGACTACGCCCGCCTGCCCTCGGCCCAGCTGCACCCGCTGGACCTCAACGCGCTGGTGCACGAGGTGCTCAGCCTCTACGCCGAGCCCCAGGATCGCGGCCGCCTGGCCACCGACCTGGCGCCCCAGCTGCCCGCCATCAAGGGCGATGCCAGCCAGCTACGGCAAGTCATCCACAACCTGGTGCAGAACGCGCTGGACGCCGTGCAGGACCGCCCCGACGGCCACGTCACCGTGCGCTCCTCGCTGGCGCTGACCGAGGCCGGCGCGCCGCGCTCGGTGCGCCTGTACATCATCGACAACGGCCCCGGTTTTGCCGACAAAGTGCTCAAGCGCGCCTTCGAGCCCTATGTGACGACCAAGGCCAAGGGCACCGGCCTGGGCCTGGCCGTCGTCAAGAAAATCGCTGACGAACATGGTGCGCGCATCGCCCTGCGCAACCTGCACGCCGCTTCCGATGCGGGTTCTCCCGCCGAAGGAGGGGATGACGGCCTCGTGATCGGTGCGCAAGTTTCGCTATCATTTTCGAACCTGACACCCGCCACCGAGCCCGGTGCGCAAGGTGCCAAGACCTAAGGATTCATGGCCACCATTCTTGTTGTCGACGACGAGCTGGGCATTCGTGCCCTGCTGTCCGAAATCCTCAGCGACGAGGGGCACACCATCGAGCTTGCCGAGAACGCCACCCAGGCGCGGGCGGCGCGCGAGCGCATGCGCCCGGATCTCGTGCTCCTCGACATCTGGATGCCCGACGTCGACGGCGTCACGCTGCTGAAGGAGTGGGGCGGCGCCGGGCTGCTGACCATGCCCGTCATCATGATGAGCGGCCACGGCACCATAGACACGGCGGTGGAGGCCACCAAGTTCGGTGCCATCGCCTTCCTCGAGAAGCCCATCACGCTGCAGAAGCTGCTGCGCGCCGTCGAGCAGGCCCTGGTCAAGACCGCCCCGCCGCGGCCCGCACCCGCGGCGATGGGCCTGCCCAGCTATACGCGCACCGAGCCCGGCAACCTGCCCGTGGCGGCCAACCACAGCCTGCCGCTGTCCAGCCATCTGCCCATCAGCAATGCGCTGGCGTCCGAGCAGAGCTTCGAGCTGGACCGCCCGCTGCGCGAGGCGCGCGACGCCTTCGAGAAGAGCTACTTCGAGTTCCACCTCGCCAAGGAGAACGGCTCCATGACCCGTGTCGCCGAGAAGACCGGCCTGGAGCGCACCCACCTCTACCGCAAGCTCAAGCAGCTGGGCGTGGACCTGAGCCGCAACAAGCGCGGCAGCACCGGCTGACCTTCCACGCCCGCGGCTGTGCTATAGTCGCGGACTTCGTTGAGCAGCTCGGGTTGCTCGGCGAGCAAAGAACAAAGGCCAAGTAGCTCAGTTGGTAGAGCAGCGGATTGAAAATCCGCGTGTCGGTGGTTCGATTCCGCCCTTGGCCACCAAACGCAGGCCCCTGATTTCCATCGGAATCAGGGGCTTTGTCTTGTGGTCCCGGCGCTGCCGCCGGTGTTCGCGGGTCCGCCCATGGGCCTTCGACAGTGCCTGCCTCCGTGGGTTGATCGATCAAGGACCCCATCGTGGCCGCTGAAAACACCCTCATGCACGACGAGCTGCTGGCGCTGGTCACCGGCAGCCTCTGCCTGCGCACGCTGAACCTGTTTGCGCAGGAGTCCCGGCTCGATGGCGAAAGCCTGAAGGACGCCGTGGAGCGCTACGAGGTCGACTACGCCTGGCATGTGCTGGGTTCGCCCCGCCTGCGGGACGAGACCGTTGCGCGGCTGGAAGCCAAGCTGGCGCGGCCGGCCACCGACGCTCAGAAGACCTGCATCGCCGACGTGCTGAGGGCCGCTGCCGAGGGCCAGCCGCCCGAGCTGCTGATGAGCTTCGACAACGACGTGCCGGAGCAACTGGCGGCAGGGCTGTATGCCCGGCATCAGCGCAGGACGCATGCCGAGGCTGAAGCGCTGAGCTGAAGCGTCAGGCCCGCTGGGCTTCGCGGCGGCCATGCCACGCACGCGGCGAACACGCCACGGTGGTGCTCAATTCACGGGCCGCCGAGGCGCCCGCAAGCCGTCCAGCTGGGCCAGGGTGGCCCGCAGCACGTCATCCAGCAGGTGCAGCACCTGCGCTGCGGCGGCCGACATCGCCGAGGCGGTGTCTGCGCCCTCGTCGGCCCGCCAGACGCTCAGCAGTTCGTGGAACGGCGGCTCCAGCGCCGCGCCGTTCTCGACGCTGCGCGGGCCTTCCGGCAGGCCGCCCCGCGGTGTGCAGGGGCGCGGCGTCAGGTCCAGCATCGTCCCCAGCATGCGGGTCGTGCGTCCGTCGGCGGTCTGCGCTATGACTCGCCCCCAGGAGCGCACCACCCGGTAGCCCGAGCCGTTGCTGCGCAGGCGGAACGTGGCTTCGTACCAGGGCTTCGCGCCGCGCGTGTGGGCCCGCAGCGCCGCCAGCATGGCGTCCAGGTCGTCGGGATGCACGCGGCAGCGCCAGAAATGCGTGCTGTCGGCGCTGTAGGGCTCGGGGAAGCCCAGCCTCTGTTTCCATTGCGGCGAGTAATGGACGGTTTCCAGCTCGGGGCGCAGATCCCAGAGCCCGAGTTCACCCCGGTCGACGGCCTCCCGCAGGCGCAGCGCCAATGGTTGTCCCTTCATGCCCATGGGCGGCATTCTCGGGGCTTGGCCCCGCACCAACCCGCATCGCACCGGCTCACCCCCGCTGCGGAGGTGACTTTCGCCACGCTGCCTCGCGCCCGGAACCCCGCCGGCCTCCATGCGGCCGGCGAGGTCGAACTCAGGCCCGGGCCTGGCTGGGCGAGAGCAGCCGCTGCACCGCGCAGAACACGAACAGCAGCGCGCCGATGACGATCTTGGTCCACCAGGAGCTGAGCGTGCCGTCGAAGGCGATCAGCGTCTGGATCAGGCCCAGCACCAGCACGCCGGACAGCGCGCCGGCGACAAACCCATAGCCGCCCGTCAGCATGGTGCCGCCGATGACCACCGCCGCGATGGCGTCCAGCTCCACGCCCTGCGCATGCTGGCCATAGCCGCTGAGCATGTAGAACGCGAACAGCAGGCCGGCCAGCGACGCGCAGAAGCCGCTCAGGCCGTAGACGGCGATCTTGGTGCGGCCCACGGGCAGGCCCATCATCAGCGCGGAGGCCTCGTTGCCGCCCAGCGCATAGACGGTGCGGCCGAAGGCCGTGCAATGCGCAATCCACAGGCCGACCGCCAGCACGGCCAGCGCGATGACCGCGCCGGGCGACAGGAAGGCGCCGCCGAACAGCGGCAACTGCGCCTGCGACAGCGTGACGAACAGCGGCGCGTCTATGGTGATGCTGTCCACGCTGATGAGGAAACAGAGCCCGCGCGCCAGGAACATGCCGGCCAGCGTGACGATGAAGGCCTGCAGCCTGAAGACGTGGATGACCAGGCCCTGCAGCGCCCCGAAGGCCGCGCCACCCAGCAGCACCGCGACGATGACGGCCTGTGCCGGCCACTGCGCGACCTGCAGCAGCCAGGCCGCGACCATGGTGGTCAGCGCCAGCACCGAGCCCACCGACAGGTCGATGCCGCCGGACAGGATGACGAAGCTCATGCCCACCGCGATGACCAGCAGGAAGGCGTTGTCGATGAGCAGGTTGAGCACCACCTGCGTGGAGCCGAAGCCCGTGTAGCTGCCGGCGCCGACGGCGAAGAGCAGCCCCATCAGCGCGACGCTGACCCAGGTGGTGAACGACGGCGCGGCCATCAGGGAGCGGACCGCTTTCATGCCGACCTCCGCGTCGACCAGAACGGCGACTGCGAGATGCAGACCGCGAACACGACGACGGCCTTGACGACCATGGTCACCTGCGGCGGCACCCCCAACGCGTAGATGGTGGAGGTGAGCGTCTGGATGATCAGCGCGCCGATCAGGCTGCCGGCCAGGCTGAATCTGCCACCGCTGAGCTGCCCGCCGCCCAGCGTGACGGCCAGGATGGCGTCCAGCTCCAGCAGCAGGCCGGCGTTGTTGGCGTCGGCGCTCTTGATGTTGGACGAGATCATCAGCCCCGCCAGGCCCGCGCCCAGGCTGCAGTAGACGTAGACGAAGAACACGACCGCCGCCGTGCGCACGCCGGCCAGCCGCGCGGCCACGGGGTTGATGCCCACCGTCTGGATGAACAGGCCCAGCGCGGTGCGCTTCATCAGCAGCGCGGTCAGGCCCGCCACCGTCGCGACGACGAACAGCGACACCGGCAGGCCCAGCAGCCAGCCACCGCCCAGCCAGAAGAAGCCGGCGGGTTCGTAGACGGTGAGGATCTGGCCGTCGGTCAGCAGCTGCGCGAGACCCCGGCCGGCCACCATCAGGATCAGCGTCGCGATGATGGGCTGCAGGCCTAACGCCGATACCAGCAGCCCGTTCCACAGGCCGCACAGCAGCGCCGCGCCCAGCGCCGCCGCAAAGGCCAGCACCACGCCCTGCGTGCCGACCAGCGCGCAGGCCACGGTGCCGGCGATGGCGACGATGGCGCCCACCGACACGTCGATGCCGCGCGTCGCGATGACCAGCGTCATGCCCAGCGCGGCCAGCATCAGGGGCGCGGCACGGTGCAGGATGTCGACCAGGCTGCCGTAGAGGTGGCCGTCCTTGATCTCCAGGTGCAGGAAGCCGGGCACGCAGACGGCCGCGACGGCCAGCAGCAGGGCCAGCGCGGCCAGCGGCCGCGCGAGCGGGTGCCTCCAGGCCTTGGATGCCGCAGACGCGGCGCGTGGCGTTGACATGGCGAGGTCAGGGGAATTCATGCGGCGGCCGGCTCCGCGGCGATCACTTCGAGCACGCTGCGTTCGTCCAGCTCGCCGCGGCGGTAGACGCCGGCGGCGCGGCGGTCGCGCAGGACGAGGACGCGGTCGCTGCAGTGCAGGACCTCGGGCAGTTCGGAGGAGATGAAGAGGATGGACATGCCGTCCTCCTGGTGGGCCAGCGCGCGCACGGCGTCCATCAGGTCCTCCTTGGCGCGCACGTCGATGCCGCGCGTGGGCTCGTCGAGGATGAGCACGGCCGGTTCGGTGGCCAGCCAGCGGGCCAGCAAGGCCTTCTGCTGGTTGCCGCCGCTGAGCTGGCCTATGGGCGTGTCGGCGCTGGCGGTCTTGATGCCCAGGCGCCGGATGTAGTCGTCGGCCAGCGCCTGCTGCTCGGCCGGGCTCATGACCAGGCGCAGGCCGTGGCGGGCCTGCAGCGCGAGCAGGATGTTGTCGCGCACCGAGAGGTCCAGGATGGCGCCCTCATGCTTGCGGTCCTCGGAGCAGAAGGCGAGGCCGGCGGCGATGGCCTCGCGCGGCGAATGCCAGCGGCCACGGCGGCCTTCGGTCAGCACATGACCCGCATCGGCCGTGTCGGCACCGAACAGCAGGCGCGCGGCCTCGGTGCGGCCGGAGCCCAGCAGGCCGGCCAGGCCCAGCACCTCGCCGCGCCGCAGCTCCAGGTCCAGCGGGTGCAGCGCGCCGCGACGGGCCAGGCCCTCGGCCTTCAGCACCGTGGCGCCGGCGCTGGGGGCGCGGCTGTCCAGCCGGGTGGGCTGCTGGTCGGGCGGCGCGCCCACCATCTTGTTGACCAGGGCCAGCCGGCCCAGGTCGCTGGCCAGGTACTCGCCCTCGGTCTCGCCGTTGCGCATGACGGTGATGCGGTCGGCCAGCGCATAGGTCTGGTCCAGGAAATGGGTGACGAACAGGATGGCCAGGCCCTGGTCGCGCAGGCGGCGCAGCACGGTGAACAGGCGCTGCACGGCCGCGTCGTCCAAGCTGGACGTGGGCTCGTCCAGGATGAGCACGCGCGCCGGGATGCGCAGCGCGCGCGCGATGGCCACCATCTGCTGCACGGACAGCGAGTAGCGCGACAGCGGTGCGGTGACGTCGATGTCCAGGTCCATCTGCGCGAGCACGCGGCGGGCCTCGGCGTTGACGGCGGCCCAGTCGATGCGGCCCCCACCCAGCCAGGACTTGCGCGGGAAGCGCCCGGCGCAGATGTTCTCCGCCACGCTCAGGTTGGCGCAGAGGTTGACCTCTTGATAGACGGTGCGGATGCCCAGCGCCTGCGCGTCCTCCGTGCGCTTGGGTGCGATGGCCTGGCCGTCCAGCGTGATGGTGCCGGCATCGGGCCGGTACAGGCCCGTCAGCACCTTGATCAGCGTGGACTTGCCGGCGCCGTTCTGGCCCATCAGCGCGTGCACCTCGCCGGGGAACAGGCGCAGGCTGACGTCGCTCAGCGCCTTGACGCCGGGAAAGCCTTTGTGGATGCCGGACAGCGCCAGCACCGGGGCCGCACTCACCGTCATCTCAGTATTTCCGGTTGGGCAGCTCTTTGGCAGCGACTTCCGCCGGGAACACGCCCTCGTTCACCGTGATGCGCTTCTCCACCGGTTTCTTCGCGACGACGTCCCTGGCCAGCTGCATCAGCTGCGGGCCCAGCAGCGGGTTGCATTCGACGGTGACGTTGAGCTTGCCGGCCTTCATCGCCTCGAAGGCGCCGCGCACGCCGTCGATGGAGATGATGACGATGTCCTGGCCCGGCTTCAGGCCGGCCTCCTCGATGGCCTGGATGGCGCCTATGGCCATGTCATCGTTGTGCGCGTACAGCACGTCGATCTTCTTGTCGCGCTGCTTCAGGAAGGACTCCATCACCTCCTTGCCCTTGGCGCGCGTGAACTCGCCGGACTGCGAGCGGATGATCTGCAGCCTGGGGTTGGCCTTGATGACCTCCTCGAAGCCCTTCTTGCGGTCTATGGCCGGCGCCGAGCCCACGGTGCCCTGCAGCTCGACGATGTTCAGCGCGGCATTGGGGTTCTTGGCGGCGCGCTCCAGCAGCCAGCGCGCGGCCTTGCGGCCTTCCTCGACGAAGTCCGAGCCGATGAAGCTGACGTACAGCGACGGGTCGCTGACCTTGACGGCGCGGTCGGTCAGGATGACGGGAATGCCGGCGGCCTTGGCCTCCTTCAGCACCGTGTCCCAGCCGCTCTCCACCACCGGCGAGAAGGCGATGACGTCGACCCTCTGCGCGATGTAGCTGCGTATGGCCTTGACCTGGTTCTCCTGCTTCTGCTGCGCGTCGGCGAACTTCAGCGTGATGCCGGCGTCCCTGGCCGCGGCCTTGATGGAGGCGGTGTTGGCGCTGCGCCATTCGCTCTCGGCGCCGACCTGCGAGAAGCCCAGGGTCAGCGGTGCGGCCAGGGCGCCGAGGGCGGGCAGGGTCAGGGCTGCGGCAAGCAGCGTGCGGCGGGCGAGGGGCTTGATCATGCGTGGGTCTCCTGGTTGGGTCTGAACGGGGGCACGGTCTAACGCAGCCGTCGCAGGCCGTAGAGCCCGCCGGCGATGGAACCTGGTTTGATAACGAACTTCACGCCGAGCCGCGGCGCTCCAGCAGGCGCTTCATGCGCCCCGCCCCGGCGGATGACGAAGGCCTTGGCTTTGCACCGCCCAGACCCTATCCCGGCGCCGGCCGCCCGGCCGCTCAGNGCGGCCCATGCTCAGCCCTCGACGGCGACGACGACGATGGACTTGGCCGGCAGCTTCAGCGTCAGCCTGCCGTCGGCGGCCCGGGCCTCGTAGGGCTGGGGCACGACCTGCGCCGGCTTGCCCAGTTCGTTCTGCGCGTCCATCGCGGCGGCGGTCAGCAACTGGCCCTTGACGGCCCGGGGCGCGGCGGCGCCGACCTGCAGCGTCAGCTCCGCGGCCTGCGTGGCGTTGGCGTTCACCAGGCCCACCCAGAGCTGGCCGTCCTTGCCGCGCGCGGCGGTGGCCGACAGGCCGGGCATCTCGAACTTGTCGACCTTGTAGACGGGGTTGTTCTCGAGGGTGGTGGGCAGCGAGGTGGCGTCCTGGAAGGGCGTGTAGAGCTTGAACGCGTGATAGGTCGGCGTCAGCACCAGCTTGTCCTGGCTGGTCAGGATCATGGCCTGCAGCACGTTGACCATCTGCGCCACGTTGCTCATCTTCACGCGCTCGGCGTGGCTGTGGAACACGTTGAAGTGCAGGGCGGCCAGCAGCGCGTCACGCAGCGTGTTGCGCTGGACCAGGAAGCCGGGGTTGCTGCCGGGCTCGGGGTCGTACCAGCTGCCCCACTCGTCGAAGTAGAGGGCGAGCTTCTTCTTCGGGTCGTTCCTGTCGAGGATGGCCGTGCTCGCGGCCAGCACGTCGTCGATCTTCTTGACCTGCGAGAGCATGGCGATCCACTCGCTCTCCGGGAAGCCCGCCGCCGCGCCCTTGCCCGCCCACTTGCCGCTGGGGAAGGTGTAGGCGTGGTGGGCGATGCCGTCGATGTGGTGGCGGATGTTCTTGCTCAGCACGTCCGTCCAGGTCGTGTCGCGGTCGTTGCCGCCGCTGGCGATGAACTTGGGCCGGTTGTGCGCGGGCGCCTTCAGGAAGGTGGACCAATGCCGGTAGAGGTCGGCGTAGTACTCCGGCCGCATGTTGCCGCCGCAGCCCCAGGTCTCGTTGCCCAGCGCGTAGTAGTGCACGCGGAAGGGCTTGTCGCGGCCGTTCCTGCGGCGCTGCTCGACGAGGGTGGCATTGCCTTCGCCGGTCATGTACTCCAGCCACTCGGCCGCTTCCTGCGGCGAGCCGGTGCCGACGTTGGCGTTGACGTAGGCCTCGGCGCCCAGCTGCTCGACGAGGTCGAAGAACTCGTGCGTGCCGACGGCATTGTTCTCGGGCACGCCACCCCAGTGGGTGTTGACCTTGACGGGGCGCTTGCTGCGCGGGCCTATGCCGTCGCGCCAGTGGTACTCGTCGGCGAAGCAGCCACCGGGCCAGCGCACCAGCGGCACCTTGAGCTCCTTCAGCGCCGCGACGACGTCCTTGCGCCAGCCGCGCACATTGGGGATCTTGCTCTCGGGGCCCACCCACATGCCCTCGTAGATGCCGGTGCCCAGATGCTCGGCGAACTGGCCGTAGATGTTGCGGTGGATGACCGGGCCGGGCTGGTCGGGGTTGACGACCAGCTTGATGTCGGCGGCCTGCGCGCCCAAGGCCCAGATCAGGCTTGCCGCCAGCGCGGCCAGTGGCTTCTTCATCGACTTGTCTCCTTGGTTTGTCTATCTGGCCTCTTCGGGCCGAGCGCCGGGCCGCCCCAAGCCGGCCCGCCTTGGCGATGTGCGGGCCGGTCGATCCGGCCTGCATCGCCGTCCCCTCGGGGGACCGGTCAAGGCAAAGCCTTGAACGAGAGGCTTCAATTCCGCGTGAGGGCTCCATCGCGGCGCCGCCAGACGCCGCGCTCGTTGGGTTCGCGCAGCACCGCCGGCAGCAGCGCACGCGGC
Source organism: Comamonadaceae bacterium (assembly GCA_009996515.1). Taxonomy (GTDB): domain Bacteria; phylum Pseudomonadota; class Gammaproteobacteria; order Burkholderiales; family Burkholderiaceae_C; genus Pelomonas. Next base: position 89,534 of record JAACZV010000015.1, read on the forward strand.
AGGTTCTGGTAGCACACCGGGCGCAGGAAGCGCTGGATGGCCGCGGTACCGACCGAGCTGCTGCGGCCGTCGGACGTGGCCGGGAAGGGGCCGCCGTGCACCATGGCCGTCGACACCTCCACGCCGGTCGGGAAGCCGTTGGCCAGGATGCGGCCCACCCTGCGCTCCAGCGCCGGCAGCAGGCGGCGGGCGGCGGCGAGGTCGGCCTCGTCGTCGTCCTGCAGCTGCAGCGTGGCGGTGAGCTGGCCCTCCAGGCCCTCGATGACGGCCAGCAGCTCGGCCTCGTCGCGGCAGGCCACCAGCAGCGCGGCCGGGCCGAAGATCTCGGCCGACATCGCGTGGTTGGCCAGAAAGGCCGCGCCGGTCGTCTTGAACAGCGCGGGTGCGCCCTGGCAGCCAGCGGACGTGCCGCGCAGCAGCGTCGCGACCTGGGGCTGGCCGACGAGCTGCTCCTCGCCGCGCCGGTAGGCATCGGCAATGCCGGGGGTCAGCATGGTGGCGGCGGGCACGGGCCTGAGCGCCTCGGCAGCGGCGGCGGCGAAGCGGTCGAAGTCGGCGCCGGCGATGCCCAGCACCAGGCCGGGGTTGGTGCAGAACTGGCCCACGCCCAGGGTCAGCGACGCGGCGAAGCCGGTCGCGATGTCGGCGCCGCGGGCCTTGAGCGCGGCGGGCAGCAGGATGACGGGGTTGATGCTGCTCATCTCCGCGTAGACGGGGATGGGCTGCGGGCGGGCCGCGGCCGTGGCCATCAGCGCCATGCCGCCGCTGCGCGAGCCGGTAAAGCCCACGGCCTGGATGGCCGGGTGGCGCACCAGCGCGTCGCCGATGCCGTGGCCGCTGCCGGTCAGCAGCGCGAACACGCCCGCCGGCAGTTGGGCCAGCTTCACGGCCTCGACGACGGCGCGGCCCACCAGCTCCGAGGTGCCGGGGTGGGCCGAGTGCGCCTTCACGACGACGGGGCAGCCGGCGGCCAGCGCCGCGGCCGTGTCGCCGCCGGCCACCGAGAAGGCCAGCGGGAAGTTGCTGGCGCCGAACACGGCCACGGGGCCCACGCCGACGAAGCGCAGGCGCAGGTCCGGCCGCGGCGGCTGGCGCTGGGGCAGGGCGGTGTCGATGCGGGCGTCCTGCCAGCTGCCCTCGCGCAGCAGCTCGGCGAACAGCTTGAGCTGGTTCATCGTGCGGCCGCGCTCGCCCTCCAGCCGGGCGCGCGGCAGGCCGGTCTCGGCCATGGCGCGCACGATGAGCTCGTCGCCCAGCGCCAGGATCTGCGCGGCGATCTGCTCCAGGAAGTCGGCACGCTCGTGGTCGCTGGTGGCGCGGTAGGTGTCGAAGGCGGCGCCGGCCAGCGTGCAGGCTTGTTCCACCTGCGCGATGTCCACGGCGTTGAAGTCGGGGCCGAGGGCTTCGTTCCTGCCCGGGTCGAACGCCTGGAAGGCTCGGCCGTTGCCGCGCACGGGCTGGCCATTGATGAGGGCCAGGCCCTGGATGGTGTTGCTCATGGGAACCTCAGTGGGAGTGGCGCGGCACGGCCGAGCCGCGGCAGCCGCGCAGGAAGTCGAAGTCGCAGCCCTCGTCGGCCTGCAGCACATGCTGCACATAGAGCTGGCGGTAGCCGCTGGCGTCCTGCGGATCCACGGTCTGGGCGGCGGCCCAATCCGCGAGGCGCTGCTGCAGCTCGGCCTCGGGCACGTCCAGGTGCAGACGGCCGGCCGCGCAGTCCAGCTCGATGAAGTCGCCCTCGCGCACGACGGCCAGCGGCCCGCCCGCCCGCGCCTCGGGTGCCACGTGCAGCACCACGGTGCCGTAGGCCGTGCCGCTCATGCGTGCGTCGGAGATGCGCACCATGTCCTTCACGCCGGCGGCCAGCAGCTTGGGCGGCAGGCCCATGTTGCCGACCTCGGCCATGCCGGGGTAGCCCTTGGGGCCGCAGTTCTTCATGACCAGGATGGAGTCGGCGTCCACATCCAGGCCCGGATCATTGATGCGCGCCTTGTAGTCCTCGAAGTTCTCGAACACGACGGCACGGCCGCGGTGGGTCATCAGCTCGGGCGTAGCGGCCGAGGGCTTGAGCACGGCGCCGCGCGGCGCGAGGTTGCCGCGCAGGATGCAGATGCCGCCGTCCTCGATGAGGGGCCTGTCCAGCGGGCGTATGACCTCGTCGTCGTAGATGGGCGCGTCATGGCAATTGGCCCACAGGCTCTTGCCGTTGACGGTGAGGGCGTCCTTGTGCGGCAGCAGCTCGGCCTCGCCCAGGCGGCGCAGCACGGCGGGCAGGCCGCCGGCGTAATAGAACTCCTCCATCAGGAAGCGGCCCGAGGGCAGCAGGTCCACGAGGGTGGGCGTGCCGCGGCCGATGCGGGTCCAGTCCTCCAGCTCCAGGTCCACGCCGATGCGGCCGGCGATGGCCTTCAGGTGGATGACGGCGTTGGTGGAGCCGCCTATGGCCGCATTGACGCGAATGGCGTTCTCGAAGGCCTGCTTGGTCAGCACCTTGGAGAGTGTGAGCTGCTCCCAGACCATCTCGACGATGCGCATGCCGGACAGGTGGGCCAGCACGTAGCGGCGCGCATCGACGGCCGGAATCGCCGCGTTGTGCGGCAGCGAGGTGCCCAGGGCCTCGGCCATGCAGGCCATGGTGGAGGCCGTGCCCATGGTGTTGCAGGTACCGGCCGAACGCGAGTGGCCGGCCTCGGCGGCCATGAAGTCGTGCAGGCTGAGCTCGCCGGCCTTGACCTGCTCGTGCAGCTGCCACACGGCCGTGCCCGAGCCGATGTTCTTGCCCTTGAGCTTGCCGTTGAGCATGGGGCCGCCGGTGACGACGATGGCCGGCACGTCCACGCTGGCCGCGCCCATCAACAGCGCCGGCGTGGTCTTGTCGCAGCCCACCAGCAGCACGACGGCGTCCATGGGGTTGCCGCGTATGCTTTCCTCCACGTCCATGCTGGCGAGATTGCGCGTGAGCATGGCGGTGGGGCGCAGATTGCTCTCGCCGTTGGAGAACACCGGGAACTCCACCGGCCAGCCGCCCGCCTCCAGGATGCCCTTCTTCACATGCTCGGCCAGCTTGCGGAAATGGGCGTTGCAGGGCGTCAGCTCGCTCCAGGTGTTGCAGATGCCGATGATGGGCTTGCCCTGGAACTCGTGGTCGGGGATGCCCTGGTTCTTCATCCAGGAGCGGTACATGAAGCCGTTCTTGTCCTGGGTGCCGAACCATTCGGCGGAGCGCAGCCGCACCCGGCGCTTCTGGTCGTCAGTCGTCATGTCTTGTCTCGGGATCGTTGCCGGCGGCCTGGGGCCGCCCGACCGGGCTCGGCCCGTCCTCGAAACGATGCTAGGAGGCCGGGAAATTGCAATCCAATCAATTTCCCGGCCGTACTGATACCGATCCCGATATCGGTGGCGCCGGTCGGACCCGAGCGTCCGCCGCGCCCGTACCATCGTCCCCCCCTGATAACACCCCCACCATGTCTGTCCAGGCCATTTCCCTGCCCACCGAGAAACCCCGCCAGCCGGCCGGCCTGTTCGTGCTCGCCGGCGCCGAAATGTGGGAGCGATTCAGTTTCTACGGCGTGCGCTCGCTGCTGGTGCTGTATTTGGTGGAGGCCTTGCAATATTCGCGGGCCGAGGCGCTGTCGGTCTATGGCATGTATACCGGCTCGGCCTTTTTATGCGCCATAGGCGGCGGCTGGCTGGCCGACCGCTTCCTGGGCCAGCGCCGGGCCGTGGTGCTGGGCATGCTGCTGATGATGGCGGGCCATATCGTGCTGGGCCTGGACCTGCCGGTGGGCCTGGCCCTGGGTTTGCTGGCGGTGGGCACCGGCCTGTTCAAACCCACGACGACGGCCATGGTGGGCGCGCTGTATACGCCGGACGACGCGCGCCGCCAGGGCGGGTATACGGTGTTCTACATGGGCATCAATATCGGCGCCGCGCTGTCGGCGCTGATCGGCGGATACCTGGCCCAGCGGCATGGCTGGAGTTATGGCTTCCTGGCGGCGGCGGTGGGCATGGCCCTGGGCGTGGTCGTCTTCATGGCCGGCTGGCGCTGGCTGCCGGCCGTGGCCGCACCGGCCCCCGAGCCGGCGCGCGTCGCCTGGACCGACGCGCAGGCCAGGCGCCGCATCCAGGTCATCCTGCTGATGTCGCTGGTGGCCATCTGCTTCTACCTGGGCTACGAGCAGGCGGCCGGCGTGATGACGCTGTTCGTGCGCGACCATGTCTCGCCGCAGTTCCTGGGCCTGGAGCTGACGGCCGCGCAGTTCCTGGCCGTGAACCCCATCCTCGTGATCCTGCTGGCGCCGCTGTCGGCCCGCCTGCTGTCGCGGCTGGACTGGCCGGAGTTCCGCGTGCAGGGCCTGGGCATGGGCGTGCTGGGCGCCAGCTTCGTGCTGCTGCATCTGCTGCAGGGGCGCGCCGAGCAGGGCGAGCTCATCCCGGCCTGGATGATGGTGGGCGTCATCGGCGTGCAGACCGCCGCCGAGCTGCTGGTCATCCCCATCGGCCTGGCCGTGGTGTCGCGCTATGCGCCGGCCGGCTGGGGGGCGACGCTGATGGGCGCCTGGATGCTGGCCAAGGCCGCGGCGGGCTTCCTGGCCGGCCAGCTCTACGGCTGGCTGCTGCCGACGGGGCTGTCGCTGTACGCCGTGCTGACCGCCGTGTGCCTGGCCGGCGGCCTGCTGCTGATCGCGCTGTCGGGCCGGCTGCGACGCTACGCCGGCATGCCCTGAGCGACCTTCAACGCCGCCTGGTGCAGCCGCACCATGTGGTAGGGGTCGGGCTGCTCGTTCTTGCAGCCGCCGCTGCTGCAGGGCAGGGCCTCGGCGGCACGCCAGCCGCCCTGCTCGACGTCGACCAGCTGCTTCTTGATGAGGCCCTGGGTCTGCTCGTAGCGCCGCCACAGGTCGTTGCGGCCGGTGGCCTGGCCGGCGACCAGCAGCGCGTGCAGGCACTCGGCCTGCTGCCACCAGCCCTTGCGCAGATCGGGCTTGCCGCCGTCCGGGAACGCACGCTGGCCACAGCCGCCGTCGATCTCGTCGTAGCCTATCGCCAGCGCATAGGCCAGCACGCGCTCGGCCACCTGCGCATAGACGGGCGACACGACGGCGCCCAGGGTCAGCAGATGGCTCCACTCGAACTGGTGCCCGAGGTCGATGTAGCCGCCGGCTGCCTGGGTGGGCAGCGGCTGCCAGGCCTCGTCGTACCACTCGGGGATGAGGGCGCCGCCATCGGCCTGGCCCTGCAGCAGCTTGTAGGCGACGAAGTCGCCCAGGCGGCGCGCGATGGTCTCGGCCAGCATGTCGCCCGTGGCGCCGCGCAAGGCCAGCAAGGCCTCGAACATGTGCATGACGGGGTTCTGCGTGCGCCCGCCCGCCATGGGCTTGAAGTCGCGCTCGCACTCGTTGTAGAGGCCGCCGGTGGGGTCGGTGAAGCGGGGCTCGATCTCGCGGCACAGCTGCATCGCCGCCTCGCGGTAGCGCACGTCGCCGCCGACGCGGTAGAGCTCGGCCAGGGCCAGCAGCGCGAAGGCATGGCCGTAGGCCCGCTTGATGGTGGCGCGCGGCCGGCCATCGGGGCCCACGCTGTGGAAGAAGCCGCCGTGCTCGGGGTCGCGAAAGCGCTGCAGCAGGAACTCCGCGCCACGCCGGGCGATCGCCAGATAGCCCGCGTCGGGCATGAACTCATGGCAGGCCGCGAAGGCATAGACCAGCCGGGCCTGGCCGGTCAGCCCGATCTCGGGCTGGGGCAGCGGCTTCCAGGCGCGGTCGAAGTGGAGCTGGAAGCTGCCGTCGGGCCGCGGCGAATGGCTCTGCCAGCGCAGCATCAGCGCATCGAGGTCGTCGCGGTGCCAGCCGGTGTCGATGCGGTTGCGAAAGCGGGCGTCCGGGTCGCTGCAGGCCGCGAGGCCCGCCAGCAGCGCCAGGACCGGACGGCGCGCGAGCCCCATGTCAGCGCCCGTGGGGCCAGGTGGCCTTCTTGGTGGCGCCCTTGCTGGTCTTGGCGCGCCCGGCCCACAGCTTGTAGGCCGCCGGCGTCAGCTCGCGCTTGAGCAGGGCCACCAGCTCGCCATGACCGATGCCGTGCATCAGCAGCACCTTGTTGTAGGGTGGTGCGTCCTCGAAGGCGGTGGCGATGACACGCTGCGTTTCCTGGGGGCTGAGTCGGGGTGCGGGCTTGGCCATGCGCCGCATTGTCATTCGCGGCAACGGGCTTGTCCCGCGGCGCCGCGGCCGCCGGCGCCGGCATGCAGCGGTTTCGCCACGCGGCTCAGCTGCCGCGCGTGACCGGCATGTGCACCCGGCCGGCCGGCAGCTTCATGTGGCGGGCCAGCTCCAGCTTGGCCAGCGAGTTGCGGTGTACCTCGTCGGGGCCGTCGGCCAGGCGCAGCGTGCGCTGGTGGGCCCACATGGTGGCCAGCGGCGTGTCCTGCGACACGCCGGCGCCGCCGAACACCTGGATGGCCCAGTCGATGACCTGCAGGGCCATGTTGGGTGCGACGATCTTGATCATCGCGATCTCGGCCTTGGCGACCTTGTTGCCCACGGTGTCCATCATGTAGGCGGCCTTCAGCGTCAGCAGCCGCGCCTGCTCGATCATGCAGCGCGCCTCGGCGATGCGCTCCTGCGTGACGGTCTGCTGGGCGAGGGTCTTGCCGAAGGCGGTGCGCGCGATGGCGCGCTCGCACATCAGCTCCAGCGCGCGCTCGGCCGCGCCGATGCTGCGCATGCAGTGGTGGATGCGGCCCGGGCCCAGGCGGCCCTGGGCGATCTCGAAGCCGCGGCCCTCGCCCAGCAGGATGTTGGCGGCCGGCACGCGCACGTTCTTCAGCTCCACCTCCATGTGGCCGTGCGGCGCGTCGTCATAGCCGAACACGGACAGTGGGCGCACGACGGTGATGCCCGGCGCATCGGCCGGCACGACGATCATGGACTGCTGCTCATGCCGCCCCGCCTCGGGGTTGGTCTTGCCCATCACGATGTAGACGGCGCAGCGCGGGTCGCCGGCGCCGCTGCTCCACCACTTGCGGCCGTTGATGACGACCTCGTCGCCGTCGCGCTCGATGCGGCACTCGATGTTGGTCGCGTCCGACGAGGCCACGGCCGGCTCCGTCATCAGGAAGGCCGAGCGGATCTCGCCGCGCAGCAGCGGTTCCAGCCAGCGGTCCTTCAGCGCCTCGGAGGCGTAGCGCTCCAGCGTCTCCATGTTGCCGGTGTCGGGCGCCGAGCAGTTGAAGACCTCGGGGGCCCAGAACACCCGGCCCATGATCTCGCACAGCGGCGCGTACTCGAGGTTGGACAGGCCCTCCGGCGCGCGGCTGGACTTGGGCAGGAAGAGGTTCCACAGCCCGGCGGCGCGCGCCTTGGGCTTGAGCTCCTCGATGACCCGGGTCGGCTGCCAGGGGTTGCCGGCGCGACGGTTGGCCTCCACCTCCTCGAGGTAGCGGCGCTCGTTGGGATAGATGTGCTCGTCGAAGAAGGCGAGCAGGCGGTCGCGCATCTGCGCGACCTGGGGGCTGTAATCGAAATGCATGGCGCGGTCCTCGGGCGGGGTGGCGCCAGTGTGGCGCAGCGCGCCGCGCGCGCTTGTCACGCAGGCGGCATCAGGCCAGCAACCGGGCCTCGGCCAGCGCCAGCGCCTCGGGCACGCCGCTGAGGACCAGGGTGTCGCCACCCGCCAGCGTCGCGCGCTCGTGCACCGGCACGGCCTTGCCGCCGGCGCGGCGCATGGACACCACGGCCACACCCAGGGCCGGCAGCGCCAGGTCGCCCAGCGCCAGGCCTTCATGGGCGCTGGCCGTGGGCAGCGTGACGGAGGCCAGCCGGGCCTGGTCGATCTCGTCCGCCGTGTCGTCGTCGACGCCGTGGAAATAGCCGCGCAGCAGGCCGTAGCGCCGGTCGCGCGCGTCGCGCGCGATGCGGATGACGCGGCGCATCGGCACGCCCACCAGCGCCAGCGCATGCGAGGCCAGCATCAGCGAGCCCTCGATGGCCTCGGGCACCACCTCGGTGGCGCCGGCGGCCTTGAGCTTCTCCAGGTCGGCGTCGTCTATGGTGCGCACCACCACCGGCACATGCGGCGCATGCGTCTGCACCAGGTGCAGGATGCGCAGCGCCGACGGCGTGTCGGGGTAGCTGACGACGACGGCGCTGGCGCGCGCCAGGCCCGCCGCCATCAGGCTCTGCACCTTGGCCGCGTCGCCGAACACGACGCTCTGCCCGGCCGCCGCGGCCTGGCGCACGCGGTCGGGGTCCAGGTCCAGCGCCATGTAGGGGATGTGCTCGCCCTCCAGCAGCCGCGCCAGGTTCTGGCCCGAGCGGCCGTAGCCGCAGATGATGACGTGGGCCTGGGCCTGGATGCTCTTGCGCGCGATGCTGGTCAGCTGCACCGACTGCATCAGCCAGTCGCTGCTGGACAGCTTCATGACGATGCGGTTGCTGTACATGATGAGCAGCGGCGTGGCCAGCATGGACAGCACCATGCTGGCCAGCACCGGGCTCACCCATTGCGGGGCGATGAGCTGGTGCTGAGCGCCCAGCGTCAGCAGCACGAAGCCGAACTCGCCGGCCTGGGCCAGGTACAGACCCGTGCGCAGCGCCACGCCGGGCGGCGACCTGAACAGCCGCGCCAGGCCCGCGATGAGGGCGAACTTGGCGAACACGGGCAGCACCGTCAGCATGATGACCAGCCACCAGCTCTGCACCAGCGGATGCCAGTCCAGCTTCATGCCGATGGTGATGAAGAACAGGCCCAGCAGCACGTCGTGGAAGGGCCGGATGTCGGTCTCCACCTGGTGCTTGTATTCGGTCTCGGCGATCAGCATGCCGGCGACGAAGGCACCCAGCGCCAGGCTCAGGCCGGCGTGCTCGGTCAGCCAGGCCAGGCCCAGCGTGACCAGCAGCAGGTTGAGCATGAAGAGCTCGTCGCTCTTGCGCCGCGCCACCAGCGTCAGCCACCAGCGCATGGCCTTCTGGCCGCCGAACAGCAGCAGGCCCAGCAGCAGCACCGCCTTCAGCCCGGCCCAGGCCAGGGCCTCGGCCATCTGGCCGCCGCTGCTGTTCAGCGCCGGGATCAGCACCAGCAGCGGCACGACGGCCAGGTCCTGGAACAGCAGCACACCCATGACCAGCCGGCCGTGCGGGTTCTCCAGTTCCAGCCGCTCGGCCATCAGCTTGACGACGATGGCGGTGGAGCTCATGGCCATGGCGGCGCCCAGCACCAGCGCGCCCTCCCAGCGCAACTCCCAGGCCAGGCCCAGCAGCGCGAAGCCGGCGGTCAGCAGCAGGTTGCCGGCCAGCGCGCCGGCGATGGTCAGCAGCACCTGGGCCAGGCCCAGGCCGAAGACGGCGGTGCGCAGCGCGCGCAGCTTGGGCAGGTTGAACTCCAGCCCGATGGCGAACATCAGGAAGACGACGCCGAACTCGGCCAGGTACTGGATGCTGGCCGAGTCGTGGGCGAAGGCCAGCGCATTGGGGCCGATCAGCACGCCCACGGCCAGGTAGCCCAGCATGGGCGGCAGCTTCAGCGAACGGCAGGCCACGACGCCCAGCACGGCTGCGACGAGGTAGAGCAGGGCGAGGTCGAGGGAGGTCACCGGGCGATGGTATGCGGGCGGCCGAGGCTTGCCCGCCACAGCCCGGCGAGCGTGAAATCCGCCACTGCGGACGCGGGCCATGCGTTGCTTGCATGAGCGCATGAGCAGTTGGCTAGACAAGTCCTGGTTGCGCGGCGAGGCTTCGCGCTACCGTTCGCCCCACGGAAAATTACGGAGCGTTTCATGCCCAACCTGTCGTTTGTTTCGCCCACGCGCAACAGCCCGTGGGGAACCTATCTGTCGCAGATCGATGCCGTGGAGCCCTACCTGGGCCATCTGCGCCGCTGGGTCGAGACGCTGCGCCGCCCCAAGCGCGCCCTCATCGTCGACATCCCCATCGAGATGGACAACGGCACCATCGCCCACTTCGAGGGCTTCCGCGTGCAGCACAGCCTGACGCGCGGCCCGGGCAAGGGCGGCGTGCGCTACCACCCCGACGTGACGCTGGAAGAAGTGATGGCCCTGTCGGCCTGGATGACGGTGAAGAACGCCGCCGTCAACCTGCCCTATGGCGGCGCCAAGGGCGGCATCCGCCTGGACCCGGCCCAGCTGTCCATGAAGGAGCTGGAGAAGGTGACGCGCCGCTACACCAGCGAGATCGGCATCATCATCGGCCCCAACCAGGACATCCCCGCGCCCGACGTGAACACGAACGGCAAGATCATGGCCTGGATGATGGACACCTACTCGATGAACACCGGCGCCACGGCGACCGGCGTCGTCACGGGCAAGCCCATCGAGCTGGGCGGCTCGCTGGGCCGCGTGGCCGCCACCGGCCGCGGCGTGTTCGTCGTGGGCCGCGAGGCCATGCGCCGCCTGAACATGGAGATGGACGGCGCCCGCATCGCCGTGCAGGGCTTCGGCAACGTCGGCTCCGTCGCCGCCAAGCTGTTTGCCGCCAACGGCGCCAAGATCGTCGCCGTGCAGGACCACACCGGCACCATCGTCAACGACAAGGGCTTCGACATGGCCAGCCTGCTGGACCATGTGGCCAAGACCCGCGGCGTGGCCGGCTTCAAGGGCGGCGACATGATCGCCAGCGAGGAGTTCTGGGACGTCAAGAGCGACGTGCTGATCCCGGCCGCGCTGGAAGGCCAGATCACCGCCGAGCGCGCCCAGCGCCTGCAGACCCGCGTCGTGCTGGAAGGCGCCAACGGCCCGACCACGCCGGACGGCGAGGCCGTGCTGGCCGACCGCGGCATCACCGTGGTGCCGGACGTGATCGCCAATGCCGGCGGCGTGACGGTGTCCTACTTCGAGTGGGTGCAGGACTTCTCGTCCTTCTTCTGGACCGAGGACGAGATCAACGTGCGCCTGGACAAGATCATGATCGGCGCCTTCAAGCACATCTGGGAGACCGGCGAGCAGCACAAGATCCCGCTGCGCACCGCCGCCTTCACGGTGGCCTGCACGCGGGTGCTGCAGGCGCGCGAGGAGCGCGGCCTCTACCCCTGAGGCCCACCCGCAACGGGCCGGGCCTCAGCCCTTGAGGACCGCGCCCGTGCTGTCCAGCACGCGCAGCGTGACCGGTATGGCCGGCGCCACGCTCTGCGTGACGGTGCAGAAGTCCTCGAACGTGTCCAGCACGCGCTGGATGTGGCCCAGCTCGGCGGCGGGCTTGCCCAGGTGCAGGTCCACCGCCAGGCCTTGCACGCGGTTGCGCCCGCGCTCGTTGCGGCCGACGCTCGCCCTGACCTCGGTGCGCAGCGGCGAGGGGTCGTCCCGGTATTTCTGGCTGGCGAACCACAGCGAGGCGCTCAGGCAGTTGCCGACGGCCGAGGCCAACAGCTCGATCGGGTCCGGACCGAGGCCGGTGCCGGCCGGCGGCGGTTCGTCGGACAGCAGCACCGGCAGCTGCGGCGCGTAGTGATGCTCGAACTGATAGCCCTGGCGCTGGATCAGGGTGACGCTGGGTTGGTCCATGGAGCCTCCTTGTGCCTGCCAATTCTCGGCCCGGGCCGCGGTGCCGACACGCGGCAGCAACAAGCCGGCCCCGCCGTGGCGGAATAATCCCGCCATGCCTCGCCTCCGCCCCCTCGCCCCGACGGCCCTGCTCGGCCTGCTGCTGAGCGGCTGCAGCGTGCTGCCGTCGCTGCCGGACAGCGCCGGCAAGCCGGTCTATCAAGGCGAAAGTTTTGCCGCCGAAGAGACCTTTTCCCGCCTGTTCGACGCCAATGTCGACGACACCTGCGAGGCCGCGCGGCGTGCGCTGCTGAGCCAGGGCTATGTCATCAGCAAGGCCGGCGGCGGCATCGTGCAAGGCGCCAAGCGCTTCCAGCCCGAGGGCGAGGTGCATGTGGAAATCGGCTTCAACGTCGTCTGCGTGGGCGACGGCCCCAGGCAGCAGGTCGCGACGGCCTATGTCAGCGCCCAGCAGGACCGCTACGCGCTGAAGAAGAGCCCGCAGGCGGCCAGCCTGGGCGTCAGCGCGCTGGGCTCGATCTCGCTGCCGCTGTCGTCCACGCAGGACTCCATGGTCAAGGTGGCGTCCGAGACCATTCCCGCCGGCGAGTTCTACGACCGCTTCTTCGCGCTGATGCAGCGCATGCTGCGCGAGAACACCGCGACCGAGCGCTGATCAGCCGGCCAGGCGGGCCGCGCGCTCCAGCAGCAGCCCGCGCTGCGCCGCGTTGCCGCTCAGCTCCGCGGCGCGCAGATAGGCCTCGCGCGCCTCGCCGACCCGGCCCAGGCGTTCCAGCACATCGGCCTGGGCGCCCGCCAGCCAGGGGTAGCGCTGCAACTGCGGCTGGGCCGCCAGCGCCTGCAGCAGCGGCCAGGCCTCGGCCGGGCCGCGGGCGAAGCTGAGGGCCACCGCGCGGTTCAGCGCGATGACGGGCGAGGGGTTGAGCGCCAGCAGGCGGTCGTAGCCGGCCACGATGGCTTCCCAGTCGGTGTCCTCGGCGCGCGCCGCGCGCGCATGGCAGGCCGCGATGGATCCCTGCAGCGTGTAAGGCCCGGGCTCGCCCAGCGCCAGCGCGCGCTCCAGTGCGGCCAGGCCGCGGTGGATCAGCAGCGCATCCCAGCGGCGGCGGTCCTGATCGGGCAGCAGCACCGGGCGGCCTTGCGCGTCCAGCCGCGCGGGCAGGCGCGAGGCCTGGATCTCCAGCAGCGCCGCCAGGCCATGCACCTCGGCCTCCTGCGGCAGCAGATGCTGCAGCTGACGGGCCAGGCGCAGCGCCTCGTCGCACAGCGCCGGGCGCAGCAGGCTGGCGCCGCTGCCGGCGCTGTGGCCCTCGTTGAAGATCAGGTAGACGACGGCCAGCACGGCGCCCAGGCGCTGCTCGCGCTCCTGCGGCCCGGGCAGCTCGAAGGCCTGTCCGCCCAGCGCCTTCTTGGCGCGCACGATGCGCTGCGCCACCGTGGCCTCGGGCAGCAGGAAGGCGCGCGCGATCTCGGCCGTCTCCAGGCCGCCCAGCAGCCTCAGCGTCAGCGCCACCTGGGCCTCGCGCGGCAGCACCGGATGGCAGGCGATGAAGATCAGGCGCAGCAGCTCGTCGCCGATCTCGGCCTGGTCGCGCGCGGCGTCCAGGCCATCGACGAAGTCGGGCACCACATGGCTGCCGGCCGCCACGTCGTCGGCCGCGAGATGCTGGTGCTCGCGCTCCAGCATCGCGCGGCGACGCAGCCGGTCCAGGGCCTTGTTGCGGGTGGCGGTCATCAGCCAGGCGGCGGGGTTGGCGGGCTGGCCGTCGCGCGGCCAGGCGTCGAGGGCGGCCATGAGGGCGTCCTGGGCGCAGTCCTCGGCTTCGTCGAGGTCGCGCAGCAGCTTGGCCGCCGCGCCGACCAGGCGGCCGCGCTCGATGCGCCAGACGCCGGCAGCGAGGTCCGCATAGCTCACGGCTTCAGGCGCCGTCGTAGGCGCGCTGCAAGGCGGCCAGATCGATTTTCTCCATGGCCCAGATGGCCTGGAACACGCGCTGCACACGGGCCGGGTCGGGGTCGCGGATCATGTCGAACCAGGCCGCCGGGATGATCTGCCAGGACAGGCCCCAGGCATCCTCCACCCAGCCGCAGGCCTTGGGTTTGCCGCCGCCGGCCTGCAGCTGCGTCCAGAGGTGGTCGATCTCGGCCTGGTCCTCGCAGGCCACCATCAGAGAGAACGCCTCGTTGAGCTTGAAGTGCGGCCCGCCGTTGAAGGCCGTCATCTGCTGGCCCAGCAGCTCGAACTGCACCACCATGACCGTGCCGGCCTCGCCCGGCGAGTTCTCGCCCCAGCGCTGCGTGTGCGTGACCCGGCCGCTGCCGAACACCTGCAGGTAATGCGCCACCGCGTCTTCGGCGCCCTTCTCGTACCAGATGAAGGGCGTGAGCTTTTGCTGGATCTGCATGAGCGTCTCCCGGCTCAGGCCTGCGGCGGCAGGCCCGACATGTGGACCAGTTCCCAGATGTGGCCATCCAGGTCCTCGAAGCCATGGGCGTACATGAAGCCATGGTCTTGCGGCGCGCGCGGCACGCTGCCGCCGGCGGCGCGGGCGCGGGCGACCAGGCCGTCCACCTCCTCGCGGCTCTCACAGCTCAGGCAGACCAGCACCTCGGTCGCCGCCTTCGCGTCCACCAGCGGCTTGCCCGTGAAGCCGCGGGCGAAGTCCTCGGTCAGCAGCATGGCGTAGAGGTTGTCGCCCAGCACCAGGGCGGCGCCCATGTCGTTGGTGAACTGCGGGTTGAAGGCATAGCCCAGGGCCTCGAAGAAGGCCTTGCTGGCGGGCAGGTTCTTGCAGGGCAGGTTGACGAAGATTTGCTTGTGCATGGGGTGGCCTCAGAGGGGTTGCACGAGGTGGAGGAGGTTGCCGCAGCCATCTTCGAACATGACGGCCTTGATCGGGCCCATGTTCACCGGCTCGCCGCGCACGACGACGCCGCGCTCGCGCAGCCGGCGCGCCTCGGCCTCGACGTCGGTGGTGACGAAGGCGTTGATCGGCATGTTGGCGTCGTACAAGGCCTTCTGATAGACCCTGGACGCCTCCATGTTCATCGGATCCAGCGACAGCTCGACGCCCTCGATGCCGTCGGGCGACACCACCGTCAGCCAGCGGTAGCTCGGGCCCATGGGGATGTCGGCCATCTTCCTGAAGCCCAGCTTCTGCGTGTAGAAGGCCAGCGCCTTCTCCTGGTCGTCGACCATGACGCTGGTGACCTTGATCTGCATGGCGTTTCCTTTCAATGATGCCGAATGGTGTTGCGGGCCGCGCGGCGGGACTGGGCGAGGGGCTTCATGTCAATGCGTGGACTCGGCCAGCGCCTTGAGGCGCTGCAAGGCCTTGGGCCAGAGCCCCGCCATCAGGTCGGCGAAGCCGTCGTCCCAGCCGCGCAGGCGGATGGCCAGGTGGGTGCCGCCGCCGGCCGCGGCGCTGAACTCGTAGATCTCCTGCGCGGGGTGGCTGGCGATGCTGCTACCCGGCGTCGGCCGGCCCTGGGTGAGTTCGCCCACCAGCTTCAGCGCCAGGCGCTGGTGCAGGCGGTTCTCCTCGACGATGGCGTCCATGCCGTTGCCCTCCAGGTCCAGGAAGCGCATGCGGCTGCCCTGGACCCAGCTGCCCTCGAAGTAGGAGCCCTCGCAGAAGGCGGTGGTCCAGTCGCGGTAGGCGAGGGGGTCCAGCATGCAGTCCCAGACGCGGGCGACCGGCGCAGCGATGTCGATGTCGAAGCCCAGATCCTTCATGCCTTGGCCTCCGCGAGCTGGCGCAGGTTCTGCAGGCCATCCTCGAAGTCCCGGCCCACCATCTTGTCCATGTCGATGAACAGGCCCATCAGCTTCGCCGTGAAGTTGGCGGGGCCGTTCATGGTCCAGCGCACCTCGGTGGCACCGTCGGCCATGGGCTGCAGCGCGAACTCGGCCCGGTTGTGGGCCTCGAAGGGCTGCACGAAGTCCAGCCTCAGCTGCACCGCGCGGCCGGGCTGCTGGCCGGTGATCTCCAGGCTGCCGCTGCCGACCTTGTCGCTCTGCCATGCATAGCGCGAGCCGACGCCGCTGGCCGCGCCGTCGTACTGGCTCTTCAGCAGCGGGTCCTTGCGTTCATAGGGGTTCCAGCGGTTGAAGGCACGCAGCTCGGCGATCAGCGGCCAGACCCGGTCGGCCGGCGCGGCGATGCGGGCGCGGCGCTCGACGCGGAACTCGTCGGGCCGGGTCGACGCATAACCCAGCAGCAGCAGCAGGGCCAGGCCGGCGCACAGCAGCGCGATGGACAGATTGCTCATGGCGCGCTCCCCCTCAGGCACGGATTTCCATGGCGCCGCCGGGGCCGAAGTCGGCGTCCTCGTACAGACGCCTGACCTCGATCTCGCAGTCCATGTCCACGAAAGGCATGGGGAAGCGGCTGGCCCAGGCCCGGGCCTCCTCGACGGAGCGCACCTGGATCAGCGTGTAACCGGCGATCAGCTCCTTGGTCTCGGCGAAGGGGCCGTCGACGATTTCCTTGCGGCCGTCGGCGTGATAGCGCTGGCGCCAGCCGTCGCGGCTGGGGCGCAGACCCGCGCCGTCCAGCAGCACGCCGGCGCGCGCCATCTCCTCGTGGAAGGCGCCCATGGCCTCGAACAGCGGGGCGTACTCGGGGCCGGGCGGCTCGCCGCGCTCGCTCACGGCGTTGGCGCGGACCTGGATCATGAATCGCATGGCGGGTCTCCTGGATGCGGCGGCAGCGCGGCTGCGCTGCCTTCATGCCCACGACGATCCATGCGACCCGGCTTCGACAGACCCCGGGAAACCCCCTAAGCCGACGTCGCCGCGGTGGCCCGGCCCGTCAGGTGTAGCAAGGCCCCACGCCGCGTATCTCCACGGTCGCCCACTCGGCCGCCGGGCAGCGCTCGGCCCAGGCCAGCGCGACGGCGGCGTCCTCGGTGTCGAGCAGGAAATAGCCGCCCACCATCTCCTTGGCCTCGGCGAACGGGCCGTCCCAGACCTGGGCCACGCCGTCGCGCTTGCTGAGGCGCCGGGCCGCGGTCCCCAGCGAGTTGACGCCCAGCAGCAAGCCCTCGGCCTGCAGCTGGGCGGCGAAGTCCTGCATGCGCTGGTAGACGGCCTCGCCGGCGGCGCGGCCGCGCTCGGCGCGCTGGCCCGGGGGTTCGACGATGAGCAGCATCTGGGGCATGGTGGGGCCTGTGGCGATGGGGCGACGAGCCGGCATTCTGGCGCCAATCCCTACCGAGTCTGGCAGTTGGGTCCGTCAGCAAGATGCGGCACATTTGTCGGCTTAGCGATCTCAGGTCAATCAACAAGCAGTGGAGGCCGAGATGGAGGACATGACCCGCGTCGCGATATTGCTGGCAAAAGCCACCCCCGAGCTGCCCATCATCGGCACGGCCTCGGGGCGCGCCAAGCTGCTGGGCTACGACCCGCAGGCGCTGGGGGGCATGCCGCTGTCACTGCTGTGCCCGCTGCGCCAGCCCGACGGCCGCAACTCGGCCGAGACGCTCAAGCATGTGCTGGCCGAGCTGCAGCAGGTCGGCGCCATGAGCCTGAGCTGGAGCCTGCAGACCCGCGCCGGCGAGAGCCGCCCGCACGAGCTGCACCTGACGCTGACCGAGCGCGATGGCGAACCCCAGGTGGCCGTCTGCCTGGTGGACGTCAGCCGCATGCAGTTCGCCGAGGTGCTGAACCAGGCCAAGAACGAACTGCTGGAGATGGTGGCCACCGGCCGGCCGCTGCAGCTGGTGCTGGACCGCCTGACCGGCCTCCTCGAGTCGCAGTTCGAGGGCTTGTTCAGCACCGTGCTGCTGCTGGACCTGGACGGCCGCCACGTGCACGTGGGCGCCGGCCCGCGCATGCCGGCCGAGTACATGCAGGCGCTGGAGGGCCAGGAGATCGGCCCGACGGCGGGATCCTGCGGCACGGCCATGTTCGACGACCGCCTCGTCATCGTCGAAGACATCGCCACCCACCCGCTGTGGACGCATTACCGCGGCCTGGCCCTGCAGCATGGGCTGCGGGCCTGCTGGTCGGCGCCCATCCACGGGCCGGACCGGCGCGTCGTCGGCAGCTTCGCGATGTACTACCGCGAGGCACGCCGGCCCTTGCCCGAGGAGCTGGCCGCGCTGAACACCGTCAGCCACCTGGCCGGCATCGCCATCGACCAGGAACGCCGCGCCGAGGAGCGCCGCCGCGCCGCCCAATGGCTGGAGGAGCAGGTACAGCAGCGCACCGCCGAGCTGCTGGCCACGCAGGACGAACTGGTCAACAGCCGCAAGCTGGCCGCGCTGGGCCAGCTGCTCGCGGGCATCGCCCACGAGATGAACACGCCGCTGGGCAACGCGCTGCTCAGCGCCAGCGCGCTGCGCGCGGGCAGCGCCGGCTTTGCGCAGCGCATGGCCGACGGCAGGCCGCTCAAGCGCCAGGAGCTGGCCGACTGGGTGGCGCAGACGGCGGCCGGCGCCGAACTGGTGGAGCACAACGTGGACCGCGCGCTGCGCCTGGTCAACCGCTTCAAGCAGCTGACCGAGGACAGCGGCCGCGCGACGCGCTCGCGCTTCGACCTGCGCGAGGCCGTGCTGCAGGCCTGGGCGCGGGTGCAGACCCATCTCAGCGCGCCGCAGGTGCAGCTGCTGTGCGAGCTGCCCGAGGGCTTCATGCTGCACGGCCATGCCGAGGTGCTGCAGCAGGTGCTGGAGCAGCTGCTGGAGAACGCCTGCCGGCATGCCTTCCGCGATGGCATGGCCGGCCAGATCCGCATCGCCGCGCACCGCAGCGCCGACGAGCGGCTGACGCTGGAGGTGCGCGACAACGGCGCCGGCATGCCGGCGGCCGACCTGGCGCGCGCCTTCGAGCCCTTCTTCTCGACCACCTTCGGCCAGGGCGGCAGCGGCCTGGGCCTGTTCGTCGCGCACAGCCTCGCCACCGGCATGCTGGGCGGCAGCCTGGAGCTGGACAGCCAGCCGGGCCAGGGCACGGTGGCGCGGCTGGAGCTGCCGCTGCGCGGCGATGCCGCGCTGGCGCTGGCGGCCTAGCGTCCCGCCGGGCGGCCGGCGCGTCAGGTCTTGCTACAGCGGTGGCTGGAGCACCTCTGATCTTGGGGGGTTGTACCGCCAAGCCGGGACGCGGGCCCCGCCGCAAAAGCGGCGGCGGTCGCTAACCTCGTGCGCTTCATCAACGGGGAGAAACCAATGAAATACACGCTGATCGCCGCCGCCGGCCTGCTGGCCGGCAGCGCGGCCCTGGCCGCCGAGCTGACCGTGACCGTGAATGCCGCCGAGAAGCAGGGCGACGGCGCGGCGCTGGGCAGCGTCCGCATCGTCGAGACGCCCTACGGCCTGGCCTTCTATCCCGAGCTGAAGGGCTTGCCGCCGGGGCTGCACGGCTTCCACGTCCACGAGAAGCCCTCCTGCGCCCCCGGCGAGAGCAACGGCGCCATGGTGCCGGCGCTGGGCGCCGGCGGCCACCTGGATCCGGCCGGCACCAAGAAGCATGGCGAGCCCTGGGGCGATGGCCATCTGGGCGATCTGCCGCCGCTCTACGTGGCGGCCGACGGCACGGCCAGCGCGCCGGTGCTGGGGCCGCGGCTCAAGCTGGCCGACGTGAAGAACCGTGCGCTGATGGTCCATGCCGGCGGCGACAACCACGCCGACCACCCCGCGCCGCTGGGCGGCGGCGGGGCGCGCGTGGCCTGCGGCGTCATCGGCGGCTGAGCCGCCTCAGCTGCGGCGCACCCGGCCCAGCAGCTCGCGCGTCGCCAGCTCGGAGCCCAGCGACAGCTCCAGCGGCGCGCGGCACAGCCCGGCATGGGCGTACTGCAGGTTTTCGTAGACCTCGGCGGCGGCCGGGAAATGGTCCAGCAGGCCCGACAGCGCCGGATGGCCCTGGTGCTCGCGCAGCTCGACGCCGAGCTTCTCGACGAGCAACCGGTACTGGTGGGGATCGGCCGCGCGGCCCTGGCCTTCCAGCGCCTGCAGCAGTTGCGCCAGGCGGACGAGGGACAGCAGTTCGGCAGGGACGGCGAGCTTGATGACGGAGGACATGCGACACCTGGGTTGAACGGATCCAGGGTCTCAGATGCCCTCCCCGGGCGCCATTTCAAGACCCGCCGGCCTGGCTGGCCCGCCTTGAAAGACCCGCCGTTGCCGCCACATCCTCCTCCCGCCCACCGGGCGCCCGCCGCCCCGCACCGCGATGAAATCCCTTGGCAAGCGCGCCTCCGGCCTCCGCCTCGAACGCATGCGGGCCTCGCCGCGCTATCGCGTGACCGACGCCGGCGAGGGCTTCTGCAACCTCCACCCGCTGCTGCCGGGGCTGCGTGACGGCAGCGAGCGGCCCTCGCTGTCCGACTTCCTGTTCGGCGCAGGCCGCCGCACCCCGGCCCGCCCGCTGCCGGCGGTGAATCCGCTGGAGCGCTGGCTCAAGCCCGCCGACACCGGCCTGCGCGCAACCTGGCTGGGCCATTCCACAGTGCTGATCGAGAGCGAAGGCCTGCGCGTGCTGACCGATCCGGTCTGGGGTGCGCGCGCCTCGCCGTCGCGGCTGGCCGGCCCGCGGCGCTTCCAGCCCGTGCCGCTGGCGCTGAAGGCGCTGCCGCCGCTGGACGCCGTCGTCATCTCGCACGACCACTACGACCACCTGGACCTGCCGACCATCCGCGAGCTCACGCAGCTGCAGGACATGCCCTTCATCACCTCGCTGGGGGTGGGCGCGCATCTGCAGGCCTGGGGCGTGCCGCCGGAGCGCATCGTGGAGCTGGACTGGTGGGAGCACTGGCAGGCGCCGCGGGCCGAGCTGCGCATCCATGCGACGCCGTCGCAGCATTTTTCGGGGCGCTCGCTGGGGGACCGCAACGCGACGCTGTGGTCGTCCCTGGTCATCGAAACGCCCCGGCACCGCGTCTTCTTCAGCGGCGACACCGGGCTGACCCGCGAGTACGCCGCCATCCGCGATCGGCTGGGGCCCTTCGACCTCGTCATGCTGGAGGTGGGCGCCTTCCACCCGTCCTGGGGCGACATCCACCTGGGCCCGGAGAACGCGCTGCAGGCCCTGCAGCTGCTGGGCGGCGGCGCCTTCCTGCCGGTGCACTGGGGCACGTTCGCACTGGCCCTGCACGACTGGGACCAGCCGGCGGAAACGCTGCTGGCGCTGGGCCCCAGGCAGGGCGCCCAGCTGCTGATGCCGCGCCTGGGTGAGGCCGTCGAGCCGGCCAGGGGCGAGCCGGCGGCACCCTGGTGGCGCGAGGCCGATGCGCCGCGACGCGGGCCGCCCCGCAACGCGGAGGGGGAGGCGGCGGCCAGCCTGCCGGCGGCCATGCCCTGGCCGCTGGACTGAGCGGCCTCAGCGCAGCACGTCGTAGGCCAGCATCTGGATGCCGCTGGCCAGGCTCTGCGCCGAAGCCAGCGCCAGCCTGTGCGCCGCGCCGGCGGGCAGCAGCGGGATGCCGCGCGTCAGCAGCACCGGCATCACCGCCGTCTCGACACGGTCCACCAGGCCGGCCGCGAACAAGGCCCCGGCCAGCTCGCTGCCGCCGAACAGCCAGATGTCACGCGCCGACGCTTCGGCCTTCAGCACCGCGACCGCCGCCTCGATGCCGTCGCGCACGACGGTCACGCCCGCGCTCGCCGCCAGCGTGCGCGACGCGACGATGACCCGCTTGCCGCGCAGGGGGTTGGCCTCGCCCTGGGCCTGCATGACGTCCCAGGTCTTGCGGCCCATGACGAAGGTGTCGAAGCCGGCATAGAGCGCGTCGAAATCGATGCTCGGGTCGTCCACGATCCAGCCGTAGCCGCCGTCGGCATCGGCGATGAAGCCGTCCAGGCTGCAGGCGACGTTGTAGCGCAGCCGGCGCATCGCTCAGGCCCCGGCGCGGCGCTGGCCGCTGTCCCGCACGACCTCGCCGTCCTCCTTCGTGAACGGCGGCAGCGGCCCGACCGGCAGCAGCTCCAGCACCGCCTCCGAGGGCCGGCACAGCGCCGTACCCAGCGGCGTGACGACGATGGGGCGGTTCAGCAGCACCGGATGCCGTTCGATGGCGTCGAGCAGCGCGTCGTCGGCCAAGGCCGGATCGGCCAGGCCCAGCTCGGCGAAGGCCGCCTCCTTCTCGCGCAGCAGCGCGCGCAGCGGCTGGCCGGTGGCGGCGGCGAGCGCGCGGATCTCGTCGCGGCCGGGCGGCGTCTTCAGGTACTCGACGATGCGCGGCTCGAAGCCGGCGTGGCGGATCAACGCCAGCACATTGCGCGAGGTGCCGCAGGCCGGGTTGTGGAAAAGGGTGATGTCGGTCATGGCGGAGTGTCGGGAAGAGCGCCCAGGGCGCGGTGCAGCGGCAGGGCCAGCAACGCGCCCGCCAGCTGCGCGGCGACGAAGCCCGGCACGCTGGCCGGCGCGATGCCGGCGAAACTGTCGCTCATCATGCGGCCGATGGCCGCGGCGGGGTTGGCGAAAGACGTGGACGCCGTGAACCAGTAGGCCGCGCCGATGTAGGCCGCCACCAGGCCCGCCGCGCGGCCGGCCGGCGCGCGCAGCACGACGAGCACCAGGCCCAGGCTCGCGACACCCTCGGCCAGCCACTGGCCGGTGCCGCCGCGCACCCGCGAGGCCCACTGCAGCAGCGGTAGCTCGAACATCGCATGCGCCAGCCAGGCGCCCAGCACGGCGCCGCCGAGCTGGGCAGCCACATAGGGCGCCAGCCGCGGCCAGGGCAGGCTGCCGCGCAGCGCCAGGGCCAGCGACACGGCCGGATTGAAGTGGGCGCCGCTGACGGGGCCGAGGATCGCGATGAGTACGAACAGCCCGCCCGCCGTCGCCGCCGTGTTGGCCAGCAGCGCGATGGCCGCGTTGCCGCCGGCCAGGCGCTCCGCCATCACGCCCGATCCGATGACGACGGCCAGCAGCAGTGCCGTGCCCAGGCCCTCGGCCAGCAGCGGCCGGCGCAGGGGCCCGTTCAACAGCAGCTGCCGGAAGACTTCACGGCGACGGGCTTGCCGCGCGGCGCGTCGCCCGGGCAGCAGGCCGACGCCGCCTGCGGCGCGCTGGCCTGGCCGGCGCCGAAGGTGGGGATGTCGGCCAGCGTCTGGAACTGCTCCCAGGCGATGCCCTGCGGGTCGGTCACCCAGTGCTTCTCGCTCTTGGCATAGCAGCAGGTCGTGGCGCCCTGGTCCAGCAGCGCGACGTCGGCGGCCTGGGCACGGGCCTTCAGCTCGGCCAGCTCCTCGGGCGTGTCGGCCTGGATGCCGAGATGGTCCACCCCGGCCTTGCCGCCGCGGGTCGAGATGGCGAAGTTGATGCGCGGATCGTCCAGCATCCACTTCGCGTAGTCGCTCTCCAGCCGCGCGGGCTCGGCGCCGAACAGCTTGGAGTAGAAGACCACGCTGGCCTGCAGGTTGTCGACATGGGCATGCACATGGAATCGCTTCATGGGATCTCCGGTTCAGCAGCAGGAAGAAGAGGGGGTCGCCGCCGGCACCGCGCAGGCGGCGCCCTGGCAGCAGTTCTCGGTCAGATAGCCCAGCAGCGCGTTCATGCGCGGATAGGCGGCGCGGTAGATGAGGTTGCGGCTGGCGCGCTCCTGCGTCACCAGGCCGGCGTTCACGAGCTCCTTCAGGTGGAAGGACAGCGTGTTGGCCGGCATGTCCAGGCCCTCGGCCATGGTGCCGGGCGTCAGCCCGGCGTCGCCGGTGACGACCAGCGCGCGGAACACCTTCAGCCGCACGGGCTGGGCCAGCGCGGCCAGGGCTTTGATGACATCTGCTTCATCCATATTTCCAGAATACTCGAATTATTGAGCGCGCGCAAGCCACCCCGCCACCCGGGCTTGGGGCGCGACGGATGCCCCCGCCAGCCGGAAGCGGCCCGGCTGTGTTCCACTTCTGCCGTGAAGTCCTCGTCTCCCGATTCCCGGCCGCCCGCGCCGGCCTTTCCCCTCCCCCAGCCCCGCCATGCCGCCCGCCTGCCCGCGGGCCTGGCGCCCGAAGACTGGGCCCGCATACGCCAGGCCGCCTACGCGCTGCCGCAGGTGCTGGTGCCGGCCGACCTCGAGGGCGGCAGCGACGAGTCGCTGGACCGGCTGGGCTGCATCCAGATCTCCAAGGCCGCCGGCGGCGGCCGGCCCAGCCGCTGGCTGCTGCCGGCCCATATCCCCGTCGCGCTGGCCCAGCTGGACGCCACGCCCATGGCCAACACGCTGCGCGCGCTGATGCAGCAGCGCCTGCACCAGCTGGAGAGCCTGGGCCTGCGCCGCGAAGGCCTGGTGTTCACGCGGCTGTGCGTGCATCCGATCACGCTGGCGCACGACGGCTGGCGCATCGACCTGTCGCACCGCGTGCCGGTGCCGGAGGCGCCCATCTGGGCCTTCTTCCGCGACGGCGACACGGCCGCGCTGCGGCATGGCCTGGGCCAGGCGCCGGAGTACTCGTACACCGCCGAGCTGACCCTGCACCTGAACCACCTGATCGCCCGCAGCGAGGCCATGGGCCATGCGAGCCAGCTGGCGTCGCTGCTGCCGCGCCTGCAGGCCGAGTGCGGCGTACCCATGCCGTTCGACGACCTGAAGGCCGCGCTGACCCGCGCCCAGGACCGCTGGGAGCAGCAGGTCGAGGAGCAGAGCACGCTGGCCAGCCTGGGCCGCGAGCTGGCCTTCCAGGGCTACCCGGACAGCTTCGACACCGCGCGCAAGCTGGGCCGCAAGGTCACGCTATACCTGGGCCCGCCCAACAGCGGCAAGACGCATGCAGCCTTCGAGCGCCTCGCCCAGGCGCTGGACGGCGCCTATCTGGCGCCGCTGCGGCTGCTGGCCCTGGAGGGCCGCGACCGCCTGGTGGGCCGCGGCGTGCCCTGCTCGCTGCTGACCGGCGAGGAGAGCGTGCCCGCCGACAACGCGCGGGTGGTGAGCAGCACCATCGAGATGGTCAACACCCGCGACGTGGTGGACGTGGCCGTCATCGACGAGGCGCAGATGATCTTCGACGACTCGCGCGGCTGGGCCTGGACCCAGGCCATCGTCGGCGTGCCGGCGCGCGAGCTCATCATCATCGGCTCGGCCTATGCCGCACCGGCCATCGAGCGGCTGCTGCAGCTGTGCGGCGAGAAGCCCGAGCGGCGTGTGTTCGAGCGCAAGCAGCATGTGCAGCTGATGCCTGCGCCCGTGCCCATGACGCATCTGCAGGCCGGCGACGCGGTGGTGGCCTTCAGCCGCCGCGACGTGCTGATGCTGCGCGACCAGATCTCGCAGAACGGCCATGCGGTCAGCGTCATCTACGGCGCGCTGCCGCCCGAGGTGAGGCGGCGCGAGGCCGAGCGCTTCGCGGTGGGCGCGAGCGACGTGCTGGTGGCCACCGACGCCATCGGCATGGGCCTGAACCTGCCCATACGCCGCGTGCTGTTCTCGACGCTGACCAAGTTCGACGGCGTCGGCGACCGCGAGCTGTCGGTCAGCGAGGTGCACCAGATCGCCGGCCGCGCCGGCCGCTACGGCATGCACGACGAGGGCTTCGTCAGCGTGCTGAAGGAGGCCGAGGCCGAGGCGATGAAGACGCTGCGCGCGCTGCTGCCCAAGGAGCCGCGCGCGCCGCGCGACTTCAAGGCGCCGGTGGCGCCCAACTGGCGCCATGTGCAGACCATCTCGCAGCGCATGGGCGTCAACAAGCTGTATGCGGTGCTGAGCATCTTCATGCAGCAGCTGCGCCTGGACGACGCCCACTTCGCCGTGGCCGAGCTGGAGCAGATGCTGGAGCTGGCCGAGGCACTGGACCGCAACGCCGCCTCGCTGCCGCTGCAGGATCGCTTCCGCTACGCGCAGGCGCCGGTGGATTCGCGCCTTCCCATGCTGGTGGAGCAGTTCCACGGCTGGGCGACGAACCATGCGCGCACCGGCCAGGCCGGCGAGCCGCATTTCCTCGACGAGTACGACCAGCACGGCCGGCTGGACCGCATGGAGCAGGCGCTGCGCATCTGCACGCTGTGGCTGTGGCTGGACCTGCGCTTCCCCGGCGTGTATGGCCATGTGGAGGAGGTCATCGACCTGCGCGGCCGGCTCAATGACGGCATCGAGCGGCAGCTGAAGGGCAAGAAGGCGTTGTGGCAGAGGAGGGGGCGTTAGCATTCGCCACGCTGCATCTAGCAAAGCTTGGTCAACCCCAGCGGGGGCTCCTCAGCTCGCGGCGAAGGAGCGTTGATGGACCTTGGTGAGTACCGCCCCATCTTGAGTGGCCTCATCGGCGGCGTGATCGCCACGATGATGTGTTCGGCCTGGGCTCGATGGCTGCCGAAGGGCATGAATGGCAAGGAGCCGCAAACGCTGCAGTTTGAGCATCGCTGGGCCGTCCGACTTGCAAACGTCGCCTTCTTTGCCGGGATCGCATGCGGCCTATGGATGTACGGCTGGGGCGGTTACGCATCCAACGATTGGCGCCCCCTTGCCGTCACTATCGGCGCGGCCTTCTCCCTGCCCTTGTTGATCCTGGCGCTCGTCACATGGTTTCGACGAGCGCCCATCGGCGAGGCGTACGCGGCATATGCCCTGAACCAACGCATGCCGATGTGGGTGCTCTACCCGCTCTCGCTGCTTGGACTGCCCTTGTTCGCGTGGGGCTTGGCGTCGCTGCTCTGACCAGCTGCTTCACGCGTCAGCCGGCAACACCCAGCGCCATCAAATCCCGCGCCGTCGCGACGATGGCCTCCCGCGGCGGCCGCGGCACCCAGCCCAGCACCTCGCGCGCATGACTTGAATCCTGGTGCCGCACGACGCCCAGCTCGCCGGCCGCTGCGCGCACGGTGGGGCTGACGCGGGCCAGCAGCCGCACCGCCCAGTCCGGCAGTTCGCGCGTCGGCACCCGCCGCGCCTTGTCGCCCAGCTCCGCGCGCAGCACGGCCGCGATCTCGCGCAACCAGGTGAACCCGCCGCAGGCGATGAAGCGCTCGCCGGCCATGCTCTGCGGCGCCGTCAGCGCGCGCCGGTGCAGCTCGGCCACGTCGCGCACGTCGACGATGCCGAAGCCTATGCGGGGCAGGGCCGGGATGCGGCCCTGCAGCAGGCTCTGCACGATGACCACGCTGGCCGAGTAGTCGGCGCTGGCCACCGGGCCCAGCACGACCGAGGGGTTCACGGTGCAGAACTCCAGGCCGCCGCCCTCGCGTGCCACCCAGTCGCGCGCGGCGCGCTCGGCCATGGTCTTGGACTGCACATAGGGCGGGATGCCGGGCACGTCCAGCCGCGTCCAGTCGGCCTCGGTGAGGCGGTGTTCGCCGGGGCCATGGCCGTAGGCGATCGCGGCGACGGACGAGGTCATGACGACGCGCCGCACGCCGGCATCGCGGGCCGCCTTCAGCGCGCGCAACGCGCCGTCGCGGGCCGGCACGATCAGCTCGTTGGCATCGCGCGGCACGCCCACCGGCAGCGGCGACGCGACATGGGCCAGGTGGCTGCAGCCGGCCGCGGCCTCGGCCCAGCCGGCGTCGGCCCGCAGGTCGGCCGCGAAGCAGCGCAGGCGCTCGCGCGCCTCGCCGGCGTCCGCGCCCAGCAGCCGGCGCAGCGCCGGCTCGCGCCGCAGGTCTCGCAACGTCGTGTGCACCCGCCAGCCCTCGGCCAGCAGCTGGCGGATCAGCACGCCGGCGATATAGCCGCTGCCGCCGCTGACGAGGATGCGCGCGCTCATGGGGCCGGCTGCAGCAGCGCGTCGATCAGCCGCCGGCCGTTGACGCCGTTGGTCAGCATGACGACGCCGTCGCCGCTGCCCAGATCGAAGCCGGCGTACGCTCGATATTCGCCGTTGCTGCCGGTGTGGCTGACCCGCGTGGTGGCGCCGCGGTCGGTGATGACCCAGCTCAGGCCGCGCGACGCGGCAAACGGCGCGTCGCCGCGCGGCATGGGCGCCTGGGGTCGCAGCATGTCGTCATAGGCCGCGCGCGACAGGCCCTCGCGCTTGCACACCAGCGACAGGAAGCGGGCGTAGTCCTGCGCCGTCGTCACCAGCGAGGCGGCGGCCATCGCGTAGTCGGTCAGATTCGTCATGTCGCGGCCGCTGTCGGCCTGCGCCGCGCTGCGGTAGCCGCGCGACGCCAGCGTGCCCGGCGGCAGCGGCCGCGTGAAGCTGGACTGCGGCATCCAGCGGCCCAGCCGCGCGCGGAACAACGCCTGCAGCGACTGGCCGGTCTCTCGCTCGACGAAGCTCTGCAGCAGCTGAAAGGCCTCGCCGGAATAGCTGTAGGCCGTGCCCGGTGGGTGTTCGAAGGGGATGGGCGCGGTGCGGTCGGGGAAATGCGTGTCGCCGTCCACCCAGTTGGGCAGGCCGGTGCGGTGCGTCAGCACCAGGCGCGGCGTCAGCCGCGCATAGGCGGCCTTGTCGGGGATGCGCGCGTAGTCGAAGGTTTCGGCGAAGGGCCGGTCCAGATCGATGCGCTGCTCGTCCGCCAGCTGCAGGACCAGCCACGCGAACACCGGCTTGGACAGCGAGGCCGCCTCGAACAGCGTGGCCGGCGTGACGGCGCGCGGCGGATCCAGCACCGCCTGGCCGGCCACCACGGCCGCGTCGGGCTCGCAGCGCTTCAGCGTCGCGATGGCAATGCCCGGCACGTCGAAGGCCGACAGCCGCCCCTCGAGGGCCTGCGCGGTCGGCAGCGGCCCCAGGTCGGCGGCACGCGCCGGCAGCGCGAGCGCCCAGGCCAGCGCCGCCGGCGCCAGCCACCCCATCACCGGTCTGTTCAAGCGCTCCTCCTGCGTTGCGGGCCAGGGCCGCATCATTCCACGCCCGCGCGGCATGACCGACGTCACCCGCGGGCCACTGCGCATTGCCAGCCGCGCCGGGCCAGGAGACAGTCTGGGCCTTTCCGGATCTGGGACTGCTTTTTGACCTCCGCCACCCTCCCCACGGGCGCCGCCGACCTGCGCGCCCGCCACGACCGCGCCTTCCTGGGCCACCCCGCCGGCCTGGGCTGGCTGTCCTTCTGCGAGCTGTGGGAACGCTTCAGCTACTACGGCATGCAGGCGCTGCTGGTGCTCTACCTCAGCAACTACCTGTTCATGCCGGAGAACATAGGCAACGTGGCCGGCATGGACGCGCTGCGCCACGCCATCGAGAGCGTCACCGGGCCGCGCTCCACGCAGCAGCTGGCGTCGGCCGTGTTCGGCCTCTACGTGGGCTTCGTCTACCTGACGCCCATCTTCGGCGGGCTGATCGCCGACCGCTGGCTGGGCCGCACCAAAACCGTCGTCATCGGCGCGCTGCTGATGGCCACGGGCCATTTCCTGATGGCCTTCGAGGCCGCGCTGCTGCCGGCGCTCGCCTGCCTGCTGCTGGGCGTGGGCGCGTTCAAGGGCAATATCGCCGCCCAGGTGGGCGACCTCTACGCGCCGGGCGACAAGCGCCGCGCCAGCGCCTTCCAGATCTTCATGCTGGCGGTGCAGATCGCCGTCATCGCCGCGCCCATCGTCTGCGGCACGCTGGGCGAGAAGGTGGGCTGGCACTGGGGCTTCGGCTCGGCCGGCGTGGGCATGCTGATCGGCCTGTTCGTCTACCTGGCCGGCCGGCGCTGGCTGCCGCCGGAGGCGCCGCGCGGCGCCTCCGCCAGGGCCAAGGCGCGCCAACCCGAGGCCCGCATGGGCCGGCGTGGCCTGCTGCAGCTGGCGCTGCTGGTGGCCATCCTGCCCATCCTGATGCTGTCCATCGTCGGCAACCAGCAATACAACAACGGCTTCCCGCTGTGGTCGCAGCAGCACATGGACATGGTCGTCGCCGGCTTCCAGGTGCCGGTGACCTGGCTGCAGGCCGTGGACGCGCTGATCAGCACCAGCACCATGCTGGCCTCGCTGGCCTTCTGGCGCTGGTGGGCCAACCGCCGCCGCGAGCCGGACGAGATCACCAAGATGGCGCTGGGCTGCTTCATCGCGGCCGGCGCGCCGGCGCTGCTGATGATCCCGGCGCTGTCCATCGAGGGCGGCGGCGCGCGCATCAGCATCCTGTGGTCGTTCGGCTATGCGCTGGTCAACAACATCGGCTTCGCCAACATCCTGCCGGTGGGCCTGGCGCTGTACTCGCGCGTGGCGCCGCAGGGCTTCCAGGGGCTGATGCTGGGCATCTACTACCTGCACCTGTTCTTCGGCAACCTCTTCGTCGGCTGGCTGGCCGGCCTGCTGGAGGTCATGAAGGGCTCCAACTTCTGGCTGCTGCACGCCGCGCTGGTGGCCGCCGCGGGCCTGGGGCTGCTGGTGGTGAAGCTGGTGTTCGGCCGGCTGCTGGCGCCGCAGGAGGAGCAGCCGGCGCCCTGATCAGGCCGCGGCCGGCCGTGTCCTGTAGAAGGTCAGCGGCTCGGCCTTCAGCTGCTTCAGCACGTTTTTGCGCATCGCGCCGACCACGTGCATCTCGCAGGGCTTGCAGTCGAAGCGCAGCGTGAGCCTGTCCTCGCCGTGGGTCAGCGTCAGCGGCTCGGCGCGCACCGTGCCCTGCACGCCGGTGACGCCCTTGGCCTGCTTGGGGCACAGGCTCAAGGACCAGCGCACACAGTGCTTGGTGATCATCAGCGGCACCTCGCCCAGCTCCTCGTGGCTCTCGTAGGCGGCGCCTATGACCTTGACGCCGTGGCGCGCATAGAACCCGGCGGCGCGCGTGTTGTAGACGTTGGCGAGGTAGCTCAGCGTGTCCTCGGGGTAGGGCACGGGCGGCTCCACCGGCGCGGCGCGCGGCAGCTTCTCGAAGGCGGCGGCACGCGCGGCCTCCAGCGCGGCAATGCCGTCGCGGCGCAGCGCGTTGAGCTTGCTGGCGGGCAGGAACAGCGGCTCGCCGCGCATCGCGATGCGCACGCGGCGCGCCGTGAAGATCGTGTCGCCGAGCCGGGCCAGGCCTTCCTTGAGCTGCGCCTCGGCCTGCTTCGCGTCGCGCGCCGGCTCGTGGGCATGGGGCAGGGTCACCGCGGCCTTCGCGCCGGTCTCGTCCTTCAGCGTCAGCTCGAAGCCGTCGTTCACCTGCGCCAGCGTCAGGTCCACCGCGATGCGGCGCTCGGCGCTGGGCTTGGCCAGCAGGCGCTCCCAGGCCATGTCGCGGTTGCGGCTGACGGCCGTGCCGGGGAACAGGTCCTTCAGGTCGGAGAACTGCTGGCCCTTGGACAGGTTGGGGGCTATCTTCCAGCGCGTGCCGCCCAGCGGCGTGGCGACGTTGACCGGCACGCCCTGCAGCTCGCCCTGGCGGTCCCACCAGGTCAGCGCGTCGCCGTTGTTGACGACCTTGACCGCGTCGCGCGTGTCGAGGTCGAAATCCGCGGCGCCCACGCGCACGATGTCGCCCAGCGGCAGGCCGGCATGCTTGGGCGTGTCGAAGGCGCCGATGTCGATCTTGCGGCCGTTGACGAAGTAGTCGGTGCCGCCGCGGTTGAAGGCCTGCTCGGGCTCGGGCGTGAACGTGAACGTGCAGCGGCCATGGCCGGTGGAAGCCAGCTCGGGCCGGCGCTCCATCAGCGCGTCCAGCAGCGTGCGGTAATGCGCCGTCACGTTCTTGACGGTGGCCATGTCCTTGTAGCGGCCCTCGATCTTGAAGCTGCGGATGCCGGCGTCGATGAGGGCCTCGAGGTTGGCGCTCTGGTCGTTGTCCTTCAGGCTCAGCACATGCTTGTCGTGCGCGACGACGCGGCCCCGGGCATCGGTCACCGTGTAGGGCAGGCGGCATTCCTGGCTGCAACTGCCGCGGTTGGCGCTGCGGCCGGTGTGGGCATGGCTGATGAAGCACTGGCCGCTGTAGGCCACGCACAGCGCGCCATGCACGAAGAACTCCAGCGTGGCCTCTTGCACCTGCTCGCGGATGGCGCGGATCTGCTTCAGGTCCAGCTCGCGCGCCAGCACCATCTGCGAGAAGCCCACGTCCTGCAGGAAGCGCGCCTTCTCGGGCGTGCGGATGTCGGTCTGCGTGCTCGCGTGCAGCTGGATGGGCGGCAGGTCGAGCTCGAGCAGGCCCATGTCCTGCACGATGAGCGCGTCCACACCTGCGTCGTACAGCTGCCAGGCCTGCTGCCGCGCGCCCTCCAGCTCGTCGTCGCGCAGGATGGTGTTCATCGTCACGAAGATGCGCGCATTGAAGCGGTGGGCATGGGCCGCCAGCCGCGCGATGTCCTGCAGAGAGTTCGGCGCCTTGTCGCGCGCGCCGAAGCCAGGGCCGCCGATGTAGACGGCGTCGGCGCCGTGGTTGACGGCTTCGATGCCGATGTCGGCATCGCGGGCGGGGGCCAGCAGTTCGAGCCGGATGCGGGAGGGGTGGGGAGTGGCCATGCCGCGATTTTCGCCGCGGCGGCGCGGCGGGCCGCTCAGACCGGGTCCAGCAGCGCGGCGCTGCGGGCCACCTGCAGCCGCTTCTCGGTGCGCCAGGCCGCCAGGTCGTCCGGCGCCTCGCGCGGCGACAGGCCCATCGCGCGGGTGGCGCCCACATAGCCGTCGCGGCCCTGTTCCTTGGCCGCGTACAGCGCCGAGTCGGCCAGCGCCAGGCAGGCGCGCCAGTCCCACAGCCGCGGGTGGCGCGGGTCCAGCGGGAAGGCGCAGAAGCCGATGGACACGGTCACGTGCACGGTCTCGCCGGGGCCGATGTCGAAGGGCCGGTCGCGCACGGCCGCGCAGACGCGCGCGGCCAGCTCGGCGGCGTCGCGGCGCTCGGTCTCGCGGGCCAGCACCAGCACCTCCTCGCCGCCCCAGCGCACCAGCGAGTCGGTCTCGCGGAAGACGCCGCGCAGCCGCTGGGCCAGCTGCACCAGCACGGCGTCGCCGGCCGCATGGCCGTGCACGTCGTTGATGCGCTTGAAATGGTCCAGGTCCAGCAGCATCAGCAGCAGGTCGGCATCCGGGCCCGGGCCGGCGTCGCCTCCCGCGGCCGGCGTCTCGAAGCGGCGCAGGCACAGGCGCAGGTCGTCGTCCAGGCGCAGCTCCAGGTAGCGGCGGTTGCGCAGGCCGGTCAGCGCGTCGGTGAGGCTGAGCTCGCGCAGCTCGGCCGTGCGCTCGGCCACCAGCGCCTGCAGCTCGACCTCGCGCAGCCGCAGCGAACGCGTGCGCCAGCGCATCCAGGCCCACAAGGCGGCCAGCGTCAGCAGCCCGCCCGCCACATGGGCCATGGTGGTCTCCCACCAGGCCGGCTCCAGCGTGATGGGCAGCTGCAGCCGCGCCTGGCCCCACAGGCTGTGATGGGCCGTGGCGCGCACCTCCAGCACATAGCGGCCGGGCTTGAGCGGCCCGAAGCTGGGGCTGCGGCTGCTCGCATCCACGCGCGTCCAGTCGCCGTCCAGGCCCGCCAGCCGGTACTCGTAGCGCAGCCGCATGGGATCGGCATAGTCCAGCGCCGCGAACTCGACGGACAGGCTGCGCTGGCCCGGCGGCAGCCGCAGGCCCTCGCGCAGCCTGTGCGGCAGCTCGTGCGGCTGGCCGTTCACGCGCAGGCCGCTGATGACCAGCGGCGGGTCGGACGTCTGGGCCTTCCAGGCCTCGGGCAGCACGCGCAGCAGGCCGCGGCTGCCGCCGAACAGCAGCGCGCCGCCGGGCAGCTCGGCGCTGGCGAAGAACCAGAAGCTGCCGAAGTTGGCGCCCTCGGCGCTGCCGAAGCCGTCCAGCCGGTCGGCCGCGGGGTCGTAGACGTAGAGCTGGCTCCAGATGCGGCCCTGGCCGTCCTCGTGCAGATTGCCGCCGAACACGCCGTCCAGGCCATGGCGCTCGCTGATGCGCTCGAAGCGGGCGCGGCCCTGGGCATCCCAGTCCTTCAACCGGTGCAGGCCGCTGACGGGCGTGTCCACCCAAAGCCGGCCGTCGCGGCCCCACAGCATGCCCATGACGATGGGGCTGCCCAGCGTCGCGTCCGGTGCCTGCGGCACGACCTCCAGCCCGCCCGCGCCGGCCACGCGCTCGCGGAACAGGCCTTGCTGGCCGCCCACCCACAGCCGGCCATCCGGCGCCACGCGCAGCGCATAGACGCCGCCCTGCAGCGGCCGGCCGTCCAGCAGCTTCACCCGCTCCAGCGTCGCCGCGCCGCCGGCCAGGCGGAACAGGCCTTCCTGCATGCCCAGCCAGGCGCTGCCGTCCGGCCGCAGCAGCAGCTGCTGGGCCCGGCCGCCGTCCAGCACCCAGTCGCGCAGCAGGCGGCCGTCGGCGGCGCGCCGCTCCAGCCGGCCGGCCGCCGCCATCCACAGGCTGCCGTCGGCCGCCTCGGCCATGGCCTCGACGACGTTGCGCCGCTCGCGCCGCAGCTCGCCCAGCGTGGCCAGCCCCCGCCCCGGGCGGCCGTCCAGCCGCGCGACATGGCCGCTCTGCGTGGGCGCCAGCACCTCGCCGTTGCTCAGCGCCAGCAGCGCGCGCACGTCGGGCTCGGCCAGGGGGCCCGTCGGATCGGCGTCGGGACCGCGCACGGCCAGCGCCGGGTGGGACAGGTGGCGCTGCACGCCCAGGCCGTAGCCGCTGACCCACATCGCGCCGCTGCGGTCGCGCAGCAGGCCGCTGATGTCGTTGCCGGCCAGGCCCATGATGCGGCGCGGGTCGTGGCGCAGACTGACCTCGACGGCGCCGCTGGCCGGGTTGACCCAGAACAGGCCCACCTTGGCGCCCACCCAGATCCGGCCGTCGGCGCCTTCGGCCAGCGCATTGATGGGCATGCCCAGCGTCTGCACCCAGCGCACCCGGCCCCGCTCGACGACGCCCAGGTGGCCGTCCTGCGTGCCCAGCCAGAGGCGGCCGGCGCGATCCTGAGCGAGCGCCGGCACCGGCATGCCGTCGGCCAGGCCGGGCAGCTCCACGTCGTCCCAGCGGCCATCGACGTAGCGGGCCAGGCCGCGCCAGTGGCCGGCCCAGACGACGCCATCGCCGCCGATGCGCAGCGCCAGCACGCGGTTCTCGACCTGGCCGCGCCAGCGCAGCTCATGGGTTTGCAGGCGCCCGCCCGCCGGCTCGTAGCGACGCACCCCGCCGCCCAGCGTGCCGACCCAGACCGCGCCGTCGCCGGCCACCGCCAGCGCACGGATGGCCGGCTGGGGCCCGTCGCCGCCCTGGGCGCCGCCATGGCGCTCGACGCGGTCGTGTTCGGGGTCGTAGGCCATCAGGCCCTGGAATTCCGTGCCTATCCACATGCGGCCATCGGCCGCCGGCGCCATGGCCCGCACCCAGCCCAGGCTGCGGCGGGCCGTCGTGTCGCCGGGCAGCTCAATGGGCCGCAGCCGGTAGCCGTCGTAGCGCGTCAGGCCCTGGGTGGTGGAGATCCAGATGAAGCCGGCGCCGTCCTGGGCGATGGCGGGCACGGTGTTCTGCGGCACGGCCACGCTGCGGAACTGCACCTCCAGCGCTCCCATGCCACCCGCGGCGCGGGCCGGGCCCGCCCCGAGCAGCAGCAGCAGCAGCAGGCTCAGCAAGCCTAGAACCAGGGGACGCATGAAGAGCATCCTAAGGGCGGCCGATGACAGCCGGCGCGGCCCCGCCGACGCCGGGCCGTCACGCGGCCAACATGTCACGCCGCCGGCGTTGCGGATCCGCCATCAAGGCGCGCATGCCCCGGACATGCGCGCCGGCCTCGCAACCCGAGCGGCGGCGGCGCCTCGCTAGGCCAGCGCCGCATCCACCACCACCCGCCCGTCCAGCAGCCGCAGCGTGCGCGAGGCCTGGGCCGCATGCTCCGGCGAATGCGTGACCATGATCAGCGTCGTGCCCTCGGCATTGAGCTCGCGCAGCAGGCGCATGACCTCGGCGCCATGGGCGCTGTCGAGGTTGCCGGTGGGCTCGTCGGCCAGCAGCAGGGCCGGCCGCGCGGCGATGGCGCGGGCGATGGCCACGCGCTGCTGCTGGCCGCCGCTGAGCTGGCTGGGCCGGTGGCCGGCGCGGTGGGCGATGCCCAGGCGCTCCATGACCTCGGCGACGCGCTCGCGGCGCGCGCGGGCCGGCAGATCGCCGTACTCCAGCGCCAGCGCGATGTTGTCGGCCACGCTCAGGTCGTCGATGAGGTTGAAGCTCTGGAACACGAAGCCGATGCGGCCACGGCGCAGCGTGTTGAGCTGCTTCTCGTTCCAGCCCGCCACGTTGTGGCCGTCGAACCAGTACTCGCCGCGGCTGGGCGCGTCCAGCAGGCCCAGGATGCCCAGCAGCGTGGACTTGCCGCAGCCCGACGGGCCGGTGATGGCGAGGTATTCGCCGGCCTCGATGTCGAGGTCGATGCGGTCCAGCGCCGTGGTCTCGATGTCGCCGGTGTGGAAGGTCTTGGTGAGTTGCTTGAGATGGAACATGGTCACTGGAGGTCGAGGACGGAAGCGCCGGCCAGGGCGCGGTAGGGAGAGACGACGACCTGCTCGCCAGGCCGCAGGCCGCCCAGGACTTCGATGACGCCGTCGGCGCGGCGGCCCAGCTGCAGCGGGCGGCGCCGGGCATGGCGGCCGTCGGCGTCCAGCACGAAGGCCCAGGCGCCGCCGGTGTCGGCATAGAAGCCGGCGTCGGGCAGCAGCAGCGCCCGCGTGGCCTGGCCCAGCGTGAGACGCACGTCCAGGCCCTGGCCCACCTGCAGCGGCGGCGGATCGGCGTCGAACGTCAGCTCGACGCCGAAGCGCCCGTCCTTGACCTGCGGGTCGATGCGGGCGACATGCAGCGCGTGGTCGCGGCCGGCATGCGTCAGCGCGCCTGGCAGGCCTTCGCGCACGCGGCCGAGGTGGAACTCGTCCAGCCGCAGCTCCAGCTTGAAGCGGCCCGGGCTGTCCAGCCGCGCGATGCGCATGCCGCTGCGCAGGCTTTCGCCGACCTGCAGCGTCAGCCCGGTCACGCGGCCGGCCACCGGCGCGCGCACGGCCAGCCCTGCGCTGGCGGCGCGCATCGCGTCCAGCCGCCGGTTGAGGTCGGCCACGGCGCGCTGCATGGCCTGGACGGACTGCTCGCGCACCGCCAGCTCCTCGCGGCCGTCGGCCTGCTGCTGCGTGAACAGACGCTCGGCCAGGGCCAGCTTGTCGGCCGAGTCCTCCAGCGCCGAAGGGGACAGGAAACCCGTAGCCGCCAGCTCGCGGTTGCGCTGATGCCCCCGGCGCACCCGCTCCAGCTCGTACTGCGCCTCGGTCAGCGTGCGGCGCTGCAGCGCCTGCGCCTGCATCCAGGCGGCACGCAGCGTCGAGAAGTTGGCGAGCTGCTGGGCCGCCTCGCTGGAGCGCGCCATCAGCTCCTGGGCGCGCTGGCTGCTGTTCAGCACGACCAGCAGCTGGCCGGCCTCGACGCGTTCACCGTCTCTCACCAGCACCTGCTCGACGCGGCCGTCCTCGGCCGCATCCAGCAGCACGGACTGCAGCGGCTGCGCCGTCGCGCGGCCCACCACCACGTCGCGGAAGGCACCGGCCTGGGCCGCAGCGATCTCCACCTCGGCTCGCGGCACCGGCACGCCGCGCGGCCAGTGGCGCGCGATCAGGGCCGCCGTCACGACGGCCGCCGCGAGGACCGACACGACGATCCAGCGCCGCGACGGCGGTGCCACGCGCCTATCCATCACGGCGCCGGAACTGAGCACGGCACTCATCCGGTCAGGGCCCGCAGCGGCCGCAGCGCCAGCGCCGCGCGCAGGTGGCGGGCCACGGCCAGCGTCGTCACGCCGGCCAGCAGCGCCACGACCGCCAGCAGCACCCACAGCGAGTAGGGCCCCACCGGCGCGCGCTCGACGAAGTCCGCCAGATAGCGCTGCGACAGCCAGGCGGCCCAGGGCAGGGCCAGCGCGCAGGCCACCGCCAGCACGCCGGCGAACTCCTGCGCAAGCAGGCCCGCCACGGCGCCCGTGCCGGCACCATGCAGCTTGCGCAGCACGATCTCGCGCTCGCGCCGGCGCAGCGTGTAGGCCGCCAGCGCGTAGATGCCCACGGCGGCCAGGCCCAGCGCCAGCAGGCCGGCGACGCCGACAAGCCGGCCCAGCCGTGCGTCGTCGGCCACGTTCTGCAGCAGCATGTCGCGCGCCGGCAAGGCTTGCACCTGGGCGTCGGGGAAGGTCTCGCTGACCAGGGCCGACAGCTTGGCGCGCGTGGCCTGCGGGTCGCGGCTGTGCACGCCCAGGGCGCCCGCGCCGCGCTCCGCCACCGGCGTGATCGCATGCGGCTGCGGCGGGCTGCGCGGGCCTTCCAGCCGGATGTCGTCGATGACGGCCACCACGGTGGCCGGCTTGCCGTCGCGGAAGTTGGGCGCCACGCCCAGCACCTGGCCCACGGCCGCCTCGGGGCTGGCCAGGCCCAGCGCGCGCACGGCGCTGCGGTCCAGCACGATGGCGTTGCGCGCGCCCTCGGCCACATGGTCGGCCGACAGCCGGCCGGCGATGACGCGCATGCCGTAGGTCTGCAGATAGCCGGGCGTGAAGTCCACGCCGGTGCGCAGGTTGATCGGCCGGCCGCCGGGGCCGCTGAACTCCGAGTACCAGCTGGAGAAGTCGCGCCCGGGCACGTCGTCGGCGGCGGCCGCGGCGATGACCTCGGGCCAGCCGCGCACGCGCTCCAGCAGCGCGGTCGTCTGCGCCGGCTGCGCCTCCCAGGGCAGGTCCACGGCGACGCGGTCGCGCAGCTCGAAACCCCGTGGCAACTCGCCCGCATGCTCGGCCTGCCACAGCACCGTCAGCGCCAGCGACGCGAACAACGCGGCGGCGCCGAACTGCAGCGTCGTCATCAGCCGGCGCAGCCAGCGGCTGGCGGCGCCCTCGCTGTGGCTGCGCCCGGCCAGCGACTCGGCCGGCCGCACGCGCAGCGCGATGGCGCTCAGCGGCAGCGCGCTGAGGGCGGCGATGAGCACGCACAGCAGCCCGGTCAAGGCCAGCATGCCGGCGCCCAGCACCGGCGCATGGAACTGGCGCTGCATCAGCAGCTGGGCCAGCGGCGTGGCCCACCAGGCCAGCAGCAGGCCCAGCGCGCCGGCCAGGCCCGCGACCACCAGCGCCTCGGCGAAGAACTGCAGGACCAGCTGCCGCACGCCCGCGCCCAGCGACTTGCGCAGGCCGATCTCGCGCTGGCGGCGCAGCGTGCGCACGCTCCACAGGTTGACGAAGTTGATGACGGCCAGCGCCAGCACGACGGCCGCCGCCGCCGCGAGGCTGCCCAGCTGCAGGCGGCGCTTGGGGCTGCCGGCGCCGTGCAGGCCGGCGTCGGCCACCGGCAGTGCGCGCACATAGGCGGCCTTGCCGCCGCCCTTCAGGAAGTCGGCCGGGAAGCCCGGCGGCAACGGCTGCTGGTCCACCAGCCGCTGCGCCAGCGCGCCCAGCGGCGCGGCCGCGGCCGCCGGCTGCAGGCGGGCGAACAGCCGGCCGGAGGCCATGTACCAGCTGTCCGAGCGCGCCAGATAGGCCTTGGCGGCCGGCGCGTGGAAGCCGGCGATGGCGTCGAAGACCAGCGTGGCGTTCTGGTTGGGCGTGGGCAGCACGGCCTTCACGGTCAGCGTGAACTGCATGGCCGGCGCGCGGCCCTCGGGGTCGGGAGGCAGCGCGATGGTGAACGTGCGGCCCACCGCCTGCGTGGTGCCGAACAGCTTTTCCGCGCTCTGCGCCGTCAGCGCGACGGCCTCGGGCGACGCCAGCGCCGCGGCCAGGTCGCCGGCCAGCGGCCGCAGGCCGAACAAGGCCTGAATGTCGGCATCGGCCAGCGCGATGACCAGACGGGTGCTGCGTGACCGGCCCTGCGCCGCGGCCGCGCGTGCCGGCAGCGAGGTGTAGAGCACCCGGCTCATGGCCTCGACCGGCGCGCCGTTGGCACGCAGCGCGGCCGCCAGCGGCACCGCGGGCACGCCGTCGAACCAGTCGGAGGTGCTGCCGCCGGGGCCGCGCACCCGCCATTCGAAGCGGACCAGACGGTCGGGCTCGGGCAGCTCCGCGTCGGGCCATAGCAAGTCCTGCAGGAAGCTGGCCGTCAGCAGCGTCAGCGCCAGGCCCAGCGCCAGGCCGGCGATGACGAGGGCGGCCGGGCCGGGCTCGGCGCGCAGCTGGCGCCAGGCGCCGCGCCAGGTGGTGGGGGAGGGAAACAGGCTCATGGGCCGGCTTCTGCAAGAGCCGGGCCAGCGCCGGCGCCCGGGGAGACGGGCCCGGAAACGGCGGCCGGCTGTCCGCCGGCGAACACCCGCACTGTCCGCTTCCGGACACCGCCTTGCCGTGGCCGACGGGCGCCGCTTAGAGTCGCGCCCGCCCATGACCATCCTGATCCTCGACGACGACCCCGACGTGGCGCTGGCCGCGCGGCTGGCGCTGCGCCGGCTGGGCGCCGTGGCCGTGCGGCATGCGCCGGCCGAGCTGGCGGCGTCGCTGGACGAGATCGCGCCCGACGTACTGCTGCTGGACATGAACTTCACGCCCGGCGCCAGCGACGGCGCGGCGGGGCTGGCGCTGTTGCGCGAGGTCGTGTCGCGTCGCAACCCGCCGGCCGTCGTCGTCATGACGGCCTATGCCGAGGTGGAGCTGGCCGTGCAGGCGCTCAAGGCCGGTGCGGTGGACTTCATCACCAAGCCCTGGCCCAACGAGCGGCTGGTGGCCTGCGTGCAGGCGGCACTGGCGCGCCGCGTGCCCCTTCAAGGTTCGGCGGCCACGGACGAGCTGCTGGGCGAGTCGGCCGCGATGCAGGGCTTGCGCGCGCAGATCGCGCAGGTGGGTGCCAGCGAGGCCAGCGTGCTCATCCTGGGCGAGAACGGCGTCGGCAAGGAGCTGGTGGCGCGCGCGCTGCACCGCGCCTCGCCCCGCGCGGCCGGGCCGCTGCTGGCCGTGGACATGGGGGCCCTGCCCGAGACGCTGGTGGAAAGCGAACTGTTCGGCCACCGCCGCGGCAGCTTCACGGACGCGCGCGAGTCGCGCCCCGGGCGCTTCGTCGCGGCGGCGGGCGGCACGCTGTTCCTGGACGAGATCGGCAACCTGCCCTTGGCGCAGCAGGCCAAGCTGCTGGCCGCGCTGGAGCGCCGCGAGGTGACGCCGCTGGGCAGCGACCGGCCCGTGCCGGTGGACGTGCGCGTGCTGGCGGCCACCAACGCGCCCGAGGCGGCGCTGCTCGACGCACGGCGCTTCCGGCCCGACCTGCTGTACCGCCTCAACACCGTGGTGCTGCGCGTGCCGCCGCTGCGCGAGCGCGGCGCGGGCGACGTAGCCTTGCTGCTGCGCCACTACCTGTCGCAGTTCGCCAGGCGCCCGGTCGAGCTGAGCGCCGACGCGCTGGCCCGGCTGTGCGCCTACCGCTGGCCCGGCAATGTGCGCGAGCTGCGCCAGGCCTGCGAACGCGCCACGCTGCTGGCGCGCGGGCCGCTGCTCGTCTGGGCCGACTTCGGCCTGGCCGACGCCGGCGCAGCCCCCGCCGCCGAGCCGGGGCTGGACCTGGCGCGGCGCGAACGCGAGGCCGTGCAGGCGGCGCTGGCCCAGGCCGACGGCAACATCAGCCAGGCGGCCAAGCTGCTGGGCGTCAGCCGCGCGGCGCTGTACCGGCGGCTGGACAAGCATGGACTCTGAGACCGGTCGCAGCGCCGCTGCCATGCAGGGTGCCGGCCATGACCGAACCCGCGCGGCCCTGGCGGCGCTGGTGCTGGCGGCCAGTGCGGCCGGCGTCGTCGCAACGCTGGACTCGCCCCGCCTGGCGACGGCCTGGGCCCTGGCGGGCCTGGCCGCCGCCGCGCTGGGCTGGGCCGCGCTGGGCCGCCTGGCCCGGCGGACTGCGGTGCTGCCG
>JAACZV010000016.1 GCA_009996515.1 Comamonadaceae bacterium
GGCGGCGCGGCCGCCCACGGCCGGCGCGGGCGTGGCAGCCACGGCAGACGCCGCCACGGGCGGCCGGCGAATCGGCGCCGCGACCGCGGCCGTGACGTCCTGCTCGGGCCGCGTGGCCACCCAGGCGGTGGCCGCCAGCGTCGCCGCCAGCGCGCCGCCCAGCACCCGCTGGCGACGTTCCATCATGGCGCCCTCCCGTGCAACGACCATTGCAGCTCCGCGTCGACGTCGGCGCTCAGCGGGCTGACGCGGCGCAGCTTGATCGCATCCAGGCTCAGCGCCGGGTCGTGCTCCAGCGCGGCGCCGATGAGGCGGCGCAGCTGGGCATAGCTGCCGGTCACCGGCATGGTCACGCGCAGCCGCTCCAGGCCCTCGCCGGCGGACAGGCGGTGCTCGGTGCGGGCAGCGCTCAGGTCCAGGCGGATGGCGAGTTCCAGCAGGTCGGCCAGGCGCTGCTGGCGCTCGCGAGCGGGCGGCAGCGTGGCCTGCCATTGCTGCACGCTGACCGGCGCCGCGACAGCGGTGGCCGCGGGCCGGGCCTGGGCGCGCAGCGCGCGGGCCTCGGCCTGCAGCGCTGCGGCCTGCGCGTCCCAGCGCTGGCCCAGCACGGCGGCGGCAGCGGCGAGCGCGAGCGCCACGAGCCCGGCCAGGCCAGGCCAGCCGAGTGCCCTGACCAGCGCCTTGACGAGGGCGGGCCGGGTCACGAGCCCCCTCCGGTGGCCACGCGGGCCGTGATCTCGAAGCGCTGGCCGACGAGCCCCGTCTCGGCCACCGAGAAGCGCGACAGCACGACCTGGCGCCAGCCGGGCGTGCTGCCCAGCTGCTCGGCCAGCTGCAGCGCCAGCAGCTTGTCGGGCGTCAGGCCCTCCAGCCGCAGCTCGCCGCGGGCGGCGCTGGCGTCCAGGCCCAGCCAGGCGATGGTCTTGGCCTCGGCACCGGCCACCTCCACACGGGTCAGCAGCGGCTCCCAGGGCATGGCCAGCAAGGCACGGGCCTCGGCGGCCGAGCGGTTCTCGGTCGGCTCGGCGCGGGCGCTGCGCACGGCGGGCCTGGGGGCCGCGGTGGGGCGCAGCGTGGCGACGCGGTCGCGCGCGGCCTGGGCCGCGTCGAGGGCGCGATGGCTGTCGACAGCGCTCCATGCCGCCGTCGCCAACACCAGCGCGCCGGTGGCCGCCAGCGGCCAGGCCAGGGATGAGCGACCGCTGCGCGGCAGGAAGTCGGGCAGCGGCGTCGCGGGGCCGGGCTGGGGGGCGAGCGCGTCGGCCGGCGTGCCGACGACCAGCGGCTCCTCGGCGCCCAGGTCGGCCAGGCTGTGCACGCGGCGCGACTGCAGGCCCGTGACACGGCCACGGTCGAGCTGGATGAGGACGGCCGTCATGGCCCCTTCCACCCCTTCATGCCAGACCAGGCGGCCCGAGCCGGCGCGGGTCGCGGCGGGCAGCGAGGCCAGCCAGGCAGACCAGGCGGGGCGCACCGCCTGCAGACGCACGCCGGCGGCGGCGGCCTGGCCGCGCAGCGCGCCGAGATCCAGCCCATGCAGGGCCGAAGCCCCCGCCGCGTCGCCCAGCGTCCAGGGCGCGATCGCAAAGCGCTGCGCGGCCGCGCCGAAGTAATGGGCGAACTGCTGCTGGGCATAGGCCTGCACGGCGTCCAGGTCGGGCAGCGGCAGGCCCGGCTCGGCGACCAGCTCGTGCAGCGCGCGCGCGCTGACGATCAGCTCGACCGCCGTGCCCGGATGTTCGCGGCACCAGGCCGCGAACTCGTCGCCGCCGGGCGTGACGAAGACGCGCCGCGGCTTGGCCAGCCGGGCGGCAAGCTGGCGGCGCAGGCGCTCACTCATCGAGGGTGACACGTTCCAGCTCCTCGAAGGTGGTGTCGCCGCGGCAGACGGCGGCCAGCGCCATCTCGCGCAGCGACTTCATGCCGCGCGCGCGGGCCGCGGCCTTGATCTCGGACATGGGCGCGCGCGCCGCGATCAGGTCGCGCAGGCCGTCGTCCAGCTTGAGCAGCTCGGCCACCGCGCGCCGGCCCTTGTAGCCGGTGCCGCGGCAATGGCCGCAGCCCTCGCCCTTCATGAAATTGCCGTTCATCACGCCATGTCGAGCCAGCGTCGATGCGTCGGGCGTGAACGGCTGCGCGCAGTGCTTGCAGGTCAGCCGCACCAGGCGCTGGGCCAGCACCGCGTTCAGCGCGGACACGACGTTGTAGAGGTCCAGCCCCATGTGCATGAAGCGGCCGATGACGTCGAAGGCGTTGTTCGCATGCACGGTGCTGAACACCAGGTGGCCCGTCAGCGCGGCCTGCACGGCGATCTGCGCCGTCTCGGCATCGCGGATCTCGCCCACCATCACGCGGTCGGGGTCGTGGCGCAGGATGGAGCGCAGGCCGCGCGAGAAGGTCAGGCCCTTCTTCTCGTTGACGGGGATCTGCACGACGCCGGCGAGCTGGTACTCGACCGGGTCTTCGATGGTGATGATCTTGTCCGCGCCGGTGTGGATCTCAGCCAGCGTCGCGTACAGCGTCGTCGTCTTGCCGGATCCGGTGGGGCCGGTCACGAGCAGCATGCCGTGCGGCTGGCGGGCCTGGTGGCGGATGGCCGCGCGCTCCTCGTCGTCGAAGCCCAGCGCGTCCAGCGTCAGCGCGCCGGCGCGCGCGATCGCCGCGCGGTCCAGGATGCGGATGACGGCGTCCTCGCCGAACACGCTGGGCATGATGCTCAGGCGGAAGTCGATCTCGCGGCCCTGCACGCGCAGCTTGAAGCGGCCGTCCTGCGGCAGCCGGCGCTCGCCGATGTCCAGCTCGGCCATGACCTTGAGCCGCGACACCAGCTGCTCGGCCACCTGCGGCCCCTCCACCTGGCGCACCAGCGCCATCACGCCGTCCACGCGGAAGCGGATCGCCGCGCCGCGGGCCGTGCATTCGATGTGGATGTCCGACGCGGTGTCCTGCAGCGCGTCGTACAGCGTCGCGTTGAGCAGCCGCACGACCGGGCTGGCCTGCTCGCTGAGCGCCAGCGCCGACAGCTCCTCGGTCTGGTCCTCGACCGCGGCCAGCGCGTCCTCCACGTCGGACAGCGCGCGGAAGTCGGCCTCGCCGGCGCCGAGGAAATGCGTGACCGCCTCGGGCGCGCAGCGCTGCCAGCCCACCGGCGCATTGAGCCGCGACTCCACGCTCTGCAGCAGCATGGCGTCCTCGTCGCGCTCGGCCAGCAGCACGCGGCGGTCGTCGGCGCCCACGGCCAGCACGGCGCGCCAGCGCTGGGCCTGGGCCTGCGGCCACTGCTCGAAGTCCAGGTGCCAGGGGCCTTGCTCGGCCGGCAGCCAGTCGTGCAGGGAGGTTGTCACGCGCCAAGTCCCCCAAAGGCAACCACAGAGGCACAGAGCCACGGAGAAACCGCCAAGGACGCCTCCTCTGTGCCTCTGTGCCTCCGTGGTTGCAATTCGGTATTCCTCATTGCACCTGCTCCACCAGCTGGAAGATGGGCAGATACATCAGCACGATGATGCCGCCGATCAGCACGCCCATGATCAGCATCAGCGCCGGGTTCACCAGGCGCGACAGCAGGTCGGTCAGCCGCGCGGCCTCCTCGTCGTGGAAGGCGGCGGCGCGCTCCAGCATGGTCGCCACCTCG
The DNA here is from genome assembly GCA_009996515.1 of Comamonadaceae bacterium. Lineage (GTDB taxonomy): Bacteria > Pseudomonadota > Gammaproteobacteria > Burkholderiales > Burkholderiaceae_C > Pelomonas. The sequence goes on from JAACZV010000016.1 coordinate 3,632, forward strand.
CCGCTGCGCTCGCCCACGCGCAGCATGCGGCGCGCGACCGGCGTGGCCAGGTCTTGCGCGTCGAAGGCCGCGGACAGGCGCTCGCCGCGCTCGATCTGCGCGGCCGCCGCCTGCACGGCGGGGCGCCACGGCACGGCCACCACGTCGACGACGATCCTCAGCGCCGCCAGCGCCGGCACGCCCGAGGCCAGCAGCATGGCGAGCGACCGGTACAGCCGCGCCAGCGCCAGCACGCGCAGCCGCGGGCCCAGGCCCGGCAGCGTCCACAGCGCCGCCTGGGCGCGCTGGCGCACGGCGGGCTGGCGGATCAGCGCGAAGATCGCGAAGCCCACGGCCGCGATGCCCCCGACGACCAGGGCCGGATGCGCGCCGGCCGTCTGGCCGAACTCGATCAGCACGCGGGACGCCCAGGGCAGGTCCGCGCTGGTCTGCTCCAGGATGCCGGCGAAGCGCGGCAGCACGTAGAGCAACAGGAACAGGATGACCGCGCCGCCCACACCCAGCAGCATCAGCGGATAGACCAGGGCCGCGACGAGGCGCGAGCGCAGCGCATCCACCCAGGCCAGATAACGCGCATGCTGGGCCAGCGCGGTGGACAGCTGGCCGGTCTTCTCGTTGGCAGCGACGATGGCGCAGATCAGCTCGTCGAAGGCCTGGGGCTGCTGGCGCAGCGCGCTGGAGAGCGGCTGGCCCTGCTCGATCTGGGCGATGACGGCATCCAGCGCCGCGCGCACGCCGGGCTGGCCTTCCTTCTCGCGCAGCGTGTTCAGCGCCTCCAGCAGCGCGATGCCGGCGTCCAGCAGCACGGCCAGCTCCTGGCTGAAGAGCTGCAGCGGGAACCGGGCCGCAGGCCGCCACGGCCGCGCGGCCTGCGCGGCCACGACCTCGCGCACCTCCAGCACATGCTGGGGCGCGACGCCCAGCACGGCCGCCACGGCGGCGCGGTCGGGCGCTTCGACCCGCTCCGAACTGATGGTGCCCGCGCGCAGCACGCGGGCCTGGAACTGCGCCATCACCAGGAGGTGAGGTCGGCGTCCTCACCCTCGCCGCCGGGGCGGCCGTCCCTGCCCAGGCTCAGCAGGTCGTACTCGCCATGCTCGCCGGGGCTGCGGTACTGGTAGTCGTTGCCCCAGGGATCCTTGGGCACGGCCTTGGACAGATAGGGGCCGGCCCATTTCGGCTCGTCGGCCGGCCGGGTCACCAGCACGGCCAGGCCCTGCTCGGTGCTGGGGTAGCGGCCGACGTCCAGCCGGTACTGGTCCAGCGACTTGGTCAGCGCATCGATCTGCGCGCGCGCCGCCTTGACCTCGCTCTTGCCGATCTGGCCGAAAAACTTGGGGCCCACATAACCGGCCAGCAGGCCGATGATGACCATGACGACCAGCAACTCAAGCAGGGTGAAGCCGCGCGAACGGGCGATGAAGGGGCGGGACATGGTCGGACAGCGTACAGCGGGACGGCGACTGTTCAACGACGACCCCAGGCCGGGCAATCGGGATTTGACCGCCCCGTATTCCCAGGGGCGGCGATGACGCGACCACAGGCGCAAGCGCACCGACTTGTGGCAGGGCGCCGACCTGGGGTTGGCGGGCCGGCGTCGATGTCGGCATTTCACAACGCGCGCCGCCCTCGCCCGCAGCCCCGGCATGGGGCTGCCACCGGGCCTGCACAGGCTTGGTGCGCTGACGCACCTTTCGCGGCCAGCGAACCCGGGCTTACCCCAGTGCCATGCACCGCCGCGGGGCAATACATTCATGGCACTCGACGCGGTTCCGGGCTCCGGTCCAGGACCGCCGGGCGGGTTGTGAGGAGACAAGACAGCGACAAGCGCACAAGGTTGCTTCGTAACCCCGAAGACAATCACGACGGCCACCAAGGCACCCTTGGTGGCCGTTTTCTTTGCCGCCTCGGCATCCTGCCCTCCTCTTCCACCCGCCATGCTGGACCTGTTCACCGTCGCCGCCGCCTCCCTGCTCGCGGGCTTCATCGATGCGGTGGCCGGCGGCGGCGGCCTGGTGCTGGTGCCGGCCCTGTTCAGCGCCTACCCGGGTGCGGCGCCGGCCACGCTGCTGGGCACCAACAAGGGGGCCTCCATCTGGGGCACGGGCTGGGCCACGCTGCAGTACGCACGGCGCGTGGACCTGCCCTGGCGGCGCCTGCTGCCGGCCGCCGTGCTGGCCGGTGGCGGCAGCTTCGTCGGCGCCTGGTGCCTGACGCTGATCAACCCCGACGGCCTGCGCAAGGCCTTGCCGCTGGTGCTGCTGGCCGTGCTGGTCTACACGCTGGCCAAGAAGGACCTGGGCCGCGAGCACGCGCCGCGCTTCAGCGGCCGCACGGAGGCCTGGGTCGCCGGCGGCATCGCGCTGGCGGTGGGCTTTTACGACGGCTTCTTCGGCCCCGGCACGGGCAGCTTCTTCGTCTTCCTGTTCGTGCGCCTGCTGGGTTACGACTTCCTGCACGCCTCGGCGACGGCCAAGCTGATGAACCTGCTGACCAACGCGGCGGCCATCGCGCTGTTCGTCAGCAAGGGGCATTTCTGGTGGCAGGTCGCGGCCGTCATGGCGGTCACCAACGTCATCGGCAGCCTGGCCGGCACGCGCCTGGCGCTGAAGCATGGGGCCGGTTTCGTGCGCGGCGCCTTCATCCTCGTCGTGGGCGGCCTCATCCTCAAAACGGCCTGGGACGCCTTCTTCCGCTGATCTACCATCGGGCATTCCCTAGCGCTTCCATTCACCATGCCTGTCGACCCCCAACTGCGCAATCTGGACATCGAGATCCCGACCCAGCCCGAGGTCCTGGTCAAGCTCTCGCTGCTGATGGCGGCGGAGGACATCGACCTGCAGGCCATGTCGTCGCTGATCGAGACGGACATGGCGCTGGCGGCGGCCGTCATGAAGGCGGTCAATTCCTCGCTCTACGGGCTGCGCGGCCGCGTGCAGACGGTGCACCAGGCGCTGACCTATCTGGGCATGCGCGAGGTGGCGGCCATCACCTTCGAGATGGGCCTGCGGGCGGCCTTCCCGGCCGCGGCCGAGCTGGAATCGGTGTGGTCGCGGGCCTCGCAGCGCGGCCTGCTGATGGGCCGCATGGGCCAGATGCTGGGCGTGGACCCCTGGGCCGCGCACTCGGCCGGCCTGTTCGAGGAATGCGGCAAGGCCGTGCTGTACCGCCACGCGCCCACGCATTACCCCGCCATGCTGCGCGCCGCGACGCGCGACGCCGAGCTGGTGGAGCTGGAGCGCACGGCCTTCGGCGTCAGCCACGACGCACTGGGTGCGGCGCTGTGCGAAAGCTGGGGCCTGGCGCCCGCGGCCGTGGCCAGCGTGCGCCATCACGTCGAGATCCAGGCCACGCTGACCATGCCCGACAGCCTCGCGCGCCGCAGCGTCGCCGCCATCTCCACGGTGGCCTGGGCCCTGCTCAACCATGTCGACCAGCTCGACGACGTCGCGGCCCAGATCGCCCCCCAGGCCCAGCTCGACGAGACGCTGGTGCTGCGCGCCGCGCGCCGCGTCCACGAGCAGCTGCAGGCCGCGCAGGAACACGGCCGCTAAACCCGTCGCAGCCTAGGCCGCCAGGCTCAGGCGGTCGCGGCCGGCATGCTTGGCGATGTAGAGCGCCTCGTCGGCGGCCTGCAGCAGCGCCTGCGCGCTCAGATAGGGATGGGCCGGGCTGGCCGCGGCCAGGCCGATGCTGAGCGTCAGGCCGCCCTGGCCATCGGGCAGGCGCAGCGCGCGCAGCTCGTCGCGCAGCGACTCCAGCAGGCCTTGCGCCTCGGCCATGCCCAGGCCCGGCAGCAGCGCGACGAACTCCTCGCCGCCCAGGCGGGCGACGACGTCGGTGTCGCGCTTGAAGCAGTCCTTCAGCAGGCCGGCGACGCGCCGCAGCGCGGCGTCTCCCTGCGCCGTACCGTGGGCGAGGTTGAACTGCCTGAACTGATCCAGGTCCAGCACGGCCAGGGCCAGCAGGCCGCGCTGGCGCTGGGCGCGCTTGAACTCGCGGCGCAGCGCCTCGTCGAAGGCCGGCTGGTTGGCGATGCCGGTCAGCGCGTCGGTGCGTGCCAGGCTGGCCAGCTCGCGCTGCCGGGCCTCGAGGGCGCTATGGGCTTGTTGCAGCAACTGGCGCTGCTGGGCCAGCTCGCGCTTGAGCTCGCGGGCCTGCTGGTCCTGCTGCCACAGCGAGCCGCGGGCGCGCAGCATGGCGTGGCCGATGCGGTCCAGCTCGGCGGCCAGGCCGGGCGCCGGCACGGCGGCCTCGGGCGTCAGCGGCACCGGGGCCGACTCCATCGCCTCGCAGCCGGCCGCCAGCCGGCGCAGCGGCCGCAGCAGCAAGGTCTCGATCAGCAGCAGCTGGGCGGCGCTGAGCAGCAACACCAGCCAGGCCGTGCGCGCCAGGCCTTCGGCGGCGGATTCGTAGCCGCCCAGGCTCCATTCGAAGACGGCGACGACCAGCGTCGACAGCAGCGGCACCGCCAGCGTCAGCCGCAAGCGCAGCGAACCCAGGCGGCGCGGACCGACGCGGCTCAGGGGTTCGGCAAGGGAGGGCAGACTCATGGCGGACAGGGGCGGCGGCCCGCATTGTCGGGGCCGCCGAGGCCGCCGTGTCCGGCGCCCGCCTCGGGGTTTGTCAGGAAGCGGGGCCGCCCGCCCCGCCCTCGGCGGGATCGGCCGCGACGGTGCGGTTGCGGCCGGCACGCTTGGCGTCGTAGACGGCCCGGTCGGCCGCCTGCAGCAACTCGGCAAAGCTGGTCGCGCCGGGCGGCAGCATGGCCAGGCCCACGGACAGCGTCGCACCGACCGTGCCGCCGTCCGGCGTGATGAAGGGCGCCTCCTGCACCAGCAGCCGGATGCGCTCGGCGACCTCGCAGGCCCCGGCCAGGTCGGTACGCGGCAGCAACACGACGAATTCCTCGCCGCCATAGCGCGCGGCCAGATCGCCGGTGCGCAGCGAGCGCTGGATCAGGCCACCCACCTGGCGCAGCACCTCGTCGCCGGCGGGATGGCCGTGGCGGTCGTTGATGGCCTTGAAATGGTCGATGTCCAGGAACAGGCAGGCCAGCGGGTAGCGATGCCGCACGGCCTGGCTGAACTCGATGAGGCTGCGGTGGTCGAAGTAGCGGCGGTTGTGCACGCCGGTCAGGCCGTCCGTCATGCCGGCGCGGCGCAGCCGCTCGCGGTTGAGCATGCTTTCGATGCTGACGGCGGCAATGGCCGCGAGGCGGTCCAGGAACTTGGTGCCCGAGGCAGTGTCGTAGCGCTGCGGATCGCCGGAGCCCAGGTGCAGGCTGCCGATCAGCAGGCCCTGGCGTATCAGCGGCAGCAGCGCCGCGGAGCGCACGCCGGCCCGGGCGTCGAAGGCCTGGGCCAGCAGGGCCTCGTCGGCCCCCGGGCCGATCAGGCGGGTCGTGCGCGCGGCGCCGAACAAGTCCTTCAGCGGCCCATGGTCGTCCAGCAACCGGGGCGCCCGGGCCATGGGCAGGGCGGGCAGCGCGCGGCGCAGTTCCTCGTCCGGGTCCAGCAGCCACAGCTCGGCGGCGTCCAGGCCGAAGTCGGCGCGGCAGTCGACCAGCAGCAGGTTGACCAATTCCTCCATGGAGCTGACCGCGATGAGGCGGCGCTCCAGCGCGTCGAAGCGGTCCAGCTTGCGCTCGTTGGCCGTCGCGGCTTCCAGCAGCGACTGCAGCTGGCGGCGCAGTTCCTGGACCTGGGCTTGAGGGTTGGGCGCGTTCATGACGGCGCGATTGTGAGGGCGGCGCGCTCGAAACGGCGTGGCAGGCCCGTGACGGGGTCGGTGAAGGCGATCGCGCGCGCCAGCAGCTGCAGCGGCGCGTCGAAGCGCGGCGGCAGCTCCTGCGGCTGCAGCCGCGGGTAGATGCGGTCGCCGACCAGCGGCAGGCCGATGGCGCTCATCTGCGCGCGCAGCTGGTGCTTGACGCCGCTGCGCGGGCGCAGCTCGTAGCGCGCCAGGCCGGCGCCGACGGCCTCGACGAGGTCCACCCAGGTCTCGGCATTGGGCGCGCCGTCCACGGCCTGCATCTGCATGAAGGCCTCGCCCTCGCGCTCCACCAGCCGGTGCGTCAGCACGCGCGGCCAGGGGCCGGCGCCGGCGGGGGCGACGGCCTCGTAGACCTTGTCGACGGCGCGGTCGCGGAACAGCGCCTGGTAGGCCCCGCGCTCGGCCGCGCGCAGGCTGAACACGACCAGGCCGGCCGTCTCGCGGTCCAGGCGGTGGATGGGGCTGAGCTCGGCCAGGCCGGTGGCGCGGCGCAGCCGCGTCAGCAGCGTCTGCTGCACATAGGCGCCGCCGGGCGTGACGGGCAGGAAATGCGGCTTGTCGGCCACCAGCAGGTGCTCGTCCTGGAAGACGATGCGCGCCTCGAACGGGATCTCGGGCTCGGCCTCGAGCCGGCGCCAGTAGAAGACGCGGCGCTGCGGCCGGTAGGCCTCGCCGGCCGGCCGGCCCGCCTCGTCGACCACCTCGCCGCGGGCGATGCGCTCGGCCCAGTCGCTCACCCTGGGCAGGCGCTGGGCGAGGAATTCGGCCAGCGTGGCCCAGGGGCCGGGCGGGCAGAACAAGGCGCTGGCGCCGACGCCGTCGCGCAGCGGCAGCGCGGGCTTGGGCGGGCGGCTCATGCGGCGCGCCGCAGCACCGGGGCCGGCACGGCAGTCGGGCTCAGTCGCCTTCCACCCACTCCATGCGCGCGCCCAGCTGGCCGATGTTCTCGACGAAGTTGGGGTGGGCGCGGCGGATGGGCGTCGCGTTGCGGATCACGCTCTTGCCGGGGATGCTGGCCGCCACCATCAGCAGCGCGATGGCGACGCGGATGATGTAGGGGCTCTCGACCTCGGCCGGGGAGAGCGGCTTGCCGCCGAAGGTGATCATGCGGTGCGGGTCGCTCAGGAAGGCATGGGCGCCGAACTTGGCCAGCTCCGAGGTCCAGCCCATCGCGCCGTCGTAGACCTTGTTCCAGAACATCACGCTGCCCTCGGCCTTGACGCCCAGGGCCACGAAGATGGGCAGCAGGTCCACCGGCACATAAGGCCAGGGCGCGGCCTCGACCTTCTGCAGGATGTTGCGCGTGAAGGGCTCCTTGACCTTCAGCGGGCCGCTGGTCTGCACGCTGCTCCAGCCGCCCTCGTGATGGACATGCACGCCGAACTTGGCGAAGGTGCGGTCCAGCAGCGGGAACATCTCCGGCGCGCCGTTCTTGACCTGCACGTTGCCGCCGGTGATGGCGCCCAGCGCCAGGAAGGTGACGATCTCGTGGAAGTCCTCGGTGAAGGTGTAGTCGGCGCAACCCAGCGCGTCGACGCCGGTGATCTTCAGCTTGGACGTGCCGTGGCCCTCGATCTTGGCGCCCAGCAGCGACATGAAGTTGCAGAACTCCTGCACATGCGGCTCGCTGGCGGCGTTGGTCAGCGTGGACACACCGTCGGCCAGCGCGGCGCACAGCACGAAGTTCTCGGTCGTCGTGACGGAGGCGTAGTCGGTCCAGTGGGCGTTGGCCGTCAGCGGGCGGTGCACGCGCAGGATCAGGCCGTCGGGCAGGCGCTCCACCTGGGCGCCGAAGCGCTCGAACACCTCCACATGCGGGTCGATCTCGCGCGCGCCCAGCGTGCAGCCCTTGACGTCGTCCTCGATGCGGGCGGCGCCGAAGCGGGCCATCAGCCCGGGCACCAGCATGATGGAGGAGCGCATCTCCTCGGGCAGCCGGTCGACGTTGGGGTCGAAGCGGGTGTGCTCGTGGTGCACGTCCAGGATGCCGGTCTTGAAGTCCAGCTCCACATGCGAGCCCAGCTTGCGGAAGACCTCGACGATCTTCTTCACGTCGGTGATCTCGGGCACGCCGCGCAGTCGCACGGGCTGCCGGGTCAGCAGCGTGGCGCAGAGGATGGGCAGGACGGCGTTCTTGTTGGCCGAGGGGGTGATGCGGCCCGAGAGAGGCGTGCCGCCGTGGACGATCAGATGGGACATGGGTGCAGGCTCGATGCGAGGCCACGATTGTCGGGCCTGGCCGAAAGCCGCGGCGTTTGTTCGGGAAACATCAGGTTTCAGGGTCCAGCCGGCGTGCCCGCGCCAGCCGCCAGGCGTCTTCGGGCGCGGTGAACACGGCTTCGGCCGTCGTGCCGGTCTCGCGCGCGGCGGCGTCGATGGCGATGCGCTTGTCGAACACATAGCACTCGCCCTGCCAGTCCTGCGCCGCGTCCGCGGGGAAGGCCTCGAGGTAGTTCAGGATGCCACCGTCCAGCTGGGCCACCTTCAGCCCCTGGGCCTGCATCCAGGCCGCCGTCTTCTCGCAGCGGATGCCGCCGGTGCAGTACATCGCCACCGTCTTGCCCCGCCAGGCGTCGCGCTGCGCCTCGACATAGGCCGGGAAATCGCGGAAATGCGCCACGCCGGGATCGATGGCGCCGCGAAACCGACCCAGCTTGAACTCGAAGCTGTTGCGGTTGTCCAGCACCACGGTGTCGGGCTCGTCCAGCAGCTCGCGCCAGCGCTGCGGGCTGACATGGGTGTCGGCCGCGGCCTGACCGCTGACGCCGGGCACGCCGAAGGCGACGATCTCGCGCTTGACGCTGACCTTGAAGCGGCTGAAGGGCCGGCGCTCGCAGACGTTGTGCTTGAAGTGCAGGCCGGCGAAGCCCGGACTGGCCTGCAGTTCGGACTCGAAGGCCCGGACCGCGTCGGCCTCGCCCGCGATGGCCGCGCTCAGGCCTTCCCGGGCCACCAGCACGACGCCGCCCAGGCCGCACGCAGCGCCGCGCTCGCGCAGCCAGGCGGCGAGGGCGTCGGGGTCGGCCAGCGGCGTGAAGCGGTAGAAAGAGCTGTGAAGCAGAGACATCGCCCCGGATTGTCCGCGCTGACCCTAGTCCTGCCACCGGGGGTGCGCTCCTAGAATCCGCGACCCTCCACGGCCCCCATGCCATGTCCGACCGTCTCAAAGTCCTGCCCCAATACCTGATGCCCAAGCTGGCGCTGACGCGCCTGGCCGGGCATTGCGCGTCCAAGCCCCTGGGCAGGCTGACGACGGCGACGATACGGCGCTTCGTCGCGCGCTACGGCGTCAACATGGCCGAGGCGGCCGAGCCTGACATCACCGCCTACAAGACCTTCAACGACTTCTTCACCCGCGCCCTCAGGCCCGGCGCGCGGCCGCTGGCGGACGCGCCGCTGATCTGCCCGGTGGATGGCGCCATCAGCCAGGTGGGTCGCATCCAGGGCGAGCAGATCTACCAGGCCAAGGGCCGGAGCTTCACGACGACGGCCCTGGTGGGCGGCGATGCCGAGCTCGCCGAGCGCTTCCAGGACGGCCTGTTCGCCAACCTCTACCTCAGCCCCAAGGACTACCACCGCATCCACATGCCGGCCGCCGGGCGGCTGGTGCGCATGGTGCATGTGCCGGGCGAGCTGTTCTCGGTGAACCCGACGACGGCGCGCGGCGTGCCGGGCCTGTTCGCGCGCAACGAGCGCGTGGTCTGCGTGTTCGACGACGACACGCTGGGCCGCTGGGTGCTGGTGCTGGTGGGCGCCACCATCGTCGGCAGCATGGCGACGGTCTGGCAGGGCCGGATCAAGCGCAGCGGCCCGGTGCGCGACTGGGACTACGCCCCCGGCGAGGTCGAGCTGGCCCGGGGCGACGAGATGGGCCGCTTCCTGCTGGGCTCCACCGTGGTCATGCTGTTCGAGAACAGCGGGCTGCAGTTCAACCCGGCCTGGCAGCCCGGCGGCGCCGTGCGCATGGGCGAGTTGATGGCCCGCTGACGGCCCGCTAATCGGCTGCTGACGCCGCGCCCAGCAAGGCGCCCGCGGCCTCCACCTGCAGCGGCCTGGACAGCAGCCAGCCCTGCAGCTGCGTGCAGCCCAGCCGCTCGACCTCGGCCGCCTGGGCCTCGGTCTCCACGCCCTCCGCCACCACGGCCAGGCCCAGCGCCTCGGCCACCACGCAGGCCGCGCGCACGACGGCGCCGGCGGAAGGCTCGGGCAGCGGCTCGACCATGCTGCGGTCCAGCTTGAGCGTCGTGATGGGCAGGCGGCGCAGCAGCGTCAGCGAGCTCTGGCCGGTGCCGAAGTCGTCGAAGGCCACGCCCACGCCTGCCTCGCGCAACCGCGCCAGCTGGGGCAGCACGCGGTCCATGTGCGTCATCGCGGCGGTCTCGGTGATCTCGACCTCGATCAGCGCCGGGTCCACGCCATGGGCCTGCACCAGGGCCAGCAGCCAGTCGGCGAAGCCGCCATCCTCGAACTGCAGCGGCGACACGTTGACCGCCACCGGTACCAGGGCCAGGCCTTGCTGTGCCCAGGCGCGCAGCTGCCGCGCGGCCTGGCGCAGGATCAGGGCGCCCAGCGGCACGATCTGGCCGGTGCGCTCGGCCGCGGGGATGAAGTCGAGCGGGCTGATGCGGCCGCGGCCGGGCCGCTGCCAGCGCACCAAGGCCTCGAAGCCGGCCAGCCGCCGCGTGCCGGCCGCGAACTTGGGCTGGTAGTCCAGCTGGAACTCCTCGCGCTCGATGGCAGCGGCCAGCGCCTGCTCGATCTCCAGCAGGCCACCCGCGCCCGCCGCCATGCCGGGCTGGTAGGCGACGACGGCGGCGCCGGCCAGCTGCTTGGCCCGGTGCATGGCCACGTCGGCGGCGCGCAGCAGGGCCGCGCCGTCCGGGCCATGGGCCGGGAAGCGCGCGATGCCCACCGACAGGTGCACATAGAGCGCGCGGTGGCCGACGACGAAGGGCGCGTTCATCAGCGCCAGCAGGCGCTGGCCGGCCAGCAGCGCGGCCGCCTCGTCGTCCACGCCCGGCTGCAGCAGCAGGAACTGGTCCTCGCCCAGGCGCGCGACCAGGGCGCCGCTCGGCTGCGCCTCGCGCAGCCGAGCGGCGATGGCCTGCAGCAAGGCGTCGCCCGTTTCATGGCCCAGGCTTTCGTTGACGAGCTGGAAGCGGTCCAGGTCGGCCGACAGCAGCGCGAAGCCCGGGCTGCCGGGCGCCGTCAGCTCGGCCAGGCGGGCCAGCGCGGCATGGCGGTTGGGCAGGTCGGTCAGCTCGTCGTGCAGGGCCTGGCGGCGCAAGGCCTCGGTGGCGCGATGGCGTTCGGTGTCGTCCAGCATCAGCACCAGCACGGCCGGGCCGCCCTCCCATTCGGTGTAGCTGGAGCTGCCGCGCACATAGATGAGGCTGCCGTCGCGCCGATAGCGCTCGCCCTCCCAGGCGATGAAGCCGGTGCGGTCCTGCATCAGGCGCTCGTAGCGCTCCCGCGCGGCGCCGACATCGGCCGGCGCCATCATGCGGTAGGTGTCCAGCTCGCCGCCGACATGGTCGAAGCCGAACATCGTCAGCGCGGCCGGATTCGCGTAGAGCGTGCGGCCGTCGCGCAGCACCGCCAGGCCTTGCATGGAGCGCTCGTAGAGCTGGCGCAGCCTGGCGTTGGAACGCTCCTTCTCCTGGTGGGCCCGGCGCACCGACAGCAGCATCAGCGCCAGCGCCAGCCCCATCTGCACATAGGTACCGAAGAAATGCGTCAGCGAGGAGCGGGCCAGCGGGTCCAGCACCGGGCCGCTGAGATGCACCAGGCCCGAGGCGACGAAGCAGGCCGCGACCAGGCGCTCGCCGCGCGCGCCGCCGCGCCACAGCCAGGCCGCCGCCAGCCAGGCGCCGCCCGTCAGGATCAACGCCGCCGCGATGATGGCGAACTGCTGCTTCAGCAGCGCCAGCGCGAGGATGACGCCCAGCAGGGCCGCGAACAGCGGCGCATTGCGCCGCCAGCGCCAGGGGCGGCCGCTGTAATGCGCGGCGCCGGCCAGCTGCAGCGCCAGCGACGCGATGATGCAGACCGTCGCGACGGTGGCCTGCAGCTTGTAGCGCAGCGACTGGGTGTCGACGGGCACCAGGGCCACGCCCAGCGCCAGCCCGGCGGCCAGCAGCATATGGCTCCAGCCCCAATCGCGGATGTGGGGATGGCCGGGCTCCAGCCGGGCCAGCACCAGCAGCGCCAGGCCCAGCATGGCGATCAGACTGCTGCTGATCAGGAGGATGCCGGTCATCGCCGCATCCTAGCGAGCCGACCCGGCGGACGGTGAGGCGCGTCGCGGCCTTGTCGTCAGAACTCCGGACGGATGTCACGCGTGACCAACGGCCACCGGTCGCTGCGCCAGGGCGAGGCCGGCAGGCCGGCGCCGTCGACGAGGTTGGCCTGCAGCGGCGTGTCGGCCCAGGCGTAGCGCACGGCGACGGGCCGCGGCACGGCGTCGCTCCAGACGCGCACGCGGTCGCGGCCGACGATCTCCGCCCGGGCCGGCACGAAGCGCTGGTCGGCCCCTGCAACGGCGAAGCCCAGCAGCGGGCCGCCGCCGCGCATGGCCAGGCCGCCCGCCACGTCGCCGAAGCTCAGCTCGAAGCGGCCGCCGGGCTGCAGGCGGCTGGCCTGCAGCGTCGGGCCCTTGAACGGCAGGCGCCGGCCGTAGGCCTGGGCCAGCGCGATGCGGGCCAGGCGCTCGCCCACCGTGCGCTTGTCGCGCGGATGGATGTCGTCGGCATCGCCCACGTCGATGCTGACGGCCATGCCGGTGGCCGGCAGGGCCAGCGCCTGGCGCTGGGCGTCGCGCAGCTCGGCGAAGGCGCTGCCCTCGGGCAGCGGCGGGCGCGGGCCGTAGGAGGACAGCTGCACGAAGTAGAACGGCAGCGGGCCACGCAGGCCCTGCTCGCGCCATTGCGACCGCCAGTCCTCGATGAGGCGGGGAAAGGCCTGGGCATAGCGGGCCGCGCGCGGTGCGTTCGTCTCGCCCTGGTACCAGATGACGCCGCGCGCCGCGAAGGGCGTGAAAGGGCTCACCATGCCGTTGAACAGCAGGCCGGGCAGGTCGTTGGGGCCGGGCTCCTGCACCGGCTGCAGCGACTCGACGCGGGCCTGCCAGGGACCAGCCAGCGGCAGCGTGCCGGCCGCCGTCTCGAGGCGCAGCAGGGCCGCCGCGCCATGGAAGCCGCCGTCGCCGCCGGTGTCGGTCACGCGCAGGGCGACGAGGTTGTCGCCCTCGCGCAGCAGGCCGGCCGGCAGCGCATAGACGCGCGGCCGGTCCCAGCCGCAGGTCTGGCCGACGGGCTGGCCGTTGACGAAGCTCTCGTCGCAGTCGTCCACGAGGCCCAGGTGCAGCGTCGCCGCGCCCGCCGCCTCGGCCGCCGTCAGCCTGACGTGGCGGCGCAGCCAGACCCGGCCGTCCAGGCCCGGCAGGCCTTGCGCCTCCCAGGCCTGGGGCGCGTTCAGCGTGGGCCAGGCGCGGTCGTCCAGCCGGGGGTCGGCACCGGCGATGTCGCCCGGTTCGCCGCCCTGGAAGCGGCGCACGCGCTCCAGCAGCCGGTCGCGGCGGCGCTGCACGAAGGCGGCCGTGTCGGCGGGCATGGCGCGCACCGTGGCGGCCAGCTCCGGGTCCGCCGCCGCGGCGCGCGGGCTGGTCCAGGTCTCGACATGGGTGCCGCCCCAGCTGAGGTTGAGGATGCCGATGGGGACTTTGACGTCGGCCTGCACGCGGCGCGCGAAATGCCAGGCCACGGCACTGAAGTCGCCGGCCGTCGCCGGGCCGGCGACATCCCAGCACAGCGGCGGCGCGTCCTGCTGCGGCTGCAGGCTGACGCGGTGCGGCATCTTGGCGTGGCGGATCTGCGCATGCGCGCCGGCCGCGGCGATCTCGGCGGCCGCATCGTGGGCATCGGCCAGCCGCCATTCCATGTTGGACTGGCCGGCGGCGATCCAGACATCGCCGATCAACACGTCGTCCAGCCGCAGCCGTTCAGGCCCGGCACTGACCTGCAGCCGGTGCGGCCCGCCGGCCCGCAGCGGCGCCAGCTCCGCCCGCCAGCGGCCATCGCGATCCGTCAGGGCTTGCGCGCTGCGGCCGGCCAGCTCCACGCGCACCGACTGGCCCGGCTCGGCGCGGCCCCAGATGCGCAACGGCGCGTCGCGCTGCAGCACCATGTGGTCGGCAAACACGCCGGCCAGCTCCAGCGCCTGCGCAGCGGTGGAGGCGGCCAGCAGGGCCGCGATCAGGGCGGCACGCATCACCAGCTGAAGGTGACGACGCCGCTGGCCGGCAGCTCGTAGCCGAAGCGCCGGCCCGGCGCCTGCACCGTGAAGCGGCGCGGCTGGGCGGCGGAGTTGCTGACGATGAGGACGGTGCCGCCGTCGGGGTTGCTGAAGGCGACATGGTCCAGGCCCGCGGCGCCGCCCTCGGAGTCCACGCGGTGCGCGCCCTGCCGCACGAAGCGGCTGGCATGGCCGAAGGCGTAGTACTCGATGTTGCGCGTGACGCTGCCGTCCTTGGGGTCTATGGTGACGACGCCGCGGCAGTCCCGGCAGCCGCCCAGGTGCGGGCCGTGCTGCGGGTCCAGGGCGAGGTTCCACATCAGCACGCCGCGCGCGCCGTGGCGGGTGCTGCCGATGATGAGGTTGCGCATCATCCAGGGCAGGGTCTCGTGCCACTGCGGCTTCCACTCGCCGCCGGAGCATTCGGTGAACCAGACGTCCAGCTCGGGGAAATGCTGCGCCACCTGCGACTGCGCCGACACATCGCCCGCATAGCAGTGCCAGGCCACGCCGGACACGTACTGGCGCGCCGTCGGGTCGGCCAGCATGGCCATGGGGCTCCAGGGCTCGTCCCAGTTGTGGTCCCACTCCAGGATCTGCGTCTGCATGCCCCTGGCCTTCAGCAGCGGGCCCAGGTGCTGGCCGACGACGGCGGCGCGCGTCGCGGGCGGCATGCGCATGCCGGGATAGTCGCCGGGCTCGAAATGGGGCTCGTTCTGCAGCGTCAGCGCGAAGATGGGCACGCCCTCGGCCTTCATCCCTTCGACGTAGCGCACCATGTACTTCGCGAAGCTGCCGTAGTGCTCGGGCTTGAGCTGGCCCTGCACCAGGCTGTCGGTGGTCTTCATCCAGCCCGGCGCGCTCCAGGGCGAGGCCATGACGAGCAGCCGGGGGTTGAGCGCCAGCGCCTGCCGGACGGCGGGGATCACGTCCTCGCGCTCGGGCGCCAGCGAGAAATGCTCGAGCTCCGGGTCGGTCTGGCCCGGCGGCATGTCGTCCAGGCTGTAGTGGCGACGCGAGAAGTCCGACGCGCCGATCGTCAGCCTTGTGAGCTCGAAGCCCAGGCCGCCGCCCTCGCGGGTGAACAGCTCGCGCATCAGCGCATCGCGCTGCGGCTGGCTCATGCCGTGACGCATCAGCCAGGCCGAGCCCTCCGTGATGGCGGCGCCGAAGCCGGCCATGCGCTGGTGCCGGCGCTGCGTATCGATGCGGATGACGGGGCCGGCCGCCGGCGCGCCGACCGCGCTGGGCGACAGCAGCCGCTGCTGGTCGGCCGTGGTCAGGAAGGCCTGCACCGGCGCGGCGTTGGCCAGGCCGGCGAGCGCGGCCGTCAGTGTCAGGAGCAGGGTCTTCATGGTCTGTCGGGGGGAGAGAGGTGGATCACTTCACGGCGCCGGCCGCGATGCCGCGCACGAACCAGCGGCCGGAGATCAGGTAGACCAGCAGCGGCACGGCCGACGTCAGGATGGTGGCCGCCATGTTGAGGTTGTAGAGGCGCTCGCCAGTGGTCGTGTTGATGACGTTGTTGAGCTGCACCGTCATCGGCAGATGGTCGCGGCCCGCGAAGGTCAGGCCCAGGATGTAGTCGTTCCAGACCCCGGTGATCTGCATGATGGCCGCGACGATGAGCATGGGCCCCGACATGGGCAGGACCAGCCGGCCGAAGATGGGCCAGAAGCCGCCGCCGTCCACCCGCGCGGCCTTGAACAGCTCGGCCGGCAGGCTGGCGTAGTAGTTGCGGAACAGCAGCGTCATGATGGGCATGGCGAACACGATGTGCACCACCACGATGCCGGGCAGGCTGCTGTAGATGCCCAGCGCCGCCTCCAGCTTGACGAGCGGGTAGATCATGACCTGGATGGGGATGAAGGCGCCCAGCATCAGGATGCCGAACAGCCACTCGCCGCCGCGCGGCTTCCACCAGGACAGCGCATAGCCGTTGATGGCGCCCAGCAGGATGGGCAGCACGACGGAGGGCACGGCGATGGCGACCGAGTTCCAGAAGCCGCCGCGCACGCCCTCGCAGCTGACGCCCGTGCAGGCCTCGCTCCAGGCGGCCCGCCAGGCGTCGAAGGTCGGCGCGGACGGCAGCGCGAAGATCTGGCCCAGGCGGATCTCGTCCATGCTCTTGAACGAGGTCGTCAGCATCACGTACAGCGGCAGCAGGAAGAAGGCCGCGGCGAAGATCAGGAAGGCATAGACGCCCAGCCGCGCCCACATCCCGGTGGACTTGCGCTTCATGCGTGGCCTCCCTGCGCCTTCTGGCGGCTGCGCACATAGGCCAGCGGCGCCACCAGCGCCAGCACCGTGATCAGCAGCATCACCGCGCCGGCCGAGGCCAGCGCCAGGTTGGCGCGGCCGAACAGGTGGTCCATGATGAATTTGGCCGGCACGTCGCTGGCCGTGCCGGGGCCGCCCTGGGTCATCGCGACGACGGTGTCGAAGACCTTGACGACGCCGGTGGCCAGCAGCGTGAAGACGGTGGCCAGCGTGGGCCCCATCATGGGCAGCACGATGGACAGGTAGACGCGCCAGGCGGGGCTGCCGTCCAGCCGCGCGGCCTTCCAGATCTCCTCGTCGATGCCGCGCAGGCCGGCCAGCATCAGCGCCATCACCAGGCCCGCGCCCTGCCAGGTGCCGGCGATGACGACGGTGTAGATGACCATGTCCTGGTCGACGATCCAGTCGAACTGGAAGCTGGACCAACCCAGCTGCTGCATCGCGTTCTGCAGGCCGCTGTCGGGGTTGAGCACCCATTGCCAGACCAGGCCGGTCGCGACGAAGGACATCGCGTAGGGGTAGAGGAAGGCCGTGCGCAGCGCGCCCTCCCCGCGCACCTTCTGGTCGATGAAGACGGCCAGCAGGAAGCCGATGACCATGGCCGCCGCGATGTAGAGCAGGCCGTAGACAGCGAGGTTGTGGATGGCGTGCTGCCAACGCTCGTTGTCCAGCAGGCGCTCGTACTGCTGCAGGCCGACGAAGTCGTCCTTGGGGAAGGTCCGCGACGTGGACATGGACGTGCGCACCGTCCACAGCACGGTGCCGACATAGCCGACGCAGACGATGAGGGCCAGGGGCAGCAGCGCACCCCAGGCCGCGAGACCGCGGCGCTTCATCCTCAGTTCCTCAGCGCCGACACGATGTCCTTCTGGACCTTCTCGACCGGGATGTTGCGGTTCCAGTAGGCCGTCAGCACGTCCTGCAGCGCGCCGTTCTGGTCGGGCGTGATGTAGATCTCGCCGTTAGCCAGGTGGCGCGACTTGTCCTTCATGGCCGCCACGCCCATCTGCGCGCACAGGTCCATCTTGCTGACGTCCACGTCGGTGCGGATGGGGATGGAACCCTTCTTGATGCTGAAGGCGACCTGCGTGGCCGGCTGCGTGATGACGCTGGCCAGCAGCTGCTGGGCCTTGATCTGATCGGGTTTGCTGGTCTTGGGGAAGACCATCACGTCGCCCTGGATGATGTAGGGCGCCTTGGGGCCGAAGCCGGGCGTGCAGCCGTAATCCTTGCCGGGCTCCTGGCGGGCCTGGGCGAATTCGCCCTTGGCCCAGTCGCCCATGATCTGCACGCCGGCGCGGCCGCTGATCAGCATGGCGGTGGCGTCGTTCCAGTTGCGTCCCGGCGAGCCCTTGTCGGTGTAGCTCTGCAGCTTCTTGAAGGCGAGCAGCACCTTCTTGAACTCCTCGCCCTGGATGGCCTTGGGATCCCGGTCGCGGAAGACCTTGAGGTAGAGCTCGCGGCCGCCGTAATGGGCCAGCGTGGCGGTGAAGACGATGCCGTCCTGCCAGGGCTGGCCGCCGTGCGCCAGCGGCACGAGGCCGGCGGCCTTGAGCTTGTCCAGCGCGGCGAAGAGCTCGTCGAAGCTCCTGGGCTCCTGCGCGATGCCGGCCTTCTTGAAGGCGGCCTTGGAGAACCAGAACCACGTCATGTTGTGGATGTTGACCGGCGCGGCGTAGTAGTGGCCGTTGACGCGTATGGCCTGCAGCACGGTCTCGGGCAGGAACTTGTCCCAGCCGTCGCGCAGCGCGACCGCGTCGACGTTGTTCAGCAGGCCCTGGTCGACGATGTCGCGGAACTGCTGCGTCGTGTTGAACTGCGCAGCCGTCGGCGGGTTGCCGCCGGCGATGCGGTTGATGGCCACCGAGCGCGCCTGCTCGCCCAGCGCCACCGCGGTGTCCACCCAGACGCCGCCCTGGGCGCGGTAGGCCTCGGCCAACGTCTTGACGGCGGCGGACTCGCCGCCCGAGGTCCACCAGTGGATGACCTCGGCCCTCAGCTGGGCCGAGGCGGTGGAGGGGACGCAGGCCGCGGCGGCGAGCGCGACGGCGGCCAGGCCATGGCGGTTGAACTTCATCGGGTCTCCGGATCTTGTGGTGTGGCGCGGGCAGTGTCTCCCGCAAAGCCTGGGCGCGCCTGAGGGACGACCCTGTAATATTTCATTTAGAAACTGGCCGGCACCAATGAAAAGCGGCCACCATATCGTTAATCATTCATTCAGGAATCGGCCATACCAGAGGCCGCTGTCCTTGAGCGTGCGCTGCTGGGTGGCGTAGTCCACATAGGCCAGGCCGAAGCGGCGCAGATAGCCCTCGGCCCACTCGAAGTTGTCCAGCAGGCTCCAGGCGAAATAGCCCTTGACGGGCACGCCGGCGTCCATGGCCTGCTTGAGCGCGGCGAGGTGGCGCTGCAGATAGGACAGGCGTTCCTTGTCGTGCACGCGGCCGTCGGGCGTCAGCCTATCCTCGAAGGTGGAGCCGTTCTCGGTCAGCTGGATGGCGGCCGGGCCGTAGTCGCGCTGGATGCGGGTCAGCAGGTCCACCAGGCCTTGCGGCGAGACCTCCCAGCCGAAGCCGGTGCGCTCCACGCCCTCGCGCTCGACCAGCCGGGTGCGCATCAGGCCGCCATGGCGGGCGTCGGGATCGTCGGCCACCACCTCGGGGAAGTAGTAGTTCACGCCGAGGAAGTCGGTGGGCGTGGCGATGGCGTCCAGGTCGCCGGGCAGCACGCGCGGCGCGGCCTGGCCCAGCAGCGCCAGCGTGTCCTCGGGATAGCCGCGGCCGAACAGCGGATCCAGGAACCAGCGGTTGCGCAGCCCGTCATGGCGCCGCGCGGCGGCGAGGTCCGCGGCGTGCGGCGAGGCCGCCGTGATGGGATGCAGGCTCAGCGTGATGCCGACCTGGGCCTGGGCCAGGTTGCGGCGTATCAGCCCGACGGCCTGGCCGTGGGACAGCAGCACATGGTGGCTGGCCTGCATCGCGTCGGCCAGGCTGGTGCCGCCGGGGGCGTGCACGCCCTCCCAGTAGCCCATGATGCAGGAGCACCAGGGCTCGTTGTGCGTGATCCAGTGCTTGACGCGGTCGCCGAGGCGGCGCGTGACGATGTCGGTGTATTCGAGGAAGGCGGCGACGGTGTCGCGCGAGGTCCAGCCGCCCTGCTCCTGCAGCGCCTGCGGCAGGTCCCAGTGGTAGAGCGTGGCCCAGGGGTCCAGGCCGCGCTCCAGCATGCCGTCCACCAGTCGGTCGTAGAAGGCCAGCCCGGCCTCATTCGGCGCCCCGCGGCCCTGGGGCAGGATGCGCGGCCAGGCGACGGAGAAGCGGTAGGCGTTGACGCCCAGTTGCTTGGCCAGGTCGAGGTCCTGCGGCCAGCGGTGGTAATGGTCGCAGGCGACCAGGGCGTTGGAGCCGTCGCGGATGCGGCCCGGTTCGCTGCAGAAGCGGTCCCAGATGGACTCGCCCTTGCCGTCCTCGCGGCCGGCGCCTTCGATCTGGAAAGAGGAGGTGGACACGCCCCAGCGGAAGTCGGCGGGGAAGTCTTGGCGGGTCGGGACGGTGTTGGCGCTCATGCTTGGGATGCGGGGTGCCGGCGCGGAAGGGTCCGGGCCGGCGCGGGTTCAGGAACAGGCGTTGTCAGAACTTGTAGGTTCCGCCCAGCAGGAACTGGCGGCCATAGGTGGTGTAGCGCTCGGGCAGCGTCGCGTTGGGATCCTGGGAGCCGGTCGAGATGCCCACCCGCGTGCGGTAGGGCCGGTCGCGCAGGTTGTTGACCTGCAGCGTCAGCGACAGGCCCTTGAGGGCGCCGGTCTCGAAGGCATAGCCCAGCTGGGCGTCGATGAGGGTCTCGCCGGAGATCATGCTGGGCACGTTCTCGCCGAAGGTGCCGCGCACCGTCGTCACGAAGGGCGAGCGGTGGCGGCTGCCGATGCGGGCCGAGACGCCATGGCGCTCGTAGTAGACGGTGAAGTTGGTCGCCTTGCCGGACAGGCCGTCCAGCGGCTTGGCGGGGTTGTTGTCCTCGTGCAGCGAGCTGCGCGTGTCGGAGTAGCTCAGCGTGATGCCGATGCCGTCCAGCGCGGGGCTGAACAGCGAGCCGTCGAGGGTGCCGCTCAGCTCGGTGCCGGCGATCATGCCGCCGTTGCCGTTGGCCTGGGTCGTCAGCGTGCCGATGTTGCTGGTGGGCGGGTTCCCCGTCGGGTTGGGGAAGCCGGTGAAGTCGTAGTCGATGGACTGCCCGTAGACGAAGTTCTTGATGTTCTTGTGGAAGGCCGCCACCGCGACGTAGCTGCGCTTGCTGAAGTAGTGCTCGACGGACAGGTCCACCGCGTCGGCGCGCCAGGGCTCCAGCTTGGGGTTGCCGCCGCTGGCCGACCACAGGTAGGGCGCGGTCGCGCTGAGGCTGATGCCCGAGAAGCCGGCGCGCATGTCCTCCATGTTCGGGCGGGCGATGACCTTGGCCGCGCCGAAGCGCAGGATGGTGTTGGGCGTCAGGTCGGCCGCGAAGTTGAGGCTGGGCAGCGTGTCGGTGTAGCGGGTGCCGTCGACGAACGGCTGGCTTGCGCTGCCGTTCCAGATCATGCCGTTGCTGGACTGCTTCGCATGCACCACGCGCAGGCCCAGGTTGGCCCGCATGGGCAGCCCCCATTCCCACTCGAAGCCCAGCTTGCCGTAGGCCGCCGTCACCTTCTCCTGCACCGACCAGATGCGGCCGGGCGCCTGGTCCAGCGCGGTGCCCTCGACGTCGTACAGGCTCAGCGCGCTGGGCACGTCGAAGTTCACCATGCGGATGTTGCTGCCCGCGAACGTCAGGTCGGTCGGCGTTCGCAGCAGGCCGGCCGGGATCAGCAGGGGCTTGCGGCCGTTCTTGAGGTTGTAGACCACCTCCGTGCGGTTCATGTGCTTGTCGCGCTCGGAATGGTCCAGGCCGAACTCGACGCTGTTGAGCCAGTGGTCGAAGCTGCGGCCCGCGGACAGCTTGAGCGCCTTGATCGCGTCGCGCACCTTCGGGAACTGGCTGCGGCCGTCGCGGCCCCAGCCGGAGGGGTCGCCCAGGTAGACGCCCTGCGCGTTGGCGAAGTCGAACGTCGGCGCAAAGGTGGAGAGCCCGTCGCCGGTGGCGATGCTCACCTGGCCCAGGCTGACCGGCACCAGCGCGCCGGCCTGCAGCTCGGCGTTCTGCTCGTCGCGCGTGGCCTTGGACCAGCTCAGGTCGGCCGCCAGCTTCCAGTCCGCCAGCTTCAGCTCGTTGTTCCAGCCGATGGCACGGATGTCGTCCTGGCGCTTGTTGAGCGTGGTCAGCGCCGTCGGGCGGGCGCCGTTGACGACGCCGCTGGTGACGATCTTGTCGCCGTTGACCACCGTGGTCTGCGCATTGCTCCAGCTCACGCCGGCCCAGGTGGACATGTCGGACATGACCGCGCGGCGCGATTCGGTCTGGTCGAACCTGGAGTAGTACAGGTCCAGCGTGCTGTGGAAGCCGGCGTGGGGCTTGTACTCCAGCACGGCCATCAGGCCGTCGCGCTTCTGGCGCGACGATGCGGCGGCCAGCTCGAAGCCCTGCAGCGCGACGGCGTCGGTCGGCACGCCGGGCAGCGGCGCGCCCCAGTCGTTGGTGTTGGCCCACCACCAGCTCTTGTAATGCTTCTCCTGGTTGGGTGAGTCCAGATGGGCAAAGCCCACGGCCGCGCCCCAGCTGCGGTCGGCCGACTGCGTCACGTAGGAGGCGCTGACGCGGTTGCCGGTGCCCGAGATCTCGGGGTTCAGCGAGCCGTTGGAATTGCGCTCGATGCGCGCGCCGACGACGGCCTGGGTGGAACCGAAGTCCAGCGGCCGCAGCGTCTTCATGTTGACGGTGCCCGACAGGCCTTGCGCCGCCAGGCCGGCGTCGGGCGTCTTGTAGACGGTGGCGGCGTTGATCAGCTCCGACGGGAACTGGTCGTATTCCACCGAGCGGTTGTCGCCCGTGGAGACGATTTCGCGGCCGTTCAGCAGCGTCACGCCATAGCGCGGCGCCATGCCGCGGATGCTGATGACCGACGCGCGGCCCGCCACGCGCTGCGTCGTCAGGCCCGGCAGGCGCGAGATGGCGTCGGCGATGGACACGTCGGGCAGCTTGCCGATGTCCTCGGCCGACACGGACTCGACGATGGCGTCGGCATTGCGCTTGGTGCTGATCGAGGTCTCCAGGCTGGCGCGGAAGCCCGTGACCGTCACGGTGTCGAGCTTCTGCTCGGCCGCCGGCGCGGCCTGTGCCAGCACCAGCAGCGGCGCGCTCAGCAGGCCGGCGCAGACGGCCGCCACGGGCGTGGGACGGGGTCGGAGGGACAGGGGGACGCGCGCTACGGCGCGCGGCGGTTGCTGGGGCATCTCGGTCTCCTGGTTCGATCTTGTTCGCTGCCTGGGCGGGGCCATGCGGAGGTGCCACCTCTTGCCAGGCAGGAGGTTGTCGCCGCAAAATGGAACCGGTTCCAAACGCGGCGCAAATCTAAGGTGGCGGCGCTGGCGCTGTCAATCTCGCCGCCCCGGGGGTTGACGTTTTTTTGCTTCAACCCCTACCGTCGCGGCCCAACCCAACGATGACGATGACAGGCACAGCCCCTCCCCTCCTGCTCGCCGGCGCGCTGCTGCTGGCCACCGCCGCGAGCGCGGCCGACGGCGATGCCGTATTGCAGGCCTGGCCGGCCCGCCAGCCCCGGCGCGATGCCGCGCTGGAGGCACGCGTGGAGGCCGCGCTGAAGGGCTTGAGCCTGCGCCAGAAGATCGGCCAGATGACCCAGCCCGAGATCCGCGCCATCACGCCGGACGAGGTGCGCGACCACGCCATAGGCACGGTGCTGAACGGCGGCGGCGGCTGGCCCGGGCAGGACCGCGCGGCCACGCCGGCACAGTGGCGCGCGCTGTCGGAGCAGTTCCAGGCCGCGGCCCTGCAGGCCACGCCGGGCATCCCGCTACTCTGGGGCACCGACGCCGTGCACGGCCACAACAACGTGCGCGGCGCGACGCTGTTCCCGCACAACATCGCGCTGGGCGCGACGCGCGACACCGAGCTGGTGCGCGACATCGGCCGCGCCACCGCCCGCGCCGTGCGCGCCTCGGGCCTGCACTGGGCCTTCGCGCCCACGCTGGCCGTCGTGCAGGACGTGCGCTGGGGCCGCACCTACGAGAGCTACGGCGCCGATCCGGCGCTGGTGCGGCAGCTGGGCCAGGCCGCCGTCGAGGGCCTGCAGGAGGGCCTGAAGGACGGGCGCGGCGTGCTCGCGACGGCCAAGCACTATGTCGCCGACGGCGGCACGCGCCGCGGCATCGACCAGGGCGTGGCCCAGGCCACGCCGGCCGAGCTGGCCCGCGTCCACGGCGCCGGCTACCTCGGCGCGCTCGATGCCGGCGTGCTGACCGTCATGGCCTCGTTCAGCAGCTGGACCGACAGCGCGGCCTATGTCGAGCACGGCAAGATGCACGGCAACCGGCAGCTGCTGACCGGCGTGCTCAAAGAACGCCTGGCCTTCGACGGGCTGGTCGTCAGCGACTGGGACGGCATCGGCCAGCTGCCGGGCTGCACGCCCGAGGACTGCCCGGCCGCCATCAATGCCGGCATCGACGTCGTCATGGTGCCCTTCCACTGGAAGCCCTTCATCGCCAACACGCTGCGCGCCGTCGAGCAGGGTCGCATCCCGATGGCCCGCATCGACGACGCGGTGCGCCGCATCCTGCGCGTGAAGTTCAGCCTGGCGATGCCGACACCGGTGCCCGCCACCGTCGATGCGCTGCAGGCGCCGGAACTGGCCCGCCGCGCGGTGCGCGAATCGCTGGTGCTGCTCAAGCACCGGCCGGGGCTGCTGCCGCTGCAGCCAAGCGCGCGCCTGCTGGTGGTGGGCGCCGCGGCCGACAGCCTGGCCCACCAGAGCGGCGGCTGGAGCGTGACCTGGCAGGGCCGCGACACGACCAACGCCGACTACCCGCAGGGCACCACGCTGCTGGCCGCGCTGCGCCAGCGCCTGGGCCAGGCCCGGGTGGTCTACGACGCCGACGGCAGCCGGCACGACCCCAGGGACTTCGACGCCGTCGTCGCCGTGCTGGCCGAGACGCCCTATGCCGAGGGCGAGGGCGATGTGCGCATCACCGAGAACCTGCGCCACAGCCGCCGCCATCCGCAGGACGCGGCGGTGCTGCAGCGCGTCGCCGGCCGCGGTGCGCCGGTGGTCACGCTGCTGTACTCCGGCCGGCCGCTGTACGTGAACGACCTGGCCAACCAGAGCGACGCCTTCATCGCCGCCTGGCAGCCCGGCAGCGAGGGCGCGGGCATGGCCGACCTGCTCGTCGCGCCGGCCGACGGCAGGCCCTGGCCCGGCTTCCGCGGACGCCTGTCCTTCCCCTGGCCGGCCGGCCCCTGCCAGTTCAGCGTCCGCGAGGCCAGGCCCTGGTGGCCCGTCGGTGGCGGCTTGAGCGGCAAGGAAGCCAAGGCCGACGGCAAGCCCCTGCCCGAACCGGCCGACCCGCAACCCATCTGCCCCTTGTGATTCAATCCGCCGCTGGCAGCCGGGACGGGCCGGCTCGAGGGCGGCCCGGCGCTCGGCCCGCAGATTCCAACGAGAGCGACGCGCGGAACGAATGGCAACGATCAAGGACGTGGCGAGGCTGGCCGGCGTGGGCGTGGGCACCGCATCGCGCGTCATCAGCGGCAACGGTTCCGTCGCGCCGGCCACGGCGGAGCGGGTGCGCAAGGTCATCGCGCAGCTGAAGTTCAGGCCCTCGCACACGGCGCGCGCGCTGGGCGCGGGCACGTCCAAGCTGATCGGCGTCTACATCCCCTTCCTGCGCGGCACCTACTACACGCCCATCCTGCGCGTCATCGACACGGTGCTGCGCACCCAGGGCCTGCACATGGTGGTGGCCTTCGGCGAGGGGCTGGAGGACGAGCGCGTCGAGACCAACGACGGCATGCGCTTCCTGCTGGACCGCGACTGCGACGGCCTCATCGTGCTGTCCAACGCGCTGCAGGACGGGGACCTGAAGGCGCTGGGCCCCGCGGCCCGTCAGGTCGTCGTGCTGAACCGCCACTTCGACCGCATCAAGGAGCAGTGCTTCACGGCCGACCACGTGCAGGGCGGCGTGCAGGCCGCGCGCGCGCTGCTGCAGCACAAGCACAAGGACATCGCCGTCGTCTCCGGCCCCAGCACCTCGCCCGACAACGTCGCCCGCCTGGCCGGCTTCATGGGCGAGCTGGCGCTGCGCGGGCTGGACCCGTCCAAAGTGCTGAGCCTGCCCGGCGATTTCTCCAACCAGGCCGGCTGGGACGCGGCCGACGCGCTGCTGCAGCGCAAGCGCCTGCCCACCGCCGTGTTCTGCGCCAACGACGAGATGGCCATCGGCCTGCTGGCGCATTTCCAGGAGCGCGGCGTGTCGGTGCCGCGCGATGTCTCCGTGCTGGGCTATGACGACTCGCCCAGCGCCGCGTTCGCCGCGCCGCGCCTGACCTCGGTGCACATCCCCAGCCACGAGGTCACGCTGGCCGGCCTGCACTGGCTGCTGAACCGCTGCTACGGCCTGGCGCTGCCGGTGACGCGGCAGTTCGACATCTCGGTCAGCTGGCGTGCCTCGGTGGCGGCGCCGCCGCCGCGCAAGCGGTGACAATCTAGGCCGAACTAGGCTTGCGCTTGAACATGTCCCATCGCGTCCTGACCGGCATCACCACGACCGGCACCCTGCACCTCGGCAACTACGTCGGCGCCATCCGCCCCGCCATCGCCGCCAGCCGCGCGCCCGGCGTGGAGAGCTTCTTCTTCATGGCCGACTTCCACGCGCTGATCAAGTGCGACGACCCCGACCGGGTCGCCCGCTCCAGCCGCGCCATCGCCGCCACCTGGCTGGCCGCCGGCCTGGACCCCGAGCGCGTCACCTTCTACCGCCAGAGCGACATCCCCGAGATCCCCGAGCTGACCTGGCTGCTGAGCTGCGTCACCGCCAAGGGCCTGATGAACCGGGCGCACGCCTACAAGGCCGCGGTGGACGCGGCGACGGCCGCCGGCGAGGAGCCGGACGCCAACGTCACGATGGGCCTGTTCAGCTACCCGGTGCTGATGGCGGCCGACATCCTGATGTTCAACGCGCACAAGGTGCCCGTCGGCAAGGACCAGGTCCAGCACATCGAGATGGCGCGCGACGTCGCCCAGCGCTTCAACCACCTGTTCGGCCGCGGCCAGGAGCTGTTCACGCTGCCCGAGGCGCAGGTGGACGCCGAGATGGAGCTGCTGCCCGGCCTGGACGGCCGCAAGATGAGCAAGAGCTATGACAACGTCATCCCGCTCTTCGAGGGCGGCAGCGCGGCGCTGCAGCACGCAGTGGCGCGCATCGTCACCGACTCCAGGCTGCCCGGCGAGCCCAAGGATCCCGAGGGCCAGGCGCTGGTCACCATCTACGACGCCTTCGCGACGCCCGAGCAGCGCGCCGCCTTCCGCGCGGCGCTGCGCCAGGGCCTCGCCTGGGGCGAGGCCAAGCAGCAGCTGGTCGCGCTGATCGAGGCCCAGATCGGCCCCATGCGCGAGCGCTATGCCGAGCTGATGGCCCACCCCGAGCAGCTGGAGGCCACGCTGCAGGCCGGCGCCGCCAAGGCACGCGCCATCGCCGTGCCGCTGCTGAAGCAGCTGCGTGCCGCCGTCGGCCTGCGGCCCTACACGGACACGGCGACGACCGCCGCCGCCAAAGCCGAGAAAGCCGCCCTGCCCGTCTTCAAGCAGTACCGCGAAGCCGACGGCAAGTTCTACTTCAAGCTGCTGTCGGCCGGCGGCGAGCTGCTGCTGCAGAGCCAGGGCTTCGAGCAGGGCCGCGAGGCCGGCCAGTGGGTGGCGCGGCTCAAGCGCGAAGGCCTGGTGGCCGACGCCCCCGTGCAGCGCGAGGCCGGCGACGCCGACATCGCCGCGGCGCTGGCGGCCTTCCGAGAGGACTGAGCCCCCCCGGCGCAAGGTGTTTTCCCGTAGGAGCCGCCCGTGGGCGCGCGGTTAACTTTGCGGCTCCCTAAAAAAGACCCCAGGAGACACCGCATGGCCACCATCGCCACCGACCAGCTCGCGCTGCAACGCCTCTACCACTGGGAGCGCACGGCCGGCTCTGACGTGACGTTGACGCAACCCATGGGCGCGGGCCAGCTCAAGGACTTCACCTGGGCCCAGATCGGCGACCAGGTGCGCCGCATGGCGGCCTATCTGAAGGCCAGGGGCGCGGCCGAGGGCTGGCCGGCCGATGCCAAGGTGGCCATCCTGTCCAAGAACTGCGCCTGGTGGCTGATGAGCGACCTCGCCATCTGGATGGCCGGTTATGTCTCCGTGCCGCTGTACCCGACGCTGGCGGCCGAGACCATCACGCAGATCCTCACCCACAGCGAGACGCGTTTCATCTTCATCGGCAAGCTGGACGGCTGGGAGGGCATGAAGCCCGGCGTGCCGGCCGGCCTGCCCGGTGCCAGCTATGCGCTGTCGCCCGGCGATGTGAAGCAGGCCTACGAGGACTGGGACGCCATCTGCGCCCGCACCGAGCCGCTGCCTGGCGAGCCCACGCGCGGTGCCGACGAGCTCTGCACGCTGATCTACACCTCGGGCACCACCGGCCTGCCCAAGGGCGTCATGCACAACTTCGGCGCCTTCGCCTGGGCCGTGAACGCGGGCCTTAAGCGCATCCCGCTGACGGAGCGCGACCGCATGCTGTCCTATCTGCCACTGGCCCATGTGGTGGAGCGCACGCTGGTGGAGCATGGCTGGCTGGCCACCGGCATGAAGGTCTATTTCGCCGAGTCGCTGGACACCTTCGCGGCCGACCTGCAGCGCGCGCTGCCGACGGTGTTCTTCAGCGTGCCGCGGCTGTGGGTCAAGTTCCAGCAGGGCGTGCAGGCCAAGATGCCGCAGCACAAGCTGGACAAGCTGCTGCGCCTGCCCCTCATCGGCGGCCTGGTGCGCAGGAAGGTGCTCAAGGCCCTGGGCCTGAACCACTGCCATTTCGCGGCCGGCGGCGCCGCGCCCATGCCGGTGGCGCTGCTGGAGTGGTATGCCACGCTGGGCCTGCACATCAACGAGGGCTATGGCATGACCGAGAACCTGGCCCTGTCCCACCTGACCGTGCCGGGCAAGAACCAGCGCGGCACCGTGGGCCCGGCCTATGACGGCGTGGAGGTGCGCATAGACCCGGACAGCGGCGAGCTGCAGATGCGCAGCCCGGCCGTGATGCTGGGCTACTACAAGGCGCCGGAGCAGACGCGCGACACCTTCACCGAGGACGGCTGGCTGCGCACCGGCGACAAGGCCAGCCAGGACCCGGACGGCTGCGTGCGCATCACCGGCCGCGTGAAGGACTTGTTCAAGACCAGCAAGGGCAAGTACGTGGCCCCCGCGCCCATCGAGGACAGGCTGGGCATGAACCCCAACATCGAGGCCTGCTGCGTGGCCGGCGCCAACCTGAGTCAGCCGCTGGGCATCGCGATGCTGTCGCCGCAGGGCCTGCAGCGTGCCACCAGCGATGCGGCCGGGCTGCAGGCCGAGCTGACCCGGCACCTGGACGAGGTCAACGCCCGCCTGGATCCGCACGAGCAGCTCGACACGCTGGTGCTGATCAAGACGCCCTGGACCGTGGACAACGGCTTCATCACGCCTACCTTCAAGGTCAAGCGCAACCGCATCGAGGAGGTCTACGCGGGCCAGTTCGATGCGTGGGCCGCCAAGCGCAGCAAGGTCCAGTTCGGGGACTGAGTGAGCACCGAGGACAAGCCCTGCGGCTTGTCCGACGGCTCACAAGAGACAGCCGGCATGCAGGCCGGCCGTCTTGGCCAGGTGCCCCTCAGTCCGGCACCGTGAAGGCGTACAGCTTGTGGTTCGGCGTGCCGAAGCCGAAGTTGCTGTAGCCCGAGCCCCAGTAGAGCGTACCGTCCGCGATGGCCGCCCCGGACAGGCAGGAGCCGCCGCTGGGATAGCTCCATAGGACGGCGCCGGTCGCGCCGTTGAGGGCGTACATGCGGCCGCTGGCGTCCAGCGAGCAGCCGTAGACGACGCCATTGGCCGTCGTCACCGGCCCGGCCGGGCCGCCGCCGAAGCCTCCTGGAGCCAGCGGGTCTATCGTCTGCCACAGCATCTGGCCGGTCATGGCATCCAGCCCGAACCAGGCGCCGCGCGTCGTTGGCGCGCCCCCCGCCGGCTGCCAGGGGATCTGGTTGCTGTTGGCATTGGCCGTGTAAACACGCACACCATCGGTCGCCGAGCCCCATTGCAGGCCGCCGGCAGTGCCGCCCGGCCCGGCCTGCGTGACCCAGAGGACGGCGCCGGTGTCCGGGTTCAGCGCCCAGTACTGGCCGCTCTTCTGGCCGACGCCCAGCAGGTCGACCGTCCGGCCCGTGGCGGACCGGGACTTGAACAGCGCGGGAGCCTGACCGAAGTCATAGTCGGGACCAGCCGGCGAGGGACAGTTGCTGCCGTCGCCGATGAAGGGGATGCAGTCCACCGTCCAGGCGTCGTAGGGAATGGCCCGCGTCGCCCAGCGGATGGCACCAGTCTTCATGTCCACGGCCAGCACGCTGTCGAAATGGTCGTCCGCCGCCAGGCAGGCGGACTTGGCTGCGGGATCCGCCCCGGCCGCGGCGACGCAGGCCAGCACGGGCGGCGGCACCGAATAGTTGTTGCCCGTCGCCACATAGACGGCGCCACGCTGGGTATCGATGGCCGGCGAGCTTCCCCAGACCGCGTTACCGGTGTAGCCGGGCGGCGCCGTCATCGTCTTCCAGCGGATGGCACCCGTCTTCAGATCCAGGGCCAACAGGCTGCCGCGGAAGGACAGTTGGTAGCCCGGTACGAAGGCGGCCAACGCCTCCTCCTGCGAGGCCACGCCGACGAACACCTGGTCGCCATGGATGGTGGCCGACTGCGTAATGATGGCCGCAATGTGCGGGTCGGCCTGGGTGCTCCAGACCAGGGCGCCGGTGGCCTTGTCGAAGGCCAGCACACGAGCCCCCGGGCCGCCGCCCGACAAGATGGAACCCTGGGTGCCGATGACGACCTTGTCATCGCTGAGCGCCGGCGTGGCGCGCGCCTTGTCGCGCGGAATGCCCGTCACCGTGGGCAGATAGACCTGCCAGCGGACGCTGCCGTTGCTGCGGTTGACGGCATACAGCCAGCCCGCCCAGTCAGGGACATAGACGGTGTCGGCGTCGACGGCGGGTGTGGCGGACACGTCGCCGGCCGTCACCAGCGCCCATTTGACGGTCAGCTTGTCGACGTTGCCGATGCCGAGCCGGCGCTCGGACGGCTGGCTGCGCGTGTTCTGGCGGTCGCCCCCCGCATTGCTCCATTCACTGCCCTGCGCCGCTGCAGCGACCAGCGGCACGGCCATCGCCACCGCCGCCAGCAGGGTGCGCCGCGGCGCGGTCCGCTCTCGAAACCAGGTCGTCTTCATGGGGACACTCCGATCCTCGTCTGCGACGCCCGTTGCACGGGGCCGTGGACGGTGGGTATCGCTGGGCCCGCCACGGCAGACGCCGGGCGCCGCTCCCTCGTCGAGGATGCAGACGTCGAGGCGAAAAGGCATCAGAGGCCTGCGCCCCGGCAGCAGCATCAGGGAATACCCTTGCAAACCCCCATGCCTGATGAGGGTTTCCCCTGCATACAGGCTAGCTCCGCCAATAGTCCGCCCGCCCGTAATGGGCGCGCAGATGCTCCACCCACAGCCGCGTGCGCAGCGGCAGGTGGCGGGACTGCGCAAACACGGCGTAGATGCCGTTGGGCGGCGCGGCGAACTCGTCCAGCACGCTGACCAGGCGCCCCGCGGCGAGGTCGGCCTCCACCTCCCAGGTGCTGCGCCAGGCGATGCCCAGCCCGGCCACGCACCAGTCGTGCAGCACCTGGCCGTCGCTGCAGTCCAGCCGCCCCACCGGGCGCAGATGGTGCACGGCGCCATCGATCTGGAAGGCCCAGCCGCGCGTCTGGCTGGCCTCGGAGCTCAGCGTCAGGCAGGCATGGCGGCCCAGCTCGTCGGGATGCCTGGGCGCGCCGGCCCGCCTCAGGTAGGCGGGTGCGGCGACGCACAGCCGCCGGTTGTCGGCCAGCCGCGTGCTGACGAGGCTGGAGTCCGGCAGGTCGCCCACGCGCACCGCGCAGTCGAAGCCCTCGTGCACGATGTCGACGACGCGGTCGCTGAGGTTGAGCGACAGGCTCAGCTCCGCATGCTCGGCCAGGAAGTCCGGCACCAGCGGCGCGACATGGCGGCGGCCGAAGCCGGCCGGCGCCGTCACGCGCAGATGACCGCTGGCCTTCAGCCCGCCCGCGCTGACGGCGGCCTCGGCATCGGCCAGTGCGGCGACGAGGCGCTGGCAGTCCTCCAGGAAGGACTGGCCCTCGGGCGTCAGCGTCAGCCGCCGCGTGGTGCGCAGCATCAGCTTGACGCCCAGCCGCGTCTCCAGCGCATCCAGCCGCCGGCCCATGACGGCCGGCGCCACGCCTGCGGCCTGGGCGGCGGCCGTCAGGCTCCCCTTGGCCGCGACGAGCACGAAGGACTCCATCTGCTTGAGCTTGTCCATGGCCGAATTGTGCTGGCCACCAATGCAAATCCATCGGTTTCACCAGGTATCTTTGCGTTTTTGTCACAGATGAATGACAAGCCCCGCAGCGAATCCCGACCCGCGTCGGGGCTAGATTGACGGCATCTGTTCCCGTCGGAGTCCCCCATGCCACGCACCACCCTCCACCGCCTGCAGGTCGATGCCGATCTGGCCCAGTTCATCGCCGCCGAGGTGCTGCCCGGTACCGGTGTGCAGGCCGACGCCTTCTGGGCCGGCTTCAGCGCCATTGCCCATGAGCTGGCGCCGCGCAACCGCGCGCTGCTGGCCGAGCGCGACCGCCTGCAGGCCGAGCTGGACGCCTGGCATGAGGCCCATCCCGGCCCCATCGCGGACATGCCGGCCTACCGCGACTTCCTGACCCGCATCGGCTACCTCGTCGAGGCCCCGGCCCAGGTGCAGGCCACCACGGCCAACGTCGACGCCGAGCTGGCGCTGCAGGCCGGCCCGCAGCTGGTGGTGCCCATCCTGAACGCCCGCTACGCACTGAACGCCGCAAACGCGCGCTGGGGTTCGCTGTACGACGCCCTCTACGGCACCGACGCCATCCCCGAGACCGACGGCGCCACGCGCGGCGGCAGCTACAACCCGGTGCGCGGTGCCAAGGTCATCGCCTTTGCCCGCCAGGTGCTGGACCAGGCCGCGCCGCTGGCCTCGGGCTCGCATGCCGACGCGACCGGCTACCGGGTGGACGGCGGCCGGCTGGTCGTGGCGCTGGCCTCGGGCGCCAGCACCGGCCTGAAGGACCCGGCCGCGTTCGCCGGCTACCAGGGCGACGCCGCCGCACCCAGTAGCGTGCTGCTGGTGCACCACGGCCTGCATCTGGACATCCGCATCGACCGCTCCACCCCCATCGGCAAGAGCGACGCGGCGGGCGTGGCGGACGTGGTGCTGGAAGCGGCGCTGTCCACCATCCTGGACCTGGAGGACTCCGTCGCCGCTGTCGACGCCGAGGACAAGCTGCTGGCCTACCGCAACTGGCTGGGCATCCAGCAGGGCACGCTGACCGAGGAGGTCGCCAAGGGCGGCAAGACCTTCACGCGGCGCCTCAATGCCGATCGCGTCTACACGGCGCCCGACGGCAGCGGCGCCGTGACGCTGCACGGCCGTTCGCTGATGTTCGTGCGCAATGTGGGCCACTTGATGACCAATCCGGCCATCCTGCTGGAGGACGGCAGCGAGATCCCCGAGGGCATCATGGACGCCGTCATCACGACGACGATCGCGATGCATGACCTGAAACGCCGCGAAGGTCTGAAAAATAGCCGCACCGGCTCGGTCTACATCGTCAAGCCCAAGATGCACGGCCCGGCCGAGGTGGCCTTTGCCGCCGAGCTGTTCACGCGCGTGGAGCGGCTGCTGGGCCTGCCGGACAGCACGGTCAAGCTGGGCATCATGGACGAGGAGCGCCGCACCTCGGTCAACCTGCAGGCCTGCATCGCCGCGGCGGCCAGCCGCGTCGCCTTCATCAACACCGGCTTCCTGGACCGCACCGGCGACGAGATGCACACCACCATGCGCGCCGGCCCCATGCTGCGCAAGGGTGACATGAAGACCACGCCCTGGATCCAGGCCTACGAGCGCAGCAACGTGCTGACCGGCCTGGCCTGCGGCCTGCGCGGCCGCGCCCAGATCGGCAAGGGCATGTGGGCCATGCCCGACCTGATGGCCGCGATGCTGGAGCAGAAGATCGCCCACCCCAAGGCCGGCGCCAACACCGCCTGGGTGCCCTCGCCCACCGCCGCGACGCTGCATGCGCTGCACTACCACCAGGTCGACGTCGCCGCCGTGCAGCGGGAGCTGGAGAAGGTGGACCTCGCCGCCGAGCGCGAGGGCCTGCTGAACGCGCTGCTGACCATCCCCGTGGCCCCCACGGCCGACTGGACGCCCGAGCAGCGCCAGCAGGAGCTGGACAACAACGTGCAGGGCATCCTGGGCTATGTGGTGCGCTGGGTGGACCAGGGCGTGGGCTGCTCCAAGGTGCCCGATATCAACGGCGTCGGCCTGATGGAGGACCGCGCGACGCTGCGCATCAGCAGCCAGCACATCGCCAACTGGCTGCGCCATGGCGTCGTCACGGCCGAGCAGGTGCGCGAGACCTTCGCCCGCATGGCCCGGGTGGTGGACGGCCAGAACGCCGGCGACCCGGCCTACGTCTCGCTCGCCGCCCACCCGCAGGGCGCGGCCATGCAGGCGGCGCTGGACCTGGTCTTCAAGGGCGAGGCCCAGCCCAGCGGCTACACCGAGCCGCTGCTGCATGCCTGGCGGCTGAAGGTGAAGGCGGCCTGAGCCCCCCGACGGAGATCGTCTTTCGGCGCCTAGCCGCGCGCCCTTCCTCGGCTCAGTCCCGCAGGTTGTCGTTGCCGCAGCGCAACAATGCGAAGCTAGGGGGGAGAGGGGCGCCGCCCAAACTGTCTCTTAGCTTTCGCAGCGCTGAAGCCCCCCGCACGACTCAATTAGGGCGAACCCAGGGCGGGCCTGCAGGCACATCACTGAGACTCCAGCACTCTTTGCTGCGGCAACGTCGCGTCAAGCCAAGCCTTGGCCGCCATGCCGGGCGGGTGATCGATCTTTCTGGAGTCTTCATATGTTCAAACGAAATGCAATGAGCACTGCCGCCCTGGCCTGCCTGGCCGCCGCGGCACTGCCGGCGCTGGCCCAACAGCAACAGCTGGAACGCGTCGAAGTCACGGGCAGCCGCATCCTGTCCGTCAACGCCGAGTCGGCCGCCCCCATCCAGGTGATGACGGCCGCCGACATCAAGGCCTCGGGCGTCACCAATCTGCAGGATCTGCTGCTGAAGAACCCGACGTTCGGCACGCCCTCCATCAGCCGCACGAACTCCAACTTCTCGACGTCCAGCGCCGGCGTCTCCACGGTGGACCTGCGCAATCTGGGCATCAACCGCACCCTGGTGCTGGTCAACGGTCACCGCTATGTGTCGGGCGTTCCCGGCAACATGGCCGTCGACCTGAACACCATCCCGACCGACTTCATCGAGCGCGTCGAGATCATGACCGGTGGCGCCTCCTCCACCTACGGTTCGGACGCCGTGGCGGGTGTGGTCAACATCATCCTGAAGCGCGGCTTCCAGGGCGTGAACCTGGACGCGTCCTACGGCGAAAGCTGGAAGAGCGACGACACGCTGAAGAAGTTCAGCATCACCGCCGGCACCAATTCCGGCGACGGCAAGGGCAACATCATGGCCCACTTCGCCGTCAGCAAGCAGGGCGCGGTGTTCTCCAAGGATCGCGAGGCGTCCGCCGTCGACCAGGGTTCCGTGGCCGCCTTCAAGACCGGCCTGGCCGACGACATCTTCAAGGCGTTCCGCACCAACTATTCGGGCATTGCGCCGCAGGGCCGCTTCTTCTTCGGCGGCGGCAACCGGACCTTCGACGCCAATGGCAACGTGATCCCCTGGTCGCAGAACGGCCCCGCAGGCGACGGCGTGGGTGCCACCGGCTACAACCGCAGCGCGCTGCGCACCATCGCGATCCCGACCGATCGCGTGCTGATGGCGACCAAGGGCGATTACGCGCTGAGCGAGTCGCACAACCTCTACTTCGAAGGCACCTACGCCAACACCAAGACCCATACCCAGCTGGAGCCCTTCCCGCTGGACTCGGCCACCAACGTCACGCCCGGTGGCGGCCACATCAAGGCCGAGACGCTGGTCAACGGCGTCAAGATCGCGAATCCGCTGATTCCCACGGCCCTGTTCAACCTGCTGACCGACCGCGACGGCGACGGCCTGAAGGACTACGACTTCACGCGCCGGATGAGCGACATCGCCAACCGCACGCAGACGGCCAACCGCGACACCTTCCGCGCGCTGGGCGGACTGAAGGGCGACCTGAGCAAGACCTGGAGCTACGACGCTTACGCCGGCTACGGCTTCACGCGTGAAGGCCAGGTCGGCACCGGGCAGGTCAACGTGGCGAACTTCCTGCAGTCGCTGACGGTCATCAAGGACGCCAACGGCAACCCGGTCTGCGCCGACCCGATCGCGCGCGCCCAGGGCTGCGTGCCGGCCAACATCTTCGGCGCCAACAAGCTGAGCGCCGCCGCCTCCAAGTACATCAGCGCCCCGAGCTCCCTGAACACCTCGGTGACCCAGAAGCTGGCCGGCGCCTCGGTGTCGGGCGAGGTCTTCGACCTGCCCGCCGGCCCCATCGGCCTGGCAGCGGGCTTCGAATGGCGCCAGGAGGCGTCGGAAACCAGCTTCGACGCGCTGACACAGACCGGCATGAACGGCGGCAACGCGCTGCCCAACACCGTCGGCCGCTACACGGTTCGCGAAGCCTTCATCGAAACCCGGATCCCGCTGCTGAAGAACCTGCCGGCGATCAAGACCCTGGACGGCACGCTGGCCTATCGCCGTGGCGACTATTCGACGGTGGGCAACACCAACAGCTGGAACACCAACCTGGACTGGGCGATCAACGCCGACTTCCGCGTCCGCGCGACCAGCGCCGTCTCCACCCGCGCCCCCAACATCGACGACCTGTACGGCGGCCGCTCGCAAACCTTCCCGACCGGCCTGATCGACCCCTGCCAGAACGTCTCGTCCTCGGACAACTCGCCGCTGGCCACGGCCTGCAAGTCCTATCCGGGCGTGGTGGCCAACATGGCGGCCAACGGCGGCAAGTTCACGCTGGTGCAGTCCGACCAGCAGGGCGTCAGCGGCTTCGGCGGCGGCAACCCCAATCTCAAGTCCGAGAAGGGCAAGTCGACGACGCTGGGTCTGGTCATCACGCCCAAGAGCATCGCGCTGCTGAAGAACTTCGCGTTCACGGCCGACTACTACGACATCACGATCGACAACGCGATCAACACCCCGGGCCGTTCGTACACGCTGAACCAGTGCTTCAAGGCCAACAACCCGTACTACTGCCAGTTCATCACGCGTCGTGCGACCCAGGTCGGCGCCTACAGCGCCGGCTCGCTGGAGTTCATCGATGACCTGCCGGTCAACAGCGGCGGCCAGAAGGCCAAGGGGCTGGACTTCACGGCCAGCTACGCCGAGCGCCTGGGCCCGGGCACGCTGTCCGCCAAGCTGTCCTGGACGCACCTGCTGGATGCCTGGACGAAGTCGACCAACGATGGCACGCCGGACACCTCGCTGGGCGAGCTGGGCAACTCGCGCAATCGCTGGATGCTGAACCTGAACTACAGCTCGGGCCCCTGGGCCGTGGCCACCACCACGACCTACATCGGCAAGGCCTATCTGGACGACCAGTTCATGGCCTCGATGTGCAACCAGTACGACGCCGACGACAACTGCATCGTGCCGGCCCGCAAGGAGCAGGGCAAGGTGGCCGCCAAGGTCTACTTCGACCTGCAAGGCAGCTACAAATGGGGCAAGGCCCAGTTCTACGCCGGTGTGAACAACCTGTTCAACACCAAGGCGCCGCCCATCATCTCGGGCCTGCCGGGCGACGTGACCGGCACCGAAACCGATGCCGGCACCTACGACGCCATCGGCCGTCGCTACTACGTGGGCATTCGTTACAACTTCTAAGCTTCCAAGCAAGCAGGCCGTGCCGCAAGGCCGGCCCCCTTCCTGGGACCGACAGGCCGGCAATGGCCTGTCGGTTTTTTTCTGCCCACCCGACACCCCTAGGCCGCGGGCTCCCGCGGCACCGGGCGTCCCTGTTGCTTTCCCGTCAGATTGCCAACTCGACACCCAGGCGCGCTGTCGCCCCATCACAACAAATCCGGAGCTAGGACGGCGGTAGTTTCCCGAAGTTACAGGGGCTTGAAGCCCCAAAAAACCTTCGGCACTCCCAGCAATGAGCACTCAATAGGGACGAACCCCAGAAATCCGGGCAGCAAACTTTCCTCACACTGCGGCGCTCTCCCGGCACCACGGCCGGGCTGATACAGCCCTTGTCGCCCACCAGACCGGCAAGCAATCTAGATCGTTAGGAGTTCATTGATGTTCAAACGTCATGCCGTCGGCGCCGCGGCGCTGGCCTGCCTGGCCGCTTCCGTCCAGCCGGCCTTCGCCCAACAAACCCTGGAGCGCGTCGAGATCACCGGTTCGGCCATCCGCCGCTCCATCACGGACGAAGGCGCTTTGCCCATCACCGTCGTGAAGATCGACGACCTGCGCCAGCAAGGCGTCACCAGCGTGGAAGGCATCCTGGAACTGCTGTCGGCCAGCCAGTCCAGCAGCCCCGGCAGCAACTCCATCGGCTCGGGCACGGGCGGCGCCTCCTACGCCAACCTGCGCGGCCTGGGCAGCAACAAGACGCTGATCCTGCTGAACGGCCGCCGCATGACGGCCTTCGCCTTCGACGCCAACGCCGTCGACCTGAACTCCATCCCCTTCGCGGTCATCGAGCGCGTCGAGGTGCTGCGTGACGGCGCCTCCGCCGTGTACGGCACGGACGCCATCGGCGGCGTCATCAACTTCATCACCAAGTCCAACTTCCGCGGCGGCCAGATCGTGGCCGAGATGACCAAGCCCCGCCAGGATGGCGGCAAGCGCGAAGGCGGCTCCGTCACCGTCGGCTTCGGCGACCTGGAGAAGGACAAGTTCAACTTCTGGGGCTCGTTCGACAGCCGCCGCCAGCAGCGCATCCGCGCGCTGGACCGCGAGTTCGCCAAGACCGGCATCATCCCCAGCCGCGGCGTGAACGGCAACTCGGCCACCACCTTCCCCGGCAACTTCTCGGGCAGCTTCATCGTCCCGGTCTCCAAGGACTTCCCCACCGGCCGCGAAACCCGCTCCTACAACCCGACGGCGCCCAACTGCGCGCCGCCGCTGTCGGTCGTGAGCCCGACGAATGCGAACACCTGCGTGTTCGACTTCAGCTCCACCATCGACATCATTCCCGACACCAAGCAGAACACCGTCGCCGGCCGCCTCGCGATCCAGGTCGCCGATGGCCATGTGCTGACGATGGAAGGCCTGGCCACCGAGAACAAGAACATCTCGCGCATCGCTCCGGACCCGGTCAGCGGCATCACGATCAACCCGGGCAACCCGGCCTACCCGACCGGCATCCCCAACCTGGACACCACCAAGCCGATCAACGTCGGCTGGCGCATGGTGCCGGCCGGCTCGCGCACCAATGAGTCCAACTCCGCGGCCAAGCGCGCCGTCATCGACCTGAGCGGCGTCGTCGCCAACTGGGACTACCGGCTGGGCGCCATGCTGTCGCGCAGCACCGGCAACGATGCCGCCGCCGACGGCTATGTCAGCGCGCCCTTCGTGCGCCAGCAGGTCGCCGCCGGCAACCTGAACCCGTTCCGCGCCGCCACCGCGGCCGAACTGGCGGTCCTCGAGCAGGCCAAGCGCCGCGGCGTGTTCGGCTTTGCCTCCGGCGAGACCAAGGGCATCGACTTCCGCGCCAGCCGCGACCTGTTCGCGATGGCCGGCGGCAATGCCGCCGTGGCGGTGTCGGGCGAGTTCCGCAAGGAGAACTACCGCTTCGACACCAATGACGACGTCGTCAACAACATCCCGTCGGCCGGCCGCTCGCCCAACCACAAGGGTGGCGACCGCAAGGTGACGGCCTTCGGCGCCGAAATGCTGCTGCCGGTGCTGAAGAACCTCGAGGTCCAGGTCGCGCTGCGTACCGACGACTACTCGGACGCTGGCCGCACCACCAACCCCAAGATCGGCTTCCGCTTCACGCCGATGAAGGAAGTCCTGGTGCGCGGCTCCTACAACACGGGCTTCCGGGCTCCTGGCCTGGATGACCTGTTCGCCCCGCAGACGGTGACCTTCTCGTCCGGCGCCAAGAACGACCCCGTGCTGTGCGATGCCGCCGGCAAGGCCATCCCGTCCAAGGGCGGCGTGCAAAGCCGTGACTGCGGCCTGCAGCCCCAGGTGCAGAACGGCGGCAATGCCAACCTGAAGCCGGAGAAGTCCAAGACCTTCACCATCGGTGCCGCGTTCGAGCCGATCAAGGACCTGACCTTCTCGATCGACTACTGGAACATCAAGCTGCGTGACCAGATCAGCGTGCTGCCGCTGGACACCATCATCGCCAACTCGGATCGGTATGCGGCGAACTTCGTGCGTTGCAACACGCTGCCCATCGCCGTGCAGAACACGCTGAACCGTTGCTCTGGCCTGGACAACAACAGCCCCGCCATCGGCTACATCATCCAGACCAACGACAACATCGGCAAGATCAAGACCAACGGTATCGACCTGACCGCCGGCTACAGCATGAAGCTGGGCGGCATGGGCGGCCTGTCGCTGACCTACGACGGCACCTACGTCCGCAGCTATCAGTACCAGACCAACCCCAGCGATCCGTACAAGGAGAATGTCGGCATCTACAGCGACGGCTCGCCGGTCTTCAAGTGGAAGCACAACCTGGGCGCCGCCTGGGCGCTGGACAACCTGGGTGCACGCGTGAGCCTGCGTCACCTGAGCGGCTACCGCGACCAGAACGATCCCACCACGGTCGTGGGCGGCCCGTCGTTCTACGGCAACGTGGACTCGTACACGCTGGTCGACGTGTCGGCCAGCTACAAGTTCAACAAGCTGTCGTCGTTGACCGTCGGCATCAAGAACCTGTTCGACAAGGATCCGCCGTTCTCCAACCAATCGACCCGCTCGCAGCGTGGCTATGACCCGCGCTACAGCGACCCGATGGGCCGTTCGCTGTTCGTGCGCGCCGCCTACGGTTTCTAAGGCAATCGATTCCGCGGCCCGGCCGCGGTCATCGTTGAAGCCAGTCGGCCCCGGCCGACTGGCTTTTTTTTGCGCTGTCACCCGCCCTGCCGGCTTAGGCCGGCAGGGCGCTTGCCGCTACAGTGCGCCCCTCGACTTCCGTGCCGGCATCAGCACCGGCTGCCGTCAACGGCCAGCCACAGGTCTGAAGCCGGGCCGGGTGAAGCGTCCCGGGGGCTGTTTGCGGCCTCTCTTTGTTCTCGGCCGCCGCATGACCACCGCCACGCCCCCATCCTCCGACCCCCGCCCCGCGCCCACGCTGCGCTGCACCGCACTCGTCGTCGGTGCCGGCCCGGCCGGCAGCGCCTGCGCCAGGCTGCTGGCCCAGGCCGGAGTCGATGTGCTGCTCGTCGACCAGCACCCGCCCGGCCGCGACAAGACCTGCGGCGACGGCCTCATTCCCGATGCCCACCAGGCGCTGGCCCGCCTGGGGCTGCTGGACGAGGTGATGCGCCGGGCCCAGCCCGTCAGCCATGTCGGCTGCATAGGCCCGCGCGGCGGCCGCATCGACGTTCCCGGCTCGCTGGCCGTGCTGCCGCGGCGCGAACTGGACGCGCTGCTGCTGCGCGCGGCCCGCGAGGCCGGGGCGCGCTTCGAGCAGGCCCGCTTCGAGGCCCCGCTGGAGCAGGACGGCCGCGTCGTCGGTGCCCGCCTGAGGCAGGGCGACGCCCTCGTCGAGGTGCAGGCGCGCTGGGTCGTGCTCGCGACGGGCGCCGTGCCCAAGGCGCTGACCGCGGCCGGCATGTGCGAACGCCACACGCCCAGCGGCGTGGCGCTGCGCGGCTATGTGAAGGCGCCGCAGATGGTCGGCAAGATCAAGGCGCTCGAAGTCGTCTGGGACCAGTCCGTGCGGCCCGGCTATGGCTGGATCTTCCCGGCGCCGGACGGCCACTTCAACATCGGCGTCGGCGTGACCGACAGCCACCAGGACCTGGGCGGCAAGGGCCAGAAGAAGGACGTCAACCTGCGCGCCATCTTCGACGCCTTCGTCGCCAAGTACGCGCCGGCGGCCGAGCTGATGCGGGTCGGCGAACGGGTCGGCGAGGGCGAGCAGTGGCTGAAGGGCGCGCCGCTGCGCTGCACGCTCAAGGGCGCGAAGTGGACGCGGCCCGGGCTGCTGGTCACCGGCGAGGCCGCCGGGTCCACCTACTCCTTCACCGGCGAGGGCATAGGCAAGGCGATGGAGACCGGCATGCTGGCCGCCGACGCGCTGCTGGCCCACCCGGACGACGATGCCGCCGCGCGCGCGCAGTACGAGGCCGGCCTGAGGGCGCTCAAGCCCAAGTTCGACCTCTATGAGCGCGCCAACCGCGTCAATGCCCACCCCTGGCTGGCCGACCTGCTGATCTGGCGCGCCAAGAAGAGCCCGCGCCTGCTGGCGCGCATGAGCGGCGTGCTCAACGAAACCAGCAACCCGGGCAACCTGGTCAGCCTGAAGGGCATCTCCAGGCTGTTCTTCGAATAAACGGAGCCCCTCGCCCAGTCCCGCCTCGCTGAACGCGGGCGGGTCTGGTCGGTCCCCCGAGGGGCCGGCGATGCTTGCGGCATCGAGCCGCAAGCACATCGCCAGCGCGGGCCGGCTAGGGAGCGGCCCGGCGCTCGGCCCGCAAACTCAGACGCGTTCGACGATCAGGGCGATGCCCTGCCCCACGCCTATGCACATGGTGCACAGCGCGTAGCGGCCGCCCGTCACTTCCAGCTGGTTGACGGCCGTCGTCACGAGGCGCGCGCCGCTGGCGCCCAGCGGATGGCCCAGCGCGATCGCGCCACCATTGGGGTTCACGCGGGCGTCGTCGTCCGCCAGACCCAGGTCGCGCAGCACGGCCAGGCCTTGCGCGGCGAAGGCCTCGTTCAGCTCGATGACGTCCATCTGCGCCAGCGTCAGGCCCGTCAGTGCCAGCACCTTGCGCGTGGCCGGCGCGGGGCCGATGCCCATGATGCGCGGCGCGACGCCGGCCGTGGCCATGCCGACCACGCGGGCGCGGGGCTTGAGGCCATGGCGGGCGGCTGAAGCCTCGCTGGCCAGCAGCAGCGCGCAGGCGCCGTCGTTGACGCCGCTGGCATTGCCCGCCGTCACGCTGCCGTCCGGCTTCACGACGCCCTTGAGCTTGGCCAGCGCCTCCAGGCTGGTCGCGCGCGGATGCTCGTCCAGCAGCACGCGCAGCGGCTCGCCCTTCTTCTGCGGCACGTCCACGGGCACGATCTCGCGCTCGAAGAAGCCGCGCTGCTGCGCCGCGAGGGCCTTCTGCTGCGAGGCCAGCGCCATGCGGTCCTGCGCGTCGCGCGGGATGCCGAAGTCGGTCGCGACGTTCTCGGCCGTCTCGGGCATGGAGTCCACGCCGTACTGCGCCTTCATCAGCTTGTTGACGAAGCGCCAGCCTATCGTCGTGTCGTAGACGGCGTTGGCGCGGCTGAACGCGCTCTCGGCCTTGGGCATCACGAAGGGCGCGCGGCTCATGCTCTCCACGCCGCCGGCGATCATCAGCCCGGCCTCGCCGGCGCGGATGGCGCGCGCGGCCGTGCCTATCGCATCCATGCCCGAGCCGCACAGGCGGTTGATGGTGCTGCCCGGCACGTCCACCGGCAGGCCGGCCAGCAGCGCGGCCA
This sequence comes from Comamonadaceae bacterium, assembly GCA_009996515.1. Classification (GTDB taxonomy): domain Bacteria; phylum Pseudomonadota; class Gammaproteobacteria; order Burkholderiales; family Burkholderiaceae_C; genus Pelomonas. Next base: position 46,860 of record JAACZV010000016.1, read on the forward strand.
TGCGGGCGACGTTGCGGTTGTCCTCGCCGGCCTGGTTGGCGCAGCCGTAGAGGACATCGGCCACCTGGGCCCAGTCCACGCCGGGGTTGCGGGCCATCAGCGCCTTGATCGGCAGCGCGCCGAGGTCGTCGGCACGGATGGAGGACAGCGCGCCGCCGTAGCGGCCGAAGGGCGTGCGAATCGCGTCGCAGATGAAGGCTTCAGTCATGGCGGATCACTTCAAGTCACTTCAGATAGGGGCTCACGCGGTAGCGCTCGCCGCGGTGGTGTTGGTCGAGGCGGTCCAGCAGCGCGACGACGGCGCGGCGGTCCCAGCGGGCCAGCCATTCGAAGGGGCCGGCGGGGTAGTTGACGCCCAGCTTCATCGCCGCGTCGGCGCCGGCCTCGTCGCAGACGCCTTGCTGCACGGCGTCCGCGGCCTCGTTGATCAACATGGCGATGGTGCGCGCGACGATGAGGCCCGGCGCGTCGGCGACTTGGCGCGGCACCAGGCCCAGCGTCGTCAGCCAGGCGGCGGTGTCGGTGTCACCCGCGTAGGCGATGTCACCCCCCGACGCCAGCGGCAGGTCGAACACCGCCGTGCCGCGCGGCAGCTCGGCGGCGCGCTGGCCGTCGGTCAGCCGCAGGTGGCGGCCGTCGATGTCCAGGCCGATCCAGTCGCTGTCCAGCACGCGCGTGGCATGCGGATGGGCCGCGAACAGCCGGTCCGCCACCGCGCCGCGGCCGTGCACGGCCAGGCGCACCGCCGACGGCACGGCGATGTCCACCGGCGGCAGCGCCGGCGGCCCTTCCGGATAGCGGTAGAAGCCGCGCCCGCTCTTGCGGCCGAAATAGCCGGCGTCCACCAGCTCCTGCTGCACCAGCGACGGCGTGAAGCGGCGGTCGAAGAAGTTGGCGGCGAACACCGAGCTGGTCACCGCGAAGTTGGTGTCGTGGCCGATCAAGTCCATCAGCTCGCAGGGGCCCATGCGGAAACCCGCGGCGCGCAGGCAGGCGTCGATGAGCTCGGGCGCGGCCGCGCGCTCCTGCAGCAGCAGCAGCGCCTCGGCGTAGTAAGGCCGGGCGATGCGATTGACGATGAAGCCGGGCGTGGAGCGCGCGTGCACGGCCGTCTTGCCCCAGCGGCCGGCCAGCTCGAAGACGGCCTGCGCCACCGCGGGGTCCGTGCCCAGGCCCGACACCACCTCCACCAGCTTCATCAGCGGCACCGGGTTGAAGAAATGCATGCCCACCAGCCGCCCGGGGTGCTGCATGCCGCGCGCCAGCGCCGTCACGGAGATGGACGAGGTGTTGGTCGCGATGACGGCCTCGGCCGGCAGCAGCGCCTCCAGCTCGGCGAACAGCGCGCGCTTGATCTCGAGGTTCTCGACGATGGCCTCGACGACCAGGTCCGCCTCGCCCGTCAGCTGGTCGGCGGGCGTGATGCGCGCCAGCGTCGCGGCGGCGGCCTCGGCGCTCAGCTTGCCCTTGGCGACCAGGCCGTCCAGGGTCTGGGCCAGCTTGTCACGGGCGGCCGCGGCGGCGCCGGCGCGGTTGTCGTAGAGCCGGACGGCGTGGCCGGCCTGGGCGGCCACTTGCGCGATGCCGGCGCCCATCAGGCCGGCACCGACGACGAGGATGCGGGAGTCGTTCAGCGTCATTCGTGGGAGTTCCAGTGAGGCTTGCGCTTGCCGAAGAAGGCCGCGAAGCCCTCACGGGCCTCGGGCGTGGTGCGCACGCGGGCAATGGTCTGGGCGGTCAGCTCGCGCACATCGGGCGTCACCGGGCCGGGCGCCAGCCGCGCGTACAGCTGCTTGATCTCGGCCTGGGCCGCGGGGCCGCAGGCCAGCAGGTCGGTGACGACGGCGTCGATAGCCGCGTCCAGGCCCTCGGCCGGCACCACCTGCTGCACCAGGCCCAGGCGCTGCGCCTCGGTGGCCGGGATGCGGCTGGCCGTCAGCGCCAGCCGGCGCGCCTCGCGCAGGCCCACCGCGTTGACCAGGTGCGGGCCGATGACGGCCGGCAGGATGCCCATGCGGGCCTCGCTGACCGAGAAGCTGGCGGCGTCGGACGCGACGGCCATGTCGCAGGCCGCCACCAGCCCCACGCCACCGCCCAGCGCCGCGCCCTGCACGCGGGCGATCGTGGGCCGCGGGCACTCGGCGATGCGCACCAGCATGGCCGCGAAGCGGCGCGCGTCGGCCAGGTTGTCGTCCTGCGACGCGGCGGCGGCGCGCTGCATCCATTGCAGGTCGGCGCCGGCGCTGAAATGCTTGCCGGCACCGGCCAGCACGACGGCGCGCACCGAGTCGTCGCCGCCCAGCAGCTCGAAGGCGGCGTCCAGCTCGGCGATCAACGTCTCGTCGAAGGCGTTGAACACGGCGGGCCGGTTCATGGTCAGCAGGGCGACGCCGTCAGCGCGGCGTTCCAGGTCTAGGGAGGTCCAGGCAGGCATGCCGGCATTCTGCACTTTTCCCGACCGATCGGTCGAATAACCATCCATACGCGTCGATCGGCCATTCGCCGCAAGCCGGCCCGGCCGCCGCGCGCGCCCTCCTAGACTGCGGCCATGTCTTTCAAGAGCACCTGGGCCCGCTGGCTGGACGGCCGCTGCAGCCAATGGTTCTATCCCGGCCCCACCCGCCTGTTCACGGCGGACGAGATGGCCCGCGCCGGCAGCCAGCCCTGGCCGCGCGCGCTGGACCATTTCGCGCTGTTCAACGTCGCGACGCTGCTGGCCATGACCGTCGCCACCCAGGGCCACGAGCGCATCGTGTTGACGCTGGTGCTGGGCTCGCTGCTGACGTTGGCGGCACTGGCCGGCGCGCGCCGGCTTTGGCAAAAGCCCACCCGCGCGGCCCTCAACCTGATGGGCTATGCGCTGGGCCTGCTGCTCTGGACGCTGATCGCCGCCATCGTGCACTGGGCCAGCAAGCCGGTGGCGCTGACCTTGCTCACCGGCCTGTGCTGGGCCTTCGTCGCCACCGTGATGGCCTGGTGGGTGCTGGTGGTCTACCGCGCCGAGCAGATCGAGGCCCGGCTGCGCGAGCTGGCCGAGCAGGACGAGGCGCTGCGCCTGTCCACGCGGCTGGCCGCGGCGCAGATCCAGCCGCATTTCCTGTTCAACACGCTGGCCTCGCTGCAGCACTGGGTGGACACGCGGGACGAGCGCGCCGCGCCGCTGCTGCGCGACTTCACGGCCTATCTGCGCGCCACGCTGCCCATGTTCGAGCGCGAGCTGCAGCCGCTGGCCGACGAGGTCGAGATGGTGCGCCGCTACCTGGCCATCATGCAGGCCCGGCTGGGCGCCCGCCTGGGCTTCGCCATCGCCATGCCGGACAGCCTGGACGCCCGGCTGCCGCCGGGCCTGCTGCTGACGCTGGTGGAGAACGCCATCGCCCACGGCATCGAGCCGCAGCTGCGTGGCGGCCACATCGAGGTGGCCGCGCGCCACGACGGCCAGCGTCTGGTGCTGACGGTGCGCGACGACGGCCCCGGCCTGGCGCCCGGCTGGGCCGAGGGCGTGGGCCTGTCCAACACGCGCCGCCGCCTGCTGCAGGCCTGCCCCCAGGCCACCCTGACCCTGCAGGACGCCCAACCCGGCTGCCTGGCCACCCTGACACTGCCCTCATGAACCTCACCGCCCTCATCGCCGACGACGAAGAAGCCCCGCGCGAGCAGCTGCGCGCCGCGCTGGCCCGGCTGTGGCCCGAGCTGGACATCGTCGCGGCCAGCGCCAACGGCGTCGAGGCCTGGGACGACTGCCTGGCGCTGGAGCCCGCCATCGCCTTCCTCGACATCCGCATGCCGGGCCTGACGGGGCTGGAGGTGGCGCGCCGGCTGGCCGGGCTGGCCGCGCCGCCGCTGATCGTCTTCGTGACGGCCTTCGACGACCATGCGCTGGCCGCCTTCGACGCCGGCGCCGTGGACTATGTGCTCAAGCCCGTGGACGACGAGCGCCTGGCGCAGACGCTGGCGCGGCTGCGCCCGCGCCTGGCCCAGCCCGGGCCCGACACCGCGGCCCTGCAGCGGCTGCTGGCCAGCCTGCCCCAGCTGGCCCAGGCCAGGCCGGCGCCGCGCCCCATCCAGGCCAGCGTCGGCCGCGAGGTGCAGCTGATCCCGCCCGACGAGATCGTCTACTTCGAGGCCGACCAGCGCTACACCCGCGTCGTCCACCAGGGCGGCGACGCGCTGATCCGCACGCCGCTGCGCGAGCTGCTGGCCCAGCTGGACCCGGAGCAGTTCTGGCAGATCCACCGCAGCGTGCTGGTCAACAGCCGCTGCATCGCGCGCGCCATCCGCGTCGACGAGGGCAGCATGGTCGTGACGCTGCGCGGCCGCGACGAGAAGCTGCCGGTGTCACGCCAGTTCCAGGCCTTGTTCAAGGGGCAGTGAAGCCCGGGCAAACACCGGGGCGGGCATGCGGGGCGGCTCCACACAATCCGCGGCACTCCAGAAGCCCCTCCCAGGGGCACAGCCAGGGACGCCTTCTCCACCATGCCCAGCCCACTGCCCAGCCCACGCTTCGACCACTTCTACCGCCACGATGAACTGACCGCGCTGCTGTTCGCCTACGCCGAGGCGAGGCCCAACCTGGTGTCGGTGCGCTCCATCGGCAAGAGCTACGAGGGCCGCGACATCTGGGTGGTCGTCGTCACCAACCTGGCCACCGGCGCCGACATCGACAAGCCGGCGCTGTGGGTGGACGGCAATATCCACGCGGCCGAGCTGACCGCCTCGACGACCTGCCTGTACTACCTGCACCGGCTGCTGCAGATGCAGGGCGGCACCTCGGCCGAGGCCGGCCAGGTGAACCAGCTGCTGGACACCCGCGCCGTCTACCTGGTGCCGCGCCTCAACCCCGACGGCGCCGAGCTGGCCCTGGCAGACCGGCCGCGCCACATCCGCAGCTCCACCCGGCCCTACCCCTACACCGAGGAGGCGGTGGACGGCCTGACGATGGAGGACGTGGACGGCGACGGCCGCATCCTGACCATGCGCGTGCCCGACCCGCATGGCGGCTACAAGAAGCACGCCGCCGACCCGCGGCTGATGGTGGCGCGCGAGCCCGGCGAGTTCGGCGGCGAGTACTACCGCCTCATCCCCGAGGGCTTCATCAAGCACCATGACGGCCTGACGGTCAGGCTCAACCCCGACCGCGAGGGGCTGGACCTGAACCGCAACTTCCCCGGCGAATGGCGCCAGGAGTTCCAGCAGCTGGGCGCCGGCCCCTACCCCACCAGCGAACCCGAGGTGCGGGCCATGGTGGACTTCATCGTGCAGCACCCCAACATCGGCGCGGCGGTGAGCTTCCACACCCACAGCGGCGTCATCCTGCGCCCCTGCGGCACGCGCGCCGACAAGGACATGACGCCCGAGGACCTGTGGCTGTTCCAGCGCTTCTCGGCGCTGGGCGAGAAGCACACGGGCTACCCGGCCGTCAGCATCTACGAGGACTTCCGCTACCACCCCAAGGAAGTCATCACCGGCACCCAGGACTGGGTCTACGAGCACCTCGGCGCGCTGTTCTGGGTGGTGGAGCTGTGGTCGCCCAGCAAGGAGGCCGGCGTGGAGGTCGAGAAGTTCATCGACTGGTACCGCGAGCACCCCGTCGAGGACGACCTCAAGCTGCTGAAGTGGAGCGACGAGCAATGCGGCGGCCGGGCCCATGTGGACTGGACGCCGTTCCAGCATCCGCAGCTGGGCGCGGTGGAGATCGGCGGCTGGGACAAGATGAACTACTGGCGCAACCCGCCGCCCGCGCTGCGCGAGCGCGAGGCCGCGCGCTTTCCGGCCTGGCTGACGCAGATCGCGCTGAGCCTGCCGCGGCTGGAGCTGATCCGCACCGAGGTGCGGGCGCTGGGGCCCGACATGTGGCGGGTGCGTCTGGCCGTCGCCAACGCCGGCTGGCTGCCGGCCTATGTGACGCAGCGGGCGCTGGAGCGCAAGACGGTGCGCGGCGTCATGTTCGAGATCCACCTGCCCGCGGGCGACCCGGCCGTCAGCCTGGTCAACGGCCGCGAGCGCATGGAAGGGCCGCAGCTGGAAGGCCATGCGCCCAAGCAGAGCCAGCTGGCCTTCCTGCCCAACAAGCAGCCCACGGGCGACCGCGCCGTGGCCGAATGGGTGGTGCGCGCGCCGGTGGGCACGCGGCTGGCGCTGACCGCCAGCGCGGAGCGCGCCGGCGTCGTGCGGACCGAGGTGGTGCTGGACTGAGCGTGATCGCCCGGACGCGCCACCGTTGAGCAGGCGCCCGGGGGCTCAGCCCCGCTCGTAGTCCAGCAGCAGGCTCTTCACCTTGGTGGTGATGATGTCCACCGCCGGGCCGTTGGCGCCGTGCGGCAGGATCACGTCGGCGTTGCGCTTGGTCGGCTCGATGAACTGCTTGTGCATGGGGCGCACGGTTTCCAGGTACTGGTTCACCACGGACTCGGCGCTGCGGCCACGCTCCGACATGTCGCGCTGCAGCCGGCGGATGAAGCGCACGTCCGAGGCCGTGTCCACATAGATCTTCAGCGACATCATGTTGCGCAGCTTGGTGTCGTACAGCGCGAACAGGCCCTCGACCACGATCACCGGCGCCGGCTTCACGGTGATGGTTTCGCTGGAGCGGTTGTCGGCCGCGAAGTCATACACCGGCATCTCAATCGCCTCGCCCTTGCGCAGCGCGGCCAGGTGCTGCGCCATCAGCGGCCAGTCGAAGGCGTCCGGATGGTCGTAGTTCTGCTTGCGCCGGTCCTCCGGCGGCATGTGGGACTGGTCCCGGTAGTAGTCGTCCTGCATCACCACCGCCACCTTCTCCGGCCCGATGGCGGCCAGCACCTGACGCGTCACCGTCGATTTGCCGCTGCCGCTGCCCCCTGCGACACCGATGACGAAAGGTTTGTGAGAGGACTTGGGCATGAGGTCGGGGTGCGGGCGCTGGAGGGCGCCTGCGAATTCATAAACGGGAGCGCCGATTTTCGGCCACCTCGAGGGTGGCTCCGGGTTGCTCGTGTAAGTCCGGCGGTTGCTCGGACGACGGCTGCCACCCCCGAACGGACTTCCGTTTGATCTGAATCGCTGCTCGAAAGCGGGCGCTCAACGTCCGAGTTCAGCGAGCTGCGAAGCCGTCCGCTGCAGCAAGAGATTGGGCAGGATGCCGCAATCGGCGACTTCGAAACCACGACCTAAACGAGAAGATCACCACGGTGCCGGAAACGCAAGCTCCTACGAGAAGGAGCACGAAACGCCTAACACGCGCCGCTTCCAGTTCTGAAGTTGTGACAACGCTCTTGTTATCAGCTTCGAGCCCCCAAAGCGTTGGGTTCTGATATTGATGAACCGCGTACTGAACACGTACCACCTTTGAATCTTGAAGCGCTGACCAGGCGAGCGCAACATCCGGGTCAGGGTCCAAATAGGTAAACGTCTTCAGTGGATCTCCCACGCAGAATCTGAACCCGGTCAACTTCCTCTTGGTCTCGATACGGGTGAGGTTGACGACCCGACCTTCGACAAGGGCAAGCTCTTTCGGTGGTGAGATATCGCTTAGCAGCAGCAATGCTGATATCAGCACGAACACGAACATGCTCACGAAGAGCGTTACGACATTCCACTTCATGGCTTTCATGCTGCTCAACGTGCGCGGTAAGCGCGCCAGCCAGCGTAGCTGGCGCAGGTCCGCTTGACCAACCGGTTAAGGCGCTTCATAGAGACCGAGCCCGCAGTTTGCGCACACGCGAGGAGCACCAAGCCGAGCCTCCTGGTTTGACAGCCAAGGCTGACTGCAACGGGGGCATGGCCAGCGCGAGACGCGAATGGCCGCGCAACCCCATGCTGCACACCACAACACCACTGCGCCGATGAGAACGAATTCGCTAGTGGCTCCGAGCAGGATTTTCGCGGCGATGGCAAACACGAACGCAAACGGAAAGCCAGCCACAAGCAACCAGACGGCCCAGCGATTGCGCTGCCGATAGCTACACCAGGATTCGGGGATCGGTCGAGAACGCATTGCGCCTTAACGTTTGCGCTCAGCGGGCGGCGAAGCCGTCCGCTGCAGCAAAGGGTTGTCCAGCGCGCGCCAGCCAGTGGCAACGCTGTTCTGCGCAACAACAACGAATCCGGTGAACTCGCGATCAGCTATGCGGATCTCACCCTCCCCGATATGAGCTGCAGCAAAGCGGGCAGCCTCGCCAATAGGCAGCAGTGCGCCCAACTTGCGATGGACCTCTACCAGCGCCTCTGGCGAGCGAACGTACTCAGCTATGAGTGCTTCAATTTGGCTGCTTTCGCCCACGATCATCCACTCCCGGCGAGCATGCTCAATCGAAGGGAAGTTCTGCCTCATCAGATCGTGAACGCGTCGCGTGTTCATGCTGGACAACGTGTTATGAGGAGACAGAAGCTGCTCCATAACGTCGGCGCTGCCCGCATAACGACATCGCAGCAAGCTGGCGCAAGCATTTGATTCATCAGCGATTTTTCCCCTTCTTCAGTCCCACCCAGGGTACTAAAAAAACCGACAAAAGCGGCACGGGTTACAACTGATCTAACGCAGCAAGTCCACAAGCTCGTGCGGCGGCCACGAGGTCAATGACGGCCTTTCGCTCCTGGCCGAAGGTACTCATTCGCGGTTGACGTTGAACGCTGCATGCTCAGGCGTGCAAGCCGAGACTGACCGGTTCACCTAGGCGCCTTCGTGAACTGCCGACCCGGAGCGGTCCTCCCGTGCATCGACTTCTGCGCCGGGATGTGCGCGGGCAGCGGGGCGGGCCCGATGCTTCGTGTCCCCCGGCCCGCTACGCGGCCCTCCTCCTTGACCTGCGCATCAGGCCCGCCCCACTGCCCGCTTGCGCGACGCCTGGCCTATTCGTCGAGGACGCCCGAAGCTGCTGCAGTGGGATGCGGGGGGACGCAATTGCGAAGGTAAAGGAGGAGGGCCGCGCAGCGGCCCGGGGGACACGTAGCAATTGCGGCCCCCGCGTCCCGCTGCCATCCGGACGCACGCAGACATCGGAAGCTGAGCTCGGTAGCCGGCCGCAATCGGTCTGCCGGCGCGCAGTCTGCGAGCGCTGCAGATCTGCGCCACCGTGACCGACTGGCCCTCGATCAGGCGGCCTTTTGCTCGAGCACGTAATTGGCGCCGTCGTACTGGCCCAGCCGCTCCACCAGCAGCGGCAGGCATTCGGCCAGCTCGTCGTGCAGCGTGAACGGCGGGTTGGCGACGAACATGCCGCTGCCCAGCATGCCAAAGCCGCGCTCGTCGGCCTGGGCCACGGTCAGGCGCACATGCAGCCAGCCCTTCTTGGCGGCGGCGTCGGCGCTGGCCTTCAGGCGCTGCACCAGCTGGGTGGACTCCAGCAGCTGCAGCTGCGGGTACCAGACCATGACGACGGTGTCCGCCGCCCGCTCCAGCGCCTCACGCAGCGCCGTCAGCACCTTGGCGTAGTCGGTCTTGATCTCGTAGGGCGGGTCCATCAGCAGGGCCGCGCGGCGCGTCGGCGAGGGCAGCTCGGCCTTGATGGCGGCAAAGCCGTCGCGGTCGCTGACCTGGGTGTTGGGGCGGGCCTCCAGGTAGCTGGCGAGGATGCGGTGGTCGGTGGGATGCAGCTCGTAGGCGCGCAGCCGGTCGGTGTCGCGCAGCACGAAGTTGGCGATGGCCGGCGAGCCGGGGTACTGGCGCAGTTGGCCGTCAGGGTTGAAGGCCTTCACCAGGCTCACGTAGTCGGCCAGCGGCGCGGGCAGGTCGGTGCTGTCGTAGAGCCTGGCAATGCCGCCGGCGTACTCGGCGTTCTTCTGCGCATAGCGGCCCTCGATGGAGTAGCCGCCGGCGCCGGCATGGGTGTCGATCAGCGTGTAGGGCTTGTCTTTTTCACCCATGTAGCGCAGCACGCGGGTCAGCACCAGGTGCTTGAGGACGTCGGCATGGTTGCCGGCATGGAAGGCGTGGCGGTAGGCGAGCATGGTGCGATTGTCGCTAACACACCCCCAGCAACCCCGCTGCACCCGGGAAAGTTCGCTGCCGCTAGCCTTGCGGCCATTGTTTTTGACTTCGGTTCCCGCCCATGCCCACTCTTTTCGACCCCGTCCGCTTCGGCGACATCCAGCTCGCCAACCGCGTCGTCATGGCGCCGCTGACGCGCAACCGCTCGCCGCGGCAGACGCCCCAGGCGCTGACCGTCGAGTACTACCGCCAGCGCGCCGGGGCCGGCCTCATCATCACGGAGGCGACGCAGATCCGCCCCGATGGCCAGGGCTATTTCGACACCCCTGGCATCCACTCGCCCGAGCAGATCGCCGCCTGGAAGCAGGTGACGGACGCCGTGCACGCCGAGGGCGGCAAGATCGTCATGCAGCTCTGGCATGTGGGCCGCATCTCGCTGCGCAGCCTGCAGCCCGGTGGCCAGGCGCCGGTGTCGTCCACCGCGCGCGCGGCCAAGACGCGCACCTATGCGGCCCAGGGCGAGCTGGTGCCCACCGACACGCCGCGCGCGCTCGAGACGCATGAGATCCCGCAGCTGATCGCCGACTATGTGCAGGCCGCCAGGAACGCGATGGCCGCCGGCTTCGATGGCGTCGAGGTGCATGCGGCCAACGGCTACCTGCTGGAGCAGTTCCTGCGCGACAGCGCCAACGACCGCAGCGACGCCTACGGCGGCAGCATCGAGAACCGCGCGCGGCTGCTCGTCGAGGTCATGACGGCCGTGGCCGGCGCCATCGGCGCGGGCCGCACGGCGCTGCGACTGTCGCCGGTCACGCCGGCCAACGACATCGGCCAGGACAGCGACCCGCAGGCCTTGTTCAACCACGTGGCCGATCGGCTGGCGCCGCTGAAGCTGGCCTTCCTGGAGGTCGTCGAAGGCGCCACGGGCGGCCCGCGCGACAACGCGCCGTTCGACTACGCCGAGCTGCGCCGTCGCTTCCAGGGCCCCTACATCGCCAACAACGGCTATGACCGCGCGATGGCGCTGGACGCCGTCGCCAGCGGCCATGCCGACGCCGTGGCCATAGGCCGGCCCTTCATCGCCAACCCCGACCTGGTGGACCGCATGCGCGCCGGCCTGCCCTGGGCCACGCCCAGGAAGGAGAGCTTCTACGGCGGCGGTGCCGAGGGCTACACCGACTACCCCGTCGCCGAGCTCCAGCAGGCCTGACGGCCGCGGCCTCCCGTGAACCCGCGTCTTGCTGCGCTGGCCACGGCCCTCTCGCTGGCCATGCTGACGGGGCCGGCACTGGCCGCCGGCCCCGTCGGCATCCTCTTCGTCGGCAACAGCTTCAGCTTCGGCCGCGCCGACCCGGTGCTGAGCTACAACGCCGCCGCCGTGCACGACCTGACGGCCGGCTTCAATGCGATCAGCGCGGCCGGCACCAACAGCCATCCCGCGGGAACGCCCGGCCGGGGCAGCTTCGAGCCCCACCCCTGGGGTGGCGTGCCCGGCATCTTCAAGAAGATGACCGACGCCGCAGGCCTGGACTACGACGTGTCGCTGTCCACCCGCAATGCGGCTTCGCTGCGCGGCCATTTCCTGAACCTGTACGGCGCCGCCTGGGACCTGCGCGGCAACGTCGCCAGCCGGACCTGGGGCGTCGTCGTGCTGCAGGAGCAGAGCGACGCCGCGCTGCCGCCCGGCCGCGGCAGGAACGCCGGCTTCGCGCTCTTCCGCGCCTATGCCAACCAGTTCGAGCGCTTCATCCACGACGGCGCGGCGCAGAGCTTCACCGAGGCCCAGCTCCTCGGCAGCCTGGCCGCCTGCGAGGCCACCGGCCTGTCGCAGCACAGCTGCAACGCCCGCCGCGACATCCCCGCCAACCCGCACGCCAGCGCGGCCACCCGCATCGTGCTGGAGCAGACCTGGGCCCGGCCCGACATGGTGGAGGCGCACAAGCTCACGAGGCCCGACCTCACGACCAGCGACGGCCGGCCCATCGCCCAGGCCAGCGACGCGGCGCGGTACTACGCCGACCTGGCCGGCATGACGGCCGACCTGCACCAGGCCTTCCACGCCGTCGCCGCCGCCAACCCGGGCTTCGCCGCCGTCGTGCCGGTGGGCGATGCCTTCCAGCGCGCCATCGACCAGGGCCTGGCCCAGGGCAGCGGCTTCTACGGCGCCGACGGCAGCGCCGTGGCGGGCCCCGCCGGCCCGATCGACCTCTGGTGGCTGGACCGCCTGCATGCGAGCAAGTACGGCTCCTACCTCAGCGCGCTGACGCTGTTCGGCGCCATCACGGGCCGCGACCCGCTGAGCCTGGGCGCGGACGAGCCGGCCGCCGCCGACCTGGGCATCGCACCGGCGACGGCGCGCGCGCTGCAGCGCGTCGCCAGCCAGCAGCTGGGGTTCGCCGAGGCGCCGGCCCGGCCCTGAGGCCTTGCTGCCTTGCCGCGGAGTCCGTCAGGCCTGAAACGCGCCGGGGTTGCGCGCCGGCCCGTCCAGGGCCACCGTGCCGCGCGGGTGGCGGTATTCGCATGTGGGCATCAGCCTCAGGCCACCGCCCTCGCCGGCGTCCTGCGCCTTGCCGCGCAGCGCCGAATCGGGCTTGAGCCGCCAGTCGTCGCGGGCCGCGCGCACGAACTCGCCCCAGTCGGCCGTGAAGTTGGCGCGCCGCAGCCAATGCCCCTGGGCCGCCAGCTTGGGGCCGCCGACGAGCAGGTTGTTGGCCAGCACCGCCTCGGTCTGCGGCGGCACCACGCGCAGCCAGATGCCGCCGCCGGGCAGTTGGTCCACCAGCGTGTTGTTGACGAGGTAGAGCGCCTGCCGCCCCCGGCTCGCCCCTTCGGCACCGAAGGAGATGACGTGCGGGTTCTCCGTCGTCGAGCTCTGCGCGATCAGGTTGCCCATGACGACGGCGATGCCGCCATTGGGGAACTCCAGCTCGTAGCTGGCGCGGCCGCCGATCTCGTCCGTGAGGCGGTTGTAGAGGATGTGGCTGACGGCCGCGCGGCTCTTCAGCAGGTGGCCGCGCAGGCCATGGTGGAAGTAGCTGCCGCTGACGGCCAGCCGGGCTATGGCGCCGACGTAGAGGTTGTGCGTCTTGCCCTCGCCCGGCCGGATGGGGCCGAAGTCGCAGTCGACGATGTCGAGCTCGATGCTCTCGTCGTTGGCCGTCAGCAGGCCGTTCTCGTTGTCGCGGAAGCCGCAGTCCACCAGCGTCAGCGAGCCCGCCTCCAGGCGCACGCCGGCGCCGTTGCGGTCGGGCACCGCGGTGCCGACGAAGTCGAAGCCCTCGATGCGCTGGCGCCGGCCCGTCATCACGAACAAGCCCTTGCCCTGGGCATGGGCGCCGGCCGCGATCAGCGTCACGCGGCCACCCACGGCGCGCAGCGTCAGCCCATGCTGGGGCCAGGTGGCGGCATCGGCGATGTACTCGCCCGCATCCACCTCCACCACCGCGCCATCCTGGGCCTGGCGCGCCGCCGCGGCCAGCGAGCGGATCGCCCGCGTGGGGCCCACGCGCAGCACCGGCCCGGCCTGCGCCATGAAGGGCAGCAGCCCGGCCGCGGCCAGCCACTCGCGGCGCCGCGTCATGGCTTGCTCTTCATCTTGGCCTTGAACAGCTCCGCGATGCCCACCTCGCGCGGCCCCGGCAGCAGCTCGAAGGCCTGGCCGGCCGCCAGGCTGCCCTCGCGCTTCACGGCCAGGTAGAAGCCGCAATAGCCGCTCTGCACCATCAGCTTGGCGGCCTGGTTGAAGCCCATGTGGGCGTTGAACTTGAAGCAGGGGTAGCGCGGCTCGGAGACGACCAGCTCGCAGTCGGGGAAGCGCAGCACGTCGCCTATCCAGACCTGACCCTCCAGCAGCCCGGCCAGCGTCAGGTTCTCGCCGCAATCGCCCGGCTGCAGCGGCGGCGCATCCACCTTGGCCTGGCCGCGCACGGTCTGCCAGAAGGCGTAATGGACCTGCGGATAGGCATAGACTGCCTTGGCCGGCCCGCCATGTACGGTAAGGTCGGCCTGTTCGTCGCCCTCCAGTCCGAGTGGCCCGACGGCCACCGCACCCTGGCGCGGCCGCTTGCGGATGGCCGACTCCAGGGCCTGGCCATGGGTCGCGACGAATCGCTCGACGCGGGCGGTATTGACGCTGAGAAGCTGCATGCCGCCATTGTCCCGGAGGCCTCGGGCTTCCCGGCCAACCTGGCGCGCCCTGCCTGTCCCTGGGGCTGGCGCGCAGAACCTTTAGGGAGAGTCATGATTGCACTCGACACCGGCGCCCGGGTCTGGGCCGGGCTGGCCGTCCCGCCCTCCAGCGGGCTGATGTTCATCGTCGGCGTGCTGCTGGCCGGCGCGCTGGCGGGCGAGTTCATCGCCGCGACGACGCGGCTGCCGCGCGTCGTCGGCTACACGCTGGCGGGCTGCGTCGCGGCCGCCTTCGGCCATGGCGTGGGCATGCCGCTGGCCGGCGCGGCCCAGACCGTCACCGACCTGGCGCTGGGCCTGCTGCTGTTCGAGATCGGCAGCCGCGTGCACCTGCGCTGGCTGCGCCGCAACCCGGGCCTGGCGCTGACCAGCCTGGCCGAGGCCTTGCTCAGCGCGCTCGCGGTGGCTTTCGTGCTGCGCCTGTTTGCGCTGAGCTGGCCCACGGCCATCGCCTGCGCCATCCTGGCCATGCCGGCGCCGGCCGCCGTGTCGGGCCGCGTCGCGATGGAGCTGGGCGCCGAGGGTCAGGTCACGCAGCGCGCCTCGCTGCTGACGGCGCTGAACACGCTGTACGCCGTCGTCGCGCTGACGCTGATGCGCACCTGGTGGGCGGCCGACGACGGCGGCAGCCTGCCGCAGGCGCTGGCCGGCCTGACCATCTCGCTGCTGACGACGCTGGGCCTAGCGGCGCTGCTGGCCGGCGCCGTGTATCTCGTCGCGCGGCGGCTGGACCTGCGCAACGAGAGCGCCGTGCTGCTGCTGTTCGGCCTGGTCGCGTTCGCCATCGTCGCGGCGCGCGCCATCGGCGTGTCCACGCTGCTGATGCCGCTGCTGGCCGGCCTGATGCTGCGCAACACCAGCGAGCGGCCCTGGGTGTGGCCGCGCCACTTCGGCACCTCGGGCGGGGCGCTGGTGCTGATGCTGTTCGTCATCGTCGGCTCGGCCTGGTCGCCGCATATCCTGGTCGCCGGCGGCTTCGCGGCGCTGGCGCTGCTGGCGGCCCGCTTCGTCGCCAAGACGGCGGCCATCGTGCTGCTGGCACCCGTGGCCAAGGCCAGCTGGCGCCAGGGCCTGGCGCTGTCCATCACGATGACGCCGCTGTCGGCCACGGCGCTGGTCATGCTCAGCGAGCTGATGCGGGCCGAGCCGGAACTGGCCGCGGGCGCCGTGCCCATCATCCTGGCGGCCATCGCCGTGCTGGAGCTGCTGGGCCCCATCGCGGTGCAGTTCGCGCTGCGCCTGGCCGGCGAGCTGCCGCCGGCGCCCGCACGCCGCCAACGCAAGGAGAGCCGTGAATGAGCCTGGGTGTGTTCTCCCAATCGCAGTCGCTGACGCTGGGCGTCGAGTTGGAGCTGCAGATCGTCAACAACGACGACTACGACCTCGCGCCCGTGTCGGGCGACCTGCTGCGGCTGATGAAAAAACACCGCATCCCCGGCAACGTGACGCCCGAGATCACCAGCAGCATGATCGAGCTGTCGACCGGCGTCTGCGCCGGCTACGGCCAGGTGCTGTCGGAGCTGGGCCAGATCCGCGATGCGCTGGTGGACTGCGCCGAGCAGCTGGACGTGAGCCTGTGCGGCGGCGGCACCCACCCCTTCCAGCACTGGTCGCAGCGGCGCATCTTCGAGACGCCGCGCTTCCACGAGCTGTCGTCGCTGTACGGCTATCTGTCCAAGCAGTTCACCGTGTTCGGCCAGCATGTGCACATCGGCTGCCCCGGCGCCGACGAGGCGCTGGTGCTGCTGCACGGCATGAGCCGTTTCATCCCGCACCTGATCGCGTTGGCCGCCTCCTCGCCCTTCGTGCAGGGCGAGGACACCGGCTTCGACTCGGCGCGGCTGAACTCGGTGTTCGCCTTCCCGCTGTCGGGCCGCGCGCCCTTCGTGCAGACCTGGGGCGACTTCGAGACCTTCTTCACCAAGATGACGCGCACCGGCGTCGTCTCGGGCATGAAGGACTTCTACTGGGACATCCGCCCCAAGCCCGAATTCGGCACCATCGAGGTCCGCGTGCTGGACACGCCGCTCACCATCGAGAAGGCCGCAGCGCTGGCCGGCTTCATCCAGTGCCTGGGGCGCTGGCTGACGCTGGAGAAGCCGTTCACGCTCAGCGAGGACGACTACCTGCCCTACACCTTCAACCGCTTCCAGGCCTGCCGCTTCGGCCTGGACGGCACCTTCGTCGACCCCGAGACCGGCGAGCACCGGGTGCTGCGCGACGACCTCAGCGCGGTGCTGGGCCGGCTGGAGCCCCATGCCGCCGAGCTGCGCGCCGAGCCGGCGCTGCAGCACATTCGCCGCGAGCTCAACGGCAGCGGCAACGACGCCACCTGGCTGCGTGGCGTCGAGGCGCGCGAGCATCTGCTGCCCGAGATGGTGCGCCAGGCGGCCCGGCGCTGGCACGGGCGCTGAGCGGCGCCGCCATCAGCCCGGCAGATAGCGGTCCGCCAGCAGCGCGGCGAACAGGCCGGCCAGGTAGAGGATGGAGAACCTGAAGGTCGGCAGGCCGCGGCGGGCGTCCCGCGTCAGCCGCCAGGCCTGGGCGATGAAGCCCAGGCCCAGCAGCAGCGCCGCCACGAGGTAGGGCCAGCCGCTCATGCCTATGGCCACCGGCAGCAGGCTGATGGGCAGCAAGGCCAGCGTGTAGGCCAGCACGCGCGCCGCCGTGAACGCCACGCCATGCGTGACCGGCAGCATGGGCACGCCGGCCTGGGCATAGTCGTCGCGGCGGTGGATGGCCAGCGCCCAGAAATGCGGCGGCGTCCACACGAAGATGATGAGGAACAGCAGCAGCGCGCCGGCCTCGATGTGGCCCGTGATGGCCACCCAGCCCAGCAGCGGCGGCGCGGCGCCGGCAGCCCCACCGATGACGATGTTCTGCGGCGTCGCATGCTTGAGGAACAGGCTGTAGACCACCGCATAGCCCAGCAGCGAGGCCAGCGTCAGCAACGCGCACAAGAGGTTGGTGAAGGCCAGCAGCAGCGCCAGGCCGGCCGCCCCCAGCAGGGCCGCGAACCCCGCGACCTCGCGCGGCCCCAGCGCGCCGCGCGGCAGCGGCCGGCCGCGCGTGCGGGCCATGCGCGCGTCCAGCCGGCGGTCCACCAGATGGTTGAGCGCCGCCGCCGCGCCGGCCACCAGCGCGATGCCCAGCGTGCCGAGCAGCAGGGGCTGCCAGGGCGGCGGGCGCGCCGACAGCAGCATGCCGACGACCACCGTGAACGCCATCAGCGCGACGACGCGCGGCTTGGTCAGCGCCAGGTAGTCGCGCCAGCGCGGCCGGGCGGCCGGCAGCGTCTTGGCGAGCTCGACGGCGGCCATGGTGCCCACGCTATTTGAAGAACAGCAGCCGGCTGAGCAGCGTGTGGCTGGCCTCGGACGCCATCAGCCCGACCAGCACCAGCAGGGCCGCCGGCGGCAGCAGGATGGCGCAGACCAGCGCCAGCCGCTCCCAGGCCATGTGCATGAAGACGGCGACGATGAGGCCGGCCTTGAGCAGCATCAGCACGACGATCAGGCCCCAGCGCCACAGGCCCTGGACATGGAAGTAGTCCACCAGATAGGAGAAGGTGCTGAGCACGAACAGCAGCAGCCAGACCTTGAGGTACAGGCCCACCGGGTGCTGCTGATGCGGCGGTTGTGAGGGCTGCGGTTGTGAGTCGTTCATGCTGCACCTCCTTGCCTGTCACCAGAGATAGAAGACCGCGAAGATGAAGACCCAGACCAGGTCGACGAAGTGCCAGTACAGGCCGGCGATCTCGACGATCTGGTAGTTGCCGCGCCGCCCGGGAGGCAGGGCCGGGTCGTCGTAGCGGCCGCGCAGCAGCCGCGTCGCGACGACGCCGAGGTAGATGACGCCGGCAGTCACGTGCAGGCCGTGAAAGCCCGTGATCATGAAGAAGCTGGCGCCGAACTGGGCCGCGCCCATGGCGTTGCCCCAGGGCCGCACGCCCTCCTGGACGATGAGCTTGGTCCATTCGAAGGCCTGCATGGACACGAAGGCGACGCCGAACGCGGCGGTCGCGAACATCAGCAGCGCGGCCTGGCGGCGCTTGCGCTGGTAGGCGTAGTTCACGGCCATGGCCATGGTGCCGCTGCTGCTGATCAGCACGAAAGTCATGATGGCGATCAGCAGCAGCGGCAGCTCGGCGCCGCCGATGCGCAGCGCGAAGACCTCGCTGGTGTTGGGCCAGGGCGCCGTGGTCGACGCGCGCACCGTCATGTAGCCGGTCAGGAAGCTGCCGAAGACGAAGGTGTCGCTGAGCAGGAAGATCCACATCATCAGCTTGCCCCAGGCGACGTGGAAGGCCTGGCGGTCGGACGACCAGTCGGCGACCATGCCGCGCAGGCCCGTGAGCGGGAGCTGCGATGGCGGGGCTTGGGGGATGGCGCTCATGGCTCGCTCCTCGTCAGCGGGTGCCGCAGATGCGGCCGGCCAGCTCGGGGTCGATGAGGCCCAGGGTGGCGAACAGCGCCGCCCAGACCCCCAGCAGGAAATGCCAGTAGCGCGCGCACAGCACGATGCGCCAGGGCGCCCTGTCCGACGCGCCCAGCACCCAGGCCCAGGCCAGCAGCCCGCCCAGCACATGCAGCCCATGCAGAGCCGTCAGCACATAGAAGAAGCTGGCGGCCGGGTTGCCGGTGAACGACACCCGGGCGCCCAGCAACGCGGCCCAGGCCCAGGCCTGGCAGGCGACGAAGAGCAGCGCGCAGCCGCCGCCGGCCAGCAGAGGCGCCCGCGCCGCCCGGCCGCGCTGCGCCCGCCATGCGGCCCGCTGCAGCAGCAGGCTGCCCGCCAGCAGCCAGGCCGTGCTGAGCCAGAGCTGCCGGGGCAGCGCGAGGGCGACCGCGTCGCCGGCGCTCAGCCGCATCACATAGGCGACGCCGAACAGCGCGAACAGCGCCGTCGCGACGGCCATGAAGACCCACAGCCCGACGCTGGGCGCCGCGCCCGGCCGCTGGCGCCACGGCGGCAGGGCCGATGCCGGCAGCACGCCGGCGTTCATGCGTGCGCTCCCTTGGGCGCCGGCTGAGGCTCGGCCTCGGGTTCCAGGCCCCCGGCCGACGGCGGCGCGTTCTGCGCAATGAAGTCCTCGGCCGCGCCAGGCACGCTGTAGGCATAGGCCCAGCGATGCACCACCGGCAGCTGCGGCCCCCAGTTGCCATGCGCCGGCGGCGTCTGCGGCGTGAACCATTCCAGCGACGCCGCGCGCCAGGGGTTGGGGGGGGCGCGGCGGCCGCGCAAGACGCTCCACACCAGGTTGAAGACGAACACCAGCTGCGCCGCGCCGACGACCAGCGCGACGACCGTGATGAAGGCGTTGAGCTGGTGGGCCGAGGCCGGGATGAACTGGTAGCCGTCGAAGTTGTAGTAGCGCCGCGGCATGCCCAGCACGCCCAGGTAGTGCATGGGGAAATAGATCAGATAGGTGCCGAGGAAGGTGACCCAGAAGTGCAGCCGGCCCAGCCGCTCGTCCAGCATGCGGCCGCTGATCTTGGGGAACCAGTGGTAGATCGCGCCGAACACCACCAGCAGCGGCGCCACGCCCATGACCATGTGGAAATGCGCGACGACGAAATAGGTGCCCGACAGCGGGATGTCGACGCTGACGTTGCCCAGGAACAGGCCGGTCAGCCCGCCGGCCAGGAAGGTCAGCAGGAAGGCCAGCGTGAACAGCATGGGCAGCGACAGATGTATGTCGCCGCGCCACAGCGTCAGCACCCAGTTGTAGACCTTGATGGCGGTGGGCACCGCGATGATCAGCGTGCTGGTCGCGAAGAAGAAGCCGAACCACGGGTTCATGCCGCTGACGAACATGTGGTGGGCCCAGACGACGAAGCTCAGGGCGCCGATGATGACGATGGCCCAGACCATCATGCGGTAGCCGAAGATGGCCTTGCGCGCATGCACGCTGATGAGGTCGGACACGATGCCGAAGGCCGGCAGCGCGACGATGTAGACCTCGGGGTGGCCGAAGAACCAGAACAGGTGCTGGAACAGCAGCGGGCTGCCGCCCTTGTAGCCGGCCAGCTGGCCCATGGACACCAGCGCCGGCATGAAGAAGCTGGTGCCCAGCGTCTTGTCCAGCAGCATCATGACGCCGCTGACGAACAGCGCCGGGAAGGCCAGCAGCGCCAGCACCGTGGCCGTGAAGATGCCCCACACCGACAGCGGCATGCGCAGCAGCGTCATGCCCTCGCAGCGCGCCTGCAGCACGGTGGTGACGTAGTTGAGGCCGCCCATGGTCGTCGCGACGATGAAGATCAGCAGCGACACCAGCATCAGGATGATGCCCCAGTCGTGGCCCGGCGTGCCGGGCAGGATGGACTGTGGCGGGTACAGCGTCCAGCCCGCACCGGTGGGGCCGCCGGGCGCGAAGAAGCTGGCCATCAGCACCACCACCGACAGCAGGTAGGTCCAGAAGCTCAGCATGTTCAGGTAGGGGAACACCATGTCCCGCGCGCCGACCATCAGCGGGATCAGGTAGTTGCCGAAGCCGCCGAGGAACAGGGCCGTGAGCAGGTAGATCACCATGATCATCCCGTGCATGGTCACGAACTGGTAATAGCGCTCCGGCGTGATGAAGGCGAACTGGCCGGGGAAGCCGATCTGCAGCCGCATCAGGTTGGACAGCAGCACGCCCACCAGGCCGACGACGATGGCCGTGCTGGCGTACTGCACGGCGATGACCTTGTGGTCCTGGCTCCAGACGTACTTGGTGAGGAAGGTCGTCGGCGCATGATCTAGGGCGGCGTGCTCGCTCATGGCTGGCCTCCGTCAGTGGACCGACTGGATGTAGGCCACCAGCGCGTCGAGCTCGTCATCCTTGATGTCGAGCTTGGGCATCAGCGGCGGGAAGCCCTTCACCGTCCTGGACTGGGGCTCGCGGATCTTGTGCCTCAGCGCCGCCGCATCCACAAGAGCCGTCGAGCCGTCGGCGAAGGTCTCGGTCTTGCCGAACAAGCCCTTCCAGCTCGGGCCGACGAGGGGGCTGCCGTCGACCGAGTGGCAGCCGACGCAGCCCTTGCTCTGCGCCAGCGCCTTGCCGCGGGCCGCCAGGTCCAGCGCAGCGGTCTGCGCCGGGGCGGCCGGTGCCAGCAGCGCGGCGAAGGTCGGCTGCGCGCCCAGCCAGGCCTGGAAGGCCGCCTCGTCCTCGACCACCACCGTGCCGCGCATGTTCGGATGGCCGATGCCGCAGAGCTGGGCGCACATGGCCTCGAAGCGGCCGGCGACCGTGGGCGTGAACCAGAAGCTGCTGACCTGGCCCGGCACGATGTTCATGCGCGCGCGCATGGGCGGCACGAAGAAGTCGTGCAGCACATCGTTGGAGCGCGCCAGCACCCGCACCGGCCGGTTCAGCGGCAGATGCACCTCGTTGCCGCTGATGACGATGTTGGCGCGCGCCGCCGCGTCGTCGGGGTCCAGCCCCAGCGGGTTGCCCGCGCCGATGAAGCGGGCGTCGCTGGCGCCCAGCCGGTCCGCCGTGCCGACGAAGCGGAAGCGCCACTGCCATTGCTGGCCCACCACCTCCAGCACCAGCGCATCGGGCGGCGGCTTGATGTAGCTCGCGTAGACCACCAGCCCCGGCGTCAGCAGCGCCACGATGCCCAGCGCCGTGACGCCGATCAGCCAGCGCTCCAGCCGCTTGTTCTCGGGCTGGTAGGCGGCGCGCCGGCCTTCGCGATGGCGATAGCGCAGCAGGCAGTAGACGACGAACAGGTTGATGACGACGAAGAACAGGCCGGTGATGACCAGCGTGATGCTCAAGGTGTCGTCCATCTGCCGCCAGTTGGACGCCAGTGCCGTCGACCACCAGGGGCTGACCCAGTGGAACAGCAGCGAGCCAGCCACGATGGCGAGCAGCGCGACGACCATCCACATGGCGGCACTCCCGTGACGGCGCGGCGTCTCCCGTCAGCCGCTCGCCCGCGCGCGGCTCAGCTGACGATAGACCGACGCCACGCAGACGCCGAACGCCAGCTGCCCCAGGAAGGTGGCCTCGCCGCGCATCTCCTGGAACCACGGGAACAGCGCCGCCAGCACATAGAAGTTCACGAAATAGACGACGACGCCGAACACATAGCCGATGAGCTGCGTCATGGCGATGCTGGCCTCACAGCGCAGCGCGGCGATGGCGGCAGCGACGACCAGGCCCGAGAAGGCACCCAGCGTGTAATGGATGAGCAGCGCCGTCGCGACGACGCCAAACGCGAAGCCCGACGAGTGCAAGGCCTGCTGGCCCAGCAGCAGCGCGGCGACCTTGTGCGACGTGGCCCAGGGGTCGCCGTTGCCGAACATCAGCGGCCACAGCAGATCCAGCACCATCAGCAGCGCGCCAGCGGCGAGGCCGGCCACGATGGCGGCCCACCCATCGGGCGCGCGCCAGGGCCAGAACCGGGAATGCAGTTGGAGTTCCATGACTACCTCCTTGCTGGCGACCGGGCTGCCTGCCTGGCGGGCCGGGACGCCGGGTGACCGGCCCGCGGGAGCGGGGCGCGGCAGCCGTCGCGGACACCCGCTCCGGTGAGCGCGCTTGCCGCGGGGAAGCCTGTTGAGGTCTGAGAGGGACCGGGGCAGATCGCCCAGACCCCGGGCGGCGCGAACGGCAAAACCTGTACGGTGCCGCGCGCGATCTCGGCGCTGGCCCGCAACCCATGGAGGGGATGGTTCACCGCAACCTCCTGCGACTCACGACGCGTGAGACAAGGTGGTGTTGCATGTGCTTATACACCTGCCCCCAGGGGGTCGCAACGCGCCGTCACGGCGGCCCACGCCCCCGTGTCGGGGTTGCGGTCTTGCCCGGCCGATGCGAGCGGCAGCGTCCGGATTTCTCCTGGTTTCACGCCCACGCAAGACTTGCCCTGTGGCGAAACCCGACTTGAACCCAGGACCGCATGGATTTATTCGCGTTTTGCATGACGCTGTCGGGCCCGGCGGTTACATCGCAATTACAGAGCCCGGACAATGCTGTCCCCGGGCCCGGTGTGCTTGGGCCAGCTCCGCACGGCTGACCCAAACACATCACCATGATCGGAGCTGTCACCATGAACCAACCGCTGATGCAGGGCTTGCGCCTGAATCTGCCCGCCTACGTCAAACATGCCCGGCTGATCGCCTGGGTGGCCGAGATTGCGGCACTGACCGAGGCCGCCGACGTCTACTGGTGCGACGGCAGCGACGAGGAATACCAGCGCCTGTGCGAGCAACTGGTCGCCGCCGGCACCTTCAAGAAGCTCAACCCGGCGCTTCGCCCCGGCAGCTATCTGGCCAACTCCGATCCCAGCGACGTGGCCCGCGTCGAGGACCGCACCTTCATCTGCTCTGCCCGCAAGGAAGACGCCGGCCCCACCAACAACTGGATGGCCCCGGCCGAGATGCGCGCGCTGCTGCAGACCGGCGAGCAGGCCTTGTTCAAGGGCTGCATGCGCGGCCGCACGCTGTACGTCGTGCCCTTCAGCATGGGGCCGCTGGGCAGCCCCATCGCCCACATCGGCGTGGAGCTCAGCGACAGCCCCTACGTGGCCGTCAACATGCGCATGATGACGCGCATGGGCCGGGCCGTCGTCGAGCTGCTGGGCGAAGACGGCGCCTTCGTGCCCTGCGTGCACACGGTGGGCGCGCCGCTGGCCGAGGGCCAGAAGGACGTGGCCTGGCCCTGCAACAAGACCAAGTACATCGTCCACTACCCCGAGACGCGCGAGATCTGGAGCTATGGCTCGGGCTACGGCGGCAACGCGCTGCTGGGCAAGAAATGCTTTGCGCTGCGCATCGCCTCCACCATGGGCCGCGACCAGGGCTGGCTGGCCGAGCACATGCTGGTGCTGGGCGTGGAAAGCCCCGCCGGCAAGAAGATGCACGTGGCTGCCGCCTTCCCCAGCGCCTGCGGCAAGACCAACTTCGCGATGCTGATCCCGCCCAAGGCCTTCGCCGGCTGGAAGATCACCACCATCGGCGACGACATCGCCTGGATCAAGCCGCATGCCGACGGCCGGCTCTACGCCATCAACCCCGAGGCCGGCTACTTCGGCGTCGCGCCGGGCACCAACTCGCACACCAACCCCAACTGCATGGCCAGCCTGCAGCGCGACGTGATCTTCACGAACGTGGCGCTGACCGACGACGGCGACGTCTGGTGGGAAGGCATGACGGAGCAGCCGCCGGCCCACTGCATCGACTGGCAGGGCAAGGACTGGACGCCCGCCATCGCCAAGGAGACCGGCGCCAAGGCCGCCCACCCGAACGCGCGCTTCACGGTGGCCGCCACCAACAACCCGGCCCTGGACGAGAACTGGGACAACCCCGCCGGCGTGCCCATCGACGCCTTCATCTTCGGCGGCCGTCGCTCCACCACCGTGCCGCTGGTGACCGAGGCGCGCGACTGGACCGAGGGCGTCTACATGGCCGCCACCATGGGCAGCGAAACCACGGCCGCCGCGGCCGGCCAGCAGGGCGTGGTGCGCCGCGACCCGTTCGCGATGCTGCCCTTCATGGGCTACAACATGGCCGACTACTTCCAGCACTGGCTGGACCTGGGCGCCAAGCTCGAGGCCTCGGGCGTGCAGCTGCCCAAGATCTACTGCGTCAACTGGTTCCGCAAGGGTGCCGACGGCAAGTTCGTCTGGCCCGGCTACGGCGAGAACATGCGCGTGCTGAAGTGGATGCTGGACCGCCTGGAAGGCCAGGGCGGCGGCGAGGACCATGTGTTCGGCGTCACGCCCGGCTACGGCGACCTGAACTGGGACGGCCTGGACTTCTCGCGGCAGCAGTTCGACACCGTCACCCGCATCGACGCCGCCGAATGGCAGGCCGAGATGAAGCTGCATGACGAGCTGTTCGCCCAGCTGGCCTACCACCTGCCCGCCGCGCTGCCGGCCGTCAAGGCCCGCATCGAGCAGCGCCTGGCGCAAGAGGCCGGCTGAAGCGCCCACCCTTGAGAGACACCTTGACCGGGCGCCATGGGCGCCCGTTTTTTTGCCCGCCAGCGCCTGGCACCCGGGCGCACAATGGCCGCCACGGGCCTGGTGTCGACCAGGCCGAGGAGGGCGGAAGATGAACCAGGGCTTCGGTCATGAACTGCCGCCGCGGCATGCCCAGCAGGCGCACCGCCAGGTGTCCCGCTACCTCGTCGTCATCGAGTCCGGCGCCGGCCCGGTGGCCAAGCTGTTCCTGGACAGCCGCGAGCTGGTCGGCGAGTTCGATGCCGGCACCGAGGAGGTCGCCGTCATGACGCGCGACGCCACCGCGTCGCTGGGCGCCGCCGGGCAGGAATGGGACAAGGCCCTGGGCGGCCATGGCGCCGACGAGCGCGCCGCGGCGGTGGTCTACCGGCTGGACGTCTAGAAGCTCGATCCCGGCTGGGTCAGGAAGACCTCTTCCTCGGCCGTCGACACGCGGCCCAGGATGGCGTTGCGGTGCGGGTAGCGGCCGAAGCGGTCGATGATGGCCTTGTGCCTGAGCTCGAACTCATGCGTGTGCTGGGGCGCGCGCTCGCGCATCAGCGGCTCGCCGGCCGCGTGGATGGCGGCGGACTCGCTGTGCATATAGGGCAGGTAGAAGAAGGCCCGCCGCTCCACGGCCAGGGCCAGGTCGGCACCGGCGGCGACGGCCTCCTGCGCGAGCGCCAGCGCCAGCGGGTCGGCCGCGAACGCCCCGGGGCTGCCGCGATGGATGTTGCGCGCGAACTGATCCAGCACGATGACCTCGGCCAGCCGGCCCTCGGGCCTGGCGCGCCAGGCGAAGAGCTCGCAGCGCAAGGCCTGCTCATGCAGCGCGCCGAAGCGGCTGCGGACGAGCGCGTCGAAGGCCGGGTCGACCTTCCACCATTGGGCCGGCTGGGTCTCCTCGAACCAGAAGCGCAGCACCGTGTCGTGCATGGCGCTCAACCCTTGCGGCCGCCGAACAGCAGCAGCAGGCCGCCCACGGCGATCGCGCCCACGCCCAGCCAGACCGGCAGGTTGACCTCCTCCTTCTGCTGGGCGGTCAGCTCCAGCGACCCCAGCTTCACGACGGTGCTGTCCTTGGTGTAGCTGAAGCCCCCGGTGGCCAGGCTGGCTGCGCCGGCGACGAGGAGGAGCACGCCGACGATCTTGGTGAAGTTCATGGCTGGCGGGATGCGTGGATGAGGCCGCCAGCTTAAGCGCTTCGCCCCGTCCGCGTGGTGAAAACGGGCGCCGAGCGCCGCATACTCGCGCCAGCCACTCACCCGTGAGGCCCGCCGTGCCCGACCCCGCACCGGACAGCATCGACGCCGTCGCCCAAGGCCTGCAGGCCCAGGCCTATCTGCCCTCGCGCGAGCTGGCGACGGCCGCCTTCCTGGCGCTGCGCCTGGCCCGCCCGCTGCTGCTGGAGGGCGCGCCCGGCACCGGCAAGACGGCCATCGCCGCCGCGCTGGCCGCCATGCTGCAGCGGCCGCTGATCCGGCTGCAATGCTATGAAGGCCTGGACCTCGCGGCCGCCGCCTATGAGTGGAACTATGCGCGCCAGATGCTGGAGATCCGGCTCGCCCAGGCGCATGAGCGCGAGCGCACGGCGGACGAGCTCTTCGCGCGCCGCTTCCTCATCGAGCGGCCCCTGCTGCAGGCGCTGACGACCACGCCCGCGCCGGTGCTGCTCATCGACGAGCTGGACCGCGCCGACGCCCCCTTCGAGGCCTTTCTGCTGGAGTTCCTGGCCGACTTCCAGATCAGCATTCCCGAGCTGGGCACCCTCGCGGCCGCCGCGCCGCCGCTGGTCATCCTGACCAGCAACCGCAGCCGCGAGATCCACGACGCCGTCAAGCGCCGCTGCCTCTACCACTGGGTGGACTTCCCCGACGCCGCGCGCGAGCTGGCCATCGTGCGCGCCCGCTTGCCGCACATCGAGCAGCGGCTGGCCCGGCAGGTCGTCGCCTTCGTGCAAGGCCTGCGCGCGCTGGACCTCTACAAGCTGCCCGGCCTGGCCGAGACGCTGGACTGGTCGCGCGCCCTCATCGAGCTGAACGCCGTCAGCCTGGACCCCGCCACCGTGCAGTCCACGCTGGGCGTGCTGCTCAAGTACCAGGACGACATCGCCCGCGTGCAGGGCAGCGAGGCGGCGCGGCTGCTGGCCGAGCTGCACGAGGTCACGCGCGCCTGAGGCCATGGACCGCCTGGCGGAGAACGTCCTGCACTTCGGCCGCGTGCTGCGCACCGCCGGCCTGCCCGTCGGCACGGACCGGCTGCTGCTCGCCGCCCAGGCGCTGGAGGCCGGCGGCCTGGCCTCGCGCGCCGACTTCAAGGCGGCGCTGGCCGCCTGCCTGGTCGACCGGCCCGAGCACCGGCCGCTGTTCGAGCAGGCCTTCCACGTGTTCTGGCGCGACCCCGACCTGCTGGGCCGCATCATGGCCTTGCTGCTGCCCCAGGCCCAGGGCCGCACGGCCACGCCGCCGCCGCCCGAGAACCGGCGCCTGGCCGACGCGCTGTTCCCGCCGCGCCCGACGGCGCCGCCGCGCACCGAGCAGGTCGACATCGAGGCCCGCCTGGACGCCGGCGACCGCGAGCTGCTGCAGCGCCGCGACTTCGACACCATGACGGCCACCGAATGGGCCGCGGCGCGGCGCGCGCTGGCCGAGATGCAGCCGGCGCTGGCGCGGCGGCTGACGCGCCGCCACGAGGCGGCACCGCGCGGCCGCATCGCCTGGCGCGCCACGCTGCGCGCCGAGGCCCGCCACGAGCCGGCGCTGCCGCTGCGCGAGCGCGCCCGCTCCCGCCCCACGCCGCTGGTGCTGCTGGCCGACATCTCGGGCTCCATGGGCCGCTACTCGCGCGTGCTGCTGCAGCTGGCCCAGGGCCTGCTGAACCCGGGGCCCGGTCTGCGCGAGCGGCCCGCCGTCGAGGCCTTCGTGTTCGGCACCCGGCTGACCCGCATCACGCGAGCGCTGCGGCAGCGCGACCCCGATGCGGCGCTGGCTGCCGTCTGCGCCGCCGTGCCGGACTGGGCCGGCGGCACCCGCATCAGCCACAGCCTGCACGCCTTCAACCGCGACTGGGCGCGCCGCGTGCTGGCCGGCGGCACGGCCACGGTGCTGCTGGTCAGCGACGGGCTGGAGCACGGCCAGGACGGCGACGGCGGGCCCGACCTGGCCCGCGAGGCCGAGCGGCTGCGCCTGTCCTGCCGCGAGCTGATCTGGCTCAACCCGCTGCTGCGCTACGACGGCTTCGAGCCGCGCGCCGCCGGCGTGCGGGCGCTGCTGCCCCAGGTCAGCCGCCACCTGCCCGTGCACAACCTGGACAGCGTGGGCCGCCTGCTGGACGCGCTGGCGCGCTGAGCCGCGGTCCTACAGGGCGGCGGCGCACCGTCCGCCATGCCCTGCCGGGCCGGCTGTCTAGATTCTGGTGACAGGCGGCGCGCATCGTGCGCCGCCCCATCCGTTGAAAGGACTCCCCATGACGCTCTCCAAACTCGCCTCCCTCATCGTCGTCGGCGCTCTCTTGGCGCCCCTGGCCAGCCAGGCCGCGGACAAGCCCGCCGACACGGCCAAGGTCTGGGTCAAGGACTCCGTCGTGACGACCAAGATCAAGGCCCAGCTGGCGGCCAGCAAGGTGTCGTCGCTGGCCATGGTGCACGTCGAGACCGACGCCGACGGCTGGGTGCAGCTGACCGGCAAGGTCGCCAGCCAGGCCGAGAAGGACCGCGCCGAGGCCATCGCGCGCGCGGTGGACGGCGTGAAGTCGGTCGACAACCAGCTGACCGTCACCGGCAAGTGACGCCGGCCCGCGGCCCGGCGCGCGGGGCGTGTGCTTTGGCGCGCCGGCGGTCAGAATCGGCCCATGAACCTGACCGGCCAGCAAACCCTGCCCGTTTCCCAGGCCCAGGCCTGGGAGGCGCTGAACGACACCGCCATGCTGCAGGCCGCCGTGCCCGGCTGCGAGGCCATCACGCCCGCCGGCGACCACGCCTTCGACGTGCTGATGGCCGTCTCCATCGGCCCCGTGAAGGCGAAGTTCAAGGGCCGGCTGCAGCTGTCCGACCTGCAGCCGCCGCACAGCTACCGACTGGCCTTCGAGGGCTCGGGCGGCGCGGCCGGCCACGGCAAGGGCCAGGCCCTCGTCACGCTGGAGGCGCTGGCGCCGCAGCAGACGCGGTTGAACTACGAGGTGAGCGCCAGCGTGGGCGGCAAGCTGGCGCAGATCGGCTCGCGCCTGGTGGACATGGCCGCGCAGAAGCTGGCCGAGGACTTCTTTGCCCGCTTCCAGGCCGCGCTGCTGGAGCGCCATCCGCCGGCCGCGACAGCCGCAACGGGCGAGGCAGCCGCGCCAGCGCCGGCCGCGAGCCCGTGGCGGCGCCTGCTCGACTGGCTGCGCCGCCTGTTCGGCTGAGCCACCGCGCCTTTGCAAGAGAGCCGCGGCCCTTGGTGACCAGCTGCAACCTTGCGGGTTTTCCCGAGCCTCGCGCCGCTACAATTTCCGCCGTCCGAGACCACGGGCCTGCCACAGCGCAGGCCCGTTGTTTTTCCTGAATCGAAGGCCCAAGCCCGCACCGCCCGCTGCCCCCTGGGGGCCTGCCGGCCTCCCCGGGCCGGGCGCTGCCGAGATGTCCAGCTCTTCCCGCCGCCTGCCGCATGT
This sequence comes from Comamonadaceae bacterium, assembly GCA_009996515.1. Lineage (GTDB taxonomy): Bacteria > Pseudomonadota > Gammaproteobacteria > Burkholderiales > Burkholderiaceae_C > Pelomonas. The sequence continues at coordinate 76,536 of JAACZV010000016.1, forward strand.
CGACGCCCTGAAGGCCCTGGCCGCCCAGGTCATCGTGCTGCACCACCTCGTCAGCTACGGCCCCATCGCCCGCGCCGCCCACGAGGCCCTGCCCTGGCTGGCCGAGGCCCTGCACCAGTACGGCCGCATGGCGGTGCAGCTCTTCCTGGTCGTCGGCGGCTACCTGAGTGCGCGCGCGCTGTCGCCGCGCGGCAAGGCCTTGCAGGCCGGCGTGCCCGGGCTGCTGTGGCGGCGCTATCTGCGCCTGACCCTGCCCTTCCTGGCCGCACTGGCGCTGACGCTGGCGGCCTGCGGCCTGGTCGCGTCCTCCTGGCCCGAGCTGGTGCCCACCGACATCGGCGCGGGCCAGCTGCTGGCCCATGCGCTGCTGCTGCACGACGTGCTGGGCTACGAGGCGCTGACGGTGGGCGCCTGGTACGTGGCCATAGACCTGCAGCTGTTCGCGCTGCTGGTGGGCCTGCTGTGGCTGGCGCGGCGCGGCTGGCGCCACCCCGGCCGCCTGGTCGTCGGGCCGCTGCTGGTCGCGGGCGTCGCGCTGGCCGCGGCCTTCGTCTTCAACCGCGACCCGGCGCTGGATGCCTTCGCGCCCTACTTCTTCGCCTCCTACGGCCTGGGCGCGCTGGTGCACTGGCTGGGCCTGTGGCGCCACCGCCGCGCGGGCCTGGCGCTGCTGGCCCTGGCCATGGGCGCCGCGCTGCTGCTGGACTGGCGCGACCGCCTGGCCCTGGCGCTGGCGACGGCGCTGTGGCTGGCCTGGGCACAGCAGCGCCATGCCGAGGGCCGGCCGCTGCTGCCGGCGCACTGGGCCGGCGCGCTGGCCGGCGGCGCGCGGCCGTCCTATGCGCTGTTCCTGCTGCATTTCCCGGTGCTGCTGCTGGGCAATGCGCTGCTGGCCAACATTCCCGGCGCGACGCCGGCCCTGGGGCTGGCGCTGCTGCTGGCCAGCTGGCTGGTGGCCAACGGGCTGGCGCGGCCCTTCCACCGCTGGGTGGAGGCGCCGGCCGCGCGCCTGGACCCGCTGACCTGGCTGCCCCGCCCGCGCTGGGCCTGAGCGCCGGCCGTGCGCGGCGCCCCCGCCTGCCGCGCACGGGCCAACCACGACAGGCGGCAGCATCCTGCGTGCTAATGTCGCGCGCAGCCACGAGGACGCGTTTCCATGACGATTCCAACCCGGGCGGCACGGCGGCAGCACTGCCCAGACGCCGCCCCCCGCCCCCCCGATTGCCACGACGGCATGCATCCCGGCCATGGCGGCGCAGCCGGCTGACGCCCCGGCCGCCCGCGACGCGCTGCAGGACAAGGCCGCGCGCACGCTGATCGCCATCGTCGGCATCGTCGGCGCGACCGCCGCGGCCGCCGGCCTGCTGCTGCACACGTCCCGCTCCACCCTGCCCTGGACCGACCAGCGTTTCACCATTGGCCTGACGCTGCTGGCGCTGGGCGGGCTGGCGGCGCTGCTGCGCCGCGCCGGCTGGCTGCGCCTGGCCATGACGCTGGTGCTGGGCGGCACCCAGCTGGGCCTGGTGGCCCACGCCATGGTCACCGGCCTGGGCGTGCACACGCTGGTGCTGGCGGCCTGCCCGGTGCTGATCGCCGTGGCCGGCGGCGTCGCCGGCAGTGCCGCCGCGCTGGCGCTGGGCGCGTTGCACATCGCCGCCATCCTGGGCCTGGCCGCGCTGGAGGCCCAGGGCTGGCTGCCCGGTCGGCTCATCGCGCTGCAGCCCACCATCCAGGGCCGCGTCGTCGGCCATCTGCTGATCACGGTGGGCGGCCTGGCCTCGGCGCTGCTGCTCAACCGCATCCTGGGCGCGGCGCTGCGGCGCGCCATCGACGAGGAGGCCAGGCTCGCCCGCCTGGTGCAGGCCGCGCACAACTGGGCCTGGGAGGCGGACGCCAGCTTCCGCGTGACCCAGCTGTCCGACGAGTTCGAAGCCCTGTCCGGCCACCGGCGCGAGGATTTCCTGCGCCTGGGACAGCCCGGCGGCGCCGTCCTCGTGAAGGACGCCGAGTACCAGGCCTTGCTGGAGGACATCCGCGCCCTGCGCGCCTACCGCGACCGCATCAACGGCTTTCGCGCGCCCGACGGCCGGCTGCTGTGGACGCTGAGCTCGGGCGAACCCGTCTTCGACGCCGCCGGCCGCCACCGCGGCTGGCGCGGCGTCAGCCACAACATCACCGGCGAGCGCCTGGCGCTGCAGCAGCACCAGCGCACCGCCAGCATGCTGGACCGCGTGCTGCGCGCCAGCCCCGACGCCATCTGCGTGCTGCACAGCGAGGACGGCCGCATCCGCTTCGCGAACTCGGGCTTCTGCACGCTGGTGGGCCTGTCGCGCGAGGAGCTGATGGACCGCTCGGGCCGCGAGCTGGGCCTGTGGCCCGACGACGCCGAGCCGCAGCGGCTGGCCCGGGCGCTGGCGGGCTCCGGCCTGGTGCGCGACTTCCGCTCCGCCATCTGCGTGGGCGGCCGCTGGCGCGACCTGCTGGTGTCCGCCGCAGCGCTGGACTGGGACGGCGAGCCGGCGACCATGCTGATCGCGCGCGACATCACCGACAGCGAGCGCGACCGCATCGAGGCCGAGGCCATCGTGGACCATGCCAGCGTCGGCATCGCGCTGACGCGCGGTGAGCGCTTCGAGCGCGTGAACCATCACTGGCAGGAGATCTTCGGCGGCACCGAACCGCGGCTGGCCGACGGCCAGCCCGAGCTGCCCCCGGCCCGGCAGATCGCCGGCGCCGCGCAGGCCTTCGAGCGCGACTTCGTGCGCCCCGACGGCCGGCGCCTCACCGTGCAGTTCAAGGCCCGCGGCCTGCCGGCCGCGCTGGCCGCGGGCGAGGGCGACCGCGCGACGCTGTGGCTGGCCGAGGACATCACCGAGCGCCGCCGCCAGGAGCGCGAGCTGCAGGCCGCCAAGCAGCAGGCCGAGGCCGCCAGCCATGCCAAGAGCGCCTTCCTGGCGACCATGAGCCACGAGATCCGCACGCCGCTGAACGGCGTGCTGGGCCTGGCCCGCCTGCTGCAGCAGGGCGGCCCGGCCGACGCCCAGCACGGCAGCTACCTGTCCCACCTGGTCGGCGCTGCCGAGTCGCTCAACGAGATCGTCTCCAACGTGCTGGACCTGTCCAAGATCGAGGCCGGCCACCTGGAGCTGGAGCGCATCGAGTTCGACCTGCATGCGCTGGCCCGGGCCAGCTTCGAGGGCTGCGCGGCGCTGGGCCGCGAGCGCGGGCTGGACATGCAGATCGAGCTGGCACCGGGCCTGCCGCGGCTGGTCGTCGGCGACCCGCTGCGGGTGCGCCAGATCATGGCCAACTTCCTCGTCAACGCGCTGAAGTTCACCGCGCGCGGCCACATCCGGCTCAGGCTGGCGGCGGCCGACACCGACCGCGTGCGCATCGTCGTGCAGGACAGCGGCATCGGCGTGCCGCCCGAGCTGCAGCAGCGGCTGTTCCGCCCCTTCGCGCAGGCCGACGACTCGACGACGCGCCGCTTCGGCGGCACCGGCCTGGGCCTGTCCATCTGCCGCGAGCTGGCCGCGCGCATGCAGGGCCGCGTGGGCGTGCAGAGCGACGGCGCGAGCGGCTCCAGCTTCTGGGCCGAGCTGGCCCTGCCCGCGGCGCCCAGCCTGGACGATGCGGCCTGCCGCCAGCACCCGCCACTGCCGCCGCGCCACCCGCTGGCCGGCCAGCGCCTGCTGGTCGCCGAGGACAACCCGGTCAACCGCCTCATCATCACGGCGCTGCTGCAGCGCCTGGGCGCCGAGGTCGTCGAGGCCGAGGACGGCGAGCAGGCCGTGCGCCTGGCACGCGAGCAGGCCGGCCGGCTGGACGGCGTGCTGATGGACCTGCACATGCCCAAGGTCGACGGCCTGAGGGCCACCCAGCTGCTGCGCGCCGATGCCGCCACGGCCGCGCTGCCCGTGCACGCCTTCACGGCCGCCGTGCTGGACCAGGAACGCCAGGCCGCGCTGGCCGCCGGCATGAACGGCTTCATCACCAAACCCGTCGCCGAGGCCGAGGTCATCCGCGTGCTCGGCCGGCCTTGAGAGGAGCAGACCGCATGGCCATCCGCATCGTCCGCCTTGGCAGCCCCCGCGCCGAGGGCGAAGGCACCCGCATCGGCACCGTGCGCCGCCCGCCGCGCGGCGTGCCCAAGGCGGAGTTCGCGTCGCGCGACTTCTACGACGTCTGGTTCCCCAACCTGGCGCCCAGCCTGGAGACCATGAAGCTGGGCCAGGCCGCCGAGACGCCGGCCCAGTGGCAGGCCTTCAAGAAGAAGTACCGCGCCGAGATGGCCCAGCCCGAGGCCCAGCATGCGCTGGCGCTGCTGGCCACGCTGTCGGCGCAGACGGATTTCTCGGTGGGCTGCTACTGCGAGAACGAGGCCCACTGCCACCGCTCGGTGCTGCGCGAGCTGCTCGACGAGAAGGGCGCACGCTGGGCCTGATGGCCATGTGGGGTTCGCGTTGCGGGCCGAGCGCCGGGCCGCCCCAAGCCGGCCCGCGCCGGCGATGTGCTTGCGGCTCAATGCCGCAAGCATCGCCGTCCCCTCGGGGGACCGGCTGGATCGCCCGCGTTCAGCGCGGCGAGACGGACGAGGGGCTCACTGCTCCTGCGCCTCCCGCTGCCGGTTCATGTCCGCCAGCGTCTTGCCCGCCTCGTCGCGGAAAGCCTCGTCCAGCACCTGCAGCGTCTCCACGCGGTCGACGCGGAAGCTGCGGAAGTCCTGGCGCAGCTCGCACCAGGCGGCCAGCGTCCAGACAGGGCCCCAGAACAAACAGGCCAGCGGCCGCACGACGCGCTCGCTGCGCACGCCGCCCAGGTCCAGGTAGCCCACCCTGAGCTTGCGCCGCGCCTCGGTGGCCTCGCGCATGGCGGTCAGGTGGGCGCTGGTGGCCGGGTCCAGCGCCGGCAGCGGCGCGTACAGCGCCAGGCTCTCGGCGGCGGCGCGGGCGTCCAGCGGCAGCACGGCGAGGATCTTGGACAGCGCGTTCTCGGCCTGACGGGCCAGCGCCGCGTCCAGGCGCGACTCGGACATGCGCACCGTGGCGACCAGGGCCTGGGCCTCCTGCTTGCTGAACATCAGCGGCGGCAGGTCGAAGCCGGCCCGCATGCGATAGCCCACGCCCGCCTCGCCCTCGATGGGCACGCCCTGCTGGCCCAGCGCCGCGATGTCGCGGTAGACGGTGCGCATGGACACCTCCAGCCGCTGGGCCAGGTAGTCGGCCGTCGTGAGGCGGCGGCCGCGGATGAGCTGGACGATCTGGAAGAGGCGGTCGGCGCGGCGCATGGGGCGGCATTGTGCGGGAGCATGGCGCGCCTGCCGCAGCCTCGGGAGCCGCGGGCCGGCTCAGCCCATGGCGGTGCAGAGCTCCACCAGCGTGCCGTCCGGGCAGCGCACATAGGCCACCGTCTGGCCCCAGGGCTTGGTGACGGGCGCGGCCAGCGGCCGGGCACCGGCGGCCACGGCGCGGTCGAAGGCGGCCGGCACGTCGGCGACGGTGAAGCCGATCTCCATGCCCAGCGGCTTCGCGCTGGCGTCGGCGGCGACATAGTCATGCTGCACGCTGTCGCGCGCCGTCGCATGATCCACGAAGGCCAGCGCGGTGCCGCCGGCACCGGTGTCCACCTCGCCGTAGGCGCCGCTCTCGTGCAGAAAGCGCGTTTTCAGGCCGAAGGCGCGCTCGAAGAAGGCCAGCGACGCGGGCACGTCGGCGACGTAGACGAGGGTGTAGGCGAATTTCATGGGAGCTCCTGGGGGCTGGAATTGCCCGCATGCTCGCCGGGCCGGCTGCCAGCGCGTGTCAGCAGGCGCGGGGCGTCATGCCTTGAGTAGGCGATAGCCCACCCCGCAGGACACGCTTCCTGCAACCATCCAAAGCAGTCCGCCGAGCCATGTGCCCGCGGCGTCGCCGAACAGTTCCGTCGCCAGCATGGCCAGGCAGCCAGAAACCTTCGCGTCACGTTGCATCGCCATCACTCCGCCAGCACCTGCCGCACCGCGCGCTCCCACTGCGCCATGCGCGCGCCGGCCGCGTCGCGCGACATGCGCGGCTCGAAGGCGCGCTCCAGCTGCCAGATCGCGCCGGTCTCCGCGGTGGATGCGTACAGGCCGCAGCCCAGGCCGGCCAGCAGCGCCGCGCCCAGCGCCGTGGTCTCGATGACGCGCGGGCGCAGCACGGGGATGCCCAGCAGGTCGGCCTGGAACTGCATCAGCAAGTCATTGGCGCTGGCGCCGCCGTCCACGCGCAGCTCCGTCAGGCGTTCGCTGCTGCCCACGTCGGCGTTCATCGCGGCCAGCACCGCGGCGCTCTGGAAGGCGATGCTCTCCAGCGCCGCATGGGCGATATGGGCCTGCGTGGTGCCGCGCGTCAGGCCTAGCAGCGCGCCGCGCGCGTCGGGCCGCCAGTAGGGCGCGCCCAGGCCGGCAAAGGCCGGCACGAAGACCACGCCGCCCGCATCGTGCACGCTGCTGGCGAGTGCCTGCACCTCGCTGCTGGAGCGCACCGCGTGCAGCCCGTCGCGCAGCCACTGCACGACGGCACCGCCGACGAAGACGCTGCCTTCCAGCGCGAACTGCGCGGCGGCGTCCACCTGGGCCGCGCGCGTCGTCACCAGGCCTTGCGTGGAGCTGCGCGCCTGCGCGCCGGTGTGCATCAGCAAAAAGCAGCCGGTGCCATAGGTGTTCTTGGCCTGGCCGGGCTGCAGCGCGGCCTGGCCGAACAGCGCGGCCTGCTGGTCGCCGGCGATGCCCGCGATGGGTACGCCGAACTCCTCGGCCTGGCCGAAGACGCCGGCCGACGGGCGCACCTCGGGCAGCAGGCCGCGCGGGATGTCGAAGGCCGCCAGCAGCTCGTCGCTCCAGTCGCCGCGGTGGATGTCGAACAGCAGCGTGCGCGACGCGTTGCTGACGTCGGTGGCATGCACCCGGCCCCCGGTCAGCTGCCACAGCAGCCAGCTGTCCACGGTGCCGAAGGCCAGCTCGCCGCGCACCGCGCGCTCGCGGGCGCCGGGCACATGGTCCAGCAGCCAGCGCAGCTTGGTGGCGGAGAAATAGGGGTCCAGCAGCAGGCCGGTGAGCTCGCGCACGCGGGGTTCCAGGCCTTGCCGTTTCAGCGCCGCGCAGAAGTCCGCGGTGCGGCGGTCCTGCCAGACCAGCGCCCGATGCAGCGGCCTGCCGGTCTTGCGGTCCCACAGCACCACCGTCTCGCGCTGGTTGGTGATGCCTATGGCGGCCACCCTCACCCCCGCCTTGGCCAGCGCCTCGCGGGCGCATTCGAGCTGGTGGGCCCAGATCTGCTCGGCGTCATGCTCCACCCAGCCCGGCTGCGGGAAATGCTGGGGCAGCTCGCGCTGCGCGACGGCCAGCAGCCGGCCCGAGCGGTCGAAGACCAGGGCCCGCGAACTCGACGTTCCCTGATCCAGCGCCAGCAGTGCTTCCATGTGCGTGTCCATTCATCGTTGGCGGGCCGAGCGCCGGGCCTGCCATAGGCCAGAGGCCCTTGGCCTTCCGTAGGCACCAGCAGTCCGCAGGGACTGCTGGTGTCCGACTCCAGTTCCCAAGCCGGCCCGCGCTGGGCGGGGGCTAGAGTACCTTCATGGATGATTTTGACGTCGTGGTGGTCGGGGGCGGCATCAACGGCACGGGCCTGGCGCGCGACCTGGCCGGGCGCGGCTGGCGGGTGCTGCTGGCGGAGGCGCAAGACCTGGCCCAGCACACCTCGTCCAGCTCCACCAAGCTCATCCACGGCGGCCTGCGCTACCTGGAGACCTACGAGTTCTCGCTGGTCGCCAAGGCCTTGCAGGAGCGCGAGGTGCTGCTGCGCAGCGCCCCCCACATCGTGCGGCCGCTGCGCTTCGTGCTGCCGCATGCGCCGCACCTGCGGCCGGCGTGGATGATCCGCATCGGCCTGTTCCTGTACGACCACTTGGCGCGGCGCGAGCTGCTGCCGGGCTCGCGCGGCCTGCGCCTGGCCGGCACGCCTTTCGGCGCGGCGCTGCGGCCCGAGTTCACGCGCGGCTTCGTCTATTCCGACGGCTGGGTGGACGACGCCCGCTGCGTGGTGCTGAACGCGCTGGACGCCCGCCAGCGCGGCGCCGAGGTGCTGACGCGCTGCGCGGTGACCGAGGCCAGGCGCGGCGCCGACGGCTGGCAGCTGGCGCTGGCCGGCGGCCGCCGGCTGCGCAGCCGCGCGCTGGTCAACGCGGCCGGGCCCTGGGCCGAGAGCTTTCTGCGCGGCCAGGGCCTGCCGGCGCGCGGCATGCGCCTGGTCAAGGGCAGCCACATCGTCGTGCCGCAGCGCTTCGCGCACGACCATGCCTACATCTTCCAGAACCCCGACGGCCGCATCATCTTCGCCATCCCCTACGAGGGTCGCTTCACGCTGATCGGCACGACCGACGTTGAGCTGCCCGACGACGGGGCGCCGCCCGAGCGCGCCGAGATCAGCGCGGCCGAGACCGCCTATCTGTGCGAGCAGGCCAGCCGTTATCTGGCCCAGCCCGTGCGGCCGGCCGACGTGGTGTGGAGCTATGCCGGCGTGCGCCCGCTGCTGGACGAGGGCGGCTCGGCCTCGTCCGTCACGCGCGACTACCTGCTGGAGGCCGACGCCCACAACGGCGCGCCGCTGCTCAATGTCTGGGGCGGCAAGCTGACGACCTACCGCAAGCTGGCCGAGGACGGCGCCAGCCAGCTCGGCGCCCTGCTGGGCGACGCGCGCCGGCCCTGGACCCGCGGCGCCAGGCTGCCGGGCGGCGACCTGGGCGCGCACGGTGTGGACCTCGCCGGCTTCACGCGCGCCCTGCAGGCCCGCCACGCCGACCGGCCGCCGGCCCTGGTCGCAAGGCTGGCCCAGGCCTATGGCAGCGAGGCCGAGGCGCTGCTGGCCGCCCCGCCCGGCGCGGAGGTGGCACCAGGGCTGTTCGAGGCCGAGCTGCATCACCTCGTCGAGCAGGAATGGGCGCGCAGCGCCGAGGACGTGCTGTGGCGGCGCAGCAAGCTGGGCCTGCACTACACGGCCGCGCAGCGCGCGGCGGTGGCGGACTGGATGAAGGGCTGATTGCGACGGGCGCCCGGCGCGCAGCCGTCCATCACCGATGATGGGCGGCATGCTGCTAGGCCTGTTGTTCGCCCTCGCCGCCGGGCTGATGTGGGGGCTGGTGTTCGTCGCGCCCGTCATGCTGCCCGGCTATGCGCCCGCGCTGCTGACGGTGGGGCGCTACCTGGCCTTCGGCCTGATCGCGCTGCCGCTGGCGCTGGCGCTGGACCGGCGCGCGCTGCGCGAGCTGCGGCCGGCCGACTGGTGGGAGGCGGCCCGGCTCAGCCTGGTCGGCAACTTCCTGTACTACCTCTGCCTGTCGGCCGCCATCCAGCGCGCTGGCGCGCCGCTGCCGACCATGATCATCGGCACGCTGCCGGTGGTCATCGCCGTCTGCGCCAACCACCGCAACCGCGTGCGCGACGGCCAGCTGCCCTGGCCGAAGCTGGCGCCGTCGCTGGCGCTGATCGCCGCCGGCCTGGGCCTGGTGAACCGCGACGAGCTGGCCCAGCTGCAGGCCCAGGCCGGCGACGCGCGCCGCTATGCCGAGGGCGCGCTGCTGGCCCTGGCGGCCGTGGCCTGCTGGACCTGGTACCCCATCCGCAATGCCGACTGGCTGCGCGCCCATGCCGACCGCAGCCCCAGGGCCTGGGCGACGGCGCAGGGCCTGGTCACGCTGCCGATGGCACTGATCGGAGCGGTGCTGCTGGGCGGCGTGCACCTGGCCGCGCCGGGCACGCTGATCCCGGCCGGCTATGCGCTGCCGCTAGGCGAGAGCCCCTGGGCCTACGTGGGCCTGATGGCGGCCATCGGCCTGTGCTCGTCCTGGCTGGGCACGCTGTGCTGGAACGAGGCCAGCCAGCGCCTGCCGACCTCGCTGTCGGGCCAGCTCATCGTGTTCGAGACGCTGGCGGCGCTGGCCTATGCCTTCACCTGGAATCAGCGAGTGCCGCCACCGGCCACGCTGGCAGGCGTGGCGCTGCTGGTGGCGGGCGTGGTGTGGGCGCTGCGCATCAAGCCGGTGAAGCACGCCGTCTGATGCTCACCGCAGGTATTTCGGGCGCTTCTTGCCGCCGGTGAAGATGACGTCGGCGAACAGGCTAACCAAGGTGACCGGCAGCGCACCGATCGGAATGCTGGCAAAACACACCGCCAAGCCTCCCATGAACGCATAGCCCAGCCGGCCATCGGTGGTCAGCCCGGGCGCCAAGCTGGGATCGCCTGGGAGCGCGAAGAACGAGAAGAGGCAGAACAGCCCGAACGGTGGCGCTACGAAGACCATGCCGGCAATCGATTTGGCACCCGTCTCACGGTAGCCGGCCCGCACTGCCTTGTGGTTCGCGGACAGCAGGATCGCCGTGGCCACGGTCATCCACAGCCACCACACGCTGGCATACGCGGTGGCCAGCGTGGCGACCTCTGGAAACCGTGTGCTGCGCGCATGCCGGAAGAAGTCAATCTCGGGAAACCGCGCCACGAGCGTGTGCTGCACCGCGTCGCAGAGGGCCTTCAGCTCAGGATTCGTCGTCAGTACATCGGATGGCGACGACAGCACCAGGACGAAGAACAGCAGGGTCGGGAGAGCAATACCTGCCAGTACGAGTGCAGCTGCGGCCAGCGCGCCAACGGTTTTCAGCGTTTTCATGACGCGGCGAAGACGTCGACCGTTCGCAACCCATCGAAGCCGTCGGCCTCGCCGCGCTTCATGTGGCCGCGGGCGTTGCTGACGATGCGGGTGGCGCCCAGCCGGTAGTCGTGCCGGCAGTGCAGGTGGCCGTGCAGCCACAGCTGCGCGCCGGGCAGCAGGTCCTCGTCGTCGTTGCAGAAACTGGCCGTGCCGGGCTGGCGGCCGTAGCGCGGGTCGGCGCTCTTCAGGCTGGGCGCGAAATGCGTGATGGCCACCGTCGCGTCCCAGTCGCCGTCGCGCCGCAGCTCCTCGGCCAGCCAGGCGCGCTGCTGCAGCGCCAGCGCGCGCACCGCCTCCACGCCGAAGGCCTCGCCATGGCGGGTGGCCTGCATGACCTTCTGGAAATAGCCGCCGGCCCGCATCGCGCGCTCGCGCTCCTTGGGGCCGAAGGCGTCGAAGTCGCACCAGCGCGTGCAGCCGACGAAGCGCACGCGCCGGCCCTGGGCGTCGGGGATGACGACGGACTCGTCATCCAGCATGCGCAGGCCCAGCGCCTGCACATGGGCACGCAAGGCCAAGCGCGCCTCGTCCACGTCGCGGCCGTCGTACTCATGGTTGCCGGGCACGAACAGCACCGGCACGGGCCAGTCGCGGAACAGCTCGAGGCTGCGCCAGCTCGCGTCGATGTCGCCGGCCAGCACCAGCAGCTCCGCGTCGGGCGCGGGTGGGGGAACGTAGCTCTCGGTCTCCAGGTGGAGATCCGAGAGCAGCTGCAGCCTCAAGTCAGTCGGGGACAGAGCTCGGCGCCGCGCGCCTTCAGCCCGTCCCGCGAGTGATCAGTTGCTGCCATGGCACTGCTTGTACTTGCGGCCCGAACCGCAGGGGCAGGGGTCGTTGCGCCCCACCTTGGGCGTGTCGCGCTTGATGGTCTCGACGCGATAGCGCTCGGCCTCGGTCAGGTCGGCCAGGTCGGCCACCGTGGCGACCAGCTCCTCGATGGCCTCGTCCAGGTCCTTCAGCGGATGCTCGCGGTTCAGCGTCGCGACGACTTCCTTCTCCTCGTCGGTCTCGGCCGGCAGGTGGCGGTAGAGGCGGGCCATGGCCGCGCTCACGTCCTCGTTGGGCAGGTCGGCCAGCTCGGGAAAGCACAGCGCCGCATGCTGGAAGCCGGCCACCCAGGGCATCAGCGCGCGCGAGATCGGGCCCAGCGCGTCGTAGCTGGCGCGGGCGGCGCGCTCCTCCTCGCTGGCGTCCTCGGGCAGGGGCTCGGGCTCCTGTTCCTCGTCGACGTCCAGGATGACGGGGTCGAACCAGCCGTCCTCCACCAGGCTGCGGTTCAGCGCGGCATGGCGGCGCTCGACCAGCTGGGTCAGCTTGTCCAGCCAGGCCGCGTCCACGGTCTCGGGAAGCAGGCCGCCGTCGTAGTCGAAGATGTTGGGCAGCCATTCGTCGCTCTCGATGAGGCGGGGCTGCACGATGACGCCGCAGAGGTAGCCGTCCAGCATGGAGGCGTCCAGCGGCTGCAGCGGCGCCGGCGTGGCGGCGAGGAGTTCGTCGAGTTCGGCGAACTCGGCGTCGGTGAGGTCATGGGTGCTCATGAACGGGATTGTCGGGCTTTGCCCGGCAGCGGCAAGCCGGCCGGCTCGGGCTAAGCTGGCGCGCCATGCCTGCCGCCCCGCTCAGCCCCGCCGCCCTCGCCCGCTGCATTCCCTTCGCCGCCTTCATGGCGCTGCTGGCACTGCGCGGCCACCTGCCGGCCGGGCTGGGCCTGGACGCGCGCTGGATCTATGGCCTGCAAACCGCCATCGTCGCCGGCCTGCTGGGCTGGTACTGGCGCGGCTACGGCGAGCTGGTGCGCCAGAACCTGCCCGGTGCGCGCGAGGCCGGCTGGGCCGTCGCCGTCGGCATTGCCGTGTTCGCGCTCTGGGTGCAGCTGGACGCGCCCTGGATGCAGCTGGGCGAGGCCACGGCCAGCTTCGTGCCGCTGGACGCCGCGGGCCGGCCGATCTGGCCGCTGATCGCGCTGCGCCTGATCGGCGCGGCCCTGGTGGTGCCGGTCATGGAGGAGCTGTTCTGGCGCAGCTTCCTGATGCGCTGGGTGCAGCATCCGGGCTTCGAGCGCGTGGACCCGCAGGCGGTGGGCCTCAAGGCCGTCGTGGTGTCCACCTTCGTCTTCACGCTGGCCCACACGCTGTGGCTGGCCGCCGTCGTCGCCGGCCTGGCCTATGCGTGGCTCTACCGCCGCACCGGCAAGCTGTGGACGGCCGTCATCGCGCACGCGGTGACGAACGGGCTGCTGGGCATCTGGGTCATCGCGACCGGCCGTTGGGAGTTCTGGTGATGGGGCCAGCGCAGAGGCAAGCTCGACGGCGCGGCATCCCCTGGCCCGCGCGGCATGGGTGGACCGAACCGCACTCATCACGGCCAGGGGACGCCCCTTCGGGCGGGGCCTGACCGGGCCGGCTGCGTCGTTGCGGCGCTTGCCAAGGCGGCCAGCCTTGGTTGCGCACCGCGCCTAGCCGCCAACCCGGCCAGCCCCCCGCGCGCCGCCGATCTCGCCCCTGCGCTGGCCCAACCCCGGCCTTTCCAGATCCCTGAACGCCTCGAACACCCAGGACCTCAGCCCGATGACGACGCTGTAGGGCCGCTTCTCGGCGGACGGCAGCTTCTGGTCCAGCAGGTGCTGGCGCGCGAAGTCGTCGGCGGCGCGCTGCAGCCGCTCGGCCAGCTCGCGCGCATGGCCGGCGCCGAACTCGCCGTGCACCAGCGTCAGCAGCTCGCCCTCGCCGTCGAAGCCGCCGGCGAAGAAATCGGCCATCACGCGCTCGCGGAAGAACTGCATCACCGGGCCCTGCGGCCGCCAGCGCAGCGTCTTGGCCACCTTGAGCTTGTAGCGGTTGTGTGGCCGCAGCTCGATGACGCCCAGCCGGTCCAGCTGCACCAGCGCCGCGACGGCATCGGCCTCGGCCAGCCGGTAGCGCGCCAGCACGTCCTCCAGCGCCCAGTGGCTGAGGCAGCAGATGGCCACCAGCAGCAGCACCGGCGAGGCGACGACGGCGCGCTCCTGCTCCAGGCTGAGCTCGCGCAGCTCCGGCGTCTGCTGCGCCAGCCGTGCCGCCAGCTCGGCGAACTCCAGCTTCAGCACGCGGCAGATCTCGTCCACGCGCGACAGCGGCATCTCGCCGCCCGGCGCCAGCATGCGCTTGATGCTGGACTCGGACAGGTCCAGCGCCTGCGCCAGCTCGGCATAGCTCAGGCCCTGGCTCTTCAGCTCGGCCTTGATCAAGGCCACGAGGGATTGCGTGCTCGACATGGGCGCGAACGGTAGCGCATGACGCGCCCGGCGGGTGCAGCCGCCGCGCCGCCGCGACAAAAGCCGCGGCGCCGGCGCGGGTCACCACGAAGCTCGCGGCCCTCGCCACCTCCGCCACGTCCAAGACATGCTCACCCGACGCCATCTGCTGTGCTGCGGCGCAGCCGCCGGCCTGTTCACCTCGCTGGCCGCCCCGGCCCGAGCCGGCCTGCTCAACCCCTGCCGCAGCGGCATCCCCGACGACCTGAGGCCGCTGCTGGCACGCAGCTTCGACGGCCTGGACCCGACCCAGCTCTGGGATGTCCACACCCACCTGCTCGGCAGCGGCGACTCGGGTTCGGGCTGCACGGTCAACGCCCAGCTGAGCCAGTGGCAGCACCCGGTCGAGATGCTGCGCAAGCGCCTCATCCTGAACGCCGCCTGCGTGCCGGCCGACGCCCCCAGCGTGGACCGCGCCTATGTGCAGCGGCTGCAGGCGCTGGCCGCCGACTTCCCCGCCGGCGCGCGCTGGATGCTGTTCGCGTTTGATGAGGCCTGCGACGACGCCGGGCGGCCCGTCGCGGCCCACACCACCTTCCACGTGCCCGACGCCTACGCGGCCCGCGTCGCCGCCGAGACGCCGCAGCGCTTCGCCTGGGTCGCGTCCATCCATCCCTACCGGCCCGATGCGCTGGCGCGGCTGGACGCGGCGCTCGCGAACGGCGCCGTCGCGCTGAAATGGCTGCCGTCCAGCATGGCCATCGACCTGCGCGACCGGCGGCTGCGGCCCTTCTACGACCGCCTGGCCTCGGCACGCCTGCCCGTCATCGTGCACTGCGGCGAGGAGCGCGCCGTGCCCGGCGCCGGCCGCGACGCGCTGGGCAACCCGCTGCTGGTGCGCGCGGCGCTGGAGCGCGGCGTGCGCGTCGTCATCGCGCATTGCGCATCGCTGGGTATGGCGCTGGACCTGGACCGTGCACGGCCGCGCGAGGTGCCGGCCTTCTCGCTGTTCGCGCGGCTGATGGACGAAGGCTGGGGCCAGCACCTGCTGGGCGACATCTCCGTCGTGCTGCAGACCAACCGCGAGCCCGAGGTCGCGCGCACGCTGCTGACGCGCGAGGACTGGCAGCCGCGCCTGCTGCACGGCTCCGACTACCCGCTGCCCGGCATCCCGGCCGCCGTGCATCTGCCCGCGCTGGTCCGCGCCGGCCTGCTGGACGCCACCGACGCGCCCGCGCTGGCGCGGCTGCGGGAGCACAACCCGCTGCTGTTCGACCTGGCGCTGAAGCGCCTGGCGCGCTGGCGCGGCGCGCGCCTGCCGGCGGCGGTGTTCGCGACCCGCCCGCATTTCCAGCGCGGGGCGGGCGCATGAAACGCTACTGCACGGCGCTTGGCGCGCGTCTGGGAACTATTCCCGGGCACGCCTGCGCCGGCATCGCGCAACATCGCGCCCACTCAACCAACAGACAGGGAACTCAGATGGCATCCACCCCGAACATCCGCCGCGACACCAGCGCCTGGCGCCTCCAGGTCTGGGTCTCGTTCGGCCTCAGCGTCATGCTGTGCGGCTCGGGCCTGGCCTGGCTGCCGGGCGCCGACCTGGACCGTGCCTTCATGGTCATGGGCTATGTGTTCTGCCTGTCGACCGCGTTTGCGCTGGCCAAGTTCATCCGCGACAACCAGGACCGTCCGGTCGACACGCCGATGTGGCGCGTCGTCGTCTGGGCCGGCTTCGCCCTCGCGATGGGCCTGACGGCCTGGGGCCTGTGGCGCATGGACGTGCAGCCGGTGTGGAAGGCCTATCTGCTGGTCTGCTGGCTCTACCTGATCTCCAACGTCTTCACGCTGGCCAAGATGCTGCGCGACGCCCACGAGGCCGACCTGCTCGAAGCCCGGCTGCAGGGCCGCCGCGAGGCCGCGCTGCAGGTCGGCCCCGAAGCCCTGTAACCCCTGGAGCTCCCCATGAAACGCCTGCTCGCCCTCACCGCACTGGCCCTGGCCATCAGCCAAGGTGCCCAGGCCCACAACGGCCCGTCCGAAGCCAGCGCGGCGCTGTCGCTGGCGCCCGTGGTGCTGTCGGTCGGCGCGGTCAGCGCCACCGGCGCCGCGCTCATCGCCATCCCCGCGGGCCTGCTGTCGGCCGGCGTCACGCTGGCGGTCGTCAGCGTCGAGGTCGTCGGCGGCGCCACGGTCTGGGTGCTGGAGCGCGCCTCCGACGGCGCGCGCATCAGCCTCAAGACTGCCGGCAAGCTGGCGGTGGGCTCCGTCGTGTCCGCCGGTGCGGCCGTCACGGTGTCGGTCATCGGCGCGGGCACGCTGCTGTCCGTCGCCGGCGAGGTCATCGCCTTCATCCCCAACGAGATCGGCAAGGCCCTGCTCTACAACGAACAGGTGAGCCGTTGAAGCGGATCGTCGCCATCGCGGCCCTGGCCGTGGCCACGGCAGCCCAGGCGGGCCGGCCCTGCGAAGACAGGCCGCCGACGGCGCGCCAGATCGAGCAGGGCCTGAACCTCGCGCAGGCCACCGCCCGCCAGCTCGATGCCAGCGGCGCGCAGGTCGCCATCCTGGCCCGCGCGGGGCAGGACCTGAGCAAGTACGGGCTGCGCTGGTCCCACCTCGGCTTCGTCTACCGGGACGCGAGCCAGCAGCCCGCCGTCTGGCGCGTCATGCACAAGCTCAACCACTGCGGCAGCGACCACGCGGCGCTGTACCGCCAGGGCCTGGGCGAGTTCTTCCTCGACAACCCGCACCGCTACGACGCCGCCTTCGTCGTGCTCAAGCCCGAGCTGCAGCAGGCGCTGCTGCCCGTGCTGGCGGACAACGGCCGCGTCGCACGCTTCAACGAGCGCCGCTACAGCATGGTGGCCTATGCCTTCGGCACCCAATACCAGCAGAGCAACCAATGGGTGCTGGAGACGCTGGCCGGTGCCGCGGCGCCCGCCGTCGGCAGCCGCCGCGACGCCCAGGACTGGCTGCAGCGCCAGGGTTACCGGCCCACCGACCTGCGCCTGTCGACCATGACCCGCCTCGGCGGCCGCCTGACCCAGGCCAACATCGCCTTCGACGATCATCCGGGCGCGCGCCGCTTCGCCGGCCACATCGACACGGTCACCGTGGACTCGATGCTCGACTGGCTGCCGCGCGCCAACCTCTCGGAACCCGTTCAACTGGTCAAGCCATGAGCCACGACTCGCACCCGAATCAGTTCGCCCTGCTGGGCCAGCGCCGATTCGCGCCCTTCTTCTGGACCCAGTTCCTCGGCGCCGCGAACGACAACGTCTTCAAGTTCGCGTTCACGCTGATGATCACCTACCAGCTGCAGCTGGACTGGCTGCCGCCCAGCCATGCGGGCCTGGTCATCGGTGCGCTCTTCATCCTGCCCTATGTGCTGTTCTCGGCCACCAGCGGCCAGCTCGCCGACAAGCACGACAAGGCGCGGCTGATGCAGCTGGTGAAGAGCCTGGAGATCGCCATCATGGCCATCGCGGCCTGGGGCTTCTACACGGCCCATGTGCCGACGCTGCTGGCCTGCGTGTTCCTGATGGGCCTGCACTCCACGCTGTTCGGCCCGGTCAAGTACGCCTACCTGCCGCAGCAGCTCAACGAGCGCGAGCTGACCGGCGGCAACGGCATGGTGGAGATGGGCACTTTCGTCGCCATCCTGCTGGGCCAGCTGCTGGGCGGCCTGCTCGTCGACGCGCCGCTCGTCGGCCCGCAGCATGTGGCCTGGGCCTGCCTGGGCCTGGCCGTGCTGGGCCGTGCGACGGCGCAGGGCATTCCGGCCAGCCCGTCCACCGACCCCCATCTCGTCATCAACTGGAACCCCTTCACCGAGACCTGGCGCAACCTCAGGCTGGCGCGCGAGGGGCTGGCCGTGTTCCGCTCGCTGCTGGGCATCTCGTGGATGTGGTTCTTCGGCGCGGTGTTCCTCAGCAACTTCCCGGCCTTCGCCAAGGAAGTGCTACACGGCGGCCCGCAGGTGGCCTCGCTGCTGCTGGCGGTGTTCTCCATCGGCATCGGCATCGGCTCGCTGCTGTGCGAGCTGCTGTCCAAGCGTCACGTCGAGATCGGCCTGGTGCCGCTGGGCGCTTTGGGCATGAGCGTGTTCGCCATCGACCTCTACTTCGCCGCGAGCGGCCTGCCCCCCGCCCAGCCCTACGGCGTGGCCGCCTTCCTCGGCGTGGCGGCGCACTGGCGCGTGCTGGCCGACCTGGGCCTGCTGGCCCTGTTCGCCGGCCTCTACAGCGTGCCCATGTATGCGCTGATCCAGCTGCGGGCGCAGCCCACGCACCGCGCCCGCATCATCGCGGCCAACAACATCCTGAACGCGCTGTTCATGATCGCCAGCTCCCTCATCGCCGGCGCCATGCTGAGCGCGGGCCTGACGATCCCGCAGGTCTTCCTCGCGCTGGGCATCGCCAATGCGGTGGTGGCGGCCTACATCTTCCTCATCGTGCCGGAGTATTTGCTGCGCTTCATCGCCTTCGTGCTGACGCGCCTGGTCTACCGTTTCCGCATCGTCCACGACCAGCGCATCCCCACCAGCGGCCCGGCCGTGCTGGTGTGCAACCACGTCAGCTTCGTCGACGCCGTGCTGCTGATGGCGGCCAGCCCGCGCCCCATCCGCTTCCTGATGGACCACCAGATCTTCCGCATCCCGGTGCTGGGCTGGATGTTCCGCCTCGCCAAGGCCATTCCCATCGCGCCGCAGAAGACCGACCCGGCCACCTACGAGGCCGCCTTCGCCGCCGCCCGCGCGGTGCTGCAGGACGGCGAGATGGTCTGCATCTTCCCCGAGGGCGGCATCACGCGCGACGGCACGCTGCAGCCCTTCAAGGGCGGCGTCATGAAGCTCATCGAGGGCCAGCCGGACCTGCCGGTGATTCCGATGGCGCTGGGCAATCTGTGGGGCAGCTTCTTCTCGCGCGTGGAGGGCGGCCAGGCCATGGTCAAGCCGCTGCGGCGCGGGTTCTGGAGCCGGGTGTCGCTGACGGTGGACCAGCCGGTGGCGCCCGGCGACGTCACGCCCGAGGGCTTGCGCGAGCGCGTGGCGGGCTTGCTCGCCGCCCGGGTCGCATGAAGGCGCTGGCCCGCGGGCTGCTGGTCGTCGTGCTGGCGCTGGGCGTGCTGGGCTTTGGCGCGGTGGGCCTGTGCGGCGGCTACGTCACCGTATGGATGGCGCACGCCCTGTTCGCACCGGGCGGGGCCGGCGCTCTGGCGATACTGGCGCTGTCCGTCCCCTGCCTGATCGGCGGCCTGGCCCTGGTCTGGCTATGCGGTGGCAAGCTGCGCGCGCTGCTGCGCGGACCCCAAGCGGAGAACGACCCATCATGAGCATGAACCGCGCCACCGGGTTGGGCCGCTTCATCATCGTCGGCCTGCTCATGCTGGCCACGCTGGGCTTTGGCCTGGCCGGTCTGTGCGGCGCGGCGTTCACGCTGATGTCGCTGCCCGACCTCGCCAAGCCCGGCAGCTATGCCGGCGCGGCGCTGGTCGTTGCCATCCCCAGCCTGCTGATCGGCGGGGGGATCGCGTGGCTGTGCGGGCGCCGGCTGGTCCGGCTGCTGCGCCACGACGACAGCGCGGCACCTTGATCGCCGACACCGCCACCGCCGCCTGGGTGCACAGCGCCTTCGCCTGGGCCGGCATGGCGCTGGGCGCCGCGATGTGGCGCGCCACGCTGAAGCACCAGCAGCGCGGCGGCGCGCTGGCGCCGGGCAACTTCGGCGTGCTCGTCGGCCTGCTGATGGGCGCGGCGCTGGGCAACAAGCTCGTGTTCCTCATCGAACGCCCTGACGTCGTGCAGGCCATGTGGCGCGGCGGCGCGCTGACGCTTCCGGGCCAGAGCATCGTCGGCGGACTGCTGGGAGGCCTCATCGGCGTGGAGATCGCCAAGAAGCTCACCGGCCAGACCCGCAGCACCGGCGACGCCATGGTGTGGCCCATCGCGGTGGGCCTGGCCATCGGCCGCGTGGGCTGCTTCCTGGCCGGCCTGCATGACGACACCTATGGCCTGCCCACCCGCGCCCCCTGGGGCGTGGACTTCGGCGACGGCATCCCGCGCCACCCGACGCAGCTCTACGAGATCGCCGTCGTGCTGCCGCTGGGCCTGGCGCTGCACCGCGCCCGCTTCGCCACGCCGGGCCTGGCCTTCAAGCTGTTCCTGAGCGGCTATCTGCTGTGGCGCTTCTTCATCGAGTTCCTCAAGCCCGTGCCGGTCGCCTGGCCGCTGGGGCTGTCCGGCATCCAGTGGACCTGCGTCGTTGCACTCGCCGTCTACCTGCCTCTCACGCTGCGGGCCGCCCGCAGGACGCCATGAACCGCAAGACTCGACCCTATCTGTTCTACGACACGACGCAGTCGGTCTGCACCAGCTGCCTGCGGCCGTGCGAGGCCAAGATCGTCATCAAGGACGACCGGGTCTACATGGACAAATGGTGCCCCGCCCATGGCACCGAGCGCGTGCTCGTCAGCGACGACGCGGCGTACTACCGGCAATGCCGCGAGGTCTTCGTGAAGCCGCCCGAGATGCCGCAGCGCTTCGCGACGCCCATGCAGTACGGCTGCCCCTATGACTGCGGCCTGTGCCCCGACCACATGCAGCACAGCTGCCTGTCCATCGTCGAGGTCAGCGACCACTGCAACCTGCGCTGCCCCACCTGCTACGCGGCCTCGGGCCCGGAGCGGCTGACCCACCGCTCGCTGGACGAGGTGGTCGCGATGCTGGACGCCATCGTCGCCAGCGAGGGCGAGGCCGACGTGGTGCAGATCTCCGGCGGCGAGCCCACGCTGCATCCGCAGTTCTTCGACATCCTGGACGCGGCCAAGGCCCGGCCCATCAAGCACCTGATGGTCAACACGAATGGCCTGCGCATCGCCCAGGATGCGGCCTTCGCCGAGCGGCTGGCCGGTTATGCGCCGGGGCTGGAGGTCTATCTGCAGTTCGACTCGCTGAAGCGCGAGGCGCTGCTGGACCTGCGCGGCGCCGACCTGCGCCGGCCGCACGAGGAGGCGCTGGCGCGGCTGGAGGCTTTAAGCCTGTCGACCACGCTGGTGATGACGGTCAAGCGCGGCGTCAACGACGACGAGATCGGCGACGTGATCCGCCACGGCCAGGGCTACGCCTGCGTGCGCGGCGTGACGCTGCAGCCCATCCAGAACGCCGGCCGCGTCGAGGCCTACGACGCGGCCAGGCATCGCCTGACGGTGAGCGAACTGCGCCGCCGCATCGCCGCGCAGAGCGGCGTGTTCACGGCCGCCGACGTGCTGCCCGTGCCCTGCAACCCGGACACGCTGGCCATGGCCTATGCCATCCGCGGCGAGGACGGGCTGGTGCCGCTGACCCGCTACCTGGACGCCGGGACGCTGCTCGCCGGCGAGCGCAGCACCATCGTCTTCGAGGGCGATCCGGCGCTGAAGGCCGCCGTCTTCAAGCTGTTCTCCACCAACCACTCGCCCGAGAGCGGCGCCAACTGCCTGTCCGAGTTGCTGTGCTGCCTGCCGAAGATAGCCGCGCCGCAGCTCAGCTATCGCGACGTGTTTCGTGTGCTCATCGTGCAGTTCATGGACGCGCAGTCGCTGGACATCCGCGCGCTGAAGAAGAGCTGCATCCACATCGCGCGGCCGGACGGCCGGCTCGTCCCCTTCGAGGCCTACAACCTGTTCTACCGCGACGAGCGCCAGACCCAGCTGGCGCAGATCCGCGCCGAGATCGACGCCCAGCGCGAACAGCGCCTGCGCCTCATGACTAAGGTGTCTGCCGCCCGCGCCTGAACAGCCGCTTCACGCGCAGCTTGATGGCCCGCGCCGTGCGCCACACGCCGCTGGCGCGCACCCAGGCCAGCAGCTCGGCCTTCCAGGCCGCCCAGCGCGCATAGAGGCGGGCGAACCAGCCCAGCTGCATCAACGCCGGCTGGATGAGCTGGAACAGCCAGGCCAGCAGCGCCGTGCCGCCCAGCTTGGCCGCGACGATGACGCCCAGGCCGAACACCACATGGCCGCGGGCGACGAACCAGACGGCCGCCAGCTTGACCGGCAGGATCAGCAGGCTGGGCAGCACCAGCACGACGAAGGCCCAGCGCGGCGGCAGGCGCTTCAGCGCCGCCTCGACCTGCCGGATGAGCGGCAGCCTCGCGATCAGCGCGAACACGCGCCGCAGCGGCTCCCAGCCCCATTCCTCGAAGAGGATGAGCAGCGCGAAGACGACGCGGAACAGCCAGCGCAGCGGGGCGAGCACGGCTTTCAGCACGCAGCCCTCCCAACGTCAGTGCCCCGTTTGGCGTCGTAGCGCCTCCAGCGCATGGCTTGAGGGGCCGGCGCCGGGCCGCCCCAAGCCGGCCCGCGGGCGATGTGCTGGCGGCTTGATGCCGCCAGCATCGCCGTCCCCCAGGGGGACCGACCAGACTCGCTCGCGTTCAGCGAGGCGAGCATGGGCGAGGGGCTCACATCACACCCCGCGCGCGCGGTCCGCATGGAACTGCGCCCGCCAGGCCTCGAAGCGGCCGGCGTCCAGCGCGTCGCGCATCTCCTGCATCAGGTTCAGGTAGTAGTGCAGGTTGTGCACGCTGGTCAGCATGGGGCCCAGCATCTCGCCGCAGCGGTCCAGGTGGTGCAGATAGGCGCGGCTGAAGCCGCTGCAGCATTCGCAGCTGCAGGTCTCGTCCACCGGGCGCTCGTCGGTCTTGTAGCGCGAGTTGCGCAGCCTCAGGTCGCCGAAGCGGGTGAACAGATGGCCGTTGCGCGCATTGCGCGTGGGCATCACGCAGTCGAACATGTCGATGCCCTGGCTGACGCCTTCGACCAGGTCCTCCGGCGTGCCCACGCCCATCAGGTAGCGCGGCTTGTTGGCCGGCAGCTGGTGGCCGGTGTGCGCGAGGATGCGCTGCATCTCGGCCTTGGGCTCGCCCACCGACAGGCCGCCGATGGCGTAGCCCGGCAGGTCCAGCTCGGCCAGGCCGGCCAGCGACGCGTCGCGCAGGTTCGTGTACATGCCGCCCTGCACGATGCCGAACAGCGCGTTGGGGTTCTCCAGCCGGTCGAACTCGGTGATGCAGCGCTTGGCCCAGCGCAGCGACATCTCCATGGACGCCCTGGCCTCGCGCTCGGTCGTCAGCTTGCCCTTGCTCTCATAGGGCGTGCATTCGTCGAACTGCATGACGATGTCGGAGTTCAGCACCGTCTGGATCTGCATGCTGATCTCGGGCGTCAGGAACAGCTTGTCGCCGTTGACGGGGGACGCGAACTTGACGCCCTCCTCGCTGATCTTGCGCATCTCGCCCAGGCTCCAGACCTGGAAGCCGCCGGAGTCCGTCAGGATGGGCTTGTTCCAGCTCTCGAAACGGTGCAGGCCGCCGAACTGCGTGATGACGTCCAGGCCCGGGCGCATCCACAGGTGGAAGGTGTTGCCGAGGATGATCTGCGCGCCCATCTCGGTCAGCGAGCGCGGCGTGACGCCCTTGACGGTGCCGTAGGTGCCCACCGGCATGAAGATGGGCGTCTGCACGACGCCGTGGTTGAGCGTCAGCGTGCCGCGGCGGGCGCGGCCTTCGGTCTTGAGGAGGTCGAACTTCAGCATGGGAGGCGGATTGTCGCAGCCGGGGCCCGCGGACAATCCGCCCCATGTCGCTGACCCTGGCTGCGCCCGCGCAGCATGAACTGATCATCAAGAAAAGCCGCTTCCTCGGCCGGGTCGAGCCCTGCGCCGACCGCGCCGCCGCGCTGGCCCGCGTGGCCGCGCTGCGCGCCGAACACCCCGGCGCCGCCCATGTCTGCTGGGCGCTGCTGGCCGGCGGCCATTCCGCGGCCAACGACGACGGCGAGCCCGGCGGCACGGCCGGCCGGCCCATGCTGGACGTGCTGCGCCACCAGGGGCTTGACGGCGTGCTCGCGACGGCAGTTCGCTATTTCGGCGGCGTCAAGCTGGGCGCTGGCGGCCTGGTGCGCGCCTACACCGACTGCATTGCGCAGGCGCTGCTGACGGCCGAGAAGGTCGAGCGCGTCGCGCAGACCGAGCTGCGCTGCAGCCTGCCCTATGCGCAGGAAGGGCTGGTGCGCCGCGCGCTCGACGCGGCCGGCGCAGCGCTGCTGGACGTGTCCCACGGCGGCCTCGTCACGCTGCGCTTCAGCGTCGCGGCCACCGAGGCGGCGGCGCTGCAGGCGCGGCTGAACGAGGCCAGCGCCGGCCGCATCGGCTGGCTCGGCCCGGCGGACTGATCAGCCGGCGCTGCGCGCCAGCAGCATCGCGTCGCCGTAGCTGAAGAAGCGGTAGCGCGCGCCGATCGCATGGCGGTACAGCGCCATCACCCGCTCATACCCGGCGAACGCGCTGACCAGCATCATCAGCGTGCTGCGCGGCAGATGGAAGTTCGTCAGCAGCAGGTCGGCCACCTGGAACTCGAAGCCGGGCGTGATGAAGATGTCGGTCTCGCGCGGGCCGGTCTGCAGCAGCTCGGCCAGGCCCGCGCGGCGCGCCGCGACGGCGGCCGACTCGAGCGTGCGCATCGTCGTCGTGCCGACCGCGAGCACGCGGCCGCCGGCCGCCTTCGTCGCGGCGATGCGCGCGGCCGTCTCGGGCGGGACCTGGCACCACTCGCTGTGCATCTTGTGGTCGGCGATCGACTCCACGCGCACCGGCTGGAAGGTGCCCGCGCCCACGTGCAGCGTCACCTCGGCCGTGCCGACGCCGCGCTCGGCCAGCGCCGCGAGCACGGCCTCGTCGAAATGCAGCGCGGCCGTCGGCGCGGCGACGGCGCCCGGCTCGGCGGCGAACACGGTCTGGTAGCGGCGCACGTCGTCCGCGTCGTCGGCATGCGCGATATAGGGCGGCAGCGGCACGTGGCCGTGCTGCTCCAGCAGCGCGAAGGGGTCGCCCGCGAAGCGCAGGTGGAACAACCCGTTGTCGGGCCCGCAGCGGCCCAGCACCTCGGCGTCGAAGGCGTCGGCAAAGCGCACCCGGCTGCCGGGTTTGGGGCTCTTGCTGGCGCGCAGGTGCATCCACACCTCCTGCGTGCCGGGCAGCACGCGCTCCACCAGCGCCTCGACGTTGCCGCCGGTGGCCTTCACGCCATACAGCCGCGCCTTGATGACGCGGGTGTTGTTGAAGACCAGCAGGTCGCCCGCGCGCAGCAGGCCGGGCAGCTCGCGGAACACGCGGTCCACCGGCGCGGTCCCGCTGCCGTCCAGCAGCCGCGACGCGCTGCGCTCGGCGGCGGGATGCTGGGCGATCAGCTCGGGTGGGAGCTCGAAATCGAAGTCGGCCACCGTGTAGGCCGGCGGGGCGGAATGGTTCATGGATGCGCTGCAGGGCCGGACAGACCCCGCCGAAAGCCATGGATTCTCCCATCGCACTTCTTGATGCAGCTCAAGGCGGCGCCACCGCGGCGCTGCCAGCATGGGGGCAAGGAGCCGCCATGACCACTGCCCTCACCCCCGGACAACAGGCGCTGCTGGAGAGCGAGCTGAGGCTGGCCCGCCAGCGCACGCTGGCCGCGCTGCAGGCCCAGCGCGACGGCAGCGACCGGCTGGCCCACGCCGCCGCGCTGCTGCAGGACGACCCCCAGGAGCATGAGCCCGAACGCGAGCTGGACCAGGCCCGTGGCGAGCATCTGCTGGCCGAGCTGCAGGCCCTCGACGACGCGCTGATGCGGCTGAAGACGCCCGGCTATGGCCGCTGCATCGACTGCGGCGCCGTCATCCCCTTCGACCGCCTGCAGCACCAGCCCCAGGCGCTGCGCTGCGTAGCCTGCCAGGCCGACGCCGAGGCCCGCCGCTGACCCGACCGCCAACACCCCAGGAGGCCCAGATGTTCCACGCCGTCGTCCACCTCGACCATCACCACGCCCAGGTGCTGCATTTCGACGCCCACCAGGTGCATGCGGCCCGCATCGCCCCCCAGGACAGGCGCGCGCCCAGCCATGACGAGCACAGCGAGCACGCCCTGTTCGAAGCCGTCTGCCAGGCCTTGCAGGACACGCCCGAGGTGCTGGTCACGGGCTCGCACCCGGTCATCGGCCAGTTCCGCCATTACGTCGAGGCGCACCGGCCCCGGCTGGCCGCGCACATCGCCGACTACCGGCCCGCCGCGCCGCTGAGCCAGGGCCAGATGCTGGCGCTGGCGCGCCAGTTCTTCGTCGCCTACGACCGCATGGCCGGCGTGCCGACGCCGAGCTGAGCGCGGGCCGGGCGGCCGGCGCGCTCAGCCCGCCAGCTGCTGGTGCACCCGCTGCGCCAGCGGCTGCAGTTCCACGGCCGGATGGGCGCTGAGGGCATAGCCGAAGCCGCCGTCCACCCAGTACAGCGTCGTGCGGCCGTCCTGCTGCAGCAGCCGGAACTCCGCGGCCGCCGGCGGGCTGCCGGGCTCGAAGACGGCCACATACAGGGTCAGCCGGTCGCCATCGGCGTTCTCGTACATGAACTGCGCCCGCGGGGCGCCGGGCCGGTCGGCATCGCCGGGCAGCAGCCGCCCGCCCAGCAGCGCATAGCCGCGGTCGGTCAGCTCGGGCACCTTGAGCGGGCGGCCCAGCCGGCGGCTGAGCCACTGCACCAGATGGGCCTGCTCGGCGGCGCTCACCTCCACCGGATGGCGCTTCTCGGCGCTGTAGACGGCGAAGGCCACGCCGGCCTCGCGGGCGAACTCGGGCACGCCCGCGCCGGCCAGGGAGGCCGCCGGCCAGGCGGGCACCGCGGCATCGTGGCGGCCCCATTGGTAGCCGCCGGCCAGGCCCAGGCTCAGCAACAAGCCCGCGGCCAGGGCCCGCGGCAGCAGGCCGCGCCGGCGCTCACCCGCACGCAGCACGAGGGCACTGAGCGCGGGCGGCGCGTCGTCCAGCGGCAGCTCGCGGGCCAGGCCGCGCAAGGCCTGGCGCTGGGCCTGCCACTGGGCCACGCGGGCGGCGGCCTCGGGGTCGGCGGCCAGCCGCTCCAGCACCGCCACGCGCTGCTGCGGCGACAGCCGGCCGTCGACGAAGGCATGCAGGCTGGCCTCGTCGGCGGGCAGCGGGGGCTCGGCGGAGTGGGTGGGCTGACTCATCGCTTCATCCGCGGCAGGTTCACGATCTGGGCGCCGGCCGCCGGCGGCGACAGCTGCTGGCGCAAGGCCTCGCGCCCGCGGTGCAGGCGCGACATGACGGTGCCTATGGGCACCTGCAGGATCTGGGCGGCCTCGGCATAGCTGTACTCCTCGACGGCCACCAGCAGCAGCACCGCCCGCTGCCCGGCCGGCAGCGCCGCCAGCGCGCGCTCCAGGTCCAGGCGCACGCCGGCCGGCGCGGCGGGGTCGGGCCGCTCCGGCAGGTCGTCCAGCGATGCGTGGCCGTCGTCCAGATGCCAGTCACGCCGCTGGTTGGCATGCAGGTTGTGCATGATGGACAGCAGCCAGGGCCGCAGCGTCGTGCCGGGGCGCCACAGGCTCCACTTGCGGCAGGCACGCTCCAGCGTGTCCTGCACCAGGTCGTCGGCCCGCGCGGCGTCGCCGGCCAGCAGCCGGGCGTAGCGGCGCAGTGCCGGGATATGGGCGAGCAGCTGTTCGACGGCCATGCGGGCGCCGGGAGTCAGGGCCTGGCGAGCTGCCAGACCTTGTTGAAGCCGTCGCCGCTGCGGTCGCCGGGCTTCTGGTCCTTGGCCCAGAAGTACAGCGGCTTGCCCTTGTAGGCCCATTGGCGGCTGCCGTCGTCGCGGGTGATGACGCTCCAGTCGCCGCTGGCGCTGGCGTTGGCCGCGGCAGCCAGCGGCGGCCAGTTGGTGGCACAGGGGCCGTTGCAGACGCTCTTGCCGCTGCCGGCGGCGTCCTTGTCGAAGGTGTACAGCGTCATGCCGTTGGCGCCCACGAAGACGCCGTCGGCCACGCTGGCGGGAGCCGGCGGGTTGGAGGCACAGGCGGTGACGGCCAGCAGCGCGGCCGCGGCGCAGAGGAGGCGAAGGTTCATGTCGGGGCTCATGCAGTGGATGGACATGACGGTAAACACGCGAGGGCCGCCCACTATTCCATGCCGCCAGAATGCCGGCCATGACCGAGCCCGCCCCGCCCAAGCCCAAATCCGCGCCGCAGAAGGCGATGGAGAAGCTCGGCCTGGTGCGCGACATCGACCTGGCCCTGCACCTGCCGCTGCGCTACGAGGACGAGACCCGCATCACCCCCATCGCCGCGCTCCACGACAACGAGCCGGCGCAGGTGGAGGGCGTGGTCGTCGACTGCCAGGTGGAGTTGCGCAGCCGGCGCCAGCTGCTGGTGCGGCTGAAGGACGAGTCCGGCACGCTGCTGCTGCGCTTTCTGCACTTCTACCCCTCGCAGCAGAAGCAGATGGCCGCCGCCACCCGGTTGCGGGTGCGCGGCGAGGCCCGCATCGGCTTCTTCGGCCGCGAGATGGTGCACCCGGTCGTCAAGGTGGTGGACGACGACACCCCGCTGGCCCAGGCGCTGACGCCGGTCTACCCCACCTCGGCCCAGCTGCCCCAGGCCTATCTGCGCAAGGCCGTGGCCGCCGGGCTGGCGCGGGCCGACCTGCGCGAGATCCTGCCGGCCGGCGTGGTGCCGCGCGGCCTGCCCTCCCTGAAGGAGGCGCTGCACTATCTGCACCATCCGCCGCCCAGCGCCTCGCAGGACGCGCTGCACGAGCACCGCCACCCGGCCTGGGAGCGCCTGAAGTTCGAGGAGCTGCTGGCCCAGCAGCTGTCGCAGCTGCAGGCCCAGCGCGAGCGCGCGCTGCTGGTGGCGCCGGCGCTGCGCGCCCGGCCGGGTGGCCTGCACGAGAAGCTGCTGGCGGCCCTGCCCTTCCAGCTCACGGCGGCGCAGCAGCGCGTGTCCGAGGAGATCGCGCAAGACCTGGCCCGCGCCCAGCCGACCCACCGCCTGCTGCAGGGCGACGTCGGTTCGGGCAAGACCGTCGTCGCGGCGCTGGCCGCGGCCGTGGCCATAGACGCCGGTTGGCAATGCGCGCTGATGGCGCCCACCGAGATCCTGGCCGAGCAGCATTTCCGCAAGCTCATCGGCTGGCTGGAGCCGCTGGGGTTGAAGGTGGCCTGGATCACCGGCAGCGTGAAGGGCAAGGCGCGGCAGAAGATGCTGGACGCCGCCGCGTCGGGCGAGGCCCAGCTGGTCGTCGGCACGCACGCGGTCATCGAGGACAAGGTGAAGTTCGCGAAGCTGGGCCTCGCGGTCATCGACGAGCAGCATCGCTTCGGCGTGGCGCAGCGGCTGGCGCTGCGCAACAAGCTCAAGGCCATGGACTTGGAGCCGCACCTGCTGATGATGAGCGCCACGCCCATCCCGCGCACGCTGGCGATGACCTATTTCGCCGACCTGGACGTGTCCACCATCGACGAGCTGCCGCCGGGCCGCAGCCCCATCGTGACCAAGGTGTTCACCGAGTCCAAGCGCGACGACGTCATCGCCAAGATACGCGGCGCGGTGGCCGATGGCGCGCAGGTCTACTGGGTCTGCCCGCTGGTGGAGGAGAGCGAGGCCGTGGACCTGCGCAATGCCACCGAGACGCATGCCGAGCTGAGCGCGGCGCTGCCGGGCGTGCAGGTGGGCCTGCTGCACGGCCGCATGTCGCCGGCCGACAAGGCGGCCGTGATGGCGCAGTTCTCCAGCGGCGCGATGAGCCTGCTGGTGGCCACCACGGTCATCGAGGTGGGCGTGGACGTGCCCAATGCCAGCCTGATGGTCATCGAGCATGCGGAGCGCTTCGGCCTGGCGCAGCTGCACCAGCTGCGCGGGCGCGTGGGCCGCGGCGCCAAGGCCAGCGTCTGCGTGCTGATCTACACGCCGCCGCTGTCCGACACCGGCAAGTCACGCCTGAAGGCCATGGCCGAGACCACCGACGGCTTCGAGATCGCGCGGCGCGACCTGGACATCCGCGGCCCCGGCGAGTTCATGGGCGCGCGCCAGAGCGGCGCCGAGCTGCTGCGCTTTGCCGACCTGCAGGAGGACGCGCCGCTGCTGGTGGCCGCGCGCGCGCTGGCGCCGCGGCTGCTGGACCAGCATCCCGAGGCCGCGCGCCGCCAGGTGGCGCGCTGGCTGGGCACCAAGGCGGAGTTCCTGAAGGCCTAGGCGAGCACCCGCCTCACTTGCAGCTGAAGCTCTTGGCGCTGACTTCCTTGACGTTGCCGGCGCCGCAGGTCGCCAGGGCCTGCTCGCCCATCTTGGTGACGGCGTTGGTGTCGGTCGAGGTCGTGACGGGCGGCGCAAAGACGCAGGCGCTGAGCAGGGCGGCGGCGGCCAGGATGGCGGAGAGGGAAGCGATGCGGGTCATGCGGGGTCCGGTGGTTGGAGTGAAGAAGGCCGCAGCCTAGGCGAGCCCGGCCGCGGCGTCGCGCGGCATGCGACGAGATGCACGCCGGCGGGGTCAGCCTGCGCCGGCACCGGATGCGCCGTGCTCAGTCACCCAGGCAGATGCCCAGGTCGCGCGCCGTGGCGAGGGTATCGCCGTCCAGCGGCACGGCCTTCATGCGGCCGGCCACCTCGGCCAGCGGCACGGGGCGCACGTCGCTGCCGTCCAGCGCCACCATGATGCCGCTCGCGCCGGCCGCCAGCTCGCGCACCGCGGCGGCGCCGAAGCGCAGCGCGGCGACGCGGTCGAAGGCCGTCGGGCAGCCGCCGCGCAGCAGATGGCCCAGCACCACGCAGCGCGTGTCCTTGCCCGTCAGCCGGGCAAGCGCCTGGCCGACCTGCTCGCCCATGCCGCCCAGGCGCTCGGCATGGCCGGCCTGGGCGGGCTCCTGCAGCGCCCGCTGGCCGTCGCGCGGCCGCGC
This sequence comes from Comamonadaceae bacterium, assembly GCA_009996515.1. Taxonomy (GTDB): domain Bacteria; phylum Pseudomonadota; class Gammaproteobacteria; order Burkholderiales; family Burkholderiaceae_C; genus Pelomonas. The sequence goes on from JAACZV010000016.1 coordinate 107,239, forward strand.
GCCCTCGGCGACGACGACGATGGAATAGGACTGGCCCTGAGCTTCGCGCCGCGCCACCAGGTCGGCCACGGCCTGAGGCCGGAACGGCAGTTCGGGCAGCAGGATGGCGTGGGCGCCGCCGGCCAGGCCGGCGTGCAGCGCGATCCAGCCGGCATAGCGGCCCATCACCTCCACCACCAGCACGCGGTGGTGGCTGGCGGCCGTCGTGTGCAGCCGGTCTATGCACTCGGCGGCGAAGGCCACGGCGCTGTCGAAGCCGAAGGTGGTGACCGTGCGATCCAGGTCGTTGTCTATGGTCTTGGGCACGCCCACCACGCGCAGGCCGCGCTGCGCCAGCCGGTGCGCGATGGCCAGCGAGCCATCGCCGCCCACGGCCACCAGCGCGTCGATGTGCTCGCGGGCCAGCGCGTCCAGCAAGTCCTGCGAGCGGTCCGTGAGCGCGACGCTGCCGTCGGGCTGCGGCGCCGGGTAGGCGAAGGGGTCGCCCTGGTTGGTGGAGCCCAGCAGCGTGCCGCCCAGCGCCGCGATGCCTTCGACGCGTTCGCGCGTCAGCGCCAAGCAGCCGTCGCCGGCGCGGTAGCGCTCGGGCCGCAGCAGGCCGTCATAGCCGTCGCGTATGCCGACGCAGGTCCAGCCGCGCTGCAGCGCGGCGCGCGTGACGGCGCAGATCACCGCGTTGAGGCCGGGGGCGTCGCCGCCGCCGGTGGTGATGGCGATGCGACGGATGGGAGCAGGTGGGGCAGCAACAGACATGGCCGCCAGTCTGCCACCCACCCGGCTCAACGGCCGGCCAGGAAGCCCTTGACCTCGCCCACCAGCCAGTCGGCGTCGTCCCACATCAGGAAGTGGTAGCCGCGCTGGCTCATGGCCACGCGCGCGCCCTTCAGGCCGGCGTACTGGGTCTCGAAGATCTTCTTCGTGCTCTCCAGCGTCGAGCCCATGGGCGCGAAGGCCGCCCAGGCGCCCAGCACCAGCGTCGGCGCCGTGATGCGCGGCAGCAGCGGGCGCAGGTCCTCGCCCCACAGCTCGGACATGGCCTGGGCCGAGGTGGCGCGGTCGCTGGCCAGGCTCCAGCCGTAGACGCGCTCGTTGTTGGCGGGGTCGCGGCTCATGCCCTGGGCACCCTGGCGCGCGCCGGCTTCCCACTGCGCCTGCGTGGCGCCCAGCATCTGCTGGCGCATCGCCACCGCGGCCCCCTTGGCCGCCTCGGGCGTCATGCCGCGCAGGCCGGCGAGAAAGGGCAGCGAGTCGACGATGACCAGGCGCTCGATGCGGCCGGGCTGCTGGGCCGCCATCTGCAGCGCCAGCACGCCGCCCAGGCTGTGGCCCATGACGGCGGGGCGCTCGAGCTGGCGGTCGTCCAGATAGGCCAGCAGGCGGTCGCGCATGCCGGCGAGGAAGTGATCCGTCGCCACGGCCGGCGCGCCGGCAAAGCCGGGCAGCTGCACGATGTGGCATTGCACGCCGGGCTGCAGCGCGGCGCAGGTCTGCGTCCAGGTGCTGGCGGCGCTGTTCAGGCCCGGAATCATCAGCACCGGCCGGCCCTGGCCGACGACGTCCACGCGCAGGTCCTGGAACTCGGCCGGCGCGGCCCGGCTCGCACCCAGCGTCAGCGCGAGGGCGGCAGCGAACAAGCTCTTCAGCACAGGCTTGCGAATCGACATGGGGTCTCCTCCATCGTTGTGATGGCCGGCATCTTGCCCAGGTCGGGGCGCCCGGGCCGCCGCCGTCCGACGAACGGCAAGCCGCGCGGACGGGTGGCGGGCCGGCGCGACGGGCCTACTTCAGCCGCTGCATCCAGTAGACCAGCACCTCGGTGCGCGGCTGGATGTCCGTCTGGCTGTAGGTGTAGGTGGGCACGACGTTGATCGCGTCCAGCGTGTTCAGTCCCGAGATGATGCGGCCGAACACCGCATAGCCGGGGTTGGCGGCGCTCTGGTAGTCCAGGCCCGTGTTGTCCAGCACGTTGAAGAAGAACTGGCTGGTCGCCGAGTCGGCGTCGCTGCGCCGCGCCATCGCGATCGTGCCGCGCAGGTTGGACAGGCCGTTGTTGCTCTCCAGCCTGATGGGCGCGTACAGCGGCTGCTTGGCCACCATGCCGCTCGTGTAGCCGCCGCCCTGGACGACGAAGTCGCGGTCGACGCGGTGGATCAGCGTGCTCGTGTAGAAGCCCGCGGCGACGTATTTGTAGAAGTTGGCCACCGTCTGCGGCGCATACGTGTCGTAGAGCTCGACGACCATCTCACCGCTGCTGGTCAGCATGCAGACCGTGCCCCATTTGCTCGCGGCGGACGCGGCCAGGCCGGCCGCGGAGCAGGACAGCGTCGGCGGGTTCGGATTGGGATTGGGGCGCGGGTAGGGCGTGCCACCGCCGCCGCCACCACCGCCGCCGCCGATCTCGACCGAGACACCGCCGCCGCAGGCGCTGAGCAGGGCGGCCACGCCGAAGGCGAGAACAAGGCTGGCAAGACGGGTGGGCAGGCGCATGTCGATCTCCGTGCAATGGCGGCTCAACGCCTGACGCCCTGTTCTGTTGACTCTGCTTACAAGCATTTACCCGCGCTGGCTATAGTCCGCGCCGCCGCCCGCAACGGGCGGCTTTCATCATCCTGCAGCCAATTCCATCCATGTCTTTTGTTTCCACCCGCCGTTCCGCCCTCCTGCTCGCCCTGAGCGCCAGCCTCGGTCTCGCCGCCTGCGGCGGCGGTGGCGGCGGTGATGCCGGTACGCCCGTCAACCAGGATCCCAATGGCTGGGGTGGCGTCACGGCGCTGAAGATCACGGACACGGCGGCGGGCAGCGGCGCCACCGCCGACACCGGCAAGCCGGTGACGGTGACCTACACCGCCTGGATCTACGACGTGCGGGTGGCCGACACCAAGGGCAGCAAGATCGACAGCAATGTCGGCGGCTCGCCGCTGCCGCTGGTGGTCGGCGCCAACAACGTCATCAAGGGCTTCGACCAGGGCACGCAGGGCATGAAGGTGGGCGGCAAGCGCACCGTGACCGTGCCGGCCAGCCTGGCCTATGGCAGCACCGGCGCCGGCGCCCTGGTCCCGCCCAACGCGGCCCTGGTCTTCGACATCGAACTGCTGGCCGTCGACCCCAATGGCTGGCTGGGCGTCACCGCGCTGCAGACCGTGGACGTCGCCGTCGGCAGCGGCACCGCGGCAGACAACGGCAAGACCGTGAGCGTGACCTACACCGGCTGGCTCTACGACGCCCGCGTCGCCGGCAACAAGGGCACGCAGTTCGACAGCAATGTGGGCGGCACGCCGCTGTCGTTCAAGCTGGGCAGCAACCAGCTCATCGCCGGCTTCGAGCAGGGCGTGCAGGGCATGCGCCCGGGCGGCAAGCGCACCGTCATCATCCCGGCCAGCCAGGTCTATGGCAACAGCGGCCAGGGCAGCATCCCCGGCGGTGCGGCGCTGGTGTTCGACATCCAGGTGACGTCGGTCAACTGAGCTCGAGGTTGTCGATCAGCCGCGTGGTGCCCAGCCGCGCGGCGCCCAGCGCGACCAGCGGCTGGCCGTCCACGGCCGGCCCCAGGTCCCGCTGGCGGCGCAGCGTCAGATAGTCCGGCGCCCAGCCGGCCTCGCGCAGCGACTGCATCGCATCGGCTTCCAGGGCCGCGAGATCGCGCTCGCCGGCCTGCCAGCGGGCGATCAAGGCCTGCAGCGTGCGCGACAGGCGCAAGGCCTCCTGCTTCTCGGCCTCGCTGAGATAGCCGTTGCGCGAGGACAGCGCCAGGCCCTCGTCGCTGCGGCGCGTCTCGCCGCCGTGGATCTCTATCGGCAAGGCCATCTGCGCCACCATGCGGCGCAGCACCATCAGCTGCTGGTAGTCCTTCTTGCCGAACACGGCCAGCGTCGGCTGCACGATGTTGAAGAGCTTGTGCACGACGGTGCAGACGCCCGTGAAGAAGCCGGGGCGGAACTGGCCTTCCAGGATGTCGGCCAGCTCGGCCGGCGGCACCACCTTGTAGCCCTGCGGCTCCGGGTACAGCTCCTGCTCCGACGGCGCGAACACGATGTCGCAGCCGGCGCCCTGCAGCAGCGCGCAGTCGCGCGCCAGCGTGCGCGGATAGGTGTCGAAATCCTCGTGCGGCGCGAACTGCAGCCGGTTCACGAAGATGCTGGCGACCACGGTGCCGGCCGGGCCCACCCGCTCGCGCGCCTGCTTCACGAGAGCCAGATGGCCCTCGTGCAGATTGCCCATGGTGGGCACGAAGCCGCGCTGGCGCTGCGGGGCCAGCGCGTCGCGCAGCTCGCGCGTGGTGTGTATCACTTGCATGTTCAGAACCCGTGCACGGCGTCCACGGGGAAGCTGCCGGCCTTGACCTCGTCCACATAGGCCTTCACGCCCGCCAGGATGGAGTCGCGGCCGGCCATGAAGTCCTTGACGAAGCGCGGCTTGCGGCCGGGCGTGATGTTGAGCATGTCGTGCAGCACCAGCACCTGGCCCGAGCAGCCCACGCCGGCGCCGATGCCGATGACGGGCACCGGCGACGCGGCCGTGATCTCGGCGGCCAGCGCGGCCGGCACCATCTCGTACAGCAGCATGGCGGCGCCGGCCTCGACGGCCTGCTGCGACTCGCGCTTCATGCGCGCGGCGCTGGCCTCGTCGCGGCCCTGCACCTTGAAGCCGCCCAGCGACGTCACCGTCTGCGGCGTGAAGCCCAGGTGCACGCAGACCGGGATGCCGCGCTCGCTCAGGAAACGCACGGTCTCGGCCGTCCAGCCGCCGCCCTCCAGCTTGACCATGTGGGCGCCGGCCTTCACCAGCGCCGCGGCGCTCTTCCAGGCCTCTTCCCTGGACACGTGATAGCTGTCGAAGGGCAGGTCGGCGACGACGAAGGCGTACTTCACGCCGCGGCGCACGCAGGTGGTGTGGTACAGCATGTCGTCCAGGCTGACGGGCGCCGTCGAGCCGCGGCCCTGCAGCACATTGCCCAGCGAGTCGCCGATCAGCAGCATGTCCACGCCGGCCTCGTCCAGCAGGCTGGCGAAGGCCGCGTCGTAGCAGGTCAGCATGGCGATCTTCTCGCCGCTGGCATGCATCTGCGCCAGACGTGGCAACGTCATCGGTTTGCGGTCGGTCATGGCTGGCATCTCCTGGAAAACCCTGGGTCACCCCCCGGGGCGGCCGCAGTGTAGCGTTCGGGCCTATGACCCTGACCGAGTTGCGCTACATCGTCGCCGTCGCCCGCGAGCGGCATTTCGGCCGCGCCGCCGAGGCCTGTTTCGTATCGCAGCCGACGCTGTCGGTGGCGATCAAGAAGCTGGAGGAGGAGCTGGACCTGAAGATCTTCGAACGCGGCGGCAGCGAGGTGACCGTCACGCCGCTGGGCGAGGAGATCGTGCGCCAGGCCCAGTCGGTGCTGGACCAGGCCAGCGCCATCCGGGAGATCGCCAAGCGCGGCAAGGACCCGCTGGCCGGCGCACTGCGCCTGGGCATCATCTACACCATCGGCCCCTATCTGCTGCCCGAGCTGGTGAAGCACACCATCGAGCTCTACCCGCAGATGCCGCTGATGCTGCAGGAGAACTTCACCGTCAAGCTGCTGGAGATGCTGCGCACCGGCGAGCTGGACTGCGCCATCATGGCCGAGCCCTTCCCCGACGCCGGCCTGGCCACGGCGCCGCTGTACGACGAGCCCTTCGTCGTCGCGCTGCCGGCCACCCACCCGCTGGCCGTGCGCGCGTCCATCTCGGCCGAGGAGCTCAAGCGCGAGACCATGCTGCTGCTGGGCACCGGCCACTGCTTCCGCGACCATGTGCTGGAGGTCTGCCCCGAGTTCGCGCGCTTCTCCAGCGATGCCGAGGGCATACGCCGCAGCTTCGAGGGCTCGTCGCTGGAGACCATCAAGCACATGGTGGCCTCGGGCATGGGCGTGACCGTCGTGCCCCAGCTCAGCGTGCCGCGCGACCCCACCCCGCATCTGCGCTTCGTGCCCTTCAGCGAGCCCGTCCCGACGCGCCGCGTCGTGCTGGCCTGGCGGCGCAGCTTCACGCGCTACGAGGCCATCGCGGCGCTGCGCAATGCCATCTACGCCTGCCAGCTGGAGGGTGTGAAGCGCCTGTCCTGAAGCGGTGGACCGGGACGAATCATTTGCTTTTGCTATCAGTTTGTTTTGATCAATTGAATTGATCAAAACATCTCCGCCGCCTAACCTTGCTGCATCCGGGCCCGGCCCCTAAAGAGGAGAACCCATGACGAGCGAAACCAAGTGCCCCTTCCACCACGCTGCCGGCGGCGGCACGACCAACCGCGACTGGTGGCCCAACCAGTTGCGCGTGGACCTGCTGAACCAGCATGCTGACAGGTCCAACCCGCTGGGCCAGGGCTTCGACTACGCCGCGGCGTTCAAGACGCTGGACTACGCCGCGCTGAAGGCCGACCTGGTCAGGCTGATGACCGACAGCCAGGACTGGTGGCCGGCCGACTTCGGCCACTACGGCCCGCAGATGGTCCGCATGGCCTGGCATGCGGCCGGCACCTACCGGCTGTCGGACGGGCGCGGCGGCGGCGGCCGCGGCCAGCAGCGCTTCGCGCCGCTGAACAGCTGGCCCGACAACGTCAACATCGACAAGAGCCGCCGCCTGCTGTGGCCCATCAAGCAGAAGTACGGCCAGAAGATCTCCTGGGCCGACCTCTTCATCCTGGCCGGCAACGTGGCGCTGGAGTCCATGGGTTTCCGCACCTTCGGCTTCGGCGGTGGCCGCGCGGACGTGTGGGAGCCGGATCAGGACGTCAACTGGGGGGCCGAGACCACCTGGCTGGGCGACGGCAAGCGCCTGCACGGCGACCGCGCGCTGGACCGCAACCTCGCCGCCACCCACATGGGCCTGATCTATGTGAACCCGGAGGGCCCCAACGCCAGCGGCGACTACCTGGCCGCCGCCAAGGACATCCGCGCCACCTTCTACAACATGGCCATGGACGACGAGGAGATCGTCGCGCTGATCGCCGGCGGCCACACCTTCGGCAAGGCCCATGGCGCGGCGCCCGAGTCGCACAAGGGCCCGGAGCCCGAGGGCGCGCCGCTGGAGGCGCAAGGCCTGGGCTGGATCAGCGACTTCGGCCAGGGCCACGGCAAGGACACCGTGTCCAGCGGCCTGGAAGTCACCTGGACCAAGACGCCGGCGCTGTGGAGCAACGGCTTCTTCGAACACCTGTTCAAGTACGAATGGGAGCTGACCACCTCGCCGGCCGGCGCCAAGCAATGGGTGGCCAAGGATGCGCCGGAGGTCATTCCGGACGCGCATGTGCCGGGCAAGTTCCACAAGCCCACCATGCTGACCACCGACCTGACGCTGCGCTTCGACCCCGAGTTCGGCAAGATCTCCAAGCGCTTCCACGAGCAGCCCCAGGCCTTCGCCGAGGCCTTTGCCCGCGCCTGGTTCAAGCTGACCCACCGCGACATGGGCCCCAAGGCGCGCTACCTGGGCCCCGAGGTGCCGGCCGAAGACCTGATCTGGCAAGACCCGCTGCCGGCCCCCCGGCATGCGCCCACGGCGGCCGACATCGCCGACCTCAAGGCCCGCATCGCGGCCGCGGGTCTGAGCGTGGGCGAGCTGGTGTCGGTGGCCTGGGCCTCGGCCTGCACCTTCCGCGGCGGCGACAAGCGCGGCGGCGCCAACGGCGCCCGCCTGGCCCTGGCGCCGCAGAAGGACTGGGCCGTCAACCGCCGCGCCGTCGCGGTGCTGCCCCGGCTGGTCGAGATCCAGCAGGCTTCTGGCAAGGCCTCGCTGGCCGACGTCATCGTGCTGGCCGGCGTGGTGGGCGTGGAGCAGGCCGCCCGGGCTGCCGGCGTGGACGTGACGGTGCCGTTCTCGCCGGGCCGCGTCGACGCCACGCAGGACCAGACCGAGATCGCGTCCTTCGCCGTCATGGAGCCGGTGGTCGATGGCTTCCGCAACTTCCGCGGCGGCCCCGTGGGCGCGCCCACCGAGGCCTTGCTGCTGGACCGCGCCCAGCAGCTGACGCTGACCGGACCGGAGCTGACCGCGCTGATCGGCGGCCTGCGCGTGCTGGACGCCAATGCCGACGGCAGCCGCCACGGCCAGTTCACCGACCGACCCGGCGTGCTGTCCAACGACTTCTTCGTGAAGCTGCTGGACATGGGCACGGTCTGGACCGCGACCGACGCCACGGCGGAGCTGTTCGAGGGCCGCGACCGCAAGACCGGCGCGCTGAAGTACACCGGCACCCGCAACGACCTGGTCTTCGGCTCCAACTCGGTGCTGCGGGCCTATGCCGAGGTCTATGCCAGCGCCGACGGGCAGCAGCGTCTCGTCCGGGACTTCGTCGCCGCCTGGGCCAAGGTCATGGACCTGGACCGTTTCGACCTGCGCGCCTGAGCCGCGCGCGCACCGATGGGCGGGCGGCCTGGTGCCGCCCGTTTCCGCTAGGCTCGCACCATCACCCTGTACGGAGCTGCCCTCATGGCCAAGAAATCCGCCGCCACCCCCGCCATCAGCATCGGCATCAACGAGAAAGACCGCGCGGCCATCGCCGCCGGCCTGTCCAAGCTGCTGGCCGAGACCTACACGCTGTACCTGACGACGCACAACTTTCACTGGAACGTCACCGGGCCCATGTTCAACAGCCTGCACGCGATGTTCATGGCCCAGTACACCGAGCTGTGGAACGCGGTGGACCCCATCGCCGAGCGCATCCGCTCGCTGGGCTTCCCGGCGCCCGGCAGCTATGCCCAGTTCGCCAAGCTCAGCGGCCTGCCCGACGCGCCGGCCACGCCGCCCAAGGCGATGAAGATGGTGGAGGTGCTGATGCAAGGCCACGAGGCCGTTGCGCGCACCGCGCGCGCGCTGTTCCCGCTGGTCGACAAGGCCGGCGACGAGCCCAGCGCCGACCTGCTGACGCAGCGCCTCACCGTGCACGAGCAGACGGCCTGGATGCTGCGCAGCCTGCTCGAAGAGTGATGAAGGTTGCCGTCCTCACCTTCGACGGCTTCAACGAGCTCGACAGCTTCATCGCGCTGGGCCTGATCAACCGGCTCTATGCGCGGGGCTGGTCGGCCGCCATCACCAGCCCCAGCGCGCAGGTGACGTCGATGAACGGCGTCACCGTCACGGCCCAGCAGCCGCTGGAGTTCGCCAACGAGGCCGACATCGTGCTGTTCGGCAGCGGCATCCACACCCGCGCCATCGCCGGCGACCGCGCGCTGCTGGACCGGCTGCAGCTGGACCCGCTGCGCCAGCTCATCGCCGGCCAATGCTCCGGCATGCTGCTGATGGCCCGCCTGGGCCTGCTGGCCGACATGCCCGCCTGCACCGATTCGACGACCAAGCCCTGGGTCGTCGAGGCCGGCGTGCGCGTCGTCGACGAACCCTTCCACGCCCGCGGCCCCATCGCGACGGCCGGCGGCTGCCTGGCCTCGCAATACCTGGCCGCCTGGGCCATGGCCTCGCGCGCCGGGCTGGACGCCGCGCGCAGCGCGCTGCACGACGCGGCGCCCGTGGGCGAGAAGGACGCCTACGTCGAGCGGCTGCTGGCCGTCGTCAAGCCCTTCCTGCCGCCGGCCTGATGCCCGCCGCGGCCCGCCGGCCTCCGTTCGTGTCGTCTTTCGGCGGCTTGCTGCACGTGCTGGCCCCGTTCGCCCCGTCGTGCCGCGGCACGGGCCGCCCGGCCCTAGCCTGCAGGCGAACCGATACGGGTTCGTCACGGGAGATTGATCGATGAAGACCTATGCCATCGTGGCCGCCATCGCGGTCGGCACCCTGGCCACCGCGCTCGCCAGCCCCTCGGGGCTGCCTGCGGGCTGGCTGCAGACCGGCAATGCCAAGACCTGCGAAGGCCGCGTCGTGTCGGCCAGCAACGCTCCCAGCGCCAACGTGTTCAGCCTGGACTGCCAGCCCGGCACCGCGGGCTTCTCGACGCTGATGCAGCAGGTGGCCGGCACCGACTACGCCGGCAAGCGCGTGCGCCTGAGCGCCCAGCTGCGCGCCGAGCAGCTCGCCGCCTGGGGCGGGCTGTGGATGCGCGCCGACAGCGGCCAGCGCGTCACGGCCTTCGACAACATGTACAACCGGCCGCTGCGCGGCAGCTTCGGCTGGCAGCCGGCCCAGGTCGTGCTGGACATCCCGGCCGACGCCACCACCGTCAGCTTCGGCTTCCTGCTTCACGGCGCGGGCCAGCTGCAGGCCACGCAGTTCAAGCTCGAAGTCGTCGCCAACAACGTGGCGGTCACGGGTGAGGGCGGCACCCCCGTGCTGCCGCGTCAACCCAGGGACATGACGCCGCCTTGAACGCCATTGCGCCATCGCTGGGCAGCGACCTGGCCCAGGCCCTGCGGGAAGAAGGCCTGGGCTGGCAACGCGCCACGCCGCTGCTGGCCGGCCTGGCGCTGTTCGGGCTGACGGCGCCCTGGCTGCGCGGGCAGCCGGCCTGGGCCTTGTCGCTGGGCCTGTGGCTGGGCCATGCCGCCACCGACGGCCTGGCCGGGCTGCTGGGCCGGCGCCTGCGCCCCGAGCATCGCGTCGCGCTGCCCAGCCTGCTGTTCCTGGCCCTGCTGCTGGGCGCCATGCTGGGCTGGAGCGCGGAGCAGGGGCTGACGACGGCGCTGCTGAGCGGCAACGACCGCGTCACCCGCGCCTGGCTGCACTTCGGCTTCGGCGCGCTGCTGCTGGGCCTGCCGCTGCTGCAAGGCCTGCGCCGGCTGCGCGCCGTGCGCCGCGTGGAGCAAGACCGCGCCCGGCTGCGCGCCGAACTGCAGATGCTGCAGGCGCAGATCGAGCCGCATTTCCTGTTCAACACGCTGGCCACGCTGCGCAGCTTCGTGCGCCAGGGCTCGGACCGCGCGCTGCCGCTGCTGGACGCGGTCAGCGGCCTGCTGGAGACCACGCTGGAGCGGGTGCGCCAGGCCGAGGACTCGACGCTGGGCCAGGAATGCCAGGTGGTCGAACACTACCTGTCCATCATGGCGCTGCGCCTGGGCGGGCGGCTGGGTTACCGGCTGGACGTGGATGCCACGCTGCTGGAGCTGCCGCTGCCGCCGCTGATGCTGCAGCCGCTGGTGGAGAACGCCATCCAGCATGGCATCGAGCCCAGCGAGGGCGGCGGCGAGGTGCTGCTGCAGGCCGAACGGGTGCCGGGCTGGCTGCGGCTCAGGGTCATCAACGGCGGCCTGCCGCTGAACGCCGCCACGACGGCGGGCCATGGCCTGGCGCTGGCCAATCTGCGCCAGCGCCTGCAGGCCTTGCACGGCGACCTGGGCCGGCTGCAGCTCGCGACCAATGAGCAAGGCCTGACCGAGGCCACACTGACGCTGCCCTTGCCATGACACCGCATCCGCCTCGCGCACCGACATGACCACCGCCCTGATCGCCGACGACGAACCCCAGCTGCTGGAGGAGCTGCGGCAGCTGCTGGCCGAGGCCTGGCCCGAGCTGGAGATCGTGGCGCTGGCGCGCAACGGCAGCGAGGCGCGCCGGCTGCTGGACGAGCTGCGCCCCGACATCGCCTTCCTGGACATCCGCATGCCCGGCATCGACGGCCTGGGCCTGGCCCAGCTCGCGCCGGCCGGCACGCGCCTGGTGTTCGTGACGGCGCATGCCGAGCATGCGCTGGCCGCCTTCGAGCGCGCGGCGGTGGACTATCTGCACAAGCCCGTCACGCCCGCGCGGCTGGCGGCCACCGTGCAGCGGCTGCAGGCCGCGCAAGCGCCGCGCGAGGCCTTGCGCTTTCTGCAGGCCTGGACCGGCAACACGATGAAGCTGCTGGAGGTGGACCAGCTCGCCGCGCTGCGCTCGGAGCTGCGCCACACGCGCGCGCTGAGCCAGGCCGGCGAGCAGCTGCTGCTGCGCACCTCGCTGGGCGAGCTGCAGCGGCAGCTGGACCCGCAGCTGTTCTGGCAGATCCACCGCGGCTCGGTCGTCAACGCGCGCGCCATCGAGCGCATCGAGCGCCGCGACGACGGCGAGCTGTGGGTGCAGCTGCGCGGGCTGGACCAGGCCTTGCCGGTCAGCCGCCCGCACCGCGGGCGCTTTCGCGGGATGTAGGCCGACCTACTCCACCAGCTGGCGCAGCGCTGCCTTGGCCGATGCCATGTTCGGGTCCAGCGCCAGCGCCTTGCGGTAGGCGCTGCGGGCCTGGGCCTTGTCGGCCAGCATCAGGTGCAGCTCGCCCAGGCTGTCCCAGGCGTTGGCCGACGCCGGATAGAGCTCGGTGTTCACCTGCATCAGCGCCAGGGCCGCAGCCTTGTCGCCACGCCGCGCCAGCCCGTAGGCCTGCTGGTTCAGATAGGCCTCGCGGCCCGCCTCGTCGCGGCTGTCGCGCAGTGCGCGGTAGGCCGCCAGGGCCGCGGCCTTGTCGCCGGCCAGCAGCAGCTCGCGCGGCAGGCGTTGCGTGTCGGCCAAACGCGGCAGCAGCTGCGCCGGCCCCTGCGGCTGCGCCAGGCTCAGGGCCAGGCGTCCATCGGGGCCCGGCTCGAAGGCGCGCCCCTGCTCTTGCCCGCGCTCGAAGTAGCGCCCACCGGCCACCGGCACCAATTCGCGGGCCTCCTCGCCGACCGCGCCGATGAAGAGGCGCTCGCCCCGGCGCGTCACCATCAGCACCTGTTCGGCGTTGAGCCGGTAGCGGCCCGGCGCCTGCTCCAGTGCTTCGGCCGTGGCCGGCACCGGCACCAGGGTCTTGAAGCCGGGCCAGCCGTACTCGTGCGCGATGGCGCGGCGCAGCTCATCCATCAGCGCAGGCTGGTTGGCGTTGATCATGATGGCGGCGCCCTGGCCGCTGCGCTGGCTGGCCATCAGGCTGGCGCAGAAGCCCTCGTTCCAGCCGCCGTGGGCGAAGTAGGCCTCACCGTCGACCTGGGGCAGGCCCAAGCCCAGCCCGTAGTCGCCGCCGGCGCGGCCGGTGAGCATGTCGCGGGCCAGCGCCGCGGACATGAGTTTGCTCCGGCCAGCCAGGGCTTGCTGCACGCCGATGGCGAAACGGGCCAGGTCTTGCGAGGTGCTCCACAGGCCGGCCGCGGCCAGCTCCGGGTAGCGGTGGTGCCTGCCCGCCACGGCGCTGCCGTCGGGCCGCACGCCGGCGGCGGCGCGTGCCAGCTGTGCGGCCGGCAGGGGCTGAGCAAAACTGCTGTCGGCCATGCCCAGCGGGCCGAGCACGCGCTGCTGCATCAGCGGCGCGAAGGGCTGGCCGGCGGCCTCGCCCATCAGCAGCTGCGCCACCGTGTAGCCCCCTCCCGAGTAGCGGAAGGCCTGGCCCGGCGCTTGATCCACCCGCACGGCCGCGGAGTTGGCGGGGGGACTGCCGTCCAGCACGGCGCGGACGTCCGGCAGCGCGGCATCCGCGGCATAGCCCATGAAGCCATGCACCGTCAGCCCGCCGGTGTGGCTGAGCAGATGGGCGAGCGTGACCGGCACCTGGCGGGTCCAGTCGTTCTCGGGAATGCGCCAGGACTTCAGCCGCGCGTTGACCGGCTCGTCCAGCGACAGCTTGCCGTCCCGCACCAGCGTCAGCGCGCCGAAGGCGGCCACCGGCTTGCTGACGGAGGCCGCCTGGAACAGCGTGTCCGGCCTGACCGGCAGGCCCAGCTCGCGGTCGGCCAGGCCGTAGACGCGGGTCCAGGCCAGTCCGTTCCTGTCGATGACGGTGACGGTGAGGCCCGGCACGCCGTAGTGCTTCATGCGCTCCTGCAGCGTCCAGGTGGCGTCGCCGACGAAGCTGACCGGCGGCCGCAGCCCGGCCAGCACGCGGGCGATGCGGGCCTCGGTGTCGTCTTCGGGCGTGGCCGCGTTGGCGACACCTATCGCCAGCGTGCACAGGGCCAGGGCCAGCGGTCGGAGCAAGGGGCTGTTCATGGGGAGCGGGGGCGGTCGGTGGATGGAAGGTCCAGCCTAACCGGGCGAGGCGTGGACCCTCCAGCACGGCCAGACGGATTGCCGTCTCGAAGGGCCCAGATGCAGCCAGCGCGGATAATTCGCGGTTCGCTCCGAGCCCGCACCATGTCCGCCGACCTGCCTTCCCGCATCCAATCCGAAGTCCGCCGCCGCCGCACCTTCGCCATCATCAGCCACCCCGACGCCGGCAAGACCACGCTGACGGAGAAGCTGCTGCTGTTCTCCGGCGCGATCCAGATCGCCGGCTCGGTGAAGGCCCGCAAGGCCAGCCGCCATGCGACCTCGGACTGGATGGAGATCGAGAAGCAGCGCGGCATCTCGGTGGCCTCGTCCGTCATGCAGATGGAGTACCGCGACTGCGTCATCAACCTGCTGGACACCCCGGGCCACCAGGACTTCTCGGAAGACACCTACCGCGTGCTGACCGCGGTGGACGCGGCGCTGATGGTCATCGACGCGGCCAACGGCGTGGAGCCGCAGACGCGCCGCCTGCTGCAGGTCTGCCGCGCGCGCAACACGCCCATCCTGACCTTCGTCAACAAGCTGGACCGCGAGGTGCAGGAGCCGCTGGCGCTGCTGGACGAGATCGAGCGCGAGCTGGGCATGGCGGTGGTGCCGTTCACCTGGCCGGTGGGCATGGGCAAGCAGTTCCACGGCGTGATGGACCTGCGCCAGCAGCGCATGCGCGTGTTCGCGCCCGGCGAGGACCGCGTGGCCGGCACCGAGGAGGTGCTGGACGGGCTGGACAACCCCGTCTACGCCCAGCGCTTCGGCCTGCAGTACGAGAACGCGCAGGGCGAGATCGAGCTGGTCAAGGAGGCCGCGCCCGCCTTCGACCGCGAGCAGTTCCTGGTCGGCAAGCAGACGCCGATGTTCTTCGGCTCCGCCGTCAACAACTTCGGCGTGCAGGAGGTGCTGGACGCCCTCGTCGAGCTGGCCCCCGCGCCGGACGCGCGCGTCGCGATGCAGCGCACCGTGCAGCCCGAGGAGCCCAAGTTCAGCGGCGTGGTGTTCAAGATCCAGGCCAACATGGACCCGGCCCACCGCGACCGCATCGCCTTCCTGCGCGTGGCCTCGGGCCATTTCGAGCGCGGCATGCGGCTCAAGGTGGTGCGCTCGGGCAAGGAGCTGCGGCCCAACACGGTGGTGAGCTTCCTGAGCCAGCGCCGCGAGCTGCTGGACGAGGCCTTTGCCGGCGACATCATCGGCATCCCCAACCACGGCGTGCTGCAGCTGGGCGACACCATCACCGAGGGCGAGGCGCTGCAGTACACCGGCCTGCCCTTCTTCGCGCCGGAAATGTTCCGCTCGGTGGAAGTGGCCGACCCGCTGAAGACCAAGCAGCTCAAGGCCGGCCTGCAGCAGCTGGGCGAGGAGGGCGCGATCCAGGTGTTCCGCCCCATCGCCGGCAGCGTGCTGCTGCTGGGCGCCGTGGGCCAGCTGCAGTTCGAGGTGGTCGCGCACCGGCTGGAGCATGAGTACGGCGTGAAGGCGCGCATCACCGGCAGCCGCTTCCAGGTGGCGCGCTGGGTCACCTGCGACGATGAGAAGGAACTCAAGCGCTTCATCGACGCCAACGACCACCGCATGGCCTACGACGCGGTGGACGCGCCCACGGTGCTGGTGGAGTACGCGCCGGAGCTGCGCGCCATCGAGGCCAACTGGCCCAAGATCCAGTTCCACGCGCTGCGCGAGCACGCGGGCCTGGTGTTCCAGCAGCGGCTGGACGGTTAGCCACGGCACCTAACATCGGGGCATGCAGACCCCGCCGTCCCGCCCCTGCCCCTCCTGCCGCCAGCCCATGCAGGTGCATGTGCTGCCGGCCGTCTACGACGGCGTGGTGGAGATCGACTTCTGCTTCGGCTGCCAGGGCCTGTGGTTCGACCACCTGGAGAACCTCAAGCTGGCGCCCGCGGCCATCGCGACGCTGTTCAAGCAGATGCACCAGCACCGCGACGACCCGCGCCTGCCGCTGGCCCAGCGGCTGAGCTGCCCGCAGTGCAGCGGCCGGCTGGTGCAGGGCTTCGACCTGGTGCGCAGCGGCCGCTACATCACGCACCGCTGCGAGCAGCGCCATGGCCGCTTCAGCAGCTTCGCGTCCTTCATGATCGAGAAGGGCTTTGTGCGCCAGCTGACCCGGCCCGAGATCGCCGCCATCGCCGCCAAGGTGGGCGTCATCCACTGCAGCAGCTGCGGCGCGCCGGTGGACCTGCGCCTCGAGGACGCCTGCTCGCACTGCCGCTCGGCGCTGTCGCTGCTGGACCCCGAGGCCGTGGAACGGGCGCTGCAGCGCTATGCCAAGGCCCAGCCCGACCCCGCATCCGCCGCCGCCCGCAGCACGGACCTGGCCGACGCCCTCGTCGCGATGGCGCGCGAGCGCTCGCGGGCGGAGCGCGAAAACCCCAGGGCCGCCCTGCCCGGCGTCGTGGGCAGCGTGCTGGCGGTGGACCTGCTCAGCGCGGGCCTGGGCCTCATCAGCAGCCTGTGGGAAGACTGAGGCCGCCGCGGCCGTGCCGCACGGCTGCGATGATGTGCGACCACCTCTTGGCCCGAGTCCGATTTCGATGAGCAAGCACCTCCTCCTCCCCCTCGCCGTCGCCCTCGCCGCAGCGCCCGTCGCGCAAGCCGCCCCCGAGCTGGAAACCGTCGTCGAAGGCCTGAAGACCCCCTGGGCCCTGGCCTTCCTGCCCGATGGCCAGTTGCTGATCACCGAGCGCGACGGCGCGCTGCGCACCGCCAAGCCGGGTGGCA
Organism: Comamonadaceae bacterium; assembly: GCA_009996515.1. Lineage (GTDB taxonomy): Bacteria > Pseudomonadota > Gammaproteobacteria > Burkholderiales > Burkholderiaceae_C > Pelomonas. The sequence goes on from JAACZV010000016.1 coordinate 123,855, forward strand.
AACCCGGCGCGCCCATCCAGGGCCTGCCGGCCATCGACGCCGTCGGCCAGGGCGGCCTGCTGGACGTGCAGCTGGACAGCGAGTTCGCCCGCAACCGCACGATCTACTTCTGCTACGCCGAGCCCGGCGCCGACAAGACCAACGGCACGGCGCTGGCCCGCGCACGGCTCAGCGAGGACCTGAAGCGCCTCACCGACGTCAAGGTCATCTTCAGCCAGAGCCCCAAGATGGAAAGCCGGCTGCACTTCGGCTGCCGCATCGCCGAGGCGCCGGACGGCAAGCTGTTCCTGAGCCTGGGCGAGCGCTACAAGGGCATGCAGAGCGCGCAGACGCTGGACAACCACCTGGGCAAGATCGTGCGCGTGAACAAGGACGGCAGCGTGCCGGCCGACAACCCCTTTGTGAAGACGCCCGGCGCCCTGCCCGAGATCTGGAGCTACGGCCACCGCAACTCGCAGGGCCTGATCGTCGACGCGCAGGGCCGGCTCTGGGAGCACGAGCACGGCCCCCAGGGCGGCGACGAGCTCAACCTCATCAGCCCGAAGCTGAACTACGGCTGGCCCGTCATCACCTACGGCGAGAACTACGGCGGCGGCAAGATCGGCGATGGCATCGCGGCCAAGGCCGGCATGGAGCAGCCGGTCGTCAAATGGGTGCCGTCCATCGCGCCCGCCGGCCTGGTGCGGCTGAAGAGCGCCAAGTACGGCGCGGCCTGGCAGAACAGCTTCTTCATCGGCTCGCTGAAGTTCGGCCACCTGGAGCGCGTGAAGCTCGATGCCGACAACCGCCCGGCCGAGCAGGAGAAGCTCTTCCCCGACACCGGCCGCATGCGCGATGTGCGCGAGGGCCCCGACGGGCTGCTGTACCTGGTGCTGGAAAGCGCGGGCAAGGTGGTGCGCGTGAAGCCCTGAGCGACGGGCGGCCCCATCGCCGGGGCACGCGGCCGATGCCAAGTTCGGGCCAGGCCATAACGCCAGACTATGCCGACGCGGCGCCGGGCCGGCCCCGAAACGACCTGCCGGGGCCCGGCCCGCCCAGGGCCCGCCGCGGCAGCGAGGTGCCGCGCGCCGCGGCCGGCAGGCATCGCCGGGGCCCGCGGCCAGGGCCCGCCGCGGCCGCAACAACCGCTCGCAAGGGCCGGCCGCGCTCTTACAGTTCGGCCGGCCCTGACTCCCCCGTTGCTGGGGCCGACCGCGCAACGGCTGCGAAACGCGCCCCCTTGGCATGACCTCACCTCGCCTCCTCCCCGCCCTCGCCCTGCTGCTGGCCAGCCTGGGCGCCCCGGCCCAGACGCCGCCGCCCCAGGCCGCATCGGCACCGGCGCCCGCCGCCTCCGCGCCGCCCGTGGCCGCCGCAGCGTCCGCGCCCGCGAAGGCGGCCGACGCGCCTCCCGCCAACACGCTGGAGCGCGTGCAGATCACCGCCGCCACCGAGACCGACGACGGCCTGCGCCGGCGCCAGTCCGTCGCCATGTCCGTCTACGGCCGCGAGGAGCTGGACCGGCAGGGCGACATCGACGTGACCGACGTGCTCAAGCGCCTGCCCGGCGTCTCCATGGACGGCGGCGCGCCCCGGCTGCGCGGCCTGGGGGGCGGCTACACGCAAATCCTGATCAACGGCGAGCCGGCCCCGCCCGGCTTCTCGCTGGACTCGCTGGCCCCGGCCGACGTGGAGCGCATCGAGGTGGTCAGCGGCGCCACGGCCGAGTACCCCGGCGTGGCCGGCACCATCAACGTCGTGCTGCGCGAGCCGCCGCGCACGCTGCAGCGCGAATGGCGCAGCAACCTCAACTACCGCGCGCTGCAGCCCGGCGGCAGCACCGCCTTCCAGTGGGGCGACCGCATCGCCGCGCTGTCCTTCGTCGTGCCGGTGAGCGTGTCGCGCGCCGCCCAGGCCACGCATTACGAGCAGGTGCGCATCTCGCGCACGCCGGGCGGCCAGGTGCAGTCCCAGGCCATCCAGGGCCGCGACGAGGGCCGCAGCACCACCGCGCAGATCGCACCGCGGCTGCAGTGGAAGGCCAGCGACTGGGACACGCTCAACCTCAGCGCCTTCTGGCAGCACGGGCAGTCGCGCAATGCCAGCGAGCGCAGCATCGTGGCCCTGCTGGGCACGCCCTGGGCGACCGCCCGCGACGAGGCCAGCTCCGCGGCCGCCAGCGACGTCCGGCGCGCCGCGGCCAACTGGGTCCACAGGCAGCAGGACGGCGGCAAGGTCGAGCTGAGGGGCTCCTGGCAGGACACCGAGCGCGACAACGCGCTGCACTACGACAGCTACCGCGCCGACGGCCGGCTGCTGGTGACCCGCGAGACCCGCACCGAGTTCGGCGAGGAACGCGCCGCGCTGGGCGGCCGCTGGACCCAGCCGGTGGGCGACGACCACAGCCTCGTCACCGGCTGGGACGTCGAGACCCGCGAGCGCGACGAGCTGCGCCGCATCTGGGACTTCGGCGTCGAGCGCCTGGACAGCGCCACCGGCCTGCCCTTTGCCGCGCGCATCGGCCGCACCGCCCTGTTCATCCAGGACGACTGGACGCTCAGCCCCCAGTGGGGTCTGCAGCCGGGCCTGCGGCTCGAGGAAGTGCGCACCCGCAGCGACGACGGCAGCCATGCCATCGACAACCGCGCCCGGGTGGTCGCGCCCACCCTGCACCTGAACTACAAGTTCGACCCCAAGGGCCGCGACCAGATCCGCGCCAGCCTGTCGCGCAGCTTCAAGATGCCCGACCTGACGGCGCTGGTGGGCCGCTACGTGCTCAACGGCAACTACGAGCGCACCGAGACCAACACCCCCATCGCCGCCGACTCGGCCGGCAACCCGCAGCTGCAGCCCGAGCTGTCGACCGGCCTGGACCTGCGCTTCGAGCATTACCCGGCCAGCGGCGGCGTGTTCAGCATCGGCTTCTTCTACCGCCAGATCGACGACCTGATCCGCCGCGGCATCCGCCTGGAGAGCGGCATGGCGCCGGACATCACCCCCATGCCGCGCTGGGTCTCGCGCCCGATGAACATCGGCCGGGCCACCACCCGCGGGCTGGAGCTGGAGGTCAAGGGCCGTGGCGAGGAATGGCTGCCGGCGCTGTTCGACAAGGACAGCGGCGTCAACCTGCGCGCGGCGCTGAGCCTGTACCGCTCCGCGGTCGAGCAGGTGGACGGGCCCGACAACCGCCTGGAGGCCCAGCCGCCGTGGCTGTCCAACATGGGCTTCGACTGGCGCATCGCCAACAGCGGCTGGACCGTGGGCGCCAGCCTGGTGCTGCAGCCCGGCTACGCGACCCACCAGACCGACCTGCAGGTGGCGCACCGCAGTGCCCAGCGCACGCTGGACGCCTTCGCCGCCTGGAAGGTGGACCGCTTCTCGCAGCTGCGCGTGGGCTTCACCAACCTGCTGGCCCGCGACAACGTGGCGAGCAACACGGTGGAAGACCTGGACGGCTTCTCGGCCGGCAGCAGCACCGCGCGCAACACGCTGCGGGCGGTGAATGCGAGCTGGGTGCTGAGGTTCTGACGCGGCGACGCCGGGCCCGCCGCCCCGGCGGGCTGTTGCGGGCTCAGCCGCCCGTCTGCTGCAGCCGGTAGTCGCGCAGCGTGCGCAGCAGCGCCTGCTGGCGCGCGCCGGGCTGCAGCTGGCGGGCCAGCTGCTCGAAGCGGCCGACGTTGCCGGCGTTCAGGAAGGGCCCCAGGTTCTCGGCCACGGACTGCGCGGCCTGCCAGCCGCCGGTGTGCACCAGGCCCGCGAACATGTCGTCATAGCCGCCGGACAGGCCCAGCTGCTGCCATTGCCGCAGCACCGGATAGGCCTTGCCCAGCAGCACGGCGTCATAGCTCTTGCCCAGCGCCGCGACGGCGGCGGACACGGTCTCGGCCGAAGGCGGCAGCTGGGCCGCCAGGGCGAGCGCCGCGGCCTGCACATGGCCGTCGGGGAAGGCGAGCAGCTCGCGCACGGCCGCCGCCTGCTCGGCCGTGCTGCCCTGCGCGGCCAGGCGCTCCAGCTGCTGCAGCAGCGCCGCGACGACCTCGAAATGCTCGTCCAGGCCCTCGCGGCTGCTGACGCGGCAGGCATTGGCGGCGTAGCACTGCTGCAGCGCCCGCAGCGCCTGCGCCGGCGGCACGGCGGCGAGCGCGGCCGGCGTGACCGCCCCGTCCGCCGCCGCGCTGGCC
>JAACZV010000017.1 GCA_009996515.1 Comamonadaceae bacterium
GAGCGGCCGCCGGCGCCCGCCGCCGCCGAGGCCCCCGTCGCCGCGCCCGAGGCGCCGCCGCTGCGCCTGGCCGGCCCGGCGGCCTGGCAGTACCGGCTGCGCCAGGGCGGCCAGGACGGCGAGGCCAGGCTGGACTGGCGCCCCGAGGCCGACGGCCGCTACAGCCTGCGGCTGACGCGCCGCGTCGGCGAGCGCGCGCTGCCGGCCATGCAGAGCCTGGGCCGCACCGGCAGCGCCGGCCTGGCCCCCGAGCGCTTCGCGCTGCAGCAGGGCGGCCAGGACCGCCAGGCCATCAACTTCGACGCCGAGGGCCGGCGCGTCAGCTTCTCGGCCAGCCCGGCCCAGCTGGAGCTGCCCGAGGGCGCGCAGGACCGGCTGTCCTGGTGGCTGCAGCTGGCCGCGCTGGTGCAGGCCTCCCACGCCCAGGCCGGCGCCGTGGGCGGGCGCTGGCGGGTCTGGGTGGCGGGCCTGCGCGGCGAGCTGCGCGAATGGGTGTTCGACGCCGTGGATGCGCTGCCCGAGGACGCCGGCCTGCTGCATCTGCGCCGCCAGCCGCTGGGGCCGCACGACCCGGGCGTGGAGCTCTGGCTGGACCCGGCGCGCGGCTGCTGGCCGGTGCGCCTGCGCCAGGGCGACCCCGAAACGCGCGGTTTCGAAATCCGCCTGTCCGATGTGAACTCCTGACGCTTCCCAGCCGTTACCCGGCTGGGGGGAAGGGCCGAACAGACGGGCCTTCTGCCAGTATCTGAGCCGAGCGGGGCTTGAAACCAGCGCCCCCACCCGCAGTTGAAGCCCCGAGGAGAACTCCATGCACATGCTCTACAACTCCGACAGCTTCATCGTCGTCCAGTTCGACGTGCCGACCGCCGAGCCCCAGGCCGTGGAGCAGGGCCCGCAGCTCAACCGCGGCGGCTTCGAGATCGTCGACAAGTTCGCCCGCAAGGAGATCTTCATCGAGGGCGCGTTGGCGGAATCCTTCCAGCAGGGCGTGCAGGCCCTCATCGACGAGGGCGAACCCTCCGAGGACGAGCTCGACGCCTTCATCGAACGCTATGCGCTGATGGGTCAGCAGCCGGTCGTGATGCACTGAACGGTCGAGGGGCCGGCGATGCATTGATCTGCCGCCAAGCCTGATACAAGATGGGCCGACGCCGGCCATTCCGGGCCGGGCAAGGAGCCCATCCATGGTGAAGCGAGCCGCCGCAGAGACAGCCCATCGGGCCTCCGCTGCCCGCGTGCTGCCTTCGCCCGGCCTGGACAGCGCGCCGGTGCTGGACCGCATGTGCTCGCAGTTCGTGCTGACGCTGACCGTGCGGCACGCCGGCCGCTTCAACCTGCGGCGCGACTTCAACGGCCTGCTGTCCTTCACGGGCCGCCATCTGGTCTGGCCTGCCCGCGTGCTGCAGCGGCTGCGCGGCTATCTGAGCCTGCGCTGCGCCGGCAACGAGCTGTGGCGCGGCCACGAAGCGCTGTCCGACGAGGCCTTCCTGGACCGCTTCGGCCAGTGGAGCGGGCCGTTCTCCGAGGGCACGCTGTTCTTCTACCTGGACGAGTACGTCAAGGACGCACCCAAGGACATGATGGCGCTGCTCGCGACGACCTGCGAGCACCTGGACCGCCAGTTGAAGCGCGAGTCCACGCTGGTCGAGAAGAACATCGCCGCGCTGGGCCAGCTGCTGCAGCTGAACCCGGCCGAACGCGCCATCCTGCTCTACGGCACGCTGGCCCGCTACCAGCGCGAGCTGCGCGGGGCGCTGGTGGAGTTCAAGGTCAACACGGCGCAGGAGGCCTTCGCGGCCATCGCGGCGGTGGCCGGCGTGGACGAGCGCGAGGTGGCCGAGGCGCTGCGCGCGGGCTCCAGGCTGGAGCGCATCGGCATGGTGGAGAACCTGATCTCCGAGCACAACATCACCGACCTGGCCGACCTGATGAAGGTCAGCGACCAGCTGCCGCCGGTGTTGATGCGCGAGTACCAGGGCCCGCATGACCTGATGGCCGTCTTCACGCGGCCGGCGGCGAAGAGCCTGCTGGCGCCCACCGACTTCCAGTTCGTCGCCGACGACCTGGCGCTGCTGCAAGGCCTGCTGCGCCAGGCGGTGGCCACGCATGCCAGCGGCGTCAACGTGCTGCTCTACGGCCCGCCGGGCACCGGCAAGACCGAGCTGGCCAAGGTGGCCGCGGCCGCCGCGGGGCTGGACCTGTACGAGGTCGAGTACGCCGACCGCGACGGCAACTCGCTGTCGGGCCGCGACCGCTACCGCTCGCTGCAGATCAGCCAGGTGTTCCTGAAGGCCAGCGCCAACGTGGCCCTGCTGTTCGACGAGGTGGAGGACGTGTTTCCGCCGCTGTCCAGCGACACGGCCTCGCTGCTGAACCGGCTGGATGCCAGCGCCGAGGGGGGCGTCGGCAACTCGGTCAGCGGCAAGGCCTGGGTCAACCAGATCCTGGAGACCAACCCGGTGCCGGTCATCTGGGTCACCAACCGCATCGAGCAGATCGACCCGGCCTTCCGGCGCCGCTTCCAGTACCACCTGGAGCTGAAGTCGCCGCCGCCCGGCGCCCGCCAGGGGCTGGTGGCGCGGGCGCTGGCCGACGTGGCCGTCAGCGAGGGCTTCATCGCCAAGCTGGCCGAGCGGCCGGGGCTGACGCCGGCGCAGATCCGCACCGCGGTGCGCTTTGCGCAGCTGGCCGGCGGCGCCGACGCTGCCGAGCAGCTCATCGAGCGCCAGCTGCTCAACGCCGACAAAGCCCTGGGCCGTGACGACATCAGCCTGGCCCGGCCCTGCGTGACCCGCTATGCGCTGGAGTTGCTGAACTGCGAGAGCCGCTTCGAGATCCCGCGCATCGTCGAGGCCTTGCGCCGCAAGGGCCGCGGCCAGCTGTGCTTCTACGGCCCGCCCGGCAGCGGCAAGACGGCGCTGGCCGAACACATCGCCCAGGCGCTGGGGCGGCCGCTGATGGTCAGGCGCGCCAGCGACATCGCCAGCAAGTTCGTCGGCGAGACCGAGCAGAACATGGCGCGCATGTTCGAGACGGCCCAGACCGAGGGCGCCGTGCTGCTGCTGGACGAGGCCGACAGTTTCCTGCGCAGCCGCCGGCATGCGGAGCGCAACTACGAGGTCAGCGAGGTCAACGAGATGCTGGCCGGCATGGAGCGCTTCTCCGGTCTGTTCATCTGCACCACCAACCTCTTCGACGAGCTGGACGAGGCGGCACTCAGGCGCTTCGCGTTCAAGATCCGCTTCAAGGCGCTGAAGCCCGAGCAGCGCCTGGCGATGTTCGAGCGCGAGGCCGGCGCCCCGCCGACCGACGAGCAGCGCGCGCGCCTGGCGGCGCTGGACTGCCTGACCCATGGCGACTTCGCGGCCGTGCGCCAGCAGGTCGAGATCCTCGCCGAGGCCTTCGCGCCGGACGAGTTCCTGGCCCAGCTGGAGGCGGAGCACCGGGCCAAGCCCGAGGTCAGGGAGAGGCGGGGGATAGGCTTCAGATAGGGCCGCGGGCTCAGTACAGCTCCCGTGCCGCCAGCCGCACCTCGTGCAGCAGCTGCCGCGCCCCCGGCGACATCAGATGGCCTTCCCGCGTGATGATGCCGAACGCATCCATATGGCAGGGCAGCTCGATGGGCAGGATGGCCAGCACCTGCAGCGACGCGTAATAGCGCGCCACCTCCACCGGCATCACATGCAGCGAGTCCGTCTGCTGCAGCAGCGCCGTGATCAGCAGCAAGGCCGTCGTGTCCACGCAGTTGGACGGCGGCTGCAGCGCCGCGCGGCGGAACATCAGCTCCCAGCGGTGCCGCAGCACGCTGCCCGGCGGCGGCAGTATCCAGGGCCGGTCGGCCAGGTCGGCCAGCTTCAGGTTGTCGGCCTTCAGCAGCGGGTGGCCCACGCGCGCCACCGCGCAGGCGGGCTCCACCGTCAGCTCCTCGTAGTGCAGGCCGGCGGCGCCGTCCTCCTCGACGATGCGGCCGATCATGAAATCGAGCCGGCCCCGCTGCAGCATGTCCAGCAGCTGCTTGCTGCTCTCCATGTGCACGCCGATGCGCAGGCGGGGCGCCTGCTGCTTGATGCGCGAGATGGCGCGCGGCAGCAGGCCCATGGCCGGCGTCATGATGACGCCCACCTCCACCTGGCCGCTGAGGCCGTGCTTGAGCGCGACGATGTCCTCGTGCGCGGCCGACAGCGAGGTCAGCGCCATGCGAGCGTGGCGGATCATGGTCTCGCCGTACAGCGTGGGCTGCATGCCGCGCGGCTGGCGCTCGAACAGCTTCACGTCCAGCATGTCCTCCAGGTCCCTGAGCTGCTTGGACGCGGCCGGCTGCGTCATGCACAGCAGCTCGGCGGCGCGGTGGATGTTGCGCTCGTCGTCCAGCGCGATCAGCAGCAGCAGCTGGCGCGTCTTCAGCCGCGCGCGCAAGAACCAGTTGGGGTTGGGGCTGGCGTCGGTCAGGCTGCCGTCGTCGGCGTCGCGGGCCATGGCAGCGGCCTCAGGCAAGATGGACCCGGCCATCGCTGGCCAGCACATTGCTGAGGTCGTCTCCAGTCTCGTCCAGCTGCACCCGCGTGGCCTGGCGGGCGCCCTGCGGGTCGCGGGCCTGCAGCGCGGTCAGGATGGCCTTGTGGCGCGGCAGCGAGAGCTCGTGCGTGTTGGGCAGCTGGCTGGACAGCAGGATGGACTCGCGCAGTGCCAGCGACAGCATGTTGCCGATATAGGCCAGCAAGTCGTTGCCGGTGGCCTCGGCGATGCGGCGGTGGAAGGCCAGGTCGGGCTCCAGCAGCTCGGCCGGGGTCTGGGCGGCGGCCATGCCCTCGTAGGCCGCGGCGATGCCGGCCAGCTGCTCGTCGGTGGCGGCGCGCGCGGCCAGCGCCGCGGCGGCGGGCTCGAAGATCTGGCGCACCTCCATCAGCGTCTGCACGAAGTCGCGCTGCGGCCGGGCCTGGATCAGCCAGTACAGCACGTCCGGGTCCAGCAGATGCCATTCGTTGCGCGGCCGCACGCTGGCGCCGGCGCGCTGGCGCGACACCACCAGCCCCTTGGCCACCAGCACGCGCACGGCCTCGCGCAGCACGGGCCGGCTGATCTCGTAGCGCTCCAGCAGCTGGGCCTCGGGCGGCAGCTTGTCGCCGGGCTGCAGCTCGCCGCCGACGATGGCCAGGCCCAGCTCGCGGACGATGCGGCCGTGCTGGCTCTTGCCCTCGGTGCGGGCGCTGTAGGTGGAATGGTCCGCGCGGGTTCTCATCGGCGCCAGGCGAGTCGCTAAAGCCTTCATTATCGAAACCGCGCGACCAAGCCGTCGCTGCCGAGCGCTGCGGTCAGCCGCGAGGCGATGCGGCGCATGGGGTCGTTCTCGGGGTGATCCATGGGCGGTGGCGCATCAGTCTTCTTGCGGCACCGAGGGCCAGCCGTCGGCGGACCAGTCCAGCCGCTTCAGGCGCAGCCGCGGCCTGCCGCCATGCTGGCTGTCGTAGGCATGGTGCACCAGCCAGCCGCCGGCGACGTCCTGGTGGCCGGGGCCCTTCCAGCGCGTGCCGCCCGCCAGCAGCGGCGTGGCGCCGCCGTCCATCAGGTCGCGGCCGTCGCGGTCGAGGTAGGGGCCCGTCACGCTGCGGGCGCGGCCCACGCGGATGTCGTAGCTGCTGTCCACGCCCTTGCAGCACAGGCCGTAGGACGCGAACAGATAGACCCAGTCACCGTGTCGCACGAGGGTGGGCGCCTCGATGCCGCCCTTGCGGCGGGCGATGAAGCGCGTCTCGCCGATGGGGCGCAGCGTGTCGGCGTCCAGCTCGGTCAGGCGCAGGCCGCCCCAGAACGAGCCGTAGCTCAGCCACAGCCGACCGTCGTCGTCGACGAAGAGGTCGGGATCGATGGCGTTGAAGTCGTCCTCGGCGCGGCTCTGCACGACCAGGCCCTCGTCACGCCAGTCGCTGCCGTCGGGCCCGTCGCTGCTGGCCAGGCCTATGGCCGAGCGGTTCTTGCCGAAGCTGGAGATGGCATACAGCACCCAGCTGCGGCCGCGGTGCCGGAACAGCTTGGGCGCCCAGACGTCCAGGCCCCGGTGCCCGGGCACGGCCTCGAGCCACCAGGCGGGCGCCGCGCTGAACACGGGCGGCAGGCGGCGCCAGGTCTGGCCTTGGTCGGTGGACTCCAGCCGCGGCAGGCCCGGGCCGGTCGTGAAGACGAACCAGCGCTCGCCCTGGATCAGCAGCGTGGGATCGTGCGCGCCGGGCTGGGCCTGCGGCTCGGCGGCGTCCGCGCGCGCGCACGGCAGCAGCGCCAGCATCGCCGCCAGCGCCCACAGCAGGCGCATCGCGCGCATCACGGGCCCCAGCGCAGGACCAGCGGGTCGAGACGGCGGGCGGCGTCGAGCAGGCCGGCGCGGGTCTCGGGGCTCATCTCGGGGAAGGGGTGGCGCGGCGCGTCGCAGTCGATGATGCCGCCCTCCTTCATCAGCGCCTTGGCGGTCAGGATGCCGCCCTGGCGGTTCTCGTAGTTGATCAGCGGCAGCCAGCGGCCGTACTGCGCCACGGCCTCCTCGCGGTCGCCGCGGTGGTAGGCATCGAAGATCAGCCGGATGCCGTCCGGGAAGGCGCCGCCGGTCATCGCGCCGGTGGCGCCGGCGTCCAGGTCGGCCAGCAGCGTGATGGCCTCCTCGCCGTCCCAGGGGCCCTCGATGGCCGCGCCGCCCACGCGGATCAGCTCGCGCATCTTGGCCGCGGCCTGCGGCATCTCCAGCTTGAAGTACTTCACCTGGGCGATGTTCTGGGCCATGCGCGCCAGCAGCGGCACCGACATCGGCGTGCCGGCCACCGGGGCGTCCTGGATCATGATGGGGATGTCGATCGCATCCGACAGGCGCTGGTAGAAGCCCTCGATCTGGGCTTCCGGCACGCGGTAGGTGGCGCCGTGGTAGGGCGGCATCACCATCACCATCGCCGCGCCCAGCTCCTGCGCGAGCCGGCTGCGTTCGATGCAGACCTGGGTGCTGTAGTGCGTGGTCGTCACGATGACCGGCACGCGGCCGGCCACATGGCCCAGGATGGCCCGGGTCAGCGTCTCGCGCTCGGCGTCCGACAGCACGAACTGCTCGGAGAAGTTGGCCAGGATGCACAGGCCATGGGAGCCGGCGTCGATCATGAAGTCCACGCAGCGCCGCTGGCCGGCCAGGTCCAGCGTGCCGTCGGCGTTGAAGACGGTCGGGACGACGGGAAAGACGCCGCGATACGGTCGTGCGGGTCGGGGGGCGGAGGCGCTCATGGTGCGGTCACGGGTCTCTGAGGGTGGCGGGATGAGGCTGGGCGGGCCCAGATCGTCGGGATGTCGTCATTAAAGTATTACTATTTGCGAATGATCATCGGGGTTAACCCGCCAATCCACGCTTGTTCAACGAAAAAAGTATGACTAATAATCGGCTGACGGTCGGGCCACCGCCTTCGGCCCGCATCTGCACGGAGGTCGCCCGATGAGTCCCTGTCCGCCCCATGCCGGCCTCCGCGAGCGGGGCGCTCCGATCGCCGGCGCGGCCTCGGTCGTGCCGTTCCTGGTCGCCGCCGGCGGCCCGGCCTGACCATGGAGCGACGCGACTACGGGCTGCTGCCCGATGGCCGGCCGGTGCATGAATACACGCTGGCCAACGGGCTGGGCCTGAGGCTGAGCGCCATCACGCTGGGCGGCATCGTCACGGGTCTGTGGGTGCCCGACCCCCAGGGCCGCAGCGGCAACGTGGTGCTGGGCTTGACCAACCTGGACGACTACGTCCACCGCAACCCCAGCTTCGGCATCATCGTGGGCCGCTACGGCAACCGCATCGCCGGTGCCCGCTTCGAGCTGGACGGCGAGGTCCACACGCTGGCCCGCAACGACGGCCCCAACTGCCTGCACGGCGGCAGCGAGGGTTTCGGCCATAGGCTGTGGGCCGCCGAACCGGTGGCCGCGCGCGACGGCGAGGCCGAGGCGCTGCTGTTCCACCTCACCAGCCCGCATGGCGACCAAGGCTTCCCGGGGACGCTGAGCGTGCGCGTGCGCTACGCGGTCAGCGCGACCGAGAACGCCTGGCGCCTCGACTACGAGGCCACGACCGACCGCGCCACCGTCGTCAACCTGACCCATCACGACTACTTCAACCTCGCCGGCGACGGCAGCGTGCTGCACCACCGTCTCAGCATTCCCGCGTCGCGCTACAGCGAGGTCGACGAGCACCTGATCCCGCAGCGCCACGCTGCCGTCCAGGGCACCCCCTTCGACTTCCGCCGGCCGACGGCCATCGGGGCGCGCATCCGCCGCGCCCATCCGCAGTTGCTGCGCGCCAAGGGCTATGACCACAACTTCCTGCTCGACGGCGCGCCGGGCGCCGACGGCCTGCGCCTGGCCGCCACGCTGGAGGACCCGCAGTCCGGCCGCCGCATGCGGTTGCTGACCAGCGAGCCGGCGCTGCAGTTCTACTCCGGCAACTTCCTCGACGGCAGCCTGGCCGGCCCCGGCGGGCGTATCTACCGCCAGGGCGACGGCCTGTGCCTGGAGACCCAGCATTCCCCCGACTCGCCGCACCACGCCGCCAGCGCCGACTGGCCCTCCACCGTGCTCAGGCCCGGCGAGGTGTGGCGCAGCACCACCGTCCACCGCTTCGGCTGAATTCCATGAGCCCCCAACCCCTGCTGACCCTGGCGCTGGCCCAGGCCAACCAACTCGGCGAAGGCCTGCAATGGCACGCCCCCAGCGGCCGCTGGTGGTGGACCGACATCCAGGGCGCATGCCTGCATGCCTGGACGCCCGGCGCCAGCGCCACGCTGCAGCTGCGTCTGCCCGAGCGCGTGGGCTGCTTCGTGCATGGCCGCTCCGGCGCGCTGCTGCTGGCCATGGCCAAGCGCGTCGCCCGCCTGGCGCTGCCCGACCCGCAGGCCACCGGCAGCATCGCCGGCGAGCCCGAGACGCTCGCGCCGCTGGAGGCCCACCTGCCCAGCACGCGCGCCAACGACGGCCGCTGCGACCGCAGCGGCGCCTTCGTCTTCGGCACGCTGGACGAGGGCGAGCCGCGCCGGGCCATCGGCGGCTTCTACCAGTACACGCGGGCCCACGGCCTGCGCCGCCTGGCGCTGGACGGCGTGGCCATCGCCAACAGCCTCTGCTTCAGCCCCGACGGCCGGCTCATGTACTACTGCGACACGACGACGCGCCGCATCCTGGTCTGCGACTACGACTCGGCCAGCGCCCGCGTCGGCGCGCCGCGCGTCTTCGCCACCAAGGCCGAGGACGAGGGCTGGCCCGACGGCTCCTGCATCGACGCCCAGGGCTGCCTGTGGAACGCCGAATGGGGCAATGCCGCCGTCGCCCGCTATGCGCCGGACGGCCGGCTGCTGGGCCGCTACGCGGTGCCGGTCGGCCACGTCAGCTGCCCCGCGCTGGGCGGCCCGACCGGGGAGCAGCTGCTCGTCACCACCGCGCGCGAGGGCCTGAGCACCGCCGAGCTGATGGCCCGGCCGCTGTCGGGCAGCCTGTTCGGCATGGCGGTAGCGCCGGGCCTGTACCTGGCCGAGCCGCTGTTCGACGACGCCTGAGCCGCCGTCACGCCGCTTTGCGACACTGGGGCGATGACCGCCCCCACCTCGCCTCCCGCCGGCCTGACGGCGGACCAAGCCCGCCGGCGCCTGGCCGAGACCGGCCCCAACGCCATCGAGGACCGTGAAAGCGGCGGGCTGGCGGCCACGCTGCGCGGCATCGCGACCGAGCCCATGTTCCTGCTGCTGCTGGTGGCGGCGGGCCTGTATCTCGTGCTCGGTGACCTCGGCGAAGGCCTGCTGCTGGCGGGCTTTGCGGTCGTGACGGTGGGCCTGACCTTCTTCCAGGAGCGGCGCAGCGCGCGCGCGCTGGACGCGTTGCGCGAGCTGACCGTGCCGCAGGTGCGCGTCATCCGCGACGGCCGGGTGCAGCGCCTGCCGGCGCGCGAGCTGGTGCCGGGCGATCTCTTTCTCTTCAGCGAGGGCGAGCGCATCGCCGCCGACGGCCTGCTGCGCGACGCCGTGGGCCTGAGCACCGACGAGTCCCTGCTGACCGGCGAGTCCGTGCCGGTGCGCAAGGCCGCCTGGCCGGGCAGCGACCGGCCTGCGGCGCTGCCGCCCGGCGGTGATGACAGCCCCTTCGTGTTCGCCAGCACGCTGGTGGTGGCCGGCCATGGCCTGGCCGAGGTCGTGGCCACCGGCCGGCACACGGCGGTCGGGCGCATCGGCGCGTCGCTGGCCGCCATCGCCACCGAGGCCACGCCGCTGCAGCGCCAGCTGGGCCGTCTGGTGCGCCTGTTCGGTGGCGCTGCGCTGCTCACCTGCGTGGGGCTGGCCACCTGGTGGGGCCTGACGCGCGGCGACTGGATGCAGGGCCTGCTGTCGGCCATCGCGCTGGCCATGGCCATGCTGCCCGAGGAGTTCCCCATGGTGCTGGCCGTCTTCCTCGCCATGGGCGGCTGGCGGCTGGCGCGGCTGAAGGTGCTGGCGCGCCGCCCCGCCGTCGTCGAGGCGCTGGGCGCCGCGACGGTGCTGTGCGTGGACAAGACCGGCACGCTGACCGAGAACCGCATGCAGCTGCGCCGCCTCGTCAACGACGCGGCCGACGTCGAGGCCGCGCCCGGTGCCGAGCTGCCCGAGGAAGTGCACCGGCTGGCCGAGTTCGCGCTGCTGGCCTCGCAGCGCGACGGCCTGGATCCCATGGACCGCGCCGTGCTGGCGCTGGGCGACGCGGCGCTGCGCGGCAGCGAGCATCTGCACCCCGACTGGCGGCTGGCCCGCGAATATCCGCTGACCCCGGCGCTGCTGGCCATGGCCCAGGCCTGGACGGCCGCGGACGGCCGGCGCTGGCTGGCGGCCAAGGGCGCGCCCGAGGCCATCTTCGACCTCTGCCATCTGCCGCCCGAGCGCCGCGAGGCCTTGCTGGCGCGCGTGCGCGACCTGGCGGCCCAGGGCTTGCGCGTGCTGGCCGTGGCCGAGGGCCGGCACGACGGCCGCGCCGAGCATGACGGCCAGGCCCTGCCCGAGCATCCGCACGCCCACGGCTTCAAACTGCTGGGTCTGCTGGGCTTTGCCGACCCGCTGCGCGCCAGCGTCGCCGAGGCCGTGGCCCAGGCGCGCGAGGCCGGCATCGCGGTGGCCATGATCACCGGCGACCATGCGGCCACGGCGCTGGCCATTGCCGCGCAGGCCGGCCTGGACACCGCGGCCGGCGCGCTGACCGGCGCCGACCTTGCGGCGCTGGACGATGCGGCGCTGGACGCCGCCGTGCGCCGCGTGCGCGTGTTCGCGCGCGTGTCGCCCGAGCAGAAGCTGCGTCTGGTGCAGGCCTTCAAGCGCAACGGCGAGACGGTGGCCATGACGGGCGACGGCGTCAACGACGCGCCCGCGCTGAAGGCGGCCCATGTCGGCATCGCGATGGGCGTGCGCGGCACCGACGTGGCCCGCGAGGCGGCGGGCCTGGTGCTGCTGGACGAGGATTTCGGCCACATCGTCGCCGGCGTGCGCATGGGCCGGCGCATCTTCGACAACCTGCGCAAGGCCCTGGTCTACATCGCGGCCATCCATGTGCCGGTGGCCGGCCTGGCGTTGCTGCCGCTGCTGTTCGGTCTGCCGCCGCTGCTGCTGCCGGCCCATGTCGTGCTGACGGAGATGATCATCGACCCGGCCTGCTCGCTGGCCTTCGAGGGCGCGCCCGAGGACCCGCGCGTGATGCGCCGCCCGCCGCGCCGCGCCGAGCACGGCCTGATCGACCGCGGCCTGCTGCTGGAAGGGCTGCTGCAGGGCGCCCTGCTGCTGGCCGCGGCGCTGGCGATCTACGCGCTGGCCCTGCAGGCCGGCCGCGCCGTGGACGTGGCCCGCACGCTGGCCGTCATCGGCCTGACCGCCGGCAACCTGCTGCTGGTGGCCGCCACCGTGTCGGCCGGGCTGGGCCTGCGCACGCTGCTGCAGCCCGGCGCGCGCCCGCTGTGGATCGTCGCCGTGGCTGCCGCCGCCTCACTGGCCGCAGCGCTGTGGTGGCCGCCGTTGCGCGGCCTGTTGCACTTCGGGCTGCCCGCCGCCGCAGACCTCGGCGCCGCGTTGCTGGCCGTCGCGCTGGCCGTTGCGGCGGGCGCCGTGCTGGCGGCCAGGTTCCGCGCGTCGGATCGTTAGCACAATGCGGGGTCTGATCGTCATTTCCCTGGAGTCTGCATGCCATCGACCCGCCTTCTGTTCCGAACGCTGACGCTGCTGTCGCTGGGCGCCGCCCTGCTGCCGGCCGCTGCCGCCCCGCTGCCCGAGAGCCCGGCCGCGCTGGAGCAGCGCCTGCTGGAGCGCCTGGCCGGTGACCGCAGCGGCGCCTGCGTGCAGGCCGCCGTCATCGAGCGCGACCGCGTCGTGCGCGGCAGCGGCTGCGCCGGCACGCGCAAGGCCGCGGCGCCGGCCGCGGATGCGGCCTTCGAGATCGGCTCGGTCAGCAAGACCATGACGGCCTTCCTCGTGGCCGGCCTCGTCCAGCGCGGCCAGTGGTCGCTGGACGACCCCATCGCCCGCCACCTGCCCGAGGGCACGACCGTGCCGCGCCAGGGCGAGCGCCAGATTCTGGTGCGCGACCTGCTGACCCACAGCGCCGGCCTGCCGGCGCTGCCGCCGGGCGTGGCCCTGCCCAACCCCGCCGATCCCTATGCCGCGCTGACCGAGGCCCAGCTGCTGGCCGCGCTGGGCCGCGTGACGCTGGCCCGCCCCATCGGCAGCCGGGCCGAGTACTCCAACTTCGGCATGATGCTGGTGTCGCTGGCCGCCGCGCGCAGCCTGGGCGGCGACCTGGAGGCGGCGCTGCGCGAGCGCCTGTTCGGGCCGCTGGGCATGGACGGTGCCTATGTCGCCCAAGCGCGGGCCGCCAAGCCCGCCGCCGGCCACCTGCCCGGCGGTGCGGCCACGCCGGCCTGGACCATCGCGACCAACCTGGCCGGCGTGGGCATGGTCAAGGCCACGCTGGACGACATGGTGCGCTACGCCCGCGCCGAACTGGGCAGCCTGCCCGAGGTGCCCGCCGCGCTGACCGAGGCGCTGCGCCTCACGCAGCAGCCGCTGGCCCATGGCTATGCGATGAACTGGGTGGTCGCCAAGCCGCAGGGCCGCGAGCTGCGGCTGCATGAGGGGGGCACGGGCGGCTTCTCGTCGCTGGTCGTGCTGGAGCCGGCCACGCAGCGCGCCGTCGTGCTGCTGGCCGACACGGCGCTGACCGACCTCGGCGGCCTGGGCGACCTGGGTCTGGCGCTGCTGGGCCTGGAGGTGCCGCTGCAGCCGCGCCGCGAGGTCGCCATGCCGCCGGCGCTGCGCCGCGCGCTGGTCGGCGAGTACGAGCTGGCCGGCATGACGCTGAAGATCCGCGAGGCCGCCGACGGCCGGCTGCTGGCCCAGGCCAGCGGCCAGAGCGAGTTCGAGCTGCGCCAGGACAGCCGCGGCGACCTCTACCCGACCACGTTCTCCGCGCTGCTGCGCCCCGAGCCGCCCGCGGCCGAGGGCGGGTCGGTGCGGCGCTTCAGCTGGCACCAGGGCGGCGGCACGATGCAGGGCCGCCGCGTCGGCCTGGTCGAGGCGGCGCCCACCATCGCCAACCCCGCCTGGCGCGACTGGGCCGGCGAATACCAGCTGGCGCCGCAGTTCAGCCTGCGCGTGTTCGAGCGCGAGGGCCGGCTGATGGTGCAGGGCAGCGGCCAGCCGGCCATCGCGGCCGAGCCGGCCGGGAAGGACCGCATCGAGATCCAGGCCGTCGGCGCCATCGTCGAGTTCGAGCGCGATGCGGCCGGCCAGGTCGTCGCGGCGGTGCTGCGCCAGGGCGGCCAGGTGCTGCGCGGCGCGGCGCTGAAGCGCTGAGCGAGGACCGCGCGCGCTACTCGTACAGCAGCGCGCCGGGCACGGCGCCGCCGCTCTCGTTGTCGCCGCCGACGATGAGGACGCGGCCTTCGGGCAGCGCCGACACCGTCTGCCAGGCTCGGCCGGCCGGCAGCGCCGCCAGCGCCGCGGCCGTGCCCGTGGCCGGCTCGTAGACGCTGGCCGTGCGCGCGGCGATCTCGGTGGCGGTCTGGCCGCCGAACAGGCGCAGCCGGCCGTCCGGCAGCAGCAGGCTGCGCACCAGGCTGCGCGGCCTGTCGAGCCGGCCGTGCAGCGTCAGCGCCTGCGTCGCGGGGCTGTAGACCAGCACCGTGTCCAGCGGCTCCAGATCGGTGGCGCCGCGCAGCTCGCCGCCCACCACCAGCACGCGGCCGTCCGGCAGCGCATGGGCCTCGTGCATGGCGCGGCGCTGCTCGTTCAGCGGCGAGGCCACCGGCGTGAAGGTCTCGGTCTGCGGATCGAAGACCTCGGCCAGGCGCTGCGTCGGGCCCTCGTGATCGCCGCCGACGATGAGCACGCGGCCGTCCGCCAGCCGCGTGGCCGTCGGGAACTCGCGCACGTTGGCCATGCGCGCCGCGACGAGGCGGAAGCGCCGCGTCGCCGGGTCCCACAGCTCCACGCTGTCGCTCTGCACGCCGCCCACCACCAGCACGCGGCCGTCCGCCAGCGCGACGGCCGCATGCCGGATGCGCGGCCGCACCGGCCAGCCGGCCGCCTCCACGCTGCCACGGCGCTCGTCGATCAGCTCCGCGAAGCCGCCGTTGCTCAGGCCCACCGTGCCGCCCACCACCAGCACGCGGCCTTCGGCCAGCGGCGTCGCCGTGTGCAGCGTGCGGCCGGTGTACATGCTGGCGATGCGCGTGAAGCGGCGCGTGGCCGGCTCGTAGCGCTCGATGGCCTCCGAGGGCGCCGACAGCCCGCGCGAGCCGCCGATGATGAGCACCCGCCCGTCCGACGTCGTGGCGGCCGCGTGGTACTGGCGCGGCGTCGCGTCGTCCAGCGCCACGTAGCGGTCGCGGTAGACCGGCTGCACGTCCAGCGCACGGCGTGCACTGGGCCGGCCCTGGGCCTCGACGACCAGCGTGTACTGCCGCGGCGCGATGACCGGCGGCAGGCTGAACGGCACGCCGCTCTGCACCGCGCCGATGTCGGGCTCCACGCGGCCGGCGCCGCCGCTGAACACGGCCGTCACGCTCACCGGCTCGCCGATGCGGGCGGCGTCGGCCTCCAGGCTGTGCACCGTGGGCCCGGCGGGCGCCTCGCTGCTGCCGCCGCCACCGCAGGCGGCCAGGCCCCAGCCCAGCCCCAGGCCCCAGCCGGCCCTCAGCATCGCGCGGCGCGCGGCCTGCGCCTCGTTCTTCTCTTGCGTCACGTCCGTCCTCCAGATGGCAAGGGTCGGCATGCTGGGCCTTGGCGGCCCGGTCGTGAATTGCCGATTTGGTGATACCTTTTCGGCATGACGCTCCCCGGCCACCGCGGCATCGACATCCGCCAGTTGCGCTACTTCCTCGTGCTGGCCGAGGAGCTGAACTTCCGCCGTGCGGCCGAGCGCCTGCACCTGACGCAGCCGCCGCTGTCGCGCCAGATCGCGGCGCTGGAGGCGGCGCTGGGCGTCACGCTGCTGGACCGTGACGGCCCGGCCACGCGGTTGACCGCCGCCGGCCAACGCGCCCGCGCGGCCTTCCAGGCCGCCGTGCAGGCCTTCGACGCCGCGCTGGCCGAGGTGGCCGCCGGCGGCGCGCGCCGCCAGCTGCGCCTGGGCCTGCCCTGGTGGATGGACATGAGCGCCTTCCAGGCGCTGGATGCGGGCTGGCGTGCCACGGCCGGCCGCATGCCGCTGGAGCCGGTGCTGGAGATCGGCCCGCAACTGCTGGACGGCCTGCACCGCCAGACGCTGGACGCCGCGCTGCTGGCCATGCCGCACGAGCTGCAGGGCCTGCGCCATGTGCCGGTGGCACGGCTGCACCATGTGGCGCTGCTGCCCAGCGGCAGCCCGCTGGCGCGCAAGCGCGCGCTGCGGCTGCGCGAGCTGGAGGCGCTGCCGCCCTTCCTGCGCTTCCCGAAGCGCCAGAACCCGGCGCTGTGGATGCACTACCAGCGCCAGTAC
This sequence comes from Comamonadaceae bacterium, assembly GCA_009996515.1. Classification (GTDB taxonomy): domain Bacteria; phylum Pseudomonadota; class Gammaproteobacteria; order Burkholderiales; family Burkholderiaceae_C; genus Pelomonas. The sequence continues at coordinate 15,976 of JAACZV010000017.1, forward strand.
GAGGCAGCGGGCTTCCGGCCGGCGGCCGAGGCCGCAGCGCCGGGCACGACGGCCACCATCGCGCAGATCGCCGCCGGCCGCGGCTGCACGGTGATGCCGGCCGCGATGGCGCGCCAGCGCTACCCCGGCGTCGCCGCCCGCCGCCTGCTCGACGACATCGGCATCGAGATGCACCTGGTCTTCAGCGATGCGCTAGAGGACGAGCTCATCGCCGCGCTGATGGCCGAGCGCGGGCTGTTCGAGGCGGCGCTGCGCTGAGTCACTTGCCGATGCAGAAGCTGCTGAAGATGACGCCCAGCAGCTCGTCGGCCGAGAAGGCGCCGGTGATCTCGCCCAGAGCGTCGTGCGCGAGGCGCAGCTCCTCGGCCAGCAGGTCCAGCGCGGCGTCGCGCTGTGCGGCGATGGTGCGCGCCAGCGCCAGGTGCTCGGCCGTGCGCGCCAGCGCCTGCACATGGCGCTCGCGGGCGATGAACAGGCCCTCGGGCACGGCCTGCCAGCCGGCCGTCTGCAGCAGGCGCCGGCGCAGCGCCTCCAGGCCTGCGCCGGTCTTCAGGCTCAGCGCGATCTCGCCGGCCGGCGGCGCCGCGAGGTCGGCCTTGTTGAAGACCTGCACGATGCGGCCCGCGTCCACGCCCGCCAGCCGCGCGCGGATGCGCTCGTCCTCGGCCTCGTAGTCGGCCTGGCCCACGCGGCCCAGGTCGTGCAGGAACAGCACGACGTCGGCGTCGGCAATCGCGTCCCAGCTGCGCGACACGCCGATGCGCTCCACCTCGTCGGCCGCGTCGTCGCGCAGGCCGGCCGTGTCGGTGATGTGCAGCGGCACGCCCTCGATCTGTATGGTCTGGCTGACCTTGTCGCGTGTGGTGCCCGGGATGGGCGTGACGATGGCCAGCTCGGCGCCGGCCAGCGCGTTCAGCAGCGAGCTCTTGCCCACGTTGGGCTGGCCGGCCAGCACCACCTTGAGGCCGTCGCGCAGCAGCGCGCCCTGGCGGGTGCGCGCCTGCACGGCGGCCAGCTGCGCCGTCAGGCGGTCCAGCCGGCCGAAGGCGTCGGCCTTCTCGAGGAAGTCGATCTCCTCCTCGGGGAAGTCCAGCGTCGCCTCCACCAGCATGCGTAGCTGGATGAGCTGGTCGCGCAAGACGCCCACCTCGTGGCTCAATGCGCCGCCCAGTGCGCGGCTGGCGCTGCGCGCGGCGGCCTCGGTGCTGGCGTCGATGAGGTCGGCCACGGCCTCGGCCTGGGCCAGGTCCAGCTTGCCGTTCAGGAAGGCGCGCTGCGTGAACTCGCCGGGCTCGGCCAGCCGCACGTTCAGCCCCGCTTCGATGACGCGCGCCAGCAGCAGCTGCATGACGACGGCGCCGCCGTGGGCCTGCAGCTCCAGCACATGCTCGCCGGTGTAGGAATGCGGCGCCGGGAAGTGCAGCGCCAGGCCCTGGTCGATGGCCTGCCCGGCGGCATCTCGGAACGGCAGGTAGGTCGCCTCGCGCGGCTGCAGCGCACGGCCGCAGATGGCCTGGATGAGCGGGGCGAGGTCTTGCGGCGAGGACACGCGCACGATGCCTACGGCGCCGCGGCCCGGAGCGGTGGCGATGGCGGCGATGGGATCCTGGTGTCGGGCGAGCATGGCGCGATTGTCGTGGCGCCAAAAGAGACAGCCGCCATCACGGGTGTGTGAGGGCGGCTGCATCGCGGTGTTGGCGCGGGGGAGGCCGGGTTCGGAGGCTCTCGTGAGCTCCGTCCGGGCCGGTGTTCTCTGCCCCGCGCAGCGATTGAAGCGCCGGCCGCGGGCAGAAAAAAGCCCCCGGGCAGGGGGCTGTGCAGATTCACGTGACTCAGTTCACGCCCAGCTGCTTGTTGATCATCCACTGCTGGGCGATGGACAGGATGTTGTTCGTCAGCCAGTACAGCACCAGGCCGGCCGGGAAGACGAAGAACATGATGCCGAAGGCCACCGGCATGATCCACATCATCTTCTGCTGCATGGGGTCGGCGGCCGGCGGGTTGAGCCAGACCTGGAACAGGCTGGACGCCATCATCAGCAGCGGCAGGATGAAGTAGGGGTCGCGCACCGACAGGTCGGTGATCCAGAAGATCCACGGCGCCTGGCGCATCTCCACGGTGGACAGCAGCACCCAGTACAGCGCCATGAAGATGGGCATCTGCGCAAAGATGGGCAGGCAGCCGCCGATGGGGTTGATCTTCTCCTCGCGGTAGATCTTCATCATCTGCTGCTGCATTTCCTGCGGCTTGTCCTTGTAGCGCTCCTTCAGCTCGGTGATGCGCGGCGCCACGGCCTTCATCTTGGCCATGGACTTGTAGGCGCTGGCGTTCAGCCAGTACAGCGCGATCTTCAGCAGCACCACCAGGGCCACGATGGTCCAGCCCCAGTTGCCGATGACGCCATGCAGCTTGTCCAGCAGCCAGAACAGCGGCTCGGCCAGGATGGTCAGCATGCCGTAGTCCTTGACGCGCTCCAGCCCGGGCGCCAGCTTGGCCAGGTTGTTCTCCTCCTGCGGGCCGGCGAACAGCGTGGCGTTCTGCGTGGTGCTGGCGCCGGGGGCCAGCGTGGGCAGCGTGAAGACCAGGCCGGTGGCGTAGGTGTCGGCGCTCACGCCGGGCTGGCCCGGCAGCTTGCGCACGAAGAATTCGCGGTTGCCCGGCTCGTTCACCAGCCAGGCGCTGGCGAAATAGTGCTGCACCATCGCGACCCAGCCGTCATTGGCCTGCTTCTCGATGTCGACCTTGCCCTTGTCGATGTCCTCGAACTTGATCGTGTGGAACTTGGCCTTGTCGTTGTAGACCGCCGGGCCGGTGAAGCTGGGCGTGAAGGCCGCGCCGCCGGTGACATGGCTGCCGTCGCGCACCAGCTGCAGATAGACCTGCGGCGTGACGGGCGCCGTGCCGGCGTTGACGACCTCGTGCGTGACGCCCACCGTGTAGGCGCCGCGCTTGAACGTGAAGGTCTTGACGAGCTTGACGCCGCCGACCTCGGCCGACTCCAGGCGCAGCTGCACCTGGTCCTGGCCGGCCTTGAGCTCGCGCTCGCCGGCCACCGCCGTCATGGGCGTCGTGTGGGCGGGCAGCGGGCCCTGGGCGCTGACCAGGCCGGTCTGGGCGCGGTAATGCTGGGCGGCGTTGAACAGCACGACCGGCTCGGGCGTGAACGGGGCCGGCTTCTTCAGGCGCACCATCTGCAGCAGCTGGTCGGTGACCGTCGGATCCGGCGAGGTCAGGTACTTGGGCAGCTCGGCGCGCACGATGTCGCCGCCCAGGGTGTCCACCGTCACCGTCAGCACGTCGGTGCGGATGGTGATCTTCTCGGACGGTGCGGCCACCGGCGCGGCCGCCGGTGCGGGCGATGCAGCGGCCGTGGCCGCAGGCACGCCGCTGGCGGCTGGCGTGCCGGGGGCTGACGACGCGGCCTTGGGCGCCGCGGGGCTGAACATCGAGGGGTGCCCGTTGTGTTTCTGCCAGCCGTCCCAGAGCAGGAACAGGGACATCGTGAACACCACCCACAGCACGGTGCGGCGAATATCAGTCATGGGGAGACTCGGACGAGGAGGGCGACGCGCCGGCGGGCGCGACGGAGGTGGAAACCAGGCGGGAGAACAGCCGGGGCGGATTGTCGGGCACGGGGTCGTGGCCGCCGTCGCACCAGGGCTGGCAGCGCAGGATGCGATGCACGGTGAGGTAGCTGCCGACCAGCGCGCCATGCTTGTCCAGCGCGGCCAGCGAGTAGCGCGAGCAGGTGGGCTCGAAGCGGCAGGCATTGCCCAGCCAGGGGCTGAGCAGCAGCCGGTAGCCCCGCACGAGGGCCATCAGCACACGGGCAGGCAGGCTGGGCTTCATGGGGCAGCCCCGGCCGAAGCCCCGGATTTGGGCGGCTGTGGTTTCATCGCGCGATCCAGCAGCTGCGCCAGTTCGGCGCGCGCAGCCCGGCGCAGCGCATCGGACGCGGCGCTGGGAAATTTCTGACGATCGAACGGTGAACGCAAGCGCACGACCCAAAGGCCCGGCGGCATGCCGGGGCGTTCGGCAAATGCGGCACGGATCTGACGCTTCAAGAGCTGGCGCGTGACCGAGCGCTTGGCATGCCGCTTGGGCACGACAACACCCACCCAGCAGCCTTGCGGCTCGGCGGGCGGGTTCTGTTCCACAAGCATGTGCACAGGCTGTGAGTCGCCTGTTGATAACTCGGCCTGGGCGGTGCGCAACTTGGCGGCATGCCAGGCGCTGGGTGCCGGATTGGCCGGCAGGTGGTGCAGCGCGAAATGCGCGCTGCGCGCCCGGCTCTGGCGGCCGAGCGTGCGCTCGAAGTCCACCGGGCGTTGCAGCTTGCCGATCATCGGGTGCCCGGGGGCTGACGACGCGGGAGGCGTCGTCGCGCGGCTTAGACGGCCAGGCGCTTGCGGCCCTTGGCGCGGCGAGCGGCGATGACGGCACGGCCGCCACGCGTCTTCATGCGCACGAGGAAGCCGTGAGTGCGGGCGCGGCGGGTCTTGGAGGCTTGGTAGGTACGCTTCATGGGAGACCTCTTGTGAGGGTTTGTTCAGGCTGGGTGCAGCGGTTGGCACCCGGCAGGAAGGCCGGTGCCCTCGAGTGGCCCGGCTACAAAAGCCGCACGGCGAACCAGTCGCTTGTGCGCGAAAACCCGCAATTACAGCAGATGCGACGGTGGCGGTCAATAAGTAGGCCCCGGCGAGGCGGGTTTGCCAGGGATTGACCCGCCTCGAAATTCTGTGGATAACCCGCTTTTCGACGGCCCTGGTTCCGTACAATCCGGCCGCTCGAGAAGAAGTTTTCCACAATGAGCGAAGAAGAATACGGGGTGGGCAGGGTGCAGGCTTTGAAGGCGGGCGCAGAGACCATCGATTCGGCGGACCGGGCGGCGGAGCTCTGGCGGCGCGGCTGTGAACGCCTGGCGACGGAGTTGCCGGAGCAGCAGTTCAACACCTGGATCCGCCCCCTGCCGCCCGCCACGATGGCGGACGGTGATGCGGCCGGCCCGCTGGTGGTGACGCTGAAGGTGCCCAACCATTTCAAGCGCGACTGGATACGCCGCCAGTACGCGGCCCGCATCGAAGCCATCCTCAGCGAGCTGGCCGGCCGCCCGGCGCGACTGGAGCTGACGCTGGCCCAGCGCGAGCCGGCCGGCATGCCCGCGGGCCAGTCCGCGGCTGCGGCGCCGGTGCCGCAGCAGGCCGTCCTGCCGATGGAGCCGGGTGCGACGTCCGGGCCTGCCGCCGCGCCGGCGGCCAGCACCATCGTGCTGCCCTCGCAGGCGCCGGCCTCCGCCAAGCACCGCATCAACCCCCAGCTGACGTTCGACACGCTGGTGCCCGGCCGCGCCAACCAGATGGCGCGCACGGCCGCGCTGCATGTGGCCGGCGCGCCGGGCATCACCTACAACCCGCTGTTCATCTACGGCGGCGTGGGCCTGGGCAAGACCCATCTGATCCACGCCGTCGGCAATGCGCTGCTGAAGGACAGGCCGGACGCCCGCGTGCTCTACCTGCATGCCGAGCAGTTCATCTCCGACGTGGTCAAGAACTACCAGCGCAAGACCTTTGACGAGCTGAAGGCCAAGTACCACTCGCTGGACCTGCTGCTCATCGACGACGTGCAGTTCTTCGCCGGCAAGGACCGCACGCAGGAGGAGTTCTTCAACGCCTTCGAGGCGCTGCTGGCCAAGAAGGCGCACATCATCATGACGTCGGACACCTACCCCAAGGGGCTGGTGGACATCGACGAGCGCCTCACGTCGCGTTTCGACGCCGGCCTGACGGTGGCCATCGAGCCGCCCGAGCTGGAGATGCGCGTCGCCATCCTGATCAAGAAGGCCGAGGCCGAAGGCCAGCCCATGCCCGAGGACGTGGCCTTCTTCGTCGCCAAGAACGTGCGCGCCAACGTGCGCGAGCTGGAGGGCGCGCTGCGCAAGGTGCTGGCCTATGCCAAGTTCTCGCACAAGGAAATCAGCATCGCCCTGGCCCGCGAGGCGCTGAAGGACCTGCTGTCCATCCAGAACCGCCAGATCGGTGTGGAGAACATCCAGAAGACGGTGGCCGACTTCTACAAGATCAAGGTCGCCGACATGTACTCCAAGAAGCGCCCGGCCAGCATCGCGCGGCCGCGCCAGATCGCGATGTACCTGGCCAAGGAGCTGACGCAGAAGAGCCTGCCCGAGATCGGCGAGCTGTTCGGCGGGCGCGACCACACGACGGTGCTGCACGCGGTGCGAAAGATCGGCGGCGAGCGCCAGAAGAACACCGAGCTGAACCAGCAGCTGCACGTGCTGGAGCAGACGCTGAAAGGCTAGCCGCGCGCCCAAGCATGACCCGGGTCGATGTTGCGGAGCGTGCTGCGACGGGTGCTTCGCCCGGCGATCCGGACCGCAAGCCCGCAACCTCGGGTTCACCCGCATCGCTGCGGCAGCCCCCGCGATCCGGCCGGGTACCGTTTCCGGGCGACAATTGCAGCTTGACGCGCGCGCGCGTTTTCCGGGCGTGCCCGGTCGAAAAAACTCTCCCTCCAAGAGGCCTCCATGATCGTTTTGAAAGCTCCCCAGGACCAGGTGCTCGGCGCGCTGCAGGCGGTGTCAGGCATCGTCGAGCGGCGCCACACGCTGCCCATCCTGGCCAATGTGCTGATCCGCAAGACCGGCAACCAGGTGGAGCTGACGACCAGCGACCTCGAGATCCAGGTCCGCACCACGGTGCAGTTCGACGGCGACGCCGGCAACCTGTCCACCACCGTGGGCGCCCGCAAGCTCATCGACATCCTGCGCTCCATGCCTGCTGACCAGACGGTCAGCCTGACGAGCAACCAGAACAAGATGACGCTGCAGGGCGGCAAGAGCCGTTTCACGCTGCAGACGCTGCCGGCCGACGACTTCCCGCTGGTGCAGGAGGCCGCCGACTTCGGCCCCGCGTTCAGCGTGCCGCAGAAGGCGCTGAAGGGCCTGATCAACCAGGTGCACTTCGCGATGGCGGTGCACGACATCCGCTACTACCTGAACGGCATCCTGTTCGTCGCCGAGGGCAGGAACCTGACGCTGGTGGCCACTGACGGCCACCGCCTGGCGCTGGCCCAGGCCGAGCTGGACACCGACATCCCCAAGCAGGAAGTCATCCTGCCGCGCAAGACCGTGCTGGAGCTGCAGCGCCTCTTGAAGGACGGCAAGGGCGACGACGAGAACGCGCCCATCGAGATGCGCTTCGCCGGCAACCAGGCCAAGTTCAGCTTCTCGGGCATGGAGTTCGTGACCAAGCTGGTCGAGGGCAAGTTCCCCGACTACAACCGCGTCATCCCCAAGAACCACAAGTTCCGCCTGACGCTGGGCCGGGCGCCGCTGCTGGCCAGCCTGCAGCGCGCCGCCATCCTGACCAGCGAGAAGTTCAAGGCCGTGCGCCTGACCTTCGAGCCGGGGCTGCTCTCCATCGCGTCCAGCAATGCCGAGCAGGAAGAGGCCAAGGAAGAGATCGAGATCGACTACGGCGGCGACAAGATCGAAACCGGCTTCAACGTGACCTATCTGATGGATGCGCTGAGCAACATGAGCCAGGACATGGTCTGTATCGATCTCAACGACAGCGCCAGCAGCGCGCTGCTGACCATTCCCGACACCACCGGCTTCAAGTACGTCGTGATGCCGATGCGGATCTGACGATCGTCATAGGCATTGCATGCCCTGAACGCTTCGCACCCCCCCAGCCCCCCGCCGAGCGGGGGGCTCTAGTTTGAGTTTGTAGGGCCGCCCCGCGGCCTTGAGAGTGCCCCATGAGTGATGTCCACAGCAGCCCCGAACACCCCGACGGCCTGAATGCCAACCAGCAGGCCGCCGCTGCGGCGGAGGCCAAGTCGGGCGCCGCCTACGACGCCAGTTCCATCCAGATCCTGGAAGGCCTGGAGGCGGTGCGCAAGCGGCCGGGCATGTACATCGGCGACACGTCGGACGGCACGGGCCTGCACCACCTCGTCTTTGAGGTGGTGGACAACTCCATCGACGAGGCGCTGGCCGGGCACTGCGACGACATCGTCGTCACCATCCACACCGACAACTCCATCTCCGTCATCGACAACGGCCGCGGCATCCCGACGGGCGTGAAGATGGACGACAAGCACGAGCCCAAGCGCTCGGCCGCCGAGATCGCGCTGACCGAGCTGCACGCCGGCGGCAAGTTCAACCAGAACTCTTACAAGGTGTCCGGCGGCCTGCACGGCGTGGGCGTCAGCTGCGTGAACGGCCTGTCCAAGTTCCTGCGCCTGACCGTGCGCCAGAACGGCAAGGTGCATTTCCTGGAGTTCGCCAAGGGCATCCCGCAGGACCGCCAGATCGTCGTCGTCGACGGCGTCGAGACCAGCCCGATGAAGATCATCGGCGACACCGACAAGCGCGGCACCGAGGTGCACTTCCTGCCCGACACCGAGATCTTCAAAGAGAACAACGACTACCACTACGACATCCTCGCCAAGCGGCTGCGCGAGCTCTCGTTCCTGAACAACGGCGTCAAGATCCGCCTGGTCGACGAGCGCAACAACAAGGAAGACAACTTCGCCTACGCGGGCGGCGTGAAGGGCTTCGTCGAGTTCATCAACAAGGGCAAGACCGTCCTGCACCCGAACATCTTCCACGCCGTCGGCGACAAGATGAGCGACCAGCAGACCAACATCGGCGTCGAAGTCGCCATGCAGTGGAACGACGGCTTCAACGAGAACGTCCTCTGCTTCACGAACAACATCCCGCAGCGCGACGGTGGCACCCACCTGACCGGCCTGCGCGCCGCGATGACCCGCGTCATCAACAAGTACATCGAGGACAACGAGCTGGCCAAGAAGGCCAAGGTCGAGGTCGCCGGTGACGACATGCGCGAAGGCCTGGCCTGCGTGGTCTCCGTGAAGGTGCCCGAGCCCAAGTTCAGCTCGCAGACCAAGGACAAGCTCGTCTCCTCGGAAGTGCGCGGCCCGGTGGAGGACATCGTCTCGCGCCTGCTGACCGACTACCTGCTGGAGAACCCGCTCGACGCCAAGACCATCTGCGGCAAGATCCTCGACGCCGCCCGCGCCCGCGAGGCCGCGCGCAAGGCCCGCGAGATGACGCGCCGCAAGGGCGTGCTGGACGGCCTGGGCCTGCCGGGGAAGCTGGCCGACTGCCAGGAGAAGGATCCGTCGCTGTGCGAGATCTACATCGTGGAGGGCGACTCCGCCGGTGGCTCCGCCAAGCAGGGCCGCGACCGCAAGTTCCAGGCCATCCTGCCGCTGCGCGGCAAGATCCTGAACGTCGAGAAGGCGCGCTATGAAAAGCTGCTGACCAGCAACGAAATCCTGACGCTGATCACGGCCCTGGGCACCGGTATCGGCCGTGGCGCCGGCGGCGACGACTTCAACCCTGACAAGCTGCGCTACCACCGCATCATCATCATGACCGACGCGGACGTGGACGGCGCCCACATCCGCACGCTGCTGCTGACCTTCTTCTACCGCCAGATGCCCGAACTGGTGGAGCGCGGCCACATCTACATCGCGCAGCCGCCGCTGTACAAGGTCAAGGTCGGCAAGCACGAGCAATACCTGAAGGACGGCCACGAGTTCGACGCCTTCCTGCTCAAGGTCGCGCTGCAGGACGCGCATCTGGACACCGGCGCCGGCACCACGCTGAGCGGCGACGCGCTGGACGCGCTGGCCCGCAAATACGTCACCGCGCAGAGCGTCATCGAGCGCCTGTCCAACTGGATGGACGGCGAGGCCCTGCACGTGCTGGCCAACGGCCTGGCACTGAAGGTCGACACCCGTGAGGATGCCGAGGCCAGCGCCGCCGCGCTGAAGGCCGCGCTGCACAACGCCGAGGTGACGGTGGAGACCGACCCGCGTACCGACAAGCTGTTCCTGAAGATCGCCCGCATGCACCATGGCAACGTGCGCGCCAGCATCATCCACGCCGATTTCGTGCATGGTGCCGACTACGAAGTGCTGGCCGACGCCGGCCAGAGCTTCCAGGGCCTCATCAAGGAAGGCGCGCTGGTGCGCAAGGGCGAGGGCGAGAAGGCCAAGGAGTGCAAGGTCGACGACTTCCGCGCCGCGATGGCCTGGTTGATGACGCAGGCCGAAGGCAGCGTCGGCCGGCAGCGCTACAAGGGCCTGGGCGAGATGAACCCCGAGCAGCTCTGGGAAACCACGATGGACCCGACGGTGCGCCGCCTGCTGCGCGTGCAGATCGAGGACGCCATCGAGGCGGACAAGGTCTTCACGATGCTGATGGGCGACGAGGTGGAGCCGCGGCGCGACTTCATCGAGGCCAATGCCTTGCGTGCGGGCAACATCGACGTTTGATAGCTGTAGAGCGCCCCATAAGGTGCGAAACGGAGACCCATAAGTTGCAAAACCTATGGGTCTTTTTCTATGGATCGCCCGACCCTATTGCGTCCCAATCAAGGGACTGACGGCTTGATCCTCCAACACCCCGCTATTCGAACTCAGTCCCAGTGGCCCGACAACTCACCCTCGAATCCTGGCTCTGGGAGTCCGCAGACATCCTCGATTGCATGGGTGCAAAGGCCTCGCTCTTGAATGAGAGGAGGGAGAATCACCAGGCACTCGAGCGCGGCCTGATGGAAATGCTCCTGACCGGCGAATGGCGCGTCAAGGGCGACGCTGAAATGGCCGCCTGATCGACCATGGAGACCGACGCCTCGCCAGCCGACAACATCACCCGCCTGGCCGCGTTGCAGCGCACCGTGCAGCTCAAGCTGGGCGGCTGCCTCCTGCGACTGCAGCAGTACGAGCTGCTGCTCAAGGCCATGGTGGCGAACATCGATCTGGCAGGCGAGCCGGCCCAGCTTCTGGCCTTGCGCGACGCCCGGGTGGCGAGCATCCACAAGATCACGTTGGGCGGGCTGGTGAGCCTGTTCACGGGCGGCTACCTGTGCGCAGAGGACGAGTCCGCATCGGCGAAGGAGGCCGACAACATGTCCCCCAGCGACAGGTTCTGGTTCAGCTTCCAGCAGCGCATGGAGATGAGCGCAGAGCGCCTGGAGGCCGTCATGGCCGAGCTGAAGGAACTGGTGGACCTGCGCAACGAGCTGGTGCATCACCTGCTGGAGCGCTTTGACCTGGGCCAGCTCGACTGCTGTGAGGCGGCCGTGGCCTACCTGGACGTCAGCCGCACCACCATCGACCGGAACTACGAGACGTTGCGCAGCTGGGCAGAGCAGATGGACAACGCCAGAGCCCTGGCCGCGTCCTTCATGAACAGCGATGCGTTCACGGACCTGTTCATCGACGGCATTGCGCCGGACGGTCATGTGCACTGGTCCATGAGCGGCATCATCAGCAGCCTGCGCGAAGCGGAGCAGGCGCTGGCGCCCTCGGGCGACCAGGCACACTGGATCGAGCTGAACGCCGCCATCGCCTGGATCGCCCGTCGGCACCCGGACCAGGCGCCCAAGCGTTATGGCTGCAGCAGCTGGCGGCAGGTGCTGCATGAAAGCCGGCAGTTCGAGGTGATGAAGAAGCCAGCAACGGTGCTCACCGCAGGCGCCGGCCCAACAGGCACGGTGGTTTACTACCGTAGCCGCAGGGAGGATGAATCAAGGACAACAGGCTGACAGCCCTTGCCCGTGGAGTGCACGCATGAGCCAGGCCCCGAGGAAATCGGCGCGTAAGCCCCGGCCCTGGACTGGCTGGCGCGGCTGCGCCACACCCACCTGCCCGGCACCGCGGTGACGGTGGAGCACCGCCACCTGGCCCCGGTGCTGGAGGGCGTGCTTCGTCCGTGGCCGCTGGCCATCGCAGTTGTCTCCTTACCAAGCTGGCCTTCTACGCCCGCTATCGGCTGGAAGCCCATGGGCTTGCTGAAGTGACAAACAGGCAGGGCAGTGACCGAGCTACCCAACCTGCAGAGCACGCTCTAGCGTCTGCTGGAGCTGTTGTCTCGAGCCATCTTCCCTAGGGATCAATGTCTTGAAAAAAACCGGGCAGGTCGGCATCGGTGAAGTCCTTGCAGAGATTGCATGCAATCTTATAGTTATGCTCACGCCAGCAAGAACACAGGTCAGCCCGTCAGGGGCAGTCGACTTGAGGCACGGGCAGCAAGGGAGGACGACATGGCGAGACGACGTGGACGCAGCGTGGCCGAGGACATCATGGACCTCGTGGCCAAGCTGCCGTGGTGGGCCGGCGTGCTTCTGGCCGTGGGCTTCTACCTCGCGCTGCACGCCTACGCGGCGCGGCCGGTTCCGCAGCTGGCACAGCCAGGCCAGCTGGGCGCGATGGTCACGCAGATGCTTTGGCGCACGCTCGCCTTCTATGGGCAATACCTGCTGCCCTTGCTGTGCCTCATCGGCGCCATCGCTTCAGCAGTCAGGAGGCGCAGCCGCGCCCAGTTGCTCGAACGCACCACTGCCAGCATGTCGGCCGATGCGCTCAACGGCATGAGCTGGCGGCAGTTCGAGCAACTGGTGGGCGAGGGCTTTCGCCGGCAGGGCTATCAGGTCGGCGAAACCGGCCAGACCGGGCCGGATGGTGGCGTGGACCTGGAGCTCCGCCGCGACACCGAGCTGCACCTCGTGCAATGCAAGCAGTGGCGGGCGCAACGCGTCGGCGTCGCCGTCGTGCGTGAGCTGTACGGTGCCATGGCGGCCCGGGGCGCGGCGGGCGGCTTCGTCGTCACCTCAGGCCGATTCACCGACGAGGCCAGGCGCTTCGCCGACGGCCGCCATGTCCAGTTGATCGACGGCGACCGGTTGAAGGGTTTGCTTGCGGCGGGAAGCCAGCCGCCCGCGGCTGCTACCCCTTCGCGCCCTGATCCGGCCTGCCCGCAGTGCGGCAAGGCGATGGTGTTGCGCTCGGCAAAGCGTGGCGGACAGTCCGGCAGCCAGTTCTGGGGCTGCTCGGCATTTCCCAGTTGCCGAGGCACGCGCGCCAAGTCCTGAACTTGAACGCCGAGCAGGTGTGGGAAGGGCGCCGCCCGAGGCGGACGGCAGGGCAAGGCTCGCTTGCAGTGCAGCGACGCGGCGCAGCCGCCTGGACCGCCCTGGTTCTGAATGCAGAGCCGCCTTGGGGAATCCTGCGGGGCTCGGCCGCTTTCTGCGCTCTCGACGCGGCGTGCGCCGCGTCACCGGCCTGGCCCTGCCCCGGTGTTGCGTTGACATCAATCAAGCCCGCGCCGGCGCCGCGCTCCTAGATTGCTGGACCATTCAGCCCCAGAGCCCGTCGCCGATGACCGCCGCGCCGCCGACTTCCGACCTCAACGCCCTGCAGGGCGAGAAAGGCCTGGTCGTCGACATCGCCAATGGCCAGAGCATCGCCGGGGGCTGCGGGCGCGCCTTACGCGACGCCGGCAGCCACGTGCTGGGATGATGCAGGCGGTGCCCCGACTGCAACGAGGGAAAGGACGCCAACGTGACCGAGGCCGCCGCGCTGCAGATGCTGCGCAACCACACCTTCGACGAGCTCGCGGTCGGCAACAGCGCCAGCCTCGAGCGCCAGCTCACGCAGGAGGACATCCAGCTCTTCGCCGTCATGTCCGGAGACGTCACCCCCGCCCACCTGGACGCCGAGTACGCCGCGGCCACGCAGTTCCACGGCGCCATCGCCCAGGGCATGTGGGGCGGCGCGCTGATCTCGGCGCTGCTGGGTATGCGGCTGCCGGGGCCGGGCACGGTGTACCTGGGCCAGACGCTGAGCTTTCTCGCGCCGGTGCGCGTGGGCGACCGGCTGACCGTCACGGTGACGGTGGCCGCCAAGGATCCGGCCGGGGGCCGCGTCACACTGGCCTGCCGCTGCGTGAACCAGCATGGCCAGGCCGTCATTACCGGCGAGGCCAGCGTGCTGGCGCCCACCGAGAAGATCGAGTGCCCGGCCGCCACGCTGCCCGAGGTGCGGCTGCACACCGACGGCGGCCTGCGCCGGCTGCTGCAGCAGGTGCAGCCGCTGGGGCCCATCCGCGTGGCCGTCGTGCATCCCTGCGATGCGCTCAGCCTGGCCGGCGCGCTGGACGCGCGTGCGGCCGGCCTGATCGTGCCGCTGCTGGTGGGGCCGCGCGCTCGCATCGAGGCCGTGGCGCTGGAGGCCGGCCTGAGCCTGGACGGCGTCGAGATCGAGGACGTGCCGCACAGCCACGCGGCCGCCGCGCGCGCCGCCGAGCTGGCCGGCCGGGGCGCCGTGCAGGCGCTGATGAAGGGCAGCCTGCATACCGACGAGCTGGTCAGCGCCGTGCTGGCGCCCGACGCCGGGCTGCGCACCAAGCGCCGGCTGTCGCACTGCTTCCTGATGCAGACGCCGGCCTATCCGCGGCCCTTCATCATCACCGACGCGGCCATCAACATCGCGCCCACGCTGGAGCACAAGGCCGACATCGTGCGCAACGCCGTCACGCTGGCGCATGCCATCGGCGTGGCCCGGCCGCGCGTGGCCATCCTGGCCGCCGTCGAGACGGTGAACCCGTCCATGCCGGCCACGCTGGACGCGGCGGCGCTGTGCAAGATGGCCGAGCGCGGCCAGATCGAGGGCGCCGTGCTGGACGGGCCGCTGGCCTTCGACAACGCCGTGTCGGCCGCGGCCGCGCGCGTCAAGGGCATCGCCTCGCCGGTGGCCGGCCAGGCCGATGTGCTGGTGGTGCCCGACCTGGAGAGCGGCAACCTGCTGGCCAAGCAGCTGGAGTACATGGGCGACGCCGCCAGCGCCGGCATCGTGCTGGGCGCCAGGCTGCCCATCGTGCTGACCAGCCGCGCCGACAGTCGCGAGACGCGCATGGCCTCCTGCGCCATCGCCGTGCTGCTGGCCCACCACTTCCGGACGGCCCCGCCATGAGCGCCTTCATCGTCGTGCTGAACTGCGGCTCGTCCAGCATCAAGTTCGGCCTGTTCGACGCGGCCGGCGATGCGCGCCGGCCGGCCTGGAACGGCAAGGTGCAGGGCATAGGCGGCGACCACCCCGACTTCGGTGCCAGCACGCTGGCGGTGCGGCCGGTGGACCTGGGCCGCGAGCACCCCTATGCCGCGGCGCTGCAGATCATCCGCGACGAGGTGCTGCGCTGGCTGGACGGCCGGCCGGTGGTGGCCGTGGCCCACCGCGTGGTGCATGGCGGCGCGAAGCACTTCGAGCCCGTGCGCGTGGACGCGGCCCTGCTGGCCGAGCTGCGCGCGCTGGTGCCGCTGGCGCCGCTGCACCAGCCCTTCGCGCTGGAGGCCATGGAGATCCTGCTGCGCGAGCGCCCCGGGCTGCCGCAGATCGCCTGCTTCGACACCGGCTTCCACCACACGGTGCCGGTGGTCGAGCAGCTGCTGCCGCTGCCCTATGCGGCCTACCAGCGCGGGCTGCGCCGCTACGGCTTCCACGGCCTGTCCTACGAGTACATGGCCGTGGCCCTGGCCGAGCGCCATGGCGAGCTGGCGCGCGGGCGCACCCTGGTCGCCCACCTCGGCTCCGGCGCCAGCCTGTGCGCGATGCAGGGGCTGCGCAGCGTGGCCACCACCATGGGCTTCTCGGCGCTGGACGGCCTGATGATGGGCACCCGCACCGGCGCCATCGACCCCGGTGCGCTGCTCTATCTGATGGAGGTCAAGCAGCTGTCGCCGGCCCAGCTGGGCGAGCTGCTGTACCGGCAGTCGGGCCTGCTGGGCGTGTCGGGCATCTCGGCCGAGCCGCGTCGCATCGTGGCCCACGAGGGCGATGCCGGCGAGACCGGCGAACGCGCCCGGCTGGCGCTGGAGCTGTACGTGCGCCGCCTCCTGCGCGAGATCGGCGCGCTGACCGCGGTGCTGGGCGGGCTGGACCTGCTGGTCTTCACGGCCGGCGTCGGCGAGCACAACGCCTTCGTCCGCGCGCGGGTCTGCGCCGGCCTGGCCTGGCTGGGCCTGCAGCTGGACGAGGCGGCCAACGCGGCCGACGCGGCCGTCATCTCGTCGGCCGACAGCGCCGTGCGGGTGGGCGTGGAGCCCACCAACGAGGAGTGGATTGCCGCCCGCCATGCGCGGCGCCTGCTGGGCCTGGGCTAGCGGCAATACCCCGGAGACCGCATCCCGCACCCCGCAGCCCGCACTTCGTCTCCCCGGCCCCCAAGCGGCGGCCGGCCTCCCTAAGATGAAGCCATGAACACCCTGGCCCATCCTCCCGGCAGCCGCCGCAGCCAGGCCCGCATGTGGCTGGCCTACGCCGGCTGCTGCGCGCTTGCCTGGTGCCTGTTCGTGCTGGCCGGCAGCGAGTTCGACCGCGGCCTGGACCCCTTCTGGCTGGCCGTCTACCAGGCCACCACCATGCTCTGGGCGCCCATGCTGCTGGGCATCGCCGTCTGGCCGCTGGCGCGCCGCCTGCATGCCAGCGACGCCGGCCCGGCTGCCATGGCCCTGGCCCATGTGCTGGCGGCACTGGCCTTTGCGGCGCTGTGGCAGGCCGGCGAGTTCGCCGTCAACGCGACGCTGTTCGGCAGCGACCATGCCGGCGCCGTGCTGCTGGCGGGCCTGCTGTGGCGCTCCGTCTGGGGGCTGGTGGTCTACGCCACCATCGCCACCGCCTTCACGGCCGTGCTGCAGGCGCGCGCGGCGCGTGCGGCGGCCGTGGCCACGGCCCAGGCCGAGAGCGCGCTGGCCAAGGCCGAGCTGTCGGCCATCAGCGGCAAGCTCAACCCGCATTTCCTGTTCAACACGCTGAACTCGCTGATCGCGCTGACCCGCAAAGACCCCGCCGGCGCCGAGGCCGCGCTGCTGAAGTTCGCGTCCATGCTGCGCTATGTGCTGGACACCAAGCGCGGCGCCGAGGACCGCGTCATGCTGTCCGACGAGATCGATTTCCTGCGCGACTACCTGGCCCTCGAAGCCCTGCGCCTGGGCCCGCGGCTGCGCGTGGACTGGGATCTGGAGGAGCGCGTGCTGGCCGACGAGCTGCCGCCGCTGACACTCCAGCCGCTGGTCGAGAACTCCATCCTGCACGCCGTGGCGCCGCGCCGCGGCGGTGGCCGCGTGACCATCAGCGCGCGCCGCAACGCGCTCAACCAGGGCCTGGACCTGGCCGTGGCCGACGACGGCCCGGGCTGCGAGCCCGAGGCGCTGGAGCCCAGGCCGGGCCAGCGCCGCGGCGTGGGCCTGGCGGCGCTGAAGAAGCGCTTCGCGCTGGACTATGGCGGCCGGGCGCGGCTGCGCATCCACACCGCGCCCGGCGCGGGTTTTCGCGTCGACCTCTTCATTCCACAGACATGAGCCCACCCCCTACGCGCTCCGCGCGCCCCCTCAAGGGGGCACCGCCAGTGGCCCGGCAAAGCCGGTTCCACGGCGGTTGCTGGGCCACCTCAATCACCAACTGCGTTGATTCCACCGTAGAACTCCGGAGTGACTTCGCATGAGCGCAACGACGGTACTGATCGCCGAAGACGAACCCCTGGCCGCCGAGGCGCTGGCCGAGTGGGTCAAGGCCACGCCGGGCCTGCAGCTGGTGGCCGTCTGCGAGGACGGCGAGGAGGCGCTGGCCCAGATCCGCGCGCTGAAGCCGGCGCTGGTGCTGACCGACATCCAGATGCCGGGCCTGACCGGCTTGCAGGTGGTGCAGGCGCTGCAGCGCGACGCGCACCAGCCGCGCATCATCTTCACGACCGCCTATGACCAGCATGCGCTGACCGCCTTTGAGCTGCACGCGGTGGACTACCTGCTCAAGCCCTTCTCGCGCGAGCGCTTCGACGAGGCGGTGCGCCACGCGCTGCGCGAGGCCGCACCCAGTGCGGCCGAGGTGGCCCAGGCCCTGGGCGCGCCGGCCGATGCGCCGTTGACGCGGCTGCTGGTGCGCGACCAGGGCAAGATCTTCCCGCTGCAGGTGGAGGCCATCGAGTGCCTGCGCTCCGACAACAAGTACACGGCCATCTCGGCCAAGGGCCGCAGCTTCCTGGTGCGCCTGCCCATTGCCGACTTCGAGGCCCGGCTGGACCCGGCGCGCTTCCTGCGCCTGCAGCGCGGCTGCATCGTCAACCTGGATTTCGTCGAGAGCATGAGCCCGGACGAGAACTCCCAGCTGGTCGTGCAGCTGCGCGACGGCTCGCGCATCACGGCCAACCGCGAGGTGTCCAAGATGCTGAGGGAGCAGTCGCTGTGAAGCCTCTTCTGCTGCCCCTGCTGATGGTCGCGGGCCTGGCGGCGGCCCAGCCCTCGCCACCGACTGCACCGGCCGCGCCGGCCAGCCCGGCGCCGCTGGCCCACCCCGCGCCCACCAGCCGACCCGCGCCACCGGCCGCGCCGGCCGGGCCGGGCAAGGTCTATGCCCCCGGTGCCTTCGACCGACTGGAGCTGGGCGGCGCCGCCCGCGTCATCGTCGTGCAGGGCGAGCGCGACCAGGCCTTCATCGCCGGCGACGACGAGGCGCAGAAGGGTGTCGAGGTCCAGCTGGCCGATCGCCAGCTCGTCATCCGCCCCACCGGCGGCTGGAAGATCTGGCGCAGCGGCAAGCTGTTCGTGCAGGTGGAGATGCGCGAACTGCGCCAGCTGTCGGTGTCGGGCGCCAGCGACGTGCTGGCGCCCGGCCCGCTGCGCGCCGACCAGCTGCTGCTCAACATCAGCGGCGCCGGCAACGTGAGGCTGGACCAGCTGGAGGCGCGCAAACTGGTCTTCACCATCTCCGGCGCCGGCGACGGCCAGCTGGGCGGCCATGTGGGCGAGATGGCGCTGCAGATCTCCGGCAAGGGCAAGGTCATCGCCGACCGCCTGCAGGCCCAGCGCGCCCGCGTCAACGTCAGCGGCATCGGCAATGTGCTGCTGTGGGTCACGGACGACCTGTCCGCCCACATCTCCGGCGTGGGCTCGGTGGACTATTTCGGCAACCCGGCGGTGCAGCGCTCGGTGTCGGGCATGGGTTCCATCGGCGCCCGCGGCGACAAGAAGCCCTGAGGCCGGCACTCTTCACCCCTTGAACGGGGCAGGCCGCCGCGCCGGCCATGCCTAAACTCCCCGCCACATTGCGGGGAGGATCTCCATGGTCGCGTGGAAGAAGGCCGTCATGGCCCTGGTCGGAGCGGGTGCGGTGGCCGGAGCCGGCTGGTGGGCCTGGCAGCAGCAGTCCGGGCCGCGCCTGCCCAGCAGCGCCGAGATCGGCGAGCAGGCCGCGTTCGCGCTGCTGGACTGCAAGCCGCGGCTGCTGGACGGCTCGCCGGCCATCGCCGTGAGCTTCACGCAGCCGCTGGACGGCCGCCAGGATTTCGGCGCCCTGGTCACGGCGCTGGAAGGCGCCGCGCCGATCAAGTCGGAGCACGACGGCAAGACCACGCCGCCGCCCGATGCCAGCTTCAAGCCGCTGGCCGCGCGCTGGGTGCTGGGCGACAACCCGCGGGTGCTCTACCTGCCGTTCGCGACGCCGGACCGCAGCTACCGCATCGCATTGAAGTCCGACCTGGCGGCGCGCTCCGGCGCCAGGCTGGCTACCGCGCAGCAGTGCGAGGCCGTCAGCGAGGCCATGCCCGACAGCTACTACTTCGCCAGCCGCGGCCTGGTGCTGCCGGCCGGCCAGAACGGCGGCCTGCCGGTGGTGACGGTGAACACGCCCGAGGTGGATGTGCAGTTCCTGCGCATCAAGCCCGAATCGCTGCCGGCCTTCCTGGAGCAGGTGGGCGGCCGGCGCGAGCGCGGCCATGCCGGTGCCGGCGACGAGGACGGCGAGGGCTATGACTACGACGGCTACAGCGACAACCAGCGCCGCCTCAAGGGCACCGTGGGCGGCTGGCTGCTGGACGAGCTGCGCGCGATGAGCGACAGCGTCTACATCGGCCGCTTCACGACCGACGCGCGGCCGAATCGCCGCAACGTCAGCTTCCTGCCCGTGGAGGGCATCAAGGAGCTGCAGCAGCCCGGCATCTATGTGGCAGTCATGAACCAGCCCGGCCGCTTCGGCTGGGACTACCAGGTCACGCATTACTACGTCACCGACATCGGTCTGCACCTGCGCCGGCATGCGGCGCAGATCGACGTCTTCGCCACGTCGCTGAAGAGCGGCGGCGCGCTGTCGGGCATCGAACTCAGCCTCGTGGACGAGGCCGGCAAGGCCATCGCACAGGCGCAGACCGATGGCGACGGCCATGCCGTCTTCACCGGGCGCAGCGACAAGGCCCGGGCCGTGCTGGCCCGCCGCGGCGGCAAGGAGATGTCCGTGCTGTCGCTGCGCGACGCGGCGCTGGACCTGAGCGAGTTCGACGCCACCGGCCACCCGTCGCGCAGCAACAAGCTGTTCGTCTACGCGGGGCGCGACCTGTACCGGCCCGGCGAGAGCTTCCAGGTCTCGGTGCTGGCGCGCGATGCCGACGGCAAGCCGCTCCCCAAGCCGCTGCCCGTCACGCTCACCGTCAAGAAGCCCGACGGCAGCAAGCTCGTGGAGCAGCTCGTTCAACCCGGCAAGACGGGCACCGGCTATTACCAGCAGGCCGTCACGCTGCCCGCCGACGCGCCCACCGGCGGCTGGACCGTGCAGGCCCGCATCGACCCCGGCGCCAAGACCCCCGACGCGCAATGGGCCTTCAAGGTCGAGGAGTTCCTGCCCGAGCGCATGAAGCTCGCGCTGACCGCGCCGGAGGCCACGCTGACGGGCGACACCGGCCTGACGGTGCAGGTGCAGGGCGACTACCTCTACGGCGCGCCCGCCGCAGGCAACCGGCTGCAGGCCAGCGCCTACTCCGAGCGGCTGCTGATGCCGCTGCCGGCCAAGCTGCCCGGCTTCGTCTTCGGCGACCTGGCCGACGACAAGGCCAGGAACCGGCAAGACCTGCCCGAGCAGGAACTGGACGCCGACGGCAAGGCCAGCGTGGCCATCGCCACCGCGTTCGGGGAGCGCAAGTCGCCGATGAGGCTGCGCGCGGCCTTCAGCCTGCTGGAGTCCGGCGGCCGGCCCGTGGTGCGCTCGCTGGAGCGCAGTTGGTGGCCCGCGCCGGTGCTGGTCGGTGCGCGGCCGCTGTTCGACCGCAACGTGGCGCCCGAAGGGGGCCTGGCCGAGTTCGAGCTGGCGCGCGTGGACGCGGCCGGCAACTTCAAGCCGGCCAAGGACCTGCAGCTCAAGCTCATCTACGAAGAGCGCCAGTGGTATTGGCGTTATGACGACGGCCGCGGCTGGCATTCCGGCTTCAACGTCAACGAGGAGCTGGTGGAGGCCCGCACGCTGGCGCTGACGGCGCGCACCAAGGTCGCGCTGCCCGTGCGCTGGGGACGCTACCGCCTGGAGGTGACCGACCCCGAGACGGGCCTGGCGCTGCGCTATGGCTTCTACGCCGGCTACGGCGCGCAGGACGCCGACGACATCGGCAACCGGCCCGACCGCGTGCAGCTCAAGCTGCAGGGCGCGCCGTTCAAGCCGGGCGACGTGGCCAGGCTGGCCATCAAGCCGCCGCACGACGGCGAGGCCATCGTCACCGTGGAAGGCGACCGCGTGCTATGGACCAAGCGCCTGGGCGTGAAGGCCAGCGGCACGGAGCTGTCCATTCCCATCTCCGCCGACGCGAGTTGGGCGCGCCACGACCTCTACGTGACCGTCGCCGCCTTCCGCCCCGGCAGCCAGGGCGACCGCGTGACCCCGGCACGCGCGCTGGGCCTGGTGCACCTGCCGCTGAACCGCGAGGACCGCAAGGCCAAGGTGGCGCTGACCGTGCCGGCCAAGACGCAGCCGTCCGTGCCGCTGCCGGTCGTCGTGAAGGCGCCGCAGCTGGCCGGCAAACCGGCCATCGTCACGGTCAGCGCGGTGGACGTGGGCATCCTGAACATCACCAACTTCAAGACGCCCGACCCGCAGGACTTCTTCTTCGGCAAGCACCGCTACGGCGCCGACATGCTGGACCTGTACGGCCGCCTCATCGAGAAGATGGAGGGCAACGTCGCCAAGCAGCGCTTCGGCGGCGACGCGGCCAAGCGCGACACGCAGAGCATGCCGCGCAAGGTCCTGCTGGTGGACTTGTTCAGCGGCCCCGTGCAACTGGACGCCAAGGGCGAGGCGACGATCAACCTCAAGCTGCCGGACTTCAACGGCACGCTGCGCGTGATGGCCGTCGTCAGCAGCGCGGACAGCTACGGCTCGGCGCAGGCCGACACCGTCGTCGCCGCGCCGCTGGTGGCCGAGCTGAACATGCCGCGCTTCGTGTCGCCTGGCGACAAGGCCACGATCGCGCTGGACGTGACCAACCTCAGCGGCGCGCCGCAGGACGTGAAGCTGGCCGTCACGGCCAGCGGGCCGGTGAGGATCAGCGGCGGCGCCGACACGATCAGGCTCGCCGACAAGCAGCGCCAGATCCTGCGCTTCCAGGCCGAGGCGCTCGATGCCTGGGGGCTGGCGCCCATCACCGTGAAGCTCAGTGCAGGCGCGCTGAACCTGACCCGCGAGGCCGCGCTGCAGGTGCAGCCCGTCACGCCGCTGGTGCGCGAGAGCCGGCGCATCCGCCTGGAGCCCGGCGCCACGCAGGCGCTGGACAAGACGCTGCTGGACGCCTACTGGGCCGGCTCGGCCAGCGTGGCCCTGAGCGTGTCCAACACGCCGCCCATAGACATCAGGGACCAGGTGCAGGGGCTCTTGATGTACCCCTACGGCTGCCTGGAGCAGACGGCGTCCAGCGCCTACCCGCTGGTCTTCATCGATGACGAGGCGGCCAGGCGTTGGGGCTTGAAGCCCGTGCCGCGCGAGGAGCGCGCCAGGCGCCTGGACGCGGCCTTCGCGCGCATTGCCGGCATGCAGCAGCCCAAGGGCGGCTACGGCCTGTGGGCGGCCAGCGGCGCCTACGAGGGCTGGCTGAGCGCCTATGTGACGGGCTTCCTGCAGGATGCGCGCGACGCCGGCTTCGTCGTGCCCGAGGCGCTGCTCAAGCGCTCGCTGGACAACCTGCTGGAGCAGTTCCAGCGCGCGCCGGCGCAGCAGACCCAGCCGGCCAAGGAGCCGCGCCGCGACGACAAGGGCCGCATCGCCGACTGGCGCGACGCCGAGACGCTGCGCCTGGCGCACCAGCGCTTCGCCGAGGCGGCGCACGCCGGCTACATCCTGGCCCGCGAGCAGAAGGCGCCGCTGGCCACGCTGCGCACGCTGCACGACCAGGCCCGCAGTCATGCGCTGTCGCCGCTGCCGCTGGTGCAGCTCAGCCTGGCGCTGAAGCTGATGGGCGACGAGAGCCGCGCCAAGGTCGCGCTCGATGACGCGATGCAGCGCGGTTATGGCTACCAGCCCGACGATCCCAACAACGTCTGGGGCCAGTGGCTGGGCGACTACGGCAGCAAGCTGCGCGACCGCGCGCTGGCCTATGCGCTGCTGCTGCGTCACAAGGTGGCGCACGACAAGCGCGAGAACCTGCTGTTCGACCTCGCCGACGATTTCGGCCGGCGCAACTACTACTCCACGCAGGAGCGCCTGGCGCTGTTCCTGGCCGTGCAGGCCGCCACCCACGGCGCCGGCAAGGACGACGCCTGGAAGACCACGCTGGCCATCGGCGCCAAGAGCGACGCGTGGACCGGCGGCGGCATCGGCCAGCAGAGCTTCGAGCTGGCGCAGCTGAAGAGCGGCGTCACGCTGAAGAACGAAGGCGGCTCGCCGCTGTACCTGGACGTGTCGGCCCAGGGCTACCCGGTCAAGCCGTTGCCACCCACGAGCGACCGCATCTCGGTCGAGCGCTCGATGTTCACGACCGACGGCAAGCCGGTGACGGCCAGGCAGTTCACCACCGGCGAGATGTTCGTCGTGCGGCTGCGGGTGAAGGCCTCGCAGTCGATCAAGGACGGCCTGGTCGTGGACCGCATCCCGGCCGGCTTCGAGATCGAGAACCTGAACCTCAGCCAGGGCCCGCAGGCCGGCGAGTTCACGGTGGACGGTGTCAACGTGGCGCAGGCCAATGCCAACGACCGCATCGTCCACATGGAATACCGCGACGACCGCTTCGTCGCCGCCGCGCGGCTGGGCCAGCCGTTGGACCTGTTCTACCTGGTCCGCGCCGTGACGCCGGGCCGCTACGTGGTGCCGGCGACGTTTGCGGAGGACATGTACCGGCCGGAGATCCGCGGCATCGGCAAGGCGGAGGGGGAGATCGTGGTGGTGGACAAGAAATGAAGGACTGGACCCGCACGCTGCTCTGCGCAACGCTGATCGCCGCCGCCACCCTCGCCCAAGCCGCCCCGCTGCCGCCCGCCGCGCGCGCCGAGGTCGACGCGCTGCTGACCCGCCTGCACACCTCCGGCTGCGAGTTCAACCGCAACGGCAGCTGGTACAGCGGCGCAGACGCCAAGGCACATCTGCAGAAGAAGCTGGAGGTCCTCGAACGCAAGGGCATGGTCAGCACCGCGGAGCAGTTCATCGCCCGCGGCGCGTCCGGCAGCAGCATGAGCGGCAAGCCCTATCTCGTGCGCTGCGCGGGCAAGGCGCCGGTGGAGAGTGCGCAGTGGTTGAAGACGGAGTTGCAGCAGCTGCGGGCCGCGTCCAGCCCTTCGCGCTGAACCCTGCCGTTGCCCCGGGCTCCCGAAATCCTTACGATACAAAAAATTGAAAGGATTCATCGTGGCCGACACCACCCTCACCAGCAAGGGCCAGACCACCATCCCCAAGGAAATCCGTGAGCGCCTGGGCCTGGAAGCGGGCGACAAGCTCAGCTTCACCGCGCTGGCCGACGGTACCGTGGTGATGCGGGCCAAGACGCGTCGCCTGCTGGACCTGGCCGGCAGCCTGGCTCGCCCGGGGCAGCCCACCGTTGCAGTGGCCGACATGAAGCCCTTGCGAGGCTGAGCCGCGGCCCGGTTCGCCGTTGACATGAGCGTCGCCATCGATACCAACGTCCTCGTGCGCCTGCTGGTGCGTGATGACGAAGCCCAGTTCCAGGCCGCCCGGCGGTTCGTGGAAGCCGCCGAGGTGGCGCAGGAGGAGGTGCTGGTGCTGCTGGGCGTGCTGCTGGAGACCGAATGGGTGTTGCGCAGCCGCTATCGCCTCGATAAGCCCAGCATCGCCGCCACCTTCGCGCGGCTGTTGGAGACGCAAGGACTGGCCTTCGAGCATGAGGCCACGGTCGAGGAGACGCTCTACACCTGGGGCCAGCACCCGGGCGCCGATTTCGCCGACTGCCTGTACAGCGCCCGCGCCTTGCACCAGGGCTGCACGCGGTTCGCGACCTTCGACGTGGCGGCCGCCCGGCTGCCCGGCGCAGAGTTGTTGACGGCCGGGCCGTGAGTGCCGGCTTGGCATCGGGCCGGCGCCTCGGCCGGCTGCGCCGCTTCGAGCTGGCTCTCGCCGCGCTGCTGCTGCTCGTCCTCGCGCTCGACTTCGCCTTCCCGCTGCCCACGCCGGCAGCCGACTCGTCCACGCTGACGGTGCTGGCCGCCGACGGCAGCCCCTTGCGCGCCTGGCCGGGCGACGACGGCGCGCAGCGGCATCCGACGACGCCGGAAGCCGTGTCGGCCCACTACACCCAAGCCCTGCTGCACTACGAGGACCGCTGGTTCCGCTGGCATCCGGGCGTGAACCCGGTGGCCCTCGTGCGCGCGGCCTGGCAGTGGGCGCGGCATGGGCGCATCGTGTCGGGCGGGTCCACGCTGACCATGCAGGTGGCACGGCTGATGGACGACAAGGCAGCCGGAAGAAACATCCCTGCCAAGCTGCGCCAGATCGCTCGCGCGCTGCAGCTGGAGCTGCATCTGAGCAAGCACGAGATCCTGTCGCTGTACCTCAACCTCGCGCCCATGGGCGGGCCGCTGGAGGGCGTGGAGACGGCCAGCCGCGCCTACCTCGGCAAGGGCGCGGCGGACCTCTCGAAAGCCGAGGCGGCGCTGCTGGTGGCGCTGCCGCAGTCGCCCACGCGGCTGCGCCCCGACCGCGCCGTGGCCGCGGCGCAGGCCGCACGCGACAAGGTGCTGACGCGCATGCAGACGCTGGGCGTCTGGAGCGCGGCGGACGTGGCCGATGCGAAGCTGGAGCGCGTCTTCGCGCCGCCGTTGCGCGCGCGCTGGCTGGCGCCGCTGGCGGCCGAGCGCGTGCGGCAGAACGCGAAGCGCCAGGGCCGCACGGAGGCCGTCATCCGGACGACGCTGGACGCCGGGCTGCAGGCCCGCCTGGAGCAGCTGCTGACGGACCGCCTCAACAGCCTGCCCGACGCCGTCTCGCTGGCCGCACTGGTGGTGGACAACCGGTCGCTGGAAGTGCGCGGCTATGTCGGCTCGGCCGACTTCAGCGACGCGCGCCGCGGCGCCCATGTGGACATGGTGCGCGCGCGGCGCTCGCCGGGCTCCACGCTGAAGCCGTTTCTCTACGGCATGGCGCTGGACGAGGGGCTGATCCATTCCGAGAGCCTGCTCATCGACGCGCCGCAGAACTTCGGCGGCTACGCGCCCGGCAACTTCCAGGCTGACTTCTCGGGGCCGGTGAGCGTCAGCGAAGCCCTGCAGCGCTCGCTGAACGTACCCGCCGTGGACCTGCTGGAGCGCCTGGGCCCCGAGCGTTTTGCCGGCCGGCTGCGCAACGCGGGTGTGAGGCTGCGCATGCCCGCCAACGCGGCGCCCAACCTGAGCCTCATCCTCGGCGGCGGCAGCACGTCGCTGGAGGAGCTGGTGGGCGCCTACACGGCGCTGGCGCGCGGCGGCGTGGCGGCGCGGCCGCGGCTGACCCCGGACGAGCCGCTGCAGCAGGCGCGGCTGATGAGCGAGGGCGCGGCCTACATCGTGCGCGAGATCCTGGAGAACGGCGGCCGGCCCGGCAGCCCCTTCCGCGAGAGCGGCCAGCGCGTCGCGTGGAAGACCGGCACGTCGTTCGGCTTCCGCGATGCCTGGGCGCTGGGCGTGACGGACCGCTACACCTTGGGCGTGTGGATAGGCCGGCCCGACGGCACGCCCAACCCCGGCCATTTCGGGGCCAACTCGGCGGCGCCGCTGCTGCGCGACCTGGCGGCGGCGCTGGGGCCCGCCGAGTCACGCCAGCAGCTCGCACCACGCCGCCGGCCCGACAGCGTCGCGGCCGTGCCCATCTGCTGGCCGCAGGGCGTGGCCGAGTCGGCCACCGCGCCCGAGCTGTGCCTGCAGCACCGCATGGCCTGGGCGCTGGACGGCGCCGTGCCGCCCACGCTGCCCGACCGGCTGCGGCCCGGGCCGCTGGTGGAGCCCGTCTGGGTGGCGGCGGGCCAGCGGGTGCAGCCGGGCTGCGCGGCCGATGCAGAGCGCTTCGAGGCGGTCCGCTGGCCGGCCTTGCTCGGGCCGTTCCTCGAGGCCGAACTGCGCCATCCGCTGGAGCGCCTTCCCTGGCGGGCCGACTGCGCGCCGCACGAGCCGGTCGCCCACCGGCTGCGCATCGTGGGCCTGGAGCCCGGCACCGTGCTGCGGCCGGCGCCGGGCCAGCGCGACGTCGTGCTGAGGCTGCAGGCTATCGGCGCGCAGCAGGGCCTGACCTGGCTGCTGGACGGCCAGTGGATGGCCGCCAGCGAGCAGGCCTCGGCCGCTCAGACCCTGCGCGTGGGCCGCGCCGGGGCGCATCGCCTCACGGTCATGGATGGCCTGGGTCGCTGGGCGCGGGTGGAGTTCCAGCTGCAGCCGTAGCGGGCGGGGTGTCCTCGGCCTGCAGCGGCGCGTGGGCGAGCAGCTGCTCCAGCCGCTCCAGCCGGTGCCGGTGCAGCGTGGTGATGGCGTAGAAGTTCTCGCGCAGCTGCGTCGAGCGGCCCACCCGCACCAGCACGCCGGTGCGCAGCTCGTCCTGCACCACCACCTCGGGCAGCACGGTCAGCCAGCCGCTGTCGCGGGCCACCAGGCGCAGCATGGCCATGTCGTCCACCTCGGCGCGCAGGCGTGGCGTCACGCCGGCGGCCACGCACAGGGCGTCGAACTCGCCGCGCAGCGCATGGCGCGGCCCCGGCAGGGCCAGCTCCAGGCCTTGCAGGTCTTCCGGCAGGCGCAGGCTGCGGCCGCGCCAGGTGGCCGCCGGGCCCACCAGCGAGATCGCCTGGCTGCCCAGGAAGCGGCAATGCAGCGGCCGGTCTGGGCGGGCGGGTGCGGCCTCGTTGGCCAGCACCACGTCGAGCTGGTGCTCGAACAGCTGGCGCAGCAGGTCGTCCAGCAGGCCCGACTCCAGCGACAGCGTCACGCTCGGGTCGGCCAGCAGAGGCCGAATCCAGTTCTCCAGGTAGTTGCGCGACAGCGTGGCCACGCTGCCCACGCGCACCCGCGTCATGCCTTCGCCGCGGCCCTGCAGCCGCCCGAGCATCTCCCGCCCCAGCCCGAAGATGTTCTCGGCGTAGGACAGCACCAGCTGCCCGGTGTCGGTCAGCCGCAGGCGCCGGCCGCTGCGCTCGAACAGGGCTTCGCCGATGCGCTCCTCCAGCTGCCGGATCTGGTTGGACAGCGCCGACTGCGACACATGCAGCTCCGTCGCTGCCTGCGTCAGATGCCCCGTCTTGGCCACGCGCCAGAAATAGAAGAGGTGGTGGAAGTTGAGCTGCTCGATCTGGAGCATTCTGTTTAAGTGATTGATTCGTTCGGAACATTGAATTTTACGGAACGCTCCGGTTTGCGCACCATGCGCTCCATGCGAACCGGAGCCCCTCCATGAACCCGCCCTCCCTGCTGATCCTGGCCTGCGCGCTGCTGCCCGCGGCCCTGATGCTGGCCGCCGTGCCGCACCGGCGTGGCGCGCCCGCCGCGCCGGCCTGGCGGCGCTTCCGGATGCTGGCCGGGCTGGCGCTGGCCGGCACGCTGGCCAGCCTGGTGGCGCAGTTCGCGGTCCCGGCGGCGGTGGCCCTGCCGGCCGGCCTGGGCGTCACGCGGGCCGGTGCCTGGGTGGCGGTGCTGGTGCAGCTGCTCGGCACCACCATCGCGGCCTTCTCCTCGCGCTATCTCGATGGCGAGCCCGGCCAGCCCCGCTACATGGCCGCCCTGGGCGGCGTGCTGGCCGCGGTGCACCTGCTGCTGCTGGCCGACCACTGGCTGCTGCTGATCGCCGCCTGGACGGCCGTGGGCCTGGCCCTGCAGCAGCTGCTGTGCTTCTACACCGACCGTCCCTTCGCGCTGCTGGCCGCGCACAAGAAGCGCGTGGCTGACCGTCTGGCCGACGGGCTGCTGGTGGCCGCCGCAGCCCTGGCCTGGCATCAGGTGGGCTCGGGTTCGCTGTCGGCCCTGTGGCAGACGCTGGCGGCCGGCCCGGCGGCCTGGCCGCTGCAGGCCAGCGCGGTCTGCCTGGCGCTGGCCGTGGTGCTGCGCACCGCGCTGCTGCCGGTGCATGGCTGGCTGATCCAGGTGATGGAGGCGCCCACGCCGGTATCGGCCCTGCTGCATGCGGGCGTCATCAACCTCGGCGGCTTCGTGCTGATCCGCTTCGCGCCGCTGCTGGAGGCCGCGCCGGCGGCCCGCTGGCTGCTGGTGGGCGCCGGCCTGCTGACGGCGGTGCTGGCCGGGCTGGTGATGCTGACCCGCATCAGCATCAAGGTGCGGCTGGCCTGGTCGACCGTGGCCCAGATGGGCTTCATGGTGATGGAGTGCGGGCTGGGCCTGTACACCCTGGCGCTGCTGCACCTACTGGGCCACTCGCTCTACAAGGCTCATGCCTTCCTGGCGGCCTCGGGCGCGGTGGCAGACACCCGGCTGCGCCTGATGCGCGGCAGCGCGGCGCCGTCACTCGTCAGCGTCGTCGTCGCGCCGCTGGTGGCGGGCGCCGTGCTGTGGGCGGTGCTGTCGGCCGTGGCGCGGGTCCTTCCCGGGGTCGGCTGGCCGGCGTGGTGGACGGCCGTGCTGGCCTTGGCCTGGGCGCCGCTGCTTTGGCTGCCGTCCCGGCGCCATCCCGATGCGCCGACGGGCTGGCAGGGGGCGCTGGCCGGTGCCGGCATGGTGGCCGGCCTGGGGCTGGCGGCCTGCGTGGGCCATGCCCTGCCCTTCGGCCTGAGCGACGCGCCGCTGGCGGCTGCCGGCTGGGTGGCCCTGGCGGGCATGGCCCTGCTTTACCTGGGCCTGATGCTGATGCAGACGCGCGCCCAGCTGCTGTCGGGCTGGCGCCGCTGGAGCTATGCGGGCTTCTATGTCGACGAATTCGTGACCCGGGCGGCCCTGCGCCTGTGGCCGGCGCGCTGGACCCCCGCCGCCGCGCATTGACCTGAACCGAGGACCTGTCCATGGACTTGCTGACCCCCCCTCGCGGCGCGCGCGCCGTTGCGCTGCAGCACGGCCCGGCCGTGGCGGCGGAGGCCCACTTCGACACCCGCGTCGAGGCCGCCTGCGACCAGGCCTGCCGTGCCATCGCGCCCGCCTGGCCGCTGGACCGCGCGATCGCCGTCAACCCGCATTGGGAACGCATCGGGCTCAGCGTGCGCCAGGTGGCCGCGCGCATGGCCGTGCTGGGCGGCATCGCGGTGTTCCCGCCGCGCCAGACCCTGCAGCAGGCCTGGGCCAGCGGCCGCATCCGCCCCGCCGACCTGCAGGAGGCACTGGCCCGCCAGCCGGCCGCCCAGGCCGCCGGCCTGGATGCCGCGCGGGCGGTCGCCGCGCTGGCCCAGGCGCGCGCCCTGCCGCAACTGCCGCTGCTCATCGACGTGCTCGACGACGACGCCGAGGGGCGCTCGCGCCTGTCCTGGCGGCAGGCCATCACGCATCAGGTGAGCCAGGTCTGCGCCGCCTACTTCGACCACCACCAGGCCGATTGGCAGCCCGAGCGAGGTGCCGGCCTCTACGCCTTCTGGCGCGACACCGTGGCCCACGACCATGGCATCGGCGTGCTGATGGGCCTGCCCGACCTGGCCCGCGGCATCGCCGCGCTGCCGGCCACCCGCGAGGAGGCCGAGCGCTGGGTGTTGCGCCGCCTGGGCCTGCCGGCCGAGGCCTGGGCCGACTACCTGGAGGCCGTGCTGCTCACCGTCAATGGCTGGGCGTCCTGGTGTGCCTACCTCGGCTGGGAGGCGCGCCAGCAGGGCCGCGGCGATGCCCATCTGCGCGACCTGCTCGCGATCCGGCTGGCCTGGGGTGCCCTGCTGCTGGAGTGCCGCGACGACCAGGCCGCGCAGCGCGCCTTCGCGGCCCTGCAGGTGCAGTGGGAATGCGCGGCCGAGCGGCTGGCAGGCGCCGAGGCCGCCCTGGTGGTGGACGAGGTCTGGCAGACCGCCTACGAGCTGGGCTACCAGCGCGACCTCGCCAGGCGGCTGCAGGCGGTGGCGCCGCTGCCGGCGGACGGCACCGGCCCCACGGTGGAGGTGCAGGCCGCCTTCTGCATCGACGTGCGCAGCGAACCCCTGCGCCGCGCGCTCGAGGCGGCCTGGCCCGGCGTGCAGACGGTCGGCTTCGCGGGCTTCTTCGGCCTGCCGGTGGCCTACACGCCGCTGGCCACCGAGGCCCGGCGGCCGCAGCTGCCCGGCCTGCTCGCGCCCGCGCTGGAAGTGACCGAGCAGATGGCCTGCGGCATGGCCGACTTCGGTTCGGCCGGTGCGCGGCTGCAGGCCCTGGCGCGCCGGCAGCGGCTGCAGCGGTTCGCGCGCGCGCAGCGCTGGAGTGCGAGCAGCCGCTGGCCGAACGCCGCCTTCTCGTCCGTCGAGGCGGTGGGCGCGGGCTACCTGGGCCGGCTCACGCAGTGGCTGCGCCCGTCCGCTGCCGCCCGCCGCTCGCCGGACGGTGCGGGCCTGTCGCCCCGCTACCGCCCGCTGTGCCGGCCGGTGCTGGCGGGCCTGGATGTGGCGGCCAAGGTGGACCTGGCCGTGCGCGTGCTGCACACCATGGGCGTGGACCGCAGCCTGGCGCCGCTGCTGGTGCTGGTCGGCCATGGCAGCCAGAGCGCCAACAACGCCCAGGCCGCAGCCCTGGACTGCGGCGCCTGCTGCGGCCAGACCGGCGAGGTCAATGCCCGCGCGCTGGCGCGGCTGCTGAACGAGGCCGAGGTGCAGGCCGGCCTGCGGGTGCGCGGCATTCCGGTGCCGGCCGACATGGCGGTTGTCGCGGCCCTCCACAACACCACCACCGACGAGATCGAGGCCTTCGACCTTGACCTGCTGCCGGCTGGCGGCCGTGCACGTTGGGCCCGCCTGGCGACGGTGTGGGTGCAGGCGGGCGACCAGGTGCGCCGGGAACGCGCCCCGTCCCTGGGCCTGGACCCGCGCACGCCGCATGCCGCCCTGCTCGACCAGCTGCGCCGCCGCGCCAACGACGGCGCCCAGACCCGCCCCGAGTGGGGCCTGACCGGCAATGCCGCCTTCCTGATCGCACCGCGGGCCCGCAGCCAGGGCGCCGTGCTCGACGGCCGCGTCTTCCTGCACGACTACGACGTCGCCAACGATGCCGACGGCAGCGTGCTGGAGCTGCTGATGACGGCTCCGATGCTGGTGACGCACTGGATCAACTGGCAATACCACGCCTCCACCTGCGACCCGCAGCGCCTGGGCAGCGGCAACAAGCTGCTGCACAACGTGGTGGGCGGGCGCATCGGCCTGTTCGAAGGCAACGGCGGCGACCTGCGCATCGGCCTGGCCCGCCAGTCCCTGCATGACGGCGAGCGCTGGCGCCACGAGCCGCTGCGGCTGACCGTCATCATCGACGCGCCGGCCGCGGCCATCGAGCGCGTCATCGCCAGGCATGCCGCCGTGGCCCAGCTGCTGCACAACGACTGGCTGCACCTGTGGCGGTTTGCCGAGGGCGCCGGCTTCCAGCGCTATCAGCGGGGTCAATGGGAGGCGGTGGCGGCCTGAGCTCGCCGGCGCCACCGGGAGCGGGCACCATAGCGGCATGGACACCTTGCAAGCCCTCGAACAGCGCATCACCGACCTTGAGATCAAGGCCAGCTTCGCCGAAGACACCGTGGAACAGCTCAACCAGGTCGTCGTGCGCCAGCAGGCCCAGATCGACCGCCTGGTGCGCGAGCTCGTCGAGTTGCGCGACCGCGCCGCGGCGTCGACCGAGCCGGGGGGCGTGCGCAGCCTGCGCGACGAGCTGCCGCCGCACTACTGACGGTGCCCGCCCGCCCGGCCTGGGCCAACCGTCGTACGGATGTATCCGGCGGCCCCCTGAGCTGAAGCATTGCTGCTGCTCAGGTGGAGTGTTAAAAAAATCCGCTCACTTCAAGTGGTGCTGCCATGAAGACACCCGTTCTGCAGTCCATCACCCTGGCGTCGCTGACGGTCGGTTCCATGGGCGGCGCCGAGGCCGCGCTGGTTGCGCCCAGCTTCAGCTGCCTCGACGCCGCGGCGCCCGCGGCAGGCGGCACGGTCAGCTGGCCCTACTCGAGCACGACGGCACCCACGCTGACCTTCGACTTCTTCGACAACAGCGCCACCCCCGACGTCACGTCCCGGCTCGACTGCAGCGGCGGCGTGTTTTCCGAGCATGTGGTGGCGCGCAAGTCCGGCGAGGGGCAGAAGGACTTCCTCAAGGTCACGCTGACCGAGGTGCTGGTGGCCGGCTTCAGCCCGGCCAGCACCGACCATCTCAAGCTCGGCTTCACGCAGGTGCTGGGCGAGCTGGTGAACGGCGTGCAGACCTACGACGCCTACTGGGACATCACCGGGGACTACCTGCTCAGCAACTTCGATGGCGGCTTCGTCCCGTCGACGAACTTCCTGGGCATCAAGCTGCACACCACGCAGAAGTTCGACGGGCTGTCGTCGCTGAAGTACGACTACGACAGCCACACGCTGATGTTCACTGCCGAGATGCAGCAGGTGGGCGGTGAGTTGAGCTTCACCAGCAGCCCGTTCGTCGTCGACGAGCCCGCCACTCTGGCGCTGCTGGGCAGCGGCCTGCTGGGCGCTG
Organism: Comamonadaceae bacterium; assembly: GCA_009996515.1. GTDB lineage: Bacteria > Pseudomonadota > Gammaproteobacteria > Burkholderiales > Burkholderiaceae_C > Pelomonas. The sequence goes on from JAACZV010000017.1 coordinate 49,632, forward strand.
CGCTGGGCCGGCGTCGCCGCTGGTAAGCCGCATCGGCCCGGGCGTGCAAGCCACCGCCTACGACCAGGTCCGGTATCCGGGCAAGTTCTATCCCCAGGCCTCGGCCGACAGGCTGGCCACCCTGGGGCGTCTTTGCGGGCTGCAGACGATCTTGCCCGCGCAATGCCGCCTGCTGGAGCTGGGCTGTGGCGATGGCGGCAACCTGATTCCGCAGGCACTGGCCTTTCCGCAGGCGCGCTTCGTCGGCGTCGATCTCGCGGCGTCCGCGATCGAGGACGGCCGGCGCATGATCGCCGCGCTGGGGCTGGCCAATGTCGAGCTGCAGGTGGCCGACATCGCCGGCTTCGACCCCGGGCCCCAGCCCTTCGACTACATCGTTGCGCATGGCGTGCTGTCCTGGGTGCCCGAGGCGGTGCGGCGGGCGCTGATCGCGCTGTGCGGCCGGCTGCTCTCGCCCCGCGGCGTCGCCTATGTCAGCTATAGCGCGCTGCCCGGCGGCTATCTCAGGAATGTGCCGCGCGACCTGATGCGCTTTCACACCCGCGCCATCACGGAGCCTCAGTCGCGTGTGCGTGCGGCCCGTGCGGCGGTGGACTTCATGCTGGCGGCGGTGCCGGGCAATGGCTTCGCCCGCGAGCTGATCGAGCGCGAGATGGCGGGCTTCGAGGGCAAGGACTATTTCCTGCTGCACGACCTGCTGGCCGACGAGAACGACCCGCTGTACTTCCTGGATTTCATCGACGCCGCCACCGAACGCGGCCTGCAGTTCCTGGCCGAGGCGGAGTTCGGCGCGATGTCGACGGCCGCCTACCCGGCGGCGGTGCGGCAGCAGCTCGACGCCATGCCCAGGCTGGCGCGCGAGCAATACATCGACTTCCTGCAACTGCGCCGTTTCCGCCAGACCCTGCTGTGCCGCAGCGGGCAGGCGGTGGATCTCGCGGTGACGGTCGAGCGCCTGGCCGAGCTGCAGTTCTCCAGCGGGCTGCGGCCCCTGCGCCCCGATGCCGACGCGCGCGATGCGGCGGCGCTGGAGTTCCGCCACCCCTACCAGGGCAGCTTCCGGGCGGAGGAGCCGGCCGCCAAGGCGCTGGCCCTGGTGCTGGCGGGCGGCGACCGGGGCGGCATGGATTTCGCGGCCCTGGAGTCCGGCGTGGCGCAGTCGCTGGGGCCGGCCGCGGCGGCCGACGGCGGCCTGCGCCCGGCGCTCGTGCAGGGCTTGCTGTCGCTGTACGCCCGCGACTTCGTCGAGATCCACGCGGCGCGCTGGGATTTCTGCGCCACGGTGAGCGACCGGCCCTGCGCCAGCCTCCATGCGCGCCTGCTGGCCGAGCGCGGCGCCCCCGTGGTCAATGCCAGGCATGGCACTTTCCTGCTGCCGTCGGCCGGCTTGCGCCGCCTGGTCATGCTGCTCGACGGCACGCGCCACGTCGACGAGCTGCTGGACGCCTGGGCGGCCGTGACGCCACCGGCCGAGCGCGAGGGCCTGAGCCCGGCATCGCTGCAGCGGCGCCTGCAGTTGCTGGCGGAGAACGCGCTGCTGGTCGGCTGAGCCGGCCGCGCCGGGTCGCTCAGGGCTCGCCGTCCCAGTAGTCCAGCCCCGCCTCGCGGCGCTGCAGCAGCCGCAGACCGGGCGCGAAGCTGCCGACCTTGCCGGAGTCGGGGTAGACGCAGATCTCCGGCTCCTGCTGCGTGCTGATGCTGAGGTAGTGCAGCGGCGCGTCCGAGCTGTTGAGGATGTGGTGCGGGTAGTCCGGCCCCGCCGGGATGGTGATGACGTCGCCGGCCCGGATGGGCAGCAGCTCGCCCGCCACGCGCAGCGTGCCCTGGCCCTGCAGGATGATGAACATCTCCTCCTCGCCGTGGTGGAAGTGGTAGGGGCAGCTCTGCCGGCCGGGGGCGACGATGTCGAAGCTCGCGCCCAGCTGCCGGGCGGCCGTGCCACGGGTCAGCGAGGCGGTCTCGCTGTCGTAGCGGGGCGGGCGCAGGAAGCGCTCGCGCGGCGCGTCGTTGAAATTGCGGATCAGGCGCTCGCGCAACTCGGCAGCTGTGGGCATGGGAAGGCTCCTGGGACAATGGCGGTCGAATGAATCCGCCCGCGCATCTTCCAAGCCCCACCGACGACCTGCAATCCGCCGCGCGCCAGGTGCTGTCAGCAGTCTTCGGCTACACCGCCTTCCGCGGCCAGCAGGCCGACATCGTCGAGCAGGTGGCCGCGGGCGGCGATGCGCTGGTGCTGATGCCCACGGGCGGGGGCAAGAGCCTGTGCTATCAGGTGCCGGCCATCCTGCGCCACCAGCGCCAGCAGGGCGTCGCGGTGGTCGTCAGCCCGCTGATCGCGCTGATGCACGACCAGGTCGGCGCGCTGGAGGAGGCCGGCGTGCATGCGGCCTTCCTGAACTCCAGCCTGACCGGCGAGGAGGCCAGCCGCATCGAGCGCGAGATGATGAGCGGGCGGCTGACGCTGCTGTACGCCGCACCGGAGCGCATCACGACGCCGCGCTTCCTGGCCCAGCTGAGCTCGCTGCACGAGCGCGGCCTGCTGTCCATGTTCGCCATCGACGAGGCGCATTGCGTCAGCCAGTGGGGGCACGACTTCCGCTCGGAGTACCTGCAGCTCAGCCTGCTGCACGAGCGCTTCCCCGACGTGCCGCGCATCGCGCTGACGGCCACGGCCGACGAGCTCACGCGCGCCGACATCATCGAGCGGCTGCAGCTGCAGGACGCGCGCGTCTTCATCAGCAGCTTCGACCGGCCCAACATCCGCTACCTCATCGTCGAGAAGAACGGCTCGCCGCGCGAGCAGCTGTTGCGCTTCATCACCGACGAGCACGAGGGCGAGGCCGGCGTCGTCTACTGCCAGAGCCGCAAGAAGGTCGAGGAGACCGCGCAGTGGCTGCAGAGCGAGGGCCTGAACGCGCTGCCCTACCACGCGGGCCTGGACGCCGACATGCGCCGCCGTCACCAGGACCGCTTCCTGCGCGAGGACGGGCTCATCATGGTGGCCACCATCGCCTTCGGTATGGGCATAGACAAGCCCGATGTGCGCTTTGTCGCCCACCTGGATCTGCCCAAGAACATCGAGGCCTACTACCAGGAAACCGGCCGCGCCGGCCGCGACGGCGCGCCGGCCGAGGCCTGGATGACTTACGGCCTGGCCGACGTCGTCAACCAGCGCCGCATGATCGACGAGAGCCCGGCCGACGAGGTCTTCAAGCAGGGCCAGCGCGGCAAGCTGGACGCGCTGCTGGCGCTGGCCGAGGCGACCGACTGCCGGCGCGTGCGGCTGCTGGCCTACTTCGGCGAGGCGTCGACGCCCTGCGGCAACTGCGACAACTGCCTGCACCCGCCGGCGACCTGGGACGGCACCGAGGCAGCGCGCAAGCTGCTCTCCTGCATCTACCGCTTCCACCAGCGCGGCGAGCGCTTCGGCGCCGGCCATCTCATCGACGTGCTGCGCGGCAAGGCCACGGACAAGACGCGCCAGTACGGCCACGAGTCGCTGTCCACCTGGGGCGTCGGCGCCGAGCTGTCGGAGCAGCAGTGGCGGGCCGTGCTGCGCCAGCTGATCGCGCTGGGCCATGTGGCGGCCGAGGGCGAGTTCAACACGCTGGCCTTGCAGGACAGCGCCCGGGCCGTGCTCAAGGGCGAGGTGGAGATCCGGCTGCGCGAGGCCGAGGAGAAGAAGGCCAGGGGCCGTTCAAAGTCCGCGCGTGGCGGCGCCAGGCCCAAGGCCGATCCGGCGCTGGGCCTGGATGAGCAAGGCCAGGAGCGCTTCGAGGCGCTGAAGGCCTGGCGCTCCGAGGTGGCCAAGGAGCATGGGCTGCCGGCCTATGTGATCTTCCAGAACACGACGCTGGCCGAGATGGCCCGCGTCGTGCCGGGCGACCTCGCCGAGCTGGGCGAGATCAGCGGTGTGGGCGCGAAGAAGCTCGAGGCCTATGGCCGCGAGATCCTCCGCGTGCTGGGCCGCTAGCCCGGGCCGGCCGGTCAGCGCGCCAGCGCCTTGACCTCGACCGTGCTGCGCTGCTTTTCCTCGCCCTCGACGGTCAGCGTCAGCGGCACGGTCTCGCCGGCCTTGATGGGCGCCTTCAGGCCCATCAGCATGACGTGGTAGCTGCCGGGCTTGAGCGCCACGGCCTGGCCGGCCGGCAGTGCCAGCGCGTCGACGGCGCGCATCTTCATGACGCCGTCCTCCATCTTCATCTCGTGGATCTCGACCACGGCCGCCACCGGCGAGCTGGCCGCGACGACCTTGGCCGGCTGGGCCGAGGTCAGCTGCATGAAGGCGCCGGTGGCCTTTTGCGGCGCCACGGTGGCGCGCACCCAGGGGTCGTCGATCTTGACCTGGGCCTGGGCGGCGAGGGACAGGAACAGGGCGGAGGCGAACAGCAGGCGGTGCATGGCGGGGGTTTCAACAACGACAGGACCGCCATTGTGCGGCCGGCGGATGCCGCCCACGGGAGCTAGGGCTTGATCTCGGGCTCGGCCAGCAGCGCCAGCAGCTGCAGCGACTCCTGCCAGCCCATGGTGCAGGCCTCCACCGGGATCATGGCCGGGATGCCCTCCTGCACGACACGCATCTCGGTGCCGCAGAACACCGCCTTGAGCTCGACCGTGGTCGTCATCTCGCCGGGCAGGTTGGGGTCGTCGAAGACGGCCGTGTAGCGCAGCTTCTGGCCGGGCACCAGCTCCAGGTAGCGGCCGCCGAAGCCGTGGCTGGCGTCGGTGGTCAGGTTGGTGAAGGACATCTTGTAGGTGCCGCCCACGCGGGCGTCCATCTCGTGGACGGTGCCGGTGAAGCCATGCGGCGGCAGCCACTTGGCCATCGCGGCGGGTGTCGTGAAGGCGCGGTAGAGGCGTTCGGGCGGGCAGCGCAGCACGCGATGCAGCGTGACGGTGTGGTTCATGGCGGGCTCCTTGAGGCAGGGGGGCTGTCCCCCACCCACTCGACGATCAGACCCCGGCAGAATCGACCTCACCAAGTCCGGAAAAACCCGGCCCAGCCCATGACCACCACCGCTGCCCCCGCCCCGGCCCAGCCCCAGCGCGCCGGCCTCACCGCGCTGACGGTGGGCGCCATCGGCGTCGTCTACGGCGACATCGGCACCAGCCCGCTGTACACGGTCAAGGAGATCTTCACGCCCGCCACCGGTGTCGCCGTCACGCCGGACACGCTGATCGGCGCCATCTCCGCCATCGTCTGGGCGCTGACGCTGGTGGTCACGCTGAAGTACGTGGTGCTGATCCTGCGCGCCGACAACCGCGGCGAGGGTGGCGGCCTGGCACTGACGGCGCTGGCCACCCAGGCCGTGCGCGGGCGCCCGGTGCTGCGGCGCTTCCTGCTGCTGCTGGGCGTGGGCGGCGCGACGCTGTTCTACGGCGACAGCGTCATCACGCCGGCCGTGTCGGTGATGGGCGCCATCGAGGGCCTGGAGATCGCGAGCCCGCAGCTGGAGCGCTATGTGCTGCCGCTGTCGCTGGTGGTGCTGGTGGGGCTGTTCGTCGTGCAGAAGCACGGCACCCATGCGGTGGGTCGCGTGTTCGGCCCCGTCATCCTGCTGTGGTTCGTGGTGCTGGCCGTCACCGGCGTGCTGCAGATCGCGCAGCAGCCGGCCATCCTGGCCGCGCTGAACCCGCTGCGCGCGCTGGCCTTCCTGCTCGACCGTGGCTGGCAGGTGCTGGCCGTCGTGGGCGCCATCGTGCTGGCGCTGACCGGCGCCGAGGCGCTGTATGCCGACATGGGCCACTTCGGCGCCCGGCCCATCCGCATCGCCTGGACCGGCATCGTCTTCCCGGCGCTGGCGCTGAACTACCTGGGCCAGGGCGCGCTGCTGATGCGCGAGCCGGCCGCCATCGACAACCCCTTCTACCGCCTCTTCCCCGCCGCGCTGGTGCTGCCGGCCGTGGGCCTGGCCGCGCTGGCCGCGGTGATCGCGTCGCAGGCCGTCATCTCGGGCGCCTATTCGATGACCAAGCAGGCCATACAGCTGGGCTTTCTGCCGCGCATGCGGGTGCGCAACACCTCGGCCGCCGAGGCCGGCCAGATCTACATCGCCAGCGTGAACTGGGCGCTGCTGCTGGGCGTGGTGGGCGCGGTGCTGCTGTTCCGCAGCTCGTCGGCGCTGGCCGGCGCCTACGGCATCGCCGTCACGCTGACCATGATGATCACGACGGTGCTGACCTTCTTCGTCATCCGCGACGGCTGGCGGCTGCCCAGGCCGCTGGCCTGGGGCGCCACCGCCTTCTTCCTCGCGCTGGACGCGCTGCTGGTGGCCGGCTGCGCGATCAAGATCGTCGACGGCGGCTGGTTCCCGCTGGCGCTGGGCGCGCTGCTGTTCCTGCTGATGAGCACCTGGGCGCGCGGCCGCACGGCCGTGCAGGCACTGGCGCGCGAGGAGGGGCTGGAGCTGCAGCCCTTCCTCGAGAACCTGCAGGCCTTCGGCGACGCCGGGCGCCCGCGCGCGGCACGCACCGCCGTCTACCCGGTGGCCAACCCGGCGCTGGTGCCGCCGGCGCTGCTGCACAACCTCAAGCACTACCAGGTGCTGCACGAGCGCAACGTGGTGCTGACCGTCACGTTCTGCGAGCGGCCCTATGTGCCGCCGGCCGAGCAGTTGAAGCTGGACGAGCTGGCACCCGGCTTCTGGCGGCTCGTCATCAGCTACGGCTTCATGGACCAGCCCGACGTGCCGGCCGCACTGGCCCGCTGCGAGGCGCTGGGCCTGCACGTCGAGCCGGCCGAGACCAGCTATTTCCTGAGCCGCGAGACGCTGGTGCCGCGCACCGGCCTCGCGCATTGGCGCGAGGCGCTGTTCGCCGCGCTGAGCCGCAACGCCAGCGGCGCGGCCGACTACTTCCGCCTGCCCGGCAACGCGGTCGTCGAGCTGGGCACCAAGATCCAGCTCTGAGGTTGGCTACAGCGGCAGTTCGGTGAAGTAGCGGCCGCCGTGGAAGATCAGCGGCTGCGCGCCGGGGCGGGCCGTGCAGCGCTCCACCTCGCCGACGAAGATGACATGGTCGCCCTCCTCGTAGCGGCTGCGGTTGGCGCATTCGAAGGTGGCGACGGCGCCGTCCAGCACCGGCGCGCCGCCCGCGCCCTCGCGCCAGGCCACGCCGGCGAAGCGGTCGATGTCGCGGGTCGCGAAGCGCTGGGCCAGATCCTTCTGGTCGGCGGCGAGGATGTTGATCGCATAGTGCGAGCCGCGCGTGAAGACGGGCATGGAGCCGGCGCGGCGCGCCAGGCTCCACAGCACCAGCGGCGGGTCCAGCGACACGGAATTGAAGGAATTGGCGGTCAGGCCCACGAGGCTGCCATCCGCCGAGCGCACGGTGACGATGGTCACGCCGGTGGCGAAAAGCCCCAGGGCGGCGCGAAATTGCTGGCTGTCCATGGGGCGATTGTCGCCAGTCCTACGAAAGGCCCGCCGGCGCCACCGCACAATGCCGGCATGCATGCCGACGACTTCCAGGTCCGCGACGACCTGCAGTTCACCGATCCGCCGCGCCGCCAGTTCGGCGCCTGCGCCGACTGCGCGGCCGGCCGCTGCACGCCGCCCGCCCGGCGCGGCCGGCGCCTCTTCACGGGCCTGCTGGCCGCCGGCGGCGCCGCCGCCTTCGTGCCGGCCTGGGCGCGTGAGGGCGTGGATGTGGGGCCCAAGAGCAAGTTCACCGGCCTCATCTCGGCCGAACAGCTGGAGCAGGCCGGCGGCCAGCAATACGCGCAGATGATGCAGCAGGCCGGCCAGCAGCGCGCGCTGGCGCCCATGGAGCATCCGCAGCTGCAGAGGCTGCGCTACATCGCGCAGCGCATCATCCCGTTCAGCTACGAGTGGAACCCCCGCGCGCAGCAATGGAAGTGGGAGGTCAACCTGCTGGGCAGCCCGGAGCTGAACGCCTTCTGCATGCCGGGCGGCAAGATCGCCTTCTATTACGGCATCCTCGAGAAGCTCAAGCTGGAGGATGACGAGGTCGCCGCCATCATGGGCCACGAGGTGGCGCACGCACTGCGCGAGCATGCGCGCGAGCGGGTGGGCAAGACGGCCGTCACGAATGGCCTCATCGAGCTGGGCTCGGCCTTCCTGGGCCTGGGCAACCTCGGCCGCGGCCTGGCCAACCTGGGCGGGCAGTTGCTGACACTGCGCTTCAGCCGCGGCGACGAGAGCGAGGCCGACCTGGTCGGCATCGAGCTGGCCGCCCGCGCCGGCTACGACCCGGCCGCCGCCGTGCGGCTGTGGGAAAAGATGATGGCCGCCAGCCAGGGCGCGCCGCCGCAGTGGCTGTCCACCCACCCGGCCAACACGACGCGTATCCGCGACATCCAGGCCAACCTGCCCAAGGTGGAGGGGCTGTACGCGCGCGCGCCCAGGCCGGAGCGGCGCTTCCCCGTCGCGCCGCCGCTCAAGCGGGCGGCCGGCTGAGCGCCGGCCGGTCGGCGCGCATCACCAGCGCGCCGGCAGCGTCTTCAGGCGCTGGTACTCGCCGGCGGCCACGCGGCGCAGATAACCGCCCAGCTCCAGGTCCTTGACCAGCTTGGACACCATCTCGCGCGAGCAGCCCAGGCGCTGGGCCATGCCCTGGTGGGTCAGCTCCAGGTGGCGGCCGTCGGCGGTGGACTGGTCCACCAGGTTCTTCAGGCGCCCGTAGACGTCGTTCAGCGCCAGCTGCTTGGTCGACAGCGTGGCCGCGCGCGCGCGGCGTATGACCTTGGTCAGCAGCTCGAAGGCGAACTCCGGGTGCTCGCTGATGTGGGTCAGCAGGCTGGCGCGCGTGACCATGACGAGGCGGCTGGCCTCCTCGGTGATGACGCTGGCCGAGCGCGGGCCGCCGTCCAGGCTCATCTCGCCGACGTACTCGCCGGGGCCGTAGACGCCGTAGGTGATCTCGCGGCCGCGCGCATCGCTGGCGTAGGCGCGCAGCGAGCCGGCCAGGATCAGGTAGAGGTTGTCGCCGATCGAGCCTTCCTCGATCAGCATGACGCCCTTGCGGTAGCTGCGCGCGATGCCGCGCGCGGCCAGCAGCCGCAGCGACGGCGGCAGGGCGTGGAATTCGTGGTCGAGGGATTCGTCAGCCATCCGGACTGCACCGCGGGCATGAGGTCCGCGAGCGCGCCGAATGTTAGCCCCTCGTCCAAGGAGCACCCGGGTGGGCTCCCCGAGGGGCGGCGATGCTGGCGGCAGCTAGCCTCGCGCTCGTCGCCCGAGGCGGGCCGGCTTGGGCGCGGCCCGGCGCCCGGCCCGCAGGGGGTCAGTTCACCAGCTTGGCCGGCCGCAGCGATGACACCAGCGGCGGCAGCAGCGCGAGCTGGCGCATCAGCTCGCCGATGCTGTCGGCGCCGCTCTTGGCGCGGATGCTCTGGATCTGGCTGCGCACCGTCGAGATGGCCACGCCCTGGCGCCGCGCCACCTCGGTGGGCTTGACGCCGTTGGACAGCGCCTTCAGCACCTCGGTCTCGGCCGGCGTCAGCTGGTAGCGCAGCGCAAACCACTGGGCGGCGAGGTCGCCGCAGAGCTGGCGGCGTTCCAGGATCAGCAGCACGGCGGCCTGGCTGACGTCGCGGTTGAGCGGCACGACGACGACGTTGGCGCGGCCGCATTCGGCGCGCCCGTCGCCCAGGCGCAGCAGGCAGCGCCTGCCGCTGGCCTCGGCTCCTTCCAGCGCCTCGGCCAGCGGCACGGCGTCGGTCAGCAGGCGGGCGCGCAGATGCTGGCCCACGAGCTCCAGCGGATGGTTGTCATCCAGCGATGCGCGCGCCGCCAGGTTGGCATGCAGCACGCGGCCCGCGCCGTTGAGCAGCACGACGCCGTGGTCGAGCTCCTCCAGCACCAAACCCAGCCATTGACTGGACAGCGATGCCGCGGCGCGGCGCTCGCGAGGACGGGTGCCGGCGGTCTGGCCCGGCTGAGCAAATTCGGACATCCACATCGAAGCACTCCTTTGCCCGCACCTGCGAGCCATCATCAAAGGGTAGGAGAGCAGGTTTGGACACGAGCGTAAATGTTGCTCGATGTGTTTGTGAATGAATTACGGTGAAGCGTCGCTCAAACGCCATCCGCAACATAGGGATTGCCGAGGCGCTCCCTGCCGATGCTGCTCTCCGGCCCATGCCCGGGAATGAAGACGGTGTCATCGCCCATGGGCCACAGGCGCTGGCGGATGGCGTCGATCAGCTGCTGGTGGTTGCCGCCCGGGAAATCGGTGCGGCCTATGCTGCCGGCGAACAGCACGTCGCCGACGAAGGCGCGCTGGGCCGGGGCCGAGTGGAAGACGACATGGCCCGGCGTGTGGCCGGGGCAGTGGCGCACGGTGAGCGTCTCCTGGCCGATCTGCACGGTGTCGCCGTCCTGCAGCCAGCGGTCGGGCGTGAAGCCCTCGGCCGGCGGGAAGCCGAACATCCGGCTCTGCTGCGCCAGGCCGTCTATCCAGAACTGGTCGCCCGGATGCGGCCCGATGATGGGCAGGCCTTGCTCGCGCGCCAGCTGCCCCGCGCCGCCGGCATGGTCGATGTGGGCATGGGTCAGCCAGATGGCCTTCAGGTTCAGGCCGCGCTCGCGCACGGCCGCCAGCAGCCGCGGCAGCTCGCCGCCGGGGTCGATGACGGCGGCGTCGCGCGTGGCGTCGCACCACACGATGGAGCAGTTCTGCTGGAACGGGGTGACGGGCAGGGTCAGGTACTGGAGCATGGCGGCATTGTCCGCAACGCCGCTGCGGGCGGATTTCTATACTCGAAGCCCATGACCCAAGCCGCTCCCACCCCCGCATCGACGCCCGCCCCCGGCGATGAGCTGCCGTCCGTCGTCGAGGCGCTGCGTGGCGCGCGCATGCGCTGGCGCGAGGCGCACCGGCGCGGCGGCGACGGCCGCGAGCTGCCGTCGCGCGAGCTGCTGGCGGCCATGGTGCAAGGCCTGTCGGGCGCGTTGTTCCCGATGCGCCTGGGCCCGCCGACGCTGCGGCCCGAGGACGAGGACTTCTACGTCGGCCACACGCTGGGTGCGGCCATGACGACGCTGCGCCAGCAGGCCGCGCTGGAGCTGCGCCACGACGCCCGCCAGCGCGGCGAGCGCGAGCCCAGCGGTGACGCCGCCGAGCTGGCCGGGCGCTTTCTGCGCGCGCTGCCGGCCGTGCGCGTGCTGCTGGACAGCGACGTGCTCGCCGCCTACCGCGGCGACCCGGCGGCGCGCAGCGTCGACGAGGTGCTGCTGTGCTACCCGGGCGTGCGTGCGCTGATCAGCCACCGGCTGGCCCATGAGCTCTACCGGCTGGGCCTGCCGCTGATCGCCCGCGTCATCGCCGAGCTGGCCCATGCCGAGACCGGCATCGACATCCATCCCGGCGCCACCCTGGGCAGTGGCTGCTTCATCGACCATGGCACCGGCGTCGTCATCGGCGAGACGGCTGTCCTGGGGCGGGGCGTGCGCATCTACCAGAACGTCACGCTGGGCGCCAAGAGCATCCCCACCGACGACGACGGCCATGCCGTCAAGGGCCAGCCGCGCCACCCCATCGTCGAGGACGAGGTGGTCATCTATGCCGGTGCCACGGTGCTGGGCCGCGTCACCATAGGCCGCGGCTCGGTCATAGGCGGCAATGTGTGGCTGACGCGCAGCGTGCCGCCAGGCAGCGTCGTCACGCAGGCCGACTCGGTGGGCTGCCCGGGCTGAGTCCGGCGTCGGCGGCCCGGTCCTGGGCGCTCAGCGCCCGGCGTTGATCTGCTGGATCAGCGCGCGGTGGCCGGGCAGCTCGGCCAGCGCACGATCGGCGAAGCGCTGGATCTTGGCGAAGACCTTGTCCGCCTCGTCCATGCGGGGGAAGTCGTGCCGGCCGGCGCCCAGGTCGGTCGCGAAGCCCATGCCGTAGAGGATGTACTGGTAGTTGAAGAAGGCGAAGGTCTCGGTGTCCAGCGCGAAGTCGAAGCGGCCCGGCGGGCGCAGCTTCCATTCCTCCAGCAGGCCGGCCAGGCGCCCGGGGATGCTGGCTGCGGCGGCGTTGTCGCGCCAGAAGGGCTCGGGGCGCCGACTCAACGCATAGTGCAGCTTCAGGAAGTTGATGATGTTGTCGAAGCGCGCCGTCATCAGCTCGTTGAAGCGCCGCGCCGGCGCGGCGACGGGGCCGCTGTGCGGCAGCATCTCCGCGATCATGGCCGCGGCCGCCTCGACCAGCACCAGGCCGGTGGCCTCCAGCGGCTCCAGGAAGCCGGCCGACAGGCCCACCGCCACGCAGTTGCCCACCCATTGGCGCTCGCGGTAGCCGGGGTTGAAGGGGATGCTGCGCATCGCGAGGTCTTCATGGCCGCTTGCCTGACCATTTCGGCAGTAGGCGCGCAGCAGCTCCGCGGCGCGCTCGTCGCCGAGATGGCGGCTGGAGTAGACGCAGCCGATGCCGCGCGCGCCGTTCAGGCCGATCTCCCACAGCCAGCCGGCCTCATGGGCGGTGGCGACGGTGCAGCTCTCCATGACGGCGTCGTCCGCCAGCGGGATCTTGCAGGCCAGCGCGCGGTCGGCGAACAGCTGGTGGCGCACCGACTTGAACTCGCTGCCCAGCGCGCGGCCGATGAGCTCGGCGCGAAAGCCCGTGCAGTCGATGTAGAGCTCCGCCTCGAAGCGACCCTGCTGGGCGGTGTCCAGGTGGGCGATGGCGCCCTGTTCGTCCAGCGCCACGCGGGTCACCGTGCCCTGCACATGGCGCACGCCCAGCTCGCGGGCGCGCCCGGCCAGCAGCGCAGCCAGCTTGCGCGCGTCGAAGTGGTAGGCGTAGTTCAGCGGCGCTGCGTAGGCTGCCTCGCCGGCGCGTTTGGGCGCGCGCTGCGCCGCGGCCACGCGCGTCTGCAGCGTCATGGCCTCGGCGAAGGGCGGCCGCGTGGCCGGGTCCTGCAGCAGCCAGTAGGGCACGAGGTTGAGGTCCTCGGCGTAGAAGGGCGCCTCGAAGGGGTGGAAGAACTGGTGCGGCGCCGCGCCGGCCGGCGCCGGCACCCAGTCCACGAAGCGTATGCCCTGCTTGAGCGTGGCGGCGGTCTCGCGGATGAACCGCGCCTCGTCGATGCCCAGGAACTGCAGCGTGCCGCGGATGGTGGGGAAGGTGCCCTCGCCGACGCCCACGATGCCGATGTCGGGCGACTCCAGCACCGTCACCTCCAGGTGGCCGTGCGCCGACAGGCGCAGGAAGCGGGCCAGGTAGGCGGCGGTCAGCCATCCGGCCGTGCCGCCGCCGACGATGAGGATGCGTCGCTTGGGAGTCATGCGCGGGTGTAGAGGTTCTTCAGCCATTGGTGGCCGGTCTGGGTGCCATGGGCCCAGTCCTCGTCGTCGTCGCCGGGCGGGGCGATGTAGCCGGAGGGGTTGAGCAGCTTCACGCGGCCGGCGCGGAAGGCCGAGACGCGGTGGGTCACGAAGGTCAGGCCATGCTCCAGCGCGGTGGCGGCGAGCAGGCCGTCGCGCGTGTTGGCATAGGGCAGCTGGGCGCGGCGGCGCACGACGGCCGCATCCACCGGCAGCACGCGGCCGTCGAAGGCCGGCATGACGCGGCCGTCTATCCAGTCGCGCACCACCAGGCCGGCGGCGCGGTCGCGGCGCGCCAGCCGGGCGGCGGCGGTCTCGATCTCCAGCAGGTTCAGCGCCGAGATGAAGAGCTTCTGGCGCGGCAGGCCGGCCGCCCAGGCGGCCAGGCCGGCGTCGGACTGGCCGGCCTTGGCCTTGCGCAGCTCCAGCACGATGCCGGTGTCGAGCAGGAACATCAGAGGTCCTCGCGGTGATCCCAGGCGCCGTCGGCCGAGGCGTCGCGGGCGTCCAGCGCCACCGTCTCGGGCAGGGCCAGCAGCTCCAGGATGCTCTCGCCCTCGCCGGTCAGGCGGCGGTACTCGGCGATGCTCAGCAGTACATGGCTGGGCTGGCCACGGTCGGTGATGACCACGGGCTCGACCTGGGCCGCGCGCTTGGCCTGGCTGACGTCGCGGTTGAACTCGCGGCTGGTGATGAGTTTCATCGCCGCGCGAATGTAGCGGCCGGCCTGCCGTGCCGCAATCCGGATGTAGGTACATAGGCCCATCGCCGTTCGACCCGATGGACAGCGCAATCCCCGCTGGCACAGTGCAAACGGCGGATGGGCGAGAGGGTGCATCCGCTGCAGACAACGTTGTCGCCTGCCAACCGCAGGCGTCACAGGACCGACAAGGCTGCCCATGGAATTCGACCTGCTGGCCATCCTGGCCGATGTATTCGCCAAGCACGGCCCTGCGGCCCAGGCGGTGGCGCAGACCTATTCGCCCAACGATTTCAGCGTGCGCTTCTTCCTGCAGCTGGCCGTCATCCTGCTGGCCTGCCGCGTGGTGGGCTGGGCCGGCCGCAAGTTCCTGGGCCAGCCCCAGGTCGTCGGCGAGATGATCGCCGGCGTGCTGCTGGGGCCCTCGCTGCTGGGCCTGCTGGCGCCGCAGGTGCAGGCGGCCATCTTCCCCAGGGAGATGAAGAACGTCCTGTACTGCGGCGCGCAGCTGGGCGTGGGCCTGTACATGTTCCTGGTCGGCACGACGCTGCGGCTGGACCACTTCGCCACCAAGGCGCGCAGCGCCATCGGCGTGTCGGTGGCGGGCATCACGGCGCCCTTCTTCATCGCCTGGCTGATCACGCCGCTGCTGCTGACGGTGCCGGGCCTGTTCGCCGACGGCATCTCGACGGCCAATGCGACGCTGTTCATGGGCGCCTGCATCGCGCTGACGGCCTTTCCCATGCTGGCCCGCATCATCAACGAGCGCGGCCTGGCGAACACCTCGCTGGGCACGCTGTCGCTGACGGCCGGCGCCTTCGACGACGCCGTCTCCTGGTGCGTGCTGGCGCTGGTGCTGGCGGCCTTCGGCGCCGGCCCCGGCGTGGCCGTGCTGGCCATAGGCGGGGGCGTGCTCTATGCGGCCTTCATCATGCTGTTCGGTCGCCGGCTGCTGGCGCCGCTGGGCCGCATCGTGGAGCGCGAAGGCCAGATGAGCACGACGGTGCTGGGCATCACGATGGCGCTGTTCTGCCTGTCGGCCTTCATCATGGACGCCGTGGGCATCCACGCCATCTTCGGCGGCTTCATCCTGGGGGCCGTCATGCCGCGCGGCCTGTTCGCGGCCGAGCTGAAGAAGAAGGTCGAGCCGCTGGCCGTGGTGCTGCTGCTGCCGATGTTCTTCACCTACTCGGGCCTGAACACGCGGCTGGACATGATCAATTCGCTGCAGCTGCTGCTGATCGCGCTGGGCGTGCTGGCCGCCTCGGTGCTGGCCAAGTTCGGCGCCTGCTACCTGGCCGCCCGCCTGGCCGGCGAGGACAACCGCACGGCGCTGGGCATAGGCGCGCTGATGAACTCGCGCGGCCTGATGGAGCTCATCATCATCAACATCGGCCTGCAGAAAGGCATCATCGGCCCGGCCCTGTTCTCCATGCTGGTGCTGATGGCCGTGGCGACCACCATGATGGCCACGCCGCTGTTCGAGGCGGTCTACGGCCGCAAGGCGCGCGAGTCCGGCGAGCTGGACGCCGTGCCGGGCCGGGCGGCGGGCCGCGCGGCCTGAGGGGCGTCGCCGCGCCGGGCGCCGCGCTGTATGCCCAGCAGCAGCGCCAGGCCCGGCACCCGGCGCAGCGCGAGATAGGCCGCCGCGCAGATCGCGAAGGTCAGCACGATGAGCAGCAGGGCCTCCAGCCCCCAGGGCAGGCCCAGCGGCTTGAGCCACTGGCTCAGCACGACGATGACGCTCTGGTGCAGGATGTAGAGGCAGAACACCGCGGCGGCCGCCCGGCGCAGCCCGGGCGACTCCCGCGTGAAGGCGCGCTGCGCCCAGCCGCAGGCGGCGGCGATGCCCCACCAGCCCAGCGCGCCGCGCAGCAGCGGCGCGGCGGCATGCGGGCCATCGAGGCTCATCAGCAGGGCCCAGCCGGCCAGCGACATGCCCAGCGCCACCCAGCGCAGCCGCAGCACGGCCGCCCACAGGCCCGCGGCCAGCGGCGTGCGGCTGGCCCAGCCCAGCGCGAACAGCCCGCCGTACTGCAGGTGGTTGTAGAGGTCTTGCACGAAGTTGTGCGTGGACGGGTGCTGCGGGAACACGAACAGCCGCAGCAGCGCCAGCGGCAGGGCCGGCAGCAGCAGCCAGGCCCAGGCCGGCAGCGCGAGCGTGGGCAGGGGCCGGCGTGCGCACGCGGCCGCCACGGCGCCCAGGCATGCGTACAGCCACAGATAGGGCAGGAACCACAGGTGGTTCCAGGTCGGCACGATCATGCAGTCCGTACCGCGGCAGAACCTGCCGACATGCAGATAGGCCCGCCAGAAGTCCAGATAGCCGCCGTCGCCGGGCAGCAGCTCCGGCGCCTGCGTCAGCACCTCGTAATAGGCCTGGGGCGTCACGAGGACCACCATGCCGAACAGCAGCGGCAGCAGCAGGCGCAGCGAGCGGTCCTGCAGCGTGCCCAGCAGGCCGCGCCGGGCGAACAGGCCCTGGCAGGCGGCGCCGGCGATCAGGAACAGCAGGCCCAGCCGCCATGGCGAGCTGAGCTGCATGAAGGGCTCCAGCGCCGTGCTGGCGGCAGGGCTCTTCACATGCCAGTCCCAGGTCACGTAGTACATGCCGACGTGGTAGGGGATCAGCAGCGCGAAGGCGGCGACGCGCAGGCCGTCGAGGAAGGGCAGGCGCGGCAGTGGGGCGGTGTTCATGGCCGCCAGCTTGGCGGCCGGGCCCGCGCGGCGCGAGGCCCGTGGGGCCGGTGGCGGGATTCAGGGGGCGAGCGCGTCCAGCACCCCGCGATAGCCGCGCGACACGCGCAGCGTCGCGCCGCCGCCCAGCGTCAGCTGGGCCTCGCCGCTGCCCAGCCGTTCGATGCGCCGCACATGGGCCCAGTTGACCGCATGGCTGCGGTGCACGCGCAGGAAGCGCGCGGCCCAGCCGGGGCGGGCCAGCGCGTCGGCCAGCGTGGCGCGCTCCAGCAGGCTGCGCGGCGGCAGGTGCAGCTCGATGTAGTTGTCGGCCGCCGAGATCCACTGCACGTCGGCCAGCCACAGCCGCTCGCCCGCCACCCACCACTCGCCCACCAACTCGGGCGGCCGCGCCAGCCGCTCGCGCACGCGCGCCAGTGCGGCCGCCAGCCGCTCGGCCGTGTAGGGCTTGAGCAGATAGTCCAGCGCCGCCAGCTCGAAGGCCTGCAGCGCATGCTGGGCATGGGCCGTCGAGAACACGATGCAGCGCACGCCGGCCTCGCGCAGCGCGCCGGCCAGCTGCACGCCGCTGCCGCCGGGCATCTCGATGTCCAGCAGCGCCAGGTCCGGCGGCACGGCCAGGCCGCGCGCCAGGGCCAGCGCGGCGGGTGCATCGGGCGCTTCCAGCAGCTCGGCCACGTCCGCCTCGGCCGCCAGCAGGCGGCGCAGCTTGGCGCGCGCGGCGGGCTCGTCGTCGACGATCAGCACGCGCATGGCAGCTCCAGCGCGAGGCTCATGCCGGCGCCGTCCGGGCCGAACTCGACGCACGCGGCATCGCCGTAGCGTGCCTGCAGGCGCTCGCGCAGATTGCGCAGGCCCAGGCCGCCGTCGGGGTCGGGCGCGGCCTCGGGCGCCGGCGTGTCGCCATGGTTGCTGACGCGCAGGCGCAGCCGCCCCGACGCGCAACCCGCCACGACGCTGACGGTCACGCGGCCGCGGTGCCGTGCCACGTCATGCTTGACGGCGTTCTCCACCGGCGCCAGCAGCAGCAGCGCCGGCAGCCGGCAGGCCCGCGCGGCGGCATCGGCCTCGATGCGCACGAGCAGCCGCTCCGGCCCGAAGCGCGCCTGCATCAGCGCCAGGAAGGGCGCCACCAGTGCCAGCTCCTCGTCCAGCGTGTGCTCGACGCGCTGCTGCGCGGCCAGCGTCTGGCGCAGCAGGTCGGCCAGCTGGCACAGCAGCCGGTCGGCGGCGGCGACGTCCTCGTACATGACGGAGGAGATCAGGTTCAGCGTGTTGAACAGGAAATGCGGCTGCACCTGGTCGGCCAGGCGCGCCAGCCTGGCCTCGGCCAGCTCGCGGCGGGCGCGCTCCAGCTCCTGTGTGCGCTGCGCGGCCGCGCGGGCCATCCAGATGCCGCGCGAGATCAGGCAGAAGCTGACATAGCTCACGGCGTCCTTGCCGCCCTCGTAGACCAGCAGCCTGGGCAGCTCGAAGACCTGGTAGTCCTGGCCCAGCAGGCCGTAGACCAGCAGGCGCAGGCCGAACATGCCGCCGATGTGGGCCAGGCTGAACAGCGGCAGCGCGACGGCATGGACGGCCAGCTGCCGCGGCCACGGCCGGCCGCCGAGGCGCCCGACCAGCGCATGCAGGCCCAGCGCCAGCCCGCCGATGATGGCGACGGAGCTGAACTCCCACAGAAACGGCTCCCAGGGGCGGTCGCCGCCGCGCAGCCGGTAGGACTGCAGCTCCGAGACACTCAGCAGCAGGCCGACGGCGGCCAGCAGCGCGACATAGGGCAGGCGCCAGCGGCGCGGCAGCAGGGACATGCCGCGAGGTTAGCCGGCCCCGGCGCCACCGCGCGGCGGCTCGCCCCGGCCGGGGCGCCGTTCGCCCCAGGCCGGCGCGGCTCAGAGCGCCGTCAGCCGCGCGGCAAAGGCCTTGTGCACGCCCAGCAGCGCGGCCGCGCGGGCCGTCTGCACCTGGATCAGCGCATCGCGGGCCGTCAGCCGGTCCTGCTCGGCCTGCAGCAGCGCATAGAAGTCGGTCACGCCGGCCTCGTAGCGCTTGAGCGCCAGTTCGCGCGCCCGGGTGGTGGCCTCGGCGGCGGCGGCCTGGGCCGCCGCCTGCTGCTCGGTCTCGCGCAGTGTGGACAGGCTGCCCTGGGCGTCCTGCAGCGCCGCCAGCTGGGCCTGCTCGGCGGCGGCCACGGCGGCGTCGAAGCCGGCACGCGCCGCACCTTCCTCGGCCTTGCGGGCGCCGAAGTCCAGGAAGTTCCAGTTCAGCGCGGCGGCGATGCTGTGGATCTGCGTGCCGCTCTTGAAGAGGTCGCCGGCGCTGGCGGCGCTCCAGCCGATCTGGCCCGTCAGGCCCAGCGTGGGCCAGCGCGCGGCCCAGGCCACATGGGCGCGCGCGGCCGCCGCCTGCGCGCGCGCGGCGGCGGCCTTCACGTCGGGCCGCTGGGCCAGCAGGCCGGCCGGGTCGGGCAGCGTGCCGAGGCTGACGAGGCGCGGCTCGGGCATGGCGGGCAGCGGGTCGCTGTCGGCCTTGTCGCAGTCGGCCGGGGCCTGGCCGCGCAGCACGTCCAGTTGCAGGCGCACCAGGCAGGCCGCGTTGCGCAGCGCCGGCACGCTGGCCGAGGTCTGGGCGACGAGGGCTTCGGCGCGCGCCTGGTCCAGCGCGGTGCCGCGGCCGGCGCCGACGCGGGCCTTCACGAGATCCAGCAGCTGGTTCTGCACGACCAGCGTTTCCTTGGCCAGCGCCAGGCGGTGGCCCAGGCCGATGAGCTGGGCCTGCAGGTTCAGCGCCGTGCCGGCCAGGCTGAGCGCGGCGGCGTCGCGGTCCAGTGCGGCGCTCTGGGCGTCATAACCGGCCGCCTGGGCGGTGGCGGAGACGCGGCCCCAGAGGTCGATCTCCCAGCCGGCCGTCGCATTGACGCCGTAGCTGTTGAAGTTGTTGAACTGGCCCAGGTCGTTGGGCGCGCGCTGGCGGCTGGCGCTGGCGCCGGCGCTGACCGAGGGCAGGCGGCGCGCGCCGGCCGCATCGGCCAGCGCCTCGGCCTGCTTGAGCCGCGCGGCGGCGGCACGCAGGTCGCGGTTGTTGGCCAGCACCTCGTCGACGACGCGTTGCAGCTGGGCGCTGTCGACGAAGGCGGCCGTCATCGTCGCGGCGCCCGGGTTGGCAGGCGGCAGTTGAGCGAACTGCGCGGGAGCGAGATTGGCCGGGCCTGGCGACAGGCCGGGCGCGGCACAGCCGACCAGGGCCGCGGCGAGGGCCAGCAGCGTCAGCGGGCCGAGCGCCGGGCCGCTCCCAAGCCGGCCCGTCAGGCGATGTGCTTGCCGGTCGAACCGGCAAGCATCGGCGTCCCCTCGGGGGACCGCCCGGACGGGCCCGCGTTCAGCGGGGCAAGATTGGGCGAGGGGCCTTGTCATGTCAGTGGCCCTCCTTCTTCGTGGGTTCATCATCATCGATGCCGGGGTGGAAGGCGTGGGCCGAGGCGTCGACCTGGGCACGCAGCGCGGCCGCGCGGGCGCGGCGCTTCTCGGTGCCGGCGCGCAGCAGGCTGTAGAAGACCGGCGTCAGGAAGATGCCGAAGAAGGTCACGCCCAGCATGCCGGCGAACACGGCGATGCCCATGGCGCGGCGCATCTCGCTGCCGGCGCCGCTGCCCAGGATCAGCGGGATGACGCCGGCGCAGAAGGCGATGGACGTCATCAGGATGGGGCGCAGCCGCAGGCGGCAGGCCTCGATGACGGCGTCGCGGATGCTGCGGCCCTGCTCCTCAAGCTCCTTGGCGAACTCGACGATCAGGATGGCGTTCTTGCAGGCCAGGCCCACCAGCACCACCAGCGCCACTTGCGTGAAGATGTTGAGATCTCCCGCCTGCATGAAGGGTGGCAGGTGCGACAGCCAGACGCCGAACAGCGCCGACAGGATGCACATGGGCACGATCAGGATGATGGCCAGCGGCAGGCTCCAGCTCTCGTACTGCGCGGCCAGCACCAGGATGACCAGCAGCACCGAGAACAGCAGCACGGCGGCCAGCGTGGGGATCTCGACGTTGAGCACCGGCACCGTGACGCTGCGCGTCAGGCGGTCCTGGTAGCTGAGGTCGGTGAACTCGTAGCCGAAGCCGCGCGGCAGGTTCTTCAGCAAGGCCTCGATCTCGGCCTCGGCCTGGCCGCTGGAGAAGCCGGGCTTGGGCGCGCCGTTGATGTCGGCCGACGGGAAGCCGTTGTAGCGCGTCACGCGCGTCGGGCCGAAGGTCGGCTCCACGCTCATCAGCGAGCCCAGCGGCACCATCTCGCCGGCCGCGTTGCGCGTCTTCAGCTGGGTGATGTCCTCGGCCTTGGCGCGGAACGGTGCGTCGGCCTGCACGATGACCTGGTAGGTCTTGCCGAACTTGGTGAAGTCGTTGACGTACAGCGAGCCCAGGTTGATCTGCAGCGTGTCGTAGATGGAGCCCAGCGGCACGCCCATCTGCTTGGCCTTGGTGCGGTCCACGTTGGCGAACAGCTGCGGCACGTTGATGTCGTAGTTGGAGTAGGGCGTGCCGATGGTGGTCTTGGGGTTGCCGTAGATCTGGCCCAGCGTGCCCCAGGTGGCGCCGTACAGCGCCTGCTCGCCCTGGCTGCTGCGGTCCTGCACCTGCACCTTGAAGCCGCCGGCGATGCCCAGGCCGTCCACCGGCGGCGGCGGCACGACGAACATGCGCGCGCCCTGGATCTGCTGGATGGCGCCGTTGACCTGGCCGAGGATGGCCTCCTTGCTCTTGTCGCGCGTTTTGCGCTTGTCGAAGCCCTCGAGGCCGAAGAACACGATGGCCTCGTTGGGCGAGGCCGAGAAGCCGGCGCCCGACAGGCCGGGGAAGGCCACCGAGTCGACGATGCCGGGCACCTTCAGCGCGATGTCGGTCATACGGCGCACGACCTCCTCGGTGCGGTCCAGGCTGGAGCCGGCGGGCAGCTGCACGATGCCGATCAGGTACTGCTTGTCCGGCGCGGGCACGAAGCCGCTGGGGATGCGCGAGAACAGCAGCGCCGTCGCGCCCAGCAGCAGCGCGTAGACGACCAGCGCCAGCGACTTGCGCTTGAGGATGCCGGTCACGCCGCGGCCGTAGTCCTCGGAGCGGCGGTGGAAGAAGACGTTGAACCAGTGGAAGAAGCGGCCGAACACGCGGTCCATGCCCCGCATGACGGCGTCCTTGGGCGCGTCGTGCGGGCGCAGCAGGATGGCGGCGAGGGCCGGCGAGAGCGTCAGCGAGTTGAAGGCCGAGATCACCGTCGAGATCGCGATGGTGACGGCGAACTGCTTGTAGAACTGGCCCGACAGGCCCGGCACCAGCGTCAGCGGGATGAACACGGCGCACAGCACCAGCGCGATCGCGATGATGGGGCCCGAGACCTCGCGCATGGCCTTGACCGTCGCCTCATGCGGCGTCAGGCCGTCCTGGATGTTGCGCTCGACGTTCTCCACCACGACGATGGCGTCGTCCACGACGATGCCGATGGCCAGCACCAGGCCGAACAGCGTCAGCGTGTTGATGGAGAAGCCCAGCGCCAGCAGCACCGCGAAGGTGCCGACGATGGACACCGGCACGGCCACCAGCGGGATGATGGAGGCGCGCCAGGTCTGCAGGAACAGGATGACCACCAGCACCACCAGCGCCACCGCCTCGAAGAGGGTGCTGACCACCTTCTCGATGGAGGTCTGCACGAAGCGCGTCGGGTCGTAGACGATGTCGTAGTCCACGCCCTTGGGGAAGCCGGGCTTGAGCTTCTCCATGGTCTTGCGGACGTTGTCGGAGATCGCCAGCGCGTTGGAGCCGGGCGCCTGGAAGATGGCGATGGCCGCGGCTTCCTTGTTGTTCAGCAGGCTGCGCAGCGCATAGGTGTTGGCGCTGATCTCGACGCGGCCGACGTCCTTGACGCGCACCATGGCGCCGGTCCCGGTGTCGCTGCGCACGATGATGTCGCCGAACTCCTCCTCCGTGGCCAGGCGGCCCTGGGCGTTGATGGCGAGCTGGAAGTCGGTTCCCTTGGGCGACGGCGAGGCGCCGACGACGCCGGCCGCGACCTGGGTGTTCTGCTCGCGGATGGCGCCGACGACGTCGGCGGCCGTCAGGCCGCGCGCGGCCAGCTTCTGCGGGTCCAGCCAGACGCGCATCGCGTAGTCGCCGGCACCGAAGCTCAGCACCGAGCCCATGCCCGGGATGCGCAGCAGATCGTCGCGCACGTTCAGCGTCGCGTAGTTGCGCAGGTAGAGCGCGTCGCGCGAGTTGTCCGGGCTGACCAGGTGGACCACCATGGTCAGGTTGGGCGCGGACTTCTCGGTCGTCACGCCTATGGTGCGCACGATGTCGGGCAGGCGCGGCAGCGCGCGGTTGATGCGGTTCTGCACCGCCGTCTCGGCGGCCTCGGGCGAGGTGCCGATCTTGAACGTGACCGTGAGGTTCATGCCGCCGTCGCCGGTGGCCTGGCTCTCGAAATACAGCACGTTCTCGAGGCCGTTGATCTGCTCCTCGAGCGGCGTGGCCACCGTCTCGGCGATGACGCGCGGGTTGGCGCCGGGGTACTGGGCGCGCACGACCACCTGCGGCGGCGCGACCTCGGGGTATTCCGACACCGGCAGCAGCGGGATGGCCAGCGCGCCGAGCAGGAAGATGAACAGCGACAGCACGGTCGCGAAGCGCGGCCGGTCGATGAAGAAGCGTGAGATGTCCATGGGCTACCGCCTTGGGATTACTTCGAGGCGGCGGAGGCCGGAGCAGCGGCGGGCGCGGCGCCCGGCTGGCCCTGCGGCGCGGCCGGGATGGGCATGCCGTTGGCGTCGACCTTCAGCACCTGGGGCGTGACCGGCGCGCCGGGGAAGGCGCGCAGCAGGCCGTCCACGATGACCAGTTCGCCGGCCTTGACGCCCTCGACGACGCGCATGCCGTCGATCAGCGCGCCCGGCGTGACGGGGCGCGGCTGCACGATGTTGTTGGCACCGACGATGAGGACGATCTTGCGCGTCTGGTCGGTCGTGATGGCGCGGTCGGGGACGACGACGCCGGGGTAGCTGCCGCTGCCGCCGAGCTTGACGCGGGCATACAGGCCCGGCGTGAACTGGCCCGCCTTGTTGTCGAACACCGCGCGGGCGCGGATGGTGGCCGTGGCCGGGTTGAGGCGGTTGTCGACGAAGTCCAGCCTGCCGGTGTGCGGGTAGCCCTGCTCATTGGACAGGCCCATCTGCACGGCCGTCTGCACCGGCTTGCTCATGCGCATGTACTTCAGGTAAGTGGCCTCGCTGGCGTCGAAATAGGCATAGACCTTGTCGCTGGAGACCAGCGTGGTCAGCACCGGGTCGCCCACGCCGACGAGGTTGCCGGGCGTGACGTTGGCGCGCGAGGTGCGGCCGGACACCGGTGCCGTCACGTTGGCGTACTCGACGCTGAGCCTGGCCTGCACCAGCGCGGCCTCGGCGGCCTTCTGGCTGGCCTCGGCGCTGCGCAGCGCGGCGCGCAGCTGGTCGATCTCCTGCTGGCTGACGGCGTTGACGCTGACCAGCTTCTCGGAGCGGGCCAGGTCGGCGCGCGCCAGCTCGGCCTGGGTCTTGGCCGCCGCGATCTGCGCCTCGGCGCGGGCGACCTCGGCCTTGAAGCCGCGGGCATCGATGCTGAACAGCGGGTCGCCCTTGCGGACGAGCTGGCCTTCCTTGAAGCGCACCGCCTCCACGGTGCCGGCCACGCGGGAACGCACCTCCACCGTGTCGGGCGCCTCCAGGCGGGCGGTGAATTCGTCGAATTCCTGCACTTCGCGCTGTGTGGCCGGCGCCACGGACACGGGCGGCGGGCCGCCGTGGCCGGCGGCGCCGTCCGGCTTCTGGCCGCAGGCGGCGAGCAGGGCGGCAACGAGGGGGATCAGGGTCAGGGCCAGGTTTTTCTTCGTCATGGAGGGCTCCGAGGGCAAGGCGGCGACTGTAAGCATTTCGCGTCCCGCTTCGTCACCCCAAACCTGAAGGCCCGCTCAAGCTGCTGACATTTCTTGTCAACAGCCGCGAGACGTGTACGAAAAAGCCGCCGGGCTCGAAAGCGCGGCGGCTTGGCTGTTACACGCGGGTTTCATGACCCGCGCATGTCGTGCATCCCTTCAGTGCACGCCGTGCATCCACTTCTTCATCAGCGGCGTCATGGCCATCAGCACCACACCGGCGCCGATGGGGATGATGGTGAAGATCAGGAAGAACACCGACATCGAGTAGGTCGACGAGATGTGGTCGATGTAGGCGCCGGTGGAGCCGGCGATCTTGTTGGCGATGGCGGAGTTCAGGAACCAGACGCCGAACATCAGGCCCAGCAGACGCGTCGGCGCCAGCTTGGAGATGTAGGACAGGCCCACCGGCGACAGGCACAGCTCGCCCATGGTGTGGAACAGATAGGCCAGCGACAGGAACATCATGCTGACCTGGGCCGTCTTGGCGCCCTGCGGGATGCCGGCCGAGCCATAGGACAGCACGGCAAAGCCCAGGCCCAGCAGCACCAGGCCGGTGCCGAACTTGACCGGGCCGGACGGGTTCCAGTGCTTCTCCCACATCTTGGAGAACATGGGCGCCAGCACGACGATGAAGAAGCTGTTCAGCACGCCGAACCAGGTGGCGGGCACCTCGCTCTGCTCCATCGCGAACTCGCGGCCCAGCATCCACAGGCACAGGCCCCAGATGATGGCGAAGGCGACGGCCAGCGACAGGTTGGCCATCGCGTACTTGCCGCCGGTGGAGCGGTAGAGCTTGAACAGCAGCCAGGACAGGATGGCCGCCGGGATCAGCGTCATGGCCGTGTTGACGACCTTGAAGATGAAGCCGCTGGTGCCGACCAGCGAGCGGTCGGTGTAGTCGGCCGCGAAGATGGTCATGGAGCCGCCGGCCTGCTCGAAGGCGAACCAGAAGAAGATCGTGAAGAAGGAGAACACGAAGATGGCCTTCAGGCGGTCGGCCACCACATGGGCGGGCGTGTCGTCGGCCTGGGCCGCGATCGCCTTCTTGGCCGCATCGACCTTGTCGCCTATGGTGCCGAACAGGCCCTGGCTGAGCCAGAACTGGATGGCGCCCAGGATCATGAACAGGCCCGCCAGACCGAAGCCCAGGTTCCAGGAGATCTTCTCGCCGATGTAGCCGCACAGCGAGATGCCGAAGAAGGCGCCGGCGTTCACGCCCATGTAGAACAGCGTGTAGCCGCCGTCACGGGCGCCCTCGTTGTCCTTGCCGTAGAGCTGGCCGACGATGGCCGAGATGTTGGGCTTGAACAGGCCCGTGCCCAGCACCACCAGCCCCAGGCCCAGGTAGAAGCTGGGCAGCGTGTCCATGAACAGCGCGATGTGGCCGGCCGCGATGATGAAGCCCCCCAGCAGCACCGAGCGGCGCGTGCCCAGCAGCCGGTCGGCCACGTAGCCGCCCAGGATGGGCGTCAGATAGGCCAGCATGGTGTACCAGCCGTAGAGGTTGGTCGCGTCGGCGCGGCTCCAGCCCCAGCCGCCCTTGCTGGCCTCGGTGATCAGGAAGAGCACCAGCAGCGCGCGCATGCCGTAGTAGGAGAAGCGCTCCCACATCTCGGTGAAGAAGAGCACGAAGAGCTGGTTGGGCTGGCCGAGTATGGTCGCCGGGGCGGCCGCTGCACGGCCGGACGCGGCCGGGTCGGCCACGGGGGAGGTGGTAGTCACGTCAGTCGTTCCAGGTGAAACCGCAGGAGGCAGGCGGTGGCCCGCCGCGGAAGGCCGGGATTGTCCCCGCCGCCAGGCGTTTTTCAGGCGCCGGGACCCCAGGGATTGCCCTGGGGCGGCGCGCCGCCGGCGGCGGCGTCAGAGGGTGAAGTCGTAGTCGATGGTCAGCGGCGCATGGTCGCTGAACAGCTGGCCGGTGTAGATGGCCTCGCGCCGGGCCAGCGCGGCGACACCGGGGGTGGCGAGGTGGTAGTCCAGCCGCCACCCGACGTTGTTGGCGCGGGCGTTGCCGCGGTTGCTCCACCAGGTGTACTGCTCCGCCGCCGGGTTCAGCGTGCGGAACACGTCGACCAGGCCGCCCTCGTCCAGCAGCTTGGTCATCCAGGCGCGCTCCTCGGGCAGAAAGCCGCTGTTCTTCTGGTTGCCGCGCCAGTTCTTCAGGTCGATTTCCTTGTGCGCGATGTTGACGTCGGCGACGAGGATGAACTCGCGCTCGCCCTTCATCGCCATCAGCTGCGGGTAGACGGCGTCCAGGAAGCGGTACTTGACGGCCTGGCGCTCCTCGCCGCTGGTGCCGCTGGGGAAATAGACGCTGATCAGGCTGAGCTTGCGGCCGGGCTTGTCGAAGCGCTTCTCTATCCAGCGGCCCTCGCTGTCGAACTCGGCGATGCCCAGCCCGGTGACGACCTCGCTGGGCTCTTCCTTGGTGTACAGGCCCACGCCCGAGTAGCCCTTCTTCTCGGCGTAGTGGAAATGGCCGTCGAGCTTGTCGCAGCGGCGGAACTTGGCCTCGACGACGTCGGCCTGGGCCTTGAGTTCCTGCACGCCGACGGCGTCGGCCTGCTGCTGGTCCAGCCAGTCGAAAAAGCCCTTGCTGGCGGCGGAGCGCACGCCGTTGAGGTTGGCGGTGATGAATCGCATGGCGGCGGAGTATGGCAGCGCCGGCCGCAGCGGCCGCGCAACACCGCAGGCGACGCCGCCGGCCCCGGCGCGCAGAATCGTTCGCACCCCCAACCCTCCACCGTCAAGCCATGCAGCACCTCACGCATCGTCCGTCCCTGCTGGCGCTGGCCCTGGCCGCCGCCTTCCCCGCGCTGGCCCTGGCGCAGGCCGCGAGCGAGACCAAGGACCGCAGCCAGCTCGAGACCGTCGTCATCACGGCGGAGCGGCGTGCCGAGAACATCAACGAGGTGCCGACGGCGGTCAGCGCCATCGCCGGCGAGAAGCTGGACGTGCTGGCCTCCGGCGGCCAGGACGTGCGCTTCCTGTCGGGGCGGGTGCCCAGCCTGAACATCGAATCCAGCTTCGGCCGCGCCTTCCCGCGCTTCTACATCCGCGGCTATGGCAACACGGACTTCCGCCTCAACGCGTCGCAGCCGGTGTCGCTGATCTATGACGACGTGGTGCAGGAGAACCCCATCCTGAAGGGCTTCCCGGTGTTCGACCTCAAGGCCGTCGAGGTGGTGGCCGGCCCGCAGGGCACGCTGTACGGCCGCAACACGCCGGCCGGCGTCGTCAAGTTCGAGTCCGAGCCGCCCGTCCTCAAGCGCCAGGAGGGCTTCGTCAACCTCTCCTACGGCAGCCGCGGCTCGGCCAACGTGGACGGCGCCTTCAACATCCCGCTGGGCCCCGAATGGGCGGCGCGCATCTCGGCCCAGGTGCAGCGCCGCGACAACTGGGTGACCAACACGGCGCCCAAGATCCAGACCGACAAGACCGAAGGCTATGACGACCGCGCCGTGCGCGTGCAGCTGCTCTACCAGCCGAACAAGGACTTCTCGGCGCTGTTCAACCTGCACAACCGCGAGCTGGACGGCAGCCCGCGGCTGTTCCGCGCCAACATCATCAAGCCCGGCACCAACGACCTGGTGGACGGCTTCGACCCGGCCAAGGCCGCCTTCGACGGCAGGAACGAGCAGCGCCTGCACGCCACCGGCGGCAATGCGCGGCTGCGCTGGACGCTGGGCGACGTGACGCTGCACTCCATCACCGCGCTGGAGACCGTGCAGCCCTACTCGCGCGGCGACGTCGACGGCGGCTACGGCGCCTCCTATGCGCCGCCCTATGGCCCGGGCTTCATCCCGTTCTCGTCCGAGACCTCCGACGCGCTGCACGGCCACCGCCAGTTCAGCCAGGAGTTCCGTGCCGAGTTCAACCCGGCCGGCCCGCTGCGCTACCAGGGCGGCGTCTACTTCTTCGACGAGCGCTACACCGTCGAGAGCGCCAACTACGACACCCTCTTCGGCGGCCCCACGACGTCGGCCCGCACCCGCCAGACCAACCAGGCCTATGCGCTGTTCGGCTCCGTCAACTACGACGTCAGCCCCGAGTTCAAGCTGCGCGGCGGCCTGCGCTACACGCACGACAAGAAGTCGCTGGCCACCGAGTCCAAGGACGTGCCGCTGGACACCTCCAACGGCCTGTCGGCCCAGACCTCGGACTCCAAAGTGACCTGGGACCTGGCCGGCACCTATGCGCTGGCCAAGGGTGCCAATCTGTACGCCCGCGTCGGCACCGGCTTCCGCGGCGCGGCCATCCTGCCGGCCTCGGCCTTCGGCCCGCTGTCCACGGCCAAGCAGGAGACGCTGACCTCCTACGAGATCGGCGTGAAGAGCGACCTCTGGGACCGCCGCGCCCGGCTGTCGGCCAGCCTGTTCAGCTACCAGGTCAAGGGCCTGCAGCTCACCGAGGTGGGCGGCGGCGGCAACAGCAACACCGTCAAGAGCGCCGCCAAGGCGCGCGGCCAGGGCGTGGAGCTCAACCTCGAGCTGCTGCCCATCAACAGCCTCTTCATCACGCTGGGCGGCAGCTTCAACGACGCCAAGATCCGCGACCCCAACCTCATCGTGGCCGGCTGCGGCGGCGGCTGCACGGTGACCAACCGCCCGGCCGGCGGCGGCGAGTTCTACATCGACGGCAACCAGCTGCCGCAGGCGCCGCGCTGGACCGCCAACCTGACGGCCCGCTACACCTGGCCGCTGGCCGATGGCAGCGAGGTCTATGTCTACACCGACTGGGCCTACCGCTCCAGCGTCAACTTCTTCCTCTACCAGTCCACCGAGTTCACCGGCAAGCCGCTCACCGAGGGCGGCCTGCGCCTGGGCTATGTGTTCGGCAACGGCAAGTACGAGGTGGCCGGTTTCGTGCGCAACCTCACCAACCAGATCCGCGTGACCGGCGCCATCGACTTCAACAACCTGACCGGCTTCATCAACGACCCGCGCACCTATGGTGCGCAGTTCAAGGCATCGTTCTGAGGGCCGGCGCCAGGCGGCCGGGCTCTTCCCTGAGTGCCCGGCCGTTGGCCGGCCCCTAGAATCTTTGCCATGTCCGCCGCGCCCACCGATGCCCTCGCCCAGTCCTTCGTCGCCTTCGCCGTGCAGGCGGGCGTGCTGAGGTTCGGCGAGTTCAAGACCAAGGCCGGGCGCCTCAGCCCCTATTTCTTCAACGCCGGCCTGTTCGACGACGGCGCCAAGCTCGCCAGCCTTGCCGGCTTCTATGCCGACCGGCTGATCGCCTCGGGCCTGGCCTTCGACATGATCTTCGGCCCCGCCTACAAGGGCATCACGCTGGCGGCCGCCGTCTCCATGGAGCTGGCGCGCCGCGGCCGCAATGTGCCGTTCGCCTACAACCGCAAGGAAGCCAAGGACCATGGCGAGGGCGGCACCCTGGTCGGTGCGCCTGTGCAGGGCCGCGTGCTCATCATCGACGACGTCATCTCGGCCGGCACCTCGGTGCGCGAGTCCATCCAGATGATCGAGGCCGCCGGCGCCACGCCCTGCGGCGTGGCCATCGCGCTGGACCGCCAGGAGAAGGCGACCGAGGGCGGCGTGGACAGCCCGCTGTCGGCCGTGCAGCAGGTGCAGCAGCGCTACGGCCTGGCCGTCGTTGCCGTGGCGGGCCTGGCCGACCTGCTGGCCTATCTGGACGGGGCGCCCGAGCTGGCGGCCCACCGCCCGGCCGTGCTGGCCTACCGCGAGCGGTACGGCGTCTGATGCGCGTCCTGCCCGTCGTCGCCGCATGCCTGGTCGCCGGCACCGCGCTGGCCCAGGATGGCGCGCCCGGCCGCGGCATCTACAGCTGCACGACCGCCGATGGCCGCCGCCTGACCAGCGACCGCCCCATCCCCGAGTGCACCGCGCGCGAGCAGCGCGTGCTCAACCCCGACGGCTCGCAGCGCACGACGCTGCCGCCCTTCCTCAGTCCCGAGGAGCGGGCGGCCAAGGAGGCTGCCGACCGCCGTGCGGCCGCCGAGCGCATCGCCCAGCAGGACGCCGTGCGCCGCGACCGCACGCTGATGCTGCGCTACCCCAACGAGGCCGCCCACCAGCGTGCCCGCCACGCGGCACTGGACGATTCCGACAAGGCCATGCGCCTGTCCGAGCGCCGCATCAAGGACCTGACCGCCGAGCGCAAGCCGCTGCTGGACGAGGCCGAGTTCTACACGGGCAAGCCGCTGCCGGCCAAGCTCAAGCAGGCGCTGGACGCCAACGACGCCAGCATCGAGGCCCAGCAGGTGCTCATCGAGAACCAGAAGGCCGAGCTGGTGCGCATCAACGCTCGCTTCGACGCGGAGCTGGCGCGGCTGAAGAAGCTCTGGGCCGGCGCCGCGCCGGGCTCGCTGCCGCCGCTGGGTGAGCCGCCAGCGACGGCCCCGAAGCGCTGAGTTAGGGCCTCGGACCGTCCTCGGTCCCCCAGCCGGCCCGCGCGGGACGCGGCCCGTCCTTCGTCCGGCGTCGGCGAGTGCGCAGGCACTCGCCTCGGTCCGGACTCAGCCCAGCTTTTTCTTCAGCAACTCGTTGACCAGGCCGGGGTTGGCCTTGCCCTTGGTCGCCTTCATGGCCTGGCCCACCAGCGCGTTGAAGGCCTTGTCCTTGCCGGCGCGGTACTCGTCCACCGACTTCGGGTTGGCCGCCAGCACCTCGTCGAGGATGGCCTCGATGGCGCCGGTGTCGCTGACCTGCTTCAGGCCCTTGGCCTCGATGACGGCGTCCACGTCGCCGGCCTCGCCCGACCACAGCGACTCGAACACCTGCTTGGCGGCGTTGTTGGAGATCGTGCCGTCGGCGATGCGGGCTATCAGCTGCGCCAGCAGCTGCGGGCCTACCGGCGCACCGCCGATCTCGCCGCCGGACGCGTTCAGCCGCTTGCTGATCTCGCCCATGACCCAGTTGGCCACCAGTTTGGGCGCCGCGCCCGCGGCCTTGGCGGCCTCGTAGTAGCGTGCCGTGGCCAGGCTCTGCGTCATCATGGTCGCGTCATAGGCCGGCAGGCCGTCCACGCTCTCGAAGCGGGCCGCCATCACGGCCGGCAGCTCGGGCATCTCGCCCTTCACGCGCTCCACCCACTCCGGTGCGATCACCAGCGGCGGCAGGTCGGGGTCGGGGAAGTAGCGGTAGTCGGCCGAGTCCTCCTTGCTGCGCATCGCGCGGGTCTCGCCGGTGTCGGGGTTGTAGAGCACCGTGGCCTGCTGAATCTTGCGGCCGTCCTCGATCTCGTCGATCTGCCAGTTGACCTCGTAGTTCACCGCGTCGACGAGGTAGCGGAAGCTGTTGAGGTTCTTGATCTCGCGCCGCGTGCCGAAGGGCTCGCCAGGCTTGCGCACCGACACGTTGACGTCGCAGCGGAACGAGCCTTCCTGCATGTTGCCGTCGCAGATGCCCAGCCACATGACCAGCGCATGCAGCGTCTTGGCGTACTCGGCCGCCTCGGCGGCGGAGCGCATGTCGGGCTCGGAGACGATCTCCAGCAGCGGCGTGCCGGCGCGGTTCAGGTCGATGCCCGACTGGCCGTGGTAGTCCTCGTGCAGGCTCTTGCCCGCGTCTTCCTCGAGGTGGGCGCGGGTCAGGTTGACCTTGTGCTTGACGTCACCGACGAAGAACTCCACCGCGCCGCCTTGCACCACCGGGATCTCGAACTGGCTGATCTGGTAGCCCTTGGGCAGGTCGGGGTAGAAATAGTTCTTGCGCGCGAAGATGGACAGCGGCGCCACCTTGGCGCCCACCGCCAGGCCGAAGCGGATCGCGCGCTCGACGGCCGCGCGGTTCAGCACCGGCAGCGTGCCGGGCAGCGCCAGGTCCACCGGCGAGGCCTGGGTGTTGGGCGCGGCGCCGAAGGCGGTGGAGGAGCCGCTGAAGATCTTGCTCTGCGTGGAGAGCTGAACGTGGTTCTCGAGGCCGATGACGACCTCGTAGCCGCGGATGAGTTGCGATGTGGGCATATCAGAGTCCTGCCGGGGCGCGCTGGTGCCAGTCGGTGGCTTGCTGGAGCGCGTGTGCGGTGTGCAGCAGCTGACCTTCCTTGAAGTAGTTGCCGATCAGCTGCAGGCCCACCGGCATGCCGCCTTCGCCCGTGCCCACCGGCACGCTCATGCCGGGCAGGCCGGCCAGCGAGCCGGGCAGCGTGAAGATGTCGGCCAGATAGGCCTGGGTCGGGTTGTCCTTGCCCTCGCCATGCTTCCAGGCGACGGTGGGTGCCACCGGGCCGGCGATGACGTCACACTGCGTGAAGCATTGCTGGAAGTCGTCCGCGATCATGCGGCGCAGCTTCTGGGCCTGCAGGTAGTAGGCGTCGTAATAGCCGTGGCTCAGCACATAGGTGCCGATCATGATGCGTCGCTTGACCTCGGCGCCAAAGCCTTCGGCGCGGGTCTTCTTGTACATGTCGAGCAGATCGTCGTACTTGGATGCACGATGACCGAACTTGACGCCATCAAAGCGGGAAAGATTCGAGCTCGCCTCGGCCGGGGCAATGATGTAGTACACCGGAATGGCCAGTTCGGTGCGAGGCAGGCTGACGTCCACCAGCGTGGCGCCCAGCTTCTCCAGCTCGGCCAGGCCCGCGCGTACGGCGGCGTTCACGTTGGCGGACAGTCCGGCCGGGAAGAACTCGCGCGGCAGGCCGATGCGCAGGCCGGCCAGCGGCTTGCCCGCGCCGGCGCCCTCGCGGGCCGCGAGCATTTGCGCGTGGAAGTCCTGCGGCGGCTGCTGCACGCTGGTCGCGTCGCGCTCGTCGAAGCCGCTCATGCTGGACAGCAGCAGCGCGCAATCCTCGGCCGAGCGGGCCATGGGGCCGGCCTGGTCCAGGCTGGACGCGAACGCGATCATGCCGTAGCGCGAGCACACGCCGTAGGTCGGCTTGATGCCGGTGATGCCGGTGAAGCTGGCCGGCTGGCGGATGGAGCCGCCGGTGTCGGTGCCGGTCACGCCGGGCACCAGGCGCGCGGCCACGGCCACCGCCGAGCCGCCGGACGAGCCGCCCGGCACGCGGCTGCGGTCCCAGGGGTTGCTGGCGGGGAAGAAGGCGCTGTTCTCGTTGGCCGAGCCCATCGCGAACTCGTCGCAGTTCAGCTTGCCGAGCGACACCGCGCCGGCCGCGTTCAGCCGCGCGACGACGGTGGCGTCGAAGGGGCTGCGGTAGCCGGCCAGCATCTTCGAGCCGGCGGTCGTCGGCATGTCGGCCGTGACGTAGATGTCCTTGTGCGCGATCGGCACGCCGGCCAGTGCGCCGGCCGTGCCGGCGGCGAGCGCCGCATCGGCGGCCGCCGCGCGGGCCAGCGCACCGTCCGCGTCGACGTGCAGGAAGGCGCCCAGCGACTTGTCGTGGGCAGCGATGCGGTCCAGCAGCGCCTGCGTGGCCTCGCGGCTGGACAGGGCACGGCTCTTGAGGGCGACGGCCAGTTCGGCCACGCCCATGTCGTGAACGGGCTTCATTCGATGACCTTGGGAACGAGGAAGAGGCCGTCCTCGACGGCCGGGGCGCTGCGCTGGTTGGCTTCGCGCTGGTTGCTCTCGGTCACAACATCCTCGCGCAGGCGCAACTGCACCTGCTGGATGGCCGACAGCGGCGTGTACAGCGGCTCGATGCCGGCGGTGTCCACGGCGCTCATCTGGTCCACGATCTTGAAGAAGTCGTTCAGGTTGCCCAGCAGCGCCTGGGACTCGGCCGGTTGCAATTCCAGCCGGGCCAGATGGGCGATGCGGCTCACATCGTCAGGGGTGAGGCTCATGAAGGGTTTTCAGATGTAATGCTGAGGTCAGAAACCTGGCGTTTGCAGGCCTCAGAAGGGGGTGTTCGGTTATTATCGCCGCCCATCTTCCAGGCCTTCGGGGCTGCCCTCCAGCGACGCCATTCGTTGCCGGCCGGGCGGCCTCGCTGCATATTCAGCCCCCCCGTTTTCAAGCCGCGCCACGCCGGCGAGGCTTTCAGCGCCACACCATGTTCGCCTCCCTGCGCCGCTACTTCTCCACCGACCTGGCCATCGACCTCGGCACCGCCAACACCCTGATCTACGTGCGCGGCAAGGGCGTCGTCCTCGACGAGCCCTCGGTGGTGTCCATCCGCCACGAGGGTGGCCCCAACGGCAAGAAGACCATCCAGGCCGTGGGCCGCGAGGCCAAGGCCATGCTGGGCAAGGTGCCCGGCAACATCGAGGCGATACGCCCGATGAAGGACGGCGTCATCGCCGATTTCGTCGTGACCGAGCAGATGATCAAGCAGTTCATCAAGATGGTCCACGACAGCAAGACCTTCAAGCCCAGCCCGCGCATCATCATCTGCGTGCCCTGCGGCTCCACCCAGGTCGAGAAGCGCGCCATCCGCGATGCCGCCCTGGGCGCCGGCGCCAGCGAGGTCTACCTGATCGAGGAGCCGATGGCGGCCGCCATCGGTGCCGGCCTGCCGGTGGCCGAGGCCTCGGGCTCCATGGTCGTCGACATCGGCGGCGGCACCACCGAGGTGGGCGTCATCTCGCTGGGCGGCATGGTCTACAAGGGCTCGGTCCGCGTCGGCGGCGACAAGTTCGACGAGTCCATCACCAACTACATCCGCCGCAACTACGGCATGCTGATCGGCGAGCAGACCGCCGAGGCCATCAAGAAGAACATCGGCAGCGCCTTCCCCGGCTCCGAGGTCAAGGAGATGGAGGTCAAGGGCCGCAACCTCGCCGAGGGCGTGCCGCGCAGCTTCACGATCTCGTCCAACGAGATCCTGGAGGCGCTGACCGATCCGCTCAACCAGATCGTCTCCGCCGTCAAGAACGCGCTGGAGCAGACGCCGCCCGAGCTGGGCGCCGACATCGCCGAGCGCGGCATGATGCTGACCGGCGGCGGCGCGCTGCTGCGCGACCTGGACCGCCTGCTCAGCGAGGAGACCGGCCTGCCGGTGCTGGTGGCCGAGGACCCGCTGACCTGCGTCGTGCGCGGCTGCGGCATGGCGCTGGAGCGCATGGAGCGCCTGGGCTCCATCTTCACGTCGGAATAAGCCCAACCTCCTGATACGCCGCTCGGCGCGCCATGCCTCTCGGCACCCTAGACCGCACACCCCCGCCGTTCTTCCGCCAGGGCCCGTCGGCGCTGACCAAGCTCGCGCTGTGTTCGGCCCTGGCCCTGCTGATGATGGTGGCCGATGCCCGCTTCAAGCTGATGCAGCCGGTGCGCGCCGGCTTCGCGCTGGTGCTGCAGCCGGTGCAGCGCCTGCTGCTCGCGCCGGTGGACGCCTGGGACACCGCGGGCGACTACCTGCGCGGCACCCAGCGCGCCATGCAGGCCGAGGACCTCGCCAAGCGCCAGCTCAGCGCTCAGGCCGAACGCCTGTCCCGGGTCCAGGCCTTGCAGGCCGAGAACGAGCGGCTGCGCAAGCTGCTGGGCCTGCGGCCGTCGCTGACCGTGCCGTCCATTCCGGCCGAGGTGTTGTTCGAGGCGCCCGACCCGTTCTCCCGCCGCGTCGTCATCGACCGCGGCGCGACCCAGGGCGTGGCCCCCGGCTCGCCGGTCATCAACGAGGCCGGCGTGCTGGGCCAGGTGACGCGCGTCTATCCGCTGTCCAGCGAGGTCACGCTGCTCAACGACAAGGACGCCGCCATCCCGCTGCTGAACGCCCGCACGCAGATGCGCAACGCCGCGGCGGGCCGCGCCGACGGCAACGGCATGGAACTGCGCTTTCTCGCGGCGAATGCCGACGTGAAGGTCGGTGATCTGATGACCACCTCGGGGCTGGACGGTGTCTACCCGCCGGGCCTGCCGGTCGCCAAGGTCAGCGTCGTCGAGCGCCGCGGCGATTCCAGCTTCGCCCAGGTGCTGCTGACCCCCATCGCGCAGCCGGACAGCGCCCGCCATGTGCTGGTGCTGCTGCCGCTGGACCGCCACCTGGCCGCCAAGCAGGAGGCCGAGGCGGCGGCGGCGGGCGAGGCCGCCTCGGCCGCGGCCGGCCGGGCCGCCGCGCGCGCCGCCAAGAAGGCCGAGCGCGCCGAGAAGGCGGCCGCCAAGGCGTCTGGAGCTGCACCATGATCATGCCGCGCGCCGCCGACCAGCTGCTGCTGCCGGCCAACCCCTGGTTCATCGCCTTCACGCTGGTCATCGCGCTGCTGGTGGACATGGTGCCGGCGGGCCGGATCGCGGCCATGCCGGACGTGCTGGCCGTCGTGCTGGTGTTCTGGGGCGTGCACCAGCCGCGCCGCGTGGGCGTGCTGTGGGCCTTCATGTTCGGCCTGCTCATCGATGTGCACGACGGCGCGCTGCTGGGCCAGCATGCGCTGGCCTACAGCGGCCTGAGCTACGGCGCGATCGCGCTGCACCGCCGCCTGGCCTGGTTCCCCATCGGCGCCCAGGCGGTGCAGGTGCTGCCGCTGTTCTTCGCCGCCCATGTGCTGACGCTGCTGGTGCGCATGCTGGTGGGCGGCATGTGGCCGGGCTGGAGCCTGCTGCTGGCGCCGGTCTTCGAGGCGCTGCTGTGGCCGGTGGCCAGCGTGCTGCTGCTGGCGCCGCAGCGCCGTGCGCCGGACCCCGACGCCAACCGGCCGCTATGACGCGCTTGCGGTCGCGTCGCCTGCCGGTCCTCGTGACCCGGGCTGCCGGGCCCAGGGGCTAGCCCGTGGTCGTCATCAAGAACATCCGTCAGGAGCTGTCGCGCTTTCGCCTGCGCGTGCTGGCCGCGGTCGCCTTCGTGCTGTTCTGCTTCGGCCTGCTGGTCGCGCGCCTGGTCTGGCTGCAGATCTTGCAGCACGACAGCTTCGCGGAGCGGGCCGAGTCCAACCGCATCGCCGTCGTGCCCATCGTGCCCAACCGCGGCCTCATCAAGGACCGCAACGGCGTCGTGCTGGCCAGCAACTACTCGGCCTACACGCTGGAGATCAACCCCGAGAAGGTCACTGACCTGGACGCCACCATCGAGGCCCTGGGCGAGATCGTCGAGATCCAGGCGCGCGACAAGCGCCGCTTCAAGCGCCTGCTGGACGAGTCCAAGCACACCGACTCCCTGCCCATACGCACCAAGCTCAGCGACGAGGAGGTGGCGCGCTTCACGGCCCAGCGCTTCCGCTTCCCCGGCGTGGAGATCAAGGCGCGGCTGTTCCGCTCCTACCCGCTGGGCGACATCGGCGCCCACCTGATCGGCTACATCGGCCGCATCAACCAGGCCGAGAAGAAGGCGATGGACGACTGGGAGGAGGAGGACCTCGCCAACTACCGCGGCACCGAGTACATCGGCAAGCTGGGCCTGGAACAGGCCTACGAGAAGGAGCTGCACGGCACCACCGGCTTCGAGCAGGTGGAGACCAGCGCCGGCGGCCGCGCGGTGCGCCGCCTGGACCACCGCCCGCCCACGCCCGGCAACACGCTGAACCTGTCCATCGACATCAAGCTGCAGGCGCTGGTGGAGAAGCTGTTCGGCGAACGCCGCGGCGCGCTGGTGGCCATAGACCCGCGCAACGGCGAGGTGCTGGCCTTCGTGTCCAAGCCCACCTTCGACCCCAACCTGTTCGTCGACGGCATCGACGCCGACTCCTGGCGCGAGCTCAACGAGGACCTCGACAAGCCGCTGCTCAACCGGGCCCTGCGCGGCACCTACCCGCCGGGCTCCACCTTCAAGCCGCTGATGGCCATGGCCGCGCTGAACAGCGGCAAGCGCGCGCCGGGCACGGTCATCATGGACAACCTGACCTACAGCTTCGGCGGCCGCACCTTCAGCAGCCCTGAGACCGACCGGCCCGGCCCCAAGGACATGCGGCTGGCCATCGTGTCCTCGTCCAACGTCTACTTCTACAGCCTGGCCAACGAGATGGGCGTGGACCTCATCCACGACCAGCTCGAGCCCTTCGGCCTGGGCCGCAAGACCGACATCGACTTGCAGGGCGAGGTCACCGGCGTGCTGCCCTCGCAGGCCTGGAAGCGCAACTATTTCCGCCGCAGCCCGGCGAATCAGAAGTGGTTCCCCGGCGAGACCATCTCGCTGGGCATAGGCCAGGGCTACAACAGCTTCACGATGCTGCAGCTGGCCAGTGCCTATGCGACGGTGGCCTCCGGCGGCCAGCGCTTCAAGCCGCGTCTGGTGCGCGAGATCGAGGACGTGGTCAAGCACGCGCAGCGCCGCGTCGCCAGCGATGCCCTGGAGCCGCTGCCGCTCAGGCCCGCCGACGTGGACGTGATCCGCAACGCGATGAACGGCGTGACGCTGGAGGGCACGGGGCGTCAGGTGTTCGCCGGCGCCGCCTACCAGAGCGGCGGCAAGACAGGCACGGCCCAGGCCGTCAGCCTGCGCGCCGGCGAGCGCTACCGCGACATCAAGGCGGACGAACGCAAGCGCGACCACTCGCTGTACGTGGGCTTCGCGCCGGTGGACCGGCCCGAGGTGGCGCTGGCCGTCATCGTCGAGAACGCCGGCTGGGGCTCGGCCGCGGCCGCGCCCATCGCACGCCGCGTGTTCGACTACCTGCTGACCGGCACCTATCCCAGCGAGGAAGACATCGCCAGGACGCAGCTGGGGCAGACCTACGCGCCCATCGGCACGCCGCGCCGCGCCGCCGACGTGCCGCTGCCCGGCCAGGCCGCCTCGGCGCCCGCCGCCGCCTCCGCACCTGCCTCGGGAGCCTCGCGATGACCGTCATCATCGAACGCCCGCCGCTGATGAGCCGGCTCAAGCCCTGGCTCAGCGGCTTCGACGCCCCGCTGCTGCTGACCGTGCTGTGGCTGTGCTTCTGGGGCCTGCTGTGCATGTACTCGGCCGGCTACGACCACGGCACTCGCTTCGTGGACCACGGCCGCAACATGCTGCTGGGCCTGGGCCTGATGTTCCTGGTGGCGCAGATCCCGCCGCAGCGGCTGATGACGCTGGCCATCCCGCTCTATGTGTTCGGCGTGACGCTGCTGGTCGCGACGGCGCTGTTCGGCATCACGAAGAAGGGCGCCACGCGCTGGCTCAACGTGGGCATCACGCAGATCCAGCCCTCCGAGCTGCTGAAGATCGCCACGCCGCTGATGCTGGCCTGGTGGTTCCAGAAGCGCGAGGGGCTGCTGCGCTGGCCCGATTTCATCGCCGCCTTCGCGCTGCTGCTGCTGCCCTTCCTGATGATCGCCAAGCAGCCCGACCTGGGCACCAGCCTGCTGGTGCTGGCCGCGGGCCTGTACGTGATCTTCTTTGCCGGCCTGCCGTGGAAGCTCATCGTGCCGGCGCTGGTGCTGGCGGCCGCCGGCATCACGACGCTGGTGCTCAGCGAGGACCGCATCTGCGAGCCCGACGTGACCTGGCCGGTGCTCAAGGAATACCAGAAGCACCGCGTCTGCACGCTGCTGGACCCGTCCAAGGATCCGCTGGGCAAGGGCTTCCACATCATCCAGGGCGAGATCGCCATCGGCTCCGGCGGCCTGACCGGCAAGGGCTTCATGCAGGGCACGCAGACCCACCTGGAGTTCATCCCCGAGCGCACCACCGACTTCATCTTCGCGGCCTTCGGCGAGGAGTTCGGCTTCCTGGGCGCGCTGGCGCTGCTGGCCGGCTTCACGGCGCTGATCCTGCGCGGGCTGATGATCGCGACCGAAGCGCCCACGCTGTTCTCGCGGCTGATGGCGGGCGCGGTGACGCTGTCCTTCTTCACCTATGTTTTCGTCAACATGGGCATGGTCAGCGGCATCCTGCCCGTCGTCGGCGTGCCGCTGCCCTTCATCAGCTATGGCGGCACGGCCATGGTGACGCTGGGGCTGTCGCTGGGTCTGCTGATGTCGATCGCGCGGGCCAGGAAGCTGGTGAAGACCTCCTGAGCCCAGCCCGTGCCGCGGGCACCGGGCGATCGCGCCCGGCAGGGATTCAGGCGCCCGGCCGGTCCGCGGGCAGGGGCAGGGCCGGGAACCGGATCGTGAAGCGCGCGCCCGTCCCCTGGCCGTCCGGCCACTCGCCGCCCGCCTCCGAGCCGACGATGCGGCGCAGGCGGGTGTCATCCAGCGTGATCTCGGCCTCGTGCTGCTGCACGATCTCCTTCACGATGGCCAGCCCCAGCCCCGAGCCCTCCACGCCGCTGCCCAGCGACCGGTAGAAGGGCTGGAAGACCTTCTCGCGCTCGCCCGGCGCAATGCCCGGCCCGCTGTCCTCAACCTGCAGCACGACGACCTGGCCGAAGGGGTCCTCGACGACACGCACCGTCACCAGCCCGCCGGCCGGCGTGTACAGCAGCGCGTTGTCGACGAGGTTGCGGATCAGCTCGCCCAGCAACACCGGCTGGCCGTGCACGCGCAGCCGGCTGTCGTCGGGCACCACGCCGTCATAGCCCAGGTCGATGCGACGCTCCAGCGCGCGCGGCACGAAGTCGCGCACCGTGTCGATGGCGATCTCGGCCAGGTTGACCGGCTCGCGCCGCAGCGCCTGCTCGACGTCCTCGGCGCGCGCCATCGCCAGCAGCTGGTTGACCATGTGCGCCGCCCGCTCGCTGGCACGGGCGATCTGCGCCAGCGAGCGCTTCATCTCCTCCGGCGAGGCGCGGCCGGCGTCGATCTCGCGCTGGATCAGCTCGGCCTGGGTGCGCAGGCCGGCCAGCGGCGTCTTCAGCTGATGGGCCGCGTCGGCGAGGAAATGCTTCTGCCGGCTCATCGACGAGTCCAGCCGCGCCAGCAGGTCGTTGATGGCGCGCACCAGCGGCGCCACCTCGTCGGGCACGCGCTGCTCGTCGATGGGCGACAGGTCGGAGCTCTCGCGCGAGCGTATGCGCCGCTGCAGCTCGTTGAGCGGCGAGATGCCGCGCGCCAGCGCCAGCCACACCAGCAGCACGGCCAGCGGCAGGATGACGAACTGCGGCAGGATGACGCCCTTGATGATCTCGTTGGTCAGCCGCGCCCGCTTGCCCATGGTCTCAGCCACCTGCACCAGCATGGTCCGGCCCGACCCGGCCTGGCCCGCCGGCGCCACCCAGAGATAGGCGACCCGGACCGCGTCGGAGCCCACCTCGTCGTCGCGGAAATGCAGCTCCCAGGGCGCGACGGGCGCGTCCTCGGTGGGCACCGGCAGCGTCGCATCGCCGCTGAGCAGCTCGCCGCGCAGGCCCAGCACCTGGTAGTAGACCGTGTCCGACGCGTCCGCCCGCAGCAGCGCCGCCGCCTCGGGCGCGAGGGCATAGCGGTCCTTGCCCCTGCCCAGGGTCGCCGGCGTCGCGGTCGCCACCTGCTGCCCCAGGCTGCGCGCCGTCTCGCCCAGCTCGCGGTCATAGGGGCGGCCGGCGATGCCCTGCGCCACCAGCCAGGTCAGGGCCACGCTGATCGGCCAGATCAGCAGCAGCGGTGCGAGCATCCAGTCCAGGATCTCGCCGAACAGCGAGCCCTGCTGCGGGCTGGCACCGTCCTTGTTGGGCATCAATCAGGACGGAATTTTTTCAAGGCAGTAGCCGAGGCCGCGCACGGTCGCGATGCGGATCGGCCCCTGCTCGATCTTCTTGCGCAGCCGGTGGATATAGACCTCGATGGCGTTGTTCGAGACCTCCTCGCCCCATTCGCACAGCCGCTCGACCAGCTGGTCCTTGCTGACCAGGCGGCCGGCGCGCTGCAGCAACACCTCCAGCAGCGACAGCTCGCGCGCCGACAGCTCCAGCATCTGCTCGTTGATGTAGGCCACGCGGCCGGTGGCGTCGAAGCTCAGCGGCCCATGCTTGATGATGCTGCTGGCCGTGCCCAGGCCGCGCCGGGTCAGCGCCCGCACGCGCGCCTCCAGCTCCTGCAGCGAGAAGGGCTTGGCCATGTAGTCGTCGGCGCCCAGGTCCAGCCCCTTGACGCGCTGCTCGACGCTGTCCGCCGCGGTCAGGATCAGGACCGGCATCGTCGAGCCGCGTGCGCGCAGCTTGCGCAACACCTCCAGCCCATGCAGGCGCGGCAGGCCCAGGTCCAGGATGACGAGATCGAACTCGTGCGTGGCCAGCGCCGTGTCGGCCTCGCTGCCGGTGGCGACGCGGTCCACCGCGTAACCGGACGCGCGCAGCGCCCGCAACAGCCCGTCGGCCAGCACTTGGTCGTCTTCGGCAATCAGGATGCGCATGGTCTTGTCTCCTGGGGCGATGTTATGTGGTCGTTGAGTGGCTCACGCCATGAGCCACCCCGGCCCTAGGATGCCATTCCATCCCCGACCGTCCTCAAGTCGGCGGATGAAGCACTGTACAAATATACAGATTGCCCCATAATTCGGCCATTCCCCACGGAGATTCGCATGGACGCCCCGGTCAAAGCCCTCAACACCGAAAAAGCCAAGGCCTTGCAGGCCGCCCTCGCCCAGATCGAAAAGCAGTTCGGCAAGGGTTCCATCATGCGTCTCGGTGAGGGCGAGGTCATCGAGGACATCCAGGTCGTTTCCACCGGCTCGCTGGGCCTGGACATCGCGCTGGGCGTCGGCGGCCTGCCGCGCGGCCGCGTCGTCGAGATCTA
This sequence comes from Comamonadaceae bacterium, assembly GCA_009996515.1. Classification (GTDB taxonomy): domain Bacteria; phylum Pseudomonadota; class Gammaproteobacteria; order Burkholderiales; family Burkholderiaceae_C; genus Pelomonas. Next base: position 92,641 of record JAACZV010000017.1, read on the forward strand.
CGGCCCCGAGTCGTCCGGCAAGACCACGCTGACGCTGCAGGTCATCGCCGAGATGCAGAAGTTGCAGGGCGTGTGCGCCTTCATCGACGCCGAGCATGCGCTGGACGTGCAGTACGCCCAGAAGCTGGGCGTCAACCTGCAGGACCTGCTGATCAGCCAGCCCGACACCGGCGAGCAGGCGCTGGAAATCGTCGACGCGCTGGTGCGCTCCGGCTCGGTGGACCTCATCGTCGTCGACTCGGTCGCCGCGCTGACGCCCAAGGCCGAAATCGAAGGCGAGATGGGCGACAGCCTGCCCGGCCTGCAGGCCCGCCTGATGAGCCAGGCGCTGCGCAAGCTGACCGCCACGATCAAGAAGACCAACTGCATGGTCATCTTCATCAACCAGATCCGCATGAAGATCGGCGTCATGTTCGGCTCGCCCGAAACGACTACCGGCGGCAATGCGCTGAAGTTCTACGCCTCCGTGCGCCTGGACATCCGCCGCATCGGCTCCATCAAGAAGGGCGAGGAAGTCATCGGCTCCGAGACCAAGGTCAAGGTCGTCAAGAACAAGGTCAGCCCGCCGTTCAAGACCGCCGAGTTCGACATCCTTTACGGCGAAGGCATCAGCCGCGAGGGCGAGATCGTCGACATGGGCGTAGCCCACAAGATCGTCGAGAAGTCCGGCTCCTGGTATGCCTACAAGGGCGAGAAGATCGGCCAGGGCAAGGACAACGCCCGCGAGTTCCTGCGCGAGAACGTCGATGTGGCCCGTGAGATCGAGAACCGCATCCGCGAGGCGGTTGGCGTCGCGCCGCTGGGCGAGGCCGAGGGCAAGGCCGACAAGGCGTGACCGGCGCCGTGCCGGTTCATGTCGGCCGGGCCCGGATGAAGGATGAAGAGTGCCGGCCGGGCCCTGGCCGGCCGCTCAACCCGGTGAAGGCCTGACATGGCGCGCACGCCCCTGTCGCTGAAGGCCCGCGCCATAGCCCTGCTGGCCCAGCGCGAGCACAGCCGCGCCGAGCTGCGGCGCAAGCTGCTGAGCATCGAGCGCCGCTCGCGCGCGGCTGCGCAGGCCGGCTCGCACGCCGCGCCCGAGGATGCGGCCGAGGCCGCCGACATCACCGAGGCGGCCGTCGATGCGCTGCTGGACAGCCTGGCCGCTGCGGGCTATCTCGACGAGACGCGCTTCGTCGAATCCCGCCTGCATGTCCGCGCCGGCCGCTTCGGCATCCAGCGCATAGAGCAGGAACTCGCCCAGCATGGGCTGAAACTGGACGCCCAGCAGCGGGCCTTGCTGCGCGAAACCGAGCTGGAGCGGGCGCGCGAGGTCTGGCTCAAGCGCTTCGGCCCGGAGCCGGAGCGCGGCGCCACCGAACAGGCACGCCAGAGCCGCTTCCTGCTGGCCCGGGGTTTTTCCGCCGAGCTGGTGCGCCGGCTGCTGCGCGGCTGAACACCGTTTGACCAAGCGCAGAAGGGGAGTTTTCCCCTCCGTGCTACATTGCCGGCTGCCCAAAAAACGAGGGTTCACCCGGTTACAAGCCCTTTGCCGATGTCGGCAAGGCGCTGCAGAAGCCGGTTTGACCCCCGTCCCGGCACCGGCCGGGTTCATCCGCCCATCCCGTTTCATGCCCGTCGCCCACCCGTCCGCCACGCGCCGCCCGCTGCACCGTCGCGCCCTCGATGTGCAGGTGTTTGCGCGCGATGACGGCCTGTTCGACGTGGAAGCCTGCCTGACCGACACCAAGTCGCACGACGTGCCGCTGGCCGGCGTGCCGCGCAAGGCCGGCGACCCCATCCACGAGATGCGCCTGAACCTGACGGTGGACGCGGCGCTCACCATCACGGCCGCCACGTCCGAGACGCTCTGGATGCCGTATCCGGGCGCCTGCGACGCACATGGCGACGCCTATGCCCGGCTGGTCGGCCTGAACCTGATGAAGGGTTTCCGCCAGGCCGTGCATGAACGCCTGGCCGCGACGCGCGGCTGCACCCATCTGACCGAGTTGTGCCAGGTGCTGCCCACGGCCGTCATCCAGGCGCTGGCCGGCTCCGTCATCGACACCCGCGAGGGCGATGCCTCCGGCAACCCGCCCTTCCAGCTCGACCGCTGCCATGCGTTGCGCCGCGACGGCGCCACCGTCGCCCAGTTCTATCCCCGCTGGCATCTGGCCACCCCAGAGGCCGCCGCGACCGTTTCCTGACTTCCCCGACCCGAAAGACCCAGCCATGAAAATTCACGAATACCAGGGCAAAGAAATCCTGCGCCAGTTCGGCGTGCCCGTGCCGCGCGGCATTCCGGCCTTCACCGTGCAGGAAGCCGTCGAAGCCGCCCAGAAGCTGGGCGGCCCGGTCTGGGTCGTCAAGGCCCAGATCCATGCGGGTGGCCGCGGCAAGGGCGGTGGCGTCAAGGTCGCCAAGACCATCGAGGACGTGAAGGCCAAGGCCGAGGCCATCCTGGGCATGCAGCTGATCACGCACCAGACCGGCCCCGAAGGCCAGAAGGTGCGCCGCCTGTACATCGAGGACGGCGCCGACATCGGCAAGGAGTTCTACATCTCCCTGGTGACCGACCGCGCCACGCAGAAGGTCGCGCTGATCGCGTCCAGCGAAGGCGGCATGGACATCGAAGAGGTGGCCCACAGCACGCCCGAGAAGATCATCACCGAGATGATCGACCCGCTGACCGGCATCACCGCCGAGCAGAGCAAGAAGGTGGCCGCCGCCATCGGCATGGAAGGCCACACGGTGGACCAGGCCGTCGACCTGTTCGCCAAGCTCTACAAGTGCTACATGGACACCGACGCGGCGCTGGTGGAAATCAACCCGCTGAACCGCGACAGCAAGGGCAACCTGATGGCCCTGGACGCGAAGTTCAACTTCGACGCCAATGCGCTGTTCCGTCACCCCGAGATCGTCGCCTACCGCGACCTCGACGAGGAAGACCCGGCTGAAGTCGAGGCCTCCAAGTTCGACCTGGCCTACATCAGCCTGGACGGCAACATCGGCTGCCTGGTGAACGGCGCCGGCTTGGCCATGGCCACGATGGACACCATCAAGCTGTTCGGCGGCGAGCCGGCCAACTTCCTGGACGTCGGCGGCGGCGCCACGGCCGAGAAGGTGACCGAGGCCTTCAAGATCATGCTCAAGAACAAGAGCGTGAAGGGCATCCTCGTGAACATCTTCGGCGGCATCATGAAGTGCGACACCATCGCCGAGGGCGTCATCACCGCCTGCAAGGCCGTGAACCTGTCCGTGCCGCTGGTCGTGCGCATGAAGGGCACCAACGAAGAACTGGGCAAGAAGATGCTGGCCGAATCCGGCCTGCCCATCATCGCCGCCGACACGATGGCCGAAGCGGCCACCAAGATCGTCGCCGCCGTCAAGTAAGCCCAGGAGTTCCACACCATGTCGATCTACATCAACAAAGACACCAAGGTCATCACCCAGGGCATCACCGGCAAGACCGGCCAGTTCCACACGCTGGGCTGCCAGGCCTATGCCAACGGCAAGAACGCCTTCGTCGCGGGCGTGAACCCCAAGAAGGCCGGCGAGAAGTTCTCCGAGATCCCCATCTACGCGACCGTCAAGGAAGCCGCCTCGCAGACCGGCGCGACCGTCTCGGTCATCTACGTGCCGCCCGCGGGCGCCGCCGCCGCGATTTGGGAGGCCGTCGAGGCCGACCTGGACCTGGCGATCTGCATCACGGAAGGCATTCCCGTCCGCGACATGCTGGAAGTGCGCAACAAGATGAAGGCCAAGGAAGCCGCCGGCGGCAAGCGCACGCTGCTGCTGGGCCCCAACTGCCCGGGTCTGATCACGCCCGACGAGATCAAGATCGGCATCATGCCCGGCCACATCCACCGCAAGGGCCGCGTCGGCGTCGTGTCGCGCTCCGGCACGCTGACCTATGAAGCCGTGGCGCAGCTGACCGAGCTGGGCATCGGCCAGTCGTCGGCCGTGGGCATCGGCGGCGACCCGATCAACGGCCTCAAGCACATCGACGTGATGAAGGCCTTCAACGACGACCCGGACACCGACGCCGTCATCATGATCGGCGAGATCGGCGGCCCGGACGAGGCGGAAGCCGCGCGCTGGTGCAAGGCCAACATGAAGAAGCCCATCGTCGGCTTCATCGCCGGCGTCACCGCCCCTCCGGGCAAGCGCATGGGCCACGCCGGCGCGCTGATCTCGGGCGGCGCCGACACGGCCGATGCCAAGCTCGCCATCATGGAAGAGTGCGGCTTCACGATCACGCGCAACCCGTCCGAGATGGGCAAGCTGCTCAAGGGCCTGCTGTAATCGGGTGAGCACCCGTACCGTCTCTTAGAAGAGCCAAGCCGTCGGGCCACCCCGGCGGCTTTTTTATTGCTGATCCATGGAACACCTCGACGCCACGTTCTTCTTCGCGCTGCTGAAGATCGTCTGGGCCGACCTGCTGCTGTCGGGCGACAACGCCGTCGTCATCGCGCTGGCGACGCGCAGCCTGCCGCCGCGCCAGCAGCGGCGCGCCATCTTCGGCGGCGCCGCGGCGGCCATCCTGATGCGCGTCGTGCTGGCGCTGTTTGCCATCGAGCTGCTGCAGCTGCCGGGGCTGAAACTGGTGGGCGCGGCCCTGCTGCTGTGGATAGGCGTCAAGCTGATGAGCCAGGCCGACGAGGAGGCCGAAGTCCGCGAGGCCCACGGCCTGTGGGCCGCTGTGCGCACCATCCTGCTTGCCGATCTGGCAATGAGCCTGGACAACGTCGTCGCCATCGCCGCCTCGGCCAGCGCCGCCGCGCCGCCGATGCGGCCGGTGCTGCTGCTCATCGGCCTGGGCCTGTCCATCCCGCTCATCATCTTCGGCAGCACGCTGCTGCTGAAGCTGATGCAGCGCTTCCCGGCCATCATCACGCTGGGCGCGGCGCTGCTGGGCTTCGTCGCCGGCGAGATGGTCACGACCGACGCCACCGTGCACGACTGGTTTGAGATCAACCTGCACGGCCTGGACTACCTGGTCAGCATCGCTGGCGCGGTGCTGGTCGTGGCGGTCGGCCTGGCGCTGGCGCGCCGCACCCGGCCCGCGGCCCCCTAAGATCGCCGTCATGGCTAGCGGCAAACCCGGGTTCTGGCAGCGCCTCATCGGCCGCGGCGCGGATGCGCCGTCCACCGAGCCGCCACCCGCCGAACCGCCAGCCCCGACGCCTGACGAGGCGCTGCCGCAGGCCGCGGACGGCGCGCCGGATCTGCGGGATTTCGACCTCGGCGCCGAGATCGGCCGCGGCGCGATGGCCATCGTCTACAAGGCCACGCAGCGCTCCACCGGCCGCCAGGTCGCGATCAAGCGGCTGGCGCTGAGCCGCGAGTTTTCGGCCGAGGACCTGTCCGATGTGCGCGAGCGCTTCATGCGCGAGGCGCGTGCGGCGAGGGCGCTGGATCATCCCGACATCCTGCAGGTCGTCGACGCCGGCCAGGACGGCAACGACGCCTGGCTGGCGCTGGAGTACGTGCTGGGCCGCGACCTCAGTCTGTTCACCCGGCCCGGCCAGCTGCTGCCGGCGCGCGAGGTCGTGCAACTGGGCGCGCGGCTGGCGCGCGCGCTGCACTATGCGCACAGTCAGGGCGTCATCCACCGCGACATCAAGCCGGCCAACGTCATGCTGGACCGCGTCAACGGCGGGCTCAAGCTGATGGACTTCGGCATCGCCCGCGTCGGCGACGGCAGCCGCACGCGCACCGGCCTGGTGCTGGGCACGCCGTCCTTCATGTCGCCCGAGCAGCTCGCCGGCCTGACGGTGGACGGCCGTAGCGACCTCTACTCGCTGGGCGTGCTGCTCTATCAGCTGCTGACCGGCAGCCTGCCGCACCAGGGCGACTCGATGGCGCGGCTGATGCAGCAGATCGCCACCGAGCCTGCGCCCGACGTGCGCACCCAGCGCCCCAGCCTGCCCGAGGCCCTGGCCCTGGTGCTGGCCGTGGCGCTGGAGAAGCGCCCCGAGCTGCGCTACCCCTCGGGCGAACAGATGGCGCGCGACCTCGAGGCGGTGCTCGTCATGACGCTGCAGGCCGAGCCCGCTGCGCCGCAGGCCGGCACGCCCGAGGACCCCGCGTTCGCGAAAACCTTCGCACAAACACTGCGTTTGACGCCCGAGGAAGCAGGGCAGAATCCGCGCTCCCCCGGCCCCGACGCCGCGCCACCCGACCCTCGCCAAGCCTCATGACCCTGGAGTTCTTTAGCGCCACCGACGTGGGCCGGGCGCGCGACAACAACGAGGATTCGGTCGCGCTGGACGAGGCCGCCGGCCTGGTCGTGCTGGCCGACGGCATGGGCGGCTACAACGCCGGTGAAGTGGCCAGCCAGATGCTGACCGGCTTCGTCAGCAGCGAGCTGGGCCGCTGGCTCAAGGGCGCCGGCCGCGAGGCCCGCGCCGGCGAGGTCAGGCGCGCGATGGACATCTGCGTCGACAACGCCAACCGCGCCATCTTCAACGCCGCCAACACCAACCCGCGCTATGCCGGCATGGGCACGACGCTGGTGCTGGGCGTGTTCCGGCCGGAGGGCCTGCTGCTGGGGCATGTGGGCGACTCGCGCGCCTACCGGCTGCGCGCCGGGCGCCTGATGCAGATCACGCGCGACCACTCGCTGCTGCAGGAGCAGATCGACGCCGGCCTGCTGACCCCCGAGGAAGCCGCCTTCTCCAGCAACAAGAATCTCGTCACTCGCGCCGTCGGCGTCGAGGACACCGTGCTGATGGAGCTGCACCTGCACGAGGTGCAGCCCGGCGACACCTTTCTGCTGTGCTCCGACGGCCTGTCCGACATGCTGGACTACGACAGCCTCGCCAACCTGCTGAACGCCCATGCGGCCCTGCCCGAGGCCGCGCGCGCGCTGGTCGCGGCGGCCAACGACCAGGGCGGGCGCGATAACATCGCGCTCATCCTGGCCCGCGCCGAGGGCCGCCAACGCAGCGAGGGACGGGGCTGGTGGCCCTTCGGACGGCGTGGCGGCAAGGACTCCCTTGCCTGAACAGTCGCGGCAAGCACAACAGAACTTGAGGTCATACATGGGCAAACTGGTGGTTTCGCTCGACGGCGTCGTGATCAAGGAAGTCCAGATCACCAAGGACAAGACCACGCTCGGTCGGCGGCCGTACAACGACATCGTCATCGACAACCTCGCCGTCAGCGGCGAGCACGCCGTGCTGCAGATGGTCGGTGCCGACGTCTTCATCGAAGACCTGAACTCCACCAACGGCACCTACATCAACGGCAAGGCCATCAAGAAGCAGCTGCTGGCCGACAACGACACCGTCGAAATCGGCAAGTACAAGATCAAGTTCCTGCTCAACGAGGGCGGCGACTACGAGAAGACCATGATCCTCAAGCCCGGGTCTGGCGCGCCTGCCAGCCTGGGCCTGAGCTCCTCCTTCGGCGCGCTGGGCGGCGCCGGCATAGGCCCGGCCACCATCAAGGTGCTGACGGGTGCCGCCGCCGGCCGCGAGGTGGCGTTGACCAAGGTCGTCACGACGCTGGGCAAGCCCGGTGTGCAGGTGGCCTCCATCACCAAGCGCCCCACTGGCTATGTGTTCGCCCATGTCGAGGGCGCGCAGCGCCCCAGCGTCAACGGCATCCCGCTGACCGGCGAGTCCATCGCGTTGCGCAGCGGCGACCTGCTCGAGCTGGCCGGCACGCAGATGCAGTTCGTCCAGGGCTGAATCCCCACTCGGCTCGGGCCCTCTCGAGGGGGCTATGCTGCCAGCGCAGAGGCGGCGCCGCCCGCTGTGATTTCCTCACGCACGGCCTCCCTCCAACCCGGTAATCCGACCGCCACGGCCCGGCGGGCGCTGCGTACATTCCTGGCACAGCCTCGCCCGACGCGTGGCACTCCATCCAAGCCACGCACCGCATGAACATCCGCGTCCTGGGCTGCTCCGGCGCCATTGCCGCCGGCTACAAGACCACCGCCTTCCTGCTCGACGACGATGTGCTCATCGACGCCGGCACCGGCGTGGGCGACCTGCCGCTGCAGGCCCTGGCCGCCATCGACCACATCCTGCTCAGCCACTCCCACCTGGACCATGTGCTGGGCATCCCGCTGCTGGCCGACGCCGTGCTGCGCCTGCGCGTCGCCGCCGGCCGCCCGCCCATCCAGGTCCACGCGCTGCCCGAGACGCTGGACGCGCTGCGCCGGCACATCTTCAACGGCGTCATCTGGCCCGACTTCACGGCACTGCCCACGGCCGCGGCGCCGGTGCTGTCGCTGCACCCCTTCCAGATCGGCGAGCGCCTGGACCTTGGCGGCCGCGTCATCGAGGTGCTGCCGGCCGCCCACACCGTGCCGGCCGTCGGCTTCGCCGTGGACGCCGGCGCCGCCGCCGCTCATGCCCACTGGGTCTTCACCGGCGACACCGGCCCCAACCCGGCGTTGTGGCGCCGGCTGGCCGAGCTGCGCCTGTCCCACCTGGTCATCGAGACGGCCTTCAGCGACGACGAGGCCGAGGTCGCCCAGGTCAGCAAGCACCTGTGCCCGCGCGAGCTGGGCCGCGAACTGGCGCAGCTGGCCGGCAGCGTCGACGTGCGCATCACCCACATCAAGCCCGGCGAGGTCGAGGCGGTCATGCAGGGCGTGCAGGCGCTGGGCAGCCCGCACCGCATCAGCGCGCTGCAGGCCGGGCAGTCCATGCCGCTCTGAGCCGGCTGGCTCGGGGCCCAACGCGGCGTCTGAGCGCAGCGCCCGGCGTGCGCCAGGGCCCTCCCGTACGTCCCGTGCCGTCGATGCATTTGCTTACGTCTGACAAATCCTGGCCCGTGCGGCCGAAATGACGGAATGCGTCAGTCCGAAGTGACCATTTTTGTCAGGCTGCCCGGCTGTTCGTGCGCTTTCGCACGGGCTGGTGGGGCCAAAAACCTGGCACGCCCCCTGCATAAGAGGGTTGTGCCTCCTCCCACCCACTCTGACTGGAGTTCCGACATGAACCTGAAAGCACGCGCCCAACAAGGCTTCACCCTGATCGAACTGATGATCGTCGTCGCCATCATCGGCATCCTGGCTGCCGTGGCGATTCCGCAGTACAAGAACTACACCATCAAGGCCAAGGTCGGCAACGCGATCACGGCGGCGGACTCCGTGAAGACGGCGGTTGGCCTGTGCGCTCAGGAGACCGGCGCCCTGACGGATTGCGATGGCGGGAGCAATGGCGTTCCTGCTAACGTGACCGGCGGCGTGACCAAGGAAGTGGCGGGCATTTCGACCACTAACGGCATCATCACGATCACGCTGGCCACCGGTCTTGGCACGGGCGTTGACGGCGCCAAGATTTGCTTTGAGCCGACGGCCGATGCGAACACCGTCGTCTGGAACGCCGGCACCGATATGCAAGCTGCCAACGTTGATGCCTCGGTCATCTCCAGCATCACGAAGAACAACAAGGCGGCCACGGCTCCGACCTGCAGCTAAGTCGCCCCGGCGTCGCCACCATCCAAAAGAGGGCCTCTGGCCCTCTTTTTCGTTGTCCGGCGGTGCCATGCCCGGGGGGCACCAGAAGGCAGCGGGACAATCGCTCCAGTCCTGCGCCATGCCATCATCCGCGCCCATGTCCTCCCAGCCCCCCGCCCCGGTCGATGCCGCACCGCTGGGCCTCATCCTCGCCGCCGCGCTCCCGCCGCTGCTGGCCTTCAACCAGACCCCGTCGGCCACGCTCTATAACCAGTTGCTGGCCCTGGCCGGCTGGGGCCTGGCGCTGCTGCTGCTGGCCCGCGCCACGCCCGGCTGGCGCAACGGGCTGAAAAGCCCCGCGGCGCTGGCGCTGGCGCTGCTGCTGGTCGCGCCGCTGAGTTCGGTGCTCTGGCGCGGGCTGCCGTCGTCGCTGGGCCTGGGCGCCACCGCCATCCTCGGCGCCGGCCTGGCTGTGCTGCTGGTGGCCCAGGGCCTGTCGCGCGAGCAGCGCGGCCTGGCCGCCGAGGCCTTGTGCTGGGGCCTGCTCGCGGCCGGCCTGGCCAGCGTGGCCGTCAGCCTGGTGCAGGTGTTCCTGCCGGCCTGGGCCGACGGTACCGTCATCGCCCGCTCCGGCATCCCGGGCCGCGCGGTGGGCAACCTGCGCCAGCCCAACCACCTCGCCAGCCTGATGATGTGGGCCTCGGTCGCCGCCGTCTTCGTCACCGAGAGGCGCGGCTGGCGTGGGCTGCTCGTGCCGCTGCTGTTCGCCTGCGTCTTCACCGTCGTGCTGAGCGCCTCGCGCACCGGCTTCATCGGCATTGCGATGCTGGCCGTCTGGGGTCTGGTGGACCGTCAGCTCTCGCGCTCGGCCCGCCTGGCGCTGCTCGCCACGCCGCTGATGCTGGGCGTCAGCTGGTGGCTGATGGCGCAATGGTCGGCCGAGGGCCATGCCTTCGGCGCCGCCTCACGCCTCGCCGAGGGCGCCGGCTCGCCGTCGCGGCTGGCCATCCTGCGCGACGCCTGGGCGCTGACGCTGGCCAACCCGCTGCTGGGCGTGGGCTGGGGCGAGTTCAATGTCGCCTGGAGCCTGACGCCCTTCCCGGACCGGCCCGTCGCCTTCTTCGACCACACGCACAACCTGCCCTCGCAGCTGGCCGTCGAGCTGGGCCTGCCCTGGGCAGGCGTGGTGCTGGCCTTGCTGGCCTGGGCGCTGTGGCTGGCCTGGCGCGGCGCGGCGCGCGCCGGCGCGGATGCGCCGCTGCGTCGCGCGGCGCTGATGCTGGTGCTGACCATCGCGCTGCACAGCCTGCTGGAGTACCCGCTCTGGTATGCCTATTTCCTGCTGCCGGCCTGTTTCGCACTGGGCCTGGCCCTGCCGGCGGGTGGTGCTCACGCGGCACCGGCCTCGGCCCGCCCCTGGCAAGTGGTCGGCGGCCTGTTGATCGCCGGCAGCGCCTTCGCCGTCTGGGACTACCAGCGCATCGTCGTCATTTACGCGCCGCCGGCCGATGCCGGCCCGCTGGACGAGCGCATCGCCGCGGGCCAGCGCTCGCCGTTCTTCGGCCACCAGGCCGATTACGCGGCCGCCACCACCTTCCCGCCCGGCCGGCAGGCCCTGGCCGCGACGCGCCGCACGGCCTTCAGCCTGGTGGATGCACGGCTGCTGATGCACTGGTCGCGCTCGCTGGAGGCGACGGGCGACGTGGAGGGCGCCCGCTATGTGGCCGACCGGCTGCGCGAGTTCCGCAACCCGACCGGCGACACCTGGTTCGCGAGCTGCGGCGACGCCGCCTCCGCGCCGGCCATGCCGCAATGCCAGCCGGCCTCGGCCGTGCTGGACTGGCGGACGCTTCGTTAGGGGCTGTTCACGCGGCGCGCCAGTCGCCGCTCTTGCCGCCCTGCTTCTCCAGCACCCGCACCTCGGCGATGACCATGCCGCGGTCGGCGGCCTTGCACATGTCGTAGATGGTCAGCAGGCCCAACTGCACGGCGCACAGCGCCTCCATCTCGACGCCGGTGCGGCCCAGCGTCTCCACCTGGGCGCGGCACAACACCCGGCTGCCGGCCTCGTCGAGGTCGAAGTCCACCGCCACGCGCGTGATGGGCAGCGGATGGCACAGCGGCACGAGGTCGCTGCAGCGCTTGGCGCCCTGGATGGCCGCGATGCGCGCCACGCCCAGCACATCGCCCTTCTTGGCCGTGCCGCTGGCGATCAGTGCGAAGGTTTCGGGCCTCATGCGGATCTCGCCGGCGGCCACGGCCACGCGGTGCGTCTCGGCCTTGGCCGACACGTCCACCATATGGGCCTGGCCCTGGGCGTCGAAATGGGTGAGTGGATGGCTCATGTCGTCCGTGAATGAAGGTCTTGTCGGGCCGAGCGCCGGGCCGCCCCAAGCCGGCCCGCCTGGCGATGTGCTGGCGGCTTGATGCCGCCAGCATCGCCGTCCCCCCGGGGGACCGGCCAAGGTACTCCTTGGACGAGGGGCTGCATCATGCTTGGAAACAAACAGGCAAGCTGTTGCAGGCATCATAGGATGCCCGGTCCCCGACCCGCTCCGGCTCGCGCCGCCGCCCGATGAAGAAGCTCCTGCACCGCCCCCTGCTCAGCCTGCTCGCCGCGGCGACGCTGGCCCTGCCCGGCGCACCGCTGAACGCCCAGGTCAACCTGCCGGCCCTGGGCGACTCGGTCTCGCAGGACCTGGACGTGGGCGCCGAGCGCCAGCTGGGCGAGCGCTACATGCGCTCCATCCGCCTGGATCCCGCCGTCGTGCAGGATCCGCTGCTGCAGGAGTATGTGGACGGCATCTTCCAGCCCCTGGTGGCCGCGTCCACGAAGCTGGGCCATATCGGCGAGGACATCCAGGCCCGTTTCGCCTGGGAGTCCTTCCTCGTCGAGGACAAGAGCGTCAACGCGTTCGCGCTGCCGGGTGGCTTCATCGGCACCCACCTGGGCCTGATCGCGATGACGGTGTCGCGCGATGAGCTGGCGTCGGTGCTGGCCCACGAGATCTCGCATGTCACGCAGCGCCACATCGCGCGCCGCATCGCCGGCGACTCCAAGAACAGCATGATCGCCATCGCCGGCCTGCTGCTGGGCGTGCTGGCCGCGTCGCGCGGCAACATCGACCTGGCCAACGCCGGCATCGTCGGCGGCCAGGCCGCGGCCACGCAGATGTCGCTGAACTTCTCGCGCGACATGGAACGCGAGGCCGACCGCGTGGGCTTCAACGTGCTGGTGGAGGCGGGCTTTGCCGGCAGCGGCATGGTCAGCATGTTCGAGCGCATGGAGCAGGCCTACCACCTGATGGACAACGGTGCGTTTCCCTACCTGCGCTCCCACCCGCTGACAAGCGAGCGCATCGGCGACGCGCGCACGCGGCTGGCGCTGGAGCCGTTCGCGCGCCCCCGCGGCCTGGCCGAACATGCGCTGATGGCGGCCCGCGCCCGCGTGCTGATGGACCCGCGCGTGGACGCCTGGAAGGTGCTCGAGAACTACGACGCCGGTGCCCGCAACATCCGCGAGAGCGGCGGCTACGAGCAGCTGGGCGCGCGCTATGCCGCCGCGCTGGCGTCCATCAAGCTGCGCAACTTCGACCGCGCCGAGGCCACGCTGCGCAGCGCCGAGGTGACGCTGCAGCTCATCAACCCCAGCCCCGCGGAGACGGTGGCCGCCCGTCGGCAGCTGACCTATCTGCGCGCCGAGCTGGCCCAGGCCCGTGGCCGCCCCATGGAGGGCGTCGCGGCGCTGGACGGCCTGCAGGGCGAGAAGTCCCGCCCCATGCTGATGCAGCGGGTGGGCCTGGCGCTGGTGCCCGGCGCCGGCGCGCCCGCGCTGCGCGAGGCGGCCGAGGCGCTGCAGACCCATGTCAGCCTGCAGCCCAAGGACTCGTATGCCTGGTCGCAGCTGGCGCTGATCTGGCAGAAGCTGGACCAGCCGCTGCGCGCGGTGCGCGCCCAGGCCGAGGTGCATGCCGCCGCGGGCGACCTCAACGGCGCCATCGACCGCCTGCGCTCCGGCCTGCGCCAGTCGCGCGGGCCGGACGCCGACCAGGTCGAGGCCTCGGTCATCGATGCGCGGCTGCGCGCCCTGGTCTACGAGCGCCAGTCCCTGTTGGCCGAGATCTACAAGGGCCGCTACATCCCGCCCGACGTCGAACTGCCGAATTGAGACTACCCCCTACGGCCTGACGGGGCCTTGCAAGAGGCGCCGAGCCACTGGTTGCCGCTGAAGGGATGGCGAGGCTTCGCCCGCCCGTCCACACCGTATTTCAAGGCGCGCGCAGCGCCGCCGCCCCTCGCGCGACTCCCACGGATCCGGCTTTGCCGGGCCGTCGGGAGTGCCCCCTTGAGGGGGCGGCCGTCAGGCCGTAGGGGGTGGGCCTATCCCCGCGGGAATAGGCGCTCGATGACGACGTCGATGACCATGCCGCACAGGCTGTAGATCAGCGAGCCGATCAGCGCCGCCCAGAAGCCGGTCACGGCCAGGCCGTCCAGCACCGAGGCGGCGGCCCAGAACATCAGCGCGTTGATGACGAACAGGAACAGCCCCAGGCTGAGCACCGTCACCGGCAGCGTCAGCAGCACCAGCAGGGGCCGCAGCAGCGTGTTCAACAGGCCCAGCACCAGGGCCGCGATCAGCGCCGACGTGAAGTTCTTGACGACGACGCCCGGGTAGAGGTGGGCCACCAGCAGCAGCGCCCCGGCGAGCAGCAGCCAGCGAACGAGAAGCTTGGTCATGGCGCGAGCATATCGGGCGCCGCGGGGCTTCGTGTCGCGTCCGCACCGCAGCGCGGCAATGTTCAAATGGGAATCGTTCGCATTCGTGTTAACATTTTCCGAGTCGAACCCGATTCATCGTGAAGCCGCTCGCATTTGTCGCCCCCACCCCGGTAGCCGCCGCCGCGCTGCCGATCGCAGCCCGCGTGGCGCGGCCCAGCTTTGCCGAGCTGTCGCAGCCGCCGCGCAGCCGCCGGCTGCTGCTGGCGGGCATTGCCGCGCTGCATCTGCTGGGCTTCTGGGGCCTGAGCCAGGTGCAGGATGTGCGTCGCGCGGTGGCCCGCGTCGCGCCGGTAGTCGTGCGCCTGATCGCGCCGGCCGAGCCACCCAGGCCGCAGCCGCCGCTGCCGGTCGCCATGCCCGAGCTGAAGGCGCCGGCGACCATGCCCATCGCGCCGCCCGTGATCGCCATCGCGGTGGCGCCCGCACCGTCGCCCGTCGTTGCGGCGCTGCCGCCGCCCCCGCCGGTGCTGGCGCCGGTGCAGACGGCGCCCGTGCCGGTCGCCCAGGTCGCCCAGGTCGCACCGCCGCCAGCGCCGCAGATCAGGCAGGTCCCGGCCAGCGCGGTGCGCTATCTGCGCGAGCCGCGCACGGTGGTGCCCGTGATGTCCAGGCGGCTGCGCGAATCGGGCGTCGTGCAGCTGCGCGTGGTCGTCGACGTGCGCGGCCTGCCGCGCGAGATCACGCTGGCCAAGTCTTCCGGCTTCGCCCGCCTGGACGAGCAGGCGCTGCTGGACATGCGCAGCGCCCGCTTCGTCCCCTATATGGAGAACGGCCAGCCCGTCGAGTGGGAGGTCATCGCACCGATGTCCTACGAAGTCGACCGCTGACGCGACCCCTTTCCCCCAAGTAGCCATGCCGTGGGCGGTGCCGGACACCGCCGTGGGCAAAGCCATGCCCATTCACGATCCCTCGGAGAAATCCATGTCCCGCAAGAACAAGAAATCGTTGCAGCTGGCGGCCCCGGCCCTGCTGCCCCTGGGCGCGCTGGCGGCCGGCTTCGGCTTCGCCACGGCCGCGCTGGCGCAGACCGCCCCCACGCCGCAGCCGCCCGCCAAGGAGGAGAGCGTGCTGCCCACGGTGCGCGCGCGCGCCAGCGCCGAGCCCCAGGGCAAGGAGGACTACCAGACCACCGAGACCCGCATCGGCAAGGGCAAGCAGGACCTGCGCGACATCCCGCAGTCCGTCACCGTGCTGACCGAGAAGCTGATCGACGACGCCAAGCTGGAGACGCTCAAGCAGGCGCTGCACTACACGGCCGGCATCACCTTCGCCGCCACCGAGAACGGCACCGACCAGGACATCCGCATGCGCGGCTTCCCGGTGGCGACGACCGGTGACCTGCTGATCGACGGCATGAAAGACCCGTCGCAGTACGACCGCGACAGCTTCAACTACGACCGCATCGAGGTGATGCGCGGCTCGGCGTCCATGCTGTTCGGCCGCGGCTCCACGGGCGGCGTCATCAACCAGGTCAACAAGAAACCGCAGCTGGCCGACCTCACCGAGGTGGTGACCACGCTGGGCTCCGGCGACGCGCTGCGCAGCACGGTGGACTTCAACAAGCGCCTGGGCGAAGACAGCGCGCTGCGCATCAACGCGATGTTCAACACCGCCGACAACGGCGGCGCGCGCATCGACAAGCACGGCATCGCGCCCACCATCAGCTGGGGCCTGGACAGCGACGACCAGTTCACGCTGGGGCTGTTCTACCTGGACGTGGACAACCGGCCCATGTCCAGCCTGCGCTATCTGGAAGGCAGCGTGGCCGCGCAGATCGCCCCGGGCAACTTCTACGGCAGCGCCAGCGACTACCTGCGCGGCCGCGCCTTCTACGGCACGGGCTCGTGGACGCACCGCTTCAACGGCGGCGGCGAGCTGCGCACGCAGTTCCGCAAGGGCAACTACAAGCGCGACTCCTGGGGCACGACGGCCGGCTTCCCCGCCGGCACGACCGCGGCCACGCTGAGCCCGACCACCGTGCTCACGACCGTGGGCCTGGCGCCGCGCAAGGACGACATCGACGGCACCTACGTCCAGAGCGACTACAGCAACAGCTTCCGCGCGCTGGGCCTGCGCCACGAGGTGCTGGCCGGCGTGGACTTCGCCGACGAGAGCGCCAACCGCTTCGGCGCCTGGGGCACGGTGGGCACCAACTACAACAAGGGCACGGTCGTGGTGGGCCAGCCCAACAACGGCCGCGTCACCGCGGCGCTGCCGGTCTACCGCAAGACCAGCGACTACGCCGGCCAGTCCTTCGGCGCCTATGCGCAAGACCTGGTCGCGCTGACGCCGCAGTGGAAGCTGCTGGGCGGCCTGCGCTGGGACCGCGTCAAGGCCGACATGACCAATGTGACCTACGCCAACACCGGCACCGACGTCTCCAACGGCAGCGCGTCCAGCCGGCTGTCCTACCCGTCGCTGTGGAGCGGCCGCGCCGGCGTGCTGTTCCAGCCCACGGCCAGCCAGTCCTATCACCTGTCCTGGGGCACGTCGTTCAACACCTCGGCCGACACCTACCAGTACACGACGCAGCAGACCGCCGACGTGGCGGCCGAGAAGAGCCGCAACATCGAGCTGGGCGCCAAGCTGGACTGGCTGGATGGCCGGCTGTCGACGCGCGCCGCGCTGTTCCGCACCGAGAAGTACAACGAACGCACCACCGACTCCGACTTTGCCGGCACCTTCCCCGTGCTGAGCGGCCGGCGCCATTCGCAGGGCCTGGAGTTCGACATCGTCGGCCGCATCACGCCGGAGCTGGAGATCTACCTCTCCTACTCCTATCTGCACAAGGCCGTCATCGACAAGGTCGGCACCGCGGTCAACCCGACCGGCGGCTACACGACGCTGGTGGGCGCGCCGGTGGGCCTGTCGCCCAAGCACACCGGGGCGGCCTGGCTGAGCTACCAGTTCACGCCCAGCCTGCGCGTGGCTGCCGGTGCACGCGGCGCGTCGGTCAACCATCCGCTGCTGGGCGGCACCGCCGCGGCCTCCAAGACCGCCAGGGCGCCGGGCTATGTGGCCTTCGACGCGATGGCCGAGTACACCCTCAGCGCCGACCTGTTCCTGCAGTTCAACGTCACCAACCTGGGCAACAAGGTCTATGGCGACCAGCTCTACCCCGGCTTCTACACGCCGGGCGAGGGCCGCACGCTGAAGACCACGCTGGGTATGCGCTTCTAGCCCCCGGAGAGCAAGCCATGCTGCTGCACGTTCCACAAGTCCTCACGCCCGACGAACTGCGCCAGGCCCGGGTCATCCTGGCCCAGGCCCCATGGGGAGACGGCCGCATGACGGCCGGCTCCCAGTCGGCGGTGGCCAAGAACAACCAGCAGCTGCCCGAGACCTGCGAGGCCACGCTGCAGCTGCAGGCGCTGGTGCTGCCGGCGCTTCAGCGCCATCCGCTGTTCTTCTCGGCCGCGCTGCCCAAGGCCATCTCGCCGCCGCTGTTCAACCGCTACGGCGGCGCGGCCAACAGCTTCGGCAACCACGTCGACAGCGCCGTGCGCTATCTGCGCGACGGCCAGGGCCGCGTGCGCACCGACGTGTCCTGCACCCTCTTCCTCGCCGACCCCGACGAGTACGAGGGCGGCGAGCTGACGATGGAGGACACCTTCGGCCAGCAGCGCGTCAAGCTGCCGGCCGGCGACCTCATCCTCTACCCCGGCCACAGCGTGCACCGGGTCGAGCCGGTCACGCGCGGCCAGCGCCTGGCCAGCTACTTCTGGGTGCAGAGCATGGTGCGCAGCGCCGAGCAGCGCCGGCTGCTGTTCGACATGGACACCCACCTGATGAGCCTGCGCAGCCGGCTGGGCGAGGGCGATCCCGCCGTCATCGGCCTGACCGGCACGTACCACAACCTGCTGCGCATGTGGCTGGACTGCTGACCCTCACGTTCATCCTCAAGGAGAAAACCATGCAACGTCTCGTCGTCTGCGGCCTGCTGGCCCTCGCCGCCTCCGGCGCCTTCGCCCACGGCAACGTCTCCTGCCCCGCCATGCCCAAGGAAGAGAAGCAGCCGCAGATGGCGCTGCAGAAGAAGCTGGAGGGCGAGGGCTGGCGAGTGCGCCAGGTGAAGAACTCCAACGGCTGCTACGAGGTCTACGGCTTCGACGGCCAGGGCAAGAAGGCCGAGGCCTTCTTCAACCCCAAGACCTTCGAGCGGGTCTATGCCGAAGGCGAACAGCCCGCGGCCACGAAGTAGGGCATGCGCATCCGCGTCTGGGACGGCCTGGTCCGCACGCTGCACTGGACGCTGGCCGGCGCCGTCGCGGCGGCCTGGATCAGCGGCCACCGGGCGCCCGCCGACTTCGAGGCGGTGCACCACCTGGCCGGTTATGTCGCGCTCGCCGCCGTCGCGTTGCGCCTGGGCTGGGGCTTGGTCGGCAGCCGCCATGCGCGCCTCGCGCAGTTCCTGCGCGGGCCGCGCGAGGTGCTGGCCTATGCGCGCGCGCTGCGCGCCGGCCGCGAGCCGCGCTTCATCGGCCACAACCCGCTGGGCGGCTGGATGGCGCTGCTGCTGTGGCTGTGCGCGGCCGCCGTCGCCATCACCGGCTGGCTCTACACGACCGAATGGCTATGGGGCTATGCCTGGCTGGAGCAGCTGCACGCGGCCCTGGGCTGGCTCATCGCGGCCCTGGTCGGCGCGCATCTGGGCGGCGTCGTCATGACGAGCTGGCGGCATCGCGAGAACCTCGTCGGCGCGATGTTCAGCGGATGCAAGCGCGCGCCCGGCGCCGGCGACATCGACTGAGCGCCCGTGCATGCAAGCCTCGCGAAGGCCCGAGTGATGCGGCCTCGCGACAAGCCAGGCCTCCAAGCATCGATTTCATGGGGCTTTGCGGGTCATTCCCTCTAGGAAAGCCTTCTCTTCCCCTAGGGAGAGCAGTACCATCGCCGCCGCAGGGTGCTAGAGAGTATTGAAGGCTTACGCGGCCTTCACCCAGACCCGGCACATCAACAACTTTTGATGGAGTGAATCGACATGGCAACTGCGAAGAAGGCCGCGCCCGCGAAGAAGGCGGCGGCTCCGGCCAAGAAGGCTGCACCGGCGAAGAAGGCGGCGGCTCCGGCCAAGAAGGCCGCGCCCGCTGCGAAGAAGGCGGCTCCGGCCAAGAAGGCCGCGGCACCCGCCAAGAAGCGCACGCCCAACGCCGCCTTCATGAAGGCCCTGACCCCCAGCGCCGCCCTCGCGGCCATCGTCGGCGCAGCCCCGCTGCCGCGCACCGACGTGACCAAGAAGGTCTGGGAGTACATCAAGAAGAACAAGCTGCAGGACGAGCTGCAGAAGCGCGTCATCAACGCCGACGCCAAGCTGAAGGAAATCTTCGGCAAGGCCAAGGCCGACATGTTCGAGATGACCAAGCTGATCAACAGCCACCTGAAGTGAAGCGGCAGCGCGCCAGCGGCGCATGCCACCAAGCCCGGCCATGCCGGGCTTTTTTGTTGCGGCGCCGGCTCAGGCCAGCAGCTGGTTCAGCGCGGCCTGCAGGCGCGGCACGTCGATGGGCTTGAGCCAGTAGTCGTGAAAGCCGGCCTCGCGCGCGGCGCGCACGACGTCGCGGGGGTCATCGGCCGACAGCGCCACCCAGCGCGCCTGCCGCAGCGTCTCGCCCAGGCCGGCGTCGGCCCGGGCCCGGGCGATCAGGTCCAGCCCCGTCATGTCGGGCAGGTTCATGTCCACCAGCACCAGGCTGGGCCGGCCCTCGGCCAGCGCCGCCAGCGCCTCGGCGCCGTTCTCGGCACAGCGCAGCTCCCAGCCCGGCAGGGCGCGGAACACCTCTTCCATCAGGATGAGGTGGATGCGGTCGTCTTCGACGTAGAGCACCAGCGGCAGGGCGCGATCGGGCATGGCGGATGGGGGAGGGCGGGAAAGCGGTCGGCACGATAGCAGCAATGCCGGGCCGCCACGCCGTCGCGGGCCGACAAAGGTTTCCGGCTATTTGCGTGATTTTTCTCACCGCGCGCGGCCCCCCGCTTTGCGGGGGGCTCAAGGCGTGGAAACCCTGAACATCCCTAACATTCAGTTCATGCGCCCTGGTTCGGGCGCGTTGCATTTTTCCGGACCGACGAATGTCTCTGATCGCCACCCTCGCCCTTGCCGTTTCCGCCGGCGCCACGCTGCCCCAGTGCAGCTGGGACCGTCCGGGCGTCAACCCCTTCATGGGCGACGTGGTGGCGGCCGTGGATCGCTACAAGGACATTCCCGCCGCCACGCGCGACAAGCTCAAGGCCCGCATGAAGGCGCGCAGCTACGACGACATCGCCCTCATCGAGCGCGATGCCATCCAGGGCCGCGCGTCTTACGCGCCGGAGATCCGCGACATGCACTTCGGCGCCGGTTCCGTCTGCCGCACGGTGACGCGCGCCAAGTGGGCGCCGACGACGCAGGAGCGTGGCCTGGTCTATTGCGAGGATGGCGAGTGCATCCTGGTGCCCACCGTCTGCCGCAACGTCAGCCGCATCCGCCGCGTGGAGAAGCCGGCCGCGGCCGCCACGCCCAGCATGGTCGCGTCGGTGCGTGAGAGCGAGCAGGCGCCGCTGGAATTCGAGCCGCCCGCTGCCGGCCCCATGGCCGGCCCGGCGCCGGAGAGCTTTGCCACCGCGTCCGGCGTGCCGGCGCTGGCCGAGACCCCCAGCATCGGCGGCATCCATCCGCCCGGCAATCCGCCCGCGCCTGGCCCCGGCGGCGGCCCGGGCTTCGTGGACCCGGGCATCCCCGTGCTGCCGCCCGGCCGCGTGCCCACCGACACCAACCCGCCCGGCGAGGGCGTGCCGGCCATTCCCGAGCCCGGCACCTGGGCCATGGTGGCGCTGGGCCTGCTGGTCGTCGTCTTCCGCGCCCGCCAGCGCCGGCGCTGACCCGCCTCGGCGCGGGCCGCGCGCTCAGCGCCTCAGCAGCGGCGCCAGATAGCGCCCCGTGTGGCTGGCCGCGCAGGCAGCCACGTCCTCGGGCGTGCCGGCCACCAGCAGCGTGCCGCCGCCGGCACCGCCCTCCGGCCCCATGTCGATCAGCCAGTCGGCCGTCTTGATGACGTCCAGGTTGTGCTCGATGACGACGATGGTGTTGCCCGCGTCGCGCAGCTGGTGCAGCACCTTCATCAGGAGCGCGATGTCGGCGAAGTGCAGGCCGGTGGTGGGCTCGTCCAGGATGTAGAGCGTGCGGCCGGTGTCGCGCTTGGACAGCTCCAGCGCCAGCTTGACGCGCTGGGCCTCGCCGCCCGACAGTGTCGTCGCGCTCTGGCCCAGCTTCACATAGCCCAGGCCCACGTCCAGCAGCGTCTGCAGCTTGCGCGCCAGCGTGGGCACGGCGTTGAACAGCTGGTGCGCGTCCTCCACCGTCATGTTCAGCACGTCGGTGATGTTCTTGCCCTTGTAGAGCACCTCCAGCGTCTCGCGGTTGTAGCGCCGGCCCTGGCAGACGTCGCAGGGCACGTAGACGTCGGGCAGGAAGTGCATTTCCACCTTCAGCACGCCGTCGCCCTGGCAGGCCTCGCAGCGGCCGCCGGCGACGTTGAAGCTGAAGCGCCCCGGCCCGTAGCCGCGCTCGCGCGCCGTGGGCATCTCGGCGAACAGCTCGCGGATGGGCGTGAACAGGCCCGTGTAGGTGGCCGGGTTGGAGCGCGGCGTGCGGCCTATGGGCGACTGGTCGACGTTGATGACTTTGTCGAAGGCGTCCAGGCCCTCGATCTCGTCATGCGCGGTCGGGTCGGCATGGCTCTGGTAGAGCTTCTTGGCGACGGCGGCGTACAGCGTGTCGTTGACCAGCGTGCTCTTGCCCGAGCCGGACACGCCGGTCACGCAGGTGAACAGGCCCACCGGGATCTCCACCGTCACGCCCTTGAGGTTGTTGCCGCGCGCGTTGACGATGCGCATCACCGCGCCGGTCGGCGCATGGCGCCGGGCCGGCACCTCGATGCGGGCGGCGCCGCTGAGGTACTGGCCCGTCAGCGACTGCGGATTCGCCGCCACCTGCTCCGGCGTGCCCTGCGCCATGACCCGGCCGCCGTGCACGCCGGCGCCGGGGCCCAGGTCCAGCACCCAGTCGGCGGCGCGGATGGCGTCCTCGTCATGCTCCACCACCAGCACCGAGTTGCCCAGGTCGCGCAGCCGCCGCAGCGTCGCGATCAGGCGGTCGTTGTCGCGCTGGTGCAGGCCGATGCTGGGCTCGTCCAGCACATACATGACGCCCGTGAGCCCCGAGCCGATCTGCGAGGCGAGGCGAATGCGCTGCGCCTCGCCGCCCGAGAGGGTATCGGCGCTGCGGTCCAGGCTGAGGTAGTTCAGGCCCACGTCGTTCAGGAAGCGCAGGCGTGAGGCGATCTCGCGGATGACCTTGTCGCCGATCTCGGCCTTGTTGCCCTTGAGCTTCAAGCCCTCGAAGTAGTCCAGGCATTCGCGCAGCGTCGAATGCTCCACCTCGTAGATGGGCCGGCCGCGCTGGCCGGCGGGCGCGTCGGCCGGCTGCAGCACCACGTTGCGCGCCTCGCGCCGCAGCCGCGAGCCCTCACAGGCCGGGCAGGGCTTGGCGGCCATGTAGCGCGCCAGGTCCTCGCGCACGGCGGCCGAGTCGGTCTCCTTGTAGCGGCGCTGCAGGTTGGGCAGGATGCCCTCGAACGGGTGGCTGCGCTTGACCGAGCGCTTCTTGCCGCTGGCCGTCTCGGCCTGGTAGACGAAGGCGATCTCCTCGCTGCCGGAGCCATGCAGCAGCACCTGCCGGGCCGTGGCCGGCAGCGTCTCCCAGGGCGCTTCCACGTCGAAGGCGTAGTGCGCCGCCACCGACTTCAGCAGCGTGAAGGTGTAGGGGTTGCGGCGGTCCCAGCCCTTCACCGCGCCGCTGGCCAGCGACAGCGTCGGGAAGGCGACGACGCGATCCTCGTCGAACACCGTCACCTGGCCCAGGCCCTCGCAGCTGGGGCAGGCGCCCACCGGCGAGTTGAAGGAGAACAGCCGCGGCTCCAGCTCCGGCAGCGAATAGGAGCAGACGGGGCAGGCGAACTTGCTGGAGAACAGTGTGGTCTCGTTCGAGTCCATGTTCATGACCAGCGCGCGGCCATCGGCCAGCCGCAGCGCGGCCTCGAAGCTCTCGGCCAGGCGCTGGCGCAGCCCATCCGCCGCGTCATGGCGCAGCTTGATGCGGTCGATGACGACGTCGATGTCGTGCTTCTCGGCTTTCTTCAGTGCCGGGATGTCGGGCGCCTCCACCGTCGCGCCGTCGACGCGGAAGCGCACATAGCCCTGGGCCTGCAGGTCCTGGAACAGCTCGACGAACTCGCCCTTGCGGTCGCGCACGACCGGCGCCAGCAGCATCAGCTTGGATTCGTCCGGCATGGCCAGCACCGCGTCCACCATCTGGCTGACCGACTGCGCCTCCAGCGGCAGGTCGTGGTCGGGGCAGAACGGCGTGCCGGCGCGGGCGTAGAGCAGGCGCAGGTAGTCGTGGATCTCGGTGACCGTGCCGACCGTGGAGCGCGGGTTGTGCGACGTTGCCTTCTGTTCGATGGAGATCGCGGGGGACAGGCCCTCGATGACGTCCACATCGGGCTTGTCCATCAGCTGCAGGAACTGCCGCGCATAGCTGGACAGGCTCTCCACATAGCGGCGCTGGCCCTCGGCGTACAGCGTGTCGAAGGCCAGCGAGGACTTGCCCGAGCCCGACAGGCCCGTGATGACCACCAGCGCATGGCGCGGCAGGTCGACGTCGATGTTCTTCAGGTTGTGGGTGCGCGCGCCGCGCACGCGGATGAATCTCGACTCGGGTAACTCAGGAGCAGCCATGGCAGTTTTCACAAGCGAACCGGACATGATAGGTCGCCACAATCCGCCGCTCCAAACGACCACAGGGCGCACATGAAGAACCATCTGGCTGCCGCCATGTTTGCAGTGACCGCCGTGCTGTGCGGCGCGGGTGCCGCCGCGAGCGCCGCCGAGCCGCCGCCGGCCAGCGCCTTCTTCAAGCGTCCCGCGGTGCGGGCACCCAAGCTCAGCCCCAGCGGCCGCTATCTGGCCATCCAGGCGGCCGGCAAGGGTGACCGCGTCTGGCTGGCCGTGCTGGACCTGCAGGACCTGCGGTCGCCGAAGTTCATCGCCGGCTTCAACGACGCCGACATCGCCACCCACCACTGGATCAGCGAGGACCGCCTGGTCTTCGACGTGTCCGACTCTCCCGACGGCACGACCAGCGTCGGCGGCCAGGGCCTGTGGGCGGTGGACCGGGAGGGCGGCAACGTGCGCCAGCTCATCAAGACCGACAAGCCCTTCCTCACCACGGCCACGCTGATCGCCGACCGGCGGCTGGAGGCCAACTGGGTGCTGCACAGCGTGCCGCCGGCACTCGACGGCAGCGAGATCGTCGTCAAGCGCCGGCCCTGGATGAGCGAGAACGCCGCCACGGGCGTGCAGCTGGCCCGGCTGGACACCCGCACCGGCCTCACCCGCACGCTCAGCGAAGGCATCCCCGACCACAGCCGCTCCTGGCTGCTCGACTGGCGCGGCGAGCCGCGCGTCATCGACACCCTGAACCAGGGCCGCAGCCGGCTTTATCGCCGCGACGAGGCGGGCCGCTGGCAGCCCTGGTACGACGACGATCCGCAGCAGCGCCGGCATCCCTGGCCGATCTGGTGGGGGCCTGACGGCCTGATGCTGGGCGAGCAGGGCCATGGCGGCTTCGGCGCCGTCTTTCGGCTGGACCCGGACAGCGGCCGCGCCGTGGGCGAGCCGCTGATCTCCACGGCCGGCTACGACTTCACCGGTCGCCTGCTCAGCGAGCCGGGCAGCGGCCGGCTGCTGGGCGTGCGTTTCGAGACCGACGCCCCGGGCACCGTGTGGCTGGACCCGACGATGAAGGCCTACCAGGCCGACATCGATGCCCGCCTGCCCGGCAGCGTCAACCTCATCGAATGCCTGCGCTGCGTGCAGGCCAGCCATCTCATCGTCACCGCGCTGTCCGACGTGCGGCCGCCGCTGTACTTCCTCTACAAGACCGCCGAGAAGCAGCTGCAGCCGCTGGCCGGCGGCCGTGCCGACCTGCCCAGGGCGGCCATGGGCCAGCGCGACTACCACCGCATCCGGGCCCGCGACGGCCTGGAGATGCCCGTGCTCGTCACCCAGCCGGCCGCAGGCCTCAAGGGCCGGGCGCCCACCATCGTGCTGGTGCATGGCGGCCCTTACATGCGCGGCACGCACTGGGCCTGGGAAGCTGAGGCCCAGTTCCTCGCCAGCCGCGGCTACCTGGTGCTGGAGCCGGAGTTCCGCGGCAGCACGGGCTACGGTTTCGCGCATTTCCGGGCGGGCTGGAAGCAATGGGGCCTGGCCATGCAGGACGACCTCGCCGACACGCTGGCCTGGGCCGTGAAGCAGGGCTGGGCCGATCCGGGCCGCGCCTGCATCATGGGCGCCAGCTATGGCGGTTATGCGGCCATGATGGCGGCGGTCACGCAGCAGGACCTGTTCAAGTGCGCCATCAACTGGGTCGGCGTCACCGACATCGGGCTGATGAGCAGCATCCACTGGAGCGACTTCTCCGAAGAGTGGAAGCAGTACGGCATGAAGCGCCTGGTGGCCGATCCCGACACCGACGCCGAGCAGATGAAGAGGACCTCGCCGCTGCAGCGTGCCGGCGAGATCCGCATGCCGCTGCTGATGGCCTATGGCGGCGAGGACTGGCGCGTGCCGCTCAAGCACGGCAGCGCCATGAAGGCTGCGCTGCGCGCCGACCAGTCGCTGGAATGGGTGGTCTACCCCGACGAGGGCCATGGCTGGTTCAACCTGAAGACCAACGAGGACTTCTGGGGCCGCGTCGAGCGCTTCCTGGCCCGGCATCTGGCTGCCGCGGATTGACGGTTCATCCGGGCCGCATGCAGCTCGCGGCCCGCGTCTGACGCTTCATCGCAGCGCCATGGCGGCGCCCGGCTCCGGTGACGAAACTGCTTCCATCGACACAGCAATCCCGCTGTGCAGATACCCCAAAGGAAGCATCATGAACACCACCGTCCTGATCCAAGCCGCCGCCGTTGCCGCCTTCGCGTTCACCACCTTCGCCGCTGCCGCCGCGCCGCAGCAGGTCCAGCAGCTGCCCCGCGTCGTCGTCACCGGCAAGGCCGTCAAGGAAGTGGCCCAGCTGCCGCGCGTCGTCGTCACGGGCTATGCCGTTCGCGAGGTCGCCCAGGTGCAGCAGCTGCCCCGCGTGACCGTCTTCGCCCGTCGCGCCTGAATCCGGCCCGAGCATGTTCTCCATGACGTTGCTTCCGCTCCGAGCCGAGTCGCCGGCGCAGCAGGCCGGTGGCCCGGGCTGCGCCGCCGAGTCGGCTTGGCGTGAGAATTTCACGCGGCTCTGAAAGACAATCCGGGCTTCTTGAACGGAGCCCGCGAGTGAAAGAAGAGCTGCGCAAACGCCGGTCCTGGCTGGACGGCTTCATGGCCTACCCGGCGCCGGCGGGCCTCAGCGAAACCACGCTGCGCGACAACATCATCCTGCTGGACCAGGCGCTCTACGCGCTGTGGAGTCTGGGCGACAACCTCATCTACGCCTGGATGCCCGAGGGCCGCGGCCTGCGCGTGCTGGTCGCGCCGCACCAGATGCTGACCGAGTACGCGCTGGGCGACGGCAAGCTCGAGCCGGCCGAGACCCAGCGCCGCACGCGGCTGCTGGACAAGCTGCTGTCCAACCAGGAACACCTGGACCCGCAGGCCTTCGACGCCGTCAGCACCGCGCTGGGCGTCACGCCCCGCTACATCGAACTGCCCTTCACGCCCGAGCGCGGCCTGGGCCTGCCGCTGATCGCGGCCATCGCGGCGCGCTACGGCATCCGCCTCGTGGAGGACCGCGCCGTCATCCTGTTCGACGCCGTCGGCTTCTCGCTGCTGACGCCGCTGCAGCAGGTCGTGCAGCTCAACAGCCTGTCCTGCTCCGTCAACGCGGCCTACGCCAAGCTGCTGGACCGCGAGATCAACATCAACTTCGCCCGCACCACCACCGGCGACGGCTTCTACATCTGGAACCGCATGCGCGGCGTCGAGGCCAATGTGGAGCTGTACCAGCTGATGCAGTTCATCCTGGCCGACAACGCGCTGGCCCAGGAGCGCGCGACGCGGCCCGAATCGGTGCCGCGGCTGCGCGCCTGCTTCCATGTCGGCTCGCACTACGAGTTCTACCAGTCCGAGGGCCTGAACCCCACGTCCTTCAGCTATTTGGTGGGTCAGGTGACGATAGAGCTGGCGCGCATGATCGACAGCGCCGAGCCGGGCCAGATCCTTGTCGGCAAGTTCAACACGCTGATGCACGACGAGACCACCGGCGAGGACGTGCGCATCGACAGCCTGGGCTTCGTCGAGCGCACGCGCGCGCCGCTGCGCAGCCTCAACGGCCTCAAGCTGGCCGGCTCCGAGGTGGACGAGATCGCCTGCTACCTGACCGGCCGCCGCGACGCGTCCGGCCTGTGGGGCATCAGCGAATACCAGATGGCCGACAAGCACGGGCTCATCCACCGCGTCTACAACGCCAAGATCAACATCCATCGCCGCAACGGCGCGCCCATCTACCTGGGCCTGCGCGAGGAAGACCTGCCGGCGCATGCGTTGCGCACCGTCGCCGACACCGACTCCAAACCCTTGTAGTGCAGCGCGCATTGCTGCGCGCTTAGGCCTACAAACACCGAATTTTGGCAACCGCGGATGGGCCGCTACCGCTAGCATTTCCAGCGTTGTGACCGAGTCCCCCGCCTCCACCGCTGCCAGCCCCGATGCCGTCGGCCAGCGCCGGCTGCTGACCCTGCTGTTCGTTGACCTGAGTGGCTCCACGGCCATGGCTGAATGGATGGAGGCCGAGCACTACGCGGCCATGCTGGCCGGGCTGCGCGCGCTGTACGAGCGCATCGTGCCCCACCATGGCGGCGTCATCGCGCGCATCCAGGGCGACGGCATGCTGGCCGTCTTCGGCCATCCCGAGGTGCGCGAGGACGATGGCCGCCGCGCCACCGAGGCCGCGCTGGAGCTGCATGCCGCCGTGCGCGGCATCATGCCGCCCGGCCCCAAGCCCGCCGATTTCGCCGGCCTGGCCCTGCACAGCGGCATCCATGCCGGCATCGTGCTCGTCAACGAGGGCGACCAGATGCGCGGCCGCTTCGAGCTGCTGGGCAACGCGCCCAACATCGCCGCCCGGCTGTCCGAGGCCGCGCGGCGCGACGAGATCATCGCCAGCGAGGAGAGCCTGGGCCTGCAGAGCCAGTTCTTCGAGACCGGCCCGCGCTTCTCGCTGCAGCTGCGCGGCCGCGCGACGCCGCTGGCGGCCTATCGCGTGCACGGCCGCGCGCCGGTGGGGCGGCGTTTCGAGGCCAGCATGCGGCGTGGCCTGGCGCCGCTGGTCGGCCGCCAGGGTGAGCTGGCGGCGCTGGACGCAGCGCTGGCGCGCACGCTGGCCGGCCGCTCCCAGTGGCTGGGCATACGCGCCGGCGCCGGCGTCGGCAAGACCCGGCTCACCGAGGAGTTCCTGCGCCATGCGGCCGACCAGGCCGGCCAGGCCGTGCAGATCCACCGCGGCTACTGCGAGAGCTACCTCAGCGCGGAGCCGCTGCAGCCTTTCCTGCAGATGCTGCGTGCGCTGGACCTGCACGACGGCGGCCTGCCCGACGCACCGCCGGAGCTGTTCGCCGCCCAGCAGAGCGCGCCGGCCCAGCGCGCCGATGCGCTGCTGGCCCTGTTGCTGGCGCTGGCGCGGCGCACGCCGCAGCTGGTCTGCATCGACGACCTGCAATGGGCCGACGACGCCTCGCTGCGCCTGCTGCACCGGCTGCGCGCCGCGGCCCAGTCGCAAGGCCTGCCGCTGCTGCTGCTGACCGCCAGCCGGCCGGCGTCCGGCGCCGCCGCGCTGCCCGGCGCCAACGACGGCGATGCCGACATCATCGAGCTGCCGCCGCTGACCGAGACCGAGGCCGCCCGCGCCGTGCAGCAGCTGCTGCCGCAGACCGACCCCTTCATCGCCGCCGAGGTGCAGCGCCATGCCGGCGGCAACCCGCTGTTCATCGAGGAGCTGTGCCATGCCGCGGCCGACAGCGGCGGCGGCTTGGTCGAGGGCCAGAGCGGCTCGGCCTGGCTGGCCGCCCTGGTCGAGTCGCGCGTCGGCCGCCTGCCGCCCGCGCAGGCCCAGCTGGTGCGCCTGGCCGCCGTCATCGGCAACGTCATCCCGGTCTGGCTGCTGAAGGCCTTGTCCGGCTGTGGCGAGCGCCATCCCGATGTGCAGGCGCTGGCCGCGCAGGACTTCATCTTCCCGGACCGGCGCCCCGGCCATCTGCGCTTCAAGCACGGCATCACGCGCGACGTCGTCTACGAGGCCACCGGCCTGCACGAGCGCCAGGCCCTGCACCGCCACATCAGCGCCGCGCTGAGCGCGCATGGCGGTGCCGAGGACCAGCTGCACGAGCAGCTGGCCTACCACGACGCCGCCGCCAACGACTGGCCGGCCGCGGCCCGCCATGCCGAATCCGCCGGCGACCAGGCGCTGGCCGTGTCGGCGCTGGACCGCGCCAAGAAGCAGTTCCGCGCCGCGCTGGCCGCGCTGGAGTTCCTGCCAGACGACGCGGAGCGCCGCCGCCGCTGGATCGCCATCGCGCAGCGCCTGGGCATGGCCTGCGTCTTCGACGCCTCGCAGGACGACCTGCGCGTGCTCAAGCATGCCGCCAGCCTGGCCCATGCCGCGGGCGAGCCCGGCCTGATCGCCCGCACCGAGTACTGGCTGGCCTATGTGGGCTATGCGCTGGGCGAGACGCGCGACAGCCTGCGCCATGCGCAGGCCGCCGTCCAGATGGCCCAGCATTGCGGCGACCATGCGCTGCTGGCCCAGCTGCCCGGCACCGTGGGCCAGCTCAAGGCCGCCGCGGCCGACTACGCCAGTGCCCTGCCCATGCTGGACCTGGCCATCGAGCGCCAGCGCGAGCGCGCCAGCAAGAGCGCGGTCAACCAGATCGGCCTGTCCTTCTCGCTGTGCTGCCGTGCCTATGTGCTGGGCGACCAGGGCCGGTTCGCGCAGGCCCACGAGATCTTCGCCGAGGCCCTGGCCCCCTTCGACGGCAGCGGCCATGCGGTGGAGGCCAGCATCCAGGGCTGGCGCGCCGCCGTGCTGCTGTGGCAGGGCCGCTGGGCCGAGGCCCGCGAGGCCGCGGCCGTGGCCCACCGCGTCGGCGCCCAGGTGCGCAGCATGTTCACCTGCGCCATGGGCCACGCCGCCGGCGCCTATGGCGCCTGGATGCAGGAGGCCGACCCGGCCGCGCGCCAGCACATCCTGGACGCCACCGCCTGGCTGGCGCCGCGCGGCGGCGGCCTGTACAGCAGCTTCCAGCATGGCTGGCTGGCCGACATCCTGTCCACCCAGGGCGATGCCGGTGCGGCGCGCCACCATGTGGCCCTGGCCTTGAGGCGTGGCCGCCAGCATGACTGGATAGGCGGCGCCATGGCCTACCGTGCCGCCGCCCGCCTGGCGGCCGGCGTGGGCGACGCTGCCCGAGCCAGACGCTATCTGGACCTGGCGCGCGGCGCCGGCGCGCAGCGCAACTCGGCCCATGAGGCCGCCGTCACCGAGCTGCTGGAGGCCGAGCTGCGCCTGGACGAGGGCTGGCAGGCCGCCCGCGACCACGCGCAGCGCGAGTTCGAGCGGCTGGGCATGACGGGTTTCCTGGAGCGGGCGCGGCGGCTGTAGGCGCCCGGCCCGCCGTCAGATCGCCAGCGCCACCACCGTCGGCGAGCCCGTGAAGCGCATCACGCCGGCATCCAGCACCGCCGCGATGACGCCCAGCATGACGCCCATGCCCATGCCATAGCCCGGGCAGGCATGCGGCGGCGCACCCTGCGGATCGGCGCGGTCGCCGCCGAAGGCGACATGGTGGCGCAGCGGATCCTGCTGCGTGGCCGAGCCCAGGCCCACGATGAGGGTGTCGCCGGCGGCGATGTCCACCTGGCCCAGGCGATGGTCGCTCCGGGCGCGGCGCCAAATCTGGAAGGGCGTGGGGCGCTGGTTCAGCGTCGCCAGCAGCGCCGGGCGCAGCCGCGCGACCGCCTCGGCGTAGCGCTGGGCGTCGGTCGCGGCGGGCGCCACCTCGTGCCAGCCGGGCTGCAGGTCCCACAGCTTGCGCGTCTGCACCCAGGCGCCCAGCACGGTCAGCAGATTGCCATGCGTGGTGGGCGGGAAGCCCAGCATGACGCCGGCCAGCGTGCGCGCGGCCAGGTCGGCCGGTGCGCCGGGCACGGCCTCGGTGGCCTTGACGATCTGCTCCGTCAGCGCCGGCCACTGCGCCCGCGGCGTGGTCTGCAGCCAGGCGGCGGTGGCGGCCAGGAAGCTCTGGCCGGCCTTGCGGCCGGTGTCGCTGACGAAGGCGCTGGGATGCGGGCCGAACACATGGCGCGACACCTGGAACAGCGCGCGCGGGCAGCGCGGCGGCTCGGGCGACACGGGCGGGTGCGGCTCGGTGCCCCAGACCAGCCGGCCGTCGGGCAGGCCGAACCAGGCGCGGCACAGCGCGGCCAGCACGCCCTCGCTGAGGCGCTCCAGGTCCAGCGGCGTGTCGGCCGGGATGCCGTCGGGTTTCTGGCCGGCCGGGAAGGCGGCCAGCAGCGCGCGCGCCTCCTGCTTCAGGTCGGCCAGGCCCTTGCGGGCGATGGCGTAGGCGGCGCCGAAGGCCTGGTCCTCGCTGACCTGCTCCAGCGCCCGGTTGACCGCGGGGGCCTGCTCCTTGTGGCCGTTGTCGTCGTCCATGCCGAGGAAGCCCTCGCCGATGGAGTCGCGCATGCGTTCGCCATAGCCCTTGTTGGAGTAGCGCTCGCCCGTATTGCGCAGCACGTCGCAGACACGCTCCGGCGCGCCGACGAGCACGCCGTAGGCGGTGCGGGCGACGCCGCCGGGCTGGGCACGCACCCAGGCCCAGGCGAGGTCGCGGGTGTTGGTGTCCTCCAGCCAGCGCTGCCAGGCGGCGAAGTCGTCCGGCGCCGGCGCCTGCAGCGGCACGGGCGTGGCGGCCGGCAACGGCAGGGGCAGCTCGGCCAGCGCCGGCAGGGCCTTGAGCGCCGGGATGGAGGGCACGAAGAAATAGGCGCCCCATTGCAGCGTCACGAAGGGCTGGCTGCCCAGGTCGATCTCGTAGGGCTTGCCGGCATGCTCGAAAGGGTAGAGGCGCCTGCCCTGGCCGGGATCCACGACCCCGAGAAACGGGTCGCTCTGCGCCGAATAGCCGCCGCTGGCGTTGGCGCCGGCCATCCAGCGCTGCACCACCTCGAACTGCTCGGCCAGGTGGGCGTTGTAGGCCATGAAGACCAGGCCGCGGTCTTCCTTGTCATTGGGGTTGAGGCGGTCTGGCGGCGGGCCGTAGCTCATGCCGCGGCGCAGGATGCGCGGCATGCGGCCGGTCAGCGCGGAGTCCGGCGCCTGGTCGCGCGGGTTGGCGCGGCGGATATGGGCGTGGAAGGGGCAGGCCGAGCCGCGCGCGTCGCGCTCGTAGTTGAAGTCGTTGCGGTCCGTGCTCTCGTCGGCCAGCGCCTTGCCGTCCAGGCGGCGGCCCATCAGCTTGGCCAGCAGCAGCTCGCGCGGCAGGTTGATGCGCTTGGCCTCGCGCTCGACGCAGTCGTGCAGCCGGCCGGTGTACTGGCGCAGCTTGCGCACGGCCAGGAAGCTGCCGCAGTCCAGCAGCGGGTCGGCCTGCTCGGGCACCGGCCAGCCCTTGTCGCGCAGCGTGGAGAAGCCCTGCACGATCTCGCCCTCGGGCACCTGGTCGTCCCAGTGCTGGTGCGGAGCCGGGTCCAGGCCGGGCTGGCTGATGCCGTCCTTGAAGCCGAAGTTCTCGCGGTCGGCAGCGTTGCTGCGCATGGGCTCCACGGCCATCAGCGACAGGCCCGTGCCCTCGGTCAGGCGCCGGCCGGCGGCAGCGATGCGCGCCTGGTCGTCTGGCGTCAGGGCCTCG
This sequence comes from Comamonadaceae bacterium, assembly GCA_009996515.1. Classification (GTDB taxonomy): domain Bacteria; phylum Pseudomonadota; class Gammaproteobacteria; order Burkholderiales; family Burkholderiaceae_C; genus Pelomonas. The sequence goes on from JAACZV010000017.1 coordinate 125,752, forward strand.
CCGCCGTTGGGGTTGTGGAAGCGCAGCTGCACCAGCAGGTGGGCGCCGGCCGGGTCGAAGCGGTCATGCTGGTTGACATGGGGCGCCAGCGCCCAGTGGCTGGGATGGTTGTGGCGCACGTCGCCCAGCAGGCCGGCGCGGGCCGCCATGCCCTCCTTGAAGGCCTGCGGGAAGCGCGCCAGCCGCGCCTCGGGGATGCCCAGCGCCTTCAGGCCGGCCAGCGTCAGCGCCAGCTGTTGCCAGGCGCCGTCGGGGCCGGGCGGGCCGCCCTCGGCCTGCACCGGCGCCGTGGCCAGCCAGGCCAGCGCGCGGGCCGGCTGCTCGATGCGCAGCAGCAGCAGCGCGCCGCGGTTGGCGGGCAGCTTGGTCAGCATGCCGGCCTGCAGCTGGCTGCGGTCCAGGCTCAGCCGGGCGGGCGGCGTGGCGGCGGGTGGCAGCCGGGTCTCGAACCAGGCCAGCATCTCGTGGTGGCGCACCCGCAGGCGCTCGCCGGGCGTCATCTGCTCGGGGGGCGTGCCCGGCGCCGGCATGGGGAACTGCACGGCCGTGCCGAGCTGGGTCAGCTCGAACAGCACGTCCTGCGTGGCGCGCAGCAGGCAGGCGCCGTCGGGCGCGCCGGGGCGGAAGAAGCGCTGCAGCGTGAACAGGCCGGCCAGCGGCACCAGGCCGCGCGCGGCCATCGCGAAGCGCTCGGCCGGCTGGTCCTCGGGCGGCAGCGGCCTGACCTGGCCCGAGGAAGGCGCGCGCAGGCGGCCGGCCTTGAGCTCGTCCGGGTGACCGCGCTGGGCGGCCTCCAGCAGCGCCAGATACTCGGCGTCGCCCACCGTGCGGCCGGACTCGATGAAGAGGAAGTCCGCCGAGATCTCGTGCGCGCGCACCCAGCGCGAATAGGTCTCGAAGCTGCATTTGCACGAGAGCTGGTAGCCCTCGGTGTGGCACAGCATCAGGTCCAGCGTGGAGCCCAGCTGGTCCCAGATGACCCGCATATAGGGCTCCCAGCCGCCGTCGAAGTTCACGCACAGCAGCAGCCGGTCCGGCGTGCCGTCGCGGCCCTCGACGACGGCCCAGCGGAAGGAGTGGACGATGCGCCAGCGGGCCACGATGTCGGTGTAGGGCGAGGCCGGCGAGCTGGACTCGCGCGAGCCCAGGCGCAGGCCGTTGAGGGTGCGCAGCACCTTGCGCAGCCGGTCCACATAGGTGACGACCTCGAGGGCGTCGACGAAGCCGGATTTGATGTCTGCCAGCAGCACCAGATCGGTGATGCCTCCCAGTTGGACGTCGTTGCCGCGTGCCATGTTTTCTCTCCCCAGGGTTGGACGGCGCAGTATCCGGCACCGCCCGAAGCCGGCGTCAGGGGCCGCCCCCCCAGGTTTGACGATGGCTCGTCCGTGCCGGCTGCAGTTCATCCGCGAAAAGCCGCAACCTATCGCAAACCCTTAGGTTCGAACCCCTCGCGGGAACACACTGGCGGCCAGACACAGAGAGGACAACACCATGAACCGCATCAGCACCACCACCGCCCGCACCACCCGCCTGCAAGCCGTCAGCGCCGCCGCCCTGGTGGCCCTGACCGCGCTGACCGGCGCCGCCTGGATGACCATCACGGTCCCGGCGGAGGCGCCCGAGGTCGTGAAGCTGGAGCGCGTCGTCATCGAGGGTGTGCGCACGCCGGACCCGGCGGTGGCCCAGCTGCCCCGTGTCGTCATCGAAGGCCGCCGCAATGCGGGCGGCACCCAGGTCGCCAGCGCCTGCACGACGCCCGGCGTCTGCTGAGCCGGGGCCCGGGCTAGGGCCTGCTCCCGTCGTGTTAACAGGCCCTAACGCCGGCGGGCCGCCGGCTTGCGCGCCGCGGGCCGCGCCGGCTTGTCGGCCTCGGCCGCGGCCTGCAGCGGCGCCAGCGCGGCCAGCGCGTCCAGCTGGGTCAGCAGCCGCTGCAGATAGCCGGGCGCCAGGTCGCGCAGCTGCTGCAGCGCACGCGCCACCAGCACCTGGCTGTTCAGCGGGCCCAGATGTTCGGGCACCGGCGCGGCCAGCTCGGCCAGGCGCCGCGCCAGCCGCAGCTCGCCCCAGGTGCGGCGGTGGGCCTGGACGTTGCGCAGCTCGGGCCCGGCCAGGGCCTGCAGCTGCTCCAGCAGGGCGGTCAGCGGACTGGGGGCCGGCTCGATCCGGTGCACCGGCGCCGGCGCTGGCGCCGGCTGGGCCCGCTGCTCGAGGCGGGCCAGCAGCCGCTCGCGCAGCGCGCCCGGGGGCTGCGCGGCCGCGCGCCGTGCCAGCGCCTCCAGCACGCGGCGGCGCACCGGGTC
>JAACZV010000018.1 GCA_009996515.1 Comamonadaceae bacterium
GGGCAGCTCGACGCGCACGGTGACCGTGTGCGTCGCCGGGTCCGCCGCGGGCAGCAGCTCCCAGCGCGGCGCGGCCAGGCGCTGGCCGTTGAGCTCCAGGCTGACCGGCGTGCCGAGCCGGCCGCGCAGTGCCGCGGCGGCCGACTCGGGCAGCGCCACCGCGACGCGCAGCGCCGCCGGGTCGAACAGCGTCACCAGCGGACGGCCCGGCAGCGCCATGTCGCCCGGCATCACGCCCACTTCGGCGACCACGCCGTCATAGGGCGCTTTCACGACGAAGTAGCCGCTCTCGGTGCGCGCGGCCCGGGCCGCGGCCACCTGCGCGTCGGCCTGCGCCGTGGACGAGCGGAACTGCGCCTCGGCCTGATCCAGCGCGGCCTGGCTGATGAAGCGGCTGGCGAACAGCTGGCGCTGGCGCTGCAGTTCCAGCGTCGCCGCGTGCTGGGCCGCCCGCGCCGCCTCCACCTGGGCGGCGGCGGCGCCGGCCTGCTGCTCGGCCGCGCGGGCGTCCAGGCGCAGCAGCATCTGGCCGGCCTTGACGCGGTGGCCGGCCTGGACCGGCAGTGCGACGACGGCGCCCGCCACCTGGGCGGCGACCACCGTCTGCCGCACCGCCTCGACGGTGCCGTCATGGCTGCTCAGCCCCTGGCGGGCGCCGGCGGTGACGGGCCAGGTGGCCAGCGCGTCGTCGCGGGCCAGGGCCGGCGCGGCCGCGATCAGCAGCGCCAGCGCAAGTGCGGGCAGGGGCGGGTTGCGGGGATGCATGGCGACTCCTGGACGTGACTTTTCGATGTCGATGATCTATTATTTAGCTAAGTAGTTAAATGGTCAATAATCAAAGTGAGCAATCCTGCATTTCCTGGGCGGATCGGGCATGATGCGCGCCTGACTCCCGACTCTTGTCTCGCCATGCAGGACCTGCCCGAAGAAGCCCTCCAACAGGTGGCCGCCTATTTCCAGGCGCTGGCGGAGCCGACGCGGCTGCAGATCCTGAACCTGCTGCGCCAGGGCGAGCGCAACGTCGGCGAGATCGCGCAGGCCTGCGGCTTCACGTCGGCCAACATCTCGCGCCACCTGTCGGTGCTGATGCAGCGCGGCCTGGTGGCGCGCGAGGCGCGCGGCCCGGCGGTCTACTACAGCATCGCCGACGAGTCGGTCTATGCGCTGTGCGACCTGGTCTGCGGCAGCATCGGCCGGCAGGCGGAGAAGGCCGTGGCGCAGCACAGCAGCTTCCTGCGAAGCAGCCAGGCCGCGCCGGCCCGTCGCGGCGCGCGCCGCGCCGGCTGAGCCCGACGCTGCCCGCAGCGCGGCCCTTGCGGCAGATCAAGGCGCGCCGCCTTGCCGCGCCCTGCAATGGGGCCTCAACACGAGGAGTTGCACGATGTCGGCCTTCCAAGAACTTCTGGGCAGCGATGCCGGCCTGCTGAGCCTGGCGGTGATCCTGTTCATGCTGGCCATGGCCGGCTTCTTCATCCGCTTCTTCCTGCGCCACATGCGCGAGGACGAGGCGCGCGCCCGCGGCCGGCGCTGAGCGGCGCCGGGCCGATGGCCGAGTTCTTCCGCACCTCCGCGATCTGGATCGTCGACTATCGGTTCGACGGCCGGCCGCGACGCTGGTGGCGCGCCGCGCCGGTCGGCAACGACCCCTCGGCGGCGCTCGCCGCGGAGCTGGCGGCGCTGTACGGATCGCGGGCGCAGCTCGAGCAGGTGCGGCTGGCCACCGCCGAGGAGGAGCAGGCCTATGTGCGCGGCGAGACGGCCCCCAACCTCTACTGCCCGTTGGCTCGCTCCGAGGCGAAGCGCTGAGCGCGGCCGGGCAGGGCCATAGGCAGACCCGCCGGCGCCGCCAAGCGCCCTTTAAGTTCCGGCGCGACGCCCGATATGCGAGGGCAGACCCATCCTGGAGCCCTGCATGCTGCTCGTCTGCCCCCATTGCGGCACCCGCAACCGCGTCCCCGAGGCGCGCCTCGCCGATGACCCCAGCTGCGGCCGCTGCGGCCAGCCCGTCGCGCCGGCGCGGCCCGTCGCGCTCGGCGACGCCGACCTGGGCGCCTATCTGCAGGGCACCGAGGCGCCCGTCGTCGTCGACTTCTGGGCCGCCTGGTGCGGCCCCTGCAGGTCCTATGCGCCGCAGTTCGAGCAACTGGCCGCCGCGCGGCCGCAGCTGCGCTTCGTGAAGGTGGACAGCGACGCCGCGCCGCGCATGAGTGCGGCGATGCAGATCCGCAGCATTCCGACGACGCTGCTGTTCGTCGGCGGCCGCGAAGTGGCCCGGCAGAGCGGGGCGATGTCGGCGGCGCAGCTGGGCGCCTGGATCGACGCCGCCCTGCGGCGCTAGAGGAAGCGGGCGAAGCCCTCGACGTCTTCCGGAAACAGCTGGCCGGTCTCGGCCGCCACGACGCGGCCGTCGCGGCCGCGCACCACGGTGACCGGCAGGCCTTGCGGCTTGGGTAACTGGGCCTCGACGGCCGGCGTCACCCAGGCGCAGGGAAAGTCATAGCCGCGCCGGGCGCGATAGGCCTGGGCCGCGGCGGCGTCCTTGTCGATGGACAGGCCCAGCACCAGCAGCCCGCGCTCGCGCTGCGTGCGCCACAGCTTCTGGATGGCGGGCGTGACCTGGGCGCAGAACGGGCACCAGCTGGCCCACCAGTACACCACCACCACCCGGCCCTGGGCCGAGGCCGCCTTGAACTCGCCGCCGTCGAGCAGCGGCAGGTCGGGCAGGCGCAGCGGGCTGCCCAGCGCGGGCACGTTCTTCAGCGCCTCGGCCGCCGGCAGCCGGTGCGCGGCCAGGCCCAGCGCGAGCGCTGCGCCGACGCGGCGGCACCAGTGGCGGCGGTCCAGCCCGTCCATGCTCAGCGCAGGCCGCCGACGAGCAGGCGCTCCTCGGTGGGCACGGGCTCGTCGCCGTCCAGCTCCACCGCGAGCTGGGTGCAGACGGCGCGGCACAGCATGGCGACCTTCTCGCTCTGCAGCCGGTAGTAGATCTGCGTGCCCTCGCGGCGCTTGCCCAGGATGCCGGCGCGGTAGAGCGTGGACAGATGCTGGGACATATTGGGCTGGGTGGTGCGGATCTGCTCCAGCAGCTCGGACACGTTGCGCTCGCCGTTGCAGACGGCGCTGATGATCTTGAGCCGTATGGGCGTGGCCAGCACGCCAAAGAGCTCGGCGGCGGACTCGAAGACGCGGTCTTCTTCGGGGGCGTCGGACATCGCGGCGATGGGCGGGTGGGGCAGGAAAATCACTGTATCAGCAAGCGCCGATGTGTGCCGCGGAGAATGGAGAATGCGGCGCCCGGAACTCTTGCCGCCAGCTGACTGAACTCATGGACGAATCAAGCCTGCCCGCCCTCACGCACCAGGTGCTCGCTGCCGCATTTGCATTGGCGGTGCTGTTCGGCGCGCTGTGCCAGCGCACGCGCTTCTGCACCATGGGTGCGATCTCCGACGTCTATGCGATGGGCGACTGGCGGCGGGCCCGCATGTGGATGGTGGCGATGGCCGCCGCGCTGCTGGGCTTCAACGGCCTGGTGGCGCTGGGCCAGCTGGACCCGGCCGGCAGCATCTACACGGGGGCGCGGCTGCTGTGGCTGTCGCTGCTCGTGGGCGGGCTGCTGTTCGGCTTCGGCATGGTGCTGGCCTCGGGCTGCATCAGCCGCAACCTCGTGCGCCTGGGCGGAGGCAACCTGAAGTCGCTGGTGGTGCTGGGGGCGGCCGCCATCGCGGCCGGCGCGACCTTGCGCGGCCTGACGGCCGTGCTGCGCGTCGCCACCGTCGAGAAGGTGTTCGTGGAGCTGCCGGCCGGCCAGTCGCTGCCGGCCCTGCTGACCGGCGGGGCGCCGGGCAGTGCGGCGGCCTGGGGCCTGGGCCTGGGTGGCGCGCTGGCGCTGCTGCTGCTGGCGCGCGCACTGCTGCCGCGGGAGGGGCGCTCGTGGGAGGTGCTGCTGGCCGGCCTGGGCGTGGGCGCCCTGGTCACGGCGCTGTGGTGGGTGTCGGGCCACCTGGGCTTTCTGCCCGAGGACCCGCGCACGCTGGAGCCGGTCTACCTGGCGACCAACTCGCGCCACATGGAGTCCATCAGCACCATCGCGCCCATCGCCTATGCGCTGGACTGGCTGCTGATGTTCAGCGATCAGTCCAAGACGCTGACGCTGGGCATCGTCACGGTGGCCGGCATCGTCGTCGGCGCGGCGCTGATGGCCTGGCGCGAGGGCAGCTTCCGCTGGGAGGGCTTCGGCAGCGTGGGCGACCTGGGCCTGCACCTGCTGGGCGCGGCCTGCATGGGCGTGGGCGGCATCGTCGCGATGGGCTGCACGATAGGCCATGGCATCACCGGCCTGTCCACGCTGTCGCTAGGCAGCTTCATCGCGCTGGCGGCCATGGTGGCCGGCGCCTGGCTGGGCCTGCGCCTTCAGGAGTGGCGGCTGGCGCGTTCCTGAGCGCGCAGCAGCTCGCGCAGGTCGTCGTCGCTCATCTCGCCCGGCACGCAGCGCGGCTGCGTGGGCGACTCGCCCAGCCAGCAGGTCATGGGCACGACGCGGCGCGGCGTCAGCTGCGGGCGCAGCGCGCAGTCGCCGGCGCCGTCGACGAGGGTCGGGAAGCCGTAGCCGCGTCGCTGCACCGCGCGGCGCACCGCGTCGGGCTCGGCGTCCACCGCGACGCCCAGCACCGTGGCGCCGGGCATCTCGCGCAGCAGCCGGTCGAGCCGCTCGTTGTGGCGCTGGCAGAAGCCGCAGGGCGGCGACCAGAACACGGCCAGCACCGGCCCGCGGCGCCAGAAGTCGGCCGCCAGCGGCCGGCCCTGCACGTCGACCTGGGGTGCGCCGGCGGCACAGCGGGCGAACAGCGCCTCGGCGCCCGGCGCCGCCTGCGCGGCGCCCAGCACCAGCAGGCCGGCCAGCAGCAGCCCGCGTCTCATGGCGCGCCGCGCTCCATCAGCAGATAGGTGTTGTAGGCGTTCATGCGGTTGGCGGCGCGGAACAGCGGCAGCGACTCGAAGGCCGACCAGTCGGTGGCCGCATAGGCCTCGTCGAAGGGCTGCATGTCGGCGGCGGCGCGGCCCATCGTGTCGCGCAGGTATTGCAGGTAGTCGCGCGTCAGCTTCAGGTCGGCCAGCGCCTCGGTGGACGCCGGGCCGTGGCCGGGCACGATGACCGCGGGCGCGGCCGTGATGAGGCGCGACAGCGCCTGGATCCAGCCGTGGCTGTCGGCCTGCCCCACATAGGGGATGCGGCCGCGGAAGGCCAGGTCGCCGGCGAACAGCACGCGCGGGCCCTCGACGAAGACGGTCAGGTCCTCCGGCGTGTGGGCCGGCCCGACATGGCGCAGCTGCAGCCGCACGCCGCCCAGCTCCAGCACCTCGTCGCCGCTCAGCCAGCGGTCGGCCGGCACCAGGCGGGTGCGCGCGTCGATCCATGGTGCCAGCGTCTCGCGGCTGGCCTGCAGGCGCAGCTGCGCGGTGTCGGACTGCAGGTACTCGCGCCCCGCGGCGTTGGCGATGACGGTGGCGCCGCGGTCCTTGAAGACCTGCAGGCCGTAGATGTGGTCGGCGTGGTAATGCGTCAGCACCACATAGCGCACCGGCAGCGGCGTGATCGCGCGTATCGCTTCCAGCAGCTCCTCGGCCAGCGCCGGCGAGCCCAGCGCGTCGATGACGATGACGCCGGCCGGCGTGACGACGACGCCGGCGTTGGAGATGAAGTTGCGGTTCTCGGGCGAGCCCAGCGCGGCCTCGCCCTGCACGAACCAGACGTCGGGCGCCACGGGCTCCAGCTTCAGCGGTGCCGCGAGTGCGGCGGTCCAGGACAGCGCCATCAGCAGCGCAGCGGTGAGGTGTTTCATGCGGTGGCTCCTGCCTCGGTGGCGGCCGGCAGCGCGTCGCCCTGGTCGACGAGGCGGTCGGTCAGGGCCGCGGCGGCCCACATGCCGGCCAGCGTGACCCAGGACGTGATGGTGAATACCGCGGCGCCCGACAGGCCGGCGCCGACGGCGCAGCCGCCGGCCAGCATGCCGCCGAAGCCCATGCAGACGGCGCCGACGATGTAGCGGCGCATGCTGGCGCCGCCCTGGAAGCCTTCCAGCTTCAGTTCGCCCGACAGCGCGGCGGCCAGGAAGGCGCCGAGGAAGACGCCGGGGATCAGGCCCAGGTCGAAGCTCATGGGCCGGTCGCTGACGAACAGCACGCGGCTCAGCACCTCGGCCGAGGGGCCGGTGAAGCTCAGCGACTGGATGGGGTGGGGGTCGAAGGCCAGCTTGGACACGGCATAGGTGAACCACCAGCCCGCCGCCACCGTCAGGCCCACGCCGATGGCGCCGCCCCAGCCCCAGGCGCCGACGCGCTGGCGCCGCGCCCAGAACACCGCGGCCGCGAACCAGACGGCCGCGAACAGCAGCGCGCCGCCATGGCCGATGCCGGTGCGCACCAGCAGGTCGCGCGCGCCGCCGCCGTCTATGGTCCACCACTCGGAGATGGCCAGCCGCAGCGGCGACAGCGCGCCGGTCAGCGCCGACTGCGCGGTGACCGCGAAGACCAGGCCCGACAGCAGCGCGCGCAGATTGCCCTGGGCTGCCAGCACCAGCATGCGGCTGGAGCAGCCGCGCGCCAGGATCATGCCCACGCCGAACAGCGCGCCGCCCAGCGCCGCGCCCGACAGGCTGCCGCGGGCGGCGATCTGGCGCGCGTTGCCGGCGTCGAACCAGCCCGCCAGCGCCAGCGCCTGCGTGGCGCCCACGGCGGTCGCGAACGCGAACAGCCAGACCGTCAGCCGCCCGCCGGTGCGCTGGTGGCGCGCGAACTCGATGACGGCCGCGCGCAGGCAGAAGCGCGAGCGCTGCGTGAAGAAGCCGAACAGCAGGCCGATCAGGGCGGCGCCGAGGGCGAGCGTGCCGGGTTCGCCGAGGCGATCGATGGTGGATTCGAGCAGCATGTTGGTTACCTGGCTTCGGGCCGAGCGCCGGGCCGCCCCAAGCCGGCCCGTCTGGCGATGTGCTTGCGGCTCGATGCCGCAAGCATCGCCGTCCCCCTGGGGGACCGGCTGGCGTACCCGGCGGCCGAGGGGCCTACATGACTAGGGCTTGATGTAGGCGTAGCCCTGCTTCTGCAGCTTGACGATGCGCACCACGCCGGAGGGCGTGTAGTCGGCGTCCAGCACGAACTGGTCCTTGTTCAGGCCGCGGTTCTTCAGCGTGATCTCGCAGACCTCGAAGCGCACGCCGCGCGCCTTGAGTGCGGACACCAGCGGTGCGAACTCGGTGCCGTTGGCCGCCTTGGCGCCCTCCATCAGCAGGTCCACGCCCTCGGCATGGGTGACGACGGTGATCTGCGCCGAGGGGTCGGTGTCGAGGTGGTTGCGGATGTTGCGCAGGCCCTTCAGGCCTTGCGTGGCGGCGTTGTCGAAGTGGTAGACGACGAGATCGCCGGCCCAGGCCAGCGGCGTGGCGAGAATCATCGTGAACAGGACGAGCAGGAAGCGCTTGCGCATGGGGTTCTCCTGGTTGGAGGGGGCGGGGTCTTCAGTCGCGGAGTTCTATGGCGTCCGCCACGGCGCGCACGCCGGCCAGCGCGCAGGCGTCATCGGCCTCGCCGCCGGGCGCGCCCGACACGCCGATGGCGCCCACCACGGCGCCTGCGGCCTCGATGACCTGGCCGCCGCCTATCGCCATCACCTGGGCCGACTGGCGGATGCCGCTCATGGGCCGGCCGGCCTGGGTCTCGGAGGCCAGTGCGGCCGTGGGCATGCGAAAGCTCGCCGCCGTCCAGGCCTTGCGCGGCGCGATGTCCAGCGTGTGCGCGCCCGCGAAGCGGTCGCGCAGCAGCACCTGCACCAGGCCGCCGCGGTCCACCACCGCCACCGCGACCTGGTGGCCGGCCTTGCGGCAGTGGGCCAGCGCGGCCTGGGCCGCGACCAGCGCCGTCTCGGGCGTGAGCTGCTGCACGGTGAACAGCGGCGGGGCGTCGGCCGCCTGCGCCGTCTGTGTCGAGACGGCCGAGAGGGCCAGGGTCAGCGCGGCGAATGTCGGCAGGCGGTGCATGGCGTTCTCCGGGTTCAGCCGCCCAGCAGGCCGGCGTTGCCCTGCATGGCGACCAGCTTGGGCGTGTTGATGCGGCGTGGCTTCACGCGCCCGCCCTGGGCGCCCAGCCAGCTTTCGACATGCTCCCACACGGGCTTCACGCCGGGTGCGTTCTTCGCGTCCTCGGCCACCGGCGCCCAGCCGGCCACCTTGTAGCGCTTGTCGGCGTCCAGCGGCTTGCCGTTCAGGCGCATGTCGGCAATGCGGCTGCCCATGGCCTCGTTGGGCCGCATGGTGTAGCTCAGGCCGCCCACGCGCACCATGTCGCCGCCCTGCTGGTAGTAGGGGTCGGGGTTGAAGAGGTTGTCGGCCACGTCCTCCAGAACCGTCTTGATGGTGGCGCCGGTCATTTCGGTCAGCGTGGCATAGGGATAGGTGATGGCCAGCTGGTCCATCAACAGCTCGCGCGTGATGGTGTCGCCCGGCAGCAGGCTGGTGCCCCAGCGGAAGCCCGGCGAGAACGCGATCTCGGCGCCCTGGGTGTCCATCAGCGCGTCGCAGATCAGCTGGTCCCAGCTGCCGTTGAAGTTGCCGCGGCGGTACAGCAGGCCGTCGGTGACGGCCAGCTTCTGGGCCAGCTTGGCTTCGTAGGGCGCGCGGATCTTGGTGATCAGCGCCTGCATCTCGGGGTCGGGCGTGAGCTGGTTGGCGAACACCGGCAGCAGGCGGTAGCGGAAGTCGGCCACGCGGCCGTCCTTGACGTCGAAGTCCATCACGCCGAGGAACTTGCCGTTGCTGCCGGCGTTGGTGACCAGCGTGGTGCCGCCGCCGTTCTTCACCGGCACGGCCACCGGCACGCCGTCATGGGTGTGGCCGCCGAAGATGGCATCGATGCCGCGCACGCGCGAGGCCATCTTCAGGTCCACGTCCATGCCGTTGTGCGACAGCACGCAGACGACTTGGGCGCCGGCCGCGCGGGCCTCGTCCACCGTCTTCTGCATGTTGGCGTCCTGGATGCCGAACTCCCAGTCGGCCACCATGTAGCGCGGATTGGCGATGGGCGTGTAGGGGAAGGCCTGGCCGATGATGGCCACCTGCACGCCGTTGATGACCTTGAGCGTGTAGGGCTTGAAGACCGGGTCGCCGAAGTCGGCCGTCTTGACGTTCTGCGCGACGAAGTCGACCTTGCCGGCGAAGTCCTTCTCGAGGATCTCCTTGACGCGCTCCATGCCGTAGGTGAACTCCCAGTGGCCCGTCATCACGTCCACGCCCAGCAGCTTGCAGGCGTCCACCATGTCCTGCGCGTTCGTCCACAGCGACGTGGCCGATCCCTGCCAGGTGTCGCCGCCGTCCAGCAGCAGCGCGCCGGGGCGGCTGGCCTTCAGGCGCTTGACCAGCGTGCTCAGGTGCGCGAAACCGCCCACGCGGCCGTAGCGTCGCGCGGCGGTCTCGAAGTCCAGGCAGGTCAGCGCATGCGCGACGGCCGTGCCGGGCCGCAGCCCCGCGGCCTTCAGCAGCTGCTCGCCCACCAGGTGCGGAACCTGGCCCCGCATGCCGCCCACGCCCAGGTTGACGCTGGGCTCGCGGAAGTAGATGGGGTTGAGCTGCGCATGGCAGTCGGTCATGTGCAGCAGCGACACATTGCCGAAGGGCGGCAGGTCGTAGAGCCGCTCCTCGGCCTTGGCCGTGGCCGCCTCGGCGTGGCGGGCCAGCGGCAGGCCGGCCACGGCCGCGCAGGACAGCAGCTGCAGGAAATCGCGCTTGGACAGGGACATGGAAGCCTTACTGGTTCACGGGGGACTTGGGGTCCAGCAGCAGGGCCATCACGTCGCGGATCTGCTGTTCGGTCAGCAGATCGGCGTGGCCGAAGCGCGGCATCGTGGAACAGGCCGAGTAGGCCTTGCTGTTCCAGATCTTGCCCCAGGTGTATTTGACGATGGCCTCGGAGGCCGGGTCGGCCGGGTTGGCGACGCCGCGCAGCTTGCCGTAGTTCCAGAGGCTGGGGCCTATGGTGCCGAAGGAGATTTCCTTCTTGTCGATCTGGTGGCAGTTGTAGCACATGGCGCCGTTCTTGGCCGGTGCGATGCTGGCGTCCGTCCAGGTCATGCCGCGGCCGTTCTGCGCGAGCTTCTCGCCTTCCTTCCAGTCGCCGAGGTACTGGCCGTCAGCGGGCCACTTGATGCTGGCGAGCTGGGCCGCCTCGATCTTCTTCGTGACGGCCTCCGACGGCGGCTTGGCCTGCGAGCAGGCCTTCTGCGCGTCGTCCTGCGCGATGCGGTCCATCTTGGCGATGCCCTGCTCGCGGAACGAGGCCTGCATCATGGCGGCGGTCTGCTGGTCCAGCTGCTTGGCCGACTGGGCCTGCGCGGCGCCGGTGGCCAGCAGGGCGAGGGCGGCAGCGATGTATGTGGTCTTCATGGCCTGTCTCCTCAGCGCTTCAAAGCGGGTGCGATGGACTCGGCGCCCTTGGCGTTGACGCCCATGTAGACGCCCAGCGCCACGGTCACGTCGGACGCGAAGCCGGGGTAGGGGAAGCGTTGCTGGCGGAAGCAGTCGTTGAGCCGCCGCTGCATGCCCCACAGCTCGCCGCTGGAGACGCGGTAGGCCGGCCAGGCCGCGAAGCCTATGCCGTCGCCCGGGTTCTTGGTCAGGTTGGGCAGGTCCTGCAGGCGGATGCGCTTGCCGTCCTCGCCATGGCAGCTGGCGCAGGCGAAGTCCATCGGGCCGCCACGGTAGAAGAAGGCGCGCTTGCCCAGTTCGTAGAAGCGCTTCTCTTCCGGGTGCTTCTGCGGCAGCGCCATCTTCATGCCGCGCGACATGGACGACACCCAGGCCGCCAGCGCCGTCACGGAAGCCTGCTCGCCCTTGTCGAAAGGCGTCTTGGCGATCTCGGCGGCATCGAAGCCCTGCAGCGTCTGCATGCAGCTCAGCAGGCGCGACTCCAGGTCCTGCACCTTCTTGGTGTCGGGGAAGTAGCGCGGCAGCTGCACCCAGGCGCCCTTGACGACGCCCGGGCCCAGGCCCAGGTCGCATTTCTCCAGGCTGACGTTCTTCGGGCCGCGGGCCGTCTTCCACAGCTCCTCGCCCTTGGCCTCGAAGAGCTCGGCCGGATTGCCGTCCTCCAGCATCTTGCGGTATTCGGCGATGCCATCCGACGTCGACTTGGGCTCCTGGGCCAGCAGCGGCAGGGCGGCGACGGTGGCAGCGAGGGCCGCTGCAAAGGCGGCGATGGTTCTTGTACGCATGTCTCCTCCGGTGGAGTGGTCAGGACACGGTGGCTTCGTCGGTGCGGGTCTCGCCCTTGTTGTCGCGCCAGGTGATGGCGATCTTGTCGCCGGCCTTGGCACCCTTCACGACGAACTGCAGGAAGGGGTTCTTGGACACGGACGGGCCCCACTCGGCGGTGAAGACCGGCTTGCCGTTGAGCTGGGCCGTCACTTCCTGGATGAACCAGGCGGGAATGGTCTTGCCGGAGGCGTCCTTGCGGAGGCCGGTCTCCATCTCGTGGCTCATCAGCACGCGGACGGTGGTCTTGTCGCCGGCCGCCTGGGCCCGGATGCGCATCGGATCTGGCATGGTGTTCTCCTGTTCAATTGCACTTCAGTTGTCGCACGGTACGAATTCCGGGCCGTGCGCCGGGCCGCTCCCAAGCCGGCCCGCGCTGGCGATGTGCTTGCCGGTCGATCCGGCAAGCATCGCCGTCCCCTCGGGGGACCGCCCGGGCTCGCGGCGCGTTCAGCGCGGCGCGACCGGGCGAGGGGCTTCAGTCAGCCGCCGCAGCCGCCCAGGGTGACCTTGACTTCCTTCTGGGCGTACAGCACGCGGCCGTCGGCCATCAGCGCCACGGCCAGCACGTTGGACGACTGGCCCATCTTCACGCGGGTCGTGAAGCTGGGCTCGACGAATTCGTTCACGTCGAAGATGGCCGACAGCACGCTGGGGTTCTTCTCGACCAGCAGCAGCAGGCGCTTGACGCCGGGCAGCGTCGTGGACGCGCCCACCGGCACGACGGCGCCGTTCTCGGCGATGTCGGGGGCGGTGACGGTGACGTCCTTGCTCTCCGCCGGCGTGCCGGCGCCCAGCGCCTTCATCAGCTCGGCCATGGTCTTGGCCTCGAAGGCGGCGGTGGGGTAGGCGGCCAGCGCGGCGCGCGGCAGCAGGCCCAGGCCGCCCAGCATCAGCGCCACCTGGGCGGAGCGGGCAAGCGCGGTACGGCGGTTCAGCATGGAAGTCTCCTTGGCGTGGTCCATGGGATTGGTTTGAGGGAGGGTGTGCATGGGGCGGTCCCGGCGGCGATGCCGGGGATCAGCGGTTGGGGGCGCCGCTGGCCAGCCAGCCGGCGATGCTCTTGAGTTCGGCGTCGGACAGGGCCTGGGCCGGCATGGGGATGGGACCCCAGACGCCCTGGCCGCCGCTCTTGATGCGCGCCGCCAGATAAGCCTCGGCGTCGCCGCGCGAAGCGTACTTGGTGGCCACCTGCTTGAAGCCCGGGCCCACCAGCTTCTGGTCCATGCCGTGGCAGGCCGTGCAGGAATGCTTCTTCAGCAGCGCCAGGGCAGCGGCCGCGCCGGAGGGCGCAGCGGCCGGAGCGGGCGTGGGCGTGGCGGCGACATTGACGGGGCCTTCACGGCGTGCGCCGGCGGGCCGTGTTGTGTCGACGCCGCGCTGCGGGCCCACGAGGCGCTGCTGCTCGGCCAGGTTGCCGTTGTTGTTGCGGGCGAAGTCGGGCAGCAGCGAGGCGACCTTGGGCTCGGTGTCGCAGTCCTGCATGCAGGCCGTGGCCTTCACGTCGGGCGGCGTGGCCTTGCCCAGGCTCTTGCCCGGCCACAGCGCGTGCGCCGTCGTCATGCCGTTGCGGTTGGGCATGCGTTTCTGCACGTCGGCGATGTTGGCGTCGCTGAGCTTGAAGTCGTCCGGCACGATGCCGCCCAGGCTCAGCAGATAGGCCGTCACCGCGTAGACCTCGTCGGTCTTCAGAGACTTGGGCGCGTTCCAGGGCATGGCGCGGTTGATGTAGTCCCACAGCGTCGAGACGGTGGCGACCTTCATCAGCGTCGTGCGGCCGGGGAAGGTGGTGTCGTTCAGGCGCGCGACGCGGCCGGTCTTGATGTCGTCGGCCGTGGTGCCGCCCACCAGCGGCGAGAACACCTCGTTGCTCTCGCCGAACACGCCGTGGCAGGAGGCGCACTTGCTCTCCCAGATGTCCTGGCCCTGGCCCACGGTGCCGGCGCCCTTGGGCAGGCCCTTGAAGTCGGGGCGCACGTCGATGTCCCAGGCCTTGAGCTCGGCGGGCGTGGCCGTGCGGCCGATGCCGGGGTAGGCGGTCTGCGCCGAGGCCGTGCCGACGGCGGCCAGCGCCAGCAGCGCGGCGGCCAGAAGCCTTGATGTCTTAGGAGAGCTGGACATTGCGCACCTCCCCGCTCTCCTCGACCAGCCAGGACTGGATCGCGTTGTTGTGATAGATCGAGCGCGTGCCGCGCACGGCGCGCAGCTGGCGCGTCGTGGGCTGCACATAGCCGGTCTCGTCCATCGCGCGGCTCTGCACGATGGCGGGCTTGCCGTCCCACTGCCAGTCCAGCGTGAAGCGGGTCAGGCATTTGCTCATGACGGGGTCCTGCAGCCGGGCCGTGCGCCAGTTGCGGCCGCCGTCGGTCGTCACGTCCACGCGCTTGACCTTGCCGCGGCCGGACCAGGCCAGGCCGCTGATCTGGTAGTAGCCCTTGTCCAGCAGCACCTGGCCGCCGGACGGCGTCGTGACGACGCTCTTGCACTCCTGCGTGCTGCTGTACTGGCGATGCAGGCCGCCGGGCATCAGGTCGATGTAGTGCACGGCCTCGTCCTTGGTGGCGTAGGGCTGGTCGCCCACTTCGAGGCGGCGCAGGTACTTGACCCAGCTGACGCCCTGCACGCCGGGCACGACCAGCCGCAGCGGGTAGCCCTGCTCGGGGCGCAGCATCTCGCCGTTCTGGCCGTAGGCGACCAGCACCTCGCCGCTCTCCACCAGCTCCATGGGCACGGTGCGCGTCATGCTGGAGCCGTCGGCGCCTTCGGCCAGCACGTAGCGGGCGCGCTTGTAGTCCACGCCGGCGAGGTCGAACAGCACGCGCAGCGGCACGCCGGTGAACTCGCTGCAGCTCAGCATGCCGTGGGTGTACTGGCAGGTGGGCACGGCCACATTGCCCCATTCCATGCCGGTGTTGGCGCCGCATTCGATGAAATGGAAGCGGCTCACGCTGGGCAGCCGCATCAGCTCGTCCATCGTGAACACCAGCGGCTTCTTCAGCAGCGAGGCGTCGCTGCCGTTGACCATCAGGCGGTGCTTGGACGGATCAATGTCCCACCAGCCCTGGTGGTGGCGCTCGAAGTGCAGGCCGCTGGGCGTGACGATGCCGAACAGCGACTGCAGCGGCGCGAACGACACCGAGGCCTGCGTCGTCTGCGTCAGGCCCGGGCTGGGCCGGCGCTGCACGTTGGCCTCGTACTTGGATGGCTTGCCATAGCCCTCGGCGGCCACCGGCTGGCCCAGGCCCGTGCTGTGCTCGGGCAGGGTCAGGATGTTGGCGTCGCCGTCGGAGGCGGCCTGCGCTGCGGCCGCGGCGGCACCGCCGCCGGCGAGCGCGGCAGCGAAGGCCTGGCGCACGAAGTCACGGCGGCCCTGCTTGGCCTCGTCGAACACGGCCCGCACGCCGTCGGGCGACAGGAAATTCTCGGGCGCCTTCAGCAGGCGTCCGGAGGGAGAGGATGCGTGGCTCAAGAGCGCACCCCCCTGGTGGTCGGGCAGGGCGAGCCGGCCTGGCCCCCATGGCCCGGCGCAAGCTGCGCAGCAGACTCGGTGTACGGCATAGGAAGTCTTGTCTCCTGCGGGCCGGTGGCGAGCCGGTCCTGGGTTCAACCCGCCGGTTCCGTGCCAAGAGGGCTGGAGCCGGCGGTGATGCCGCGGGATTGCAACATCAGCGAATCATTATATTAAATATGACGAATGTATTGAGCGCTTGGTGGCAACCCTAGGGCGGCGCCCGGCTCAGCTCAATCCCAGCGCCTTGAGCCGACGATAGAGCGTGCGCTCGCTCATGCCAAGCCGCAGCGCGATGTCGCGGCGGCTCAGCCGGCCCTCGGCCACCAGGCGCCGCAGCTCGTCGTCGGCGTCGCCCCCTGCCGGCGGCGGGGCGGGGTGCGCCGGCGGCCGCGCCGCCGGCATGAGGCCCAGCCACTCGGGCAGGTGCTCGGGGCGCACGACGCCGTCGTCGGCAAACAGCCGGGCCCGCTCCAGCACGTTGCGCAACTCGCGGATGTTGCCGGGCCAGTCGTGGGCCAGCAGCCGGGCCATCGCGGCGGGCTGCACGGCCAGGGGCTGGGCCGTCTTCGCGCCGCGCTGCAGAAAGGAATCGATCAGCAGCGGGATGTCGCCGGCCCGCTCGCGCAGCGGCGGCAGCACGATGGGGAAGGCGGCGACGCGGTAGTAGAGGTCCTGGCGGAAGCTGCCCTCGGCCACCATGCGCTGCAGCGGCTTGTGCGTGGCGGCGACGAGCCGGAAGTCGGCCTGCTGGGTCTCGGTGGCGCCCACGCGCCGGAACGTGCCCGACTCGATCAGCCGCAGCAGCTTGACCTGCATGCCCAGCGGCACGTCGCCGATCTCGTCGAGGAACAGCGTGCCGCCGGCCGCCGTTTCCACCAGGCCCGGCTTGCGATGCTGGGCGCCCGTGAAAGCGCCCTTCTCGTAGCCGAACAGCTCGCTCTCGAACAGCGCCTCGGGCAGGCCCGAGCAGTCGACGACCACCAGCGGGCCGTCCCGGCGCTCGCTGGCCTCGTGAATGGCGCGGGCAAACAGCTCCTTGCCGGTGCCGGACTCGCCCATCAGCAGCACCGGCAGCTGCGAGGGGGCGACGCGCTGCACTGCCTCCAGCGCGGCATTGAAGGCCGGCGAGCGGCCGACCAGCCCGGCCTGGCTGGCGCGCGCGGAGGCATGCCTGACCGTCGTCAGCCGCTCCACATAGGCCGCCACCCGGCCCTCGCCATCCAGGATGGGGCGCAGCTCGACGTCCACATGCTCGGGGCCGCGCGGCGTGTGATGGATGTGCAGCACGCGGTCCGGCCCCTTCAGCTCGAAGGCGCGCTTCATCGGGCAATGCTCGCCGGCCTGGTCGCAGGGCAGGTCGTAGTGGTGGGAGACGCGGTAGCACTTGTGCCCGAGATGGGGGCGGTCGGCCATGCCGAACTGGCGCTGGTAGGCGGTGTTGGCGGCGAGGATGTTGTAGTCGGGGTCCAGCACGATCATGGGCTGGGCCTCGTGCTCCAGATAGGACACCAGGGCCTGGACCTGGGGCGGCTGCGGGGTGGCGGCAGGGGAGGGCATGTGGCGATCCGGTGGCGGGCATGGAGGCGGCCATTGTGCGCCGCGACTGCCAGCGGCTGCCATGAACTGCCAGAACGCTGCCAGATCGCTGCCAGGCCGGGCCTGCTGGCAGGCCCCGGGCGGCGGGGCGGCGCCCGCTCCGCGTGCGTGTTTCCTTCTGCTTCAAGGGCTTGCGATCGTTGACTCGCTGCGGCCCGGAGCCTGGCACGGCTCTTGAGTTGGGCTGGGTGCCGCGAGGCCTTGGCTGCCATGGCGTGGCGAGGGCGCGGCTTCAAACAGGAGACATGCATGAAGCTCAATGAAGGAACCCTGGACCGCGGCCTGCGGGTGGCCGCCGGCCTGGTGCTGATCGCGCTCGCCGCCAGCGGCGCCGTGGGGCCCTGGGGCTGGGTGGGCGTGGTGCCGCTGCTGACCGGTGTCGTGGGCTGGTGCCCGCTCTACACGCTGCTGGGCCTGAACACCTGCCGCCGCTGAGCCGGCCGCCGCTTTTTCTCTGGAGACTCCCATGATTCCTGCCTCCCGGCTGCAGGTCGAAGGCTTTTTCGACGCCGCCACCTGGACCGTCAGCTATCTCGTGCTGGACCGCGAGACGCTGGCCTGTGCGCTGCTGGACAGCGTGCTGGACTACGACCCCAAGTCCGGCCGCACCGGCACGGCCAGCGCCGACCGCCTGATCGCCCGCGTGCGCGAACTGGGCGCCCGCGTGGAATGGATACTGGAAACCCATGTGCATGCGGATCACCTGTCCGCCGCACCCTATCTGCGCCAGGCGCTGGGCGGCCGGCTGGGCATAGGCAGCCACATCACGACCGTGCAGCAGGTGTTCGGCCGGCTGTTCAACGCCGGGCCCGAGTTCGCCCGCGACGGCCGCCAGTTCGACCACCTGTTCCATGACGACGAGGCCTTCGCCATCGGCGGCCTGCAGGTGCGGGCCCTGCATACGCCGGGCCACACGCCGGCCTGCATGACTTATGTGGTCAGCGCCGGCGAGGGGCCGGACGCCGAGCTCGCCGCCTTTGTCGGCGACACCCTCTTCATGCCCGACTACGGCACGGCGCGCTGCGACTTCCCCGGCGGCGACGCGCGCGCGCTCTACCGCTCCATTAACAAGGTGCTGAGCCTGCCGCCGCAGACCCGGCTCTATCTGTGCCACGACTACCAGCCGGGCGGCCGCGAGGTGCAGTTCATCAGCACCGTGGCCGAGCAGCGCGCCCACAACATCCATGTGCGCGACGGCATCAGCGAGGACGCCTTCGTCGCGATGCGCAACGCCCGCGACGCGACGCTGTCCATGCCCACGCTGATCCTGCCGTCCGTGCAGGTGAACATGCGCGCCGGCGAGCTGCCGCCGGCCGAGGACAACGGCGTGCGCTACCTGAAGATCCCGCTCGACGCGGTCTGAGTTCCCCCACAAGACCAACACGGAGACAAGGATGGAACTCAAGACCCTGACACCCGACCTGGCGGTGGCTGCGCAGGTCCGTGCGGCCGATCTGCACGAGATCGCCAACGCGGGCTTCCGCACGCTGGTCTGCAACCGCCCCGACGGCGAAGGCAACGACCAGCCGCTGTTCGCCGAGCTGCAGGCCGCCGCGCGCGGCCTGGGCATCGCGATGCACTATCTGCCGGCCGAATCGGGCAAGGTCAGCGACGCGCAGGGCCGCGAGTTCGGCGCGCTGCTGGCCGCCAGCCCCAAGCCGGTGCTGGCCTTCTGCCGCACCGGCATGCGCTCGACGACGATGTGGGCCCTGTCCCAGGCCGGCACGCTGCCGCTGCCCGAGATCATCGGGCGCGCGGCCCGGGCGGGCTACGACCTCGCGGGCCTGGTGCGCCGGCTCGCCAATGGCGGCAGAACGCCGGTGGAAGTGGCGGACGCCAGCCATGAGGTGGTCATCGTCGGCGGCGGCTCGGCCGGCATCGCCGTGGCCTCCAGCCTGCTGGCGCGCCAGCCGGGCCTGGACATCGCCATCATCGACCCGGCCGACGTGCACTACTACCAGCCGGGCTGGACGCTGGTGGGGGCCGGCGTGTTCGATGCCACCACCACGGCGCGCACGCTGGGCTCGGTGCTGCCGCGCGGCGTGCACTGGCTCAAGGCCGCCGTGGCCGCCTTCGAGCCGGAGCGCGACGCCGTCATCCTGGACGGCTGCCGCGTCGTCAAGTACCGGCAGCTCGTCGTCTGCCCCGGCCTCAAGCTGGACTGGCAGGGCATAGAAGGCCTGGCCGACACGCTGGGTCGCAACGGCGTCACGTCCAATTACCGCTACGACCTGGCGCCCTACACCTGGCAGCTGGTGCAGAAGCTGCGCGGCGGCCGCGCCGTGTTCACCCAGCCGCCCATGCCCATCAAGTGCGCGGGCGCGCCGCAGAAGGCCATGTATCTGTCGGCCGACCAGTGGCGCCGTGCCGGCGTGCTGCGCGACACGGACATCCAGTTCTGCAGCGCCGGCGCCGTGCTGTTCGGCGTGGCCGACTATGTGCCGGCGCTGATGGCGTATGTGCAGGCCTATGGCATCCAGCTGAACTTCGGCCAGACGCTGACGGCCATCGACGGCGCGGCCCGCAAGGCCTGGTTCAGCCAGACCGGCGCCGATGGGGGCCAGACCCAGGTGGTGCGCGAGTTCGACATGATCCACGTGGTGCCGCCGCAGAAGGCGCCGGACTTCATCCGCGTCAGCCCGCTGGCCGACGCCGCCGGCTGCGTGGACGTGGATCCGGCCACGCTGCGCCACAAGGCCTATGCCAACGTCTTTGCGCTGGGTGACGCGGCCAACACCCCCAATGCCAAGACGGCCGCCGCGGCCCGCAAGCAGGCGCCGGTCGTCGCCCACAACCTGCTGGCCGCGCGCGGTGCGGCCCAGGGCGAGGCCCGCTACGACGGCTACGGCTCCTGCCCGCTGACCGTGGCGCGCGGCAAGATCGTGCTGGCCGAGTTCGGCTATGGCGGCAAGCTGCTGCCCAGCTTCCCGCGCTGGCTCATCGACGGCCGGCGGCCGTCGCGGCTGGCCTGGTATCTGAAGGAGCGCATCCTGCCGCCGCTGTACTGGCAGGGCATGCTCAAGGGCCGCGAGTGGCTGGCCGAGCCCGAGATGGTGGGCTGACGCGGTGGGCCTGGACGCTGCGGGTCTGAGCCTGCTGATGGGCGGCGCCGTGGGCCTGGTGCTGGCCCTGACCGGGGCCGGCGGCGGCATCCTGGCGGTGCCGCTGCTGGTGTTCGGCCTGCAGCTGCAGATGGCCCAGGCCGCGCCCGTGGGCCTGCTGGCCGTGGGCCTGGCGGCGGCGCTGGGGGCGCTGCTGGGGCTGAGGGAGGGCGTGGTGCGCTACCGGGCCGCGCTGATGATAGGCCTGACGGGCATGGCGGTCGCGCCGCTGGGCGTGAAGCTGGCGCGCCAACTGCCCAACGCGCCGGTGATGGCGGTGTTCGCCGCGGTGCTGGGCTGGGTGGCCTGGCGCAGCCTGCGCCAGGGGCGCCAGGGCCTGCGCGCGGGCGAGTCGCCGCCCGCCAGGGCGCCGGTCTGCGCGATGAATCCGGCCACCGGGCGGCTGTCCTGGCGTGCGCCCTGCACGGCCATGTTGGCGCTGACGGGCGCGCTGTCGGGCCTGCTCAGCGGGCTGCTGGGCGTGGGCGGCGGCTTCGTCATCGTCCCCATGCTGTCGGCCATCAGCAACGTGCCCACGCGCAGCGTCGTGGCCACCTCCATGGCCGTCATCGCCCTGGTGTCGATGGGTGGCGTGCTGGGCGCGGCGACGCAGGGCGCGATGGCCTGGGCCGTGGCGCTGCCGTTCGCGGCGGGCGCGGTGCTGGCGCTGCTGGCGGGCCGGCGGCTCAGCGCGCGCTGGAGCGGCGCCCGGCTGCAGCAGGCCTTCGGCCTGCTCGCGGCGGTCGTGGCCCTGCTGATGCTGTGGCGGGCCCTGGGGCCGGCGGGCGCCTAAGAGCTGTGCAAGGGCCAGGCAGGCGGCTGCCTGGCGCACAGCAAACCGGCCAGCTGCTCGGGGGGCAGGGCCGGGCTGAAGTAGTCGCCCTGCATCAGGTCGCAGCCGCATTGCTGCAGGAAGCTCAGCTGCGCCGCGGTCTCGACGCCCTCGGCCACCAGGCTCATGCCCATGGAGCGGCCCAGGGTGATGATGGCCTTGGCCATGGCCCGGTCCTGCGCACGGCTGTCCAGGTCGCGCACGAAGGCGCGATCGATCTTCAGCCTGTCTATGGGGTATTGCTTGAGCTTTGCCAGGGAGGAGTAGCCGGTGCCGAAATCGTCCACGGCGATGCCTATTCCCAGCCCCTTGAGCTCGTGCAGGACGGCCATGCAGCGGTCCTCGTTGTGGGCCAGCTGGCTCTCGGTGATCTCCAGCTCCAGCGCCGCGGGGGCCATGCCGGTGCGCTGCAGCAGGCCGCGCAGGGCGCGCAGCAGGCCCTCGTGCATGAACTGGCGGGCCGACAGGTTGACGGCCATCTTGAGCGGCGGCAGGCCCTGCGCAATCCAGGCCACCTGCTGCCGGCAGGCCTGCTCCAGTGCCCACAGGCCCAGCTCCACGATCAGGCCGGTCTCCTCGGCGACGGGGATGAAGCGAGCCGGCTCGATGGCGCCCAGGGTGGGATGGCGCCAGCGCAGCAAGGCCTCGACGCCGTCGACGGCGCCGGACGACAGCGAGACCCTGGGCTGGTAGTGCAGGCTGAACTGGCGCAGCTCGACGGCCGCCCGCAACTCGGACTCCAGCGCCATCCGCTCCAGCGAGTGGCGGTCCAGCGCGGGGGCGTAGAACGCGAAGCCGTTGCGGCCCAGCTTCTTGGCCTGGTAGAGGGCGACGTCGGCATGCTTCATGAGCATGCGCTCGTCCAGACCGTCCTGGGGGTAGGCGCTGATGCCCACGCTGCCCGTCACGCACAGCTCCTGGCCCGGCAGCGCGACGGGCTGGGCGACGGCCAGCAGGATGCGCCGGGCCAGGCCCGCCAGCCAGGAAGCCGCGTCAACGCCCGGCACCAGCACGACGAACTCGTCGCCGCCCAGGCGGCAGGCATACGCATCCTCGCCGCACACCGCCTGCAGCCGTTCTCCCATGGTCTTGAGCAGGCGGTCGCCGCTGTCATGCCCCAGCGTGTCGTTGACGTTCTTGAAGCGGTCCAGGTCCAGGAACAGCACGCCCAGCACCTTGGACTTCTCCGCCGCGTCGAACAGCAGCTGCTCGAACAGCCGGCTCAGCTCGGTGCGGTTGGCCAGGCCGGTCAGCTTGTCCTGGTAGGCCAGGATCTGGGCTTGCTGCGCGGTCTCCTTGGCCAGCGCCAGCTCCAGGGTCAGCTGCTGCTGCTTGTCGGCCAACTGGTTGAAGGCCAGGGCCAGCTCGCCGATCTCGTCCCTGTCCTGCTGGGCGATGCGGGCGCTGAGGTCACCCTGGGTGAAGGCCTGCACGCCCTGCTGCAGGGCCCGCAGGCCGCCGGCGAGCCGGCGCGCGAACCCGAGGTAGAGCAGGCCGATGCCGCCGGCCGCCACCAGCCCCGCCACCCCCACCGCGTAGAGCATCCAGGCGTCGGTGCGGCGGAGCTGGGCCAGGATGCTGCTGTACTCCAGCACCACGGCGCCGGTGATGGGCGCCTCGGGCCCGGGCCCTCTCAGGGGCACCACCACATGCTTGCTGCCCTGCGGGTGCTGGGCGCTGACCTCGACGAAGGCCCTGGGTCGGCCGTCCTGCAGCGTCAGCCCGACCTCGTTGTCCGGGTCTTCCAGATAGGGCGCGCCCGGCTCGGCCGGCGGCATGCCGCCTAGGGTGATGCGCTGCCGGTCGACGATGAACAGATCCTGCCGGTACAACTCGTCCAGGCCGGCGATGAAGGCCTGCAGGTCGGCCGGGTGCCGGCCCGCCTCCTGTGCCATGGTCGCGGCGAGCTGGCGGGCCTCCAGCTGTGCGGCGTGCTCGACGCCGTCCAGCAGCGCGGCGATGGCCGCCGCGGCCAGCACCGCCACGGCCAGGCAGGCCGTGGCAACGAGCAGCAGCAGCCGGGTGCGCACGGCCAGGCCGCGGCGGCCGCTAGGCGGCGGCGCAGGGCCAAGCTGCGGGCCGGCACCCGGCGCCGGCCGCCAGACCGCCGGGGGCGATGCCGGCGCAGGGGGCTCGTGGCTTGCGGCCAGCCATCCGGAGGGATTTGCACTCATGACTCACCTCGGAGGCGACAGGGGGTGTTGCTGACGGGGATGGCAGGCGGGATGGGCCGCCCGTTGCCGGACAACGCGTCGGCGTTGTTCGCCGGCCAGCACAGCTGCCGGCCGCCCCACGGGCACAGGGCCAGCGTGGGCAGCGGCACGGCCCCGAAGGCGCCCGGCAACCGGGCCTGCAGCTTGAGGTTCATGACCATGGCGAGACTCCGGTGCACTGCGGGCTCAGGCGCCGGGATGCAGCAGCAGCACCTGGCGATCGCCGGCCAGGACCAGACCGCGCAGCCAGCCATGCGAGAACCCGGGTGGCAGGCTGCGGAAGTCCTCGGGCCGGGCCTGCAGCACGTCCACCACAGCGTCGACGACCAGGCCCAGATGCCGGTTCTGCTGCACCAGCACCACCACGGCACGCTGCCTGCAGGCGTCGGCGGCGCAGGGCAGGCCCAGCAGCCGCCTGAGGTCCAGCAGCGTGATCACCTGGCCGCGCAGGTTCATGACGCCCAGCGCAGCGCTGTCCTGGCCGGGCAGCGGGAGGGCGGCCTGGAGGGGGCGCAGTTCCTGGATCAGCTGCAGGGGCAGGCCGTACAGCTGGTCGTCCAGCTGCAGGCACAGCAGTTCGATGCGGCCTAGCGGTGCGGTGGCGCCGGCGGGCGTCGGCGCGGCCGGGAGCGGTTCATGCGGGACCGGGACGGTCGGGGGAGTCGTTGCCATCGCATAGTTGCCCGGAAAGGGCCTGGGTGAGCGATGGACGAATCTTAAATGATTAAGATGATAATTGTGATACTTTGATCGCGCAGTCGATCACGAACCGGGTGCAAATCTGCTCATGGGCCTGAGGGCTCAGTCCGGCCTGGGCAGGCTCTGCCGCAGCCGTGGCCAGAGTGCGCCGGCCTGGGCCGCGTCCGCGGCCGCGCAGGCGTCTTCCAGCCGTTTGGCCAGCTCGCTGGCCTGGGTGTGGCCCAGGGTCAGCAGCACCGATTTCAGGCTGTGGGCCAGGTGGCGCAGGCCGGCGAGATCGCCGCGGTCCCAGGCCGCGTCGCCCTGGGCGGCGTCGGTCTCGAACTGCGCCAAGCAGCCCAGCCGGAAGGCCTGGAACAGCGCCGTCCTGCCGCCGAAGAAGCGCGCTATCGCCGCTTGCTCGGCGGCGGCGGCGTCGGGCGGGGGCGCCGCGCCGCGGGCCAGGCCGTCGCGCACGCAGCGCTCCAGCTCCGCCAGCCCGCAGGGCTTGGAGAGCAGCCGCCAGATGACGGGGGACTGCAGCCGGTCGCGCGTCTCGGCGCCCAGCCCGGCGCTGAAGATGACCAGGCGCGCCTCGGCCTGCAGCGTCGGCTCGGCCTCCAGGGCCTGGACCAGCTCGAAGCCCGAACGCCCGGGCAGCATCAGGTCGCTGATGATGAGGTCGAAGGCCTGCGAGCGCAGCGCGGCGATGCCGTCGTCGACCGAGTCCACGGCCAGCAGCTCTATCCCCATGTCCTCCAGCGCGAGCGCCACGAAGCGCCGCAGCGACGCGTCGTCCTCGATCAGCAGCAGGCGCCCCGGTGGCGCCAGCGACGCGCCCGTGCTCACGCGGGGGCCTGGGCCGTGCCCAGCAGCTGGCGGATCAGCGGCGGCAGGTCCAGCACCAGCCGCGGCTTGTGCACCACCGGCACGCCCTGCAGCGCGAACGCATAGGGCGCGCGCTGGGCCTCGTCCAGGGAGGTCACGACGATGAGCCGGCTGCCCGAGAACGCCGGCTGCGAGCGCAGGCTGGTGATCAGCGCCGCGCCGTCAATGCCGGGCAGCAGGATGTCCACCAGCAGCAGTTCGGGCTGCAACTGGCCATACAGGGCCAGGCCGGCGATGCCGTCGGCGGCGGTGTGCAGCTCCAGCTCCGGGAATTCCTCCTTGAGCAGCAGGCCCACCAGGTTCTGGTAATGCGCGGAATCCTCGATCAGCAGCACGCGGCGCTTGGGGCCGGCCGGGGCCGGCGCGCTGCCGCGCCGGGCCAGCAGGGCGTCCACCGAGGCGCGCGAGATGCGACGGTGGCCGCCCGGCGTCTTCCAGGCCTCCAGCTCGCCGCGGTCCACCATCAGCTGTACCGAGCGCACCGCCATGCCCAGCATGCGGGCCACCTCCAGGGTGCTGAAGTCGGTGGGCTCGCCGGCGGCGGGCAGGGGGCGGGTGTTTCTCGGCATTGCGCAATTTTGCCGCTTTTGCGGGCGCCTTGGCCTCGGGCCTTGACTGATAAAAATGATAAAAGCAACAATAACCCCATCACCACCCGAAAGCCATCCCATGTCTCAAGCCATCCCGATCGTGGACGACCATGCCGACATCCGGCGACTGGCGCGCATGACGCCGGAGTTCGGGGACGTGGCGCTGCTGGACGTGAGGATGCCCGGCCCCGTCAACGGGCCGGGCGTGTGCCGCCACATCCGTGCCCGGCCGGAGCCGGCCGATATGCGCGTGCTGCCGCCGAGCGCGCGTGGCCAGGCCAGCGACCGCGAGGCCGGCCTGCAGGCGGGGGCGGATACCTATCTGGTCAAGCCCTTCAGCCCGCTGCAGCCGATCGACTGCCTGCACCCGCTGCCGGTGCAGGCCTGAGGAGCGACCATGCATCAAGCGCAGGAACAGCACGGCGGGTGCGTCTTCAGCGAGGCTGCGGCCGCCCAGATGGAGCGCATCACCATGGACCTGGGGCGCATGTATCACGAGCGCAACGAGGCGCTGCGCGAGGTGTCGCGGGCCCATCACGAGGTGCTGCTGCGCCTGTCGCTGGCCGCCGACGTCAAGGATGACGACTCTGGCGTGCACATCATCCGCATCGGCTACCTGGCCGAGGCGCTGGCCCTCGCGCTGGGCGAGCCGGCGGCCTTTGCGCGCATGCTGCGCCGCGCCGCGCCCATGCACGACATCGGCAAGATCGGCCTTCCCGACGAGGTGCTGAAGAAGCCCGGTGCCTACACGCCGGCGGAGCGCGCGGTGATGAACGGCCATCCGGCGATGGGCGCCGAGATCCTCGGCCGCTCGCGCGTGCCGCTGTTCCAGATGGCCGCCGAGGTGGCGCTGGGCCACCACGAGCGCTGGGACGGCAGCGGCTATCCCGGCGGCCTGGCCGGCGAGGAGATCCCGCTGTGCGCTCGCATCGTGGCGGTGGCGGACTTCGTCGATGCGCTGACCATGGACCGCTGCTACCGTCGGGCCTTTGCCGACGAGCAGGCCCTGGGCATGCTGGCGCAGCAACGCGGCCGTGCCTTCGATCCGCGCGTGGTCGATGCCTTCCTGGCCCAGGCCCCGGCACTGCTGGCGCTGCGCGACCGCATCAATGCGCAGCCGCCCAGCTTCGAACAACTGTCGGAACTCGACTGAGAGGGAGGAGGGAGATCCATGAAGCTGCATGTCTTGTTCCTGCCTCTGGTGCTGGCCGCTCTGCTGGGCGGGGCGGCGACGGCTGCTCCCGCGCAGGGCGACAGCCCCACGCTGCAGCGCATCCGCGAGCGCGGCGAGCTGCGGGTCTGCATCTGGCCCGACTATTACGGCGTCACCTACCGCCATCCCAATACCGGCAAGCTGAGCGGCATAGACATCGAGCTGTCCAGCGAGCTGGCGCGCGAGCTGAAGGTGAGGCTGAGCTATGTGGAGTCCTCGTTCGCGCAGCTGATCGAGGACGTGGGCAGCCAGCGCTGCGACGTGGCCATGTTCGCCGTGGGCGTGCTGCCGCAGCGCCAGGCCAGGCTGGCCTTCACCCAGCCCTATCTGCAGAGCGACATCTACGCCGTCACCACCCGTTCCAACCGGGTCGTGCGGCAGTGGGCCGACATCGACAGGCCGGGCGTGGCGGTGGGCGTGCAGGCCGGCACCTTCATGGAGCCGGTGATGCGCGACGCGCTCAAGCAGGCCGAGCTGGTGGTCGTGAAGCCGCCGGCCACGCGCGAGCGCGAGCTGGAGGCCGGGCGCATCGACGTCTTCATGACCGACTATTCCTACAGCCGCCGGCTGCTGGATAACGCCGACTGGGCCCAGCTCATCGCGCCGCCCCAGCCTTTCCACGTGATGCCCTACGCCTATGCCACCCACCAGGGCGAGCCGGCCTGGCTGGCGCGGCTGGACGAGTTCGTCGCCGCGATCAAGCGCGACGGCCGGCTGAAGGCCGCGGCCGCCCGCCACGGCCTGTCCGCCATCGTCGTCAACTGAGCCCGCCATGCCACTGTCCATCCAGCAGAGCAGGCGGCTGGCCCGCAGCGTGCGGGGGGCTGCGGCGGCCTTGCTGCTGGTCAGCCTGGGTGCGCTGGTCGCGGTCGGCTGGAGCGAGCGCCAGGATGCGCTGAAGGACGGCAGCGAGCGCCTGGAACTGATGGCCCGCGTGCTGGAAGACCAGGCGACGCGCAGCGTCGAGACGGCCGCCTTCGCGCTGCGCACGGTGGCTGAGGGCATGCGGGTGCTGCCCCAGCAGGAGGCGGTGCGGCTGCAGCCGCTGCTGGCGCAGGCGCTGATCGCCCAGCCCGTGCTGCGCGGCCTGGCCGTGCTCGACGGCGAGGGGCTGGTGCTGGCCAGCTCCGACCTGCGCGAGCAGGGGCTGCGGCTGGACCTGTCCCAGTTCGGCGCGCTGCCCGGCGTCGGCCATGACCAGCTGCTGCCGCTGCGCTCGGGGCGCGACCTGCGCAGCCTCAGGCACGAACCGGCCGACCCGGCGCGCAGCACGGCCAAGCTGCTGCCGCTGGTCCGGCGGGTCAGCGTGGCCGGCGGGCGCGAGCTGCTGCTGCTCGCGCTGATCAACCCCGATGCGCTGTCCAACGCGCAGCAGACCGCCGTGGGCGACGATCCCGGCGACCGGGCGGCGCTGCTGAGCTATGGCGGCGAGCTGCTGGCGGCCACCTCGCAGGTGGGCCTGCCGCTGGGCAGCTCGCTGGCCGGGCATCCGGTCTTCCAGCAGCATCTGCCGCGCCGCGAGCATGGCAGCTATGTCGGCACCGGCATGGAGTCCGGCGCGCGTATCGTGGCCTATCGCGCCGCGCGCGCCCGTCCGCTGGTCGTGCTGGTCGAGGAAGACCTGGACAAGGCGCTGCGCGACTGGCGCGACGGCCTGTGGTGGCTGGTCGCCGGCGGCGTGGCGTCGGCGCTGGTCATCATCGGCGCCGCCCTGGTGCTGCTGGCCAACCTGAAGGCCCGCGCCCGCACCCGCCTGGAGCTGGATCTCGCCCACGAGCGCGTGGCCTTGCGCGAGCGCGAGCTCAGCGTGCTGTTCAAGAGCGTTCAGGAGCTGCTCTTTCGCACCGATGCCCAGGGCCGGCTCAGCTTCGTCAATGCCCATTGGGCGGCGTTCAGCCACCAGGGTGCCGAGCAGGCGCTGGGCCGGCTCATGCAGGATCTGGTGGAGCCGGGCGACCGCGACCGGGTCGCGCGGCTGTTCTTGCGCGACGAGCAGGGCGGCGCGCGGCGCGCCGAGATCAGCCTGCGCGCGGGCGACGGCCAGCTGCGCCATTTCCAGATGGCCGTCGTGCCGCTGCTGGGCCCGGAGCGCGGCCAGGTGCTGGGTTTTGCCGGCAGCGCGGTGGACGTGACCGAGCGCGTGCTGGCCGAGCACGGGCTGAAGCAGCAGCTGGCCTTCAGCGGCCTGCTGCTGGAGGTCAGCCCCCAGCCCATCTCCATGACCGATCTGGGCGGCCGCTACGTCGTCGTCAACCGGGCCTGGGAAGACTTCACCGGTCGCTCGCGTCACGAGGTCATGGGCCACCCCATGGGCTTCTTCCTGCCCGCGGCCGAACGCACCGCCCAGCAGGCGCAGGACGAAGAGCTGCTGGCCCGTGGCGGGCGCTCGGCCGCCGAGACGCAGATCCTGCACCGCGACGGCACGCTGCGCGACGTGCAGATCAGCAAGGTGGTCGTGCCCGACGAGAGCGGCGGCGCCTCCGGCATCCTGTGCACCGTCACCGACGTGACCAAGTTCCGCGCCGCCGAGCGGGCCACGCTGCAGGCCCGCGACGCGGCCGAGGAGGCGTCGCGCGCCAAGTCGGAGTTCATCGCCAACATCAGCCACGAGCTGCGCACGCCGCTGCAGTCCATCCTGGGCTTCTCGGAACTGGGCGTGGCGCGCGGCCAGGCCGCGCCCAAGCTGGCCGCGATGTTCGGCGACATCCACGCCGCCGGCCAGCGCATGCTGGCGCTGGTCAACGACCTGCTGGACGTCTCCAAGATCGAGAGCGCCGTCGGCACCTTCCATCTCGAGCGCTGCGACCTGCGCCAGCTGGTCGCGCCGGTCATGCAGGAGCTCGACCCGCTGCTGGCGCGCCGTGGCCTGAGCCTGTCCTGCCAGTTGCCGGAGCATGCGCTGCCGGTCAAGGTCGATGTGCTGCGCATCCAGCAGGTGCTGCGCAACGTGCTGGCCAATGCCATCAAGTTCTCGCCCGAGGGCGGCGCGATACGGCTGGACGCCGAGCAGGACGGGCAGCAGGTGCACATCGTCGTCGCCGACCGCGGGCCGGGCATCCCGCCGGCCGAGCTGGAGGAGATCTTTGGCGCCTTCGTGCAGTCCAGCAAGACCAAGGACGGCTCGGGCGGCACCGGGCTGGGCCTGGCCATCAGCCGCAAGATCCTGGAGATCCATGGCGGCAGCATCAGCGCGCAGAACCGGGCCGGCGGCGGGGCCTGCTTCCACATCCACCTGCCTCTGCGGCTGCCGGGCGACACGCAGCTCAGCGCGCTGCACTGAGGCCCGGCCGAAGTGCCGCAAAGCCACGGCGGCCCAGGGCAGGGCGCCGTCGCTAACGGAGTGTTTCGTTGCTGACCTTGCGCGATGTCAAGGCCGTGGCGGCCGGCGCTGCCCAGAATGGGTGGTTGGAGCGCCATGTCGGGCCGCCCCAGGCAAGCCCGCTTCCGCCCGACCCATCGAAGTGCCCGGCCCCGAGGTGCGAAGCACGGAGACACTGCAATTGAGCCAAGGCTGGAATCGCGCGCGTCTTGCCACCAAGGTCGGTGTCCTGGGCGGCGTCCTGCTGTGCATCGCGTTGGCCTCGATCGGGCTGACGCTGTGGATAGGCTGGCAGCTGGAAGGCGGTGCGGCAGCGGTCAACGAGGCCGGGCGGCTGCGCATGCAGACCTGGCGCCTGGTCCGCCAGGACGCGGACGGCAGCGGCGAGCCGTTGCGCTCGCTGGTGCGGGCCTATGACGCCTCGCTGCAGCTGCTGGTCGACGGCGATCCGTCGCGGCCGCTCTTCCTGCCTCGCGACGACGCCACCTTGCGCGCCTACCGCGGCGTGCGCGAGGCCTGGCAGCAGCTCAAGACGGCCTCGGCCGGCGGCCTGCCCGTGCCGACCGCGGCGCAGGCCGAGGCGCTGGTGGCGCGCATCGACCGGCTCGTGGACGCCGTCGAGGCGCGCATGGCGGGCTGGAGCTCGCTGCTGTCCAGCGTGCAGCTGGCCCTGGTGGGGCTGGCCATCGCGGCGGCCATGATCTTCCTGTATGCCTCGCACCTGGTCGTCTTCGCCCCGGTGGACCGCCTGCGCCGCGGCCTGCAGGCGCTGGAGCAGGGCACGCTGGGCGCGCGCGTGGCCGAGGACTCGCAGGACGAGTTCGGCGACCTGGCGCGCGGCTTCAACCGCATGGCGCAGCGGCTGGAGGCGGTCTACCGCGGCATGGAGGACGAGGTGCGTGCCAAGACGGCGGATCTGCGCCTGGAGCAGCAGCGCCTGGCCATGCTCTACGAGGCCACGGCCTTCGCCGCCGCGGCCTCGTCGCCGCGCGACCTGGCGCTGGGCTTCGCGGAGCGCATGCGCCGGGCGGCCGGTGCCGATGCCGTGGCGCTGCGCTGGCTGGACCCCAGCCGGCAGCGCATGGTGTTGCTGGCTTCCCAGGGCCTGCCGCCGGCGATGCTGGACGCCGAGCGCTGCCTGGTGCCGGGCGACTGCCATTGCGGCAGCCCGACGCCGCAGGCCCGCGTGATCCCCGTCGCCACCGAGGGGCAGCGGGCCTCGCGCTGCGCCCGGGCCGGCTTCGTCGCCGTGACGGCGGTCGGGCTGACGGTGCAGGGCAGCGTGATGGGCGAGGTGGACCTGCTGTTCCGCGAGCCGCCCAGCCCCAGCAAGGCGGACCGCGAGCTGCTGGACAGCCTGGCCAGCCACCTGGCCAGCGCCATGGACGGCCTGCGCAGTGCCGCGCTGCAGCGCGAGGCGGCCGTGGCGGAGGAGCGCGGCATGCTGGCCCGCGAGCTGCACGACTCGATTGCGCAGAGCCTGGCCTTCATGAAGATCCAGCTGCAGCTGCTGGAGGACGCCCAGCAGGGCGGCAAGGCCGATGCGGCCGCCCGCCTGGTTCAGGAGCTGGGGCTGGGCCTGAAGGAGTGCACGGCCGATGTGCGGGCGCTGCTGATGCATTTCCGCACCCGCACCGATGGCGACGACCTGCTGCCGGCCTTGCAGCAGACGCTGCAGAAGTTCCGGCTGCAGAGCGGCGTACCGGCGGAGCTGGAGGTGGCCGGCCACGGTGCGCCGCTGCCGGCGGACGTGCAGGTGCAGCTGCTGCATGTCGTGCAGGAGGCGCTGGCCAATGTGCGCAAGCATGCGCAGGCCAGCCAGGTGCAGGTGCGCCTGACGCACCAGCCGCACTGGCAGATCGACGTGCGCGACGACGGCCGCGGTTTCGACCTGGCCGCCGGCGCGCCCGACGACAGCCACGTGGGCCTGCGCATCATGCGCGAGCGTGCGGCCAAGGTGGGCGCCGCGGTGGCGCTCGAATCCCAACCGGGGCGGGGCACGCTGGTGCGCATCTCGCTGCCCGAATCCGAAGCGGTGAACCCATGAGCGCTGAACCCATCCGCGTGCTGGTCGTCGACGACCACACCTTGTTCCGCCGCGGCCTGATCGCGCTGCTGGCGACGCAGTCGCAGCTGCGGGTGGTCGGTGAGGCCGGCGACGCGGGCGCGGCCGAGCGCCTGGCCGCGGAACTGCGGCCCCAGGTCATCCTGCTGGACAACCACCTGCCCGGCGTCAGCGGCGTGCAGGCCCTGCCGGCGCTGAAGGCGGCCGCGCCCGGCGCGCAGGTGCTGATGCTGACGATGAGCGAGTCCGAGGCCGACCTGGGCGCCGCGCTGCGCGCCGGTGCCTGCGGCTATCTGCTGAAGACGGCCGACAACCACGAGCTGACCCAGGCCATCGAGCGCGCGGCGCGCGGGGTTTCTAGCTTCAGCGCCGAGATGGCCGGCAAGCTGGCCACGGCCTTCCGCCACGAGGCCGAGGCGGCATCCACGGCTGCCGCGCCGCCGCCCGACCCGCTGGCCACGCTGTCGCCGCGCGAGCGCGAGATCGTCGAACTCATCGCTCGCGGTGATTCCAACAAGCAGATCGCCCGCGAGCTGGGCATCGCCGAGACGACGGTGAAGATCCATGTGCAGCACCTGCTGCGCAAGCTGGACCTGGACTCGCGCGTGCAGGCGGCGGTGTTGGTGACGCAGCAGCGGGTGTAGTCTCGATCTGCCTTCCCCCAGCGAGGCATGGTTTGCGCCAGGGAGCGGGGGTGCGCAATTGCTTCATTGCTCGGGCCAGAGGCCCGATCCTTCGCCAGGCACAAGCAGTCCTCAGGACTACTTGTGTCCGGGCTCAGTCCCCCGGGCCGGCAAGCCGGCCCTCCTCCTTTACTTGCGCAATTGCGCACCCCCACTCCCCGGCTTCGGCACCACCAGGTTTTCGCGGTGACAACCGAGCGCAGCCTCCTGCGCCCAAGCCGACGTCAGCAAACGTGTAGTTCTTTCGGACGAGGCCACCCCGCCCCTCGTCCTCCCAGCGACCGGTGCGCCGCTGATCCTCCGGTGAATGGGCAGCACGCAGCTCGCGCGGGACAGTGACCTCATCGTCACTGAGGAGGAATCTGCATGAGCGCAGACCCCGTCGACCGCAAGGCCTGGTCGGTGCTGATCGTCAGCACGCTGGCCTTCACCGTCTGCTTCATGGTGTGGATGATGTTCGGCGTCATCGGCATCCCGATCAAGAAGCAGCTGGGCCTCAACGCCACCGAGTTCGGCCTGCTGACGGCCATGCCGGTGCTGACCGGCTCGCTGGTGCGCGTGCCGCTGGGCATCTGGACGGACCGTTATGGCGGCCGCATCGTCATGGCCCTGCTGATGGTGGCCACCGTGCCGGCCATCTGGCTGATGGCCTATGCCACGCAGTACTGGCATTTCCTCGTCATCGGCCTGTTCGTGGGCCTGGCCGGCGGCTCGTTCTCGGTGGGCACGCCCTATGTCGCGCGCTGGTTTCCCAAGAGCCGCCAGGGCATGGCCATGGGCGTCTACGGCGCCGGCAACTCGGGCTCTGCCGTCAACAAGTTCGTCGCCCCCGTGCTGCTGGTCAGCTTCGGCTGGGCCATGGTGCCGCAGGTCTACGCGGCCATCATGGCCGGCACCGTCGTGCTGTTCTGGCTGTTCAGCCACAGCGACCCGCGCCACCTCGTCACCAGCAACGTCAGCTTCGGCGAGCAGCTGAAAAGCCTGAAGGATCCGCGCGTGCTGAAGTACTGCCAGTACTACAGCATCGTCTTCGGCGGCTACGTGGCGCTGGCGCTGTGGATGGTGCAGTACTACGTCGGCGAGTTCGGCCTGGACATCCGCGTCGCGGCGCTGCTGGCGGCCTGCTTCAGCCTGCCCGGCGGCGTGCTGCGCGCCATCGGCGGCGTGCTGTCGGACAGGTACGGCGCCCACAAGGTCACCTGGTGGGTCATGTGGGTGAGCTGGATCTGCCTGTTCCTGCTCAGCTACCCGCAGACCGACTTCACCGTCATGACGCTGGACGGCGCCAGGACCTTCCACCTGGGCCTGAACGTCTACGCCTTCACCGCGCTGCTGGCCGTGCTGGGCGTGGCCTTCGCGTTCGGCAAGGCCTCGGTCTTCAAGTACATCAGCGACGACTACCCGCAGAACATCGGCGCCATCAGCGGCATCGTGGGCCTGGCCGGCGGCCTGGGCGGCTTCGTGCTGCCCATCCTGTTCGGCGTGCTGCTGGACCTGACCGGCATCCGCTCCAGCGCCTTCATGCTGATGTACGGCGTGGTCTGGGTCTCGCTGATCTGGATGTACTGGACCGAGGTGCGCCGCACCGAAGTGATGGGCCGCAACGCCCCCGATTTCCACCTCGCCGGCTGAGCGCCGAAAGGACCGCACCATGAGCAAGAACGACATCGCGGACTGGCGTCCCGAGGACGAGGCCTTCTGGAATGCCACCGGCAAGCGCATCGCCTACCGCAACCTGTGGATCTCCATCCCGGCCCTGCTGTGCGGCTTCGCCGTCTGGGGCATGTGGGGCATCATCACCGTGGAGATGCTCAACCTGGGCTTCCCGTTCACCCAGGCCGAGCTGTTCACGCTGACCGCCATCGCCGGCATCTCGGGCGCGACGATGCGCATCCCGTCGTCCTTCTTCATCCGGCTGGCCGGCGGGCGCAACACCATCTTCCTGACGACCTCGATGCTGCTGGCACCGGCCATAGGCACGGGCATCGTGCTGCAGCATCCCGAGTGGCCGCTGTGGTCCTTCCAGCTGATGGCGCTGTGGTGCGGCGTGGGCGGCGGCAACTTCGCGTCGTCGATGTCCAACATCAGCACCTTCTTTCCCAAGCGCATGAGCGGCACCGCGCTGGGGCTGAACGCGGGGCTGGGCAATTTCGGCGTGACGACGATGCAGATCGTGATCCCGCTGGTGATGTCGCTGCCGCTGCTGGGTGCGCTCAGCGGCGACCCGATGACGCTGCAGAAGGCCAGCGGCTGGATCTTCGGCAAGGTGCCCGCCGGCACGCAGATCTGGATCCAGAACGCCGGCTTCGCCTGGGTGCTGTCGCTGGTGCCGCTGGGCCTGCTCTGCTGGCTGGGCATGAACAACCTGAAGACGGTCTCGCCCAGCACCGGCTCGCCGCTGGTGGCCTTCGGCAAGATCACCTATCTGTACACGCTGGCCTTCATGCCGACCATCGTGATGCTCTGGCTCTACCTGCCCAAGCCCACGGGCCTGGGGCTGCTGAGCATGTGGGTGGCCATCCCGCTGGACATCGTCGCCGCGCTGACCGTCATGCGGCTGGCCGCCTTCGGGCCGATGAAGGAGGCAGTCAAGGCGCAGTTCGCGATCTTCCGCAACAAGCACACCTGGAGCCTGACGGCGCTGTACATCGTCACCTTCGGCTCCTTCATCGGCTTCTCGATGGCGCTGCCGCTGTCGATGAAGGTGATCTTCGGCATCAGCCACGTGCCCGACGCCCACGGCGTGCTGCAGCACACGCTGGTCAATCCGAACGCGCCGCCGGTGCTGACCTACGCCTGGATAGGCCCCTTCGTCGGCGCGGCCGTGCGGCCGCTGGGCGGCTGGATCTCCGACAAGTGGGGCGGCTCCATCGTCACGCAGATCATCTCGGTGGTGATGGTGGCCGCGTCGGTGGCCGTGGGCTACGTGATGATGCAGGCCTACCACTCGGCCACGCCGGAGCAGTATTTCCCGGCCTTCCTGGGCCTGTTCATGCTGCTGTTCTTCGCCAGCGGCATCGGCAACGGCTCGACCTTCCGCACCATAGGCGTGATCTACGGCCCCGGCCAGGCCGGCCCCGTGCTGGGCTGGACCTCGGCGGTGGCCGCCTACGGCGCCTTCGTCGCGCCCATCGTCATCGGCAACCAGATCAAGGCCGGCACGCCGCAGGTCGCGATGTACGGCTTCGCCGCCTTCTACGCGGTCTGCCTGGTGCTGAACTGGTGGTTCTACCTGCGCCGTGGCGCGGAGATCCGCAACCCCTGAGCGCGCGATCGCGCCGCCTCGTCCGAAAGAACGATGCCCATGCCGTCGCCCCTCGTCCTTCCGCGCCGGCCGCACCCGACCGGCGATGGATGGGCGGCGCGGGCCCTGCGGCGGAGCATGTCCAGCGTGTCCAAGCCCCTGTCCCTGCCGCTGTCGTGGAACCCGGACGACCCCGATTTCTGGGGCCGCCAGGGCCGTGCGGTGGCGCTGCGCAACCTCGGCGTCGCCATCCCCGCGCTGTTGCTGTCGTTCGCGGTGTGGATGCTGTGGTCGGTGCTGGTCGTGCACCTGCCGGCGGCGGGCTTTCGCTACACCACCAACCAGCTGTTCTGGCTCAGCGCGCTGCCGGCCCTGTGCGGCGCGACGCTGCGCATCTTCTATGGCTTCGCCGTGCGCTGGGCGGGCGGGCGGCGCTGGACGGCGTTCTCCACCGCCAGCCTGCTGCTGCCGGCGGCCGGCATCGCGCTGGCCGTGCAGGACCCGGCCACGCCCTATGAATGGATGGTGGTGCTGGCGCTGCTGTGCGGCCTGGGCGGCGCCAACTTCGCCAGCGGCATGGCCCACATCAGCGCCTGCTTCCCGGCGCGCGAGCAGGGCATGGCGCTGGGCCTGGGCGCCGGCTTCGCGCACCTGGGCGTGGGCCTGGTGCAGTGGGCCGTACCGCTCGTCATCGCGCTGGATCTCTTCGGCCTGCCGGCCCAGGGCGACGGCCTGTGGCTGGCCAATGCCGGCCTGGTCTGGCTGCCGCTGATCGCGGCCAGCAGCCTGGCCGCCTGGTTCGGCATGGACGACCTGCCGGCCGCCGGCGTCGGCATGACGGAGCAGGCCCAGCTCTTCACGCATCGCCACAGCTGGCTGATGAGCTGGCTGTACCTCGGCAGCTTCGGCAGCTTCATCGGCTTCGCGGCGGCCGGCCCGCTGCTGCTGCATCGCCAGTTCCCCGACCTGGCCGGCGCGCAGCAGCTGGCCTGGCTGGGGCCGCTGATCGGCGCGCTGGCGCGGCCGCTGGGCGGCTGGGTGGCCGACGGGTTCGGCGGCGCGCGTGTCAGCCTGGCCTGCTTCGGCGGCCTGGCGCTGGGCGTCGTCGGGCTGCTGGCCAGCCTGGGCCGGGGCGGTGGCGCGTGGATGTTCGCCGCCAGCTTCCTGCTGCTCTTCATCGCCGCCGGCCTCGCCAACGGCAGCACCTTCCGCATGGTGCCGCTGGGCTTTCTGCACGAGGCCCGGCGCGGCCGCGCCTCGCTGCACGATGCCCAGGCGCAGGGCGCCGCCGCTTTGGGCCTGTGCTCGGCCGTGGGTGCCTACGGCGGCTTCTTCATTCCCAAGAGCTTCGGCAGCGCGATCGCGCTGGCCGGCGGCCCCCAGGCCGCGCTCTATGGCTTCCTGGCGTTCTACCTGAGCTGCATGGCCATCTGCCGGTGGTGCTACGGCCGGGATGACGCCCCCCTGTCCTGTTAACGGAGAAAACCATGTCTCACTTCCTGGATCGACTGACCGCCTTCCAGCTGCCCAAGGAGGTCTTCGCCGGCGGCCATGGCGTCACGACCGGCGAGGACCGCACCTGGGAGGATGCCTACCGCAACCGCTGGGCGCACGACAAGATCGTGCGCAGCACGCATGGCGTGAACTGCACCGGCTCCTGCTCGTGGAAGATCTACGTCAAGGGCGGCATCGTCACCTGGGAAACCCAGCAGACCGACTACCCGCGCACGCGCGCCGACCTGCCCAACCACGAGCCGCGCGGCTGCGCCCGCGGGGCCAGCTACAGCTGGTACCTCTACAGCGCCAACCGCGTGAAATACCCCATGGTGCGCGGCCGCCTGCTCAAGCGCTGGCGCGAGGCGCTGGCGGTGGCCAAGAGCCCGGTCGACGCCTGGGCGCTGATCCAGGGCGACGAGGCGGCGCGGCGCGACTACCAGCAGGTGCGTGGCATGGGCGGCTTCGTGCGCTCGACCTGGGACGAGGTCAACGAGCTGATCGCCGCCGCCAACGTCTACACGATCAAGCAGCACGGCCCGGACCGCGTCATCGGCTTCTCGCCCATCCCGGCCATGTCCATGGTCAGCTACGCGGCCGGCAGCCGCTATCTGAGCCTGATCGGCGGCGTCTGCATGAGCTTCTACGACTGGTACTGCGACCTGCCGCCGGCCAGCCCGCAGATCTGGGGCGAGCAGACCGACGTGCCCGAGTCGGCCGACTGGTACAACAGCAACTACATCATCGCCTGGGGCAGCAACGTGCCGCAGACGCGCACGCCGGACGCGCACTTCTTCACCGAGGTGCGCTACAAGGGCGCGAAGACGGTGGCGGTGACGCCCGACTACTCCGAGGTCGCCAAGCTGGCCGACCTGTGGCTGCACCCCAAGCAGGGCACCGATGCGGCGCTGGCGATGGCCATGGGCCATGTCGCCTTGAACGAGTTCTACTTCAAGCAGCGCAGCCCCTACTTCGACGACTACGCGCGCCGCTACACCGACCTGCCGCTGCTGGTCATGCTGGAGGAGCAGACCCTGCCCGACGGCCGCAAGAGCCGGGTGCCCGGCCGCTACCTGCGCGCCAGCGACCTGGCCGGCCAGATGGGCCAGGCCAACAACCCCGAGTGGAAGACGCTGGCCTTCAACACCGCGGGAACGCTGGTGCTGCCCAACGGCTCCATCGGCTTCCGCTGGGGCGCGGAGGGCCGTGACGATGCCGGCAAATGGAACCTGGAGGCCAGGGAGGCCCAGGGCGGCGGCGAGGTCAAGCTCAAGCTGTCGCTGGTGGAGGACGGCGGGCAGGCGCACGAGATCGTCGACGTGGCCTTTCCCTACTTCGCCGGCAGCGCCAGCGAGCACTTCACGCCCAACCCGCAGCAGGACGGCGTCAGCCACTGTGCCCGCGTGCCGGCCACCCGGCTGAAGACGCAGGACGGCGAGGCGCTGGTCGCCACGGTCTTCGACCTGCAGGCGGCGCAGTACGGCATCAATCGCGGCTTCGGGTCGGGCGCCGCCAGCTACGACGACAACGCCCCCTACACGCCGGCCTGGCAGGAGGCCATCACTGGCGTGCCGCGCGCCCAGGTCGTGCGCGTGGCGCGCGAGTTCGCCGAGAACGCGCACAAGACCCAGGGCAAGTCCATGGTCATCATCGGCGCGGCGATGAACCACTGGTACCACTGCGACATGAACTACCGCGGCGTCATCAACCTGTTGATGATGTGCGGCTGCATCGGCCAGAGCGGCGGCGGCTGGGCGCATTACGTGGGCCAGGAGAAGCTGCGCCCGCAGACCGGC
Source organism: Comamonadaceae bacterium (assembly GCA_009996515.1). Lineage (GTDB taxonomy): Bacteria > Pseudomonadota > Gammaproteobacteria > Burkholderiales > Burkholderiaceae_C > Pelomonas. The sequence continues at coordinate 38,518 of JAACZV010000018.1, forward strand.
TGGGTGCCGCTGGCCTTCGCCACCGACTGGGTGCGCCCGCCGCGGCAGCAGAACAGCACCAGCTTCTTCTACGCCCACACCGACCAGTGGCGCTACGAGAAGCTGGGCGTGGGCGAGGTGCTGTCGCCGCTGGCCACCGACGCCGAGCGCGCCGAGTTCTCCGGCAGCCTGATCGATTGCAATGTGCGGGCCGAGCGCATGGGCTGGCTGCCCAGCGCGCCGCAGCTCAAGACCAACCCGCTGCAGGTGGTGAAGGACGCCGCCGCGGCCGGCCTGGCGCCCAAGGACTACGTCGTGCAGGCGCTGCGCGACGGCTCGCTGCAGATGAGCTGCGAGGACCCCGACGCGCCGCAGAACTGGCCGCGCAACATGTTCGTTTGGCGTTCCAACCTGCTGGGCTCCAGCGGCAAGGGCCACGAGTACTTCTGCAAGCACCTGCTGGGCACCGAGAACGGCGTGCAGGGCAAGGACCTGGGCGCGGACGACGCCAAGCCCAGCGAGGTGCGCTGGCATGCGCAGGCGCCGCAGGGCAAGCTGGACCTGCTGGTGACGCTGGACTTCCGCATGAGCACGACCTGCCTGTACTCGGACATCGTGCTGCCCACGGCCAGCTGGTACGAGAAGAACGACCTCAACACCAGCGACATGCATCCCTTCATCCATCCGCTGTCGGCGGCCGTGGACCCGGTCTGGCAGTCGCGTTCCGACTGGGAGATCTACAAGGGGCTCGCCAAGGCCTTCAGCAAGGTGTGCGTGGGCCACCTGGGCGTGGAGCAGGAGGTCGTCATGTCGCCGCTGATGCACGACACGCCGGCCGAGCTGGCCCAGCCCTTCGGCGTGAAGGACTGGAAGAAGGGCGAGTGCGACCTGATCCCCGGCAAGACGGCGCCCAACATCGCCGTCGTCGAGCGCGACTACCCGGCCACCTACGAGCGCTTCACGTCGCTGGGGCCGCTGCTGGACAAGCTGGGCAACGGCGGCAAGGGCATAGGCTGGGACACCCGGACCGAGGTGGCCCAGCTGGCCGAGCTCAACGGCGTGGACGCCGCGGGCCGCGCCCGCATCGTCAGCGACATCGACGCCTGCGAGGTCATCCTGCAGCTGGCGCCCGAGACCAACGGCCACGTGGCCGTGAAGGCCTGGGAGGCCCAGGGCCGGGCCACCGGCCGCGAGCATGTGCACCTGGCCCTGCACCGCGAGGACGAGAAGGTCCGCTACCGCGACATCCAGGCGCAGCCGCGCAAGATCATCAGCTCGCCGACCTGGAGCGGCCTGGAGAGCGAGAAGGTCTCCTACAACGCCGGCTACACCAATGTGCACGAGCTGATCCCATGGCGCACGCTGACCGGCCGCCAGCAGTTCTACCAGGACCATGCGTGGATGCGGGCCTTCGGCGAGGGCTTCTCGAGCTATCGCCCGCCCATCGACATGAAGGCGACCTCGGGCATGCAGGGCATCAAGCCCAATGGCCATCCCGAGATCGTGCTGAACTTCATCACGCCGCACCAGAAGTGGGGCATCCACAGCACCTACAGCGACAACCTGCTGATGCTGACGCTCAACCGCGGCGGGCCGGTCATCTGGCTCAGCGAGGACGACGCGCGCAAGGCCGGCATCGCCGACAACGACTGGGTGGAGCTGTTCAACCTGAACGGCGCCATTGCCGCCCGCGCGGTGGTGAGCCAGCGCGTGAAGCCGGGCATGACCCTGATGTACCACGCGCAGGAAAAGATCATCAACACGCCCGGCAGCGAGATCACCGGCGTGCGCGGCGGCATCCACAACTCGGTGACGCGCATCGTCACCAAGCCCACCCACATGATCGGCGGCTACGCGCAGTACAGCTACGGCTTCAACTACTACGGAACCATAGGCACGAACCGCGACGAGTTCGTCGTGATCCGCAAGATGAGCAAGGTGGACTGGCTGGACACCCCGCGTGACGACCACCTCGCCGCGGCCTACCAGTCGCAGGGCGAAAACCCCTGAGAACCAGAGGAGCAAGCAATGAAGATTCGCGCACAGATCGGCATGGTGCTGAACCTGGACAAGTGCATCGGCTGCCACACCTGCTCGGTGACCTGCAAGAACGTCTGGACCAGCCGCCCCGGCGTCGAGTACGCCTGGTTCAACAACGTCGAGACCAAGCCCGGCATCGGCTATCCCAAGGAATGGGAGAACCAGGACAAGTGGAACGGCGGCTGGGTCCGCAAGCCCGACGGCCGGCTGGAGCCGCGCCAGGGGGGCAAGTGGAAGCTCCTGATGAAGATCTTCGCCAACCCCAACCTGCCGGAGATCGACGACTACTACGAGCCTTTCACCTTCGACTACGACCATCTGCAGTCCGCCCCCGAGATGAAGCAGGCGCCCACCGCCCGCCCGCGCAGCCTCATCACCGGCCAGCGCATGGAGAAGATCGAGTGGGGGCCGAACTGGGAGGAGATCCTCGGCGGCGAATTCAGCAAGCGCTCCAGGGACCAGAACTTCGAGCAGGTGCAGAAGGACATCTACGGCCAGTTCGAGAACACCTTCATGATGTACCTGCCCAGGCTGTGCGAGCACTGCCTGAACCCGGCGTGCGTGGCGAGCTGCCCCTCGGGCTCCATCTACAAGCGCGAGGAAGACGGCATCGTGCTGATCGACCAGGACAAATGCCGCGGCTGGCGCATGTGCGTGTCGGGCTGCCCCTACAAGAAGATCTACTACAACTGGAAGAGCGGCAAGGCCGAGAAGTGCATCTTCTGCTACCCGCGCATCGAGGCCGGCCAGCCCACGGTCTGCTCCGAGACCTGCGTGGGCCGCATCCGCTATCTGGGCGTGCTGCTGTACGACGCCGATCGCATCGCCGAGGCCGCGGCGACGCCCAATGACAAAGACCTCTACCAGGCCCAGCTGGACCTCTTCCTCGACCCCAACGACCCCGCGGTGATCGCGCAGGCCCGCAAGGACGGCATCCCCGACAACTGGCTGGAGGCCGCAAGAAACAGCCCCGTCTACAAGATGGCCGTGGACTGGAAGGTGGCCCTGCCGCTGCACCCCGAGTACCGCACGCTGCCCATGGTCTGGTACGTGCCGCCGCTGTCGCCCATCAGCGCCGCGGCCAATGCGGGCCAGATTGGCAGCGTGGGCGAACTGCCCGACGTGAAGCAGCTGCGCATTCCGGTGCAATACCTGGCCAACCTGCTGACGGCGGGCGACGTCGCGCCCGTCGAGCGGGCGCTGGAGCGCATGCTGGCCATGCGCGCCTGGCAGCGCGGCCTGCATGTGGACGGCGTGAGGAACCAGGCCGTGCTGGACCAGGCTGGCCTGGACGAGGCGCAGGTGCAGGAGATGTACGACGTCATGGCCATCGCCAACTACGAGGATCGCTTCGTCATCCCGACCACCCACCGCGAGTACGCCGAGAACGCCTTCAACGTGCGCGGCGGCTGCGGCTTCAGCTTCGGCAACGGCTGCTCCGAGGGCGTGACGGAAACGAGTCTGTTCGGCTCGGAGAAGAAGCGCACCATCCCGATCAAGGCCACGATCTGAGAAGGGCCGCCATGTTCAACATCAAGCCCACCCCCGCCCCCCACACGCTGCGCGTGCTGGCCGCGCTGCTGCGCTACCCCGACGCCGAGTTCCGCGCCGCCATCCCGGAACTCGTGCCGGCGCTCAGACGTGAAGCCGCACTGCCGCCGGCCCGCCTGGAAGAGCTGTGTGCGCTGCTGCAGCGCCTGCAGCAGGCCGACGCCTTCACGGTCGAGGCCGACTTCGTCGACCTCTTCGATCGCGGCCGCGGCACGGCCCTGCACCTGTTCGAGCACATCCACGGCGATTCGCGCGAGCGCGGCCCGGCCATGATCGACCTGCAGCAGACCTACGAGCGCGCCGGCCTCTTCCTCGCGCCGGGCGAGCTGCCCGACCACCTGGCCGTGGTGCTGGAGTTCGCCAGCACCCAGCCGGCCCGCGAGGCGCGCGACTTCCTCGCCGAGATCGCCCACATCTGCAGGGCCATCTTCAGCGCGCTGCAGCGCCGCCAGAGCGCCTACGCCAGCGTGCTGGCCGCCGTGCTGGAGCTGGCCGGCGAGCGCGCCGAGCGGGTGGATATCCCGCCCGAGCCTGAGCTCGACGAGGCCTGGGCCGAGCCCGAGGCCTTCGGCGGCTGTTCGACCGCCGGCCAGTCGCGCCCCGAAGCGCAACCCATCCACATCGTGCGTCGCGCACATCAACCGGGAGCCCAGGCATGAACGCCGTGCACAACTTCCTGTTCGTCGTCTACCCCTACATCTGCCTGGCCGTCTTCCTGATGGGCAGCCTGGCCCGCTTCGACCGCGACCAGTACACCTGGAAGAGCGACAGCTCCCAGATGCTGCGCAAGCGCGGCATGGGCTGGGCCAGCAACCTCTTCCATGCCGGCATCCTGTTCCTGTTCGTGGGCCACACGGTCGGCATGCTGACGCCGCACGCGCTGTACGAGCATGTCATCAGCCCGGCCAACAAGCAGATGCTGGCCATCGTGGCCGGTGGTATCGCCGGCACGGCCTGCTTCGCGGGGCTGTCCATGCTGATCTGGCGGCGCATGACCGATCCGCGCATCCGCCTGACCAGCCACCGCACGGATCTCGCCATCCTGTGGATCCTGTGGGTGCAGCTCAGCCTGGGCCTGATCACGCTGCCGTTCTCGCTGTCGCATGCCGACGGCACCGTCATGCTGGTGCTGTCCGACTGGGCGCAGCGCATCGTCACCTTCAACCCCGACGCCAGCGGGCTGGTGCCGCTGGCCTGGCCCTACAAGGTGCACATGGTGCTGGGCATGACCCTCTTCCTGCTCTTCCCCTTCAGCCGCCTCGTGCATGTGTGGAGCGGCCTGGCCTCGGTGTTCTACGTGCTGCGGCCCTACCAGGTGGTGCGCTCGCGCCGCCTGAACCTGCCGAAGTGAGCTGAGCCATGGTCTACGTCAACGACATCGAGATCGCCACGCCCAGCGAGGCGTTGGACGACGAGGCGCTGCGCCAGCGCGCCTGCACCGAGCTGCTGCGCCAGCGAGCCCAGGCCCTGGGCCTGCTGGCCGCCGACGACCCCGCGCCGCGCGAGGGCGCCGTCAGCGAGGCGGCCAGCCAGGCCATCGAGGCGCTGCTGGCGGCCGAACTCGCCGGGCCGGAGCCCGACGAGGCCGCCTGCCGCCGTCACTACGAGGCCAACGCCCGTCATTACGCCCAGGGCGAGCGCGTGCAGGTGCGCCACATCCTGTTCGCCGTGACGCCCGGCGTGGACGTGGGCCTGCTGCGCCAGCGCGCGGAGCAGCACCTCATCGCGCTGCGCGCCAGCGACGCGACGGCCTTCACGGCGGCGGCGCAGCAACTGTCCAACTGCCCCAGCGGCGCGGATGGCGGGCGCCTGGGCTGGCTGGCCGCCGAGGACTGCGCGCCCGAGTTCGCCCGCGAGCTGTTCGGCCGCAGCGAGATCGGCGTGCTGCCGCGCCTGCTGCACAGCCGCTTCGGCCTGCACATCGCCGCCATCGACGCGCGCGAGCCGGGCCGGCTGCCGGCCTTCGAGCAGGTGCGCGAGGCCGTGGCCCAGCGCATGCGCCAGCAGCACCAGCTCAGCGCGCTGCGGCAGTATCTGCAGACGCTGGCGGCCGACGCGCGGCTGCAGGGTGTGGCACTTCAGCAGGCCACGTCGCCACTCGTGCAATAGCCCCATGCCCGACGAGCTGCTCGAACGCCTGCGCCGCTTCCAGACCGATGCCTTCCCGCAGCAGCGCTCGCTGTTCCGGCACCTGGTGGATGACGGCCAGCATCCGCTGACCCTCTTCATCGGCTGCTCGGACTCGCGCCTGGTGCCCTATCTGCTGACGGGCGCGGGCCCGGGCGAGCTCTTCCTCGTGCGCAACGTCGGCGCCTTCGTGCCGCCCCACGACCAGAGCCAGGGCTTCCACGGCACGGCGGCCGCCATCGAGTTCGCCGTGCTCAACCTGCAGGTGCGCCGCATCATCGTCTGCGGCCACAGCCATTGCGGCGCCGTGCGCGCGCTGTACGGCGAGGTGCCGGCCGCGGCGCAGAACCTCGCGCGCTGGCTGGACCTGGGCCGCGAGGCCGCGCTGCCGGTGGCCGAGCCCGGGCCCGAGGTGCTGCGCCGCACCGAGCAACGCACCATCGTGCTGCAGCTGGAGCGGCTGATGGACTACCCCATGGTGCGCGAGCGGGTCGAGGCCCGCGCGCTGACGTTGCATGGCTGGCACTACGTCATCGAGGACGGCGAGGTGCATGTGTTCGACGTGGGCGTCGGCGCCTTCGTACCCGCGTCCCGCGCCGACAACGCCGGCACGGGTCCCTATTTGCCGAGCTTCGAGGAGGACGGGCTGGACGCCAGCGGCGTGCCCATCGCCTAGCCGATCCGCACCGCCTCGCCGGCCGGGTTGAACGGCAGCAGCCCGCCGAATTCGCCGGCCTCCACGCGCTTGACCAGCAGTTCCAGCATGTGCTGGATCTCGCCGGCCGTCGTGCGCCCGGCCAGCGCCGCGGTGAACACCAGCTGCCAGGCCGGGCCCGCCCGGCGCGCCTCGGCCGCCAGCGCGTCGAAGTCCCGCAGCTCGGCCGGGTCCTTGTCCACGCACATCAGCGGGCGCAGCACGCCGCCCGTGCCCGCCGCATGGGCGGCGCGCTGCGCGGGCGTCGCATCGGGCTCGCAGTCGGCGGTCGCGAAGACCATCAGCAGCCGCTGCGGCTCGGGCTGGGCGCGGGCCATGGCCAGCAAGTCGTTGAAATGCTCGATGTTCATGGCCTCAGGCTAACGCGCGCCCGCGGCGGCGTGCGCGTCGGGCGGAGGAGGGCGGGGTCGGCCGAAGGGACTAGGCCGGCCCGCTGCGCCTCGTGCCATGGCCGGATGCCCCGCGCCGGCGTTGCTGCCCAGAATGCCGGCATGGACGCGAGGACCGCCCCTTTGCTCTGGATGCCCCGCGTGCCGGCCGCGCCGGCGCCGACCGACGGCGCTCTGCACGACCGCCGCCAGCGCCCCTGGCGCGACCTGCGCATCTCGCTGACCGACCGCTGCAACTTCCGCTGCGGCTACTGCATGCCGCGCAGCCGCTTCGGCCCCGGCCACCGCTTCCTGCCGCAGGCGCAGCTGCTGAGCTTCGAGGAGATCACGCAGGTGGCCCGTCAGGCGCTGGCGTTGGGCGTGCGCACGCTGCGCCTGACCGGCGGCGAGCCGCTGCTGCGGCGCGACCTGACCCGGCTGATCCGCCAGCTGGCCGCGCTGCGCACGCCGGACGGCAGGCCGCCCGACCTCGCGCTGACGAGCAACGGCAGCCTGCTGGCCGGCCAGGCCGAGGCGCTGCGCGAGGCCGGCCTCGCCCGGCTCACGGTCAGCCTGGACGCGCTGGACGACGCCGTGTTCCGGCGCATGAACGACGTCGGCTTTCCCGTGGCCGAGGTGTTGCGCGGCCTGGACGCGGCGCAGCGCGCGGGCTTCGAGCGCATCAAGGTCAACATGGTGGTGCGGCGTGGCGTCAACGACGGCGAGGCGCTGGCGCTGGCCGGCCATTTCCGTGCGAACTATGGTGGCGCCATGGTGCTGCGCTTCATCGAGTTCATGGACGCCGGCTGCCACAACGGCTGGAAGATGGACGAGGTGCTGCCCAGCGACGAACTGCGTGCGCGCATCGCCGCGCGCTGGCCGCTGCAGCCGCTGCCGGCCACGCGCGGCGGCGAGACGGCGCAGCGCTGGCGCTACGCCGACGGCGCGGGCGAGATCGGCTTCATCAGCAGCGTCAGCCACGCCTTCTGCGGCGACTGCACGCGCGCCCGCCTCACGGCCGACGGCCGGCTCTACACCTGCCTGTTCGCGACGCAGGGCCATGACTTGCGCCCGCTGCTGCGAGGCGCGCAGGGAGGCGAGGCCGAACTGCGCGCGCGGCTGGCCGCCATCTGGGCCGACCGCGCCGACGCCTACTCCGAGCAGCGCGAGGCGCTGCGCCCGCTGCGGCCCGAGCGTGCCGACATGCATGTGCTGGGCGGATGACCCGGGACGGGCCGACGCCGAAGAAGGCCGGGCCTAAAGCCCTGCTTCTTGGCGCCACAGGGCCAGCAGGCGTTGCCAGCCCTCGGCCAGCAGGCTGCGCGACTCGCCCTGCAGCCACACCCGGCCGGCCAGCTCGCTGCGCAGGGGCCGCGGCTCGCATTGCGTGAGCCGGGCCCGGTAGGTGGCGGCCAGGGGTCGCAGCTCCGCACCTTGCTGCACGCTGCTGATGGGGCCGCCATAGACGCTGGCCAGATAGGGCTGGGGCAGGCTGCGCAGATTGACCGACTCCAGCTGCAGCGCGCCGCAGTGCAGGCTGCCGAACTCGGGCAGATTGGCCACGAAGCGCGAGCGGTCGACCCCATGCTGGCGCAGGGCGGCGAGCTGGCCCTCGCTGACGAAGGCCTCGACCTTGAGGCTGTCGGGGCGGCCGACGAGCTGGAACAGCTTCTCGCCGCGGGTGAACCAGGCCTGGTCGGCCAGCATGGGGTGGGTGGCCACCACCGTGCCGGCAAACGGCGAGCGCAGCTCCAGCTGCTCGCGCTGGCGCTGCAGCCCGGCCACCTCCTCGCGGGCCGCCTGCCAGCGCCGGTGCAGGGCCTGGCCTTCCTGCTGCAACTGCTGATCCAGCGGCTGCTGTTCCATCTGCCAGCGCAGCAGCGCCTCCTGGTGCTGGGCCAGGCGCAGGCGCTGCTCCAGCTCCGGCGAGGCCAGACGCAGCAGCAGCTGACCCGCTTCGACGTTGGCGCCTTCGGCCACGGCCGGGCCTTGCTGCTGCGCCGTCTCGACGGCGTACAAGGCCTGGTTCTCGCGGTGGCTGAGCAGGGCCGGCGCCTGCACGCCGCTGCGCCAGGGCAGGGCCAGCAACAGCAACAGGCCCACCAGCAGGGCGGCGCTGCGGCGGGTCCGGGGATTCCAGCGCATCTGCTGGCGGCGTTGCCACCAGTGGCGCAGCTCGCGCCAGATGGGCAGAGCGATGAACCAGCCCAGCTCCACCGCCATCAGCAGGAGGCCCAGCGCCTTGAAGAACAGGTGGTAGACCAGCAGCGCGATGCCGAAGAACAGCACCAGGCGGTAGAGCCAGGTGGCGAAGGCGAAGGCGATCAGAAAGCGCTGCCGGCCCGGCGCCAGCACTTCCGGCACCGGGTCGCCGAAGCCGTAGAGCTGTTCGCGCAGCCACCAGCGCCCCTGGGCAAAGGCGCGCTCGTGCAGATTGGGCATGTTCAGCGCGTCGGCCAGCAGGAAGTAGCCGTCGAAGCGCATGAAGGGGCTGGCATTGATGCCCAGCGTGATGAGCCAGCTGCTGGTGGCCAGCATGAAGGCGCCGGCCCGCAGCGGCCCGTCGGGCAGGAAGCTCCAGCTCAGCGTGGCGCAGGCCGCCAGGGCCAGCTCGGCCAGCATGCCCGCGGCGGCGATGCGCAGGCGCTGATCCCGGCGTATGAGCTTCCAGGCCTCGTTGGTGTCGGTGTAGAGCACCGGCCACATCACCAGAAAGGCCACGCCCATGGCCGGCACGCGGCAGCCGTAGCGATGGGCCGTGATGGCGTGCCCCAGCTCGTGCAGCAGCTTGGCCAGGCTCAGCGCCAGGCCAAGCCCCAGCAGGCCGGCCAGGCTGCCGTAGGCCGAGAAGGTGTGGGTGAACTCGTCCCAGCGCCGCGAGACCAGGAACAGGCCGAGCAGGGCCGCGCCCGCCATGGCCCACCAGAAGCCGGGCCGGAACAGCCATTGCGTGTAGGGCGAGATCGCCCGCAGCAGGGGTTCGGGCCGCAGCAGGGGGACACGGAAGAAGAGGTAGTGTTTGAGCAGCCACATGGCGTGGCTGCTGCGGCCGGCCCGGGCCGCGCGAGCCAGCCGGTCGCTGTGCTCCGCGCTGTGGGACTGCAGCAAATGGTGCTGCACCAGAAAGCTCAGCAGGCCGTCCAGGTCTTGCGGGCCCAGGCGAAGCGTGGTTTCGCGGGCCACGGCGTCCAGCACCGCGTCGGCGCTGCCCAGGGGCCAGCGCGAGATCAGCTCGAAGGCGGGCCAGGAGATCTCGTAGAAGCGATGCGCGGCGGGGTCGTGCAGGGTCCAGGTGGGCGCGCCGCTGGCATCGGCGGGGCCGGGATGCAGGCCGAGGTCCTGACGCAGCGCGGGCAGCAGGGTGACCTGACTCACCAGCCCACCCACTGGCGCAGGGCCGCGACAGGGCGCCGCAGCGCGTAGTAAGCAAAAGGCACCCAGCGGCCCGAGAGCCGCACCGTGCCGCGCAGGCCCAGCCGCGGCAGGGCCTGGCCGGCCACGAACTCGGCGCGCACCCGGTAGGCCAGCACGCCCTGATCGGTGGGCTCGGCGCCGTATGACATGCCGACGATGCGGGCCTCGTAGGCATCCGTGGGGCTGGCGTCGGGATAGAGGGTAACGGTGTGGCCTACCTCCAGCTGGATCTGCTCGGCGGCGGGCATGCGCGCCAGCAGCTCCACTTGCGCGGGGTCGGCCAGCAGCAGCACCTTCTCGCCGACGGTCACGGCCTTGCCCTGCCAGTCGTTCACATCGCCGAACACGGCCACGCCGGCACGCTCGGCCTTGACCTGTACCCGCTCCAGCTGCTGGGACAAGTACGCCAGCTCCAGCGCGCGCTGGTCCAGCTCGCCGCGCACCTGACCCAGCTTGAGACGGCCTTTGTCGTCCGTGACGGCCAGCTGGGCCGACTGCCGGTATTCCTCCAGCGCCGTGTCATGCGCCCGCTGGGCCACGGCACGCCGGGTCTGCAGGGCCGCGGTGTCCAGGTCGAACAAGGGGCTGCCGGCTTCCACGGCCTGGTCGGGCTGCACATGGAAGCGGCCGATGACGCCGTCCAGCGGCGCCCGCACCAGGAAGGGCTGGCGTGGGCTGACCTCGGCCGGCGCCAGCACGCTCAGACGCATGGGCAGCAGGCTGGCCAGCAGCAGGCCCAGCAGGACGCGCCGCTGCGCGCGGCCGGGCCTGAGCAGGGACTTGAGCCGGGACAGCACCTGCTCGCGCGGCCGGAAGGCCGCCAACGCATGGCCGTAGCTGCCGCCCAGCTCGGACAGCAGGGCGCGCTCATGCTCGCTGAAGGCCTGGTCGCGGGCCAGCAGCAGGCCGCCCTCCAGCGTGCCCTGGCGCGCCTGCAGCGGCAGCCACAGCGCATGGGGCGGCAGCCAGTCGGCCCATTCGGCGCGGCTGCTGGCCGGCGCGCTGGCGGCGTCCAGCACGGTGATGCCGGGCGTCGAGGCCAGCGCCCGGCAGAGCCGGTTCAGCCATTGCAGATAAGGCGCGTTGGGGTCGGCCTGGGGCAGACCTGACACTGCCGTCACCGCGCCCAGGCCGGCGGCGCTCCACAGCCCGGCCTGGCGGTAGGGCACCAGGTTCAGCGTCTCGTTGACGATGACGAAGCCCAGGCTCTCGAGATCGGGCGCCTCGCGGGCGCGCTTGGCCTGCTGCAGCAGGCCCATCAGCGCCCGGACGGCGGGATCGGCGCTCACTGGGCGCCGGGGAAGCTGGCCCAGCCGCTCATGCCCGGCTGCAGGCCCCGGTGATTGCCGCTGATCTGACCGGTGACGGAGACGGACTGGCTGACCGGGTCGATGCGTGCGCCCAGGCGGACCACCTTGGCGCTGAAGCTCTGGCCGAGCTCGTCCACGCTCACGGTGAAGGGGCTGCCCGGCTTGAGGCGGGCCAGCCAGCGCGAGGGCACGATCAGCTGCAGCTCGGGCGGGCCGCCGTCGACGATCTCCAGCAGCGGGCGGCCGGGGGTGGCGAACTCCGAACCGGCCGCCAGCCGCTTCGCGACCCGGCCCGCGAAGGGCGCGGCGATCACGCATTTGCTCACCGTGGCCCGCATATAGGCGGCCTCGGCGGCACTTTCCTTGACGCGCGCCTCGGCCTGCTCCACCTCCAGCCGGCTGGCCGAGTTGAGCTCGGCCAGGCGCTGGCTCACGGCCAGGGTCTTGCGGGCGGCTTCATGGCTGGCTTCGGCCTTGTGCAGCTGGGCCTCGAACAGCGCGCAGTCGAAGGCCACCAGGGTCTGGCCGGCCTTGAAGCTGTCGCCCTCCTTGAGCGGCAGCCGGGCGATCTTGGCGCTCAGCTCGCTCGCCACGACGGCGGTCTCGCGTGCGCTCAGCTGGGTGCGGATGCGGCCGTCGCGGTCGGGCTCGGCGAAGTTCTTGCCGCCGCCGTTGGCGGCCTGGGCGGCGCAGAGGCCGCTGCCCAGGGCCGTCAGCAGCGCCAGGGTCAGGGTCTTGGGACTCGGGGTCATGAGGGTCAGAGCGCTTTCCGGGGGGGCTGCTGCAGTTCGCGCTCGCGCTGGGCGAAGGCGGCGCGCAGCGTGGCCAGATCATGCGAGGGCAGGGCGTCGGGCAGCGGATCCATCCCCAGGGTCAGCAGCATCTGGCCATAGGCGTTCTGCAGCGCGCCATAGCTCTGGTACAGGCGCAGCTCGGACATCACGGCGCTGGCCTGGGCGCGGATCTCGGCGAGCTTGCCCTGGGCGTTGGCGCTGGTGGCGTTGCGGGTGTGCTGGAGGATGCTCTGGTCGACCTGGTTCATGTCCTCGGCCAGCTCGAACTGGCGTTGGCGGCCCTGCAGATCGCGATAGGCCACATGCACCTGGGTCAGCACGGCCATGCTCAGGGCGAGGCGCTGCTGGCGGGCGATGTCGTACTGGGCCTGGGCCGCATCGCGGATCTGGCCATAGCTCAGCAGGTTCATCAGGTTCCAGCTCACGCGCAGGCCCACATCGCCCCAGCTGTTGTTGACGAGGTAGCTGTCGCTGTCGTACTTGGCGCCCAGGTCGATGCTGACGCCGGGCAGCACGCGCGCCAGGGCCCGCTTGGTTTCCAGCAGGCCGATGCGCTCCTGGTAGCTGGCTTCGACCAGCTCGGGGCGTTGCAGCAGGGCGGCCTCTTCCATGGCGTCGACGGCAATGGGCAGGCGCGGTTGGCCCAGCTCGGCTGGCGCGACCAGCGTGAAGCTCTGGCCGGGGGGCACGTTCATCATGGCCGCCAGGCGCGGCTTGGCCTGGGCCAGCTCGTCGCGTATGGCCTCCAGCTGACGCACCAGGTCCAGCAGCTGGCGCTGGTAGTTCAGGCTGTCCAGCGGCGGCTGCAGCTTCTCGCGCTCGATGCGGCGCGAGTCGGCCAGCGCACTGCGGCTGAGCTCAAGCAGCGGCACGATCTTGGCTTCCAGCTGCTGGGCGCCCAGGGCCTGCCAGTAGGCCTGGCGCAGCTGCTGCATCAGCTGGTGGATGACTTTGCGGCGGCGCTCCTGCATCACCAGCACGCGGTCGGCCTGCTGCTTGGCGCCGTAGTAGCTGACGCCGAAGTCCAGCACGTTCCAGGACAGGGTCAGGCCCGCCGTCTCGTGCTCGCGGTCCGACGAGATGGAGGGCACCAGGGACTGCTTGCCCGTCGCCAGATCGCGCGAGGAGGCCGCGCGTTCATTGTTGCGCCAGGCATAGCCGGCGTCTGCCACCAGCTTGGGCAGCAGGTCGAAACGCGTGAGGCCCAGCTGCCGCTGCGACAACGCCTCTTCCATCAGCTTGATGCGGTGGTCCAGGTTGTACTTGAGCGTGCGGGCGGCCGCTTCCTCCAGTGTGAGTGGTCCCTCCAGTGCCGGCTGGTCCGCAAAGATGCTGCTGCGCTGCCGGGCCAGGTCGGCCTTGGCCTCGTCACGGCTGATGGGCAGCGGCTGGATGGCGCAGCCGGCCAGCAGGCTGGCCAGGGTCAGGGCGGTGAGGGCGCGCAGGGGAAGGCGCGGGCAGCGGATTTTCAACGCGGTCTCCTAGTTCCTTGGGGTGTTCGGGGGGGTCAGGCGGCTTGGCCCTGATGGGTTTGCTGCTGGGCTTGCTGCTGCAGGTGGTGCAGCAGCTGGGCGGCTTCGTGCTGGCGGGCCTGGCGTCCGAACTGGTCGAACTGCGCGGCCAGCGAGGGCTTGCCCGGCGCCGCGAGCAGCGCGTGCAGCGGGCCGTCGGTGCCTGCCTCGGCGCCGCGCGAGGGCGGCTGCGCGGGCGCCTTGCCACGATCGTCCGCGGCCTTGATGTCCAGCTTCAATTGGGTCTTGACCTTGTGACCTTCGGGGTCACGGGCTTGCACTTCAATCAGGAGCTCACTGCTCAAGCCGAGTGGAACCTCACCGCTCAGCGTGCCTGTGACCGGATCAAAGCTGAGCCAGGCGGGCAGCGGGCGGCCATTGGCCAGGCGCGCGGTCAGCACCAGGGCGCTGTCGGTGTCGGGCAGGCTGAAGGCGCTGGCCGGCAGGGCGATGCTGAAGCGCTGCCCGGCACCGACCGTCCAGGCGCCCAAGTCTGGCGGGGCACTCAAGGTTCGGGACGGCGGGGCGATGCTGAGCAGGCTGGTGCTGTCTTCGTAGAGCGGGCGTTCGCCAAAGAGGCGCGGCAAGGCGCCAGTGCTGAAACCTCCGACGCTGGCTCCGAAAAGAGGGGAGGTGCCTGCCGAGGAAGACAGCGCGGGCGCGCCGATGAGCGGGCTGATCTGAGGCAGGCTGTACGTGTAGATGCCGGCGGCGCCGGTGAGGCTCTGGATGCCGCTGCCGTCGCCGATGGTGTACAGCGGTGCGGTCGGTGGCGGCGCGGTGCTCTCGGGCAGCACGGGGATGGGCGAGGGCGCAGACGCTGGGGGCAGCACCGGCGCGGCGACCGCGTTCACCACGATCTGCCGGCCATCGGTGGCGGGCAAGCTGGTTTGCAGCAAGTTGCCCACGGCGTCTCGCACCACGGCGCCGCGCGTCTCGAGCCCCGCCAGCGTGATGCCGTCGGCCGCTCGCTGGCCGTCCTGCACCACGTAGCGGAAGTTCAGCGCGTCGCCGCTGCCGGGCAGGTAGTCGGCATAGACGGTGCTGCCGTTCTCCAGCAGCAGCGCGAGGCGAGGCGTGCCCTGGCTGGTGTCGATCTGCACCGACTCGCTCAGGCGCAGGCTGAAGTCCAGCACGGCACCGGCGCCATACATGCCCGGGGCGGGGAGGGTGACCGTGGCGACAGCGGGAGCCTCGCGGTCGACGGCGTAGACCTCACCGCTGAGGCCTGCGTCCAGCGGGTTGCCGGCGGCGTCGCTGATGCCGCTGCCTGCGCTCTTGAGCGTGAGTTGCAGATTGCCGGTGCCGCTGATCTGGTCAATCAGCACGCTGTAGGTGCTGGCGTCGATCTGGGTCACCGAGGCCACCCGGCCGCTGGCATTGCCGCTGCCGCTGAGCAGCAGGTCGCCGGCATCCAGGCCGTTGATCGCCTCGCTGAACTTCAGCGTGTAGTGCAAGCTGCCGGCGTTGCTGGGCGAGGCGTCCGTGCGCTGCAGGCTGACGACGCCGGGGGCGCGGCTGTCGATGGCGTAGCTGTTGGACTGGGCGCTGCCGCTGCCGCTGTTGCCGGCCAGGTCGGTGTAGCGGCTGCCGTCCAGGCTGATGAGGTTGGTCGCGGACTCGATGCTGGCGGTGGGCGTGAGGGTGGCGGTCCAGGTGAGGCCGCCATCGCTGGAGCTCAGGTCGCTGAGCGTGCCGTTGGCGACGACGAAGTCGTCCAGGCTCAGGCCGGTGACGGCCTCACTGAAGCTGATGCGGACGGTGCTGGTCTGGCCGGCCTTGAGCGAACTGTCGGCCACCACCAGGGTGGCGCCAGGGCGCTGGGTGTCGATGGCGTAGTTGTTGGACTGGGCGCTGCCGCTGCCGCTGTTGCCGGCCAGGTCGGTGAAGCGGCTGCCGTCCAGGCTGATGCGGTTGGCGGTGGACTCGAGGCCGGCGGTGGGGGTGAGGGTGGCGGTCCAGCTGAGGCCGCCGTCGCTGGAGCTCAGGTCGCTGAGCGTGCCGTTGGCGACGACGAAGTCGTCCAGGCTCAGGCCGGTGACGGCCTCGCTGAAGCTGATGCGGACGGTGCTGGTCTGGCCGGCCTTGAGCGCGCCATCGGCCACCACCAGCGTGGCGCTGGGGCGCTGGGTGTCGATGGCGTAGTTGTTGGAGACCGACAGGCCCGTGCCGGCCGCGCCGTTGGTGTCGACGACGCGCGAGTTGTCCAGCGAGATCTCGTTGCTCGCGTCCGTGACGTTGGGCGCGGCCGTGAGCAGCGCCGTCCAGGTCGTGCCGCCATCGCTGGAGCTCAGGCCGCTGAGCGTGCCGTTGGCGACGCTGAAGTCCGAGACGCTCAGCCCCGCCACGGGCTTGTTGAAGGTGATGACGACGCGGCTGGACTGGTCGACTCGCAGGGCGTTGTCGGCGACGACGATGCCCGCGCTCAGGCGCAAGGTGTCAATGCTGTAGTTGCCCGAGCTCACATTGCTGGCCAGCGTGTTGCCGGCCAGGTTTTGCACGCCGTTGCGATCCAGCACGATGGCGTTGCTGCCCGCGCTGATGTTGTCGTCGGGCGTGAGCGTGGCGGTCCAGGTGATGCCCCCATCACTGGAAATGAGCCCGCTCAGGCTGGCGTTGGGGACGGAGAAGTCGTCCGCCGTGAGCCCGCTGACGGCTTCGCTGAAAACGATGGTGACGGTGCTGCTCTGGCCCGTGACCAGCTGCGGCGTGGCCACGCTGATGGTGGCCGTGGGGCGCTTGGTGCTCAGCGCATAGTTGTTGGAATCGCTGGTGCCGATGCCGGCGTTGCCGGCGAAGTCGGTATAGCCCGTGTTGTCCAGGGTGATTTGGTTGCTGGCGTCGGTGACGTTCTCGTTGGGCGTCAGCGTGGCGGTCCAGGTGATGCCGCCGTCGCTGCTGGTCAGCCCGCTGAGGCTGCCGTTGGCCACGCTGAAGTCGGCAGTGGACAAGCCGGTGACCGCTTCGCTGAAGGTGATGGTGACCCTGGTGGTCTGCCCCGCCTTCAGCGCAGTGTCGGCCACCACGAGGGTGGCGGTCGGCAACTGGGTGTCGATGGCGTAGTTGTTGGAGTTGGTGGTGCCGCTGCCGGCGTTGCCGGCGATATCGGTGTAGCCGGTGTTGTCCAGGGTGATCAGGTTGGTGGTGTCGGTGAGGTTGTTGCCGGGCGTCAGGGTCGCCGTCCAGGTGATGCCGCCGTCGTTGGAGCTGAGGCCACTCAGGGTGCCGTTGGCGACGCTGAAGTCCGCCGTGGTCAGCCCGGTCACGGCCTCGTTGAAGGTGATGGTGACGGTGGTGGTCTGCCCGGCCTTCAGCGTCGTGTCGGTGACCACGACGGTGGCCGTCGGGCGCTGGGTGTCGATGGCGTAGTTGACCGAATCGGTGGTGCCACTGCCGGCGTTGCCCGCCAGGTCCATCACCCCGGCGTTGTTCAGGGTGATGATGTTGGTGGCGTCGCTGATGTTGGCGCCGGGGGTGAAGGTGGCGGTCCAGGTGAGGCCACCATCGCTGCTGCTCAGGCCGCTGAGGGTGCCGTTGGCCACGCTGAAGTCGGCGACATCCAGCCCGACCACCCGCTCTGCGAAGGTGATGGTGACGTTGGCGGTCCCGCCGATGCGCAGGGCCGTGTCGCTGAGGGTGATGCTGGTGGCGGTCGGGCGCACGCCGTCGACCACCAGGGCCTTGTTGGCGCCCAGGGAGCCGGCGGCGCCGGGGGTCGGCAGGGTGAGGATGGCGCTCCGGTCGGCACCGTCCTTGATGGTGCCGCCGTTCAGGCTCAGCGCCGAGCTGGAGGCGTAGTCGAGGTCGGCGGAGCTGTCGCCGGCCTGCACGGTGTAGCTGAAGGTCAGGGTGTCGGTGCCCGAGCCGGACAGGTAGTTGAGCACCCGGTCGGTGACGCCGGTCTCCAGGGTCAGGGTCGGGGTGCCGGTCACGTTCACCGCGCTGTCGAAGCGCACGGTGACGGTGATGACATCGCCGATCTTGTAGGTGCCGTTGGCGGTGCTGGACGACACGCTGGTGACGGTCGGGGCGATGGGCGCGGTCAGGGTCAGGTCGTTGCCGCTGCCGCCGACATAGCTGGTGGTCAGCTCGGTGCCGTTGCCGGCGGCGTTGATCTTGGTGCCCTCGCTGACGCCACCGAAGGTACCGGTCACGGCATCGGCTGCGTCGTTGACGATCACGGTGTAGCTGTCACCGCTGCCGGCCGCGTAGCCGTGGGTGACCGCCAGGGTGGCACCGGACACATCGACGGTGCCGTTCACCACCACCCGGTCGTAACCGGTGCCGGCGGTGGTGCCGTTGATGTCCAGGGCCAGGGTGCTGCCCGAGGCCAGGGTCAGGTTGCCGTTGACGGTCAGGGTGCCGGCGCCGCCGTTGCCCGGGGAGAGGGTGCCGCCGCTCTGCACGGTGACGTCGCCGCCCAGGGTGCCGCTGCCGGCCAGCGTCGCACCGCTGGCCACCATGGTGGCGCTGCTGGTACTGCCGTTGACCACCAGGGTGCCCGCCGCCACGGTGGTGGCCCCGCTGTTGGTGTTGCTGCCGGAGAGGGTCAGGTTGCTGGAGCCGGTCTTGGTCAGGCTGCCGGTGCCGCTGATGGTGCCGGACAGCGTGGCGGCCGCGCCGGCATTGACGGTGACCAGGCCGGTCAGCGCCAGCGCGTTGTCGATGGTGGTGTTGCCGGTGATCTGCAGCGTGGTGCCGTTGGCCAGGTTGAGCGCCCCGGCACCGAGGTTGGCGTCGCTGGCGACGCTCAGGGTCCCGGCGTTGATGCTGGTGCTGCCGCTGTAGCTGTTGCTGCCGGTGAGGGTCAGCACGGCGCTGCCGGTCTTGGTCAGGTTGTTGCTGCCGCTGATGACGCCGGAGAGCGTGGTGTTGGCGGCGGTGTCCACCGTGGCGTTGCCGCTGAGGGCGATGGCGTTGTCGATGGTGGTGGCGCCTGTGACCGCCAGGGTCGAACCGCTGCCCAGTGTCACCGTGCCACTGCCCAGGTTGGCGTCGCCGGCCACGCTGAGGGTGCCGGCGCTGACGGTGGTGGCGCCGTAGGTGTTGGTGCCGGTCAGCGTCAGGGTGGAGGCTCCGGCCTTGGTCAGGGTGCTGGCACCGCTGATCACACCGGACAAGGTGGCGTTGGCAGGTGTACTGATCGTGGCATCGCCCGTCAGGACGATGGCGTTGTCGATGGTGGTGGCGCCAGTCACCTGAAGGGTGGAGCTGGTGCCCAGAGTGACCGAGCCGCTGCCGAGGTTGGCATCGCTGGCCACGGACAGGGTGCCGCCGTTGACGATCGTGGCGCCGTAGCTGTTGCTGCCGGCCAGCGTGAGCACGGCCGGGCCGATCTTGGTCAGCGAGTAGGGCCCGCTGACGTTCCCGGACAGGTTCACGTCGACGGAGAGGCTCACCGTCGCGTTGCCGTTCAGGACGACGTTGTTGCTCACGGTGGTGGAGATCAGGGACGAGAAGGTCGTGCCGTCGCCGAAGATCAGGTCACCGTTGCCGCCCAGGCTGGCACTGGTGCCGATGGTGAGGCTGCCACCATTGATGGTGGTGGTGCCGGTGTAGGTGTTGTTGCCGATCAGGGAGAGGGTACCGCTGCCCTGCTTGACCAGCGAGCCGGTGCCGGAGATCACCCCGACGACGGTGTTGGTGGTGTTGTCGCCCCAGGCGGTCAGGGTGTAGCTGCCCAACTGGATCCTGGCGTTGGCGTTGTTGCTCGCCAGGCTGCCGATGGTCTGGTCCGACAGCAATGTCAGGACGCTGTTGCCGTTGACCCGCACGGTGCTGCTGTCGGCCATGGAGGCGTCGCCATTGAGCTTCAGCCAGCCGTAGTTGACGAGCAGGGTGGCACCGGTGTAGGTGTTGGTGCCGGAAAGCGTGGTCGAGTAGGTGGCGGAACCGCTCTGACTGAAACTCATTCCGCCGGTGCCGCTGATGGCGCCGGAGAAGGTGGTATCCGCCGTCTGGATGCTGGTGAGACTGAAACTGCCGAGCGTCACCGAGCCGGCGCCGGAGAGGTTGCCGATCGCCTCGTTGCCAGCCAGGGCCAGGGTGGCGCCTGCGGCGACGGACACGCTGCTGTTGCTGGAGATCGCATCCCCGCCACTGGCCGTCAGGATGCCGGCGCTGATGGTGGTGGCACCGGAGAAGGTATTGGCGGCGCCGGAGAGGGTCAGGTTGCCGGCACCGGTTTTGGTCACGGCGCCGCTGCCGGCAATGAGGCTGGCGATGGTCGCGGTGTCGCCGGCACCGTGGGTGAAGGTCTGGGTGGTGCCCGCGCCCAGCGTGATGGTGCCGCCGGTGAGGATCAGGCCGCTGGCCTGGCCCATGTCGAAGGTCAGGCTCTCGTTGATCGACACGGTATTGAGGTTCAGCACCTGGCCGGCCAGGCTGCTGGCGAAGACGATGGTCTGGGTGCCGGTGCTGTCGGCCGCGGCGATGGCCACGGCCTCGCTGAAGCTGGTGCCGTTGCTGGGGTCGATGGTCGCGGTGTCGGTGGCGTTGGTGACGTAGATGAAGTCCGACGCCACGGTGACGTTGGCGGTGGCACTGGCGCCGGCACCGTCATTGAGGGTGAGCTTGACGTTGGCATCGCCGGCCGGCGTGTCGCTGCGGTAAGTGATGCGCTGCGCCACGTCGTTGACCAGCGCCGTGGTGGCGGTGGTGCCGCTGCTGGTGAAGCTGATGGTCAGCACGCCGCCGGTGTTGGTGAAGGTGGCGAAGGTCAGCCCACCCGACTGCAGGTTGCTGCCGCTGACGGTGAACAGCGCACCGGCGGTGTCGAAGCCCAGCACATCGCTGCTCACCGCCGTGCCGTTGCGCTGGATGACGAGGCTGGCACCGGACCAGTTGCCGTTGCCGCCGTTCAGCACCCCCAGCTCGGCATCGGCCAGGCTGGCGTTGCTGCCCACGTCGAGGCGCACGGTATTGCCCACGCCGGCCCAGGCGACGCTGTCACCGTTGAGGTTGCCGAGGGTGGGCGCGGCGTTGGGGTTGTAGTTGGTATCGGTGGTGCCGCCATTGGTGGTGTGGATGGTCGACCTGGACTCGCCGTCGGCACCGTTGACGTTCACGCCGCCGGTCGCCTTGCCCCCCAGGCCGCCCGCGCCGATATTGCCGTTGACCAGGCTATTGAAGCTGGTGTTGTCCATGCGCACGGTGCCGCCGGCGTTCCAGATGGCACCGACCCCGGCACCGCCCGCCCCACCATTGCCGACCCTGTTGCCAGGCCCGGTGGCCGCGTCGCTGGAAACACCGCCACCGCCGCCGCCGCCAGCCCCCAGGTTGTTGGTGAGGCTGCTGTTGACGATGGTCAGGATGCCGCTGCTGGCGTTGAAGATGCCCCCCGCAGCAGCGCCCCCCTTGCCGCCGGCCGCGGAAACACCACCGCCGCCGCCGCCGCCGCCAATGCTGGTGCTGCCGTTGTTGGCCGACCCACCCCCGCCCCCTGCGGTGTAACCGGTGGTGCTGTTGCCGTCACCGCTGTAGCTGCCCCCAGCGCCGCCAGCCACACCGCCGCCACGCCCCCCGAAGGTACCGGTACCGCCCGCACCATTGCCCCCGGTGATGCCGGAACCGGACGTGGCCGGGAAGGCGACGCCAGCACTGGCACCGCCGGAGCCGCCGGAGGTGCTCCCGAAACCGCCGCCGCCACCGCCGCCGCCGGCGTAGTAGCCACCGGTGTCGCCACCACCACCACCGCCACCGGACGCCTTGTTGCCGGTAATGGTGCTGTTGGTGATGGTCAGCACACCCGCGTTGTAGATGCCCGCACCCACGCTATCGGGTGCGGCCGAGCTCTCGTTGCCGCCTTGGCCGACGATCAGGCCATTGCGAATGGTGATGTTGTCCAGCGCAACCTTGGAGTTGGCGCCGCTGGTGCTCACATCCAGTATCCGAGCCTTGTTGGCCCCGTCGAGGGCGAAGCCACCGCCGACGATCTGCAGCGTGTGGCCATCGGTGACGTTGATGGAGATGGTGTCGCCGAGGCTGGTGAACGTGATGTTGCCGGTGAGGGTGATGACGTCGTCGACGCCGTCGGTCATGCCCGTGGCGATGGCGTTCTTCAACTGGGCCAGGGTGCTCACCGAGGTGGTCACCAGCAGATGGTCGTAACTGCCCAGGCGCGACAGGTTCAGGGCATTGCTGGCAGCGATATGGCCCGTGGTGACCTCCAGGTCCCAGTCACCGCCCTTGGCCGTGCCGCCGGTGTTGTCGTCGGAGGCGGCAATGTCCGCGCCGGTCAGGTCCGCCAGCCTGGATACAAAGGCCTGACCTTCCCGACCTGCGCCCACCTCGCAGCCATAGAGCAGGATGTCACCGCCCGGGCTCAGGGCCTTGCCGATGCCGGAGAGCTGAGCGCTGTACTGGGCAAGGTTGCCCTCGAAGAGGGGGCCGTTGCCCAGCAGCAGCACGCCAGAGTCGCCGTGCGACACGATGTGGATGGCGTCTATGCCACTGCGACCAGCCAGCGCATCGGCGATCTGCTGCACACCATCCTTGCTCGTGCTGAGCAGGATGACTTCGGCGCCAGGCGCGATCCCCTCAAGCAGCGTCCGGTAGTCAGGGGCCCGTGTGTCGACAAAAACGACTTCCTTGCGGGGATGGGCCGTAGTTTCGGCGGCATCGTTCACCACTGTGCCGTGCCGCGCCTCTACTTGGGCCTCTTGAAGCGTGGGCGCGGCGTGGTCGGCATCGGCCGCGATTTCGTGGACGGCAGTCCCCGCGACGGCGGCATCGAACATGATCCGCGGCTCCAGCGCCCGCATGAGCGGGTTGCTCGCCATGGCGGGGCGCGGCAAGGCAGGGGCCTGAGAACCGGTGCCGGGGTGCTTGGATTGCTTGTTCTTGGTCCACCACATGACGGATTACCTCAGTGTGATACAGCGTTCGATGCTGGCTGCTTGATGTTCGGCCCGCCCGGCCCCTAGGGCGCGGCGCCGGGTGGGGCGCTGGGCCGGATCACGCTGGCCTCGCTATGGCTGGAGTCCTGCCAGAAGTTCAGTCTGGCGTACTGCTCGAAAAGGTCGGGCGGCAGGAGGCTGCGCCTAGCCTCCAGGCTCACACGTGGACGCACCTTGTGCATGCCCTTGAGGCCCAGGGCCTCGTCGAACTCGGGCGCGTCGTAGTCGATGCGCTCGAAATCATGTGCATACCAGGGCTCGCCGATGAAGTCGTAGATCAGGCGCAGCACCTTCTCGGGCGCCTTGGCCAGCAGCTCGTACTCCACCAGCAGCAGCGACTTGGCATGCTCACCGTAGTAGGCGTCCTTCAGCGCCGACCAGGAAAAACCCACCAGGCGATTGCGCTGCGCCAGGGTCTCGACGCGGCTGTACACCGTACTGCGCTCGGTGTCGTCGCTGAAGAGCTTGGTGTTCTCGTAGGGGTTGGCGCGGTAGAGCTTCTCGATGCTGTCCATCACCCAGGCCACGTTGCGCACGCAGGCGATCACCTTGGCCTGGGGGAACAAGTCCATCAGTGCGGGCAGCTTGGCGCACCAGAGGCGGTTGGTGTCGAAGATCACCTCCTTGCCCTCTGCGTCCGCGTAATAGTTGTGGAAGATGCCGCGCAGCAGGCGCTGGCGTTGCGCCTGGCTGATGACCGGGCCGAACTCGCTGCCGGCGCTGAACTGGTTGAGCATGCCGGTGAACAAGGCGCCCGCCGGGCTGGTCATGCCGGCATGAAAGCGTGGGTTCTGCAGCAGCAGGGCGGCCAGCAGCGTGGAACCTGATCGAGGCAGGCCAGAAATGAAGTGAAACCGTGGCGCGGCAGCCAAAAAAACTCCTGGGCAGCGACCGGGTCTGCCACCGCCAAGGTGGCGCACGGTTCTGCGGTTTGAATTTATTCTGTGCGAACGAGCGGGCGATGCTAACAGCCAGAATCATGGTTGCCGGCCGGCGCCGTTGAGCGCGGCGCAAGGTTGAGACCTGGATCACAAACCGGTGCATCGCTTGCCGGAGACCGCATGGAAATCTTGTGAGAAGACGGGGTCGAGCATGCCCCGAGGAGTACAGGTGTTGTCCCCTTTGCAGTGGTTGGAGTCCGAGAGCATTCACATCCTGCGCGAGACGCTGGCAGAGGCGGAGCGGCCCGTCATGCTCTATTCCATGGGCAAGGACAGCACGGTGCTCCTGCATCTGGCGCGCAAGGCCTTCTGGCCGGCGCCGTTGCCGTTCCCGCTGCTGCATGTAGACACCGGGTGGAAGTTCCGGGCGATGTACGAGCAGCGTGACCGGGTGGCGGCCCTGCACGGCGTGCAGTTGCTGGTGCACCGCAACCCAGAGGCCGTGGCCCGGGACATCAACCCCTTCGACCATGGTTCCCAGCTGCACACCGATCTGTGGAAGACCCAGGGGCTGCTTCAGGCCCTGGCCCTGCACCGCTTCGATGCGGCCATCGGCGGGGCGCGGCGCGACGAGGAGAAGAGCCGCGCCAAGGAGCGCGTGTTCAGCCTGCGCAGCAGCAGCCAGCGCTGGGACCCCAGACTCCAGCGCCCCGAACTCTGGCGGCTGTACAACGGCCGCAAGCGGGCCGGGGAGTCCTTGCGGGTGTTCCCGCTCAGCAACTGGACCGAGGCCGATGTGTGGCGCTACATCGTGCAGGAGGGCATTGAGACCGTGCCGCTCTATTTCGCGCAGGAGCGCCCGGTGGTGGAGCGCGATGGCGCGCTGATCGCGGTGGACGACGCGCGCATGCGCCTGCGGCCGGGCGAGCAGCCCCAGCTGCGGTGGGTGCGCTTTCGCACGCTGGGCTGCTACCCGCTGTCGGGCGCCATCGAGTCGCGGGCGCAGACGCCGCAGGCCGTGCTGGCCGAGATGCAGGCATCGCGCAGCAGCGAGCGAGAGGGCCGGCTGATTGATCACGATGGCGCCGCTTCGATGGAGCGCAAGAAACAGGAAGGGTATTTCTGAATGACAGCGGCCAGCCCAAGGTGGGTGCAGACCCCCGACGAAGCGCCTGGAGGCGTGCTCAGGTTCATCACCTGTGGCAGTGTGGATGACGGCAAGAGCACGCTGATGGGCCGCCTGCTCTACGAGCTGGAGGCCATCCCCGACGACCAGCTGGCGGTGCTGCAGGCGGACAGCCGCCGCTGGGGCACGCAGGGCGAGGCGCTGGACTTCGCGCTGCTGCTGGACGGGCTGAGTGCCGAGCGCGAGCAAGGCATCACCATCGACGTGTCCTACCGATACTTCGCCACGACGCGACGCAAGTTCATCGTCGCGGACACGCCGGGGCATGAGCAGTACACGCGCAACATGGTCACTGCGGCGTCCACGGCTCAGCTGGCCGTGCTGCTGGTGGACGCGCGCCAGGGCTTGCAGACCCAGACCCGCCGGCACAGCCATGTCCTGCGCCTGGTCGGTCTGCGCCAGGTGCTGCTGCTCATCAACAAGATGGACTTGGTGGGCTGGGACGAGGCGGTGGCGCGGCGCATCGAGGCTGAGTACCGCGATTTCGCGTCTCGCATCGGCCTGGCCGCGCCGCAGGTCATTCCGGTAAGCGCCCTCCATGGCGACAACCTGCTGCGGCGCAGCAGCCGCATGGCCTGGCATCGGGGGCCGACGCTGATCGAGGCGCTGGAGGATCGGCGCCTGGACGACGGGCCGGCGCGCGGCAGCGCCGCGCTGCGCCTGCCGGTGCAATGGGTGTGTCGGCCCAGTGCCGACTTCCGCGGCTACGCGGGCCTGATCGTGGCCGGCAGCGTCAAGCCCGGCGATGCCATCTGCGTGCAGCCCTCGGGCCAGCAGGCGCGGGTGCAGCGCCTGGTTTCACCCGAGGGTGATCGCGACCACGCCGGCGTGGATGAGTCGGTGATGCTGACGCTGGACCGCGAGCTGGACGTCTCGCGCGGCGATCTGATCTGCGCCGCCGAGGCGCCCGCCGCCCTGGCGGAGCGCTTCGAATGCAGCCTGGTCTGGATGGCGGAGGAGGCGCTGCTGCCCGGCCGCTCCTATCTGCTGAAGCTGGGCACGCGCACCGTGAACGCCCAGGTCACCGAGCTGCGCCATCGCCTGGACGTGCAGAGCGGGCAGGCCTTGGCTGCGGACTCGCTGGGGCTCAACGAGATCGGCCTGTGCGGGCTCGCGCTGGATCGCGCGCTGCCCTTCGATCCCTATGCCGAGAACCGCGACACGGGCGGCTTCATCCTGATCGATCGCCTGAGTCTCGCCACCATGGCTGCGGGCATGCTGCACCGCGCGCTGTCGCCGGCCCGTGACCTGCATCCGCAGCGGCTGAGCGTGGACAGGGCGGCGCGCCAGCGGCTGATGAAGCATGGCAGCGCCCTGGTCTGGCTGACCGGGTTGTCCGGGGCGGGCAAATCCACCATCGCCAACCTGCTGGAGCAGCGCCTGCATGCGCAGGGTTGCCACACCTATCTGCTGGATGGCGACCATGTGCGGCGCGGCTTGTGCAAAGACCTGGGTTTCAGCAGCGCCGACCGGGTGGAGAACATCCGCCGGCTGGCTGAGGTGGGGCGGCTGATGGCCGATGCGGGCCTCATCGTGCTGGTGGCGGCCATCTCGCCGTTCCGGGCCGAGCGACGTCTGGCCCGCGAGCTGCTTGAGGACGGTCGCTTTCTTGAGATCCACGTCGATGTTCCGCTGGCCGTGGCCGAGGCCCGCGATCCCAAAGGCCTGTACCGCAAGGCTCGGCGTGGCGAGCTGCCCAACTTCACGGGCATTGACTCACCCTACGAAGCGCCAGAGCAACCCGAGCTGCGCATCGACAGCAGCCTGCAGAGCGCCGAGGAGGCCGCGCAAGCGATCCATGAACTGCTTCAAGGGCGCGACATCGTCTGATCCAGCGCGCGTCTGCGCCGCGGATCGCTCCGGGCGCGGAACCGGGCGGCCCGGCTACGGCCGCAAGCCGGAGGGGGGCGAAGCGCTGGCACGAAACGATGCTGCAGGAGGTCGGCTCACAACTCGACCCTGCGCGCACCCACCTTCTCGGCAAGGTGCCCTACGAGGACTACAGGCGCATCCTGCAGGTGTCGGCCGCGCATGTGTACCTGACGTGCTCCTTCGTACTGAGTGGGTCCATGTTGAAAGCAATGGCCACGGGCTGTCTCGTGATCGGTTCGGATACAGCGCCGGCGAGGGAGATGTTGGTGGATGACGTGGACGGGTGGCTCGTCAATGCCTGTGACCGCAGGGACATTGTGAGCAAAGCCCTCGAATGCCTGGATGCGCCTGCCACGACAGCCTCGGCCATTCGCGGCGAAGCGATGAAAGCAGCGCACGCTGGCTACGGGGTTCAAGCGGGCGTTGCGGCGTTCAGTCAGCTTTGTCTGGGCGGCAGCATTTCACTTCAGGAAGTTTCACGTGCGGCCTGACCTGACGCATCGCTTTCCATCGCAAGGACCCATCAAATGGATGGGCAATGAA
Source organism: Comamonadaceae bacterium (assembly GCA_009996515.1). Classification (GTDB taxonomy): domain Bacteria; phylum Pseudomonadota; class Gammaproteobacteria; order Burkholderiales; family Burkholderiaceae_C; genus Pelomonas. The sequence continues at coordinate 65,706 of JAACZV010000018.1, forward strand.
CACGTCCTTCAATGAGCCGGAGTTTCTCCATGCTGCTTGAGCATCAGATTTACAGGCGTTGGCTGGTATGGATTCCCATCGTCCTGCTGCTGTCGGCCTGCGGCAAAAGCCAAGCCGACAAGGAGGCCGAGGCCCGAGAGGCCGCCTACCGCGAGAAGTACGCCAAGGCCAAGGCGCTGTTCGAGGAGCGGTGCAAGGCGGCGGGCGTGGTCATCAAGCGCACGGTGAAGGATGTGGACGGGATTGAGCTGACGAAGATCCGGCAGCCGATTCCTTGGGGCGGGAAGGAGTATTTCGATCCGATGTACCCCGAGGCGGCACTCCAAGATGACCACCCAGCAGGCCACTCAGTTCAAGGAAGAATGGGACGTGGTCTCCTATAGATGAACGTGTTAGCAGCGAGTAAATTATTCGCTCGATGCCACAGGCTACTGAAACTCAATAGCGATGTTCTCATCAAAATTCACTCTGGCGGCATCAATCATCGCGGCCGGCTTCTGTGCGATCTATGCAATATGGGGGCTTGATCAGGAGGTTCCTGATTCAAGCCTCAACCCTCCGGATCGAAATACAGCGTCAAGCGGGCGCAGCAATCCAGTTCATCACGGGGCGCAGCCCGATAGTGCCCCTGTCGCCCAGGATTCAAAGGCGCATCCGATTGTCAACGCCTCTATCTACGAGCCTGCTGATTTTCTGTTGGCCGCGTACGGGAATCCCTACAAGGCTGTAATGGACGCCAAAAAACTACCGGCGGCAAGGCGCGATACGGTATATCTTTACGTGCAGAACCGTTGCAGAGAGGTCGCCACTCAGCGATTAAATATCAATGACGCCGCATTTGCGTCGTCCGACCCAACTGGGCAGCGATCGCAAGCGCTCATCGCTCTTGAATCTCAATGTCAGCCATTCTTTCAGGACGCAGGCATGCGGCGAGATCTGGCGGCGCAAGCAAGGCGCACCTTGTTGGGAAACAAGGCAGCATCTAGCTCGCGTCAGGCTGGAGCCAACCAGTTGCGTGACGCGCCGCTGGATGATTGGGCCGATGCGTTGTACGTTGATGTGAATTCCTTGAAGCTCGGGGGGGCTGATCGCAAGTATTTCCTGGGGCGCCTATGGGCCGGCCTTGAGGATCCTGAGCAATACAACCGCGCCGTCACGCAAGCCATGTTCAACCTGACTGTCAGCCCTGGCGTCAGTGCGCCTCATCTGGAGACGCTACTCCTCTGCGCTCAAACCGGGGCATGCGGTGTCCCACCAACCGAGGTCGCCGTTCACGACTTGCCCGATGCGGCGAGAACAAAGGCGTTGGCAGTTGCAAGAGCGATGCAAGTAGAGATTGCATCGGGCAATTTCTCTGCGTTTGCGCAGCCCAAGCACCAATAGGAAAGTGAATCGCCCCGGGTCTAGTAGACACCTTCGAGCCTCAAGCTGAGGCCCAATCGGAGGTGCCATGCAAAGCAAGCAACCCTGACCTGCCCGGTTTCTCCGAGACATTGATTTCCAGAGAAGATGGCTCCGGTTTGGCCGGCTGCGGGCCAGCCCTGAGCTCACGGCCTTTGAGTGGTCGTCGTTGCTGTGTTTCCATGACCCATCTGCTCCATGAAGTTACGGGGTTTTTTTCTGGGAGAAGGCCCAAGAGCGCCACATCCTGAAAAACCCACAATAAACCCCACAGAATGCGTGCGCTGCACTGCGACGCCCTGGGGCAAGAAAATCTTTATAGATCAGTCGGTTATAGAGTTTTTTGGGGCGTCCTGGGACGCCTTGAAACCTACTCGATGTTCTGCACCTGCTCGCGCATCTGCTCGATGGCGACCTTCATCTCAACCGAGATGTTGGTCAGCTCCAGCGCAGCGGACTTGGAGCCCAGGGTGTTGGCCTCGCGGTGCAGTTCCTGGATCAGGAAATCCAGCCGCTTGCCCAGTTCGCCGCCCTTCTTCAGCAGGCGGGTCAGCTCATCCAGGTGGGCGCGCAGCCGCGCCAGTTCCTCGGCCACATCGATGCGGATGGCGAAGGCGGCGGCCTCGTTCAGCGCGCGCTCCTGCAAGGCCTCCTGCGGCACGCTGCTGGCGGCGCCGGTGGAGGCCAGGGCCTCCTGCCAGCGCTCCAGGAAGCGCTGCTGCTGGCGGGCCACGACGGCCGGCAGCAGCGGCTCGGCCTCGTCGGCCAGCTCGCGCAGGCGCTGGATGCGCTCGGCCAGGATGGCGACCAGCTTCTCGCCCTCGCGCTCGCGCGCCTCGGCCAGGCCTTGCACACAGGCCTGGGCGGCCTCCAGCGTCGCGGCGTCGAGCTGCACCGGCACAGCCGCGCCGCTCTTGCACCAGTTCAGCGCCTCGTGGACGGACAGCGGCGCGGCCTGAGGCATCCAGGCGCGCACCTTGGCCTCCAGGTTGGCCAGGCGGTTGAGCTGCTCCGGCTGGGGCTGCGGCCAGCCGCCCTCGGCCTCGCGCTGGGTGTTGATGCGCAACTCGATCTTGCCGCGCTTGAAGCGGGCGGCGATCAGTTCGCGCAGCTGCGGCTCCAGCCCGCGCAGCTCCTCGGGCATGCGCATGGACAGGTCCAGGAAGCGGCCGTTGACCGAGCGCAGCTCGACGCTGACGGAGGCCTGGGGGGAGGGGTTGCCGTCCTCGGCTTTAGGGGGCTGGGCCAGGGAATTGGCGTACCCGGTCATGCTGTAGACTGGCATTTCGCACTCGTAAGACGTTAACTAAGAGACCAAGGGCGATTATGTCCAAGCCGAAGCCGGCGCCCTTGCCCGCAGGCACGGTGGTTGGGGGCTACCAGATCATCAAGCGGCTGGCGGCGGGCGGTTTCGGCGTGGTCTATCTCGCCGAGGATCCCGACCACCATCTGGTCGCGCTGAAAGAGTATCTGCCCTCGTCGCTGGCCGAGCGCTCGCCGGGCGAACTCACCCCCCGCGTCAAGCCCGAGAAGCAGCCGCTGTACCGGCTGGGGCTGAAGAGCTTCTTCGAGGAAGGCCGCTCGCTGGCGCAGATCTCGCACCCCAGCGTCGTCTCGGTGCTGAACTTCCTGCGCGAGAACGAGACGGTCTACATGGTCATGAACTACCTGCAGGGCGACACGCTGCAGGACTTCATCGTGACCGCGCGCGACATGAAGCGCGACAAGGTGTTTCGCGAGTCCACCATACGCAGCCTGTTCGACGAGATCCTGCGCGGCCTGCGCATCGTGCACCAGCACAAGATGCTGCACCTGGATATCAAGCCGGCCAACATCTTCATCACCAACGACAACAAGGCCGTGCTGCTGGACTTCGGCGCCGCCCGCGAGGTGCTGAGCAAGGAAGGCAACTTCATCCGCCCGATGTACACGCCGGGCTTCGCCGCGCCGGAGATGTACCGCCGCGACGGCGCCCTGGGCCCCTGGACCGACATCTACGCCATCGGCGCCTGCATCTATGCCTGCATGCAGGGCTATCCGCCCAACGACGCGCCGCAGCGGCTGGAGAAGGACCGCCTGTCGCTGAGCCTGTCGCGGCTGCGCAATGTCTACTCCGACAACCTGCTCGAGGTGACCGAGTGGTGCATGTCGCTGGACCCGCTGGCGCGGCCGCAGAGCGTGTTCGCGCTGCAGAAGGAGCTGGCCCGCGAGACCGAGCGCCGCTACACCAAGCTGTCGTTCAGCGAGCGCCTCAAGCTCCAGCTCGAGAACCTGAAGTCCGGAGCCAAGGCGTGAGCCCTCACGCTCCTATTCGTTCGCTGCCTTGCCGGCCGCGCCGGGCCGGTGGCCCGGTTCTTCGCCAGCCATGCAGCGTCCCCAGGACGCTGCAGGCGCGGGCTCAGCCCCCCGAGGGGGTGCAAGGCTGCCCCCGGGGCGGCCCGGCGGGAGCGTTGGATTGAGGTTCAGCGTCTTTCAGGTCAGCCGCCGCGGCGGCCGCGAGACCAATGAAGACCGCATGGGCTACTGCTACACGCAGGAAGCCGGGCTGTTCGCGCTGGCCGACGGCATGGGCGGCCATCCCGAGGGCGAGGTGGCCGCGCAGATCGCGCTGCAGACGCTGGCGGCGCTGTTCCAGCAGGAGGCCCGCCCGGCCATCCCGGACCCGCAGCGCTTTCTGCACGAGTCCATCGTCGTGGCCCACCAGCAGCTGCTGCGCTATGCCGCCAGCCGCGGGCTGTCCGACACGCCGCGCACCACCGTCGTGGCCTGCATCCTGCAGGGCAACCAGGCCTGGTGGGCGCATTGCGGCGACTCGCGCCTGTACCTGGTGCGCTCGGCCCGGCTGATCGCCCGCACGCGCGACCATTCCTACTCGGAGCTGCAGGAGGCCCTGGGCCGCGCGCCGCGCGCCGGCGAGGCCTTCAACCGCAACGTGCTCTTCACCTGCCTGGGCAGCCCCGGCCGGCCCATGGTGGACGGCCAGGGGCCACTGACGCTGGAGCCTGCCGACCGCCTGCTGCTGTGCTCGGACGGCCTGTGGGGCAGCGTCGAGGACGGCGAGATCGTTGAGCAGCTGGCCGGGCAGCCCATCTCCGAGGCCGTGCCCGAGCTGGTGGAGCAGGCCCTGCGCCGCGGCGGCGCGCGCGGCGACAACGTCACCGTGCTCGCCGTCGAATGGGAAGGCGAGGGCAGCCCGGGCGGCGACACGACCCAGAACCTCGGCAATTCCGGCTTCGCGTCCACCATCCAGGGCGCACTGGACGCCGACCTCGTCGCCGCCATGGACGAGGAGGAGATCGAGCGCTCGGTGCGCGAGATCAACGAAGCCATCCGCGTGCGCGGCGCCAACCGCCGCTAACTTGATTCTTCTATGACAAAGACCTTCACGCGCAGCGCAGGCCGCGCCGCCAACCAATTGCGCCCGGTGCGCATCACCCGCGGTTTCACCGTGCACGCCGAGGGCTCGGTGCTGATCGAGTTCGGTGCGACGCGCGTGCTGTGCACGGCCTCCGTCGAGGAGCGCGTGCCGCCGCACAAGCGCGGCTCCGGCGAGGGCTGGGTGACGGCCGAGTACGGCATGCTGCCGCGCGCCACCCACACCCGCAGCGACCGCGAGGCGGCCAAGGGCAAGCAGAGCGGCCGCACGCAGGAGATCCAGCGCCTCATCGGCCGCTCGCTGCGCGCCGTGTTCGATCTGGCCGCCCTGGGCGAGCGCACCATCACGCTGGACTGCGACGTGCTGCAGGCCGACGGCGGCACGCGCACGGCCGCCATCACGGGCGCCTTCGTCGCGGCCAGCGACGCGGTCGCCAAGCTGCTGGCCGAAGGCAAGATCGCCGCCTCGCCGATCAAGGACGCGGTGGCGGCCATCTCGGTGGGCATCGTCGACGGCACGCCGCTGCTGGACCTGGAATATGTCGAGGACGCCGCCTGCGACACCGACATGAACGTCGTCATGACCGGCAGCGGCGGCTTCGTCGAGCTGCAGGGCACGGCGGAGGGCGTGGTCTTCACGCGCGACGAGATGAACGCGCTGCTGGACCTGGCCGACCAGGGCATACGCGAACTGATCGAGCTGCAGAAGCGCGCATGAAGCTCGTTCTCGCCTCCAACAACGCGAAGAAGCTCGCCGAGCTGCAGGCCTTGTTCGCGCCGCTGGGCATTGAGCTGGTGACCCAGGGCAGCCTGGGCATCCCCGAGGCGGAGGAGCCCTTCGACAGCTTCGTCGAGAACGCGCTCGCCAAGGCCCGCCATGCGGCCCGGCTCAGCGGGCTGCCGGCGCTGGCCGACGACTCGGGCATCAGCGTCGATGCGCTGGGCGGCGCGCCGGGCGTGCGCTCGGCCCGCTACGCGCTGGACGCCGGCGGCGAGAAGAGCGACGCCGCCAACAACCAGCGCCTGCTGCGCGAGCTGGCCGACGTGGCCGACCGGCGCGCGCGCTTCGTCTGCGCGCTGGTGGCCGTGCGCAGTGCCGAAGACCCCGAGCCCCTGGTCGCCATGGGTCGCTGGATGGGCGAGATCCTGGCGGCGCCCGATGGCGAGGGCGGCTTCGGCTACGACCCGCTGATGCACATCCCCGCGCTGGGCCAGACCGTCGCCCGCCTGCCGGCCGACGTGAAGAACCGCCACAGCCACCGCGCGCTCGCCGCGGCCCAGCTGATGCAGCAGTTCCGCGAGGTCTGGCGCCTGGGCTGACGACATGGCCGATCTGCTTCACCTGATGCGCCCGGGCACGCTGCAGCTGCCCGCGCTGCCGCCGCTGGCGCTCTACGTGCACCTGCCCTGGTGCCTGCGCAAATGCCCTTACTGCGACTTCAACTCGCACGAGGTCAAGAACGGCGGGCTTTCCACCGACACGGCCGAGGCCTACCTCGCCGCGCTGCGCGCCGACCTGGAGGCGGCGCTGCCACTGGTCTGGGGCCGGCCGGTGGTCAGCATCTTCATCGGCGGAGGCACGCCCAGCCTGTTCGACCCGGAGCAGATCGCGCGGCTGATCTCCGACATCCGTGCACGCCTGCCGCTGGAGCCGGGCTGCGAGATCACGCTGGAGGCCAACCCCGGCACCTTCGAACGCGAGCGCTTCAAGGGCTTCCGCCAGGCCGGCGTCACGCGGCTGTCGGTGGGCGTGCAGAGCTTCGACGACGCCCAGCTGAAAAAGCTGGGCCGGGTGCACAGCGCGACGCAGGCGCGCGAGGCCTTGTCGGAGGCCGCCGCGGCCTTCGAGACCTGGAACCTCGACCTGATGTACGCGCTGCCGGGCCAGACGCTGGACGACCTGGCCGGCGAGCTGGGCACGGCACTGGGCTTCCAGCCACCGCACCTGTCCATCTACCACCTGACCATAGAGCCCAACACGGTGTTCGCGACGCGCACGCCCGCGGGCCTGCCCGACCCCGACCTGGCCAGCGACATGCTGGACCTGATCACCGACAGGACCGCCGCGGCCGGCCTGTCGCGCTACGAGGTCTCGGCCTATGCCCGCGACGGCCACCGCTGCCTGCACAACCTGAACTACTGGCAGTTCGGCGACTATCTGGGCATAGGCGCCGGCGCGCACAGCAAGCTCAGCTTCCCCAATCGCGTGCTGCGCCAGGTGCGCTGGCGCGAGCCGGCGGCCTTCATGGCGCAGCAGAACAAGGTCAGCAACGAGCACGAGGTGGCGCGCAAGGACATGCCGTTCGAGTTCATGCTGAACGCGCTGCGGCTCAGGGAGGGTGTCACGGTCACGCAGTTCCTGGAGCGCACCGGACTGCCGCTGTCGGCCATCGCCGCCGGCCTGGAGACCGCGCGCGGCCGCGGGCTGCTGAGTGCCGACCCGGCCCGCATCCAGCCGACCGAGCGCGGCTTCGACTTCCTCAGCGACCTGCAGCAGCTCTTTCTCTGAGGCCGCGGCGCCGCGGCCGCTCGATCAGACGCGGTTCAGCGACATGCCGGAGGTGGCGCGCAGCCGCTCCAGCACCTTGGCGGCGATCTGGTTCAGCGGCAGCACCTCGTCGGCGGCTCCCGCCGCGATGGCCTCGCGCGGCATGCCGAAGACGACGCAGCTGGCCTCATCCTGGCAGTAGTTGTAGGAGCCGGCGTCCTTCATGACCTTCATCGCGCGGGCGCCGTCGGCGCCCATGCCGGTCAGCATGATGCCGATCGCGTTCGGCCCGACGACCTTGGCGGCCGACAGGAACAGCGCCTCCACCGAGGGCTTGTGGCGGTTGATGGGCTCGCCGTCCTGTACGCGGGCGATGTAGTTGGCGCCGCTGCGCTCCACGGTCAGGTGCAGGCCGCCCGGCGCGATATAGCCGTGGCCGGGCAGGATGCGCTCGCCGTCCTGGGCTTCCTTCACGCGGATCTTGCACAGGCCGTCCAGCCGCGCCGCGTAGCTCTTCGTGAAGCCCGGCGGCATGTGCTGGGTGATGACGACGGCCGGGCTGTCGGCGGGCAGGTTGAGCAGCACGTCCTTGGTGGCCTCGGTGCCGCCGGTGGAAGCGCCGATGAAGATGATCTTCTCGGTCGAGGCGCGGCCCAGGCTGGCCATGGTCACGGGCCTGGCCGGTGCCGGCGCGGCCGTGCCCGGCGGGGGCGCGACATGGCGGCGGATGTGCGCCTTGGACGCGATGCGGATCTTGTCGGTGATGTCCTGGGCCAGCTGGCGGATGCCGTCGGCCACGCCGATCTTGGGCTTGGCGACGAAATCGAGCGCGCCCAGTTCCAGCGCCTTCAGCGTGACCTCGGCGCCGCGCTCGGTCAGCGTGGACACCATCACCACCGGCATGGGCCGCAGCCGCATCAGGCGCGACAGGAAGTCCAGCCCGTCCATGCGCGGCATCTCGACGTCCAGCGTGATGACGTCGGGGTTCAGGTTGCGGATCATCTCGCGCGCGACCAGCGGGTCGGACGCCGCGCCCACGCATTCCATGTCGGGCTGACGGTTGATGATCTCGGTCAGGATGGAGCGCACGAGCGCCGAATCGTCCACCACCACGACCCGGGTCTTGGGCATGGGAGTCTCCTCAGAACAAGTCGATGGAGCCGCCGCTGCTGGCGACCGGCTGCACCTTCTGGATGGCGGCGCGGTCCTGCTGGACCAGCGCCTCGGTATTGGTGGCGGCCAGGCGCTTGACCATGGCCTTGCCGCTGGCCGGCAGGAAGCAGACCTTGCGCGGGTAGACGTCCAGCACGTCCTTGGACACGATGGGGATGCGCTCCAGCTTCAGATAGTCGATGACGAAGTTGGTGTTGCGCTCGCCGACGTTGAGCGAGTTCATGCCGGAGATGACGGCGCCGCCGCCGAAGATCTTGGCTTCCATGCGGCTCTTGCTGGCGCCGCGCTTCATCATTTCGTTGATCAGCAGTTCCATCGCGTAGGAGCCGTAGCGGCCGGAGTCGCCGTTGCCCTCGGGCAGCATGAAGTGGTTCATGCCGCCGACCCGCGCGACGCGGTCCCACAGGCAGGCGGCGATGCAGGAGCCCAGCGTCGTCATGACCAGCAGGTCCTCCTGGTCGACGAAGTACTCGCCGGGCAGGATCTTGACGGCCGCATTCTTGAAGTGGGCGTCGTAGAAGAAGAACGAGGCCTCGCCGGGCTTGCGCGGCTGGGCCTTGAGCTGGTTGACCCTGGCCAGCGCGGCCGGGTTGCCCAGCGCGCTGGCGGTGGCGAGAGGCGTGCTCATCGTCAGACCTTCTCGTAGATGGTTTTGCCGCGCAGCTTGAACAGGTCGCGCGATTCGGTGAAGTTCTCGGAATGCCCGACGAACAGCAGCCCGCCCGGGCGCATGACGCGGTGGATGCGCTCCAGCACCTTGCGCTGGGTGGCCGCGTCGAAATAGATCATCACGTTGCGGCAGAACACCATGTGGAAGGGGTCGCCCAACTGCCACTGCTGGTCCATCAGGTTCAGCGGGCGGAAGTCCACCCAGCGCTGCAGTTCGGGCTTGACGCGGATCTTGCCGGCGTTGCTGCCGGTGCCGCGCATGAAGAAGCTCTTCAGCCGTGCCGCATCCAGGCCGCGGGCGTCGGCGTTGTAGACGCCGCGCTTGGCCGTGGCCAGCACCTGGGTGTCGATGTCGCTGGCGACCAGTTGCACGGCCGCGCTGGGGCCCAGCGCCTCGGCGCAGGTCATCAGGATGGAGTAGGGCTCCTCGCCGGTGGAGGCGGCGCAGCACCAGATGCGCACGGGCTTGCCGGCAAAGGGCTTGAGGTCGTCCTTGAGCGCGTGGAAATGGTGGTCTTCGCGGAAGAACGAGGTCAGGTTGGTCGTCAGGCAGTTGACGAACTCCTGCCACTCGGCCGCGCCGGCCGGGCCCGTGGACGCCTCCAGCCACTGCAGATAGCTGGCGAAGCTCTTGTGGCCGGTCTCGCGCAGGCGGCGCGACAGCCGGCTGTAGACCATCGCGTGCTTGCCGTCGTGCAGGCTGATGCCGGCATGCTTGTAGATCAGTTCGCGCACGCGGTCGAAGTCGGCCTTGCTGAAGCTGAATTCGTGATCGAGAGGGGTGGTGCCGGTGGCGAGGTCGGGTGCGGGCATGTGGGAGAACGGATTTATGGGTGCTCGCAGCAGTTCTGGCGGTGGCCTGCCGATTCTCCACCGCGGGGCGTCCCTGCCGCCCCGACGCGGCCCAGCATAGTGCAAACAGCTCACGGGAACGTGCCTGTTTCACGACCCGCGCCGGGGAGGCGCGCTGCTAGACTGCCTTGTAACCACAAGTTTGCCGCCGCCCCGCCTTTGGAACATCGACTGCCTGCCCCCTCCCTGATCGACGCCCAGCTGCTCGTTCTGGACCAGGCCCTGCAGCTGCTGCAGCAGGCCGGGGCCCCGCTGCCCTCGGAGGAGCCCTTGAGCGCGGCCTGGCTGCAGGCCGTGCTGGATGCGCTGTGCGACCTCTCCAGCCGAGATGCGCTGACGGGCCTGGCCAACCGCCGCAGCTTCGAGATGGCGCTGGCCCGCGAGGTCGATCGCGTGGCCCGCTCCGACGAGGCAGCCCTGCTGTTGATGCTGGACATCGACCATTTCAAGGCCATCAACGACACCCACGGCCATGCCGCTGGTGACAAAGTCATCTGCGCCGTGGCCCGGGCCATCCAGCAGGCCGTCAGGCCCATGGACCTCGTCGCCCGCGTCGGTGGCGAGGAGTTCGCCATCATCCTGCCCAACTGCGCGCCTTATGTGGGCCTGGCCGTCGCGGAACGGGTGCGCGAGCGCGTCGCCCAGCTCGGCGTCGAGGTGGTGCCCGGCCAGGTGCTGGGCGTCACCGCCAGCCTGGGCGGCGCCTTCGCGCCGCAGTGGGTGCGCTCGTCGCCGCTGCTGTGGATGGAGCGGGCCGACCGCCAGCTCTACCGCGCCAAGGCCGAGGGCCGCAACCGCACCCGCCTCGAACCCCAGGTCGACTCCCTGGTCAGCGCCGAAGAAAGGGGCATGTTGTTCGCCTCCCTGAACCTCGATACGCAACAGGACCTGCCATGAGCATGACCCACGATCCTGCTGCCCCCCGCCCGCCGCGTGCCGGCGCCCGCACGCTGGCCGTCACCAGCGGCAAGGGCGGCGTCGGCAAGACCTTCGTCACCGCCAACCTCGCCGCGGCGCTGGCCGCGCGCGGCCAGAAGGTGCTGGTGCTGGATGCCGACCTCGGCCTCGCCAATCTCGACGTGGTGCTGAACCTGCACCCCAAGCTGACGCTGCACGACGTCTTCACCGAGAAGGCCACGCTGGAGCAGGCCATCCTGCCCGCGCCCGGCGGCTTCTCCGTGCTGCTGGCCGGCTCGGGCATGGTGGAGTACTCCCGCCTCACGCCGGAGGTGCGCGACAAGCTGCTGCACATCATCGAGCTCGTCAGGCCACGCTTCGACTGGGTGCTGCTGGACACCGGCGCCGGCATCTCCGACGTCGTGCTGTTCGCGGTCTCGCTGGCGCAGGACGTGCTGGTCGTCGCCACGCCCGAGCCCACCTCGCTGACCGATGCCTACGCCACCATCAAGGTGCTGGCCACGCAGCAGGAGCGCCGCCACCTGGGCCTGGTCGTCAACCAGGCCAACCGCGTCGGCGAGGGCCGGCTGATCTGCGGGCAGCTGCAGCAGGTGCTGCAGCGCTTCGTCGGCTCGGCGCCGGGGCAGGAGTTCAGGCTGGAGCTGTTCGGCGAGGTCCGGGCCGACCCGTCGGTGCGCCAGGCCGTGCTCAAGCGCCAGCTGATGCTGGAACATTACCCGGGCTGCGACGCGGCCCAGGCCATCAGGGCCTTGGCCTCCAAACTCCTTGGCTGATCCCGCGCCCGCGACCGCTTTCGAGTGGATAGGCGGCGAGGCGCGCGTGCGCGAACTCGTCGACCGCTTCTACGACCTGATGGACCTGGAGCCGGCCTATGCCCGGCTGCGCGCGGCCCATGGCGACACGCTGGACTCGGCGCGCGACAAGCTGTTCTGGTTCCTGTGCGGCTGGCTGGGCGGGCCGGACCACTACATCAGCCGCTTCGGCCACCCGCGGCTGCGGGCGCGCCACCTGCCGTTTCGCATCGGCATCGCCGAGCGCGACGAGTGGCTGGCCTGCATGGCCCAGGCCATGCAGGAGACCGGGGTGGACCCGGCCCTGCAGGCCCGGCTGGCCGAGTCCTTCGCGGGCACGGCCGACTGGATGCGCAACGTCTAGTCGATCCTGAACGCGAAGTCCTGCTGGAACACCGCGTCGCCCTGGCACTGATAGCCGGCCAGGGCGGACTCGACCGCGCGCTGCAGCGCGCGCCGGGTCTTGGCGTCCGGCCCGCCCTGGATCATGTGGAACACGCTGCCGATGACGCGGCCGTCGCGCACGGTGGCGACCACCTGCAGCACGGCCTCGCCGTTCCAGTTGACGGCCGGCACCTCGGGCCTGGGCATGGTTGAGCAGACGGCGCCCGCGCTCAGCGGCAGCGAGCCGGCGGCGGCCTGCGGCTGCGTCGCGACCTGTGTCGGGCCTGGCTGGGTGACCAACGGCGCAGCCTCCCTGGGCGCGACGACGGCGCTGACGAGCGGGGCTTCCTGGGGCTGTGAGACCTCGATGACCGGCGGCGGGACCATGATCACCGGCAGCTCTTGCAGCGTCGGCCTGTCGACGCGCACCGGCTCGGGCGGTGGCGGGGCGCGGTCGACCTCGGGCGGCAGTGGTTTCAGCGCGATGATCTCCGGCGGCCTGAGCGCCGGCCGCATGAGGCCTGCGCTCAGCGCGTAGATCCCGGCCAGGTGCAGGGCGACGACGAGGCCGATGCCCACAGTGCTCCTGGGCTTGGGGGCGGGGTAGGCGTGGGACAGGTTCATGGGCTCTCCTCTGTGCAAGGTTGGCAAACCAGGAACCGCGCTCGCGGCGGCTTGAGGCCAGGCTACGCCCGCCTAACGTCGTCGGTCAATGGCGTTGAGGCGTGTGTCGGCCGCGCGACGCACTGGCCCCGGGGCAGTCAGCGGCCCGTCAGGCCGTTCCGCTCAGCAGCACGATGAGTGCACCGGCGCCGCCGTCGCTGGCGCGCGCCTGCACGAAGGCCAGCACCTCGTTCTTCTGTACCAGCCAGCGTCGCACGCGGCCCTTGAGCACGGGCTCGCGGCCCGGCGAGCCGTGGCCCTTGCCGTGCACCACGCGCACGCAGCGCAGGCCGCGCCGGGCGCTGTCCTGGATGAAGAGGCCCAGCGCCTCGCGCGCCGCGTCACGGCGCAGGCCGTGCAGGTCCAGCTGGGCCTGCAGCGCCCAGTGGCCGCGGCGCAGCTTGCGCACCACCTCGAGGCTGATGCCCTCGCGGCGAAAGCTCAGCGTCTCGTCGGTGTCCAGCAGCGTGTCGACGTCGATCTCGTCGGAGAGCGCCTGCAGCAGCACGGCGCGCTCGTCGGCCTCGCGCTGGCGCGGCTCCGGCGCGGGCTGCTCGCGCGCGTGCAGCACGCGGTCGACGCGGCGCAGCGGCGTTACCGGCCCCACGCTGAGCTCGAAGACCCGTCTTTCCTGCTCCGCCAGCCGCAGCGCGGCGGCGCGGCGCTCGCGCTCCCGTTCGGCCGCCAGCCGCGCGGCGGCGAGCTCCCGCGCCAGCGGCTGGAGGTCGGCGAGGCTGCGTACGGTCGCGGGCTTGCTCACATCAGGCCCCGCTCGGCCAGCGACACGACCTCGCCCGCGCCGACGACGAGATGGTCGACGACGCGCACGTCCACCAGCGCCAGCGCCTGGCCGAGCTGGCGCGTCAGCAACTCGTCGGCCCGGGAGGGCTCGGCGACGCCGCTGGGGTGGTTGTGGGCCAGGATGGTGGCGGCCGCGCCCAGGGCCAGCGCGCGCTTGACGACTTCCCTGGGGTGGACGGTCGTCGACGTCAGCGAGCCGGTGAACAGCGTCTCCATCGCGATCAGCCGCAGTTGCGCGTCCAGGAACAGCACGGCGAACACCTCATGGCCCAGGCCGCCGAGCTGCAGGCGCAGATAGGCCTTGACCGCGTCGACGTCGCTCATCGCCGGCTTCTCGGCCAGCCGCTGGTTCAGCGAGCGCCGGGCGATCTCCAGCACGGCGGCGATCTCGGCACGCTTGGCCGGCCCCAGGCCCTTGACCTTGCCGAGGTCTTGCACTCCGGCCGCCAGCAGGCCGGCCCAGCCGCCGAAGCGGTCCAGCAGGCTTTGCGCCAGCTGCAGCACCGGCTGGCCCGGGATGCCGGTACGCAGCAGCAGGGCCAGCAGCTCGGCGTCCGCCAACGCGGCAGGTCCGCGGGCGAGCAGCTTCTCGCGCGGGCGGGCGTCCGGGGGCAGATGGGTCAGCGGCATAAAATCGGCAGTCTAGCCAAGCGCTCCTCACCCTTTTCGAATGAACCCCATCCAGGCCGGCTCCTTCCTCACGCTGCATTACCGGCTCTCGGGCCCGGACGGCGCCGACATCGTCAACACCTTCGACGACAAGCCCGCGACGCTGTCGCTGGGCACCGGCCAGCTGTCGCCCGCCATCGAGGCACGCCTGATCGGCCTGCCCGAGGGCGCGCACGAGCGCTTCGAGCTGGCGCCCGGCGAGGCCTTCGGCGACCGCAACCCCGAGCTGCTGCAGCGCGTGAAGCTGACGCTGCTGCGCCAGCTGGGCGACCCGGACGAGGTCTACAACGTCGGCGACGTCGTGCAGTTCCCCGGCCCGGACGGACAGGGCGGCTATGCCGGCGTCGTGCGCGAGCTGGGCGAGGAGGCGCTGCTGTTCGATTTCAACCATCCGCTCGCCGGCCAGCCGGTGAGCTTCGAAGTGCAAGTGATCGGGGTGCTGTGATGAACGCCGTCGTGCAACCCCAGGAAGTGCTGCTGGCCGAGCCGCGCGGTTTCTGCGCCGGCGTGGACCGCGCCATCGAGATCGTCGAGCGGGCGCTGCTCAAGTTTGGCGCGCCCATCTATGTGCGCCACGAGATCGTCCACAACACCTACGTCGTCAACGACCTGAAGGCGCGCGGCGCCATCTTCATCGAGGACCTGGCCGAGGTGCCGGCCGGCGCCACGCTGGTGTTCAGCGCCCACGGCGTCAGCCAGGAGGTGCGCCGCGAGGCCGCGGCCCGTGGCTTCAACGTCTTCGACGCGACCTGCCCGCTGGTGACCAAGGTGCACGTCGAGGTGGCCAAGCTGCACCGCGAGGGCTATGAGTTCATCATGATCGGCCACAAGGGCCATCCCGAGGTGGAGGGCACCATGGGTCAGCTGTCCGAGGGCATCTTCCTGGTGGAGGACGTCGAGGACGTCGCCCAGGTGCGCGTGAAAGACCCGGGCAAGCTCGCCGTCGTCACCCAGACCACGCTGAGCGTGGACGACGCGGCGCAGATCCTGGCCGAGGTGAAGCGCGTCTTCCCGCAGGTGCGCGAGCCCAAGAAGCAGGACATCTGCTACGCCACGCAGAACCGCCAGGATGCGGTCAAGCTGCTGGCGCCGCAGGTGGACGTGGTCATCGTCGTCGGCAGCCCCACCAGCTCCAACAGCAACCGCCTGCGCGAGCTGGCCGAGCGCTTGGGGACCCCGGGCTATATGGTCGACGCGGCCGAAGACCTGAAGGCCGAGTGGCTGCAAGGCCGCCCGCGCGTGGGCCTGACGGCCGGCGCCTCGGCGCCCGATGTGCTGGTGCAGGCCGTCATCAGCCGGCTGCGCGAGTTCGGCGCGACGACGGTGCGCAGCCTGCCGGGTGTCGAAGAGAACGTGCATTTCCCGCTGCCCATGGGCCTGGGCGACAAGTCCATGGCCGAGGTGAGTGCCTCCCGATCTTGACGCCGATGCCTCACGCATCCGGCGGCGCTGTGACATCGGCGCCGTTTTCGCATTCGATTCCCCAAGGTTTCTCCCATGCTCGACATCACCCAACTGCGCAAAGAGCTCGACGCCGTCATCGAGCGTCTGAACACGCGCAAGAACCCCCAGCCCTTCCTCGACGTGGAGCGCTTCAAGGCCCTGGAGACTGAGCGCAAGGGCGTGCAGACCCGCACCGAGGAGCTGCAGGCCCGCCGCAATGCGCTGTCCAAGCAGATCGGCATGGCCAAGGGCAAGGGCGAAGACGCCTCGGCGCTGATGGCCGAGGTCGGCGGCATCGCCGACGAGCTGAAGGCCGGCGCCGAGCGCCTGGACGCCATCCAGCTCGACCTCAACGAGATGCTGATGGGCGTGCCCAACCTGCCCGACGCCAGCGTGCCGGTGGGCAGTGACGAGACCGGCAACGTCGAGGTGCGCCGCTGGGGCCAGCCGCGCGCGTTCGACTTCGAGGTCAAAGACCATGTGGACCTGGGCGCGCCGCTGGGCCTGGACTTCGAGACCGGCGCCAAGCTGTCGGGTTCGCGCTTCAGTTTCCTGAAGGGCCCCGTCGCGCGCCTGCACCGCGCGCTCGCCCAGTTCATGCTCGACGTGCAAACCACGGAGCACGGCTACACCGAGTGCTACACGCCGTATATCGTCAACCGCGAGATCCTCGAGGGCACGGGCCAGCTGCCCAAGTTCAAGGAAGACATGTTCTGGGTGCTGCGCGGCGGCGACACGGAACACCCCGAGCAATACCTGATCTCGACGTCGGAGATCTCGCTGACCAACACCGTGCGCGACAGCCTGCTCAAGGCCGAGGACCTACCCGTCAAGCTGACGGCCCACAGCCCCTGCTTCCGCTCCGAGGCGGGCTCGGCCGGCCGCGATACGCGCGGCATGATCCGCCAGCACCAGTTCGACAAGGTCGAGATGGTGCGCATCGAGCAGCCCGAGCACAGCATGGCCGCGCTGGAGGAGATGACCGGCCACGCCGAGGCCGTGCTGCAGAAGCTGGGCCTGCCTTACCGCACCATGCTGCTGTGTTCCGGCGACATGGGTTTTGGCGCGACCAAGACCTATGACCTGGAGGTGTGGCTGCCGGCGCAGAACACCTACCGCGAGATCAGCTCCTGCTCCAACATGGGTGCCTTCCAGGCCCGCCGCATGCAGGCGCGCTTCAAGAATGCCCAGGGCAAGAACGAGCTGGTGCACACGCTCAACGGCTCCGGCCTGGCCGTGGGTCGCACGCTGGTGGCGGTGCTGGAGAACTACCAGAACGCCGACGGCAGCATCACGGTGCCCGAGGCGCTGCGCCCCTACATGGGCGGTGTGGACACGCTGCGCGGCTGATTTGCCGAAGAGTGCAAAAAGCTGGCTATAATGGTCGGCTTCGCACCAACGCGCACCGAATCAGGAGAGGTGGCAGAGTGGTCGAATGTACCTGACTCGAAATCAGGCGTACGGTTTCCGTACCGAGGGTTCGAATCCCTCCCTCTCCGCCAAGTAGTAAGCAGAATGGGCCCTTGTGGCCCATTTTTGCTTTCTACCCACCAAAAAAACCCCCATTAAGTGGCCACTACGGCGAAGCGCTGTAGTGCCTTGCAAGGCGCGGTGCACTGCCCGTGCGTAGAGGTTCGAAGCTTGATTGGATCGCGTCGACCGCGCCAACCACATAAAGTCCAGCGATGTTTGTGGGAGCAGGGTGGCCCCTCGCACGACGTATGCGCCGGTCCTCGACGCGGGCGCCAAGCTGCGCAGCGGCTGAATAGTTCCCGCTGGTCAGAGTTGGGCGCATGACCGAAATCCGTGGCCACTGGGCCGGGGAGTAAGCAGCCAGGCAACACAAGTTGATCTGACGGCAACCCGGTAGTGAACATCTGTCCGCTTAGAAGGAGGTGGACACGTGAACACTTATGGGGTCAATCTAATGGGCCGGCGCCGTCGGCGGCGGCACACGGCGGAATTCAAGGTGGCAGTCATCCAGGAATGACTCATGCCCGGCGTGTCCATCACGGCCGTAGCGCCGGCCACAACTGTGAGGGCCATCAACATGACATTGCCGCGCGCTTACGTCGGGGAGGCCATGCTTCGCCCCAGCATCCGCGCGATGCCGAGCCCGGGCAGGGCAGGGCAGGGCAGGGCGTCGAGCCGGTTTTGCCGCTAACGTTGGTCGGCCGCGGCTCGCGGATGCAAGCCAGCAGTCGCCCCCCGATTGGCAACGCCCTACCTTGTCTTGACCATCTCAAGCAGCTTCTTGACGTCATCTACGCTCAGCTTGTCCATCAACTGCATGGCAGGTGGCTTTTCGACATGATTGCCGTCGAGCGTCTTGGAGGCGTTGAACGCAATGGCGTCGATGGCCTTAGCAATCAGCTCTCGCTGGAGGACGTCCGCGTCCACCTTGAGGTCTTGTAGCTGCTTCTTGTAGCTCTCGTACGATGAAGCGAAGGCTTCTTTGTGTGCATATTCTTGCTGGAGGCGCTCGTACTGGCTGCGTCGCGTGGCTGAGTACATGGCAAACCACACTACCGGTAGCACGATGGGCAGCCGTGTCAGAAATGTCTGAAGCAGCCCCTGCCAGTCATGCGCCTGAACGAACTGGATCGAAGGCGGCCAAGCGGCAATGCTGTCAGTGACAACGATGAGGCCTCCCAATGCGAGCACACAGAGCGACGCATAAAACGCCTGCGTGTACCTCTTTATGCTTGTCTCGAACTCATCCTTGAGCTTCTTGTAGGCGCTGCCAAGGCCGGCGCTCGTGGCGCCAGGGAGCAGGCTCTCAATCTTCGCGAACAGAGTGGCATGTCGCTTCATCTGCTCCCCTTCAACAACTTCAAGCTGCGCCAGCCGTGAGTCAAGCTCCTCTTTCAGCCCTCCATCGCGAACTTCGTCGTCGTCGGTCGGTTCAGGCCCGAAAATCTTCTCGTAGAAGAGATGTAGTTCTTTGCGCTCAGCTGTGGCCGATGCGATGAGGCTGGAAAGCCGTTCGCGTGCCTTGCCCATCTCTTCCTCAAACTCTTGAACCTGTGCTGCGGTGGAATCGTTCGGCCCGAGTAAGGACTCGAAGAGCTTGGTGATGTCCGCGTGGGCCTCTTCGATCCGAGCTACTAGTTGCTTGACGTACTTCTCTGCGGGGTCGAACTCATCGGTGCCTTCGAAGAGGTATCTCTCAAACGCTTTGATGCGTTGTTCCAATTCGTCAAGCGCCCGCCGCTGCGCGTCTGCCGCGTCGACAGCTTCCTTGAGCGCCTCTTGTGCCTGCACTGCGCCGCCTTGCATGGCTCGCGCGTGGTCGGTTACTTGGGCCGCAAAGGCCTGGACGGCGGCCCCATAGGAAGCCAACGCCTGCTCTGGCACGACCATGTAGGGGCGGACGTAAGTCAATAGATTGTCGGCATGCTCATTGGCGGCCACTAGATGTGATGGCGATCTGCTTGAGTCGTATCCCTGAACTTGTCCAATGAGCAGGTCTGCCTGGCTTTGGCACGTAGTCCACACCGCTTTCGGCGTCAATTCTGGATCGGCGTTCACGACGATCCCGTCAATGAAGGCAATGATCTTCTTCAGTCGCGCAAGCTCCTCCACCGTCGTGAGGACCGTTTGGTCATCGACGTCAAGGGCATTGACCTGTGAAACCAAGCCGCGCCATGTGCTCCTAAAGCTGCTTTGTTCGAACTCTTGAACCCATCTGGTCATTTGATCCTCCCTGCGGTTGCGATGTTACGGAGTTGGTGCCCCGTCAGCGCGCGCGCAAACTCGGTTGCCTGGGTCTTACCTACCCCAGATAATCCTGAGGTAGCGCCGTAGCAGCTATGTTGGTGCAGGGGCCGGGAGTGCGCGTGGATGCATCCTTACTTGACTCGGTTCACGCGGAAGCTGCCACCACCCTCTGCACAACAGACACGCCGCATGGGATTGCGGCAGCGATTTTGTTGATTCCTAGTCCTTGGGCTCGGAGCTGGCGGATGCGGTTCTCAGTTTCTTGGGATGCTTTGGGCCGACCGATGGCCTGCCCGGACTTCGTGCCAGTCTGCCTTGCGCGCTCAATGCCAGCTTTGATGCGCTCCTGAATCAAGGCACGCTCAAACTCGGCGAAGACTCCCATCATCCCGAAGATGACGCGCCCGGCAGGGGGGGGTGGTGTTGATGCCCTGCTGATGGAGGTACAGGTCCACGCCCGTGCTGTGCAGCTCCTGAAGCAGCGTTATGAGGTCTATGAGGGACCGACCCAGGCGGTCCACGGACCAGGCCGCGACAACATCAAATTCCTTCCCGGACGCGCTGGAGAACGCGCGCCAGCGTGACAAGGCCACCGCTGTTGGCGGCCGAGGGCGCCCACATCATTCGGGCCATGGCCGCGTACGGAAGGCCTGAGCCAGAAACTCGACCATCACGCGGACCTTGGGCGACAGGAACTTGCGGCTCGGGTAGACCGCGTAGACACCCAGCTCCGTCGAACGCCAGCCGGGCATGAGCTCCACCAGCGTGCCGGCGCTCAGGTCCGGGCCGACGAGGAAGCTCGGCTGCAGCACGACGCCCTGATGGCGCAGCGCGGCCACGCGGCAGGTGTCGCCGTTGTTGGTACGCAGGCGCGGCGCCACCTTGACCGAGACGGCGCCCTCGGCACCGCTGAACTCCCATTGATCTCCCGTGGAGAACAGGCTGTAGGCCAGCACGTCGTGCGAGGCCAGCTCGGACGGGTGAGCCGGCATGCCGCGCTGGCGCAGGTAGTCGGGTGAGGCGCACAGCACCAGGCGCGTGGACGTCAGCGGCCGGCTGACCAGCGACGAGGCCGGCAGCCGCCCGATGCGCACCGCCATGTCGAAGCCGTCCTCCACCAGGTCGACGATGCGGTCGGCCAGCGTCACATCCAGCGTCACCTTGGGGTGCTCGGCCATGAAGGCCGGCCACAGCGGAGCCAGGTGTAGCAGCCCGAACGAGAACGGTGCGCTGATGCGCAGCAGCCCGCTGGCCTCGCCGCTGTGCGAGGACACCTCCGACTCGGCCTCGTCCAGCCCGCTCAGCAACTCGCGGCAGCGGGCGTCGAAGACCTCGCCCTCGGGGGTCAGCGAGAGCTTGCGCGTCGTGCGGTGCAGCAGCCGCACGCCCAGCCGCGACTCCAGCTCGGCCACGTACCGGGAGACCGCCGCCTTCGAGATCGCCAGTGCGTCCGCGGCGCCGACAAAGCTGCCGGCATCGACCACGGCGACAAAGGTCTTCATTTCGAGGAACCTGTCCATCGCGATGGATTGTCTCATTTGGAGAGACGGTTAAAACATGATCGCCGTATTTATCTCTTTAGAAGGAATTTCTAAAGTCTCCTCATCGCAGCACTCCGCTGTGGCATCCCAAGGAATTCGTCATGAAGATCACCGTCATCGGCGCCGGCAACATGGGCTCGGCCTTCGTCACTCAACTCACCCGCGCCGGCCACCAGGTCAGCGTGACGGCGCGCGACGGCGCCAAGGCCGCCCGCGTCGCTGCGGCCCACCCGGGTGCCCGGGCCGTGCCGCCCGAGGGCGCCGCGGCCGGTGCCGACGCCGTCATCCTGGCCACGGGCTATGCCGACGCCGTGGCCGCCCTGCAGGCCGTCGGCGACCTGCAAGGCCGGGTGGTCATCGACATCACCAACCCGCTGACCGCCGACTTCATGGGCCTGACCCTGGGCCACACCAGCTCGGCGGCCGAAGAGATCGCCAAGGCGGTGCCGGGCGTGCAGCTCGTCAAGGCCTTCAACACCGTGTTCGCCCAGGTGCTGGCCGAAGGTGCCGATTTCGGCAACGGCCAGAAGGTCAGCGTCTTCGTCGCCAGTGACAGCGAGCCCGCCAGGCAGACCGCCAGCGCCATCGCCGAGAGCATGGGCTTCGCGGTGATCGATGCTGGCGGGCTGAAGAATGCGCGCTATCTGGAGCCGTTGGCCGGCCTGAACATCTATCTGGGCTACGGCGCGGGCCTGGGCACGGCCATCGCGCCGACCTGGATCCGCAAGGCCTGAGCCCTCCGACAACCCCAGTTCCAGGAGCATCACCATGAGCAATCGCCTGATCGACCGCGTGCTGACCACCGACGCGGGCTGGAGCCCGCTGGCCCTGCGCATTCCCGTGGGCATCATCTTCGTGGCCCATGGCGCGCAGAAGCTGTTCGGCGCCTTCGGGGGCTATGGCCTGGAAGGCACGGGCCAGTTCTTCGCCTCGCTGGGCCTGACGCCGGGCTATCTGATGGCGCTGCTGGCCGGCAGCGCCGAGTTCTTCGGCGGCCTGGCGCTGCTGCTGGGCCTGCTGGTGCGGCCGGCCGCCGCGGCCCTGGCGTTCGCCATGCTCGTGGCCATCTTCGCCGTCCATATCGGCAACGGCCTCTTCATGGACAAGAACGGCTATGAATACGCGCTGGCACTGCTGGCGGCCTCGGTGTCGCTGCTGGTCAGCGGCGGGGGCCGGCTGTCGGCGGATGCCGTGATCGCCGGGCGGCTGCGTTGAGCGCAGCCCGGCGCGCGGCTGGCGATGCCGAATCGGCCCGACTGAGGACCCCACCATGACTGCCCGAGACCTGATCATTCAACGGCCCGCCGTGCCCAGACAGCTGGTGCTGCTGTTCCACGGCGTCGGTTCCAGTGCCAGTGACATTGCGCCACTGGGGCGGGCGCTGGCACCCCATCTGCCCGACGCGCTCATCGTCAGCGCGCAGGCGCCCGAAGCGGTCGGGCGCGGCTGGCAGTGGTTCTCGGTGCAGGGCGTCACCGAGGCCAACCGGCCCGCGCGCGTGGCGACGGCCATGCCGGGTTTCGTGCAGGCCATCGAGCAGTGGCAACGGGAGGCTGGCGTCGGGCCCGCGCAGACGACGCTGATCGGCTTCTCGCAGGGCGCGATCATGGCGCTGGAATCCACCCAGCTCGGCGATGCGCCGGCCGGCCGGGTGTTCGCGCTGTCGGGGCGCTTCGCCCGGCCGCCGCGGCTGGCGCCCGTCGGGCTGATGACCCACCTCGTCCATGGCGACGCCGATGCGGTGATGCCCATCGGCGCCGCGGTCGAGGCACTCGCCCGGCTGCAGTCGCTCGGGGCGGTCGCCACGCTGGACCGCCTGCCCGGGCTGGGGCATGGCATCGACGCGCGCGTGGTCGACGCCGTCGTGCATAGGCTCACCGAGCCGCGCGACAGCCCGGGCCTGCAGCTGCACATCGGCGACGAGCAACTGCTGCTGAGCGCTCCCGGCCTGGCCGAGCAGCGCCTGGATCTCGGCGCGGCCCGCATCGCCCGGGCCTTCTTTCGCCAGGATCCGCCGACCCCGCAAGACATCGAGCAGGCCATAGACTTCACCGAGGACCAGCTCATGCGCCTGGGCCCGCGGCGCGAGGCCGGGCCGCTGTGGAGCCCGTCGGCCCGCTTGCAGCCCTGGGCGGCGGTGGCTGGGCCGACGCTGGCGGTCGACACCGTCGAGCAGTGGTTCGAGCGGCTGGCGCTCGCCGCCCAAGGGCGCAGCGACGCCCTGGACGGGCTGCCGCCAGGGCGCGAGGCCGCGGCGACGCTGCTGGTGCTGCGCGAGTTCATGCATCACCGCGGCCATGGCCGCATCACGGTCGTGGGGCCGAAACTGGCGGTTGTGGGCGGGCCCGCATCGGCGTAGAACCCATCCGACTTCACGCCACCGGCCCGGAGCAATCATGGCCATCTGCCAGCTCGGGGATGCCGTCGGCAGCCTGCCCTCGGCATCCAGCGACACCCGCCGGTCCGCCCGCATCGCGGCCGCCGACGAGGGCGCGACGCAGCGCCTGCAGAACGACAGGGCGCCGCGGCACGCCTGCCTCGCTCGCGTGATCACCCTGCCGCAGCGCGGGGCCTGAATCAGGCGCCAGGTCTTTCACTTCCGGAGCATCAGATCATGTCCCAGCATGTCCTCATCACGGCCGGTGCAGGCGGCATCGGCCTGGCCATTGCCAAGGCCTTCGCGGCCCGCGGCGCGCGCGTCCATATCGCCGACGTCAACGCCCAAGCCGTCGCCGACATCACCAGCACGCTCCCCGGCATCACCGGCAGCGTCTGCGATGTCAGCAAGCCGACCGACCTGGACGCGCTGTTTGCCGACGTGCGGCAGGCTCTGGGCGGGCTGGACGTGCTCGTCAACAACGCCGGCATTGCCGGCGCCACGGCGCCTGTCGCCGACTATCCGCTCGACACCTGGCAGGCCGTGGTCGACATCAACCTGACCGGAACCTTCATGGTCACGCAGCGCGCCATCCCGCTGCTCAAGCAATCGTCGGCCGCATCCATCATCGTCATGTCTTCGCTGGCAGGCCGCTTCGGCTACCCGAACCGGGTGGCCTACGCCACGACCAAGTGGGGCCTGGTCGGGTTCGCCAAGACCTTGTCGATGGAGCTGGGGCCGCTGGGCATCACCGCCAACACCATCCACCCGGGCGCCGTGGACGGGCCGCGCATCCAGTCGGTCTTCGAGGGGCGCGCCAAGCTGTCCGGGCGCAGCGTCGAGGAGGAGACCCAGTCGGCGCTGGCCAACCAGTCGGTCAAGAAGTTCATCGACCCGAACGACATCGCCGAGCTGGTGCTGTTTCTGGCCGGGCCGCATGCGCGCACGATCTCGGGCCAGATGTTCCCCATCGACGGCGACTCCAAGTCGTCGAGCTGACCCTGACGGCGCCGTCACGCGAGCGCCCGTCGTGAAGCAGTTGCCGTTCGGCCGGCTCGGCTTGAACGCTCTGTCGGTCGCGGCGTGGGGCTGCGTTGGGCCGGAAAGAGCCCATTGCAGGCGCTCAGCGGCTAAGTTCGAATGCGCTCCGCCTCATCCGAGGCAGACATGGGTGGCACAGAAACCAGAAGAAGCCCGCGAGGGGCTCAGTCGTTGCCTTCGCAGGCAAATCAGACCAGCCCCTGCTTGCTCGCCAGCACCGCGGCCTCCGCGCGGCTGGACACGTTGAGCTTCTTGTAGATGCTCTTGATGTGGTCGTTGACGGTGAACCACTTGATGCCCATCAGGTTCGCGATCTCCTTGATCGTGAAGCCCTTGCTCAGATAGGTCAGCACCTCGCTCTCGCGCGGCGTCAGGCGTTCCCATTCGGGCGGCGGGTCCAGCGCGACGCCACGGCTGTTGGCGAAGGGGGCCTGTGAGCTCGACAGCGCGCCGAAACCGGAGTTCAGCGGCATCGTGCCGCTGTCGCTGGCGCTGGGGCGGAAATGCGACAGCAGGCGGCGCGCGATGGCGGGTGACAGCGGCGGCTGCCCGCGCACGATGCGCTGCAGCTCTTCCACCAGCACTTCGAAGCGGTCTTCCTTCAGCAGATAGCCGTCGGCCCCGCATTGCAGGGCCGGGAAGAGGTGGTCGTCGTCGGAGTACAGCGTCGTGACGATCTTGACGGCCGTCGAGCCGGCCAGCTCGGTCAGGAACTCCATGCCGTTGCCGTCGGGCAGTTCCAGATCCACCAGGATGAGCTTGAAGCCTGCCTCCGGGGCGCTGCCGGCCAGCTTGGCCACCTGGCGGCGGGCGTTCTCCAGGTCGCCGACCTCGGTGATCTCCATGGCGTCGCTGAAGCTCTCTCGAACCACGCGGCACAGAAAGCTGCGGGCAACGGGGTTGTCTTCGATGATGAGGACTTTGACGGTCATGGCGCGGGGCGGGCGGCGGCTGTCGGTTCGGCAGTTGAATGTAGCGCACCGCCCCTCTCGAGCCCGGGCCGCAGCGGCCGGCCCAAGCCCCCGTTTCAGGGGTCAAGAATTGGTAAGAACCAACTTGCCGACGACCTCGCGGGCCGCCATGCGCGCGAAGGCGGCGGGCAGCTCCTCCATGGGCAGCACGCGGTCCAGCACCGGCTTGATCTTGCCGGCGGCATACCAGGCGGCCAGTTGGCCCAGCATCTGGGCGTTGCGGCCGGGTTCGCGCTTGGCGAATTCGCCCCAGAACACGCCCACCAGCGACGCGCCCTTGAGCAGCGCCAGGTTCAGCGGCAGTGCCGGAATCTGCCCCTGGGCGAAGCCGATGACGAGGTAGCGGCCGCGCCAGGCGATGGAGCGGAAGGCCGCCTCGGCCAGGTCGCCGCCGACCGGGTCGACGATGACGTCCGGCCCCTTGCCCTCGGTCAGCGCCTTCAGTTCGTCGCGCAGGTTCTGCGTCGCGTAGTTGATGACGGCGTCGGCGCCCAGGGCCTTGCAGGCCGCGCATTTGGCATCGCTGCCGGCCGCGGCGATGACGCGGGCGCCAGCCGCCTTGGCGATCTGGATGGCTGCCGTGCCCACGCCGCCCGCTGCGCCGAGGATGAGCACGGTTTCGCCGGCCTGCAGCGCGGCGCGGTCCATCAGCGCATGGTGGCTGGTGGCGTAGGTGCAGATGAAGGCCGCCGCGTCCTCGAAGGCAAAGCCCTCGGGCAGCGGCATGGCCAGCAGGGCCGGGATGCAGACCTCGGTGGCAAAGCCGCCCAGGCCACCGAAGGCCGCCACGCGCTGGCCGACGGCAAAGCCCTTCACGCCTTCGCCCACCTCGGTGACGACGCCCGCGAACTCCGTACCCGGCACAAAGGGCAGGGCGGGCTTCATCTGGTATTTGTTCTGCACGATGAGCAGGTCGGGAAAGTTCAGGCTGGCGGCCTTGATCTGCACCCGCAGATGCCCGGAAGCCAGCGCCGGCGCCGGCAGTTCACGCCATTGCAGCGCTTGCACGCCCACCGGGTTCTCGCACAGCCAAGCCTTCATCGTCGTCTCCGGAATTCTGAAAACTGCATGATAGGAATCAAGGTGGTTACACCCGGTCTCGTAGGTGACGCCCTCCCTACAATTGGGTCATGCGCATCCTGATTTCCAATGACGACGGCTATCTCGCGCCGGGGCTCGCGGCCCTGGTCCAGGCCTGCCAGGGCCTGGGCGAGATCGACGTCATCGCCCCCGAGCAGAACGCCAGCGGCACCTCCAACTCGCTGACGCTGAACCGACCGCTGAACGTCTATCGTGCCGCCAACGGGTTCCGTTATGTCAGCGGCACGCCGTCCGACGGCGTGCACCTGGCGCTGACCGGCCTGCTGGGCTACCGGCCCGACCTGGTGCTGTCCGGCATCAACAACGGCGCCAACATGGGCGACGACACGCTGTACTCCGGCACCGTCGCCGCGGCGACCGAGGGCTATCTGTTCGGCATCCCGTCCATCGCCTTCTCGCAGGCCGAGAAGGGCTGGGGCGAACTGGAGGCAGCGGCCCGTGCGGCGCGCAGCGTGGTCGAGCAAGTCATCGTCGGCGGCCTGGACCGGGCCTTCCTGCTCAACGTCAACATCCCCAACCGGGCCGATGCCGACACGCTGCCGCGCAAGATCACGCGGCTGGGCCGGCGCCATGCCAGCGAGGGCATCATCCAGCAGGTCAACCCGCGCGGCGAGACCATCTACTGGATAGGCCCGGCGGGTGATGCGCGGGATGCCGGCGAGGGCACGGACTTCCACGCCACCGCCAACGGCCAGGTGTCGATCACGCCGCTGCAGGTGGACCTGACGGAGCATGCGTCGCTGGGCGCCTGGGCACAGCGCCTGGGCCTCTGACGGCATGACCGCCCCGAAGCGCTTTCCCGCCAGCCTGAAGTCGGCCGCATCGCCGCAGCGCGAGCTGCTGATGCCGCAGCGCCATTTGCGCCAGGCCACGGCCGATGCGGCGCGGCTGGCTCGGCCCAGCGGCACGGGGCTGGACAGCGGCGCCGTGCGCTCGGCGCTGGTGGCGCGGCTGCGCGCGGAGGGGAAGTTCGACGAGCGCGTGCTGGCCGCGATGGCCGCCGTGCCGCGCCATGAATTCGTCGACAGTGCGCTGGCCGCCCAGGCCTACGAGGACACGGCCCTGCCCATCGGCCATGGGCAGACGATCTCCAAACCGTCCGTCGTCGCCCACATGCTCGGCCTGCTGATGGCCGGCGCGGGGGCCCGGCAGCGCGGCTCGCTGGGCCGGGTGCTGGAGATCGGCACCGGCTGCGGCTACCAGGCCGCCGTCATTGCGCTGCTGGCCCGGCAGCTCACGTCCATCGAGCGTGTCCAGGGTCTGCATGACAAGGCCAGGCAGCATCTGCAGCGCGTGGTCTTGCCCAAGCCTCATGCCTTGCCGCGCCTGGTCTGGGGCGATGGCCGCGTTGGCCACCCGGCCAGCGGCCCGTTCGACAGCATCATCGCAGCGGCCGGCGGCGAGGACATCCCGCCGGCCTGGCTGGAGCAGCTCGCGCCCGGTGGGCGCCTCGTCGCGCCGACGGTGGCCGGCGGCCGCGGACAGGTGTTGGTGGTGCTGGATCACATCGTCGAAGGCGGCGTGGGGCGCTGGGTGCGCAGCGAGCACGAGGCCGTGCTGTTCGTGCCGCTGAAGTCGGGCGTGCTCTAGCCTTGCTGAAGAGAGGCATGGTTCTGCTGGCGGTGTCGGCGGCACTGCTGGCCGGCTGTGCCGCGCCCGCCCGGCGCGCGCCGGTGGAGGGGCGCGACCCAGCCGCCCGGCGGCCGGCGTCCGCGCCGCGCGCCCCGCTGCCGCCCGGGGCCCGGCTGTACACCGTGAAACCCGGCGACACGCTGGGTCGCATCGCGCTGGAGGCCGGGCAGGGCTGGCGTGACCTGGCGCGCTGGAATGGGCTGGCCAACCCCGACCACATCCAGGCCGGGCAGGTGCTGCGCCTGACGCCGCCCGCGGACCCCGCACCCGCGCCAGCATCAGCGCCGACGGCGGCGCCCAGGCCCGCGCCCGCCGCGTCGATCGACTGGGGCTGGCCGGTGCCTGGCCCGCTGACGGCCGGCTACGACGGCCGGCTCAACCAGGGCCTGGACTTCTCCGGCAAGGCGGGCGACCCGATCCACGCGGCCGCGGCCGGGCGTGTGATCTATGTCGGCTCGGCCGTGCGCGGCCTGGGCAATCTCATCGTCATCAAGCACGATGAGAACTATCTGACCGCCTATGCGCATACCCGCGTGATGCTGGTCAAGGAGGACCAGCTCGTGCGCAAGGGCCAGAAGATTGCCGAGATGGGCGACAGCGACAGCGATGCCGTCAAGCTGCACTTCGAACTGCGCCGCGATGGACGGCCGCTGAACCCCGTCGAGCTGCTGCCGCGGCGCTGAGCAGGCGACCCGTAGAATCCAACGTCGTCTGACCCGGCCGCGGGCGCACAGCGCGCGGCCTCAACCGGCCTCAACGCGACGCACTCACGATGCCTTTTCGACCCCGTCTTGGCCTGCTGGCCGTCTTCACTTCGCTGCTGTTGAGCGCCTGCGGCACTTCCCTGCACCAGGCGCCCGTCGAGGACCGCAACCCGCTGCCGCCCAAGCCGGCGGCCTCGGCGCCGGCTCCTGCGGCCTCCGCTGCGGCCGCGGCCGAGGTCAAGCCGCCGCCCGGCGCCGAGAACGCCGGCAAGCCGGGCTACTACACCGTCAAGCCGGGCGATGCGCTGATCCGCATTGCGCTGGACAACGGCCAGGGCTGGCGCGACATCGCCAAGTGGAACAACCTCGACAACCCCAACCGCATCGAGGTGGGCCAGGTGCTGCGCGTCGTGCCGCCGGGTGTGGATCCGGGCGCCGTGACGGCCAAGCCCATCGCGAGCGCGCCCAAGGTCGAGTCGCGGCCGCTGGACAGCAAGCCGGCGGCGGCGGCCGGCAGCGCGTCGGCCAGCGCCGGTGCGGCGGCGCCGTCCGCCGCGTCCTCCGACGATGACGGACTGTCCTGGGGCTGGCCCGTCTCGCATCCCGTCAGCGCCGGTTTCGATGATCAGCGCAACAAGGGCCTGGACTTCGCCGGCAAGGCGGGCGACCCGGTGCTGGCTGTCGCCGATGGACGCGTCGTCTATGCCGGTTCGGGCTTGCGCGGCTACGGCAACTTGGTCATCATCAAGCACAACAACACCTACCTGACGGCGTATGCCCACAACCGGGCGATGCTGGTCGAGCAGGATCAGGTCGTGCGCAAGGGCCAGAGGATTGCCGAGATGGGTTCCACCGAGAGCGACACCGTCAAGCTGCACTTCGAAGTGCGCAAGCTCGGCAAGCCGGTCGACCCGGCCAAGCTGCTGCCGCCACGCTGAGCGAGCGGTAGGCAGGAATTGCTAACGGGCCAGCACTTGCCATGAAGCGCGCTGTGCCCAAGCCCAACGGACATGACGGCGCTGGCGCCGAGGGTGGCAGCCCGTTCGTGGCGCTGAATGGCGTCGATGCCGGCAGCGAGGCACCCGATGAGGAAGCGCAGGTGTTGCGCGCCGCGAGCGACGAGGTCGAGCTCGGCAATGCGTTGCAGGCCTATCTGCGCGACATCCGCCGCACGCCGCTGCTGACGCCGCAGCAGGAGTTCGACACGGCCCAGGCCGCGCGTGCGGGCGACTTCGAGGCGCGCCAGGCCATGATCGAGCACAACCTGCGCCTGGTCGTCAGCATTGCCAAGAACTACCTGGGCCGCGGCCTGCCGATGAGCGATCTCATCGAGGAGGGCAACCTGGGCCTGATGCATGCCATCAGCAAGTTCGAGCCGGAGCGGGGCTTCCGCTTCTCGACCTATTCGAGCTGGTGGATACGCCAGAGCATAGAGCGCGCGCTGATGCACCAGGCCCGGCTGGTGCGGCTGCCGGTGCACATCGTGCGCGAGCTCAACCAGGTGCTGAAGGCGCGCCGCGCGCTGGAGGCCTTGCGCAGCGCCGAGGGCGCGGAGGGGCGGGTGCGCGCCGAGGACGTGGCCCAGGCGCTGGGCCGGCCGGTGGACGAGGTGGCCGAGCTGCTGGCCTATGCCGAGCTGCCCAGCTCGCTGGATTCGCCGGTGGACCGCAATGGCGAGGGAGGCGAGTCCATGCTGGAT
This sequence comes from Comamonadaceae bacterium, assembly GCA_009996515.1. Classification (GTDB taxonomy): domain Bacteria; phylum Pseudomonadota; class Gammaproteobacteria; order Burkholderiales; family Burkholderiaceae_C; genus Pelomonas. The sequence continues at coordinate 96,119 of JAACZV010000018.1, forward strand.
CTGGTCGCCGACGAGCAGGCTATAGACCCCATGGGCCTGCGTCTGTCGCACGAGGTCGAGCAACTGCTGCAGCATGGGCTGGACAGCCTGAACGACCGCGAGCGCGAGGTGCTGTCGGGCCGCTACGGCCTGTCGGACCGCGAGCCCGAGACGCTGGACGTGCTGGCCATACGCCTGAAGCTCACGCGCGAGCGCATCCGTCAGATCCAGATCGAGGCGCTGGCCAAGCTCAAGCGCAACATGATGCGCCACGGGGTGGACCGGGACAGCATCTTCTGAGGTCGGCGGGGCCAGCCGGGATAATCCGGCCCATGAATCAGACGACGGATTGGCTCAAGGTCGAGAGCATCGAGCTTGAGGCGCAGGGCGTGGCGCACAACGCCGAGGGCAAGGTGGTCTTCATCGACGGCGCGCTGCCGGGCGAGGTGGTGAAGGCGCAGATCTCGCGCCGCAAGAACAACTGGGAGCAGGGCCAGCTCACCGAAATCAAGAAGGAAAGCCCGCTGCGCGTGACGCCGGGCTGCCCCCACTTCGGTCTGCATGCCGGCGCCTGTGGCGGCTGCAAGATGCAGCACCTGCATGCCGGCGCGCAGGTGGCCGTCAAGCAGCGCGTCGTGGAGGATCAGCTCTGGCATCTGGGCAAGGTCAAGCCCGAGGTGCTGCTGCGCCCCATCGAAGGGCCGACCTGGGGCTACCGCTACCGGGCGCGCTTCTCGGTGCGCTATGTGCAGAAGAAGGGCGTGGTGCTGATCGGCTTCCACGAGCGCAAGAGCCGCTATGTGGCCGACATGCAGGTCTGCAAGGTCGTGCCCAAGGTCGTCAGCGACCTGCTGATGCCGCTGCGCGAGCTGATCATGGGCATGGCCGAGCGCGACCGGCTGCCGCAGATCGAGCTGGCCATGGGCGACGAGGTCATCGCGCTGGTGCTGCGCCATCTGAACCCGCTGCCCGAGGGTGACATCGCGATGCTGCGTGCGTTCGCCGCCGAGCATGGCGTGCAGTGGTGGCTGCAGCCCAAGGGGCCGGACACGGTCCGGCTGCTCGACGAGGGTGGCCCGCAGCTGGCCTACCGGTTGCCCGAGTTCGGCGTGACGATGCCGTTCAAACCGACCGACTTCACGCAGGTGAACCCGCATATCAACAACGCGCTCGTCGGCCGCGCGCTGCGGCTGCTGGCGGTCCAGAAGGACGAGCGCGTCATCGACTGGTTCTGCGGCCTGGGCAACTTCACGCTGCCGCTGGCCACGCAGGCGCGCGAGGTGCTGGGCATCGAGGGCAGCGAGGCGCTGGTGCAGCGCTCGCGCGAGAACGCCGTCGCCAACGGCCTGGCCCACAAGACGAGCTTCGTCGCCCGCAACCTGTTCGAGATGACGCCAGAGCTGCTGGCCCAGGACGGCACGGCCGATCGCTGGCTCATCGACCCTCCGCGTGAGGGCGCGTTCGCGCTGGCCAAGGCGGTGGCCGATATCGCGCAAGACCCGTCGCTGGCGCCGGGGTGGACGCCGCCCAGGCGCATCGTCTACGTTAGCTGCAACCCGGCGACGCTGGCGCGCGACGCCGGCCTGCTGGTCAACGTGGCCGGCTACCGCTGCACGGCGGCCAGCGCGGTGAACATGTTCCCGCACACGGCGCACGTTGAGTCCATCGCGGTCTTCGAGCGCGCATAAAAAAAGGAGCCGCGTCAGCAGGCTCCTCTTCCAGCGGCTGCCGTGGAACCGGCTTTGCCGGGCCACTGGCAGCGCCCCCTTGAGGGGGAGGCGCGTCAGCGCCTTCGGAGGTGGGTCATCATTCGCGCTCGCCGCCGAAGATGCCCAGCAGGGACAGCAGGCTCTGGAACACGTTGTACAGGTCCAGGTAGATGGCCAGCGTCGCGCTGATGTAGTTGGTCTCGCCGCCGTCGATGACGCGCTTGATGTCGTACAGCATGAAAGCCGAGAACACGCCCAGCATCAGCACCAGGATGGTCAGCATCAGCGCCGAGGACTGCAGGAAGAAGTTGGCGATGCTCGCCACCATCAGCACGACGGCGCCGACGACGAGGAACTTGCCCATGGAGGACAGGTCGCGCTTGATGACGGTGGCCAGGCTGGCCATCGCAAAGAAGACGGCCGCCGTGCCGCCGAAGGCCGTCATGACCAGCGAGGTGCCGTTCTTGAAGCCCAGCACGAAGCCGATCAGCCGCGACAGCATCAGGCCCATGAAGAAGGTGAAGCCCAGCAGCGCGGCGACGCCGGCGGCGGAGTCCTTGGTCTTCTCGACGACGAACATCAGGCCGAAGGCGCCGACGAAGAACACCAGCATGCTCATGCCGGGGCTCATCAGCTGGAACAGCCCGGTCGAGACGCCGACCCAGGCGCCCAGCACCGTGGGCACGAGGGAGAGGGCCAGCAGCCAGTAGGTGTTGCGCAGCACACGCTGGCGCTCGACCGCGAGGCCGGTGCCGGCGTAGGCGTACGGGGTTTGTTGCAGGCTGTCGTTCATGATGACGATCCTCCTCTGTGGGCAAATGAAAACCGGAAGGATTCTAGGTCGTTGCCGGGACCGTTACATTGAGGGCTGAACCCGAGAAATCAAGGCCATGAAGCAGCAAATCCAACTCGAACTCGAAGACGTCAAGCGCATCGCCGCCGCGGCCGAGGCCCACGCCATCAGCAAGGGCTGGGCCGTGTCCATCGCCATCGTGGACGCCGGGGGCCATCTGCTGTGGCTGCAGCGGCTGGACGGCGCCTCGCCCAATTCGGCCATGTTCGCGCCCGCCAAGGCCCACACCTCGGCGCTGGGTCGACGCGAATCCAAGGTCTACGAGGACATGATCAACGGCGGCCGCCAGGCCTTCCTCAGCGTTCCCGGCATGTACGGCATTCTGGAAGGCGGCGTGCCCATCCTGGTGGACGGCCAGTGCGTGGGCGCGGTGGGCGTCAGCGGCGTCAAGTCCAGCGAGGATGCCGAGATCGCCCGGGCCGGCATCGCGGCGCTTTGAGGCGTCAAGAACAGCTCGCGAAGCCTCCGTACTTACCCCAGTCAGCTATACTCGACAGGTTTACCTGAACCCCACGCTGCCCGGCGCCAAACCCCTTGGTTTCTTCAAGCTGATCCGTCCTCGGACGGGTTGATGCTGGGCACGCGCCCCTCTTGCGGAGACCCCCTGTGCTGACCGACCTGCTTCATCCCCCTCAAGCAATTCTGGCTCTGGCGGATGGGACGGTGTTCCGAGGACAGTCCATAGGCGCGACGGGCCAGACCGTCGGCGAAGTGGTGTTCAACACCGCGCTGACCGGTTACCAGGAAATCCTGACCGACCCCAGCTACTGCCGCCAGATCGTCACGCTGACGTATCCGCACATCGGCAGCTACGGCATCAGCGACGAGGACGTCGAGTCGACCAAGGTCTTCGCCGCCGGTCTGGTCATCAAGGACCTGCCGATCCGCGCGTCCAATTTCCGTGCCGGCAAGACGCTGGACGCCTATCTGCGCGAGCAGGGCACGGTGGGCATCGCCGGGCTGGACACGCGCCGCCTGACGCGCGTGCTGCGCACCCAGGGGGCGCAGAACGGCTGCATCCTGGCGCTGCCCGTCGGCGAGGCCATCACGCAAGCGCACATCGATGCGGCCGTCGCGGCCGCCAAGGCTGCGCCCTCCATGGCCGGCCTGGACCTGGCCAAGGTCGTCAGCCGCACCGAGAATGAGGTCTGGACGCAGACCGAGTGGAAGCTCGGCAGCGGCTACGGCACCCAGGCCAGCCCGAAGTTCCATGTCGTCGCCTACGACTTCGGCGCCAAGAACAACATCCTGCGCATGCTGGCCGAACGGGGCTGCAAGATCACGGTCGTGCCGGCGCAGACGCCCGCCAGCGCCGTGTTCGACCTGGAGCCGGACGGCGTGTTCCTGTCCAACGGCCCCGGCGACCCGGAGCCCTGCGACTACGCGATCAAGGCCACGGCGCAGCTGGTCGAGTCCGGCATCCCGGTGTTCGGCATCTGCCTGGGCCACCAGATCCTGGCGCTGGCCTCGGGCGCCAAGACCTTCAAGATGAAGTTCGGCCACCATGGTGCCAACCACCCGGTCAAGGATCTGGACAGTGGCCGCGTCGGCATCACCAGCCAGAACCACGGCTTTGCGGTCGACCCCGACACGCTGCCGGCCAACCTGCGCGCCACGCATGTCAGCCTGTTCGACGGCACGCTGCAGGGCATCGCGCGCACCGACAAGCCGGCCTTCAGCTTCCAGGGCCACCCGGAAGCCAGCCCCGGTCCGCACGACATCGCCTATCTGTTCGACCGCTTCGTGTCCATGATGAACAAGTCCTGAGGAGGACTTCATGTTCGGCATCACCGACCTCGGCACCTACCTCGCGGCAGCGATCTTCATCATCCTGCTGCCGGGGCCCAACTCGCTGTACGTGTTGTCTGTCGCGGCCCAGCGTGGCGTGCGCGCGGGCTACACGGCGGCCTGTGGCGTTTTCGTCGGCGACACGCTGCTGATGACGGCAGCCGCAGCCGGCGGTGCGTCGCTGCTGATGGCCAGCCCGCAGATTTTCTTCGTCGTGAAGATGGTCGGCGCGGCCTACCTCGGCTGGATCGGCATCCAGCTGCTGCGCGGTGGCGTGAAGAGCTGGCGCGGCGAGGCCCGGGCCGATGACGCGCCGCGCGTCGTCGATGCCGGCCAGCCCTTCAAGAAGGCGCTGGTCGTCAGCCTGCTGAACCCCAAGGCCATCGCCTTCCTGCTGTCCTTCTTCATCCAGTTCGTCGATCCGGCCTACCCGCATCCGGCGCTGACCTTCCTGATCCTGGGCTCCATCATCCAGGTCCTCAGCTTCCTCTACCTCTCGACGCTGATCTTTGCCGGCGCCCGCCTCGCGGCGGCCTTCCGTGCGCGGCGTCGACTCTCGGGCGCCGCCAATGCCGGCGTCGGAGCCCTTTTCGTTGGATTCGGGGCCAAGCTGGCCACGGCCACTCTCTAAGTTCCAAGAGCGCAGACCGCCATGCCGAAACGTACAGACCTGAAAAGCATCCTCATCATCGGCGCCGGCCCGATCATCATCGGCCAGGCCTGCGAGTTCGACTACTCGGGCGCCCAGGCCTGCAAGGCGCTGCGCGAGGAGGGCTACAAGGTCATCCTGGTGAACAGCAACCCGGCGACCATCATGACGGACCCGGACACGGCCGACGTCACCTACATCGAGCCCATCACCTGGCAGGTGGTCGAGAAGATCATCGCCAAGGAGCGCCCGGACGCGGTGCTGCCGACCATGGGCGGCCAGACCGCGCTGAACTGCGCGCTGGACCTGCACAAGCACGGCGTGCTGGCCAAGTACGGCGTCGAGATGATCGGCGCCAATGAGGTCGCCATCGAGAAGGCCGAGGACCGCCTGAAGTTCAAGGACGCGATGACCAAGATCGGCCTGGACTCGGCCAAGTCGGGCATCGCGCACACGCTGGAAGAGGCCTGGGCGGTGCAGAAGCGCATCCAGGCCGAGATCGGCGGCAGCGGCTTCCCCATGGTCATCCGCCCCAGCTTCACGCTGGGCGGCACCGGCGGCGGCATTGCCTACAACCCCGAAGAGTTCGAGACCATCTGCAAGCGCGGCCTGGATCTCTCGCCCACCAACGAGCTGCTCATCGAAGAGAGCCTGATCGGCTGGAAGGAGTACGAGATGGAGGTCGTCCGCGACAAGGCGGACAACTGCATCATCGTCTGCTCCATCGAGAACCTGGACCCCATGGGCATCCACACCGGTGACTCCATCACCGTGGCGCCCAGCCAGACGCTGTCGGACAAGGAATACCAGCTGCTGCGCAATGCGTCGCTGGCCGTGCTGCGCGAGATCGGCGTGGACACCGGTGGCTCCAACGTGCAGTTCTCGATCAACCCGAAGAACGGTCGCATGATCGTCATCGAGATGAACCCGCGCGTGTCGCGTTCGTCGGCACTGGCCTCCAAGGCCACCGGCTTCCCCATCGCCAAGGTCGCGGCCAAGCTGGCCGTGGGCTACACGCTGGACGAGCTGAAGAACGACATCACCGGCGGCGCCACGCCGGCCTCGTTCGAGCCCAGCATCGACTACGTCGTCACCAAGATCCCACGCTTTGCCTTCGAGAAGTTCCCGATGGCCGACTCGCGCCTGACGACGCAGATGAAGTCGGTCGGTGAGGTGATGGCCATGGGTCGCACCTTCCAGGAATCGTTCCAGAAGGCCTTGCGCGGCCTGGAGACCGGCATCGACGGCCTGACGGAGCGCAGCAACGACCGCGAAGAGATCGTGCAGGAGATCGGCGAGGCCGGCCCCGAGCGCATCCTGTTCCTGGCCGACGCCTTCCGCATCGGCATGACGCTGGACGAGATCTTCGAGGAGACCGCGGTGGACCCGTGGTTCCTGGCCCAGATCGAGCAGCTGGTGCAGATCGAGGCCGACCTGAAGGGCCGAACCATCGAGTCGCTGAGCGCCGCCGAGCTGCGCCTGCTGAAGACCAAGGGCTTCTCCGACAAGCGCGTGGCCAAGCTGCTGGGCACGCACCAGCATGCCGTGCGCGAACGCCGCCATGCGCTGAACGTGCGCCCGGTCTACAAGCGCGTGGACACCTGCGCTGCTGAGTTCTCGACCCAGACCGCCTACATGTACTCCACGTACGAAGGTGAGGACGCCGAGTGCGAGGCCGCGCCGACGACCAAGAAGAAGATCATGGTGCTGGGTGGTGGCCCCAATCGCATCGGCCAGGGCATCGAGTTCGACTACTGCTGCGTGCATGCCGCGCTCGCGATGCGCGAGGACGGTTACGAGACCATCATGGTCAACTGCAACCCCGAGACCGTCTCGACCGACTACGACACCAGCGACCGCCTCTACTTCGAGCCGGTCACGCTGGAAGACGTGCTGGAGATCGTCGACAAGGAGAAGCCTGCCGGCGTCATCGTGCAGTACGGCGGCCAGACGCCGCTGAAGCTGGCGCTGGACCTGGAGCGTGCCGGCGTGCCCATCATCGGCACGACGCCCGACAGCATCGACATCGCCGAGGACCGCGAGCGCTTCCAGAAGCTGCTGCACGAGCTGGGCCTGAAGCAGCCGCCCAACCGCACGGCGCGCACCGAGGAGCAGGCCGTCGAGCTGGCCAACGAGATCGGCTACCCGCTGGTCGTGCGCCCCAGCTATGTGCTGGGTGGCCGCGCGATGGAGATCGTGCACGGCGACAAGGACCTGGAGCGCTATATGCGCGAGGCCGTGCGGGTCAGCGAGAAGTCGCCGGTGCTGCTGGACCACTTCCTGCAGGACGCCGTCGAGGTGGACGTCGACTGCATCTCCGACGGCACCGACGTGATGATCGGCGGCATCATGGAGCACATCGAGGCGGCCGGCATCCACTCCGGCGACTCGGCCTGCTCGCTGCCGCCCTACACGCTGGCCGCCGACGTGCAGGACGAGCTGCGCCGCCAGACCGCGGCCATGGCCCAGGCCCTGAAGGTGGTCGGCCTGATGAACGTGCAGTTCGCGATCCAGGGCGACGTGGCTCAGGGCCTGGAACACTGCACGATCTATGTGCTGGAAGTGAACCCGCGGGCCTCGCGCACGGTGCCTTATGTCAGCAAGGCCACCGGCCAGCAGCTGGCCAAGATCGCCGCCCGCTGCATGGCTGGCGTCAAGCTCAAGGATCAGAAGGACCGCAACGGCAAACCGCCGCGTGAGGTCGTGCCGCCTTACTACAGCGTCAAGGAAGCCGTCTTCCCGTTCAACAAGTTCCCGGGCGTGGACCCCATCCTCAGCCCCGAGATGCGCTCCACCGGCGAGGTCATGGGCGCGGCCCGCACCTTCGGCGAGGCCATGCTGAAGAGCCAGATCGGCGCCGGCTCGCGCCTGCCGCGCTCGGGCAATGTGCTGATCACCGTGAAGAACAGCGACAAGGCCCGCGCCATCGAGATCGCCAAGGACCTGCATGCACTGGGCTTCGGCATCGTCGCGACCAAGGGCACGGCGGCGGCCATCACGGAAGCCGGCGTGCCGGTCAAGCTGATCAACAAGATCAAGGACGGCCGCCCGCACATCGTCGACGCGCTCAAGGGCGGCGATATCCAGCTGGTCTTCACGACGGTGGACGAGACCCGCACGGCCATCGCCGACAGCCGCTACATCCGCCAGGCCGCGCTCGCCAACCGCGTCACCTACTACACGACGATGGCGGGTTGCGAAGCGGCCGTGGAAGGCATGAAGCACCAGGACGGACTGCTCGTGCAATCCCTGCAGGAACTGCACGCCGAGCTGGCTTAAACTCCGCCCCTACTGATTCCGCCGCCGCAGCCTGGACATCCGGGCCGCAGCGGCGGAACTCTTTTTGCCACAGAGTTTTGACATGACGACCATTCCCCTGACCAAGCGCGGCGCCGAGGCCCTCAAGGCCGAGCTGCACCGCCTCAAGACCGTCGAGCGCCACGCCGTCGTTCAGGCGATTGCCGAGGCGCGTGCCCAGGGTGACCTGAGCGAGAACGCCGAGTACGACGCGGCCAAGGACAAGCAGGGCTTCATCGAAGGTCGCATCCTCGAGATCGAGGGCAAGCTGGCCGCGGCGCAGATCATCGATCCCGCATCCCTGGATGCCGGCGGCCGCGTGGTGTTCGGCGCCACGGTGGACCTCGAGGACGAGGACAGCGGCAAGGCCGTGACCTACCAGATCACCGGCGACGACGAGGCCGACATCAAGCTGGGCCGCATCTCGGTGGGCTCGCCCATCGCACGCGCGCTGATCGGCAAGGAAGCCGGCGACGTGGCCGAGGTGCAGGCACCGGGGGGCGTGCGCCGCTACGAGATCATCGAAGTCCGCTACGAATAACCCACCCCCTACCGGCTGCGCCGGCCCCCTCAAGGGGGCTGAGCCCGGACACAAACAGTCCTGAGGACTGTTTGTGCCTGGCGAGGGACAAACCCTCAGGCTTTGGCAGCAGCCAGCGGCCCGGCAAAGCCGGTTCCGCGGCAGCCGCTCGGTAAGGCACTACGAATTGGCAGCGATGTTCTCGAAACTCCAAGCCTTGCTGGCCGCCCTCTGGGGCGGCTTTTTGCTGTGCGTGGCCTTTGCGGCGGCGCCCAGCGCCTTCGCGGTGCTGGAGCGGGCTCAGGCGGGCGCGTTCGTCGGCCGGCTCTTCAGCGTTGACGCCCAGGTCAGCCTGGCTGCGGCGCTGATCCTGATGCTGCTGGAGCGTCGCATCGCCCGTGATGCCGTCGAGGCGGGCGCAGCCAGCCAGGTGTTCTCGGCCAGGCTGCTGTTGCCGGCCGCGGCGCTGTTCTGCACCATCGCCGGCTACTACGGCCTGCAGCCCATGATGGCCGATGCGAAGGCCGGCCATGGCGTCGCGTCCTTCGCGGCGCTGCATGGCGTGTCGCTGGTGTTTTTCGGCTTGAAAGGCCTGGCCGTGCTGGCCCTGGCCTGGATCACTCAGCGACGGTCTTCTTGACGCTGGTGGTCTTGTTGCGCTTCTTGATGCGCTTGATCTCGCCGCCCTGGGTCACGCGCTCGTTGCCCATGACCTTGACCTTGTTGATCTGAGGGCGGCCGTTGCCGCTCTTGGAGAACTTGACGATCTTGACGACACGCGGGCCGGGCATGGCGTTCTCGCGCTCGGTCTTGACCTTCTCGGGCATGGGGCGCCACAGCACCAGCAGCTTGCCGATGTGCTGGATGGGCGCGGCGTTCAGCTCATCGCAGAGCTGCGCGAACATGGCCTCGCGGGCCGCGCGATCATCGCCGAGCACGCGCACCTTGATGAGGCCGTGCGACTTCAAGGCGGCGTCGGTTTCCTTGACGACGGCAGGCGTCAAGCCCTCGCCGCCGATCATCACGACCGGGTCGAGATGGTGGGCATCGGCGCGCTTGTCCTTGCGCTGGGCGGGGGTGAGGTTGATTTGAGGCATCCCCGTATTATCCCGTAGGCATGAAAACTCAAACCAAAAGCAAGAAGGTCAACAAGGCGTGGTTGAACAACCATGTGACCGATCCCTATGTGCAGCAGGCCCAGAAGGAGGGCTACCGCTCCCGCGCGGCCTACAAGCTCAAGGAAATCGACGAGGAGCTCAAGCTGATCCGCCCGGGCCAGGTGGTGGTGGACCTGGGCGCCACGCCGGGGGCCTGGAGCCAGTACCTGCGCCGCAAGTTCGCGCCCAAGGAGGCGGGGCAGGGCGGGGCGGCGGTGGGGCAGCTCAACGGAACCATCATCGCGCTGGACCTGCTGGACTTCGAGCCCATCGAGGGCGTGCATTTCATCCAGGGCGACTTCCAGGAGGATGCGGTGCTGGCGCAGCTGGAGCAGGCCCTGGCCGGCAAGCCCGTGGATGTTGTCGTGTCGGACATGGCGCCCAACCTGTCGGGCATTGCGTCGACGGATGCCGCCCGCATCTCCAACCTGATCGAGCTGGCCGTCGATTTCGCCGGCAAGCACCTCAAGCCCGAGGGGGCGCTGGTGGCCAAGGTCTTCCATGGCAGCGGCTACAACGAGCTGGTGCAGCTGTTCCGGGCGCAGTTCAAGACCGTCAAGGTGGTCAAGCCCAAGGCGTCGCGGGAGCGGTCTTCCGAGACATTCCTGGTGGGCCTGGGGTTGAAAAACCGCTGATTACAGGGGTTGTCCCCTTGCCTCAACTAAAATCGCCCCCACTGTCTCGAAACCCGCGCTGGGCCATCGGGGCCAAGGAGTCGCAGTGAACAATCAATGGTTTTCTAAGTTCGCCGTCTGGATCGTGATCGCGCTGGTGCTGTTCACGGTCGTCAAGCAGTTCGGCGGCACCACCGCACCCGGCAAGCAGGTGACCTATTCCGAGTTCCTGGACCTGGTCCAGGCGCACCGGATCAAGTCCGCCACGCTGCCCGACGGCATCACCGGCGACATCTACGCCGAGGACACCGAAGGCAACAAGATCCGCACGCTGGCCACCTATCAGGACCGTGGTCTGGTCGGCGATCTGCGCAACAACGGCGTCAAGTTCGACATCAAGCCCCGCGAGGAGCAGAGCTTCCTGGTCAGCATGCTGATCAACTGGACGCCCATGCTGCTGCTGATCGGCGTCTGGGTCTATTTCATGCGCCAGATGCAGGGCGGCGGCAAGGGCGGAGCGTTCAGCTTCGGCAAATCCAAAGCCCGCATGCTGGACGAGAACAACAACACCATCACCTTCGCCGACGTGGCCGGCTGCGACGAGGCCAAGGAAGAGGTGAAGGAACTGGTGGACTTCCTGAAGGATCCGCAGAAGTTCCAGAAGCTGGGTGGTCGCATCCCGCGCGGCGTGCTGATGGTGGGCCCCCCGGGCACCGGCAAGACGCTGCTGGCCAAGTCCATCGCCGGCGAGGCCAAGGTGCCGTTCTTCACGATCTCGGGTTCGGACTTCGTCGAGATGTTCGTCGGCGTCGGTGCGGCCCGCGTGCGCGACATGTTCGAGCAGGCCAAGAAGAGCGCCCCCTGCATCATCTTCATCGATGAAATCGACGCGGTGGGTCGCCATCGTGGCGCCGGCCTGGGTGGCGGCAACGACGAGCGCGAGCAGACGCTGAACCAGATGCTGGTCGAGATGGACGGCTTCGACACCAACCTGGGCGTCATCGTCATCGCGGCCACCAACCGCCCCGACATCCTGGACCCGGCGCTGCTGCGCCCGGGCCGCTTCGACCGCCAGGTCTATGTGACGCTGCCGGACATCCGTGGCCGCGAGCAGATCCTGAACGTGCACATGCGCAAGGTGCCCATCGGGCAAGACGTCAACGCGTCCATCCTGGCCCGCGGCACGCCCGGCATGAGCGGCGCCGACCTGGCCAACCTGGTCAACGAGGCCGCGCTGTTCGCCGCCCGCCGCAATGCCCGCCTCGTCGAGATGATCGACTTCGAGCGCGCCAAGGACAAGCTCTACATGGGCCCCGAGCGCAAGAGCATGGTCATGACCGAGGACGAGAAGCGCGCCACGGCCTATCACGAGTCCGGCCACGCCGTCGTCGCCGAGCTGCTGCCCGGCACCGACCCGGTCCACAAGGTCACCATCATGCCGCGCGGCCGCGCGCTGGGCGTGACCTGGCAGCTGCCCGAGCGTGACCAGCACAGCCTTTACTACAAGCAGATGCTCAACAGCATCAGCATCATGTTCGGTGGCCGGATTGCCGAGGACTTGTTCGTCCACGACATCTCCACCGGCGCGTCCAACGACTACGAGCGCGCCACCCGCATGGCCCGCGACATGGTCACGCGCTACGGCATGAGCGATCTGCTGGGCCCCATGGTCTATGCCGAGAACGAGGGTGAAGTCTTCCTGGGCCGCAGCATGACCAAGACGGCCAACATCAGCGAGAGCACGCAGCAGAAGGTCGACGGCGAGATCCGCCGCATCCTCGACGAGCAGTACGCCGTGGCGCAGAAGATCCTCGAGGACAACCGCGACAAGGTCGAGGCCATGACCGAGGCGCTGATGAAGTGGGAAACCATCGATCGCGACCAGATCCTGGACATCATGGCCGGCCGTCCGCCGCGTGCGCCCGACGACAAGCCGACCACGCCCAGCGGCCCCGCCGGCGGCACGCCCCCGGTCAGCACCGATGGCGCTCCGGCCGCAGCCTGACAACCCATTCCTAAGCGCAGGCCCGACTCACCAGTCGGGCCTTTTTCGTTCAAGACCATGCACTGGCAGACCCGCCGCTTCCCGCTAGACCTCAGCCGCCCGCTCGTGATGGGCATCGTCAACGTGACGCCCGACTCCTTCTCGGACGGTGGCCGCCATGACAACACCCGCGCCGCCATTGCGCATTGCGAGCGCCTCATCGCCGACGGCGCCGACATCCTGGACATCGGTGGCGAATCCACCCGGCCCGGCGCGCCGCATGTCGATGCGGACAGCGAATGGGCGCGCATGGCCGACGTGCTGGCGGCGGCCGTGACGCTGGGCGTGCCGGTCTCGGTGGACACCTACAAGCCCGAGGTCATGCGCCGAGCGCTGGATGCCGGCGTCGACATCATCAACGACGTGCAGGCGCTGCAGCGGCCCGGCGCGCTGGCCGCGGTGGCCGGCAGCGGTGCGGGCGTGTGCCTGATGCACATGCGCGGCGAGCCGGCGTCCATGATGGCGCAGGCCGACTATGGCGACGTGGTCGCCGAGGTGGGCGCCTTCCTGGCTCAGCGTGCACGGGCGGCGCGGGAGGCCGGCATCCCGGCCGAATGCATCACCCTGGACCCCGGCTATGGCTTCGCCAAGACCGCCCAGCACAACCTCGAGCTGCTGGCCGGCCAGCAGCGCCTGACCGAACTGGGCTATCCGCTGCTGGTGGGCTGGTCGCGCAAGCGCACGCTGGGCGACATCACCGGCCGGCCCGTCGGCGAGCGCCTGGCCGCCAGCCTGGCCGCCGCGCTGCGGGCCGTCAGTGCCGGCGCGCGCGTGGTCCGCGTGCACGATGTCCCTGCCACAGTGGACGCCCTGAAGGTCTGGGCCGCCGTCGATGCAGCGACAATTCCGCCCACTGCACAAAAGGAAGAAGCTCGATGAGCCGCAAGTATTTCGGAACCGACGGCATCCGCGGCACGGTGGGCCAGGATCCGATCACGCCCGACTTCATGTTGCGCCTGGGCCATGCGGTGGGCCGCGTGCTGCGCAAGAGCGCCAAGCGCCCCACGGTGCTGATCGGCAAGGACACGCGCATCTCGGGCTACATGATCGAGTCGGCGCTGGAGGCCGGTTTCGCCTCGGTCGGCGTCAACGTGCTGCTGACCGGGCCGCTGCCCACGCCTGGCGTGGCCTACCTGACCCGGGCGCTGCGCCAGGACCTGGGCGTCGTCATCAGCGCCTCGCACAACCCCTTTGCCGACAACGGCATCAAGTTCTTCTCCGCCAAGGGCGAGAAGCTGCCCGACGCCTGGGAGCTGGCGGTCGAGGCCGCGCTGCAGGAGGCGCCGCAGTGGGTGGACTCCGCCAGCCTGGGCCGCGCCAAGCGCCTGGAAGACGCGCGCGGCCGCTACATCGAGTTCTGCAAGAACAGCTTCGGCTCGGACCTGACGCTCAAGGGCCTGAAGATCGTCGTCGACGCGGCCCATGGCGCGGCCTATCACGTCGCGCCCGACGTCTTCCATGAGCTGGGTGCCGAGGTCGTTGCCATCGGCTGCAAGCCCGATGGCTTCAACATCAACGCCGGTTTCGGCGCCACGGCGCCCGGCGCGCTGGTGGAGGCCGTCAAGGCCCACGGCGCCGACTACGGCGTGGCGCTGGACGGCGATGCGGACCGCCTGCAACTGGTGGACGCCAACGGGCGCCTGTACAACGGCGACGAGCTGCTCTACGTGATGGTGGCCGACCGCCTGGCCCAGGGCCTGCGCGTGCCTGGTGCCGTCGGCACGCTGATGACCAACATGGCCGTGGAGCTGGCGCTGCGCTCGCGCGACGTCGAGTTCGTGCGCGCCAAGGTGGGCGACCGCTACGTGCTGGAAGAGCTGGCGGCGCGCGGCTGGCAGCTGGGTGGCGAGGGCTCGGGCCATCTGCTCGCGCTGGACAAGCACACCACCGGCGACGGCATCGTCAGTGCGCTGCTGGTGCTGCAGGCGGTCTGCCGCAGTGGCCGCAGCCTGAGCGAGCAGCTGCAGGGCGTGGACCTGTTCCCGCAGACGCTGATCAACGTGCGCCTGGCGGCAGGCCAGGACTGGAAGGCCAACACCCGCCTGGCCGAGGTGCAGGCGGCCGTGGCGGCCGAGCTCGGCGATCGCGGCCGCGTGCTGATCCGCGCCTCCGGCACTGAGCCTCTGCTGCGCGTCATGGTCGAGGCGTCCGATGCCGGCCTGGCGCAGCGCTGCGCCCAGCGTCTGGCCGAGGTGGTTGCGGGCTGAGGCCGCCACCGCCTACACCGCAGAGGCCGCCGGAGTGCGGCCTTTTTGCTGGGCGCCCGGGCCTGCAGGCCGTCGCAGACGGACCGGCGCTCATGAACCGTCGCAAAGAGCTGGAAAATCCGCTGCCAGGAACCCTGGAAATGCGACATGACAATGACATGAATGTCGGGTGACGATGTCATGAAGCGGCCCGGGTGTCACCCGTGCACGCCCAGCGCGCTGCAGGTTTCCGGTTTGATGAATCGAGGGTCACCGAATCGTCACATTCGATCCCTAGGATGACGGTCATCGTCAAAACCGCCATGCGGAAGGTGTCTCAGATGAAGTTTGTCCAGGTCAGCAAGTCCCTCGCCCTCATCGCCGCTCTGGCCGGCGCCCAGATGGCCGTCGCCCAGGATGTGACCGGTGCCGGCGCCACCTTCCCGGCCCCGATCTACGCCAAGTGGGCCGATGCCTACAACAAGGCGACGGGCGCCCGCATCAACTACCAATCGGTGGGTTCCGGCGCCGGCATCAAGCAGATCAAGGCCAAGACGGTGGACTTCGGTGCCTCCGACATGCCGCTGAAGGACGAGGATCTGGCCAAGGACGGCCTGCTGCAGTTCCCGACCGTCATCGGCGGCGTGGTGCCCGTCATCAACGTCAAGGGCATCGCTCCGGGCCAGCTGAAGCTGTCCGGTCCGGTGCTGGCCGACATCTATCTCGGCAAGATCACGAAGTGGAATGACGCGGCCATCAGCGCGCTGAACCCCGGCGTCGCGCTGCCCGACGCCACCATCGCCCCGGTGGCTCGCGCCGACGGCTCCGGCACCACCTTCATCTTCACGAACTACCTGTCCAAGGTCAGCGAATCCTGGAAGAGCCAGGTCGGCGAGGGCACGACGGTCAAGTGGCTGACCGGTACGGCCGGCAAGGGCAACGAGGGCGTCGCCGCCTTCGTGCAGCGTCTGCCCAACTCCATCGGCTACGTCGAGTACGCCTATGTGAAGCAGAACAAGATGAACTACGTCCAGTTGAAGAACCGCGACGGCCAGTGGGTCAACCCCAGCGACGACGCCTTCAAGGCCGCCGCCGCCGGCGCCGACTGGAACAAGACCTTCTATCAGATCACGACCGACCAGCCCGGCAAGGCCGCCTGGCCCATCACCAACCCGACCTACATCCTGATGTACAAGTCGCAGGACAAGGCCGCGCAAGCCACCGCCGCGCTGAAGTTCTTCGACTGGGCCTATGCCAACGGCGACAAGATGGCCGACGACCTCGACTACGTGCCGCTGCCCGCGAACGTGAAGGACCTGGTGCGCAAGCAGTGGGCCGACCACATCAAGGACAACGCCGGCAAGCCCGTCGCCTACAAGTGATATCCGGGTGTCATCCTGGGTGATGACGCGAGCCCGGCACCTGCCGGGCTTTGCCACATCCAGGGCACCCACCCATTCCGACCCGTCCCTCCGGAGGTTTCTTGGCAGCCATTCTTCCCGCCGACGGCGCTGATCGAAGCGAGCCCCAGCCGCACTCGATAAAGCCCCAGCCACCACGCCGCCGCGTCGCGCCCTGGGCCGACACGCTCTTCGCCGCCCTGTCCCAGGGCGCGGCATGGCTGACGCTGGCCCTGATGGTGGGCATCATCGGTGCCCTCGTCATCGGCGCGGCGCCGGCGCTGAAGGCCTTCGGCCTGGGCTTCCTGACCAGCGCGGAATGGGATCCGGTGCAGGAGAAGTTCGGCGGCCTGGTGATGATCTACGGCACGCTGGCCAGCTCCTTCATCGCGCTGCTGATCGCCGTGCCGGTCAGCTTCGGCATTGCGATCTTCCTGACCGAACTCTCGCCCAGCTGGCTCAAGCGGCCGCTGGGCATCGCCATCGAGCTGCTGGCCGCCGTGCCCTCCATCGTCTACGGCATGTGGGGCCTGCTGGTGTTCGGCCCCATCCTGGCCACCTATGTGCAGGCGCCGCTGCAGGCCGTGCTGGGGGGCTTGCCCTACATGGGGTCGCTGGTCTCGGGCCCGCCGGTGGGCATAGGCATCCTGTCGGCCGGCATCATCCTGGCCATCATGATCATTCCCTTCATTGCCTCGGTGATGCGCGATGTCTTCGAGGTCACGCCGCCGATGCTGAAGGAGTCCGCCTACGGCCTGGGCGCGACGACCTGGGAGGTGGTCTCCCGCGTGGTGCTGCCCTACACCAAGACCGGCGTGGTGGGCGGCATCATGCTGGGCCTGGGCCGCGCGTTGGGCGAGACCATGGCCGTCACCTTCGTCATCGGCAACATGAACCAGCTCAACTCGCTGTCCGTCTTCGAGGCGGCCAACAGCATCACGTCCACGCTGGCCAACGAGTTCGCCGAGGCCGGCGAGGGCCTGCACCAGGCCTCGCTGATGTACCTCGGCCTGGTGCTGTTCCTGATCACCTTCGTCGTGCTGGCCATCTCCAAGCTGCTGCTGGCGCGGCTGAAGAAGAACGAAGGAGCCCGCTCATGAGCACCACCCTGGACGCACGCCGCCTGGCGATGCACAACAAGCGCAAGCGCACCAATGCCATCGCGCTGACGCTGTCGCTCGCCGCCATGGCCTTCGGCGTGTTCTGGCTGATCTGGATCCTGTTCGAGACCATCTACCTCGGCATCGGCGGCCTGAGCCTGGCCACCTTCACGCAGATGACGCCGCCGCCGCAGGGCGAGGGCGGTGGCCTGGCCAACGCGCTGTTCGGCAGCTTCGTCATGGTGGGCCTGGCCACGCTGGTGGGCACGCCCATCGGCATCCTGGCCGGCGTCTACCTGGCCGAGTACGGCCAGAAGAACTGGCTGGGCGCCGCGGTGCGCTTCATCAACGACATCCTGCTGTCTGCGCCCTCCATCGTCGTCGGCCTGTTCGTCTACGCCGTCGTCGTCGCGAGGCTGAAGAGCTTCTCGGGCCTGGCCGGCTCGCTGGCGCTGGCGCTGCTGGTCATCCCGGTCGTCATCCGCACCACGGAGAACATGCTGAGCCTGGTGCCCAACGCGCTGCGCGAGGCGGCTTATGCGCTGGGCACGCCCAAGTGGAAGGTCATCCTGTCCGTCACGCTCAAGGCCGCCAGCGCCGGCGTCATCACCGGCATCCTGCTGGCCCTGGCCCGCGTGTCCGGCGAGACCGCGCCGCTGCTGTTCACGGCGCTGTCCAACCAGTTCTGGACCAGCGACCTCGGCGCGCCCATGGCCAGCCTGCCCGTCACCATCTTCAAGTTCGCGATGAGCCCCTACGAGAACTGGCAGAAGCTGGCCTGGGCCGGCGTCTTCCTGATCACCGTGGGCGTGCTGCTGCTGAACATCCTGGCACGCGTGCTCTTCAAGAACAAACACTAAGGATCCCGATCATGGACGCCAAGATCGAAACCTCGTTGAGTGAGCGCGCCAAGCTGTCGGTGCGCAACCTGAACTTCTACTACGGCGGCTTCCACGCGCTGAAGAACATCAATCTCGACATCCCCGAGAAGAAGGTCACCGCCTTCATCGGCCCGTCGGGTTGTGGCAAGTCCACGCTGCTGCGCACGCTGAACCGCATGTTCGAGCTCTATCCCGAGCAGCGCGCCGAAGGCCAGATCCTGCTGGACGGCGAGGACATCCTGACGAGCAAGGACGACGTCTCGCTGATTCGCGCCAAGGTCGGCATGGTGTTCCAGAAGCCCACGCCCTTCCCGATGTCCATCTACGACAACATCGCCTTCGGCGTGCGCCTCTTCGAGACGCTGCCGCGCGTGGAGATGGACGAGCGCGTGGAATGGGCGCTGAAGAAGGCGGCGCTGTGGACCGAGGTGAAGGACAAGCTCAACCAGAGCGGCGCCGGCCTGTCCGGCGGCCAGCAGCAGCGCCTGTGCATCGCGCGCGGCATCGCCATCAAGCCCGAGGTGCTGCTGCTCGACGAGCCCTGCTCGGCGCTGGACCCCATCTCCACCGGCAAGATCGAGGAGCTCATCCACGAGCTCAAGAGCGACTACACGGTGGCCATCGTGACGCACAACATGCAGCAGGCCGCGCGCTGCTCGGACTACACGGCCTATATGTACCTGGGCGACCTGATCGAGTTCGGCCCCACGGCCGAACTGTTCATGAAGCCCAAGCGCAAGGACACGGAAGACTACATCACGGGCCGCTTCGGCTGATCAAGGAGGACGGCATGACCGACAAGCATCTCTCGACCCAGTTCGACGCCGAGCTCAGCGGCATCTCCACCCGCGTGCTGGAAATGGGCGGCCTCGTCGAGGCCCAGGTGGCCCAGGCCGTGCAGGCGCTGGTGGACTTCAGCGCCGATTCGGCCGACGAAGTGCTGGACAAGGAAAGCCGCGTCAATGCGATGGAAGTGGAGATCGACCATGACCTCTCCAGCATCATCGCCCGCCGCCAGCCCACGGCCCGCGACCTGCGCCTGCTGATCGCCATCAGCAAGAGCATCGCCAACCTGGAGCGCGTCGGCGACGAGGCCGCGCGCATCGCCCGCACCGTGCAGCGCCTGGTCTCCAGCGGCATCTCCAGCCGCATGCGGCTGCCCATGTCCGACCTGGCCTACGAGGCCGAGCTGGCCACCAGCCAGCTGCGCAAGGCGCTGGACGCGTTCGCGCGCCTGGACGTCGAGCGCGCGCTGGACGTGCTCAAGCATGACGACGAGATCGACAAGGAGTTCGACGGCCTGCTGCGCAAGCTCATCACCTACATGATGGAAGACCCGCGCACGATCTCCTCCTCCATCGACCTGGTCTTCGTCGCCAAGGCCATCGAACGCGTGGGCGACCATGCCAAGAACCTGGCCGAGGTCATCATCTACGTGGTCAAGGGCCAGGACGTCCGGCACAACTCGCCGGAGACGGTCGAGACCATGGTTCGATAGACCACTCCCCACCGGCATCGCCGGCCCCCTTCAGGGGGCACTGTCGGCGGCCCGGCAAAGCCGGCTGCACGACAGTCACTTGGTAAGGCACTACTTTCGAAAGAGCACTCTTATGAGTCGAGTTTTGGTTGTGGAGGACGAGTCGGCGATTGCCGAGCTCATCTCCATCAATCTGCGCCATGCTGGCTTCGAGGTCACGCTGGCCGCCAGCGCGACGGCCGCGCAGTACGAGGTGGACCGCGTGCTGCCCGACCTCGTCGTGCTGGACTGGATGCTGCCTGGCCAGAGCGGTGTGGCCCTGGCCCGCCAGTGGCGAGGCACCGCCCGCACCAAGGAACTGCCCATCATCATGCTGACGGCGCGCGCCGAGGAGGGCGACAAGATCGCCGGCCTGGACGCGGGCGCGGACGACTACATCACCAAGCCCTTCTCCACGAACGAGCTGCTGGCCCGCATTCGCGCCGTGCTGCGCCGTAAGGCGCCCGAGGCGCTGGACAGCGCGGTGGAGGTGGGCCCGCTGCTGCTGGACCCCGGCACGCGCCGGGTCAGCCGCGACGGTACCGAGGTCAAGCTGGGCCCCACCGAGTTCCGCCTGCTGCATTTCCTGATGACGCACCCCGAGCGCGTGCACAGCCGCTCGCAGCTGCTGGACCGCGTCTGGGGCGACCATGTGTTCATCGAGGAGCGCACCATCGACGTCCACGTCAAGCGCCTGCGCGAGGCGCTGGAGCGCGTGCAGTGCGCGCGCATGATCGAGACCGTGCGCGGCGCCGGCTACCGGCTGACCCAGCACAGCAGCGCGCTGTCCGCCTGAACCCGCGCCCGGCCTCATGACCTGGTTGCTGTCTCGACTGCTGCTGGCCCTGGGGGCTGCGCTGTTCGGGTTCGTCGTGGGCGCCATTGCGCATTCGGCCACCGGCATCGAGAGCCTGAGCCTGGGCCTCGGCGTGGTCTGCGGCGTGCTGCTGGTGCTGGTGGTTGATGCCGTGCGCGGCAACCGCCTGCTGAACTGGCTGCGCGGCAACCAGATGGACAACGCGCCGCGCGACACCGGGCTGTGGGGCGAGCTGGGCTACCGGGTCGAGCGCGCCATGCGCGACCGCGACCGCGCCGTGGCGCGCGGCCGGCTGGAACTGGAGCAGTTCCTGTCCGCCATCGAGGCCTCGCCCAACGGCGTGCTGATGCTGGATTCGCACGAGCAGATCGTCTGGTGCAACCGCGTCGCGGCGGACCATTTCGCGCTGGACCCGCAGCGTGACCTGCGCCAGCGCATCACCAATCTCGTGCGCGCGCCGGCCTTCGTCGCCTACCTGCAGGCCGGCAGTTATGCCGAGCCGCTGGTGCTGGGCAACGGGCGCGGCCCCGGCACGCTGTCCATCATCGTGCGCGAGTACGGCGAGGGCATGCGCCTGGTGCTGTCGCTGGACATCACCGAGCGCGTGCGCAACGAGGCGATGCGGCGCGATTTCGTCGCCAACGTGTCCCACGAGATCCGCACGCCGCTGACGGTGCTGGCCGGCTTCATCGAGACCATGCACACGCTGCCGCTGACGGCGGTGGAGCGCGAACGCGTCACCGTGCTGATGGCGCAGCAGACCGAACGCATGCAGACGCTGGTGGCCGACCTGCTGGCGCTGTCGCAGCTGGAAGGCAGTCCGCGCCCGGCGCCGGACCGCTGGGTGGGGCTGGACGGCCTGCTGCGCCGCGTCGCGGCCGACGCCGAGGCCTTGTCGGCGGGGCGCCACCGCCTGCATCTGGCACCCGGCACCGGCGCCGAACTGGCGGGCATCGAGAGCGAGCTGTTGAGCGCCATCGCCAACCTCGTCACCAATGCGGTGCGCTACACACCGGACGGCGGCGAGGTCGAGGTGGCCTGGCGGCTGCTGGACGACGGCAGTGGCGAGCTGACCGTCGTCGACACGGGCCCGGGCATTGCGCGTGAGCACATCCCGCGCCTGACCGAGCGCTTCTACCGCGTCGACGGCAGCCGTTCGCGCGAGACCGGTGGCACCGGGCTGGGCCTGTCCATCGTCAAGCACGTCATGCAGCGCCATGGCGGCGAGCTGATGATCCAGAGCGAGGTCGGCAAGGGCTCGCGGTTCCGCCTCGTCTTCCCGGCCGCGCGTGTGCGCCAGGCCAGCGATTCGGCGCTGGGCGACGAGGCCGCCTTCAAGCCGGCCGCGTTGTCAGATCACTGACGTTGGAGCAGCACGAGGCCGGCACCGCCACTGCGGTCCGTCGGCCGCTTCACCTGGGCGACGACGCGCCATCCCGCCGGCGTCGGCTGGCCGGCGCTGATGACGGCGTGGCTGCAGACCGAGGCGTTCAGCGCGCCCAGGCCCCGTACCCACCAGCCGCCATGCCATTCCAGCGCGGCCAGCGTCGCGAGGCTCTGCCCGGGCGCGGCCAGGCAGTTGGCATCCGCCGGCATGTAGGGCTTCAGCCGCGCCACCAGCGGCGCCAGGCTGCGCGCATAGTCCAGCGGCGGCAGCAGCAGGCTCATGACCAGCAGCCAGCCCAGCGCCACGCCGCCGGCCGGCAGCGCCAGGCTCTTCCACAGCGCATGCCGGTGCCGCGCCGTGCGCCAGCGCACCAGGGCCAGCCAGGCCAGCGTCGCCGCGATGGCGAACAGCAGCGCGACCAGGCTGAACTCGGGCTCGAAGCCTTCGGCCAGCCGGCGCAGATTGGCCAGCGGGCGCGGCGGCCAGCCGGTGTGCATGGACAGGTAGTAGAGCCAGAAGAACAGTGCCGCGGCGCTGAAGAAGAACACCGAGAACCAGTCCACGGCGGCCGAGAAGCCGCGCGAGAGCGTCGGCAGCGCGAAGGCGGCCAGGATGGCCAGCGACGGCAGGGCCAGCAGCAGCGCGCGCTCCGAGCCGTCCATGGTGATACAGGCGGCCAGCGGCACCAGCAGCGCGATCGCGGGCACCGTGATGTGGCGGCGCAGGCCGTGGCGGCGCCAGCGCCACAGCGTCCACAGCGCCAGCGGCCCGGCGGGCCAGCAGAACCAGGCCAGCAGGCTCAGCAGCGAGCCGAGCTGCAGGCCCGGCCGCATGCGCCAGGCCCAGCCGTCGAAGGCCCAGGCCGCCAGCACGGCCAGCGTCAGCGCACCCAGCAGCCAGACGCGCTGCGCCTTCGCCTCGGCATAGCTGGAGCGGTGGTTGAGCAGCACGCCCAGCAGGCCCAGCGCGCAGGCCACCGTGGGGGCACCACTGGCGGCCAGCACCGGCAGCGCGATGAGGACGGCGGCGCGCGCGCGCGCGGGCCTGAAGGGTGCCGCCGCCAGGCCGTAGAGGTAGACGGACACGGCCAGCAGCTGCAGCAGCTCCGGCGTCGTCTCGTGGCCCAGCTGCAGCAGGCCCAGCGAGGCCATCAGTGCCAACAGCGCGCCATCGGCCAGCGCGCGGGCGTAGTCCACCGCCTGCGCCTCGCCGCCGAAGGCGAAGGCCACCGGCTGGGCGGCCTCGGTGCGGGCCAGGTGGAAGCAGGTGTACCAGACGGCCACGAGCACGCCCACCAGCACCAGCGCATAGGGCAGGCGGGCCGCGACGGGCTCGTCGAGAAAAGGCAGGGCCTTGATGGCCAGCGCACCCAGCCAGTAGGGCAGGGGGCCGCCCTCGGCGGGGATGCCCGCGATGGCGGGCTGCCACCAGGGGGCGCGGCCGTCGGCGATGCTGGCCATGAAGCCGAAGGCCGTCAGGTCGGCATTGCGCCAGGGGTCGCGGCCGAAGAGGCCGGGCAGCACATAGGCCGCGCACAGCAGGATGAGCGCCAGGCGCGGCAGGCGCTCGACGCCGCGCTCGGCGACGATAGCGGGAGTGGGGAGGTTCACGCGCTGGGGGATTCTTGAAGTGGCGGGATCATGCCGCAGAAATGGCAGCGGCCACCCCGAGCTGCGGAAATGACAAAGGGCAGCCGAGGCTGCCCTTGCTTTCGGAAGCGGCGCGAGACCGCCTCGACGAATTACTTCTTGAGGTGAGCGAACTTGTTGCGGAACTTCTCGACGCGGCCGCCCAGGTTGTCCACGCTCTTCTGCGTGCCCGTGTAGAAGGGGTGCGATTCGCTGGTGGTTTCCAGCTTCACCAGCGGCAGGGTCTTGCCGTCGAGCTCAATCGTTTCCTTGGTCTGGACGGTGGAGCGCGTCACGAACTGGAAACCGTTGGACAGGTCGACGAAGACGACGTCGCGGTAGTTGGGGTGAATGCCTTCTTTCATGGGAACCTCTCGGCTAGGTTGGGAGCCACGCCGCACCACCGGTTTGAGCCGGGGCGACGCACTTTCCAGGGTGTCTGGGGCGGAAAACCTGCGATTGTAGCGGGCTTCCCAGCGGTTTGGCTAGTTTTGGGTGTGAGGCTTACCCGCCGCGCCGCATCATGTCGAAGAAGTCCAGGTTGTTCTTCGACGCCTTCATCTTGTCGAGGATGAACTCCATCGCCTCGATCTCGTCCATGTTGTAGAGGAGCTTGCGCAGGATCCAGCTCTTTTGCAGGATCTCGGGCTTGAGCAGCAGCTCTTCGCGGCGGGTGCCGGACTTGTTGATCAGGATGGACGGGTAGACGCGCTTCTCGGCCATGCGGCGATCCAGGTGGATCTCGCAGTTGCCGGTGCCCTTGAACTCCTCGTAGATGACTTCGTCCATCTTCGAACCGGTGTCGATCAGCGCCGTGCCGATGATGGTCAGCGAGCCGCCTTCCTCGATGTTGCGCGCCGCGCCGAAGAAGCGCTTGGGGCGCTGCAGCGCGTTGGCGTCCACGCCGCCGGTCAGCACCTTGCCGGAACTGGGCAGCACGTTGTTGTAGGCGCGGGCCAGGCGGGTGATCGAGTCCAGCAGGATGATCACGTCCTTCTTCAGCTCCACCAGACGCTTGGCGCGCTCGATGACCATCTCGGCCACCTGCACGTGGCGGGCGGCGGGTTCGTCGAACGTGGAGCTGATGACCTCGCCGCGCACGGTGCGCAGCATCTCGGTGACTTCCTCGGGGCGCTCATCGACCAGAAGCACGATGAGGTGGCAGTCCGGATGGTTGGCCACCAGCGCATGCGCCAGGCTCTTCATCATCTCGGTCTTGCCGGTCTTGGGCTGCGACACGATCAGCGCGCGCTGGCCTTTGCCGATGGGGGCGATCAGGTCGATGATGCGACCGGTGATGTTCTCCTCGCCCTTGAAGCCTTCACGCTCGAGCTTGAACTGCTCCTTGGGGAACAAGGGCGTCAGGTTCTCGAACATGATCTTGTTCTTGCTCTCCTCCGGCGTCTGGTTGTTGACGCGGTCGACCTTCACGAGAGCAAAGTAGCGTTCGCCGTCCTTGGGCACGCGCACCTCGCCTTCCACCAGGTCGCCGGTGTGCAGGTTGAAGCGGCGGATCTGGCTGGGCGACAGATAGAT
The DNA here is from genome assembly GCA_009996515.1 of Comamonadaceae bacterium. Lineage (GTDB taxonomy): Bacteria > Pseudomonadota > Gammaproteobacteria > Burkholderiales > Burkholderiaceae_C > Pelomonas. The sequence continues at coordinate 121,180 of JAACZV010000018.1, forward strand.
GTCGTCCGTGGAGGCCATGTAGCTGGCCTCGATCGAGCGCAGGAAGCCGAAGCCGTCGGGCAGGACTTCGAGCACGCCATCGCCGAAGACCTGCTCGCCGGCCTTGGCGCGCTTCTTCATGATGGCGAACATCAGCTCCTGCTTGCGCAGGCGGGTGACGTTGTCGATCTCCAGTTCCTCGCCCATCTGGATGAGGGCGGAGACGTGGAGGGCTTTGAGTTCGGAAAGATGCATGGGTGAACACCCGTCAGGGGCCGCAGCGCCAGCCAAGGCGCTTGCGGCGGTATCACGGCCGCCCCGGAACAGGACCGAACAGCTGCCGTTCAAATGGCGAACGGCGCGGATTCGACAACTCAGTGGTGGGAGGGGGAGCCGAGTCCACGCTGGCTGGGAGCCCGATTCATGATCAGTGCGCCCGGGGCGTGTTGGCTTTGGCTGCTGCAGTGACCGCGCGGAGAGCGCCGTGAACACTGCAGCAGTTGGACACGATTATAGATTCGCGTCGAGGAAGGCGGTCAACTGGGCTTTGGACAGGGCGCCGACCTTGGTGGCGGCGAGCTGGCCGTCCTTGAACAGCATCAGCGTCGGGATGCCGCGGATGCCGAACTTGGCGGGCACCTCGCGGTTCTCGTCCACGTTCATCTTGGCGATCTGCAGCTTGTCGCCGTAGCCGGTGGCGACCTCGTCCAGGATGGGCGCGATCATCTTGCAGGGGCCGCACCATTCGGCCCAGTAGTCCACCAGCACCGGCTTGCCGGACTGGATCACGTCGGCGTCGAAGGACGCGTCGGAAACATGCTTGATCAATTCGCTGCTCATGGGAGGGTTCCTTGGCCTCAATGGGTAGGCGGCCGCCGCGGAAGGGGGCGTCCTAATAGGCAAAATCATTGTGACATAGCAGTTTTGCCCGGACGGTCACGAGGGTGACCAAAGTATCGAAAGACATGGGGCGGGAGGCCCGAATTGCAACTCATCAAGCTGGGCCTGGTGCCCGGAGAAGACATGGCGGCCTTCTGGCGCCGCGTCGCCGGCAGCTGTGCCGACTGGCTGGCCGGCCAGGGCGCGCCGCTGCGCGACGCGGTGCTGCTGCTGCCGTTCGCGCAGCAGCTGGCGCCGGCGCGGCGCGCCTTCCTGGCACGCGGCGGCTGGATGCCTCGCATCACAACCAGCCACAGCCTGGCCTCGGCACTGGGCCCGACGACCTTGGCCGCGCCGGACCAGCTCACCGGTGATGCCGCCATCGACGCCTTCACGGCCGACCGGCTGCTGGCCGGGCAGAGCTGGGTGCAGCCGCTCAAGCGCGGCAACCCGCGCGACTACCGCGTCGCGCTGGCCCGCCTCGTGGACACCGCGCAGGCGCTGGCTCGCGCCGCGGCCCAGGTGTCGCCCGAAGCCCGCCCCGCCTTTTTCGATGCCGCGCGCCAGCGCCTGGCCCAGCTGGATGCCGGCCCGGGGCTGATGGAGCGGGCGCTGGCCCAGGTCGCGCTGGCCTGGGTGGCCTCCGACGAGCGCCGCCCCGCCACCGACACGCTGTTCGCGCTGCGCCCCAGCGCCTGGATCTGGCTGCGCGCCGGCGGCCCGGATCCGCTGGCCCAGGCGCTGCTGGCCGGCGATGTGCCGGCGCTGTGCCTGGACGCCGACCTGGACCTCGACCAGGCCTGGGCCGGCTTCACGCCCACGGCGCGCGTGGAGGAGGCCGTCGCCCCCGACTTCGAGACGCTGGCCGAGCAGACCGCCACGGCCGTCATCCAGCATCTCAACGCCGGCCGCCGGCCGGTGGCGCTGCTGGCCCAGGACCGCGTCGTCATCCGCCGCGTGCGTGCGCTGCTGGCCCGCCAGGGCGTGCCCATGCACGACGAGACCGGCTGGACGCTGGCGACGACGCCGGCCGCGGCCGCGCTGATGGCGCTGCTGCGTGCGGCCCTGGCCGGCGGTGCGCTGGACGACTGGCTGGCCTGGATGAAGTCGGCCCTTGCCCCTGACTGGGACGTCGCGGCTCTGGAGGCGCGCTGCCGCCGCTACGGCTGGCGCCAGGCGGCCCAGCTCGATGCCGCCGCGCTGCCGCCGGCCCTGGGCGCGAGCTGGCAACGCGCGCGCCGCCAGCTCGAGCCGCTGGCGGGCGGCGCCCGCTCGCTGGCTGGCTGGCTGGTGGCCCTGGGCCAGGCGCTGAACGGCCTGGCCCCGTTGGCAGAGGTCGAAGGCGGCGAGGCGCTGCTGGAGGCGTTGTGGATCTCGCGCAATCCCTGGGCGGGCAGCGCGCACGAGGCGGCGCTGGCGCAGACGCGACTGGGGCCTGCAGAGTTCCTGGCCTGGGTCAACGACACGCTGGAGGCCGCGCAGTTCAAGTCCGGCGAGGAGCCGGGCGCGGCGGAGGTCGCCATCACGCCGCTGGCCCGCGCCATGCTGCGGCCGCTGGGCGCCGTCGTGCTGCCGGGCGCCGACGCGGCCACGCTGGGGCCGGTCAACCCGCAGGCGGGCCTGCTGTCCGATGCCGATGTGGCGGCCCTGGGCCTGCCCAGCCTGCAGGAGCGCCGCGAGGCCGAGGCCCAGGGCTTTGCGCAGTTGCTGCGCGCGCCGGTGCTGACGCTGCTGCGCTGCGGCTTTGCCGCGGCCGAGCCGCTGCCGCCCAGCCCGCTGCTGGAGCGCCTGGCCGGTGCCGCAGCCCAGGCCGGCCTGGCCCTGTCGCCCTGGGTCGACGAGCGCGAGCCCGTCGCCGTGCCGCCTGAGCCGCGGGCCCGTGCCGCCGCCGACGCCGGCGGCCGCCTGCCGGCGGCGTTGAGTGCCAGCGCCATCGACGCGCTGCGCAACTGCCCCTACCAGTTCTTCAGCCGCGTGCTGCTGGGTCTGCGCGAGGCCGACGAACTGGAGCAGGAGGCCACCAAGCGCGACTACGGCACCTGGCTGCATGCGGTGCTGAAGCGCTTCCACGAGGCGCGCGACGGGGGGGACGACGACGCGGTGCTGCGCGCCGCCGCTGCAGCCGAACTCGCGCTGCTGGACGCCGCCGACTTCCTGCCCTTCTCGGCCGCCTTCGAGCGGCTGCGCCCGCTCTACCTGGCCTGGCTGGCCGACACCGAGGCGGGCGGGCAGCGCTATGCCGAGGGCGAAGTGGACCGGGACTGCCGTCCCTTCGCCGCGCCGCTGGACGCGCTGGTCATCAAGGGGCGCATCGACCGCATCGACGACTCGCCCGCGGGCCCCTGGCTGCTGGACTACAAGACCGGCGACGCCAAGGCGCTGAAGGACAAGGTGGCGGCCAGGCTGGAGGACACCCAGCTCGCCACCTACGCGCTGCTCAGCGGCGCGGCACCGGGGCTGCGCGCGGCCTATCTGGTGCTGGACGATGGCAAGGGCATTGCGCTGCTGCCGCACGAGGACGTCAGCGCCACGGCGCTGGCCTTGCGCGACGGGCTGCAGGCCGACCTGACCGCCCTGCGCGCAGGCGCCCCGTTGCCCGCGCTGGGTGAAGGCAGGGTCTGTGACTACTGCGAAGCTCGCGGCCTGTGCCGCAAGGATGATTGGACATGAGCGCCCCCGAACTCGCGTACTGGGCCGACGGCCAGCGCATCCCGCGCGAGCAGTTCTACGCGCTGGCCTGCGACCCGGCGCGCAGCATCGTCGTCGAGGCCTGCGCCGGCGCGGGCAAGACCTGGATGCTGGTGTCGCGCATCCTGCGCGCGCTGCTGGCCGGGGCCCAGCCGCAGCAGATCGTCGCCATCACCTTCACGCGCAAGGCCGCCGGCGAGATGCGTCAGCGTCTGGCCGAATGGCTGGCCGAGTTCGCCCGGGCGCCCGAGGCCGGCCAGATCGCGGCGCTGCGCCAGCGCGGCCTCTCGGCCGAGGAGGCCATCGCGCTGAGGCCGCGCCTGGCCACGCTGCAGGCCGAGCTGCTGCGGGCCGGGCGCGCCGTGGAGGTGCGCACCTTCCACGGCTGGTTCTCGCAGCTGCTGCGCGCGGCGCCGCTGGCCTTTCTGCAGGCTCATGGCATCGCGCCGGAGCTGCAGCTGGTCGAGGACGAGGAGGAGCTGATGCCTGCGCTGTGGCGGCGCTTTCACGTCGCCGTGCTGGCCGACGAGGCGCTGCGCGCGGACTTCCAGGCGCTGACGCAGTCGCGCGGCCGCTTCAACCTGCGTGAATGGCTGCTGGGCGCTTTCGCCAAGCGCGTGGAGCTGCGGCTGGCCGAGGCCGCCGGCGTGCTGGAAGCCAGCCTGCCCGGCGCGGTGGAGCTGCTGGGCACGACGCCGGAACAGTTCTTCGCGCAGCTGATTCAGCCGCTGAAAGACCTGGCGCGTCAGCTGGGCCAGGCCAAGGGCAAGAAGGCGCAGGACGCTGCCGTCGCGTTGGAGCAGGCCGAGGACTTCGACGCCTGCTTCGCCGCGCTGTTCACGCAGAAGGGCGAGCCGCGCAAGCTGGGCGTGGACAGCCCCGATCTGGACGAGCTGTGCGACGAACTGCTGAAGCTGCGCTCGGCCCTGGCGCAGCAGCGCGCCGCCGAAGAACACGCGGCGATGCGCCGCCTGGCGCTGGTGCTCGTCGACGCCTTCGAGGCGCTCAAGCGCGAGCGCGGCCTGGTCGACATGAACGACCTGGAGCGCGGCGCGCTGGCGCTGCTGGCCGACGCGCAGACGGCCGGCTGGGTGCAGCAGCGCCTGGACGCGCAGGTGCGCCATCTGCTCATCGACGAGTTCCAGGACACCAGCCCGCTGCAGTGGCAGGCCTTGCACGGCTGGCTGCAGGCCTATGCCGGCGCGGGCGCGGGCTCGGCGCTGTCGGTCTTCATCGTCGGCGACCCCAAGCAGAGCATCTACCGCTTCCGCCGCGCCGACCCGCGCGTGTTCGCCGCCGCGCAGGACTTCGTCTGCCAGGGCCTGGCCGGCGTGCGCCTGGCCTGCGACCACACGCGCCGCAATGCGCCCGAGGTGCTGGCGGCCGTCAATGCGGCCTTCGACGGCGCCCAGCGCGCCGGCGCCTACGAGGGCTTCCGCACCCACACGACGGAAGTGGCCGAGGTGGACGAGCTGGCCGGACTGTGGGCGCTGGATGCCGAGGTCGTCGCGCCGCCGGCCGCAGACGAGACCGACCCGCTGCGCTGGCGTCCCAGCCTGACCGAGGCCCGCCACGAGGCGGAGATCAGCCGGCGCGCGCCCGAATGCGAGCGCGTCTGCGCCGCCATCCTGGGCCTGCTGCGGGCGCGCCCCGAACTGAAGCCGGGCGACCTCTTCGTGCTGGCCCGCAAGCGCGACCCGCTGCGCCAGCTCAGCGCGGCGCTGACGGCGGCCGGCGTGCCGCATGCCGCGCCCGAGGAGCAGCCGCTGGTCGAGCTGCCCGACGTGGCCGACCTGCTGGCGCTGCTGGACGTGCTGGCCTCGCCGGGCCATGACCTGTCGCTGGCCCGGGCGCTGCGCAGCCCGCTGTTCGGCGCCAGCGAGGCCGATCTGCTGGTGCTGGCCGAGGCCGCCGGCACGGCCGAGTGGCTGGGCCGGCCGCCGGCCGAGCGGCGCAGCTGGTGGGCGGCCTTGCAAGGCCTGGAGTCCCCCGGCCCGGCGCTGGCGCGCGCGCAAGCCCTGCTGCGCGACTGGGCCCGGCAGTCCCGCCTGTGCACGCCGCACGAACTGCTGGACCGCATCGTCCAGGAGGGCGAGCTGCCGGCGCGCATCGCCGCCGCCGTGCCCGCGGCCGATGCGGCGGTGCGGCTGCAGAGCGTGCAGGCGCTGCTGCACGCGGCGCTGGAGCTGGATGGCGGCCGCTATGCCCAGCTCTACGGCTTCGTGCGGGCGCTCAAGAGCCGGCCCATCAAGTTCGTGCCCGCCGCGGCGCCGGATGCCGTGCAACTGCTGACCATCCACGGCGCCAAGGGCCTGGAGGCGGAAGTCGTCTTCCTGCTTGACACCGATGCCGCGCCGCCCAAGGCCGAGACGCTGGGCCTGCTGCTGGACTGGCCCGTGGGCCGGCCGGCGCCGCGCCGCGCGGCCTTCCTGGCCTCGGAGGCCAAGCCGCCGCCGTCGCTGCAGGCGCTGGTCGACGAGGAGCGGCGCGAACGCGAGCGCGAGGAGCTCAACGGCCTGTACGTCGCGCTGACGCGGGCGCGCCGCGCGCTGGTGCTCAGCCACACGCCGGGCCGCAGCCAGGCCACCAGCTGGTGGGGTCGGCTGCAGCCGCTGGCGCAGCCCTGGCCCGTCGCGCTGGATGCCGGTGCGCGCACCGACGGCGCCGTGCCGCGGCTGGCGCCGCTGCCGCGCTGGCAGCCGCCGCCGGCCGCTCCGGTGCGCGACGGCACGGCCCGCAACGAGCGCGAGGCCAGGGTCGGC